>NZ_JACFSD010000001.1:0-1130641 GCF_016100595.1 Bifidobacterium sp. M0399 | reverse complement strand
CCCGACCTATTAACAACCACCCAACACGCTTACAGCCACAAGGCCAAACCCCCAACATAAACAACGCGTTTAGTTCCTATAGCCCATGAAATATCAATTAAGCCCCTAGATTCCTTAAGAATCTCAGGGGCTTAATGGCTGGTGGCTCCGAGCGGGATCGAACCGTTGACCTAGCGATTTTCAGTCGCTCGCTCTACCAACTGAGCTACAGAGCCATGAACAGTCGAAAAGACCCGGAAAAACCGGGTCAGACCGTTCCCAGCGACTCCGGCCGGACTTGAACCGGTGACCTCCGCCGTGACAGGGCGGCGCTCTAACCAACTGAGCTACGGAGCCGAGGCTGCTTGAACAGCCAAGAGGAAAGTTTACATGAGCGCCGGGGGAATGCAAGCCCCGGCGCGTCGCTGCCTAGTCCTGCTGCTGCCAGCCATCGGTGTCGATGTGGTGGGCAGGGTTGGCCTGCCAGGCCTTCCAGGCCGATTCGACGATCTCTTCGACGCCGTACTTGGCATGCCATCCCATCTCGGTGTTGATCCGGGTGGGGTCGCCGATCAGGTGCGGCGGGTCGCCGGCACGGCGGGGCTTGATGGCCTCGGTGAAGGGCAGACCCGTCACTTTCCTGACTTCGTCCACGATTTGGCGAACGGATGTGCCCTGGCCGGTGCCCACGTTGAAGGCGTCGTAGCGGCGCTGGTCGCGGTCCAGGTAGTCCAGGGCGGCGATGTGGGCATCGGCCAGATCGGAGACGTGGATGTAGTCGCGCACGCAGGTGCCGTCGGGGGTGGGGTAGTCGTCGCCGAAGATGGCGGGTGCCTTGCCCTGCCGCAGCCTGTCGAAGAGCATGGGAATCAGGTTGAGGACAGCCGGGTCCTCCAGGCTGACCGGTCCGCAGCCGGCCACGTTGAAGTAGCGCAGGGCGCAGAAGCGGATGCCGTAAGGCTGCTCGCAGGCCCGGGCCATCCACTCGCCGACCAACTTGGTCTGGCCGTAGGGGTTGATGGGGACCATGGGCTGCACATCCTCGGGGACCACGTCGACCGGAGGCTCGCCGTAAGTCGCGGCTGAGCTGGAGAAGACCAGCTTCTTGGCATCGGTCTTTGCCATTGCGGACAGGACGTTGATCATGCCGTTCAGGTTCTGCCGGTAGTACCAGATGGGCTTCTCCACGGACTCGCCCACCTGCTTGCGGGCGGCGAAGTGGATGACCGAGTCGACCTTGTTCTCCTCGATGATCTCAGCCAGACGTTCGTCGGCACCAGGAGCGGCCACATCAGCGCCGTAGAGACGGGCCTTGCCGATCCGGTCGGGTTTGCCATAGCTGAGGTCATCGACCACGACGACCTCCTTGCCGGCCTCTTGCAGGGCGTGGACCACATGGGCGCCGATGTATCCGCAGCCGCCTGTAACCAAAACTGACATTTACATGCCTTTCCTGTCGAAAACCGGACGTAAGAGCTTGTTCGGTTTTGCAATCTTTTGTTGTTTTTTGTTCTAGATTGAGTATATCACGGGCACATGTGACTGTTGTGCCCGCTTGTATCCGCTTTCTAGGATATATATGAGCTGTGATGAGTGCAGAAAGACAGAGCAAGGCCCCCATGAGGTCCATCGTCTCCTATGTGAGGCGGTCCGAGAAGCTGAACGATCGGCTGGCGAGGGCTTGGGCTCGGTATTCCACCAGATACCTGCTCGATTTGGGCCAGGCTGAGGGCTCGTTGACAGTTGCCGAGGACCTGCGTTGTGATGCAGCAATGATCGGGTCGGTCTGGGGACGGGATGCGCCGCTGATCGTCGAGATCGGATCCGGCCAGGGGGAGAACGTCGTCGCCAGCGCCCGGGAGCACCCCGATGAGAACTACCTGGCCCTGGAGGTCTATCAGCCAGGGTTGGCCCATACCATGCTGATGGCCGGTAAATCCGACCTGGATAATTTGCGGCTTGCCCAGGTCAACGCCCCGGACCTTCTGGCCCGGATGGATCCTGGGCTGATCAAGGAAGTCTGGACCTTCTTCCCCGACCCCTGGCCCAAGATGAAGCACCACAAGCGTCGTCTGGTCCAGCCGGCTCTGGCTGAAGATCTGGCGAGGTGCTTGGTGCCTGGCGGCATCTGGCGAATTGCAACCGACATCGAGGATTACGCCCTGCATGTGCATGAGGTGATGGATAAGAATCCGAGATTCAAAAACCTGGGCAATCTACGAGTCAGTCTGCCCACCCAACATGTCGGTAAGGGGACGGCTGATCAGGCCAAATCCCTGCCTCATGCCGTGTTCATGGAGTCGGAGCGGTTCGACGGCAGAATCGTGACCAATTTCGAGCGTAAGGGGATCAATGCCGGACGGGTCATCCACGACCTGACCTATCAGGTTTCGGCAGACTGACCATAGAGTGCGCATAAACATGAAGAGCGAGGGAGGCCCCCGATGGTCAAGAGAATAGTGGTGGGAATGCTGGCCCATGTCGATGCCGGCAAGACCACGCTCTCGGAAGCCATGCTTTACCGGGGCGGAGGAATTCGCCGTCTGGGCAGGGTGGACCATGGCGATGCCCACCTCGACACCAACGAACTGGAGCGTCAACGTGGCATCACCATCTTCTCCAAGCCAGCCCGGTTGACCTATCGCGATGTCGATCTGACCCTCATTGACACACCCGGCCATGTGGATTTCTCAGCCGAGATGGAGAGGGTTCTCTCAGTCTTGGACTATGCTCTTCTGGTCGTCGATGCCACAGCCGGATTAGAGGGGTATGTCGATACGCTTTGGCGACTTCTGGCACGCTACGGGGTACCCACCTTCATTTTTATCAACAAGTTGGATGCTCCTGGTGCTGATGCCGCCCGCATTCTTGAAAGCTGCAAGCAACGCTGGTCTCCGGACTGCTTCGATTTGAGCCGTGGACTTGGGCATGGCGATATGGAGGATGTGGCCCTGCTCGACGAGAATGTGATGGAGGAGTATCTCAAGACCGAGGGCATATCGGATGAAAGTCTGGCGGGACTGGTTGCCGACCGCCGCCTCTTCCCCTGTTTCCTTGGGTCTGCCCTGCGCTTGGACGGAATCGACGCGCTCCTGGAGGGGCTGGAGCGGTACACCCTTTCGCCTGCCTACGGCAAACAGTTCGGTGCAAGGGTGTTTAAGGTATCGCATGATGACAAGGGTGCCAGATTGACCTGGCTCAAGGTGACCGGTGGCGGGCTGCCGGTCAAATCCTCTTTGGCCACCGAGCTCCGTCATGGAGATGAAGCCAGCAAAGAATCGGGTTCTGTTGCGGAGGCGTACAGGACAGCTGGAGATATAGGGAAGAACGGACGCGTTGAGACCAGGGAGACGGTTGATCAGCTTCGTGTCTATTCGGGAGACTCCTATAGGTTGACGGATTGCGCCCAGGCCGGAAGCATTGTGGCGGCAACCGGCCTTGACTTGACACGTCCGGGGCAGGGGCTTGGGTGCGAGCGGAAGGATCTGACTCCTGTGCTGGAGCCGGTGCTGTCCTATGCAGTGGAGGCCGAAGGGGTGGACCCGCACCACTTGTTGAGCGCCTTGCGCATCTTGGAGGATGAGGATCCCCTCCTGCATGTGGCCTGGCAGGAACAGCTCCAGGAGATTCACCTGCGTATCATGGGCCAGGTTCAGTTGGAGGTGATTCAGGAGGAGTTGGAGCGGCGGTTCGGCATGCAGGTCTCCTTCAGCCAGGGCGGAATCCTCTATAGGGAGACTATCGCGGCCCCCGTCGAAGGCGTTGGACATTTCGAGCCCCTTCGTCATTACGCCGAAGTCCATCTGCTCCTGGAACCTACAGAGCCGGGCAGCGGTCTCAGTTTTGCGTCGACCTGCAGTCTCGATCGCCTGGACGGGAACTGGCAGCGGCTCATCATGACCCACCTTGCGGAGAAGGAGCATTTGGGAGTTCTGACGGGTTCGCCCATCACCGATATGCGCATCACCCTATTGGATGGCCGCGGCCATATCAAGCACACCGAGGGCGGGGACTTCCGCCAGGCCACCTACCGGGCCGTCCGGCAGGGGCTGATGAAAGCGCGCAATATACTTCTGGAGCCCTGGTACCATTTCAGACTCACTGTTCCTCAGAAGAATTTGGGCAGGGCCATGTCGGACATCTACCGGATGAAGGGCGGCTTCTCGGAACCGCAGGCAGACGGGGATACTGTCGAATTGGAAGGGGATGCGCCAGTATCTCAGATGCGTGATTATGCCATCGAGGTCAGCACCTACACCCATGGCCGCGGACATTTGACCTGTTTCTTCAATGGGTATCGTCCCTGCCAGGACCAGGATGCTCTTGTGGATTCCATCGGGTACGATCCCGAGTCCGACCTGGAGAACACCCCTGACTCGGTCTTCTGTGCCCACGGAGCTGGATACGCGGTCAAATGGAACAAGGTGGAGGACTTCATGCACCTACCCGGCGGCCAGTACATCTGAACCATAGCCTTGAGGATTGTGTTCGGTGATCATCGGCATCGAGCGGCACGGGGAAAAGATCATTCTGGGCGGTCTGCCCTCATTGGTTGATGATTCACCTAGAATTACGGCCATGATTGATCATCTGACGCTGAAGGTTCGGGATATCCGGGCTTCTATCGATTTCTATAGCAAAGCCTTGGCACCATTGGGCTATGTGGCCAAGGCCCACCATGAGCCCACCATTGGGTTCGGTGCTGAGGATGATGGAGCCCACTCAGACTTCTATCTGACACCAGGCGAGGACGGGACCGGTTCACCGGTGACGCACATAGCCTTCAGGGCCGCTGATGCCGCAACGGTAGATGCCTTTTACAGGGAGGCGCTCGCTGCCGGGGGCCGTGACAATGGTGCTCCCGGGCTGCGTGATTATCATCCCGAGTATTATTCGGCTTTCGTCTTGGATCCGGACGGGAACAATGTCGAAGCAGTGGTGGACTGGTCAGGATCCCAAAGGTAACCGCGTCAGTCCACATACGGGATCATGTCGTCATCTGGGCGGCTGGGAAGGCCTAGGATGACCGGTATGACCTATACAGCCGCATTCGATGTGGGCACCACGCAGGTCAAGGCCGTTCTTGTGGATGACCAAGGCACTGCCAGGGTGTGTGCGTCCAGCGGTCTTCTGCCCATTGACACAACTGACGGACGTGTCGAGCAGAATCCCGAGGATTGGCTGCAGGCCTTCATCGAGGTGTCCCGTGACCTTTTGGCTAAAGCTGGGAAGATTCTTGAGCATTTCAAGAGCGACCAGGTCACCGGCATCATCATGAGCGGACAGATGCAGGACCTGATCGCCTTGGATGCGCAGGGGCAGCCTGTCGGGCCGGCGATCCTGTACGCGGACGGCAGGGCTGAAGAAGAGTCTGCTGAGCTGACGGAAATGTATGGGGCTGATTCCTTCCGCGCCCGAATGGGGAATCCGTGCGATGGGTCCCTGCCTATAGCCAAGCTGATGTGGATGTCCAGGTATCAGCCCGACCGGTATGCGCAGGTTCGCCACGTGCTCATCGATGCCAAGGATTATCTGATTTGGTGGCTGACCGGTGCCTACTGCGGCGATATGACGGCCTGCTCGACGGCAGGCGCCATCTTGCCCGGCTGGAAGTCGGGCGGATCGTTCCATACCTTGTTGCTTGGTGTGACCGAGTTGTTCAAGGTCAACGCCCACTGGTTGTCAACCACGGTGTCGGCCGGGGCATCCTCGGCCACGACGCCCTCGAATCTGATGATGATTCTGGGATTCGTGCCCGCCAGCCAGTTCGCCCGCACATAGTCGTCGGCGAACACGAGACGCACGGCATGGTTCGCGTCGTTCCACTCGCTGCGGTACTGGCTCTTGGGGATGAACTTGCCGGTGGTCAGGTCGGTGACCTCCAGGGTCTGCTTGTCCGGCTGGAAGTGCTCGTCATACGTGTCGGTGACCGCCACCTCGACGATAGTGTAGGCGAGACTGTCGGGCAGGTGCGGCTGGGTTTCCAGACGGTATTCGAGACGCTGGCCGGGGAAGACGATCTTGCCGTCCACGCTGTCCTGGGCGCCGCCTTGGGAGGATTCCCCGACCACATCCTTGACCACGGACGGCACGTAACCGCAGACCTTCGGCTCGTTGGTTTCGACCGTGTGGGTGTTGATGGTCTGCGAGCCGGCGTTGGTCAACTCCGCGCCGTTCTTGCCGGCGGTGCAGAACGTGATCTCGTCGTCCGCTTCGATGCCGAAGTCATCGCGCACCTGGCCCGCTCCGGCCCCGTTGGCGTAGTTCGCGCGGCCGGGCACGAGCATCGTGATCTGCCTGGCCTTCTCCAAGTCCTTCAGTCCGGTCAGGTAGGAGGCCTTGGCTGTGGCGGTGACCACGGTGCCATCGGTTGTGATGTCCCACTGGTCGGTGATGTCACGGCCACGGTTGGCGATGTCGCTTACGCTGCTTTCGCGATCGGTGCCCGCGTCCGCCTCGTACACTCGGACGTTCGCCGCTTCATCGGCGTCGAACAGGTAGTCGGCGGCTGTCCAATCATCGACCAAGGTGAGCGTCCGCGGGGCCTGGATCAGGTTCGCCGGCACGGTGCCGTTGACCACGGAGGCCACGCGGTCTCCGTCGAGGAACACCTTGCCGTCGCCGCCGGTCTGGTTGGTGCGGTCGGGGTCGATCACGGCCTGCCACTTGCCATTAGTGTCGAGCATGATCCAGCTTTTGTCGGGATTGGGACGCCAGGTGTCGAACTCGCGTTCTCCCGCGTCGGCCTCGGGCAGCTGGTTCCACTTGCCCCACGCATGGTCGCTGATGTTCTGGTAATCGGATGGCAGGCTGACGGTCACATCGAAGCCGAACACATACTCGTGGTCGAACGGCATCATGCCCTTGTTGGCCGAACGGACCGCGCTGACCGTGTTCGATGCGCGGTCCCAACCGATCTCGAACTCGTTGGAGACATCGCGATTGTTGTCGGTGGCGTCCACGAGCGTGAAGCCGTCCACCGTGTAATCGACGCCGTTGGGTTCGATCACGTCCCTGAAACTCAGCTCGTAACCGCCCCGGCCGGTCCCATACGTGATGGTGGTGCGGTTGGTCATCTGGTCGGCGCTGACGCCTTCCTCGATGCTTTTGACCGGATCGGCCGGCGGCACGGCGCTGACCTTCCAGGTCTCCGCCGGATCCCGGTCCGTGGTGTCCACGGCCGCCTGCATGCTTCCCTGCCTGGGCACTTGGATGTCGATCCAATATGTGCCCTCGGCCCAGGAATCCATACCGAAATCACCCGGCGAGGCCAGGTTGTCGATCACGGTGTCGCCGCTGTTGGCGAAGCTGATCGGCTTGCTCACGCTGCCCGTCGGCGTGTAGGGGCCGCCATCGTAGTGCACGATCGCGGTGCCGTGCAGGGTCTCCTTGATCGACGAGCCGCCGTTGTTCGCGTGGATGGTGTCGCCGACCGGCGTGGTCGAGCCGACCTGCATGTCGGTCTGCTGGCGGTGCGAGGTGGTGACGGTCAACGGATAATCGACGGGCGGCTGGTTCTTGGCCAGCACGACCACACGGAACGAGGCATCGGGATTGGCGTTGATGGAATCCTGCACCAGGCTATCCACCGAACGCACGCCAAGTCGATCGGTCCACGTGGTGCCGGTCGTGTACGACTGGCCTTGGTACTGGTAGGTGCCGCGCCCTTCGGCGGCCCATTGGGACTCCCAACGCTGACGCGCGTTCGAACTGACATAGGAACCGCTGAACACGCCGTTGCCGAGGCGCGCGTAGCCGACAGCGACCATCCGGCATTCCGCGTCACCCTCCCCGGTGTATGAGGCCTTGCACTCCGAGATCGCGTCGGCAAGGATGGCATTCATATCCACGAACTGATTCGACCCATCCTCCAAATCGGAAGACAGGGTGGTGCCCGAATCACGTATCGCCTGCTTCATGCCCTCCAGAGTGGCGGGCCAGGAATCCTTGTAGATCCAATGCACGTCGGCGGTCTGCGATGGAACCTGCCCGCCGGAACCGCCACCGCCCTCGCCGGAACCGCCACCACCGCCCTCGGCGAACGCGGCTGGCGCCAGATATCCCAAGGCCAACGCCCCTGCGGTCAGGGCAGCCACCAGCATCGTGCGCCTGCTCTTCTTCCCACCTGACATACGTATCCGTCCTTTCAGTCGGAAGCGCCCCATGATGCGCTCCCTCCCGTTTCACACGGATACGGAAAATGCGGGCGACCATTCACGGACGCCCGCATCCTTCCTTGTCCCTGGAAGAAGAACGCACCGGCGGGCCTTCCGCCGGGACGCCTTCCCCCAGCTTCCCCCGTTAACTGCAATCAGCAGCGGACAACCATTCAAACAGTCTGCCATTACATGCACGAATATTTATTCAACCATCTATTAAATTAAAATGGCTTGATTCCATTTCTATTGAGATGGGAACCAAGCCATATCTCATGCAACAGTAAAATGCATCAGAATACATCGTTACCTAATGCGATACATTGAGAATATAATTCTTAGTTATCCTAAGGTCTTAGGATGCCGGACAGTTTGCGGTGACGTCTTGTTGGATGCCGGAGGGGTCGCCGAGTTTGGCTTTGTCGATGTTGTCTTTGAAGAATCGTCGGGTCGCGTCATCGGCTCGGTCAGGGCTCATGAATCCCATCTCGGGGACTTTCTCCAGTTCCTTGAGCGCTTCTTCGCTGCGCTCCGGTTGAGAGGAATAGGTGTTGAGCCATTCCTTCTCCCACGCGCACTGGAAGAGATTGGACGCCTGGGTGTCTCCCCATCCTTGTTGGAAGGACGTGCCGGAATCCGACGGCATGGATTCAGGCGGGGTGTAGTCCTGGGGCCAGGAGAGTTTGCCGATGGATTCCCGGTATTCCTTGTTGATCTCGTCGTAGCCGACGATTTTCCTGGAGTCGCCCGCGCTCGAGACGTCGCCGTTGGTGCAGCTGGCGAGGCTCAGGGCGAGGATGCCGGCGCATGCCGTCGCCAGCGCTTTCTTGCCTGCGTTTGTGAGGGTGGATTTCATCTTGGTTGCATCTCCTTGTTGGTGATGTGTGTGGTGTTTGGGCTACCGCAGTGCCAGTGCCGGTTGGAGCCTGGCCGCGCGTATGGCGGGGACGAGGCTCCCGATGATCGAGGTCGCCAGCGCCGCCGAGACGGCTGCGATGGCGGCGGCGAGGGGGAACGCAGGGGGTTGCAGAGGCGAGTATGACGGCAGGAACGCCGGGAGCGCGCCTACCGCGCATGCCGATATGGCGACGGCCAATAGCGACACCGAAAGACCGATGATGAGCTGGCTTCCGATCACCAGGCCTATGAGGGATGCCCGCGTGGCGCCGAGCGCGCGTCTGACGAGGAGCTCGTGTGTTCTGGATTCCAATGACGCCAGGCCGATGTTGACGATGCCGATGGCCGAGACGAAGAGCAGCAGGATGGCGCAGACGCCGAACGCGATTTGCATGACCGTGATCACCGATTCGTAGCTTTGCGCGTTGTCGATTGTCTGAACGCCGGACACGGAGCCTCCTATGGAGTCGAACAGGATGTCCTCGACAACGGTCCTGACCCGTTGCTTGCCGAGTTGCGGGAAATCCAGCCAGAGGATGGTAGCGCTTCGCGAAACGATCCTCATGTATTGGGTCAGCGCTTGGGCGTTGACATAGATGGTCGGGTCCGTGCGTCCGTCGTTGACGACGCCGGTCACGGTGAACGGGGTCGCGATCGTGGTTTGGTTTGTCTTCGCGTATGCGGTGGAGTCCTTGGGAAGGTTCTGTTCCGCGGCGAGATTGACGACGATCGATGCGGTCGATCGTTCGCCGCCGGCGTACCAGCGTCCGGATTTCATCGGAAGGTTGTAGATGCTCGAATATCCGGGAGTGGTCGCCACGACGTCTCCCTTGATTCCTCCGCTTGACTGCGTTCCGGGAGAGAACGTGATGTCGGTATCAAGGTTGAGGATGATTGCCGTCTCATGGTTCTTGGCCGCGATTGCGTCGGCGAGGCGCGAGAAATCATCCGCGTCGCTCAGCCTCGGGCTGTTCATGGAAACGGTGACCAGCGGGGTGCGCCCGTAGAGTTGTTCGTTGATCGCCACCAGGTAGTCCTTGCCGATGGTTCCCGCGAGGACGGCGAGTATGACCGCCACGATCCCTATGAGCATCGACAGACCGGTGAGTGCGGATCGCAATGGGGCGAGCCGTAGATCCTTAATCAATTGACGGAGCATGGAGCTCGCCTCCGGACATGGTGTACGTGATGTCGCAGGTGGCGGCGAGATCATCGTCATGGGTGACGAGCAGCAAGGTCGTGGCATGCTCGCGCACTGCGTCCCGCAGCACCGAAAGCACCTCGCCGCTGGTCTTGGTGTCGAGTGCTCCGGTCGGCTCGTCGCAGATGAGAAGCTCGGGCTGGTTGACCAGGGCGCGGGCGATCGCCACCCGTTGCTGTTCGCCGCCCGAGAGTCTTTTCGGCAGTTCCCCCGCCTTGTCCCTGAGACCGACCGAAGCGAGCGCGGCAAGGCACCTGCGCCTGCGGGCCGAGGCGGAAGCGCCCGTGGCGCGGGGACGGCGGGCATGCTGGCCGTACCACAATGCCAGCTCGACGTTTTCGAGCGCCGATAGATGACCGATCAACGAATAGTTCTGGAACACGAAGCCGATGTGCCCGGCCCTCATGAACGAAAGCCGCCTGTCGGACAACGCGCCGACGTCTTGGCCTTTGTACAGGTAACGGCCGCTGAACTGCGTGTTCAGCATCCCGATGATGCTTATCAGGCTGGTCTTGCCGGCTCCCGACTTGCCCACTATCGAGTATGTCATGCCGGCGAACAGCTCCAGGGAGACGTCGTTCACCGTCGTGAGCCTGTCCTTGTTGCCCAGGGTCACGACGGCCGACACTCCCTGCAGGGCCACGAGCGGCTTCGTCGATTCAGACATGCGGTGCCGCCCTACTTGGATTGCGAATCCAGATCGGGAGGAGTGGCCGACACGGCGTCTCCCGCCTTCAGTCCCGAGGTGATTTCGATGCGGGCGCCGTCCGTGGCGCCCAGGCCGACGTCGAGAACCGTGCCGTCGGGACGGCGGACCTGTCCCTTCTGCAGTCTGCCGGCCACGGCGGTGACCGGCAGCAACGCGACGTCGTTGCGTGCCTGTGCCGTCACGACCAGTATCGCCGACTGTCCCGCCCTCACCAAGGAATCGGTGGGAATGAGGCAGGCGTAGGAATCAGAGATCGAAATCGTGGAGGACTGTCCCTCCGCTCCGGAGGATGCGTCCGAGGCCAATGGCACGACGCCCGAGCAGTCCGTCGGGCCGACGCCATCCGTGACCTGGAATTTCCCGGCGAAAGGAGCGTTGCCGACGGTCGCCACGAGATTGGATAGATCCCCGGTCAGGCCGAAGCCGTCGAAACGCAGGGTCACGACCGGATAGTTGGCGGGGACGGTCGTTCGCGCAGCGATCACGCTCACGACGGTCGCGCCCACGGGAGAAACCAATTGCCGGTCTTCGACACTTCCCAACACAGTCCCTTGCTCGACCCGCTGGCCGGATTCCACCGACGGGACGAAGACGCCGACCTTGGTCGCCAGCACGGCGAAATCAACGCCAGCGCCGACCTGCGCTTTCAAAGAACGCGTGGGAACGATGTCACCGGTCTCGACCCGCACCGTTTGCGCGGTCCGATTACTTAACGCACTTGCAGGTTGCTCTCCATACTGCTTGTTTTCAGTCGAAGAGCAACCTACAAGTGCAAGAGGTATCAGCAAGATGACAATCGCCCGCTGCATACGTCGAATATTCATCTTGACCTCCATTAGTATGTGAGGTTACCACCCCAATTAGTGTCGCAGAACCAAGTGCAAGCTCCCATTCTGCCTTGGAAGGCGAAACGAGTGCCAACGAGAATATTATCCCAAGACTTAGCTCCAACGGTATTCCACTGAAGTGAGTCCGTGAATTGCGGTCCTCCTGATGCCTTCATGTTACGAAGCCCGAGGCGCAGATAGTTTGACGGCATGTTATTCACTGATAGGCTGATAGGGCCGGTGAATGTATGCGTGCGTGTGTAGTCGTACTGCACAAGGCTGCCGGACTTATTGAGTTCTCCCGACACATAGGCATTATCGGCCCATGCTGTCCCCTCGCAACCGATAGCGAGGGCAACGGCAGCCGCACTTGCCGTAAGAAGTTTGATATGACGTTTCATGATATGCTCTCTTTCTCTGGGAAGCATGTCAATATGGAGGCCAAGTCAACCGCGTCTTAGCTCTCCCGATATCAGCGGATACCCTGTTTTCTGCACAGATGTCAAGTCATAAGCCTTGACGTTTGTCAACCGTGTTTCCCTTCGTTGTTTTGGCTTCAGACAACAGCCTAGCGCTAAAAGTATCGGTCTTGCCAGTGCGAATTCTTTTCCTCATTCATGGTTGCTGTCTAAGTGGTCGAGTTCGTGTTCGATGGCGTGGCGCAGGATCTGTTGCATGGGCGTGCCGTGTTCGGTGGCGGCGATCTTGAGGCGGTTCTTCAGACGGACGGGCAGGCGCAGGGAGAACATGACCAGTGGCTCGCCGGCGTTGTTCTGCCCGGCGGATTGCTTGTCTTCGGCCTGTTGGTCGAGGACTTTGTCGAAGGGCACGGGTCTGGGCAGTGGTTGGTAGTTGCCTTTCATGCCAGTTCCTCCTTGGCGATGCGCGTTAGTTCGTCGGCTAGGTCCCGGTATTCGTACAGTTGCTTGGGGTTTATGCCGAGCGAGGTCTTGATCGGTTGTCGTTTGGCGATGAAAGTGTCGAAGCGTGCGGTGTCGGTTTGTTCCAACGCGGCCAGGGTCTGGGCCCAGGCGTTGGTGTTCGCTTCGACGCGCACCGGCAGTAGGGCCGCCCTGGTGGCGCGTCGGGCGCGGTCGAGCGTGTCCCATGCCTGCTGGAGGTCCATCGGCGAGTCCGAGGTGGGCACGATGACGAAATCGGCCACGGCCAACGTCTTGTCGAGCAGCGGGCCTTGCGGAGGGGCGTCGATGATCGACCATTCCCTTGCGGCCGGGTCGCCGCCCAGATGGGCGAGGGTGGCCATGTTGGCCGGCAGCACGTCGAAGGGCAGCGGGTCTCCCGCTTGTTCGGCGGCGGCCGCCCATAGGCTGGCGCTGGACTGCGGGTCCGCGTCGTAGACCGCCACCTCGATTCCGCGCCGGGCCAGCACGGCGGCCAGATAGATGCAGCTGGTGGTCTTGGCCACCCCGCCCTTCGCGTTCGCCAACGCTACTCGCATGATGCTTCCTCCTTGGATTCGGGACCATTCGCCGGATCGCCGGCATGGTCGGTTGTTTGATTGCTTGATTGTCGGATTGCTTGATTGTCTGTTTGCATGATGGTTTGACGGTCATGCGGCTCATTCTTGGGTTGGGCGCGGCCTGCGGCGCGCCATCGGCGTTGCCCGCGTTCCATGCTGGCCTTGCCCCGGGCCGTGTCGAAGACTTCGGGATGGGCTTGGAGCCAGTCGACGAACAGGCCCCAGCGCCGGGCCCAGGGCACCGTGCGGTCGCGGCAGGGCACGCCGTCGGCTTCCGCTAGACGGGCGATCTGGCGCCGGTCGGTGCACGAGCGGCCGCCGTACAAGCCCCATTCCAGGCCGGCGGCACCGGCGTAGGCCAGGCATTCGGCCCTCACCGGGCAGTCGTGCTCGCATACCGACGCGCCCGCCTGTCGGAACACGCGGGCCAGGGGATGCTTGTCCTCGAACTCCAGGCCCCACATCAGGTCGGCCCACGGCTGCGGGAAATCCGCGCAGCATCCCATGTTCTTCCACGCCTCCGGCGAACGGGGCGCGGCATCCGCTATGCCGGTCATGCCTTGGCCTCCTCGTGGGATTCCTTGTCTTCGGCGCGGTCGGTTTTCTCTAGGCCGATGGCGTGGCTGGCTTGGTTGCGCCGGTCGTAGGCGCACACCGGACACTCTGCCTGCTTGGTTTCGCCGTCGAGGTGCGCCTGGCACAATGCGATCGACAGGATGCCGCCGCCGTAGACCGGCACCCGCCAGGCCAAGCCCGAACTAACCGCCACCGGCCGGTCTGGATCATGGACCGGCGTGAGCTCGGCAGCAGCGGCATGGCTGCCGGAATGCTGCGGACCTCGTGCCCGCTTGGTGTGCATGTCGAGGCTGACCTGCGCGAAGTAGCGTTCGACCATCGTGCCGTCCACCAGCCATGAGATCCAGCGCGGATTGCCATACGCCCAATCAAGGATCGTCTCGACCTCCGTCAGAGAGCGTTCCATCAGCAGCTCGTGGACCTTGCGTCGGTCTCGCATCGACGCCGGCCTGGCTGCCTTCGGGTCGATGGCCGCCACACGGTCATGGATCAGCGTCAGCACGCGAACCTCCTGCAGGGCCCGGGAACGCACCCGCTCGTCCGCATCCTCCGCCCCTGGCGTCCACAGCGGATCGCGTACGCCCTTGGGAGGCAGCGCCAGACGCCAATCCGGTGCATCACGCTCGCTTCGCTCCTCCTCGGGTTGTTCCCCGGCGAGGGGAATGTCCCCGTAGGGGACAAGGGGAGCATTGGTTATCACTTGTCTATTGGGTGACATGACGTCACCTCTCTTCGGACAAGATGTCACCTCACCGGCGGGATCGCCCTGGGGTGACATTGTGTCAGGTGACACTGCGTCAGGTGACGCCATGTCACCCCGCGCGCACTCCTTGCTCCGCGATGGTTCGGCTGTACTGGGTTTCGCTGGAACGTCCTTGCCTGCGTCGGTCTCGCCGGGATCGGTGATATCCTCCGGCTCGGTCTGCGCGCCCTTCATCACCACGTCCCACACCTTGGAACGATGCCCCCTGGGGATGGGCTCGTGGCTGCGGGGATTGCGCGCGGCCAGCTCCTGGTCACCCTCGCGCAAGTAGCCCAGCTCCTGCAAACGTTTCAACGCGCGCAGCACGGAACGGCGCGTGCAATGGCAATGTGCCGCGATGGTGTTGACCGACGGCCACGCGCCGCACCCGTCGTCGTAATACGCCCTTCGCGCCAGATACACCAACACGAACTTCTCCGACAGGCTCAGCCGCTCGTCCTGCAACTGCCACGCCCACTGCTCCGCCGGCCCGCTCATCGCGCATCCTCCTCGCGACCCCTGGCATCATGGAGCCGTTCGCCGATGCGGTCGCCCAACGCGGCCGCGCGGCACAACGCCCACACCGCCAGCAGACACACGACGATTGCGACGACGGCCACCGCCGCCACAGCCCGGCCCATCTCAGGCGCTCCGGCGACGACGGCGCGACGAGCGCGCGGGATGAAGCAACACCGCCAGCAGGTGCGCGCGGGCGATCCGCACACGCAGCGACGGGATGGTTTTCATGGCTCCCGCCGCACGCGGGGCGGAAGCGATGGTAGGATTGGTCATTGCGATAACTCTCTTTCAATGGAGGGCGAATCCCGGGACTCATGTCACTTGAATCGCTCGGAATCCCGCCCAAGGTTGTCGATCAGCCCCGCACCAAGCGCCAACACGGTGCGGAGCGCTTTCGTTTTCCATGTTTTTCCCGGCCCGGTTCGACCAGACCGAACCGGGGAGGCGGTCGTATTGCGCAACCAAGCGCGCCGCCCATAGCATGGTGCGCACAAGCCCCCAAGGGCACGCGAGCGAAAGGAACGGACATGACCGGCAACACCACGGCAAGGACACAGGCCGTCGAACTGGGAGAGCACCTGCGGGAAGTCGCCGCATGGAACGTGCGACTGCACCTGGCCAAGGAAGAACTCGAACAGCAGGCCCTGTGCGAGGCGGCCGGCGTGACCAAGGCCACCATATCGGCCAGAATGAACCTCGACGCCGCATGGGACCTCAACGCCATCGCGGCCGCGGCCGTCACCCTCGGCATGCCTCCGGCCGAACTGCTCGACGACACGCTGTACGACATCGTCAACAACGACGACACGAACACAAACGAAGGCAAAGGTGCATCGTTGGTGGCAGCACTGTCCTCGACGCTCCTGGCACGCCACATCGCCGGCAGGTGCGACCCGTTGAAAACAAAAGGCTCCTGCCGAATCACAATGATGGCGACAGGAGCAAACCGGTACCCCCGGAGAGAGTCGAACTCTCGCTGTCAGATTGAAAGTCTGGTGTCCTAACCGTTAGACGACGGGGGCGAACGAAGCCATGGTACTCGATACCCCTGGACCATGGCAAATGCCGACCTGTCGCAGGTCGGCAAGAGTGAGGTTCCGGGCAGTGTGTTGCCTGGCCGCCTGGTCTACTTCTTGATAAAGGCCTGGTACCGTTCCTGATCGAGAACCTTGTCGATTTCGCCTATATACTCGACCCACTCGTTGTTATGGGTGAACCCTCTCTTGAACTTGTAGAGGCCGTCACTGTCGTCAAAGCCGAATATGCCGCCGAAGTCATAGCGCTTCTTGCCGCTGGCGATCGCGTGTTCGATCTGCGCCCACTGAACCAGGTAGGGTGCCATGTAGTTGCGCATGATGTTAAGGCTGCCTCCATACATGTACCACGACTTGTCGCCGAACTCGAAGTTGAGGGCACCGGCGATCGCCTGGGAATCAACGCGGGCCAGGTAAATGCCCAGAATTCCCTTGCCGGCGCAGTTCTGGACCATTCTGTCGAAGTAGGCCTTGGGGCGGTAGGCGATGCCATGGCGTTGGCTCATCACCTCATAGGTGTGGTAGAACTCGTCCATGGCCTCCTGGGTCTCGTCGCGCTCCACCTTCACCCCCTTGCGTCCAGCCAAACGGATGTTGTAGCGGGTCTTGGAATGGAAGGTCATGATCAGGTCATCCGGATCTACGCCGTCGATGTCGAGGACCACATTGAAGCGGGGCTGGGTGGTGGCATGGGCCTCCTCCTTGGGGAGGTTTCTGTTGCGCATCACGTAACCGTCAGCCTTGAGCCTGGCGTTGAGATCGTCGTCGAAGGGAACTTCGGGATCCAGACGGAGGAGGAAGCAGCTCCGGGCCTCCAGCTCCGGCATGGCCTCCTCGACCAGGGCATTGAGGGTATCTACGTCGAAGCGGTCGCCTACCGGACCCTTGGTGGCGTATGCGAAGCCGTCGATGGTCAGAACCGACATGGCTGCTCTCGGGTTCTCAAGGGGGCCCAGATAAACGTAAAAACTGCCCCAGTTGTTCTTGATTCTGCCCCATTCAACGGACTGTGTTATGGAGGTGAAAGGTGCCTTTCTTACATAATCCTCATATGCGTCTATCCGTGAATCATCAGCGGTCAGAATCGGCATTATCTAAACTCCTCAGTAATTCCTCTTTATTTTCACTACAGGGGGAAGTATCGGCCCAAAGAGGATTCGATCAATGCAAATCTTAGTCTGCTCAAAGGATATAAGGGCTGGTCTCACCGGTCGTCGTCCGAACCCAGCTCCTGGTCGCGACGGTGAAAGAGCTCCATCTGTTCGCGGATCCAGACACGTTCCGCAGGGTTGATGTCGGCGGATTCCAGGTACTTCTGGTAGACGGGGTAGAAGGCTCGCAGGATTGGGTAGATAGCGTAGAGGGTGTGCTCGGGCTTCTGCTCCCTGGTGTGTTGCGGGTGGGCGTCGAAGGTGTTCTTGAAGCGTTGCATGTAGTGGCGGAAGGATGTGAAGGAGGTGTCCATGCGGCGGGCGCTGATACCCACGTTCATATCCTTGCAGTAAACCGTCTTGAACCCCTGGTCGATCAGGTGCAGGGAGATATCGACATCCTCATGCATGATGTCCTCTTTGTCCCTGCAGACCTGGTTGCGTATGGCCCGCCAGGCCGTGGCGCGCAGAGCCATGTTGGATCCGTAGAGCAGGTATTGCCCGTCGTCGGCCCTGTAGATGGCCCGGCGGATGGTGTTGTCGCCCTTGAGCCCGATCTTCTTGCCTGGCATGTCATAATAGGCCACTGGTCCAGTGGCGCCCATGGCTTTTGGATCACGGGTGAAGACGCCGGAGACCACCTCGACCCAGTTCGGTCGCAGCATGCAGTCCGCATCGATTCGGCCCAGTACGTCGCCGGTTGCCCGGTCAAGTCCGTAATTGCGGGTGGGGATCAGCCCTTGCTCGCTGTCCTGATGGAGAAGCTTGACATGCTGGTCAGGGTGCTGGTCGATGAATTGCTGGACGATGGAGGCCGTTGCGTCCGTAGAGTGGTTGTCGACTACCAGCACCTCCTTGGGTGCCTGGCTCTGCCTGGTGGCGTTCAGTAGGCAGTCTTCAATGCGTTCTTCCTCATTCCAGGCGGGTATGACTATGGAAACGGTCAACATACCCCTCAGGATACGTGTGCCCGGATACACCGTCGGCTCAACCTGCGCTCAATAGCCCGCCATGTCAGCCATCTTGGGATAATGGAACATATGGCCAACGAGCAAAAGCAGCGCTTCGATTTCGCGACGGTCTTCCCGCCCAAGGGGGATCCACGCCGACCTCCGGAATGGTTCGGCCGCGCCCTACTCTACGTGGTCATAGCCGTCTTCCTGGCCTGGTTCGCCTACTCCTCCTGGTGGAAGATCGAATTCCTGGTCTTGGACGTGGTGATCGCCATCTTCGTCTCCCTGGCCATGGAGCCCCTGGTACTCAGGCTGGTCAAGCATGGCTGGCGGCGAGGAGCAGCCTCGGCGGTCACCTTGATAGGTCTGATTATTATTGTGATCGTCCTCTTGGGTATGTTCGGCAATCTGCTGGTCCAGCAGGTCATCGGCATGGCCAACGGGCTGCCGGCCCTCTATGAGCAGGTGGCGGAATTCATCGCCAGCCGCACCCCTTGGCACCTGCCGGCCATGCAGGATCTGGGCGGGGAGATCGTCAAGAACATCCAGACATCCTGGGTGACGGACTTCGCCGGGCATGCCTTGACCACCACCGTAGGGCTGGCAGGGTCATTCATCAATATCATGACCGTCCTGCTGGTCATCTACTACATCTCCGCAGCAGGCCCCAAGCTGCGCCGCAGCCTTTGCCAGTGGCTGGCCCCCAGGAGCCAGCGTCGTTTCCTCTTCGTCTGGACCATCGCCCAGGACCAGATCTCCAGCTTCCTGTTCAGCAGAACCATTCTGGCGCTCATCTCCGCAGCCTGCATGTCGGTCTTCCTGGTCATTCTCAAGGTGCCCTACTGGTTGCCGCTGGCCCTTTTCTGCGGGCTGGTATCCCAGTTCGTGCCTACCATCGGCACCTACATCGGCGGGGCCGTCCCCATAGTGGTGGCCTGGGGGAGCCGTGGACTGCTGGTGGCTGTGATTGTACTGGTTTACATCATCATCTACCAGCAGATCGAAAACATGATTCTGGCCCCCAAGATCTCCCAGCGGACCATGGACCTCAACCCTGCCATCGCCTTCCTGTCCGTACTGGCACTGGGCGCGGTCTTCGGTGCCCTGGGCGCCTTCCTGGCCCTGCCTCTGGCGGCCAGCTTCCAGGCCATCTTCTCGGCTTCGGTCAAGCATTACGAGCTGATCGACTCACCGCTCATGCAGGATCCCAAGCCGGTCGGCAAATCCAAGGTGGTCGAGGGTGTCGAGGCCTTCAACGAGCACGTGGTCCAGCCGGTGGCCAGCCATGTGGGCAGCCGGTCCGCCAAGGGGACCAGCGCCAGGGTTCGAGTGGACGACCCTGTCATGACCATTGCCAGCCAGCTTTACCCGACATCCTCGCCGACGGCCAAAGATCTGGATGAGTCGGCTACGGTGCCTATACCCAAGTCCGCGTCGGCCCCGGTAAAGCACAGGCCGCTCAAGGGTACCGAGACCGGGGACGAGGCCTCCGAGGGGGAGGACAACCCCCGCAAGGAGTGGCGCTGATGGCCCTGCTCAAGGTATTGGACGTACTGATGATGCTGCTGGGCGGGGTGGGCATCGTCTACCAGGCCATCTGCATCGTCATCTCCTTTGTCTCCAAGCCGGTGGTCTTTCCCGATGCTCCTTTTGACAAGCGGTTCGCCGTCCTTATTTCCGCTCGCAACGAGGAGCATGTCGTCGGTCATCTGATCAACTCCATCAAGGAGCAGACCTACCCAATCTCCATGGTCGACATATGGCTGGTGGCCGACAACTGCACCGACAACACCGCCGGACTGGCCAGATCACTCGGCTGCCATGTGGTCGAGCGGCAGGACCCGGACCGGGTGGGCAAGGGCTACGCTCTGACCTTTCTGCTGGAGCAGATACTCGATCGGGGTCTTGACTCCTACTATGATGCCTACTTCGTCTTTGATGCGGACAACATTCTGGACCGCCACTACATCGAGGAAATGAACAAGGCCTTCCAATCCGGCTTCCGCATACTGACTAGCTACCGGAACTCGGTCAACTTTGCGGATAACTGGGTTTCCTCGGGTTCGGCCCTATGGTTCATCCGTGAATCCCGGTTCCTCAACACCTCAAGGATGGTCATCGGCTCCAGCTGCCACGTGGGCGGCACCGGGTTCATGTTCTCCAGAGAGGTTATGGAGCGCAACAACGGCTGGAAGTTCCACCTGCTGACCGAGGACCTGGAGTTCACCATGGACTCGGTTCTCCACGGAGAGCGCATCGGCTATTGCGGCACCGCCATCCTCTATGACGAGCAGCCGGTCACCTTCAAGCAGAGCTGGCGGCAACGGCTGCGCTGGAGCAAGGGCTTCCTTCAGGTCTTCCGCTACTACGGGCCTGCTCTGATTTCCCGGGCCTTCCGCGAACGTGATTTCTCGGCCGTTGACCTGACCATCCTGATCTGCCCCTTGACAGTTTTGGGGCTGGTTCGCTGCTTCTTCGGTCTGCTCTTCCCGGCTCTGGGTTTCGTGACTTGGGCCAGCCAGATGACCACCCTGGTGGATGGCATTGCAGCCGGGATTCTGGGCCTCCTGGCCATGATGGGCCTGGCTGCCCTTACCGTGCTGGCCGAGCGCGACAAGATCGGCGCATCCAACAAGGAGCTTTTCGCCTACTGCCTGAGTTTCCCCATCTTCATGCTCAGCTACGTGCCAATCTCCTTCCAGGCCATTTTCGCCAATCCGGGATGGAAACCCATCGAGCACTCAGGGCATTGAGGCCTTTGCCCTCAATCGGCAGCGAGGTAGTGACTTGTTAGTAGACTTAAGGCCATGTCCGATGAAGTGCAAGCAACCAGCATGACCGCCCAGACGGCAGTGGTCCCTCCGCCGGATCCGCAGGCAGCGGTTTCTATTCGCGCCCTGGTTAAGTGCTACCAGGGTCGGCCTGCTGTCAACGCCCTCTCTCTGGACATCCCCAGGGGGTCCTTCTATGGGATAGTCGGCCCCAATGGCGCAGGGAAGACCACCACGCTGAATATGATGACCGGACTTCTGGTGCCCGACTCCGGCAATGTCATGATTCTGGGCAGGGACGTATGGTCAGACGTGGATACGGCCAAGCGGATCATCGGCGTCATGCCCCAGGGTGATCAGATCTTCGACAGGCTGACAGGTCTGCAATTGCTGGTCTATTCGGGCATGCTTAGACGGATGCCGCGTAGTGAGGCGCTGGGCCGGGCCAGGGACCTGCTGGAGGCCTTCGACCTGACTGATGCCGGCGGCAAGCGGGTCTGTGATTATTCATCGGGCATGGCCAAGAAGATCTGCCTGGCCACAGCCATGATTCATTCTCCTAGACTCCTGGTGCTGGATGAGCCGTTCGAATCGGTTGACCCAGTCTCAAGCGCCAATCTCAAGGACATCCTGGCCGAGTATGTCGATACCGGGGGAACAGTGGTCATTTCCTCGCACGTCATGGCTCTGGTGGAGCGGATGTGCACCCATGTGGCCATCATCGACCATGGTCTGGTTCGGGCTGATGGCACGGTGGCCCAGGTCGCTGCAGGCGAGGATCTGGAGGATCGCTTCCTGGAGCTAGTCGGCGGCCGTCACCAGGCTAAGCGAATCGCTTGGCTGAACGGCTCCGGATCCGAGGAAGACCGGGAGGCGGAATGAGCACGGCATCCACCATCATCGCCATGCGTTGGTCCATTACCTGGAGCACGATCAAGCATTCCTCCTGGCAGATGGTCGGAGCCATCATCAGTCTGCTCATGGTCATAGGCATCTGCCTGGCTTCATGGCAGGCTTCACTGACACTGGGAGGCTGGCTGCCCAGTGCCGGTTCGGGCAACCGGCAGCGTATGGGAACCTTATTGGTCCTGTTCCTGGTCGGGTTGACTCTGGGAGTGGTCCTGATTCAACTGGCCTTCCTGGGCCAGGGGTCGATCCTGGGCCCCTCGCGATTCGTCCTTTACGGGATTCCTGACAGCCAGCTGCAAGTGGGGCTCTACCTGGCCGGGCTGACTGGGCCTACGGGATTGACTGGCCTCGTCTGCTTCCTGGCCCTGACTGCCGTCTATGCCCGCATGGGTGTCGGAGCCGCGATCGTGGCTTTGGTCGCCGCCCTCCTGGCTGTCATGGTGATGCTGGCCCTATCCCGGGCTGTTTTGGACCTGGTCGGTACCTTGATGGTTTCTCAGCGCTCCCGATCCGGGCTCTATCTGCTGGTCACCGTGGTGATCATGCTTTTGTGTCTGCTGCCCTCTCTGCTGGACAGCGGGATCATGGATGGCATGGCAGTCGACACTGACTCCCTTAAGTCCGCGGCCGACATACTGGCCTGGACGCCACTGGGTGCCGCTGTCCGCCTGCCGGAGGATTTCCTTTCGGGATCATGGTGGGCTCTGCTCGGACGGCTGTGTATGGAGCTGGTCACCCTGGCTCTCTGTTTCATGATCGGCATGCTGTGTCTGCGTCATGACCGTTTGTACGCCGGGGCGAGGGCTGAACGGTCGGGTGCACCCAAGGGGCTGGGGATGCTGGGCCGGTCCCGGGACACTGTGGATGCCATGGCCGCGCGATTGCTGATTTATCTTCGTCAGGATCCCCGCAAGCTTGCCAGCTATCCGCTTCTGCTTGTCGTGGTGATTCTATACGCGGTGATCTTCCGCCAGATGCCCATGTTGCTATGGTTGGGACCGATCTTGGGCGCCCTGATGCTGGAGATTCCCGAGGGCAACGCCTTGGCCTACGATGGGCTCGCACTGCGTATGGAGATAGCGTCGGGAGTGAAGGGTCGTGAAGACCGGCAGTCCCGTGTCCGCAGCCATCTGAGTGTGGCTCTGCCCTGCATGCTCCTGCTTGGGTTGGTGACTTTGACACTTTCCGGGGCAATGAAGGGCGGGCGAGATCTGATCATCTCCTTGGATATGCTGGCTGTGACCGTAGGATTGCTCCTGTCTGGGCTGGGAGTTGCCCAGATTTTCTCGGCCTTGCTGATCTATCCGGTACCTTCTATGGACCAGCCCTTCACCTCACCGCAGGGACGTGCTGTTGCCCAAGGCTTCCTGCCAATACTGCAGTTGCTGGCTAGCCTGGTGATCATGCTGCCCACCTTCTTGGTGACATTGCTGGCCATGACCACGGGCGGGGTTCTTCCGCTCTGGCTGCCTGTGCCGGTCGCACTGGCGAACGGCCTGGTTGTGCTTGCCGTAGGTGTCGCTTTAGGGTCTCGGATCTTCGATCGTCGTCAGTCGGCCATTCTGCTGACTCTGGATCGCTATGCCTCTCTGCAGTCCTGAGACAGCGACAGGACCAGTACTAGGCTAGTTGGATGATGCCGACCGAACCGAGCCGAATTCGGTTGGCGAATGCAAGTCCGGGAGAGAGCAATTGGGTGACAGACATCAGCAGCGCATGACACGCCGTCGTCAGATCAAGCGACGCTGGCGGGTGGCCTTGGCCATGCTTGTGGCTGTCATACTGGTCGTCGGCTATGCTTGCATGGATCTGGCTGACCTGGTGCCCGGACCGCTGACTTTGTCCAAGACCAGTTATTCTTCGGTCCCCCCTGCTGTCATGATGGGCGAACCGCCGACCTTCGCCGCCAACAAGCCCGGGTCCGCGGTGGATGCCGGTCAGGTCCAGCAGCTGGTCAACGCTTTCGCCGACACACCGGGCATAGGCAATGCATACTCGCTGGTTGTGCGACAGGCTGACGGACGGGTGCTTGCTCAGAAGAACGCCGACCAGGCACGCCAGCCGGCCTCCACCATGAAGACCTTGACCGCAGCCGCAGCCGCTTCCGTTCTGGATATGTCCTCCCAGCTGGATACTGAGGCGGTTCTGAATTCCTCTTCCTCCTCGCAGGCGACGCTGACTCTACGCGGTCACGGCGATATGCTGCTAGGCGCCGGCAAGGACGATCCCCTGCACGTCAACGGCCGGGCAGGACTGGGAACTCTGGCCGTGAAGACGGCCCAGGCCCTGCACAAGCAGGGGGTCGGCCGAGTGACCTTGGCTTACCAGGACACGCTTTTCGGCGACGATCGGGCGCCGAAGGGAATCGAAGAAAACAATGCTGATGGAATCTACTTCCAGGAGCCTGTCGCTATGGCCGTGGATGAGGCCAGGCAGGGACAGGCCGAGCCTGTTGCCTATCCAGATGCAGGCGGTGTCTACCTGCCCAGGGTTCAAAATCCGGCAGGGGCTGCTGCAGCGGTCTTTGCCAGTCGCCTGATGGAGTCGGGGATTCAGGTGGACAATGCGCAGGAGCCAGCCAGGACCGACCATGCCCAGGGCAAGGTTCTGGCCCGTATCAGCTCGGCACGGCTCAGCGAGATCATGTCGCTGATGCTACGCAATTCCGACAACAGCCTGGCTGAGCTTTTCGGCCGCCTGACCGCCTTGGCCCTGGACATGCCCAACAGCCCAGCCGGGGCTGTGAAAGCTGTGACCAGCACGCTGAACAAGCTGGGTGTGGACACTGCGGGCCTCAACATGGCCGACTGTTCGGGGCTGACCCCTGGCTCGAGCCTAAAGGTGGGAACCTTGGTGGATGTTCAGCAGCTGGCCCTGTCCGAGAAGGGGCTGACCCCCCTGGTCAAGGGTCTGTCGGTGGTGGGGCTGACCGGCACGGCAGCCAGACGCGAAATCGACAATCAGGCCGACGGGCTGATCCGGGTCAAGACCGGCACCCTGGATCAGGTGACTTCACTGGCAGGCAATGTGATTCGACGCTCAGGCGGTGTTCTGGTCTTTGCTGTAGTCGTCAACGATCCCGAGGATGTGGCTGCTGCCCAGCAGGCTGTGGACACCTTGGTCGGATCCCTGGATCGGCTCTGAACGGGAGGACGCCTGGACCATGGTCTATTCAGCGGAGATGAAAAAGGCGGTGGGGCTCCTGCGTTCGACCCTGGACCGGGAGGGCCTGGGCCTGCAGGACCGGCGGTTCACCCATCACGGGGTGCACCGGCCCGATCCGGATGCTCCACTGATTCTGGTGGCCTGCTCTGGAGGCCGGGATTCCCTGGCCCTGGCCTGCGTGGCCCATTTGGTGGCCGATATGACCGGTCTGCGGTGCGGGGCTTTGCTGATTGATCACGGTCTGGTTCCTGATTCGGATCGGGTTGCCGAGTGCGCGGCTGGAACCTGCCGGGAGTTGGGATTGGATCCGGTCCGCGTCACCAGAGTGGATGTGCCTGTCACTTCGGCTGGCCCTGAGGCCGATGCCCGTGCAGCCCGTTACCAGGCCCTCTCCGGGCAGGCCCTTGAGTTGGGCGCCAGGGCCGTCCTCCTGGCGCACACCCGTGATGATCAGGCTGAGACAGTGCTGATTGGCCTGATTCGCTCCCAGGGGCTGGAGGCCATCACCGGGATGGCTCGGCGTATAGAGCGTGGAGGAATGTGTTACCTGCGTCCGTTCCTGGATTTGGACCGGAAAGATACCACGGCCATTTGCCGCCAGCAGGGGATCGACTGGTGGGACGACCCCACCAACGGCGACGATCAGCCGGCTGGTTGTACGCTTCCCGAGACGCTGCCGTTGCGCTCGCGGATCCGTCATGACCTGCTGCCTGCCTTGAATCGCTTCGCTGGCCGGGACATGGTCCGTCGCCTTGCTCTGGGTGCGGATATGGCCCGTCTGGATCAGGATTACCTGGACTCCCAGGTGGATGGACTCTACCAGCGGCTGGTTGCGAGCCCTGACTTGGACCAAAAGGCCGAAGGGGTTCTGGTCTGCTTGGATGCCCGCGGATTGGCCGACTGTCATCCGGCTCTGCGTACCCGCCTGCTGGCTCAGGTGCTGACCGAGCTGGACATAAGGTTCACGGCCGTGCAGGTCCGGGCCCTGGATGATTTAGTCTGCCGTTGGCACGGCCAGCATGGCCCCCGCTTTCCCAGCTCCCATACAGCAATCCGTAAGGGTCAAGTCATTCTCATATGCAATGATGGGGACCATGCGCATCGCTGATATTCAATCCCATATCGACCATGAACTGGTGTCCAAAGAACGCATAGAGGATCTGATCAATCGGACGGCTGAGCAGATCAGCCGGGATTACCAGGGCAAAAACCCAATCATGCTGGCCGTGCTCAAAGGGGCTTTCAACACGCTCGCCGCCCTCTCACAGGCCGTCACCATACCGGTTCAGATCGAGTTCATGAGCATTTCCAGCTATCCGGCCGGCAAGACCAGTGTTTCCAAGGGGGACCTGGATATCAGGATGGATTTGGACTGCGATGTGCGCGGACGGCATATTCTGATCGTTGAGGATATTATCGATTCCGGCTACACCTTGCATTGGTTGGTTGAGCATCTCAAGGAGCGGGGAGCTGCATCGGTGGAGATCTTCACTCTGCTGGACAAGACCTCGCGACACGAGGTCGAGGTGGATGTCAAGTATCCGGGGTTCGCCATACCCGACGAATTCGTTGTGGGCTTTGGGCTGGATTACGACGAGCAGTACCGTAATCTTGACTCGATAGCCGTACTCAGGTCCGAGGAATACATGGACCCGACCCAGGAACAGGATCATCAGGATCAGGGGGAGCAGTCATGAGCTACTCGCAGGGACCGCAGCAGGGTCCGCCCAACGGAGGCAGGGACAACGGTGACAAGGGGAACAACCCCTTCAACTTCAACCTAGGCAACAACGGTTCTGGTCCCAACGGGGGCAACCGCTCCTTCTGGCGTTCCCCTTGGCTCTGGGGGATTCTGGCTGTGGTCATCATCCTGGCCATCTTTGGCTTCTTCAGCAGCCAGAACGGCGCCCAGACCATCGACACCCAGGATGGCCTGGAGCTGCTGAACGACCGCAGCAGCATGGTCAAGAAAGCCGAGATCACCGAGAAGATGCAGGTCGTCGAGCTCAAGCTCAATAGCGACTTCGTCAAGGATGTACCTGGCTTCCGCGGCAACCGCACCTCCAAGAACTTCGGCAAGGACGTGCAGTTCTACTACGTGGAGGCCCAGGGGGAGCAGGTCGTCAAGGCCGTAGAGAAGGCCAAGCCCTCCGAGGGGTACAACTCGGTGGTGCCGCAGACCAGCATGATGAGCTACCTGATCTCGTCCATCCTGCCCATGCTGATCATTCTGGGAGTCTTCTGGTTCCTGCTCTCGCGAATGTCTTCGGCGGCCGGTGGCGGCATGTTCGGCATGGGCGGCAAGAAGAACTCCGCCCGGCTCAACGACGGGCAGACCCCCAAGACCAAGTTCTCGGATGTGGCCGGCGAGGAAGCCGCTGTCCAGGAGGTGGAGGAGATCAAGGAGTTCCTCAAGGATCCCTCCAAGTACAAGGCTCTGGGCGCCCGCATACCCCGTGGCGTCCTGCTCTATGGTCCTCCTGGAACCGGCAAGACCCTGCTGGCCAGGGCCATCGCCGGCGAGGCCAGCGTGCCCTTCTACTCCATGGCAGGCTCCGACTTTGTCGAGATGTTCGTCGGTCTGGGCGCCTCCCGAGTGCGTGACCTGTTCGACGAGGCCAAGAAGAATGCACCGGCCATTATTTTCATCGACGAGATCGATGCCGTGGGCGGCAAGCGCGGCTCCGGCATGAGCGGCGGCCACGACGAGCGCGAGCAGACCTTGAATCAGCTGCTGGTCGAGATGGACGGCTTTGACAACGACACCAACCTGATCATCATTGCAGCCACCAACCGCCCCGACATTCTGGATCCGGCCCTGCTCCGGCCCGGCCGGTTCGACCGTCAAGTGGCCGTGGAGGCCCCAGACCTGGAGGGCCGTGAGGCCATCCTCAAGGTCCACGCCAAGGGCAAGCCCTTTGTGCCGGATGTGGACCTACACACTGTGGCTGTGCGTACGCCCGGCTTTACCGGCGCCGACCTGGCCAACGTGCTCAATGAGGCTGCCCTGCTGACTGCGCGTTCCGATGCCCAGCTGATCGACAATCGGGCCATCGACGAAGCCATCGACCGTGTACTCAGCGGACCTCGGCGGCGGACCAAGGGCATGGCTCTGGCCGAGATGCGCAACACCGCCTATCACGAGGGCGGTCATGCCATGGTGGCTGCTGCTCTGCACCATACTGACCCGGTTACCAAGGTGACCATTCTGCCGCGTGGACGCGCCCTGGGCTACACCGCGGTCATGCCTACCACAGATCGCTATTCACAGTCCCGCAACGAGCTGCTGGACCAGATGGCCTACGCTATGGGCGGCCGAGTGGCAGAAGAAGTGGTCTTCCATGACCCAACCACCGGCGCTTCCAACGACATCGAGAAGGCCACCAGCATCGCCCGACAGATGGTCCTGCAATATGGGTTCTCGTCAAAGCTTGGCGCCATCAAGTGGGCTGACGAGAACGACCAGGATGCCGGGCTCGATGCCTTGAAGCCCCACAACTATTCGGAGAAGACAGCCGAGGCCATCGATGAGGAAGTCCACAATCTCATCGAGACGGCCCACCAAGAGGCCTGGCGTATCATCACCGAGAACCGTGACGTGCTGGACGAACTGGTTCGGCAGCTCCTGGTCAAAGAGACCCTGAATAAGGACGAGCTGGCTGCGGTCTTCGCTGGCTTGCGCAAGGCTCCGGAGCGTCAGCTCTGGCTGTCTGCACCAGATCGGCCGGACTCCGAGCAGCCCCCCGTGGAGATTCCCGAGGCACTCAGGCGCAGCGTAAACGGGCCGTCCACAGAGGACCAGCACTGAATTCTGCACCGGCTCGGTGCCTTGCATATGGTCCCGGGCCGTGTGGCAGTGAATGTTCCAAGGCAAGGGAGGAGCGTACATCATGGATTCCATTCGTCTGAGCTCCATCAAGGTCGCACCCCTGCATGACCAGCAGAAGCCTGGGTTCAGCTATCAGGTCGATGCCGTCCTCTACCTGGATTTGAGTGAGGCAGGCAGACTCAACGACGGCACTCAGACCGTGGACTATGTGCAGATTGTCCGTAGGATTGTAAACCTGATCCAAAATGAGCCGGCCAACGAGATTCTGGAATCTCTGACCGCCAAGGTAGCTGATTCCATCCTGCTCTCCCACCAGATCCGTCGCACCCGCGTCACAGTCACCCGTCTGGGCGCTGACCAGGGAACAGGGGTCGATTTTCAGGTGGGCGTCACCTTGGAGCGAGCTGCCGACGACCAGTTGGAGGGCAACCCTGGCAGCTTGGAGTCTGGACGAGTCAGCGGCGCCGGGAATGCTGCTCTAGGGCATCCCTCGCTCCTGTTGTCTGGTCAGGCCGATTCCGTTCATGCTGCGCAGGCGCGATTGCGTCATCCTGTGACCTCTTCTACGCAGAACGACCTGTCCTCAGATCTGGAGAATGATAACGAGGTGTCCAGTCAGTCGACCGTTGAAGGCGCTCAACCGCAAGGCCTCCTGATGCGTGATGTGATTGCGCTGGAAGGGGCATCGGGAACCGACCGGCTGACCATGCTCCGTGCTCTTGCAGCCCTGGACGGGATCCCTGGCAGTCAGCTGGTTGGCATCTCGCCCCTATATGCCTACCGGGACGATCAGGGGGATCAGCGCCTATCGGCCGTGGTTATCCTGCAGACACCGCTGAGTCTGGAGGAGCTGCGGTCGGCCCTGGACATGGTGGCCGCTCCTATCAGACAGATGGGTGGACTGGATGCCGATGTAGTGGAAGTGGAGACATTGGACGGTTCGGCTCTGTCTTCGCAAAACCATCCGCCTCTGCTGGCTGCTGATGCGCCATCGCGCATTTTGATTCCCTGGGCTTATTTGGAGCCTGAACACTGCCTGCCTGGGGCTGGCGGATCCTGTCTGGCAAGCCTGTCCAACCGTGCTCCTGACCGTGATCGCATCAGCCTGGTCTCGGAGGACTGGATTCTGGACGGGTTGTCATGAGGGCCCGCCGCACCCCGCTCGTGCACTACCTGGTCGCCCTGATCCTGGGTTTGATGGGAGGTGCCGGTATATCAGAACTCGGTATGTCCACCAGGACGGATCTCATGGGGGTTCCCTGGCTGGTCAGCGTGCTGCTCTTCCTTCTGGGGGTGGCCATCCTGATCATGGCCTTCCAGGTGCATCGCTATGCCAAGGGAGACCGCAAGGAGATGGATTTGCGCTTCGCGGTCAATGTGCTGATCATGAGCAAGGCCTTGGGCGTTGCCTGTGCTGCCCTGTTGGGCTGGTATGGCAGTCAGGCACTGATCAGCATGGGGCATGCAGGCGCGCCCTATTACACACGGGTCATGCAGGAGTGTCTGGTGGCCTCCCTTGTCTGTCTGATCGATGTGGTGGCCGGAGCTGTGGGGGAGTGGCTGTGCCAACTGCCTCCGGACGACGGGCCCGAGAACCCCGATCGGCGCAAGTCCTCACGAAGACCCATGCCCGATGCGGCCGATACCGCTGATAGGGCGGAGATAAAAACTGATTCAGGCAAAAGACACCGCTGAACAGCGTCCAAGGCGGTGCTGAGGACATTCCTGAAGCTGGTCGGCTTGCTGCCGACCAGGCTGTTGATCCTTTGCTGTGAGAATACTCGATGACCTAGTGGAAGCTCAGTCTTTGGGCACCCTAATCATGGCTTCCTGAACCATGTAGGCTGCCAAATCGCCCCGACGGTTGTAGACCTTGGCTAGGCACAGGCTGCGGCCATGGTCGGCTACGGGGGACTCCTGAATGAAACAGTGCCAGTCACAGGGGTCCAGATCTTGGTACCACCACATGGCATGGTCGATGGAGGCGAAGGAAATCCCCGGGGTGGTCATGCTTAGTCCGGCACGACGCAGGGCGGGTTCCATCATGATTTGATCGCATTCCATAGCCAGCAATGCCCGGCGCATCAGCGGGTCCAGGTCGGCCCTTCCCTGGGTGCGGCTCCAAACGGCCTGGCGACTCCTGCTGTCATCCTTGGAATTACCATTTTGTGCATCATCCGCATCTTCCAGCAGGACCGTGCCGCCTACATGGCGCATGTCGAAGGGGCTCTGATGGGCGTAGTAGTCAGCGAAAGGGGATTGGTCGGCATAGGGCTCCATCAGTTCCCGGGAGCCAGGCAAATCCTCCGGATCGGGCAGACCCGTGGGCATGGGGTCGTCATAGCGGACACCCTCCTGGCCGACCTGTTGATAGGAGAGCAGGGCGTTGAGGATGGTCCGTTCCCCCTGGTGCAGATCAACTCGTCTGGAGGAGAAGGAATGCCCGTCGCGGATGATCTCGACTTCCGCTTGAACGTCCTGACTGAGCAGTCCGGTGCGCAAGTAATAGGCGTGCATCGAGTGGGGCAGTCGTCCTTCGGGCACGGTCCGCCCGCCGGCCATGATGGCTTGTCCCAGCAACTGGCCCCCATAAAGGCGACCTGTGGGGAAGTCCAGCGATTCGCCCCGAAAGCTGGAACGGCCATCAGTGTGCTGCTGTTCCTGCAGATTCAGCGCAGCGATGGCTCGAGTCAGCGGTTCATCCTCGGTGCTCATGCTTCCCCCGGTCCCTTGCTCTCTTGTAATCTGCTTTATTCAGCGGGTCAGCTTGCGGTGGATACGGTGGGGCCTGGAGGCCTCCTCGCCCAGACGCTTGACCTTGTTCTCCTGGTAGGCCTGGAAGTTGCCTTCGAACCAATACCAGGAGGCCGGATTCTCGTCCGTGCCCTCCCAGGCCAGGATATGGGTGGCGATTCGGTCCAGGAACCAGCGGTCGTGGGAGATGACCACAGCGCAGCCGGGGAAGGCCAGCAGGGCGTTCTCCAGACTTTCCAGGGTCTCCACGTCCAGATCGTTGGTGGGCTCGTCCAAGAGGAGCAGGTTGCCGCCCTGCTTCAGGGTGAGTGCCAGGTTCAGTCTGTTGCGCTCGCCGCCCGACAGGACGCCAGCAGGCTTCTGCTGATCCGAGCCTTTGAAGCCGAAGGAGGCCACATAGGCGCGGGTAGGCACTTCGACACCGCCGACCTCGATGAAGTCCAGCCCTCCGGAGACCACCTCCCAGAGGTTCTTGTTGGGGTCGATGCCCTCGCGGTTCTGATCTACGTAGGAAATCTTGACTGTGTCGCCGACCTCCAGGGTGCCCGATGTCAGTGGTTCCAGGCCCACGATGGTCTTGAAGAGTGTGGACTTGCCTACACCATTAGGGCCGATGACGCCCACGATGCCGTTTCGAGGCAGGGTGAAGCTCAGATCGTCGATCAGGACGCGGTCACCGAAGGCTTTATGGATGTGCTCGGCCTCCAGCACTTTGGAGCCCAGGCGGGGCCCCGGCGGAATCTGGATCTCGGAGAAGTCCAGCTTCTTGTTGTTCCGCGCCTCGTTCTCCATCTGCTCGTAACGCTCCAGGCGGGCCTTGTTCTTGGCCTGCCGGGCCTTGGGGGAGGACCGGACCCATTCCAGTTCGTTGTTAAGACGCTTGGCCAGTTTGGCATCCTTCTGCCCCTGGACCTCCAGACGCTTGGCCTTGGTCTCCAGATAGGTGGAGTAGTTGCCCTGGTAGGGGTAGAGGTGGCCGCGGTCCACCTCGCAGATCCACTCGGCCACGTTGTCAAGGAAGTACCGGTCGTGGGTCACTGCCAGGACGGCACCCTTGTAGGTGTGCAGGTACTGCTCCAGCCAGAGGATGGACTCGGCGTCCAAGTGGTTGGTGGGCTCGTCCAGCAGCAGCAGGTCGGGGGCTTCAAGCAAAAGCCGGCATAGAGCTACACGGCGGCGCTCGCCTCCAGAGATGACCGAGACAGGAGTGTCCGGGTCAGGGCACTGCAGGGCATCCATGGCCTGGTCCAGCTGGGAGTCAAGGTCCCAGCCGTTGGCTGCATCAATCTGCTCCTGAAGCTGACCCATCTCGGTCATGAGAGCATCGTAATCGGCATTGGGGTCGGCCATCTGTTCGCCGATCTGGTTAAAGCGGTCCACCTTGCTCATGATGTCGCCGAAGGCCATGCGAATGTTCTCGCCCACGGTCTTGTCTTCGTCCAGCGGTGGCTCCTGCTGGAGGATGCCTACCGTATAGCCGGGGGTGAGCTGTGCCTCACCGTTGCTGACCGTGTCCAGGCCGGCCATGATTCGCAGCAGGGTGGACTTGCCCATGCCGTTGGGGCCCACCACGCCGATTTTGGCGCCGGGCAGGAAACTCAGGGTCACATCGTCCAGGATGACGCGGTCGCCGAAGGACTTGCGCGCCTTGATCATCTGATAAATGAATTCGGCCAAGAAGCTACCTCACAGAACCATAGAAAGACAGTGCAAACTGCATTCATGGTAGTGGGAACTTCTGACTTATGCGCCGGGCTGATAAGCAAGGTGAGGCAGATGGATGGCCGCCTATAAACAAGACCTATGACCAGACCCTGGTTCTGCCGCTGTGGTCGGGGTAGCCTTGAGTCGACGTTCCCGCCCGGCATGCGCAGGTCAAGGAGCGCCGGACGGGCCCTTGCCGGCTTGGCAGGTACCGGCCTATCGCTGTGCGCATGAGGAATGGGCCGTCTACTGCATGACGGTCGTAAGGAAGCATCAATGACGGTGAAACAGCAACAGGGTCAGATTTCCGTAGCTCATCGGCTGCGCTGGAGGCCGCTCGACATTGCGGTCGGCGCAGGCCTGGGCGCGGTGTCGGGGTTGATTTACTGGTTGGCCAGTCTGCTCGCCTCGTGGATATTCCCGTTGATGACGGCCCTGCTTCCTGGGGCGGCGGCCCTTTTGCATGGGGTCTTCTACTTTCCCTGCACCCTTTCCCTGTTGATATTGCGCAAGCCAGGCGCAGCCGTCTACGTTGGCGTCATCAGCGTTCTGGTCGAGATTCTGCCTGGCAATGCCTATAACGTGCCGATGATTTTGGTGGAGGCCATTGTCGAGGCCCTATGCGCGGAACTGGCCTTCGGAATATTTCGTTACCGCCGGTGGACCCTGGGAACGACCGTTTTGGGGGGTATTCTGATAGCTTTGGTGTACAACGCTTTTCTCCTGGCCTTTTACTATCAGGGGGTCTCCCTCCTCAGTCCGAGGGGGATTATCGGCACCATCTGTGAACTGATCAGCGGAGTGGTTCTGGCTGGACTGGTCAGCTGGTTCCTCTTCCGGGCCATCGGCCGCACCGGTGCTCTGGATCGGCTGGCATCCGGTCAGGATGTCAGGCAGGTCTGAAGATCGGTATCCTCGTCAGACCGACTGTATCGACCATATGATTGTTTGTGAAGCTGTGACAGCCCGTACCGGGCAGGAAGGGTCCTATTATGACCAAGCTTCGTTCCTACCTCGCAGCAGCGATACTTCCGTTCATTCTGGCAGCGGGCGCCTGCGGCACCTCCCCGGCTCCCCAGGAAGACCGGGTCGACCCCCAGGCCGCCATCAGCGTCAACAATGCCGAACCTACGGCCCCCTTGATTCCCTCCAGCACCAACGACACCGCAGGCTGGAAGGTGGTGACTCAGCTCTTCGATGGGTTGGTCACCTTCGACGACAAAGGCGGGATGACCCTGGTCGAGGCCAAATCGATTACACCCAATGAGAATGCAAGCCAGTACACGATTGTCCTCAAACCAGGACTCACCTTCAGCGATGGGGAGAAGATCACAGCCAAGACCTATGCAGATTCCTGGTCTTTTGCGGCGAATGCAGCCAATGGGCAGTTGGGTGCCTCGGCTTTTTCGACCATCGCCGGGTACGAGCAAGTCCAGGATGAGCACGGCGACCCCAAAGCCCCTCTGTCGGGTCTTCGGGTGGTTGACGATCTGACCCTGGAGGTGACCATGGGCAAGCCGGATTCCTCCTTCCCCTACAAGGTGGGTGATGTGGCCTTCCTTCCTCTGCCGGCGTCCGCCTACAAGGACATCAAGGCCTTTGGCAAGAAACCGATCGGGAACGGGCCCTACCGCTTCAAATCCTGGGTGCCCAATCAGGGGATCAAGCTGCAGAAGGATCCTACATACAAGGGACCGCGCAAGGCTCGGAACGGAAGCCTGGAGTTCAGGGACTACCAGAGTCTTGATGCTGCCTATGCCGATGTTGAGGCCGGCCATCTGGATGTGCTCGATACGGTTCCGGTCTCCCGCCTGAAAACCTTCCATACCGATTCGGGCCTGCAGCCCTTGATCAAGCCCGGGCCGGCATTCCGGTCGCTGACCATCCCGCAAGGCTTGAAGCATTTCCAGGGGCAGGAAGGCGCTCTTCGCCGTGCAGCCCTGTCATATGCCCTGGATCGCACGAAAATAGCCGAAAAGGTCTTCGCTGGTTCAGTTACGCCGGCCACTGATTTCCTGGCCCCAACCATCAAGGGGAATGCCTCCGACATCAAAGGCAAAAAAGTGCTGAGCCACGATCCGGACCAGGCCCGTAGGTTGTGGAAGCAGGCTGATGCCATATCCCCCTGGGAGGGCACGATTCGCATCGCATACAGTGCTGACGGGACCGACAAGGACTGGGTTGATGCGGTTCTGCACGAGTATGCCCAGGTTCTAGGCATCAAGACGGAACCAAATATCTTTCCTACGGGCAAGGAATTCAATACGGCAGTTCATAACCGTCAGGTCAACAGTATTTTCAATTCGGGCATCACCTCGGACTATCCCCACCCCGAAGGCTACTTGGTTCAAGGGTATGCCTCCAGCCAGGCCGATGGCAAGGGTCTGAACAATGGGGACTACAAGAGCGCGGAATATGATGCCATTCTTTCCCGCGCCGCCTCCAAGACCGATCAGGACGAAGCCATGCAGGATTACCGCCAGGCCGAGGCCGTTCTCTTCAAGGACCTTCCGGTACTGCCGCTCTGGTACAGGAAGGTCTCAGCAGTGGCCGGCAGGCAGGTTCGCCAGGCTCCTTTCGGATACATGGGTCTGCCTGTCTATAACCAGGTCACCAAGTAGGTCCGACAATCCGGACCTGGCTGATGACGAGTCGTCTTGATACCATGACTCTGGCCGGTACGATCGGCCTGGGGCCTTAGCTCAGTCGGTTAGAGCAAACGACTCATAATCGTTCGGTCCAGGGTTCAAGCCCCTGAGGCCCCACAGAAGAGCAAGCCCCGGAAATTTTTAACTTCCGGGGCTTTATTAATAGATTGAATAGAGGAGATCAAGGTCTCTCATCCCAAAGTCAATTGGGTAACTTGGCTCAACACTGGTCCGCGTCTTCAATGACTGCCAGTGGAAGGACTAGGTGTTGTGCACCGAACTTTCTTGATAGTCTTAGTAGAAGGACTAGCCCCGGCTATTGTCGGGGCCGTCCTCTCGCTGCCTAGCTCTAGCATCCATGATTCACCGATGCAAATATGTATGGCTTCACATGTAAGCCGGGGGAAAAGAGCTAGGCGCGTTTTTTATATCGGATCATAGAGCACCCTCGGTGTATGTCCACTTCTCGGTGCCCCAAGCGTGCATACGTAGACAGCCATAAAATCTGCGCATGCCACAATAATCCGGAAGCGTTTCCGTAGAACCGCTAAGTATGAGAATTTATCAGGGAAAAGAATACGGGACGGGCTCGAGTCAGAGCCGTCGGCATATGCCGGGAAACTATACGCATGTACATCTCCTCTGGAACTGAAGATAATTCAGTCCCTGTAGGTCCATCGTGTATACGTCCCCCGTATATCTGTTCTTAATCATACACCCTGGAGGGGGTGTGTCAAAGCTGAGAAGGGTGCCGTCACCGTGCTTCCGGTCAGATGGATTTGATGAAAAGATTGCTGGCCTCGGGCAGAGCGGTTTGCGCATCTCCGCTCCTCCTGGCTGAAGAGGACAAGCGGCACGTGCCTACTAAACAAGCTACCTGCTTGCTTGAATCAATAGGGTAGCTCGCATTGTTTCGTCGGGTCTATTTTCTAGGGGCGCCCTTGAATATATTGGGCCCTCAGAAACCGAAGGTATGTTCATTCTTGGACTTCAAAATCCAGGCATAACCACTTATTGGCATGAATATGACTGACACCTAGACGATGATCCTCGGCTGGGTACATCTTCAGTTGCGAATATTTCAACAGAAGAGTGTTATTGGTCCATAAATGATCAACCGTTGGCCTCAGATCTCTTATTGATGTTACTCGGCAGGCTGCTCCTTGTTTTCTCTCTTTTCCTTTCTGATCAAGTGCAAGTATCTATACACCGTTGGTGCTGAAATGCCCAGTGCACCAGCCACGGTATCTATTGCACCCTTGATCAGGAAGATACCCGAATCGTCAAGGTCGGTGATGAGCTTCAGTCGTTCTGATTTGTTCATCCGCTCGGGCTGAACCCTGTGTTCCGCTACAAATGTTTGGATGTGCTGGTTTGTCAGATCCTCCGCGTTCACGGATAGGGTTTCATGCGTCCCATCGGTGACCGCCTGCTGAACAGATGCATCATTCTGAATTATTGCATTGCCATGCTCATCGGGCGTATCCACAGTTTGTGTGTCAGAATCCGATTGATCTCTCATGATGCGATGTGTAGGGAATGGGGATCCGCTGGAACTGATGGAATCCAGATAGTCGCTAGCTGTTCGCAGAGCTTTACTGGTCTCTTTGAAGATGGAATTGTCAAAGTTGATGCAGAGAAAACCGATGACCTGATCTCCTGTATTGCGCAGGAAAAAGGTGGAGGAGACAATAGGGCGGCCTTCATGCGTGTAGCCAGCATAACGGACCAGGTAGTTTCGATGTTCGTATTCGCGGTTCTGCCAGATTCTCAGAACCAAGTCGGTGGCGGGACTGCCTACTTTGCGTCCGCTGACATGTCCGTTGGCGATTGCAACGACTGAGTGTGAGAAGTCCTTTACGTCCTGCAGAACGACCTCGGTGTCATGTCCCAATAGCTCGCCTAGGAAGTCTACCAAGGGAATAAAGGGTCGTAGGGATGTTGAGATGTTCTCTGCTCCGTTCATATTGCATTCCTTTCCCCCTGACGATCTGTATTTGCAACAGGAAACAATGCCGACATGTAGAAGGAATTCTATCACAATACAAAAAAGCTATTTTGTTAAAGACAAAATATTATTGATGTGATAAAATAATATAAACAACTCAAGGAGGAGGTGCTGCACATGAGTAGATCTGATTCGCAATCCAGTTCGGCCGAGAAATATGAAGATGAGGATTTGAAACGCAGCCTCAACACTCGGCAGATGGGGATGATGGCGATTGGCGGGGCAATCGGAGTCGGCCTATTCTACGGGTCCTCCGGGGCGATATCTTATGCTGGTCCATCCGTTCTGCTGGCATACGCACTGGCAGGCGCTGCTATATTTGTAGTCTGTCGGGCAGTGGGCGAAATGGCCACTGCTGAACCGGTATCAGGTGCAACCGTATCGTATGCCAGTAGATATATTCATCCTTTCGTGGGGTATGCAATAGGTTGGACCAGTCTGCTCGGCTGCGTGGCTGGTTCAGGAGCGGAATTTACAGCATTGGGGAAATATGTCCAGTTTTGGTTTCCCTCCTTTCCCATATGGGCCAGCGGCTTGATTGGCATGGTGCTGATGGGGGTCATCAACCTGATATCCGTCAGCTTCTATGGCGAGTCGCAGTTTTGGCTTTCGGCCGTGAAGGTAGTCACCATCGTCGTTATGGTCATCGGTGGCCTGATTATCATCTTCACCGGCATTGGCAACGGCGGGCATCCAGTCATGCTTAAAAACCTGACAGTCGATGGATTCATGCCGAATGGCCTGTCCGGGCTGCTGTTTTCTGTGGTCATGGTGGCTTTTGCCTTTGGAGGCTCGGAGTCGGTCGCCTATACGGCAGGTGAAGCAAAAGATGTCAAGAAAACCATGCCTCGCGCCGTCAACGGGGTGTTTTGGAGCATTATCCTCTTTTACTTGGGATCCACTTTTGTGATCCTGTGCATGTGGCCCTGGGATAAAATGAAGGGTGTGGGTTCTCCCTTTGTCCGTGTCTTCGCGTCATTGGGTATCCCGGCTGCGGCCTCCATCATCAACTTTGTCGTCATTACCGCGTCCCTGAGCGCCGTAAGCAGCGGCATCTTCATGTACAGCCGTCAGCTTTACAACCTTTCGCTCCAAGGCAGCGCTCCCTCTATACTCTCCAAGGTGTCAAAGAAGAAGATTCCATACGTCAGCGTGCTGACTGTAGTGCTTATGCAGCTGGTAGGCATAGCGCTGATGGCTGTTCTTCCTGAGCGTGCATTCGCACTTTTCTCATCGATCACGGTCTTCATGCTGGTCTTCAGCTGGGTGGCAGAGCTTGTCAGCGAGTATCACTTCCGTTCGATAAAGCGCCGTGAGGGCAAAGAGGACGAGCTGACCTTCAAGCTGCCTCTGTACCCCTTCAGCAATTTCTATGCGCTCGCATTCATGGGGCTGGTCATGATAATGATGGCAATAATGCCGGAATACAGAATCAGCTACCTGGTGACCATACCCTGGATGATTCTCCTTGCAGTTTTGTTCGTTCTTCAACGCAGAAGCAGCAACAAGCAGACTGAGACAACTTCGGATGAAGACTTGGGCAAACCGGCGCCCACTATCGGAGAAGCGGATTTGGACGCTACACTTTCAGGCGAGGGTCATGAGGCCATGGCGGATTCCTGATCGTATCGCCGAGGATCTGGCTAACTGAAAAAGACGGTCGGTTCGTCCGGCCAAAACATGGAAGGAATACAATGACCTACGATTTTACCAGCATCATGGATAGGCATGGCAAGGATGCCATTGCGGTTGACGGTCTGGGCGCCCAGCCTGGTTTCGCTCCCGAACCGCCCAAGGAGGGGTTCGATGTCATTCCCATGTGGGTGGCCGACATGAATTTCCCAACTGTGCCGACCATTCCCGAGGCCATCATTGAGCGTGCCAAGCATCCGGCTTTCGGCTACTTCGATCCGAGTGATGATTACTACAATTCAATTATCAACTGGCAGCGGACCCGTAACGGCGTGGAGGGCCTGACGGCCGAAGCCATCGGCTATGAGAATGGGGTTTTGGGCGGAGTGGTTTCCACCTTGACCGCCTTTGCGGCTCCTGGCGATGCTGTGCTGCTTCACAGCCCGACATATGTCGGCTTCACGATGTGCATCGAGAACAACGGCTACCACATCGTGCACAGCCCCTTGAAGAAGGACGAGCAGGGCGTCTGGCGGATGGACTTCGAGGACATGGACCGCAAGCTCAAGGAGAACAACATCCATGTGGCGGTCTTCTGCAGCCCGCACAACCCCTGCGGCCGTGTCTGGGAGAAGTGGGAGATCGAGAAGGCCATGGAGGTATATAAGGAGAACGACTGCGTGGTCATCTCCGACGAGATATGGTCAGACCTGATCCTGGCAGGCAACAAGCACATCCCTACCCAGTCGGTCAGCGAGGATGCCCGCAACAGGACGGCTGCCTTCTATGCGCCCAGCAAGACCTTCAACCTGGCCGGGCTGGTCGGCTCCTACCACATCATCTATAACAAGTACCTGCGCGACAGGATTGTGGCCAAGGGATCCAAGGCCCACTACAACGACATGAACGTTCTGTCCATGCATGCCCTGATCGGAGCCTACAAGCCCCAGGGCCAGGAGTGGGTGGACGAACTCCGGGAGGTCCTGACCGGAAATGTGGACTACGCCTACGATTACATCCGGCAGCATTTCGAGGGAGTCGAGCTTTCCAAGCCCCAGGGCACCTACATGCTCTTCCTCGATTGCACGCAATGGTGCAAGGACCACGATCTGAGCTTGGATCAGCTGCTCAAGCGTGCCTGGGATGTGGGTGTAGCCGTTCAGGATGGGCGGCAGTTCAAGGCTCCCTGCGCCATCCGCATGAACCTGGCCCTGCCTTTGAGCCGCGTCCAGGAGGCTATGGACCGTCTGGACAAGTACGTCTTCAACGCCTGAATGATCATGGACCCTCGCTGTCGGGCGGAACCGATCAGCGGGGGTCCATCATATGTGAGCGAATCCTTGCTGCAGACTCACTGGAATTGCATGCCGCCGTCCACAATCAGGGTCTGGCCGGTGATGTAGTCAGAGTCGTGCCCGGCCAGGAAGGCCACGGCATTGGCCACGTCCTCCGGTTCGGAAAGCCGTCCCAGGGCGATGCCGTCCGAGAAGGTGGACATGCCCCACTCGTCATCCTTCCCGGCGTTGACCCCCACCTGATGAGCGATGTCCATCATCATGGGCGTCTTGACAATGCCGGGGGCGTAGGCGTTGGCGGTGATGCCCTCCTTGGCCAGATCACGCGCAGCTACCTGAGTCAGGCCTCGAATGGCGAACTTGGTGGAGGAATAAAGCATGAGGTTGGGGTTGCCCACCACGCCGGCCTGGCTGGTGGCGTTGATGATCTTGCCCCCGTGGCCCCGGTCGCGGAAGGCCTGAACAGCGGCCTGCATGCCCCAGATGGTTCCTGCCACATTTACGTGGTAAACCTTGTCGAACAGCTCGGGGGTGATGGATTCGATGGGGGTGGTCGGACCCAGACCGGCGTTGTTGACGATCACGTTGAAGTCGCCCAATGTGGTAGCGGTCTTCTCGACGGCCGAGCGCACCTGGACACGGTCGGTCACGTCCAGGGTGACGGCCATGGCCCGCCCGTGCGATTGATTGATGGAGTCGGCCACAGCCTGGGCCTTGTCTGTATTCATGTCCGCCACGGCCACGGCGAACCCGTCCTTGGCGAGCCGACGGGCAATAGCCTCGCCGATCCCCTGAGCCGCCCCGGTAACGAACGCTACTTCCTGCTGCATTGCTGCCCTCCTTTGTTGCCTTGTCGGGCCGGCCGGTCCGACTGTTCGATTCTAAAGGAAGCTCGACTGGCTGCTCCGGGTTGGTGGATTCGGCGTGTGGCGCAAGGGGGTCGTATTTTCCCCGGGTTGCGCTAGACTATTACGCGGTTGCCGGTTCACGTCCGCCACAGGGGCGGTCGACCCGGGGCCCTTGAATCTAGGAGTAACCATGAAGCAGGGAATTCATCCCGATTATCATCCCGTTGAGGTCACGTGCTCGTGCGGCAATACCTTCATCACCCGTTCGACCGCTCCCGGCGATCATATGACGGTTGATGTCTGCTCGCACTGCCACCCCTTCTACACCGGCAAGCAGAAGATTCTGGATACCGGTGGTCGCGTGGCTCGGTTCGAAGCCCGTTACGGCAAGAGGACCAAGTAGCACTTCCAACGCCAGTCCCTTCCGGGTCGCTCTGCTATGCCCGGTGGGGACTGGCGTTTTTTATGACTTGAACCATGCGGATGAGCGGACGGGAAGGGTGTAGATGAGCGAGGAGCAGTTTCCGGCGGCGGTGGCTGCCGTCGAGGAGTACGGTCGCCTGGAAAAGCAGATGAGTCAGCCCGAAACGGCTTCAGACCCGGCGCAGATCCGCAAATTGGGCCGCAGACATGCTGAACTCGCTCCCATCGTTGAAGCTTATAAGGCCTACCAAAGCGCCTTGGAGGACAGTCAGGCGGCCGAACAGATGGCACGGGAGGATCCTGACTTCGCCGAAGAGGCCAAAGCCGTGGCTGACCGGATACCGGACCTGGAGCAGAATCTGCGTACAGCTCTTATTCCGCGTGATCCCGATGACAGCCGCGATACGATTATGGAGATCAAGGCCGGCAGCGGCGGCGAGGAGGCGGCCCTCTTCGCCGGCGATCTGATGCGCATGTATGTGCGGTATGCCGAAAAACGTGGCTGGACCACCGAGATCATGAGTGAGAACCGCACCCAGCTGGGAGGAGTCAAGGATGCCCAGCTGGCTATCCGCGCTCGCGGTCAGGTAGCTCCTGCCGACGGCGTCTGGGCCTCGCTCAAGTACGAGGGCGGCGTCCATCGGGTCCAGCGCATTCCCGTCACCGAGTCCCAAGGCCGCATTCAGACTTCAGCCGCTGGAGTCATCGTTTTTCCGGAGGCCGATGAGGACGACGACGAGATCGAGATTGACCCTAAGGATCTCAAGGTTGACATCTTCATGAGCTCCGGCCCAGGAGGACAGTCCGTCAATACCACCTACTCCGCTGTGCGTATGACCCACATCCCCACCGGCATCGTGGTCTCCATGCAGGACGAGAAATCCCAGATACAGAATCGTCAGGCTGCCCTGCGGGTACTCAAGTCCCGTCTTCTGGCCATGAAGCACGAGGAGGAGGCTGCCCAGGCCGCCGACATGCGTCATTCCCAGGTTCGTTCCCTGGATCGGTCCGAGCGCATCAGGACCTACAACTTCCCCGAGAGCCGGATCGTGGATCATCGCACCGGCTACAAGGCCTACAACCTGGAACAGGTGCTGGACGGCGACCTGCAGGCTGTCATCGACTCCGATATTCAGGCCGACGAGGCCCGCAGAATGGCATCACAGGAGTGAATCAGCAGGAGCACGGGGCCAGTCTGGCAGAGCTGGTTGATAGGGGCCATCGCCTGCTGGCCCAGGCGGGTGTGTCTACTCCGATCAATGATGCCAGGCTGTTGCTAGCCGATGCTTTGCGGTGTGATTTGCACCAGCTGGATCAGGCTCTGCTTATGGATTGGACTGCTGAGGAACTGCTGACGAAAGGTGCTGGTCGCACATACACTGATGGTTCCCAGTCGGCGGCCCTTGAACGTTATCAGTCCTATCTGCAAAGGCGAGCCGGACGCGAACCCCTGCAGTACATTCTTGGCCATGCCTACTTCCGTTATTTGGATCTTCGCCTGGGACCGGGGGTCTTTATCCCTCGTCCTGAGACTGAAACGGTTGTCCAGGCGGGAGTGGATGCCTTGGCTGGAATGGATCATCCACTGGCGGTGGACCTGTGCTCTGGCAGCGGGGCCATCGGGCTGTCTCTGGCCATAGAGGTTCCAGGGGTGCGGGTCCGGGCCGCGGAGGTAGACGAGCAGGCATATCGGTGGGGTGCAATGAACGCCGCCGCTCAGGAGGCTGCTATCCGGGAGGCTGGATCCGATTATCAGCTGCTGCTGGCTGATGCCACGGATCCCGCCACCCTGTCTGATCTGGATGCCCATGTGGATCTGGTTATCAGCAACCCACCCTACGTCCCCCTGGATGCGATTCCTAGCCAGCCCGAGGTGCGTGACTGGGATCCAGATCTGGCCCTCTACGGTGGTTCGGCTGACGGGTGCGCCTTGCCCTGCCGCATTCTGGACAGGGCCAAAATCCTGTTGGCTCCCGGTGGTCTGCTGGTTATGGAACATGATGCCTGTCAGGGACCGGCCATGGTTGCTGCCGCACAGGAGCGAGGGTACCTTGAGGCATGCACCCATCAGGATCTGGCCGGCCGAGACCGCTACCTTACCGCTCGGCGGCCAGTCTTTGCTTCCTAGCGGCCTGCCGTGGTCCTGGGATAGATTAGTAGCTGGTCACATGAACATGTCGAGCCGAAAGGTCGTGATGCAGGGTATGAGCCGGGTGATGACCTATGACAGTCGGTCGCCGCAGTTGCTGGCCCGGGTGGTGGCTGCCGGGGGGCTGGCGGTCATTCCTACCGACACGGTTTATGGCATCGTCTGCGATCCATGCAACGATGCGGCCATCGATCGGCTCTTCCAGGCCAAGCATCGTCCCAGAACAAAGTCAATCCAGGTGCTTTTGGATGGAGTGGAGGCCATGGATAAGCTGGACCTCCGCTTGCCCGCACCTCTGGATCGCCTGGCTGGTGCGCTCCTACCGGGGCCTTTTTCGCCCATTGCCCTTGTAGGACAGTCCTGCCCTCTGCGCACTCCTCGGATGGAGCCCGATGGTCTTACCCAGGCCGTCAGAGTGCCTGACTCGCCCATCTGCCGCGCACTCCTGCAGGTGACCGGCCCTTTGGCGGCTTCCAGTGCCAACAGATCGGGCAATCCCAGTGTGGAGACCGTCCAGCAGGCCAAAGCCGAGCTGGGTGATAGCGTCGACCTTTATCTGGACGGGGGGCCGACCCCTGGCTCAGTGGCCAGCACAGTGGTGGAAGCCGATAAGACTGATCCTGATGGGATACATGTGCTGCGGCAAGGCGTAATCGGCGAGGCCCGGGTCCGTGCACTTCTGTCGGACCAAACCGACGTAGGGGAGGGCCAGTGAGGGTATACCTGTTCATCGCTGCCATAGCTGGCGGGGCCACCTGGCTGGTCATGCCCATGGTCCGTCATCTCGCCATTCGGGTTGGTGCCGTGGGCGTGGTTCGCGCTCGCGATGTACATAAGGTGCCCACCCCTCGGATGGGCGGCTTGGGCATGTTGATCGGCTTTGCCGTGGCTATGTGCTTCGCATCCCGCATTCCCTTCATCACGGGCCTCTTCCAGTCCGGGCATCAGGCCTGGATTATTCTGGCCGGGGCAGTCGCCATCTGCCTGCTGGGTATAGCCGATGACCTTTGGGACCTGGACTGGATGCTTAAGCTGGCTGGCCAGCTGCTGATTTCAGTCTTCGTCTCCTGGGGCGGTATCCAGATCATCTCCCTGCCTTTGGGATCCCTGGTGGCGGCCTCGCCCAGCTTGTCCATGGCCATAACGGCATTCCTGATCGTGGCATCCATCAATGCGGTCAACTTTGTGGACGGACTGGATGGCCTGGCTGCAGGCATTGTGGCCATCGGGGGCATTGCCTTCGCCATCTACTCCTATATCATCGCCCGCATCTCGCCCGACTACGCCTCACTGGCCACCTTGATCGACGTGGCCATGGTGGGCATTTGCGTGGGTTTCCTCCTGCACAACTGGCATCCGGCCAAGCTCTTCATGGGCGACTCAGGATCCATGCTGCTGGGATACCTGATTACCTGCGCCTCTATTGTGGTCACCGGCCGATTGGATCCGGCCACTATTCATGCCAGCATCTATCTGCCGGCTTTCATGCCGATTCTTCTGCCCATCCTGGTGCTTTTCCTGCCTGTACTGGACATGTGCCTGGCCATCATCCGACGGCTCAGCCACGGGCAATCACCCATGCATCCCGACCGCATGCACCTGCACCACCGTATGCTGCGCATCGGTCACACGGTTCGTTCCGCTGTCCTTATTCTTTGGGGCTGGGCCGCCCTGATCGCCTTCGGTTCGCTCTTTATCCTGTTCTTCCGTCTGAGATATGTCCTGATTGGTCTGGCACTGGCCGCCATACTGCTGACCTTCGCCACCCTCTACCCCTATTACCGCCGTCGACTTCCCGAAATCAGGCGCGAGAACGCCCTTCTCGCCGCGCAAGGCTCGCGGCATGCGGCCAGACCGCCCTGGCACCACAAGAACCGACACGCTAAGGGTGAGGACGACTGATTCATTGGATGAAATAGTACGGACACGGTACCGTTAACGGTCAAGAAGCACTTGTAGCATGGTGCTATGGCTATGGAAAACCCACAAAGCAAACCCTCCTCCTACACTCAACTCCCCGACGCCTTCCAGAAAATCGGTCTGGCCTATGACGACGTCCTCCTGCTGCCCAACGAATCCGATGTCATCCCCTCCGAAGTAGACACCACCACCCGGCTGACTCGGAACATCACCATGAAGTCCCCGGTCCTTTCGGCTGCCATGGACACCGTCACTGAGGCCACCATGGCTGTGGCCATGGCCCGTAACGGCGGCATCGGCGTCCTCCACCGCAACCTCAGCATCGAAGATCAGGCCAATCAGGTCGACATTGTCAAGCGGTCCGAATCCGGCATGATCTCCGACCCCCTGACGGTAACCCCAGATGCCACACTGACCGACCTGGACAAGCTCTGCTCCACCTACAAGGTCTCCGGTCTGCCCGTGGTGGACCGTCGGCAGCGGCTGGTGGGCATCATTACCAACCGTGACATGCGCTTCGTCAATCCCGCGGACTTCGACCGGCTCAAGGTCAGCGACATCATGACCAAGGACCACCTGATCACCGGTCCGTCCAACATCACCAAGGAAGACGCGCACCAGCTTCTGGCCAAATACAAGGTGGAGAAGCTTCCCCTGGTTGATGATGAGGGCAAACTGACCGGGCTGATTACCGTCAAGGACTTCGTCAAGACCGAGCAGTACCCCGAGGCCACCAAGGATGAGCGCGGCCGTCTGCGTGTGGCTGCCGCCGTGGGCTTCTTCGGCGATGCCTGGCAACGTATCACCGCCCTGGCCGATGCCGGGGTCGACATTCTGGTCGTGGACACCGCCCATGGTCACGCCAAGCTCATGCTGGACATGATCCGCAGGATCAAGGCTGATCATGCCTTCGACCATGTGGATGTGATCGGCGGCAACGTGGCCACCCGCGAGGGGGCCCAGGCTCTGATCGATGCCGGTGTTGACGCGGTCAAGGTCGGTGTGGGCCCTGGCTCCATCTGCACTACCCGCGTGGTGGCTGGCGTGGGTGTGCCCCAGCTGACTGCCGTTTACGATGCCGCCCTGGCCTGCCGGCCTGCCGGGATTCCTCTGGTGGCCGACGGTGGAATCCATTACTCGGGAGACATTGCCAAGGCCATCGTGGCCGGGGCCGATTCGGTCATGCTGGGCGGTCTGCTGGCAGGCACTGAGGAGGCCCCTGGCGAGAAGGTCCTCCTGCATGGCAAGCAGTACAAGGTCTATCGGGGCATGGGCTCGCTGGGCGCCATGGCCCCGCGCGGCAAGAAGAGCTACTCTAAGGACCGCTACTTCCAGGCTGACGTCACCAGCTCCGACAAGGTGGTGCCCGAAGGCGTCGAGGGCGAGGTGCCCTACCGCGGTCCGCTCAACTACGTACTCTACGAGCTGGTCGGCGGCCTCCACCAGACCATGTTCTACACCGGTGCCCGCACCATCCCCGAGTTGCAGCGCAAGGGCCGGTTCATTCGGATCACCGATGCCGGTCTGCGTGAATCGCACCCCCACGACATTGTCATGACCAAGGAAGCCCCCAACTACTCAGGCTTCCACAACTGAGCCTACGTAGGCAGGTGATTGGCGCAGGATCTCATCAGGACCTGCGCCGATTGCATATTTCAAGTCAGTCATGGTCCGGTCGGACGGCCTGGCGAACCCTCCGCCAGTCACGTGCTGGCGGTATCTTGTAATGTTCCGCCCGAGGCGGCGGAAGGAGCGATCCGGTGCGCGACCCGGATCTGAAAGGCGTACAGATGAGCGACAAGAATGATCTGACCTTCACTGCGGAAGAATCCCGCATGATCTGGATAGACTGCGAGATGACCGGTCTGGATATCTTCCATGATGAGCTGTGCGAGGTCTCCGTGGTTCCCACCGACTTCAACATGAAGGTCCTGGACAAGGGCATCGACCTGGTCATCAAGCCCTCCCAGGCGGCCCTGGACCATATGGGGGACTTCGTCAGGAAGATGCACACCTCCTCCGGTCTGATTGAGGAGATGAAGACCGGTCTGGACCTGGAGGAGGCCCAGCGTCAGGTGATCGAGTACGTCAAGCCCTTCCTGCCCAAGAACGGCAAAGCCCATCTGGCAGGCAACTCAGTGGGCTCCGACAAGAAGTTCCTTGACAGGTACATGCCCGACCTTATGGCCCTTCTGCATTACCGGGTCATCGACGTGAGCACCCTCAAGGAGCTGTCCCGCCGCTGGTACCCGGATGTCTACAAGAACAAGCCGGCCAAGCATGGCGGCCACAGGGCTCTGGCCGACATCATCGAGTCCATGGACGAACTGCGCTACTACCGCTCCATGTTCTTCCTTCCGGCTCCCGGACCTGACGGGGCGCAGTCCAAGGCCGGAGCGGAACAAATCGAGCAGACCAGCCTTCTGCGTCACTACGAAGAGTCCGGCAATCCGGTAGAGGATGCCAACAAGCCTGAGAAGACCGACTACTGACAGGCGTGGCCATGTACCTCTGACGTGGCACCATGGAGGCATGCAGCAATCCGAAGCCCTGACCATATTGAGTGCGGGGGCCAATGCCTTCATCACAGGTGCCCCCGGGTCAGGCAAGACCTTTGTGCTCAATGAGTTCGTCGCCCAGGCTCGTCAGGCCGGAGCGGTTGTGGCGGTGACCGCTTCGACCGGCATCGCCGCCACACACATCAACGGCCAGACCATCCATTCCTGGAGCGGTGTGGGAATCGCCACCTGCATGACCGAATCACTCTTGAAGCGGATCAAGACCCGCCGTCGTAGACAGATAGAAGGCACCGACATCCTGGTCATCGATGAGGTCTCCATGATGCATGCCTGGCTCTTCGACATGGTGGACCAGGCCTGCCGGGCGGTTCGTCACAGCCCCGAACCATTCGGAGGGATCCAAGTGGTTCTTTCCGGGGACTTCTTCCAGCTGCCACCGGTGACTCGATCCAACCGAGCTGCAGGAATACTGCCCAGCCCTGAATTCCAGGCAGCACGGGAACGCTATGCCCAGGCCGGCAAGGACCCGGACGGGTTCGTCACCGAATCACTGGTCTGGCAGGACCTGGACCCGGTCGTCTGTTACCTGACCGAGCAGCATCGCCAGGACGATGGCCAGCTGTTGACCGTCCTGACTGACATCAGGGAGGGCGGCGTCACCCAGGAGGACCATGAGGTCCTGGCCTCCCGCGTCGGCGCAGTGCCCGCACCCGGTCAGGTGGCAGTCCACCTCTTCCCGGTCAACAAGCAGGCTGACACGCTCAACGACCAGCGCCTGGCCGCCATCGACGAAGAGGCCCACCATTACCAGGCCACATCCCGAGGCGAGGCCAGACTGGTGGAGCGGCTGAAGAAGAACATGCTGGCCCCCGAGGATCTGGCCCTGAAGACCGGAGCCGCAGTAATGGCCCTGCGCAACGACCAGGACCATCAATATGTCAACGGCTCTATTGGTACAGTCAGCGGATTCACCAGCTCGGCCAAGGGGGGATGGCCGATCGTCTCCTTCCAGAACGGCAACATAGTCACCATGAAGCCGGCCGCCTGGGAGACTATGGATGGGGACACTGTCTTGGCCGCCGTCAACCAGGTGCCTCTTCGCTGCGCCTGGGGAATCACCATCCACAAGTCCCAGGGGATGACCTTGGACAGGGCGGTCATGGACCTGAGACGGACCTTCGCGCCGGGGATGGGCTACGTGGCCCTCTCCCGTGTGGAAAGCCTGGATGGGCTCTACCTGACGGGCATCAATGAGCATGCCTTCCTGGTCTCTCCCGATGCCGTCGTTCTGGATGCGGGATTGAGGGCCGAGTCCAAGGCGGCCTGCTCCCGTCTGAAGGATGAGGGTCCTGAGTCCTTCACCAAGCGCGCCGTCGGTCAGGAACCAGAAGACGAATTCAGCCAGGACGAACTTTTCTGATTGGTCGCCCTTACCGGTCTTGGCCCGGTGTAGTCATCCGGGTCGCTAGAGGCACCATGACAGGCGGACCATGTCTCTAAGGATGATTCCGTTCTCGACAATGGGCTGCTGGTAGCGGTCTACAAAATAATCCCGTTCAATGCGGTCCATGCGAAACCCGCATGTTTGGTAGAAGCAAAGGGCTCCAAAACTGGTGGATCCGGTGCCTACTTCCAGTCTTCTCAGACCCAACCTGACGGTCTCCATCTTGGCTCGGTCTATTAATCTGCTTCCAAGTCCCTGCCGGCGATAAGCACGGCCCACACTGATATTGGCGATTTCCAAGGTATCCGTGTTTGGTCTGACAAGCAGCATGACACCAGTCAGAGCTTGTCCCACTCGGATTTCAAAAGCACAGGAATGGGTGAAAACGTCATGGATTATCGGTTCTGAAGGATCGGCCTCCAGGAGGAGTGTCATGTGTTCTGCGTCAAGGTTGGTAAAGGTCTGGATGGTCACACCTGGCTCTGATGACATAGGTGCCCGCCTTGTCCTTGTAAATCAGAAAACCTGTTCGATATACAACTATCATATCTTGGCTGTCCGTAAGGGGAGGGTAGGGCTTGAGAGATGTCAGGTTGCGAATTTACTGACCTTTTCCTGTATGCGCCATTTGGCTTCGGTTTCGGTTGTGCTGGTCATATATGTAGGTCCTGTTGACGGCTAGGTGGAATCGGACAAACTCTTGCGCCGCCAAAGTCGGTAGGGTCTCACACATCTCACAAGCAGTTGTGCTGGCTCTTTATTTCTTGTCCAAGATCATTCCCCGGCCTCCGGTGACCGTCCAGAGTAAGACGGCGAAGACTGTCAAGACCGCTGCAATCGCCGACCAGGTCCCCTGTCCAGGAACGGGCGGTTTGATGTCCTCGGGGTATAGACGGAGCGTCATTCCCATGCCTACCTGCATACCTTGGCTGGCGATATTGATCACTGCCAGCCCTACGCCCAGGCCAAGCCCGTAGAAACGACCAAGCAATGCGATGCCGAGCATGACCAAGGACGCGTCGACCAGGCCATTGCAGGCTGCCAGCCTGAGTAGCGACTGTGCGCTGGTTGGGCCGCCGTGGGAGCTCAGTATGGCAGGGGGGAGGCTGAGAAAAAACGGCAGCATCAGCACGCCTGTCCCCGCGGCCAGGGCTCGCCAACGGACGCGTGCCAGGTTCAGGCGCTCCCAGGTGGGCATAAGCGGGGCAAGCATGACCAAGGCGCACGCGCTGAACGCTGCGTAGGCCAGCTCGGCCATAGGCACCATACTGGGCACGGCGCTTTTGCCTTGTGGGCATTGGGTATGCACGGCGCCGTTGAATACCACTGCATGTGGATCAGGAACGCAGACGTACCCGTAATAGGCTGGCCGGGCATAGATCTCCCCGCCGGTAGCGGAGGCCGCGGCGGAGGCAAGCAGGAAGGGCACGGTCGCAGCCAGCACGACAAATGCCAAGGCCGCCCATGGGCGGCGCCCAGCCAACCATCCGACCAAGATCCCGCCTTCCATGGAACCACGTCGATGCCGGCCGCCCATCAGTGGTTCTTTCCCAGATCGTCGATGACATCGGACGGCATGACGGCGCAGCGTTCGATCCCGGAGAGGTTGCGACGCACATAGGCATGGAACTCTTCATTAGTGGCATCGTTAAGCAGATCGGCGGCAGAGCCTCGGGCGCTTCCCAACCCGGAGATTGCGCTTCCTCCGCCCAGCGACTCGTAGACGGTCTCTCTCATGCGCTGGGGCATCTGCTCCAGCACGAAGGCGGACACGCTGGCACCATCATCCAATGTCCATTGTTTATACACGTTTTTAAGTGCGGTAGCCGCGCAGTCGGCATGAATAAATTCCTTCACGATGGCCTCTGTGACATCAGCTAGGTCGCTGTATCGTCCAGTGCGTTCGGTGACTGTGTCGGTCATTATCTGTATCTTCTTGCCGCCCAAGTGTTCCAGTTCGGCCAGGCCTTGGCCGGTGAGATTCCACGCCTGGCCGTGGGATGTAGGGGTAAAGGCGTTGCCCAGCAAAAGCACAAGACCCGAGCTGCTTTCCACACTGTCTTTGGGGAACCATGAGGCGACCGACCGCATATACCGCATGTAGCGTCTCAGGTGGGCGCCATCATCCGGGTGGGAGCACACTGACAGCGGCACGCCGTCTATGCTTTTGCACACCGGGGTGAACGGAGCGGACCGTCGCCATTCCGCCGGGCCGGACATGGCTACCAGGCCCCCGGCAGCAGTCGGAACTAAAAGAAGCACAGCCAATGGGGCGACCATCCATGACAGGCCGGGCTGCCACTGGTGTGCGGTCAGCATGCATGCCGCTGTGGATGCGGCCAGCACTACTGCGACCAAGATCCAGCGCACTGTCACCGCTGAAAGGTTAATACTGAGTCCCGGCTCGGCACCGATGCCCGTGTCCATCATCGGCATCACCACGGCCAGCGGCGACCCCCAGGCTCGGGGAAACACGTCACCCTTGGGTATGCGCGGCATCAGCAGCACTAAGCTGCCCCAACACAGGGCAGCAGGCAAGAGCGTGGCCGGCACCAGGGACCAGCGGCTGCCCATGATGGCCCCGAGCGCATAGCCGAGGGCGAACATGGCCGCCGGCACTGCCATACCCATGAGCAAGGCTCCCACGGGAACCGACCCGCCTGTGAACCGCAGTGTCTGGACGATGGCGGGAAGACAACCTGCCGCATAGGCCAGGGAACTCAATGCGGTACCCTTGAGGACAGGCACGCCATATCTGCGGACAGACGGGCCCCCGATCCAGGGCGGCGCGACCATGGATCGCGGGGAACACGCTTTCCAGGCGCTCCATGCGCCGAACATGCAGGCGATTACATCCGTCACCAGATGCATCCAGGTCAGGTCGAACTGCAAGGCCGCATCTGTCAGTGCCCACGGGGACGCATCTGATTGGCCGACTCCGTAGTTGCGCACCGATAATGCGGCCGGATATGCCATCATTGACAGAAAGAACACCAGCGAGCTCACCGGTGACAAGGGATTGAGCAGACGGGCCATCATGAGACCTCACCCTGGTTGAATGGCAGGTGTCCGGATCCCGTCAGCAGCCGTCGATAACCGGATTCCCAAGGCGATGCCATTGAGTCCTCAGGATCGGCCAAGGCGGCGAGGTCATCCATGCGTCCGTCCAGGAGCAGATGCCCGTGGTCGAGTACCAGCACGCGGTCGGCGATTGCGGCCAGATCCTCGACCAAATGCGTGCTCACCAGCACTGTGTGGCTGTCCGCATATGCGTCGAGGAATTTACGCACCTCAATACGTTGCACTGGATCGAGGCCGACGGTTGGCTCGTCCAAGACAAGCACGTCGGGACGGGCCACAATTGCGCACGCGATGCCCGCACGTTGACGCATGCCACCGGACAGGCTGCGCACCGGGCGGCGAGCTTCCCCGGACAATTCCACCTGCTCCAGGGCCCACACCGCTGCATCACAGGACGCCTTCCATGACAGACCGCGCGCCCATGCGGCGTACCGTACATTGCGCATCAGGCTGGAAGCATTCATCAACTCGAACGATTGCGGCAAATATCCGATCCGGCTCCTGGCCCGACGTCGTCCAGCGCTTGTCAGCACATTCGCCCTGGCTATCCTTACACTGCCCGAGGAAGGACGTGACAAGGTGGTCACAATATTCATCAGCGTCGTCTTGCCGGCACCATTGGGACCCAAGAGCCCGAATACGCCGTTGCCGAAGCTCAAGGACACATCCGACAGCGCCTGTTTACGGCCGTAGGAGAAAGACACGTGCGAGAGGGAAACATCTACTTTATAATTCACCATTGAACCAAACTAATAAAAGTTGAATCTTTACTTCAAAGTTAAATCAAACGTACATTACATAACTGCTTGAGTCAAATCAATGTGCTTGGCAAGGCGCATGAACGGTGTTCGGAAATGTTCAAAGAAGATGCAATCGCGGTGTTCTGCAGCGTCATGATTGATCACAAGTGATGATCCGGGGCGTGGCTGCCAGAACTACGTATGATTGGCGCGATGAATAATGTTGGTTTTCAAGAGCTTCCACCTGCTAGCGGTGAGCGCGAGTCAACCCACCGCCTCAACTTCGAAATGGTGTCCAGGCGAGCATTGTTTTTTGAGGGTGATTCGTCCTCGACGTTGTCGAGCGGCCGTATGCGACCATAGCGACCTTCTCTGAGAAAGCGTCCATAATCATAGGGGTTTCTGGCTTGCTTTCAACAAATTGTCATAAGTCGTTCTCTATGGTTGCTTGTCCCTTTGAGCGCATATCTTTAGGAGGTATGAGAACCACCAAAGCCATGCGCATGTCAACCCTCTTTTTGCGGACCCTCAGGGAGGATCCGGCCGACGCCGATGTGGACTCGGCCAAACTCCTGCAGCGGGCAGGATACGTCCGCAAGGTGGCCCCTGGCATCTTCACCTGGCTGCCACTGGGTCTGAAAGTTCTCGACAAGGTCCAGGCCGTGGTCCGGGAGGAGATCGACGGCATCGGCGCCCAGGAGGTTCACTTTCCGGCTCTGCTGCCTCGCGAGCCCTACGAGGCTACCCACCGCTGGGAGGAGTATGGTGAGAATCTCTTCCGCCTCCAGGACAGGCACGGCGCTGATTACCTGCTGGCTCCCACCCATGAGGAGATGTTCACCCTTTTGGTCAAGGACATGTATTCCTCATACAAGGACCTGCCAGTCGTTCTCTACCAGATCCAGACCAAGTACCGCGACGAGTTCCGTCCCCGCGCAGGGCTGATCAGGGGTCGCGAGTTCATCATGAAGGACGCTTACTCGTTCACTGTGGACGAGGAGGGGCTGAAGAAGGCCTACCAGGATGAACGCGGCGCCTATGAGCGAATTTTCAAGCGTCTGGGCGTCAACTACGTAATCGTCCATGCGGTCTCCGGACCCATGGGGGGATCCGAGTCCGAGGAATTCCTGGCTCCGTTGCCTATAGGCGAGGACACTTTTGCTCTGGCGCCCTCGGGTAAGGCGTGGAATGTGGAGGCGCTGACCACCCCGCGTCCTGATCCCGTCGACTACACTAAGATTCCCGCCATGCAGGAGCTGGATACCCCTGACTCAACCACTATCGATACCCTGGTGGAGCGGTTCAACCAGCTGCATCCTCGCGAGGATGGCCGGGACTGGACCGCTGCCGATACTCTGAAGAACCTTATTGTGGCCGTCAAGCATCCTGCAGATGATGACCATCCCGAGGGCTGGCGGGAACTGGTGGCCGTCGGCCTGCCGGGTGATCGTCAGGTGGACATGAAGCGGTTGGAGGCCCAGTTCGCTCCGGCCGAGATTGAGGAGGCCAATGAAGCTGACCTGGCTGCCCACCCCGAGCTGGTCAAGGGATATATTGGCCCCCGTGTTCTGGGTCCTCAGCGTTCGGATACTGAGTCCGCCGCCCATATCCGCTACTTCCTCGATGCCCATGTGGCGCTTGGATCTGCCTGGGTGACCGGGGCTGATTCTGAAGGCGTACACCTTGCCAATGCGGTTTATGGGCGTGATTTCCAAGCCGACGGAGTAGTGGAAGCCGCCGAGGTCCGTCACGGGGATATGAGTCCTGATGGTTCCGGGCCGCTCAGCTTCGAGCGTGGTGTGGAGATCGGGCAGGTTTTCCAGCTTGGGCTGAAATACTCTGACGCATTGGGGCTGAAGGTCCTGGACCGCAACGGCAAGGCTGTGCCGGTCTGGATGGGCTGCTATGGCATCGGCATTTCCCGTGTGCTGGCCTGCATCGCTGAGATGCATCACGATGATAAGGGGCTGGCTTGGCCCAAGGCTGTCGCTCCTGCCGCGGTCCATGTGGTGGCCACCGGCAAGAAGCAGGAGGCCTTCGATGCCGCTGAGAAGCTGGTCACCGACCTGGAGGACCGCGGCGTGGAGGTCATCTACGACGACCGGCCCAAGGTATCTCCCGGGGTCAAGTTCAAGGATGCCGAGCTAATCGGGGTCCCCCTGGTCGCTATTGCTGGTCGCGACACCATCGCCAACGGCACTATTGAGATTCGCAACCGCGACGGCTCGGATGTGCAAGCTGTTCCTGCCGATCAGGCCGCTCAGATGATCGTGGATCGGATTACAGCTCTCCAGTAGGTTATGCCACACTCATAGTTGCTTATTAGCAATCAATATAGAGGGGTGGGGCTTTGGTCGTGTCATGATGCACGCGACCAAGGACTCACCCTTTTGTATGCATTGGTTTAGTTTTAGAAATCTAACCAGTCAGATGCGCAGAAGAATGGGCAGATGGTCCTGGCGCTCGCCTGTGTCCACGGGTTCGCTGGTGCTGACCTGGTCAGCAATCCGGTTGGAGGTCAGCCAGTAGTCGATGCGCCAGCCGGAGTTGTTGATCTTGCTCTTTGGGGCACGCTGTGCGAACCAGGTGTAGACGCTGCGGTGATCGTCGTAGAAGCCAGCGGCATCGCCATGAATTTTTCGGAAGGTGTCGGTGAAGCCTGCATCCAGCAGAAGGCTGAACTTTTCGCGTTCCTGATCGGTGAAGCCGGCGGAATGGTGGTTGGAGGCCGGGTTGGCAATGTCGATCTCCTCGTGGGCCACGTTGAAGTCGCCACAGGCCAGGACCGGTTTGCGGGCATCCAGTTCCTGCAGGTAGCGACGGTAGCAATCATCCCAGACGCCGCGCGGCTTGAGCCTTACCAGTCCCGATCCGGAATTGGGAGTGTAGACCGTGGTGACGAAGCAGTCCGGGAACTCCAGAGTGAGCATGCGGCCCTCGTCATCCATGGTTTCGGGAGCGCCGATGCGGGGGCGGGTCACGGTAGGTTCTGGTAGGCTCTTGCGGTAGAGCATGAGCGTGCCTGCGTAGCCTGTACGGGCCGGGGCCTCGGAACGGCGGTCCACCTCCTGATAATCGGGAAAGTAGCGCATGAGCGCCTTAAGGATACCTGCCGATTTCTTCTGATCACCGTTGAGTTTGGTTTCCTGGATGGCTACGACATCGGGGCCCAGATCCCGGATGGTCTCCACCACCTTCAGGGAGAGGGCGCTGCGGCTGCTCTTGCCCAGTAGGGCGGCGTTGAGCGAATCGATATTCCAACTGACCAGCGTGTGAACCATGACTGCGGGTCCTTCCAAACCGTGCCGATGTATCTGCTCTCACAGTTTAGCCTAGGACCAATGCTCGATGGTCCTGGGCAGTGAAGGGGACATTGCGGATCCAGTTATGGTTTCCGCTGATGTGTCCTTCGGCATCAGCACAAAAAGCATCGATAAATCAGGCCTCAATCGAGATACTCGGGTGAATGCCATCTTCGAACGTAGCTCACCTGGCTCCTTTCGTCGATCTTGCGGCCTTGTCTTCACGTCTGCGCGTCAGCCTCGGCCAGAATGATTCACGCCTAGTGACTGTTCGAGGAGCCTGCGGCCTTCTCTGGCTCGGAAAGGAGTTGCCTGAGTCTTGAGTCTCTCATTCTTTTTGTATAGTCGTGTGTTTCCTGACGGATAGTGACTGGTTACGATTGTCCACCTGGAGTGTTCATAAGGTAATCGGAACAGCATCACTGTAAGCGGCCGGGAACAAGATAATGAGTGGCAGCTTGTCCTTATAGCGCAGGCCGCCACCCATTATCGGTGATGAAGTCATAGGAATTAAAAGCCGGTGCCGCCCATAGGATATTGCCTGGATTTATGTATGCTGTGTCCTGTTCTTCCTGAAGTACCGAATCAACAATGTAACGGGTATGGCAACTGCCGCTATCCCTGCTACTCATCCCACTATCGCTATACGCCCACAATCGCTCCTGTAATCATGTTGTGTCCACCTCTCTCCTTGAACAATCAGCAATTATGAGTCGTTGACGCATTATCGCCATTGACGCCTGCCTGCATCCGAGCCGTTCATTTTTCGTTATCAAGTTTTCCTCTGTTCTCGATTTTCATAATTATGGGTAAATCCACCCCGCTTTACCTGATGAGATAGGTATTACTGACAAGAGACCTATCTCAAGTTTTTTATGGAGGAAGGTTGGTTTGTCCACAATCTGAATCAGTCCGAGTTCGTTCGACCACAATGGTCTGCAGGTCGTGTACGGGGACGTGGGCGGAGGCAGGATGGACTCACCGTTCGACGGAGGGTTCCTGGCCGGGGCCAGTCCCTTCCCCCGCTCCGATTATCCGCGCTCTGGTCGGGGATTCTCCGTCGAATGGCCTCGCCGCTGCAAAATCAGGAATCCAGGAATCGACTGGCAGATTTACAGCGTCGGATTCATAACATCAACAGAGAGGTTTCGGTATGGCCATCAACGAAATAAAAACGACTGTCTTCGGCTTTATGGGGACCCAACCAACGCGTCTGGGACAGCCGGGGTCTACGCCTGTCTGCTCCTTCAGGCTGGGCTCTACTCCGGCCCATTACGATGCTGCGGCTGGAGTGTGGAAACGAAAATCCACTACTTGGCTTACTGTCAAAGCTTTCAGGACTCTGGCGGTCAATGCCCTGGCCTGTCTGCATAAGGGCGATCCGGTCATGGTGACGGGATCTTTGGTGACGGAGGAGTGGATCAGCGATGGCCAACCGCACAGCAGTCTGATTTTGGTGGCAGATGGCATCGGTCACGACCTAGCCCGGGGGCAGGATACCTTCACCAGGACCCGATCGGATACCGCGCCTATTGATGAGGGAGCTGACGGTCCGGACCCTTGGACCACGCCGCCATCGTCTTTATCGTCCGAAACTGCATCTGCCTCTGCATCATCTGCGTCATCTGCAGCCAAGGAGACATCGGTGAAGGCTTCCGATGCCGAATGAGCACAGGTTGTTTCGGCCTAGCAAAACGAAAGCGGGAGACCGACTGATTTTCGTCGGCCTCCCGCCTTGAACAGTAGGCTGATTAAAACCGTCAACCAACGGTTTTAATCAGAACAGGTTTACCAGATCTTGACTCGTGCGTCGGGTTCCAGCCACATGCCGTCGTCGGCGGTGACTCCGAAGGCCTGATAGAAGCGATCCACGTTCCTGACGATGCCGTTTGTGCGGAATTCAGCAGGGGAGTGGGGATCGATCTGCAGATACTGTTCGGCCAGCTGATCCCTGTTCTTGGTCCTCCATATGGAGGCATAAGACAGGAAGAACCGTTGCAGGCCAGTGTAGCCGTCCATGACTGGAGCCGAGGCTAGCGCCTGGTCCATGGCAGCATCGTCTGTCTCGGCTGTGCCGCCCTCCTTCTTCTGCAAGGAGATGGCATAGGCCTTGATGGCGATGTTGACGCCTCCCAGGTCCCCGATGTTCTCGCCAATGGTCAACGCTCCATTGACATGAGGTGCTTGCTCGGGCTTGTCGGCGTACTTCTCGGCAAGTTGCTGGGGAACAAATCCGTTGTACTGCTCAATGAGTGCTTTGGTCCGTTGTTCGAAGTTTTCGCGGTCCTGCGGGGTCCACCAGTCCTGCAGACGTCCGTCACCGTCGTACTTGGAGCCCTGGTCGTCGAATCCGTGGCCGATTTCGTGGCCGATGACCGACCCGATGCCTCCGTAGTTGACGGCGTCGTCGGCGTCTGGGTCGAAGAAAGGCGGCTGCAGGATGGCTGCGGGGAAGACGATGACGTTCAGGGTGGGCTCGTAGTAGGCGTTGACCGTCTGAGGGTTCATCAGCCACTCTTCCTTGTCCACAGGCTGACCGGCCTTGCAGAACTGGTAGCCGGACTCGTAGAGGTTGGCCTGCCGCACGTTGTCGACCAGACCCAGCTTTTCGTCCACAGCCAGGGCCGTATAGTCGCGCCAGTGCTCGGTGTAGCCGATCTTGGGCGAGAATTTGTCCAGCTTGGCCAGAGCCTTGACCTTGGTCTGTTCTCCCAGCCAGTCGCTGGAGGTGATGGAGACCCGATAGGCATCGATCAGGTCTGAGACCAGGGCCTCCATGCGGGCCTTGCTGGAGGCAGGGAAGTGCCGGCGTACATATTCGCGTCCGACCTCCTCGCCGCAAATGCCATTGACCAGGGAGACAGCCCGCTTCCAGCGGTCACGCATCTTGGTCGTGCCTGAAAGAACCTTGCCATAGAAGTCGAACCTGGCCTGATCGAAGTCGCTGCTGAGCAGGCCTGCCCACTCGATCAGGGTGTGCACGCGGGCCCAGAGTTTGAGATCCTCCAAATCGCTGGTTTTCCAAAGCTCGTTCAAACCCTGCAGGAAGGAGGGTTCGTGCACTATGGTCCTGGACAGGGCTGAGCTCAGATCGACCGGTTGCAGATTGGCGACAGGACTGGCTGCATATGCATTCTGCCAGGACTCGATCCAGGTGTGCAGATCGAAATCGGCGAGTGTAGACTCCAGGTCGGCCAGGGTGGTGGGATTATAGGTGCGATCTTCGTCTCGGGTCGACACGTTGTCCCAGTGGCGTGCCGCTATGCGCGTCTCGATATCAAGGAAAGACTCCGCCTGTCTGTGGGCAGCCTCCTGGTCATCGGCGTAGCCGGAGAGCCTGAGCAGGGAGGCCACCATGTCGGTGTAGGCCTGACGGACCGGAGCGTAGCTCTTCTCCCGGTAGTAGGCTTCGTCGGGAAGTCCCAACCCGGCCTGTTCCATATGAGCCACGTTGACGCCAGCGTTGCCCGGATCGCCATAGATGGCGATGCCGAACAGATCAGGTCCGCCAGTGGGGTTGAGCCGGCCCAGCAGGCTGGTCAGCGCCTTTTTGTCGGACACAGCGTCAATGGCCTGCAGGTCTGGGCGGATGGGTTCCATTCCCGCGGCTTCTATGGCATCAGTATCCAGGAAGCTGCGGTAGAGCAGGGCTGATTTGACTGCCGGGGATTCCGGGTCCTCGAGGATTTCACGGATCTGTGCTTCGGCATCCTCGGCAAGCTTGTCGAAGGAGCCGAACCGGGAGCGGTCCTCGGGCAGACTGTAGGTGTCGATCCAGGGACCGTTGACAAAACGAAAGAGATCGTCCTGCGGCCGAATGACAGAGGAGAAGGAGGCCGGATCAAGTCCGGAGGAGGTCTTGGGTTCAGTAGATTGTGCCATGCCACAAGCCTAGCCATCTTTGGTGACATGCCATGCCCTGGGTTGCCGGGATCGGCGGATCGGCGAACCATCCGCCGAAGGGGAAAAGCCGCGATTGCCTCCTTGGTGATTTAAACTTGACAGACGGTAACAGGACGGCCGCTCGGCCGCCTTGAGCGAGTGAAAGAGGACGGTATGACGGATCCCATGCAGGGCGGTCAGCCCAATCAGTTCGGCGGTCAGAATTCTGGACAGAATGGCGGCCAATACCAGAATAATTATGGTCAGTACGGGCAATACCCCGGCTATCAGGGGCGCCCGCCACGCATGGATCCATTTTCCATGATCGCCGAAGATCTAGGATTCAGGACCCTGCGGGCCATCCGCATCATCATGGGTGTCATGGGCGTGATCGGAGTCATCCTGGGCCTGGCCCTGCTGCTCAGGCCGGACAAGACCCTGATTGCCGTGACTGTGGTGCTGGGCATTTACTTCATCATCTCCGGCGTGGTCCGTCTGGCCACTTCCATCGTGTCAAAGGGCCTTCCCGGTGGATGGCGGGTGTTGGGTGTCCTCTTTGGCGCCCTGATTGCCGTCGGCGGCATTGTCATCGTCAGGAACACGGCCCTATCCGCTTCAGCGCTGACCCTGCTGGTCACCATCATTGTGGGCATCAGCTGGATCATGGAGGGCGTGATGAGTCTGGCAGCCTCCTGGGGGCTCCCGCATTCAGGCTGGGCCATCTTCTCAGGCGTCGTCTCCATCATCGCCGGGATCATCGTCATGATCTACCCGCTGAGCTCCGTCATCTTCCTGGTCATCTTCAGCGGGTGCGCTCTTCTGGTGCTGGGAGTCGTTTCCATTATCAGGGCCTTCACCTTCGGCCGGAACTGAGAGCCGGACTCGTCCGACTGACCCGATAATACTGAGTGGTAGTACTTGGGCAGGATCCTGAGGGGCGGCACCCGCGGGCACCAATCATGAAAGGACGCAGAGGATGATCGAGCTCAAAACCAAGCAGGAGATCGAACAGATGAAGCCGGCGGGCAGGTTTGTCGGCAGCATCCTCAAGGAGCTCAAGTCCATGAGCAAACCCGGGGTCAACCTGCTGGAGCTGGATGACTACGTCAAGGACAGGATCAACGCCCGCAAGGGAGCCACATCCTGCTACGTGGACTACGCGCCTGACTTCGGCACCGGCCCCTTCGCGCACTACATCTGCCTATCCGTCAATGATGCCGTCCTGCACGGGGTGCCCTATGACTACAACCTCAAGGATGGCGACCTGCTCTCCCTGGATCTGGCCATCAACGTGGACGGCTGGGTGGGCGACTCGGCCATCAGCTTCGTGGTGGGCGAGCATGCCGATCCAGAGGATCTGCGGCTGATTCGAACCACTGAAGAGGCCCTGAAGGCGGGCATCGCCCAGGCCCAGCCCGGTAACCGCCTGGGTGACATCTCCGCTGCAGTCGGTGAGGTTGCCCATGAAAACGGCTACAGCGTCAATCTAGAGTTCGGCGGACACGGGGTAGGGCGGATTATGCATGGTGATCCCCATGTGCCCAACGACGGCACTCCTCATCACGGTTACAAGCTGCGCCCGGGTTTGGTCATTGCCATTGAGCCCTGGTTCCTGGCGACCACCGATCAGATTTACCAGGATCCCAAGGATGGGTGGACCCTCCGTTCTGCAGACGGATCGCGCGGCGCCCACAGCGAGCACACCATCGCCATCACTGAGCAGGGGCCTGTCATCCTGACGACCAGGGACTGAGTTCGAGGCTGTTCGAGGCTGAAGTAGGACTATAAGGGACCCAGGGATGTCCACAATGTGGATGCTCCTGGGTCCCTCTTTGATGCTGGCCCTATTGGATACCTGCACTTTCTTCCCTGGCCTTGTGCCCGCAGGCTGGTGCGGAAACGAAGAGGGCACCGGCTTGGACCTGTGCTTCATTGGTGGAGGTGACGGATTCATGCCTGTGGTTACAAGCCGGTAATCGAAGTCGTGGTTGTTTCTGCTAGCATGTCGGCAATTCCACGCCGGTACAGGTGCCGGTAGCCTGATCTGGCATGGCCGTCGACTCCCACTGGCACCTCACTGGTTGATTAACAGGAGGTGCGTGGTGTCTACAGCACGGTTGTCCATCGATTCCGAACAGGTTGATCTTCCTCTGGTTCGTGCCACCGAAGGGCCCGACGGCATTCTGGTCTCCTCCCTGCGCAACGACGGTTGGGTTACGCTGGATCCCGGCTTTCAGACTACGGCCCAGTGCGTCTCGGGAATCACCTTCATTGACGGCAAGCGTTCCATACTGCGCTACAGGGGCTATGCCATAGAGGACCTGTGCGCCCAGTCCAATTTTCTCGAAGTAGCCTGGCTGCTGTCCCACGGTGAGCTGCCTGATGCCGAGCAGTACCAGCGGTTCCGCCGCCATGTCCTGGGTTACACGGTCGTAGGGGAGGACTTCCGCCATCTGCTCTCGTCCTTCCCTCGCCAGGCTCATCCCATGAGTGTGCTGGCCGCTGCGGTCAACGCGCTTGCTGGCTTCCACCCGGACACCTGTGACGTAGACGATCCCGATCAGCTGGATGAGGCCAGCTCCATCATCATGGCCAAGGTGCGCACCATTGTCTCATTGATCCACCGGCGTCGCCGTGATCAGCCTCTGCTCTACCCGGACAGGACCTGGGGCTATGTGGAGGACTTCCTGCGGATGAGCTTCGCCATGCCCTACCAGCCCTATCAGGCTGACCCTCTCAAGGTACAGGCCCTGGACAAGCTCCTGATCATCCATGCCGACCATGAACAGAACTGCTCCACTTCAGTAGTGCGGATTGCTGGATCAGCCCGGGCCAATCTGTATTCGGCAGTGGCTGCCGGCATCAATACTCTGTCAGGTCCCTTGCACGGCGGCGCCAACGAGGCCGTGTTGCGCCAGCTGAAAAGCATACGGGATTCCGGTCTGGGTGTGCGAGGCTATGTGGACCAGGCCAAGAAGGAGGGTCGGAAAATTGCGGGTCTGGGCCACCGGGTCTATAAGTCCTATGACCCGCGCGCGGCCATAGCCAAGCAATGGCTCTACAAGCTCATGGATGAACCCGACCAGAATAAAAATGCCGAGGATGCGGAGCTTTTCGACGTGGCCTTGGAGCTGGAGGATCTGGCCCTGCATGACGACTACTTCGTCGAGCGCCACCTCTATCCCAATGTGGACTTTTACACTGGACTCATCTACCGCGACATAGGCTTCGACCCGGAGATGTTCACCACGCTCTTTGCATTGGGTCGCATCCCCGGATGGATCGCCCAGTACAGGGAGATGCTGGACGATCCAGACACGAAAATCGGTCGTCCCAGGCAGGTCTATACCGGGCAGGGCCCGCGCGACTACCTTCCCATGGAGCAGCGCTGAGTCCGATGACCGACTGGGACTCAGTTGGCGTGCAGCCGCTCATTCAGCTCGATGCCCTTCTTGCGGGGCAGGGCTTTGACCTGGCCGGTGCGGGAGTCGCGGATGAAGAGCAGATGATCCCGTCCGCTCAGTTCCGCTCCCTTGACCACTTGGTCGCCCAAACCGATCTTGGTGCCGGCGGTGACGTAAAGACCGGCTTCGACCACGCAGTCGTCGCCCAGGGAGATGCCGATGCCGGCGTTGGCTCCCAACAAGGAGTGCTGACCGATGGAGACCCGATGGCGGCCTCCGCCAGACAGGGTGCCCATGATGGAGGCTCCGCCGCCGATGTCCGAACCGTCGCCGACCACAACCCCTTGGGAGATCCGGCCTTCGACCATGGAGTGGCCCAAGGTTCCGGCGTTGAAGTTCACAAAGCCCTCATGCATGACCGTCGTTCCTGGAGCAAGATGGGCGCCGAGCCGAATACGGTCGGCGTTGCCGATGCGTACCCCCTCGGGAACCACGTAATCCACCATGCGGGGGAACTTGTCCACGCTCAGCACCGTTACCTGCGTCACCGGGATGCCTGGCATGGACCGGCTGGCTGCAGCCATGACCTCTGACCTGCGCAGGGCGAAGTCCTCCACGGCGAAGGGGCCGTAGTTGGTCCACACCACCGTGGTCAGCTGTTCGAAGATTCCATCAAGGTTCATGCTGTTGGGCTGGGTCAGACGCATGCTGAGCAGATGGAGCCGCAGATAGGCATCGGCGGCATCCGCTATCGGGCCATCCAGATCGGCCACGGTGAAGACCGGCACCCGGCGGATGCCGCGTGCGTCGGGCTGGTTGTGGACTTGGTCGCCGAAGTCGTGATTGGGACGGTTCCCCGGGGTCGGCGGCGTCGAGATCTCGGCCTTCGGATACCAGACGTCCAAGGTCCGGCCCTGCTCGTCCTGGCTGGCCAGGCCCCAACCCCATGCGGTGCGTGCTTTACTCATCGTTCCTCCTTCAGGCGGTGCAGTCAATTGATATAAGTTGTCTTACAGAATAAACCGGTCGACGTTCAAACAGACACTATCCGTCCGACAGTTGGGTCTGGATCGTCGCCAGCCAGGTCCCAGCCGATAGGTAAAATTATCAACTATGAGTGCCTACAGTCATGAGCGTGAGCGCCGAGAGCGTCGGCGCCGCAATACGGCCAGGGTGGTCTGCCTGGTCATCGCCGTGGCTTTGCTGGCCAGTCTCGTCATCCCCGCCATCTTCAGCGGCCTTTGACCGGGCCCGTCCGGTCGGCGGGAATTCGGCCGTCACAGGCAAAGGCAAATAGGAATGAAGACGGTGGCCGGCTCGTGCGGAGCCGGTCCGGAAAGCGGTGAGACGGTATGGCAGAGATGGATTTTGCTCAATCATTGGAGCAGGCCAAGGCCAAGTACGAGATGATTTCCAAGGCGCTGGACCCGGAGGGCTTGCGCTCGCGAATTGCTGATCTGGAGCGTCAGGCCAGTGCGCCTGGACTCTGGGACGATCAGGAGAACGCCCAGAAGGTGACCAGCAGGCTCTCGGCCTTGCAATCCCAGCTCAAGCATCTGGAGTCTGCATCCTCCCGGCTGGACGATGTCCAGGCTCTTGAGGAGCTGGGCCAGGAGGAGCATGATCAGGACACTCTGGTGGAGGCCCGTAAGGAGATCGACTCTTTGAGGTCCGACCTGGCTGACATGGAGATTCAGACCCTGCTGGACGGTGAGTACGACGAGCGTGCTGCCGTGGTCACTATCCGCTCGGGTGCCGGCGGAGTGGATGCAGCCGACTGGGCGCAGATGCTCCTGCGAATGTACATGCGGTGGGCTGAGAGGCATGGTTTCTCTACCAAGGTCATGGACACCTCCTACGCGGAGGAGGCCGGTATTAAGTCGGCCACCTTCCAGGTGGACGCCCCCTACGCCTACGGCCGTCTGTCGGTGGAGGGCGGCACCCATCGTCTGGTGCGGATCTCGCCGTTTGACAACCAGGGCAGGCGGCAGACTTCTTTCGCTGCCGTTGAAGTCATCCCCCTGGTGGAGCCCACCGACCACATCGACATCCCCGACTCGGACATCCGAGTGGACACCTACTGCTCCTCCGGCCCGGGGGGCCAGGGAGTCAACACCACCTATTCGGCCGTGCGCATCACTCACCTGCCGACCAACATCGTGGTCACCATGCAGGATGAGCGCAGCCAGATTCAGAACCGTGCGGCTGCCATGGCTGTTCTGCAGTCCCGGCTGCTGGTTTTGCGGCACGAGGAGGAAGCCAAGAAGAAGAAGGAGCTGGCTGGCGACATCAAGGCCAGCTGGGGGGACCAGATGCGTTCCTACGTGCTGCATCCCTACCAGATGGTCAAGGATCTGCGCACCGGATACGAGACCTCTGACACCCAGGGGGTTTTCGACGGTGACATTGATGCCTTTATCGAGGCCGGCATCCGTTGGCGGCACCAGCAGCGGGTCCAGGCTCGCGAGGAGGAAGCCAGTAAGTAGAGCTTCTTCCGGCCGTGGTTTGGTCGGTGTTTCATGAGTGAGTAGTGTCAGTCTTCTTGATAGCCTCTGTAGGTGAATACCGAGGAACGGAGTGTCAATGGCGTTGATTTCGCTCAAGGACGTGACCAAAATCTATCCCAAGGGGTCCCGCCCAGCCTTGGATGACATCAGTCTGGATGTCAATCGTGGGGATTTCGTTTTTCTGGTAGGCGCCAGCGGATCGGGCAAGACCACATTGCTGCGCCTGCTCCTTCGTGAGGAGGAGGCTACCGAGGGCGAGATCCGTGTGGCCGGCAACGACCTAAGACGTCTGCGTAACCGCGAGATCCCAGGGTATCGGCGCTCCATCGGTTTCGTTTTTCAGGATTACAAACTGCTCAACAACAAGACCGTATGGCAGAACGTAGCCTTCACGCTGGAGGTCATCGGTGCCCGTCGGTCCACCATCAAGACTCTGGTGCCGCAGGTGCTCAAGACTGTGGGTTTGACTGGCAAGGAGCACAACTACCCCCACGAGCTTTCCGGCGGTGAGGCCCAGCGAGTGGCTCTGGCCCGGGCCTACGTAAACGACCCGGAAATTCTGCTGGCGGATGAGCCCACTGGCAATCTTGATCCCACCACCTCCCTGGGCATCATGGAGGTCTTGGACGCCATCAACAGGACCGGCACCACCGTGGTCATGGCCACCCACAACGAGGAGATCGTCAACTCCATGCGCAAGCGGGTGGTGGAGTTGCATACGGGTCGGATCATGCGCGACGAAGCCCACGGTTCCTATGATTCTTCGCGATTTTTCCCAGATGCCGAGGTTGCGGCGCGCTCTCATCACGCCATCGGGGATCCAAATGACGGCGATGCCCTGGACCGTGCACGCGAGGCTGGAGTTGCAGGGCGCCGTCCGGTGCAGATCGTCGTGCAGGATGGGAACAACTCGGCTACCGGGCCCATCGCGGATGGAACCAAGGGGGCCAAGCAGGTAGTCCAGGCGGCAGCACAGGCTGTCAACCAGGGCCAGTATGGCGACGAGGGAATCGCACGTCTAGCCAAGTCCATGCATTCGGGGAGAACCGGACGCTATGGAAAGGTCTTCACCTCGGTGGAGGACACCCTGACCTGGGGCAAGGGTCTGGGCAGTCTTGAATCCGCGCAGGAAGATTCCAATCGGCATGAAGATGCGGCTGCAGGGCAGCCCAATCAAGGGAACGACTCTGGCTCGGATGAGCGATTCCGCAGGCCTGCGACCCATGGCGGCCAGGATCGGTCAGGTCAATCAACTGACGGTTCCGGCCACAGAGGACACGACAAGGCAGGAACTGATCGTGATGAGTCTGCGAAACACCTCCAGGCTGAACATACAGCTTCCCGGAAATCCCGGAAGTCTGCCCCTGATTCCGATGCTGCTCGGCCTAAGCCGACTGCCGAAAGCAGGTTCCAGGATCGGCAGACTGGAGATTCGAACAGTCGGAATCGGGACAAGAACCAAGACGATTACCGCAATCGTGATCGTGGCGAAAAAGCGTCTCAGAAAAACGTCAACGCCAAAGATCGCCAACCGATGAAGAACTCCTCTGCCAAGACTTCTGCTTCTGGGCAACAGAATAAGAGGCCCGATCAGCCTTCGAGGTCCGATGGTTCCAGCCCAGCAGAACCGACCGGCAAATCCGGTCAGACTGCAGGCCAGATGAAGCAGGACGTCGCGAAATCCTCAAAACAGACCTCCAATAAGAGCAGGACCAATGCAAAGGGCTCAATGAGCGAAAATCATCATGGTGTCGAGTCCATGGGGGCCCCACCGGCACCTCCTGCTCCGCCTGAAGCCCCCAAGCAATCAAGGAAGTCCCAACGAGATAATGATGCATCGGCTCGGGATGAGCAAGATGACGAGAAGAAGGCGGCACGATGAGACTGCGGTTCATCCTTTCCAGCACCTGGGACAACCTGCGTCGCAACGGGTCCATGATTCTCTCGGTCATGCTGGTCACCTTCATCTCCTTCCTGTTCATAGGCGCCTCAGGCCTCATGCAGGCTCAGATCAGCAAAGCTAAGGGAGACTGGTACGACCAGGTGGAAGTAGTGGTCTGGCTCTGCCCGGATGGCACCAGCCAGGCGGCTTCATGCGCGACCGGCAAGGCACCCACCAACGACGAGATCGTCAAGCTGGAGAACACCATCAATACCGAGTTGCGCGACTCCGTAGCCAAGATCACCTACCAGAGCCGTGAGGACTTCTTCAAGAACACCTTCCTCAAGCAGTACCCTGAAGGCACTTATGAGGGAAGGACCATGACTGCGGCAGATATGCAGGCCTCCCTGCGTCTAAAGCTCAAGGACCCGACCAAGTACCAGGTGGTCTCCGAGGTGCTGTCCGGACGCGATGGGGTGGAGGAGGTCTCCGATCAGCGTCAGATATTCGACCCGGTCTTCAAAATCCTCAATAGAGCCACAGCGGTCACCTTGGTCCTTGCTGTGGTCATGGTGATTGTGGCTATCCTGCTGACCGGCACCACCATCAGGATGAGTGCCGCCTCCCGTCGAAACGAGACGGAGATCATGAGACTGGTGGGAGCATCCAACTGGACCATCAGGTTGCCTTTCATCCTGGAGGGGGTGGTGGCATCCTTGCTTGGTTCTCTTCTGGCTGTCGGCGCTTTGAGCGCCATCGTCAAACTTTTCATCACGGATTGGCTGGCCCAGACGGTCCAGTGGATGCCCTACGTGGACCAGTCCACAGTCCTGCTCATGGCTCCGGTACTGATCCTAGGGGCCATGCTGTTGTCCGCATTGGCCTCTTCCATCTCCCTGCGGAGGTACCTGCGAACCTGATCCGCAGCGACGGGCCGACCGACCTTATGGGCACGAGCTCTGCCATAATGATGACTAGCATGGATGAGTGATAGTGAGGACTTGACCATGAATCGCACGAAACATTTGGAAGCCATCTGTGGCCTGGTGGGGTCGTTGGCCATGATGTTCGGGGGAGGAATACTGGGATTGACAGTGGCCCCCGCACCGGCGCAGGCTGATTGGAGCAGCTATCAACAAAAGGTACAGAACCATGAGGCCCTGAAGAGCAAGCTGGCGGGTGTCAGCAACGAACTGGCTAACCAAATTTTGAGTCTCAACGATTTGACCGCTAACCAGATTCCGGCGGCGCAGCAGAAGGCAGTCGAAGCCCAGCAGCAGGCCGAGCAAGCAGACAGCCTGGTTCAGGCCACCAACGATCGTCTGCAGGCGGCCCGGAAGGATCGAGCCGACTTGGAGACCAAGATCCGTCAGACCGGCATCGACTATGACGACGCCAAGGCTGGTGTGGCGCAGATGGCAAGAAAGAGCTTCCGCGGCTCTGAGGTCTCCCAGGTCATGGACGTGGTGACTAAGTCTTCCAGCACCAAGGACTTTGTGGACAAGATGCAGGCTGATGCGGCCGTGACCCGGTCCGAGGCCAACGCCGCCAATGATGCCGCCAACACACTCAATTCCTCCATGAACCGTAAGCAGCGCCTGGAAGCCATTGAGGAGCAGATCAGCACCTTGAAGGCCAAGGCCGACCAGCAGCAGGCGGCAGCCCAGCAGGCTGCAGCCGAGGCACAGGCCAAGCAGGACAGCCTGCAGGCCTTGCGCGACCAAGGAACCGCAGCACGCAAGCGGCTGGAGGGTCAAAAGGCTGCCCTGACCACGCAGTCGGCCCGTGAGGCCGCTGATATTGTGGCCACCGAGTCTATGATCGATTCCTTGAACACAGGCAATGCCGGCGGCGGTGCTGATCCCCATGCCGGCGGCGCCCAGCAGATCGGCGGAGGCGGTTCCGCACCATCGCCGGCTCCGCGGCCTTCTCAGCCGAGCAACGGGGGCGGTGGAGGTGCTTCCGGCATGAACTATGGGGTACCCGGTAATTGCCCTGAGGGCTCGGGGTTCTGCTATGGCCATCCCACCGGCAACTCGGTGGGCGGCAGTGCCTATCCTGCTCGTCAGTGCACGCTCTGGGCATACATCCGTCGCTCGCAGCTGTCCCTGCCTGTGGGATCCTATATGGGAAACGGGGCTGATTGGGCTAATACGGCACGTAGTCTGGGCTACCTGGTCAACAACACTCCGCATGTTGGCGCCGCCATGGTCTTCGCCCGTGGCCAGCGGGTCGGTTCCTGGAATGCGGACTGGACCTATGGTCACGTGGCTGTGGTTGAGCGGGTCAATGCAGATGGATCGGTGCTTATCTCCCAAGGAGGTACCGGCTTCGCATCCTTCCCCGCTTATGAGACGGTCTATGGGGCCGGCAACTACCAATACATTCATTACTGATGTCGTTGCGGGCCAGGTCCGCCGCTTGGAACGTTACTATCGCTGTCCGGAGTGCCAGGTAGCCTCCTTGGCGCGATCAAGAGGAGGATATTATGGCTAAGGAAACCGGTACATCCATGATCGCCCAGAACCGCAGGGCCCGTCATGACTACCAGATCGAGGACCGGTACGAGGCCGGCATCGCGCTGACCGGGACTGAGGTCAAGTCCCTGCGCGAGGGGCGTGCCTCCTTGGCCGAGTCTTTCGTCAGCATTGACAGGCGGCACGAGGTCTGGTTGGAGAACGCCAATATCCCTGAATACCTCAATGGCACCTGGAACAACCACGCCCCCAAGCGCAAACGCAAGCTGCTCCTCCACGCCAAGCAGATCTTTCGCCTGGAGCGACAGATTCAGGCCAAGGGCTACACGATCGTCCCCTTGAGCATGTACTTCAAGGATGGCAGAGTCAAGGTGGAGATCGCCGTGGCACGAGGCAAGCGCGAGTATGACAAGCGCCAGTCTCTGCGGGAGGAGCAGGACCGACGCGAGGCTCAACGAGCCATGCGCTACCGCAACCGGCGAGGCTGAGCTTCAGGTTTAGTCTCTTCTTGATTTTCAGATAAATCTACTGAATTTTCCCGGTCTCATAACAACCGACAGTCGTCTGCTGAGAGCTTCCCGTTCTATGCAGATCCGACACGCCCGGGGCCGATGTCGATAAGCAGCCCTCGATGGCGCCTTTGGCTTGTTACAGAGCCAAAACATCAGAGTATGTAGTTTGCAAAGACGGAGCAAGTCTTCATCTGTATGCATAAAAATACAAATGTGTGCATAATAGTGCATGTCAATCAAGGGCAATGAGGGGTCGCTTCGGGGCGGTCCGGAAAGAGGAGAAGACATGGGCAAGATCAAGGCGGTGTTGGCGGCGGCTCTGAGTGTCACCCTGCTGGCCTCCATCGGGGCCTGCGGAACCACCGACGAGGCGGACACCAGTAGTGCATCGGGCAAGGCCACCACAAGCTCACATCCAGCGGCTTTTGACGTCAGCGGCATCAAGAAGGATCCTGCCATTGCGGCCAAGGTGCCTGAGTCGGTTTCCAAGGACGGTAAGCTGACTGTGGGCATGGAGACCTCATATGCGCCTGGCGAGTTCATGAATGAGGACGGAAAGACCCCCATTGGCTATGACGTGGACCTATCGAACGCCATTGCCAAGGTCATGGGGCTCAAGGGGGAGATGGTCAGCGCCTCCTTCGATACCATCATCCCAGCCATCGGCAGCAAGTATGATGCTGGCATCTCCAGCTTCACCATCACCAAGGAGCGGATGCAGTCGGTTGACTTCGTCACCACTTTCAAGGCGGGTACGGCCTTTGCTGTCAAGAAGGGCAACCCCTCAAAGATCAATCCCGACGACATCTGCGGTGTCAAGGTCGGAGTACAGACTGGGACCATCGAAGAGCAGCAGGCTGCCGACAAGATCTCGGCCGAGTGCAAGGCCAAGGGCAAGAAGCCGGTGGATGTTCAGTCTTACAAGCAGCAGACTGATGCCGCCACGGCAGTGGTCAACGGCAAGATCGACGTTTTCTACGCCGACTCCCAGGTGACCGGGTATGCCATCAAGCAGACCGATGGACAGCTGGAGAAGCTGGGCAAGGATACCGACATCGTCCTTCAAGGCGCCGCACTGAAGAAGGGCAGCGGCATGGCCGAGGCCACCCAGGCGGCTCTTCAGAAGCTGATCGACGACGGCGTCTACACCAAGATCCTCAAGAACTGGGGCGTTCAGAGCGGCGCGGTCGAAAAGGCTGAGATCAACCCTGCGGTCTCTGATTAAGGCAAGGCCAGGCGCGGGTCGTCACATCGGGCGACCCGCGCCTAAGCAGGTGATTCAGCCAATGGGCTAAGCCGAAATAAGTTCAGCGGTGCGGAAGGAAGCAGGAGATGCATACCAAGAAGGGGACGGACCAGATTCAGATCCCCGGGAGAATACATGCCAGGCCGGTGCGCAAGCCAGGGCCTATCGTGGCTGCGGTCATCGTAGCCATTTTCGTGGCCATGCTGATCCACGGCATGGTGACCAATCCCAATTTTGATTGGCCCACGGTCTGGAAGTATCTTTTCAACGAGCACGTCCTTGACGGCATCAAGTGGACCCTTCTGCTGACCGTCTACGCCATGGTCCTGGCTACAATCCTGGCCATCATCCTGGCGGTCATGCGCAAGTCATCCAATCCGGTGCTGCGCTGGGTCAGCTGGTTCTTCATCTGGTTCTTCCGTGGCACTCCTGTGTACACCCAGCTGGTCTTCTGGGGCCTGCTTTCCGTGTTGATTCCTAAGCTGGCCATCGGCATCCCCTTCGGGCCTGAATTCTGGAGCATCGACACCAAGACCGTGCTGAACGCCACCGTGGCTACGGTTCTGGGCTTGGGACTGAACGAGGCCGCCTATCTTTCCGAAATCGTCCGTGCCGGCATCGAGGCTGTGGATCCCGGCCAGGAGGAGGCCGCCAAGGCTCTGGGCATGCCTCCGTCCATGATCATGCGGCGAATCGTCCTGCCCCAGGCCATGCGCATCATTGTGCCGCCTACCGGCAATGAGACCATCGGCATGCTTAAGACCACATCCTTGGCTCTTGCCGTGCCCTTCACCCTGGAGCTCCAGTTCGCCACCAACGCCATCGCCAACCGCATCTACAAGACCATCCCGCTGCTGATTGTGGCCTGCATCTGGTACCTGGTCATCACCTCCGTTCTGATGGTCATCCAGGCTCAGCTGGAGAAACACTTCGGCAAGGGTTTCGACTCGCGTCCCCTGGCTGGGTCAGAGGCCAAGGACGGCAACAAGGATGGCGGTGACCCGCAGACCCGTCAGGAGACCGACAAAGTCAACAAGGTCATGATGGCCGGACTGAACGCCTGAGGGCAGAAGGAGAATCATGGACGAGGACAGGCTGACCAGGAAAGACGGTCAAGGCGGTAAGGGTCCGGCCATTGTCATCAGGAATGTGCACAAGGTATTCGGCGATCAGCATGTGCTGCGGGGAATCAACCTGGAGGTCATGCCCGGCACGGTAACGGCTGTTCTAGGACCTTCCGGCTCAGGCAAGTCAACGTTGTTGCGGCTGATCAACCAGTTGGAGACCCGTACAGCCGGCGAAATCTACGTGGACGGCGAACTGACCGGTTACCGGAAGGTCGACACCGGCAAGGGTCCCGTGCTGCAGACCCTGGATGATAAGGCCATTGCCAGGCAGCGCTCCAAGATCGGCATGGTCTTCCAGCGTTTCAACCTCTTCCCCCACATGACTGCCTTGGAGAACGTCATGGAGGCGCCGGTCCATGTGGGTAGGGTTCCCAAGACCGATGCCCGCAAGGAGGCTCAGGCCCAGCTGGAACGTGTAGGGCTCGAGGACAGGATGGACTACTATCCCGCTCAGCTCTCCGGCGGCCAGCAGCAGCGTGTGGCCATCGCACGAGCCTTGGCCATGCACCCTGACATCATGCTCTTTGACGAGCCCACCTCAGCCCTGGATCCAGAGCTGGTGGGGGAGGTTCTAGGGGTCATGCGGCAGGTTGCTCAACAGGGTATGACCATGGTGGTGGTCACCCATGAGATGGGCTTCGCCCGCGAGGTGGCCGAGCAGATCGTTTTCATGGACCAGGGTGTCGTGGTGGAGCAGGGAGGCCCTGACATCATCGACCATCCTCGCACCGAGAGGTTCACTGAGTTCCTGCATACCGTGCTCTAGGAGCAGGCCATTGTTCAGGTTGTAGAAATTCCGGCAAGAAGCCTTCTGGATGGTCGGCGGCCGAGCTCCCATGGTTAGACTGGGGCCCATGTGCGGAATCGTCGGTTATGCTGGATCAGTACGGACGGCCTGTGGCAGGCCCTTGGAGGTCTGCCTCAAGGGTCTGGAACGCTTGGAGTACCGTGGTTATGACTCGGCTGGAGTGGCCCTGGCTGCCCCTGGGATGGCGCGGGTGGCCGTGCGCAAGAAGGCCGGGCGCCTGGGCAATCTGGTTGCAGATCTGAAGGCCAAGCCCATGCCCGAGGCCACTGTGGGCATCGGCCACACCCGTTGGGCCACCAATGGCGAACCCACTGACGTCAACGCCCATCCCCACATCAGCCGTGACGGCAAGGTCGCGCTGATCCACAACGGGATCATCGAGAACGCCTCCAGGCTGCGGCTGGACCTGGAGACCGAAGGTTATACTTTCGTATCCTCCACGGACACCGAGGTGGCTGCCAAGCTTCTGGGCAAGATCGCCCAGGAGATTATCGATGCCACTGGCCGGCCCGACATCTTCGAGGCCATCAGGCGGCTGGCCCGCATGCTCAAAGGGGCTTTCACCATCCTGGCTGTGGATTCACGTCAGCCTGATCTGGTGGTGGGCATCCGACACGATTCACCGCTGGTGGTCGGCCTTGGGGACGGAGAGAACTACCTGGGCTCCGATGTCGCTGCCTTCGTGGCATATACCCGCCAGGCCATGGAGCTGGGGCAGGATCAGGCCGTCTGCATCAGCGCGGACCAGGTCTTGGTCACCGACTTCCAAGGGCATCCGGTGGAGCATCCCCGCCGCTATACCATCGACTGGGATGCCTCGGCTGCCGAAAAGGGCGGGTGGGACTCCTTCATGGACAAGGAGATCCACGAGGATCCGGCGGCGGTTTCCAACACACTGCTGGGCCGGTACGACGAGTCGGGCGACCTGGACCTGGACGAGGTCCACATCGACGAGGATGTCTTCCGCCAGATCGACAAGATCATAGTTGTAGCCTGTGGAACGGCCTCCTACGCAGGGCTGGTGGCCAAGTACGCCATCGAGCACTGGGTACGTATTCCGGTGGAGGTCGAACTGGCCCATGAGTTCCGCTACCGTGATCCCATTCTGACCCCGCGCACCTTGGTCGTGGCCATTTCCCAGTCCGGGGAGACCATGGACACGCTGATGGCGCTTCGGCATGCACGCGAGCAGGGCTCCCGGGTTCTGGCCATCTGCAACACACAGGGGTCCACCATCCCCAGGGAGTCCGATGCTGTGCTTTACACGCACGCCGGTCCTGAGGTGGCTGTGGCTTCCACCAAGGCTTTCCTGGCTCAGATTGTGGCGGCCTACCTGCTGGGGCTCTACCTGGCCCAGGTCAAGGGAACCATGTATCGAGACGAGATTCACCAGACCATCGACAATCTCAAGGCCATGCCTGCCAAAATCCAGAAAGTGCTGGACAGTCAGGCCGATGTCATCAATCAGACGGCCCAGCGCATGTCCAAGGCCCGTTCCTTCCTTTTCCTGGGGCGGCATGTGGGTTATCCGGTAGCCCTGGAGGGGGCGCTCAAGCTCAAAGAGATCGCCTACATCTTTACCGAGGGGTTCGCCGCCGGCGAGCTCAAGCACGGGCCCATCGCCCTGGTGGAGCCGGGGGAGCCTGTGGTGGTCATCGTCCCCAGCGCCCGGGGCCGCAATGTGCTGCACGACAAGGTTATCTCGGCCATCGAGGAGGTCAAGGCACGCGGTGCCTTCACCATCGTCGTAGCCGAGGAGGGCGATCCGGATGCCGACCGCTATGCTGATGTGGTCTTTTGGCGTCCGCCATGCCCGACCCTGCTCAGCCCTCTGGTGGATGTGGTTCCCCTGCAGCTGTTCGCTCTGGACATGGCCCGGCTCAAGGGCCTGGATGTGGACAAGCCCCGCAACCTGGCCAAGTCGGTCACTGTGGAATAGAGGTTGTCCATGGTCGTCGGGTCCGAGGAGTGGGGGCATCGGATCGTTCTGGAGGAGCCGCAGATCCCTTTTGAGCCTAAAGTCATCTACGAGGATCGCCGCATCATTGTGGTCGACAAGCCCCACTTCCTAGCTACCATGCCTAGGGGGATGTGGTACGAGGGTACCGTGCTTATTCGAATGCGCCAGCAGTACGGGGAGCCCGACATCATACCTGCCCACAGGCTGGACAGAGCCACCGCAGGTGTGCTGGTCCTGGTGCGCGACCCGGCTGCCAGACGGGCCTATCAGATGCTCTTCCAGGAGCATCGCGTGCGCAAGGTCTACCAGTGCCTGGCGCCGGTACGACCCATACTTCATCCGCGGACCGGTACAGTGCAACACCTGGATCCGCCCAGGGTCTTCCCGCTAGAGCGCCGCTCCAGGGTGATCAAACGCCGAGGGATTCTCCAGGCCTGGGAGGAACGCGGACCTGTCAATGCCATTACCAGGGTCGAGCTGACAGCGGGCCAGGGATGTCTTGCCACCTACACGCTCTACCCGCAGACAGGTAAGACCCATCAGCTTCGCGTGCACATGAACGCTCTGGGCCTGCCCATAGTGGGTGACGATCTTTACCCCAGAATTCAGACCCGGGCCTATGACGACTTCTCCCGGCCACTGCAATTGGTGGCTCGTCGCCTGGAGTTCACCGACCCGTTCACCGGGGTTGAGCGCATCTTCACCTCCTCCGTTCCCTTGGAACCTCAGGGAGAGGCCTGAACAGTCAGCCTGGTGGGACATAATGGTCTGGGGATCCCGGAGCCGTGGGACGACGTGGACGCGGCAGGCATCCCCGTCCGAAAATTGAGACGGACCAGGAGGTTCTACCCATGAGCAAACCGACACGGCGGGCCTATCGATGGCCCAAGCATCTCAAGGGTCAGCAGTCCCTCTGGTACGGCTGTGATTACAACCCCGACCAGTGGCCCGAGGATGTTTGGGATGAGGACATCAGGCTGATGACCAAGGCAGGGGTCAACGTGGTGGCCCTGGCGGTCTTCTCTTGGTCGCGCATTGAGCCCAGCGAGGGTGTTTTCGACTTCGATTGGTTGGACCGGATCATCGACAAGCTCGGTCGGGCGGGCATCGGGGTCAACCTGGCCTCGGCCACGGCCTCGCCGCCGCTCTGGCTGACCCAGGCCCATCCCGAAGTCCTGCTCAGGGACGAGCGTGGCGACACGGTTTGGCCCGGTGCCCGCCAGCACTGGCGGCCCACCTCGCCGATCTTCCGCTCCTACGCTTTGAAGCTCTGCCGGGCCATGGCCGAGCACTACCGGGACAACCCCTATTTGGTGGCCTGGCATGTGGGCAACGAATATGGCTGCCACAATCGCTTCGACTATTCCGACGATGCCATGAGGGCCTTCCAGCGGTGGTGCCGTCGCCGCTACAAGGATATCGACGCCGTCAACCAAGCCTGGGGGACGGATTTCTGGTCGCAGAGGCTGAGTGATTTTTCGCAGATTCTGCCACCGCGTTTCATCGGCAAGGGGAATTTCCAGAATCCGGGACGCATGCTGGACTTTGAGCGGTTCAGCTCCGATGCCCTCAAGGATTTTTATATGGCCGAGCGTGACACCCTGGCTGAGATCACCCCGGATATACCTTTGACCACCAACTTCATGGTCAGCGCCGGCGGATTCACCCTGGACTACGACGACTGGGGCGACCAGGTGGACTTTGTGGCCAATGACCACTATGCGATGCCGGGCAGGGATCATCTGGAGGAGCTGGCCTATTCTTCCAGCCTGGTGGATGCGATTGCCCGTCGGCGTCCCTGGTGGCTTATGGAGCAGTCCACATCGGCGGTCAACTGGCGGCCGGTCAACCCCCGCAAGGAGCCTGGACAGCTGGAGCGTGATTCCCTGGCTCATCTGGCGTTCGGTGCTGATGCCATCTGTTACTTCCAGTGGAGGCAGTCCCGGGCTGGCGCGGAAAAGTTCCACTCGGCCATGCTGCCTCATGCTGGTGAGGACACGGCGGTCTTCCGGGATGTCTGTCAGCTGGGAGGGGACCTGCAGGGGCTCTCGCAGGCTGGTCTGGCCGGCAGCACGCTGGCCAATGCTCCGGTGGCTCTGGTCTTCGACTATGCAAGCCAGTGGGCCAGCTCTCATACAGCCTCACCCAGCGACAGGGTCGGGCATGGCCAGGAGCCGCCGGTCTGGTACCGGGCCTTTCTGGACAACGCCATCCGGCCTGATGTCCTGCCCGTCAGGGCTACCTGGGAGGAGTATCCGCTTGTGGTCCTGCCGGCCCTCTACCTGATTGATGCCGATCTCTCCAAGCGGTTGCACAAGTATGTACACAGTGGAGGGCGGCTGATCGTCACCTGGGGCAGCGGTATCGCCGACGAGCAGGACCGCGTTTGGACCGGCGGGTATCCGGGGCCCCTTCGGGACCTGCTGGGTCTGTCGGTTGAGGAGTTCGCACCCATGGCTCCCGGCACGCCTGGTCTCTTGGACCATCTGGACCTGACCAACGGGGTTACGGCCCACGACTGGGCCGATGTCATCGGTTACCTGGACAAGGGTACCAAGGTCCTGGCAAGCTACCGGGCGGATCCTTGGACGGGGATGGACGGCATGCCGGCCATGACCGTTCATAACTGGGGTCATGGCAAGGCCGCCTACCTGGGTTGCCGTATGGATGCCCAAGGTCTGGCCAAGGTTATTCCTGCCCTGCTGGAGGCCCTGGATGTCGCCGAAATGAGGTCGGCCCAGGGCGATTCCGATCTGTTGAGAGTTGAGCGAGTCAGCCAGGATGATCGGACGCGCTTCGTCTTTCTGTTCAACCGGACCAGGCATCCGGTGCAGGTTCAGCTGGAGGGCCAGGTTCTGGTGGGCTCACTGGCCAGCATCGACGGGGATGGCCAGCAGGCCAGTCTGCAGGTCAATGGCGCTTTGGTGCAGCGTGTGGTCGGCCATCGGCATTGAGCTGGTGAATCCTGTACATGCCGGCGAATATCAGCTCGGGATCGTAGACCTCGATCAGGTCAGTGTCCTGTGAGAATGTACGGCCCATGCCGCCCGTGGCCACCACGTGAAAGTCCCGCCCTATCTCGCTACGGTATTGGCGGATGATTCGCTCCAAGCCGCCGAGGAAGTTGTAGTAGAGTCCGGCCTGCATGGCGGTCCTGGTGCCCGTCGCCATGATGGTCTGAGGGCGGGTGATCTCCACCTGGGGCAGCTGGGCGGTCTGACCGGCAAGGGCCTGGGCCCCCGAGCGGATGCCAGGCACGATCAGGCCTGAGCGAATGGCGCCCTTGTCATCCACATAGTTGAATGTTGTGGCTGTGCCGAAATCGATGACCAAAACCGGCCCTCCGTAACGGTTGAATGCGCCTACGCAGTCGGCCAAGCAGTCGGCGCCCAGGGAACGCGGGTCGTCCAAACGGATGTTCATGCCTGTCTTCACGCCGGGGCCTACCACCATGGGGTCGATGGAAAAGAAACGGATTAGGCAGGACCTGACGGCATGCATGACCGCAGGAGCCACCGAGGAGATGATGACATCCTGAACATCCGCAGTCTTGTAGCCGGCCAAGGCCATGAGCTGCCCCAGCAGAAGCCCGAACTCGTCGGCCGTGTGGTCGATTCTTGTGGTCAGCCTGTAGGAGGCGGCGACCTGGTCGCCCTCCATGAATCCGACCTCGATGTTGGTGTTGCCGATGTCGATGGCCAGCAGCATGTCTCTTCCTCCCTGCCGTCGTCCGGGCGCATGACGCTTTCCGAATCCATCCTAAGCGCATAAGCCGGGGTGATGGCTTCGGGGAGTATGCTGGTGGGCGGTGATCGACCAAAAATGGCGGTCAACCGCAGCATAAGGATTCGTCAATGAATGCAGATCGACACGGCACGCATGCCCATGGCAGCGTGACCGCAGCAGATATGGATACGGCCCAGGAGCCAGGCCCCAGCACTGACCCCGAACTCAATGCCAGGATCAGGCCCATGAGGTCGGGCGGCAACACCTTGCCCTGGAAGCTGCTCAGTCTCCTGTTGGCCTTGGCCTTGGCTCTCTCCCTGTGGACCGGGCATCGTGGAGCCTCCGGTCAGGCTGGAGGCGGGACTGTGGCCGATACAGTCACGGTGGGGCTCAAGCTGGCTCCCACCAATCTGGACATTCGCAACCAGTCAGGCACGGCGTTGGATCAGCTTTTGATCGGCAACGTCTATCAGGGCCTGGTGTCGCGGGATTCCCGGAATCGGGTGCGTCCGGGGCTGGCCAGGAGCTGGAATGTCTCCGAGGACGGCCTGGTCTACACCTTCCACCTGCATGAGGGCATCCGCTTCTCCAACGGCCATGCTCTTCAGGCGCAGGACGTGGTCGACTCCATTCGTGGGCTCATGGCAGGCCATTATCAGGGCAGCGAGATGCTGGAGGGCTTCCAGGGCGTTCAGGCCACAGATCCGCTGACGGTGCGCCTGGCGCTGTCCAGACCATACCAGGATCTGCTCTGGCAGCTGAGCGGCCGGGCTGGTCTGGTCTTTGACCGGCGGGCCGATTATGACATGAAGACCCAGGCCGTGGGATCCGGCCCATACCTGCTGGAAAGCTTCCGACCAAACGATTCGGTCACGCTCAAGGCCGATCCTCACTATTGGGGCAGCGACAAGCCTAAGACGCCAACCATCGTCATCCGCTACCTCAATGACGACAACGCCGCCGTCAACGCCCTGCGCAGCGGGGATGTGCAGGTGCTGGCTCCTGTCACCGAGAACCTGGCCAGCCCATTCCGCAACAGCCCCGACTTCCAGGTCAAGGCGGGCGACGACACCGACAAGTACGTCCTAGCCATGAATGGCAAGGGTGCCGCTACATCCGACCCGCGGGTACGTCAGGCCATCCGCCATGCCATTGACCATCGGCAGCTGATTGCCTCCCGAGGCGGATCGGACAGGGCCTTAGGCGGACCCATACCCTCTCTGGATCCCGGCTATCAGGATTTGACCGGTCTCTACCCCCACGATCCGGAGCGGGCGAGGGGGCTCCTGGCCCAGGCCGGGTATGGTCCCGACCACCGTCTCAGGCTGCGGTTGACCTACGCCAACACCTACGGCAGCGAGTTGGGTGATCAGCTGCGCTCGCAGCTGCGCCAGGTGGGCATCGACCTGGATGTGAGGGTGGTGGAGTTTTCGGTATGGCTGCAGGACGTACATGCCAACAAGGACTATGACCTGTCTCTGGTGGATCATGGCGAGAGCCACGACTTCCATCAGTGGGCCAATCCTGGCTACTACTACAACTATGACAATCGTCAGGTCCAAGAGCTTTACCAGAAGGCCATGGCCACGACCTCCACCGATGACTCCGACAAGCTCCTGGCCCAGGCTGCCCGGATCGTCAGCAGCGATGCGGCGGCGGACTGGCTCTTCAACTACCGGGTGACCACGGCCTGGCGGACAGGGTTGGAGGGCTTCCCGGTCGATCTGAACCAGTCCCTCATGCCCCTGTCCGACGTGACTTATAGGCGGGGATGACCATGGTCAGATTCCTGATGCGGCGTCTGGTGCTCTTCGTTTTGGCGTTGATGGGCATCTCCCTGCTGATCTTCCTGGCCCTGCGCATTCTGCCCGGGGATGTGGCCGCCGTCATGGCCGGACTGGATGCCCCGCCCGAGCGTGCCGACCGGCTGCGTCGGCAGATGGGTCTGGACCGCTCCTACCCAAGGCAGTATCTGGATTGGATCAGCGACTTTCTGAAAGGGGACCTGGGCAGGTCCATTCTGACCAACCGTTCCATCGCCTCCCAGGTGGGCATCCGGGCCCAGATCACCTTCCCGCTGATTCTTTTAGGCCTGTGTGTGGCTCTGCTGCTGGGCATTCCCCTGGGCTGTGCGGCGGCTCTGGCGCGCTCGCCACGGATGCAGTCCTTCAGCCACATGGCAGCCATCGTGGGCGGATCCGTACCGGCCCTCTGGTCAGGACTGCTGCTGATCATGCTCTTTGCCAAAGGCAGCGGTCTGATCGGTCTGCTGCCCTCCCAGGGCTTTCCTGCTCCCGGCTGGGCCCAGCCGGGGCAGGCTCTGGCGGCCTTAATTCTGCCTGCTCTATCCACCGGTATCATCGTAGGCGCCGGCATCATGCGATACACCCGCTCGTTGTTGGGCGACATGCTTTCATCGGGGTATGTGGACATGGGTATGGCCTGCGGGATGACCCGAACCCAGGCCGCCCTGTGCATCGGTCTGCGGCTGTCCTCCCCCCAGTTGGTCTCGGTGGTCGGGCTGACCATGGCCGAGATGATCACCGGGGTCATGGTCAGCGAGAACCTGTTCGCCCTACCGGGACTGGGCTCCATGCTGATCACCGATGTGGGCAACCGGGATCTTCCGGCTGTTCAGTCCGAGCTGCTTCTTCTGGCGGCCTTCTTCCTCTCCCTGGGACTGCTGGTGGACGTTATCCATAGGCTGATCGATCCGCGTTTTCGAGGTGCGGCCAGACAGGAGGTGGCTGACTGATGAGCTGGGAGCATGCAGACAGGCCTCGTTTGGGATTGAAAGCAGCCTTCCCCGGCCGGCTGGGATTTTTCGAACGGATGCGGGTGGTGCTGGTCAGCATGTGGCGCAAGGCCTCGGGGCGATACTCCCTGATCGTTCTGGCCATTTGGATTCTGGTCTCCCTGGTCTCCAGGTTCCGGACCCCGGTCCCTATCTGGAACACCGATGGTTATCGGATCTGGCAGGCCCCCAGCCGCGCCCACCTTCTGGGTACGGACGGCACCGGGGCAGACATTCTCTCCTGGCTGATGGCCGGGTCAGCCACCAACCTCGTCATCAGTCTTCTGGCGGTCGTCCTGTCAGGCGTATTGGGACTCCTTCTGGTCATGGCTATGGTCTCGCGCCGTTCAGGAGTATCGCAGACGGTCGTAGTCCTGGTCGACGCTCTGATTTCCCTGCCCACAGTTCTGCTGGCCCTGATCCTGGCCGTCCCCCTGGGTCCCAGCATTGCCGTGGTCGTCGTAGCCTGCGGGTTCGGCTACGGACTCAACCTGGCCCGGATTGTACGGCCCCAGGCGCTCCTGGCGGAAGAGTCGGACTACGTGCAATCCGCCCGGCACAGCGGGGTCGGGTCCTTCAGAATATTCTGCACCCACCTGGTGCCCAATGTCGTTCCTGTCCTGTGCGTGCAGCTTTCCATGTCGGCGGGTACCTCCGTTCTGGCTGAGGCAGGGTTGACCTACCTGGGGGTGGGCGTTCCCTCTGGCCTGCCCTCCTGGGGTCATTCGCTGACTACCTCGGTCAAGTTCATCAACGTCTTTCCGTTGACCGTGCTCTGGCCCGGCTTGGTGGTCACCATGGTTGTGGTGGCGCTGAACCTGTTCGGTGATGCCCTGCGTGATGCCATCGATCCGGTTACCAACCCCACTCTCAGAGCAGCCGTGGCTGCCGCTGGACGATCCGCTCTCCCGTCTGCGGAGCGCCAGGAGATGTCTGCACAATTAGATGACTCCGGTCGTCATGTCGAGAATGCAATCCATGCAGGCGAGGGAGGTCGATGATGTCCCTGAGTATTGACGGCCTGAGCCTGTCCATCAATGGACGCACCATTCTTGACCAGGTGGACCTCAAGGTGGCAGACGGCCAAAGGGTCGGCCTGATCGGCTCCTCTGGCTCCGGAAAGTCGATGATAGCCCGCAGCGTTCTGGGCACCGCACCGCTGACGGCCTCCCTGTCGGGATCCATTCTGGTGGACGGGTTTCAGATTCTCGGTTCGGATGACCGGTCCCTGGCGGACCTTCGCGGTTCCCGGATGGGCATGATCTTTCAGAATCCTTCTACGGCCCTGAACCCGGTCAAGAAAATTTACAGTCAGGTCGAGCTGCCTCTCCGTCGCCACTACCGTCTGAGCGCCCAGGAAAGGCGCAGACGAGTCATGGAGATATTGTCCCAGGTCGGGTTGGATGCGGAACTGGCCGGCTCCTATCCACATGAGCTGTCCGGGGGTCAACAGCAGCGGGCGGCCATAGCCACAGCCCTGGTCACCAAGCCCAGACTGATCCTTGCGGACGAGCCGACCACGGCCCTGGATGCCATCACCCAGCGGCAGATTGTGGACCTGCTGGTCTCGCTGGTTGATCAGAGTGGGGCCTCCCTGCTGTTCATCACCCATGATTTCTCCGTCCTGGCCCGGGTTGCTGATTACTGTTACATCCTTGACGCGGGCCGAGTGGTGGAAAGCGGACAAACGCAGAGCATTCTGCGCAATCCATCCAGTCCACAGGGCAGGACTTTGGTGACAGCGGCCAAGGAGTTGACGCTGAGCGCAGATGGAGGCAAGCATGAGGACGACTGACGATGCGCATGCCGATCCGATCCTGACCGGGAAGGGCCTGATCAAGGTCTATGCCTCCAACGGCAGCGGCATGGCTCGAAAGGCTGCGGTTGACGGAATCGATGTCTCCCTCCAACCGGGGGAGTGCTTGGCGATTATAGGGGAGTCAGGTTCTGGGAAAACCACACTTTCCCGTCTGCTTTTGGGTCAGTTGAGGCCTGATGCCGGACAGGTGACATATCAGGGCAGGCCAGTTCTGCATGGTTCCCCGGCCGCCAAGGCGCTTGCCCGGGACTCTGCTCTGGTCTTCCAGAACCCTTTTGCCTCCTTGGACCCTCGGTGGACCATCGGCCGGTCGGTCGCCGAGCCTCTTTTGGCTGTCAAGCGCAGGGAGAGTGGGCGCATATGGTATCGATATCAGAAGGAGCGAGACCTCGCTGATCAGGTGGCCGAGGCGTTGTCAGAGGTTCAACTTGATCCGGACAGGATCATGACGGCTTATCCCTCCGATCTATCAGGCGGCCAGGCCCAGCGGGCGGCCATAGCCCGGGCCCTGGTCGTCAGGCCTCGGATACTCTTGGCCGATGAGCCTATGAGCGCCATCGACGTCTCAGCACGCGTGGGGATTCTCCATACCCTTCAATCCATCATGGCCCAGTCAAGACAGCAAAGCGATTCGTCAAGTGGCATGTCCATGATCATCATCTCCCATGATTTGGGTGTGGTCCAGCACATCGCGGACAGGGTCATGGTGCTCAGCCAGGGGAAGGTGGTGGAGGAGGGGCCTGTGAGGACCATCCTCGATCACCCAAATCAGCCCTATACCCGTCAGCTACTGGCAGCTGCAACCCTCTAGGTACCGGAGCCCGTGCGGCATCCTGCCCAAGCGGAATCGGGTGAAAGCAGTGGGATGAGCCGTGCAGAGCCAACCGACGGATTACGGCTGCATATGATTTGACGGTTGGGAAAGCAAATTGTAGACTGTTAGTTAGTTACTTAAGTAACTAAGTAATAAACAGTAGTAAAGGTCCTAACTCGACGCCCTGATTCAAGGCAGACAAGGCGGTCAAACGATGGCGATCGAAATACCGGATGGTCGGCCCGTTTTCGTGAAGGTGGCGGACAGGTTGGCCGAAGCCATAGCCGAGGGTTTGGTCGCCGACGGTGAAAGGATTCCCAGCACCACGGAAATCTCGACCGCTTACCAGATCAACCCGGCAACCGTCCTCAAGGGGATGAACCTGCTGGTCGACCGGGGTCTTCTGGAGAAACGGCGGGGGCTGGGCATGTTTGTCACTGCCGGTGCGGGCCGAAGCGTTCGTGAGCGTCGCAGGAGTGAACTCCTGAACGGAAGGTTTCAGGATCTGGTCGAGGAAGCCAAGTCTCTGGACGTATCCCGTGAGGACCTGGACGCCATCATAGAAAGGGTCTACCAATGAGTCTGACAGTTTCCAAGGTGGACAAATCGTACGGAAAGCTAAAGGCCCTGGATGAGATCTCGCTCTGCTTTGAGCCCGGCAATATATACGGACTCTTCGGGCGGAACGGGGCCGGCAAGTCCACCCTGTGCAACCTGATGACGGGCAGGGCACTTCCGGACCAGGGGCTGATTCACCTGGATGGAAGCGATCTGGTCAGCGACTCAAGAATCATTCGCCGCGTGGCCTTGGTCAACGAAACCTGGCCCTATCCATCCCGACGGCACATTAGGCAGGCATTTGCCATGGCCGAGGGGTTTTACGGTGATTTCGACTGGCACTTGGCTGAGAGTATTCTTAAGAGCTTCGCATTGAGGCTGACTGACACTTTTGCCTCCCTTTCCACAGGGCAGCGTCAGGTGGTCAAGGACATCATCGGACTCTGCCTGCCTGTGGAATACCTCATTCTGGATGAACCGACGACAGGAATGGATGCGGCGGCCAGGGAGAGGATCTACTCCTTCCTTCTGGAGGCCTATCAGCGCCGTGGACCGACCATGATCATCGCTACACATATCATCAACGAGGTCAGCCAGCTCATCTCCCGCGCTACGATCATCCACCAGGGGCGGGTCCTGCGATCTATCAGCGTGGATGATCTGTCAGTCCTGGGGACCACTGTCACTGGACGTCCGCGTGATGTAGAGGGATACCTTGCCCAGGGCGACCCGCAGCTGCTGAGCAGGCAGCGCATCGGCGACCTGCTGCGCGTCAGCTTCGAGGGGCCGGTGCCTGACGAGCAGCCCAAGGGTCTTATTGTCGCCCCCATGGATCTGCAGACCTACTTCGTCCAGATTACGGAAGGTGCGACACAATGAATAACATGCAAGTTGCAGAGGCAGTGCGGACGAAGACCAAGCCAGGGCCAGACAGGCCCGACATCGGTGCGGGACCGGCTGAAGAATGGGCCCGAATCAAGCGCTTCCTGTCGCCTGCGGTGCAGACCCGGATGGCCCTGCGCGTACAGGTGATGCCGAGGCTGATCGTCTTTTTGATTTGGGCTCTCGTCCTCGCTCTGGGAGTTGTGGGGTTCATTCCCCTAAGCTCCGGCTTCACCGGTCTGTTCACCGAGATGGTGTTCATGGCCACCGCCCTTGTCTGCTCACTGACGACTTTCCGGCCCCTGATCTCCAACGCCGTGACCCGGTCCACGATCGCTTGGACCCAGATCATCTCCAATGTGGTCATGGCCCTGGCGACAGCTACTTTTATGATTGGGGTCGCCATTATCAGCAACCTGGGCCAAATTGGATGGATGCCCTTTACGGAAAGTTACCAAAGGTTTCTCGAGCAGGGCTGCTCACCTTGGAGGCTCACTCTTGATCCCTGGAGTGTTTCATGCTTTAACCGGTCGTATGACCAGCAGCCGTCCCGTTGGCTGGCTCTGGCGCTGCATATCTTCATGGTGCAGGTAGCCTTTATTCTGCTTGGCCAGGTGCTGGGTGACCTCGCCGTCCGTCTTGATCGAAAAGGCGGATGCCTGTTGCTGGCAGGGCTGTTGATCTGTGTTGGTTTCTGGCATTCGATTTCCGGCTGGAATTTCTGGGGGTGGCAGCAAACGGCGGTTCAGATGATCAACCTTATGCGCGGCCATTGGATGTACAAGACCTTAAGCCCCTTCATGAATGTTGACTTATGGGGATACGTCACCGTGTATTTACTCTGGCCCCAAGTGGTCTTCACATTAGTCTTCTCCGCCATATGCATCCTGTTCAGCTACTGGCTCACCAGCCGTCGGCAGCTACCAGCTATCCAGGGGATCAGCATTCTGGGTTAGTGGCAGGATAGCTAAGAATTCCAGCGACGATTGACCACATGGTCGTTCGCCCACTGCTTGACTCCTGCCGGGGCAATAGACTGGGGAATCATGGTGGACATCCAGGATGCAGGGCAGGCGCTGAAGCGGTATTTCGGATATGAGTCTTTTCGCCCGGGTCAGGAGGATCTGGTCAAGGCCATCCTGAACGGGCAGGATTGCTTGGGTGTTATGCCGACCGGTGCCGGCAAGTCCATCTGCTATCAGATTCCTGCCACCCTTCTGGACGGTTTGACCATCGTCATCTCTCCCTTGGTCTCCCTGATGAAGGACCAGGTGGATGGGCTGGAGGATGCCGGCATCCAGGCCTCATTCGTCAATTCCACCCAGGACATGGATGAGCAGTCCCTGGCTCTGGCTCAGGCTGCCCAGGGACGCAGCAAAATCCTCTACGTGGCCCCCGAGCGGCTGGATGCCCCCAGATTCAGGGAATTCGCCCAGCATACGAGAATCTCCCTGCTTGCTGTGGATGAAGCCCATTGCGTATCCCAGTGGGGTCAGGACTTCCGCCCTGCCTACTTGGGTATCGGGGACTTCATAAGATCCCTGCCTAACCGGCCCACGGTGGCAGCCTTCACTGCTACGGCGACCGAGAAGGTCCGGCGCGACATCGTCTACATGCTGGGCTTGGATGACCCCTACGTGGCGGTGACGGGATTCGACAGGCCCAACCTCTTCTTTGACGTGATCAAACTGGAGAGCAGATACAAGAATCGCTGGGTGGTCCAATACGCTCTGAAGCATGGGGACGATTCGGGCATCGTCTACTGCGCCACCCGCAAGGAGACCGAAGCTCTGGCCGATGATCTGACCAAAGCTGGTGTAAGCGCTGTCAGCTACCACGCTGGTATGGATGCCCAGGACAGAGAGCAAGCGCAGCGGGACTTCGTCAACGACAAGGTGCAGGTGGTCGTGGCCACCAATGCCTTCGGCATGGGCATTGACAAGTCCAACGTGCGCTATGTCATCCATCACAACATGCCCGAGAGCATCGAGGCCTACTACCAGGAAGCTGGCAGGGCAGGACGTGACGGTGAGCCCGCCCGATGCTCCCTGCTGTGGAACGAGAGCGATATCGTCACTCGCAGGCGCCTGCTGGACATGGACAATGGCAATGACAGACTGACCGGTGAGCAGGCTGAAGCGGTCAGGGCCGAACATCGGCGTCTGCTCAACGTCATGATCGGCTACTGTCGGACCACCAGCTGCCTTCACCGGTACATGCTGCGGTACTTCGGCGAGGAGGTGGACCAGGCTGCCGCGGGTCTTTCGCCTGCGGAGGCCGACAAGGGCAAACCCGTCCCAGTCGGACATCCCGACACCGGCAGCACCGGCTGCCAGAACTGTTCCAACTGTCTGAGTACCTTCAAAACCATCGATGTCAGCGATGTGGCCCGTGCCATAAGCAGGTGCGTGCATGACGTGAATCAGGGGTTCGGCTCCGGCAAGATCGCCCAGATTCTCCGGGGCTCGCGCTCGCAGGACCTTCTTCGGCGAGGGCTGGATCGGTGCCCCAGCTATGGCGTTCTGGCCCAGATTCCGGAGGCGCGCATTCGCGACGTGCTCAACCAGATGGCCTCGGACGGATATCTGTATATCACCGAAGGACGGTTGCCCATGGTCCATTTCGGACCCAAGGCTGCGCAGACGGTCAGTCCGGACTTTCATTATGAGATCAAACGGACGGAACGCCCGAGTACTTCAGGCAAGGTCTTCGGCGGCGGGTCTTCTTCGACCGTCGATGATGACGGTCTCGAGCAGGCCGGCGCAAGCGATGCCAGCCCAGAGGACGAGGAACTTTTCCAGAAGTTGCGCGATCTGCGGACCAGCATAGCCCGCGAGATCGGTAAACCTCCCTACATTGTCTTCTCCGACAAGGCGCTGCGCGATATGTGTCGTCTGCGTCCAGTTGATGATGCGACCTTCTTGGCCGTCAACGGGGTGGGACAGCACAAGCTGGAGCAATATGGGCCCCGGTTCATGGGGGTCATCTCCGAATTCTCGGCGGGAAAAGGAGCGAATGTGGTCTTAGGTGCTGCCGGATCTGATAGGTAGGTCCGCCTACCATGAGGTATACATGACTTCATCGCGGCTGCCTTTCACATTAGGCGCCCGAGAGGAAAGGAAACAACAATGGCTGACAAACCAATCGTAGAGAGCTTCCAGCTGGATCACACCAAGGTCAAGGCGCCCTACGTTCGCCTGATCGACGAGGAGAAGGGCCCTCAGGGAGACATCATCTCCAACTATGATCTACGCCTGGTTCAGCCCAATCAGAACGCCATTCCAACTGCCGGGCTGCACACCATAGAGCATACGATTGCCGTGCTCCTGCGCGAGCGCATCCCTGGCTATATCGACTGCTCGCCTTTTGGCTGCCGGACGGGCTTCCACCTGCTTGCCTGGGGCCGTCATTCGACCGAAGATGTGGCCAAGGCTCTGAAGGAGTCGCTGGAATTCATTGCCGAAAAGGCCACCTGGGACGACGTGCCAGGCACCGAGATCACCTCCTGCGGCAACTACCGCGACCATTCGCTCTTCTCGGCCAAGCAGTGGAGCCGTGATATTGTCGCTGCCGGTATCAGCTCCGATCCTTACGAGCGCAAGCTGGTCTGAGCGCGGACAGGCAAACAATAGGGCCTGAGGAGGGGGTAGGTTCCTCTTCTCAGGCCCTATTCGATGCAACAGGTGAAAGCTCAACTACGCAGTATGGTCTCGATCTGTTTCATCTGGTCGTCATCAATCTGCATAGCCGGTTCGCGGATGCGTGTGCTGATGGGCAGACCCTGCAGTCGCACAGCTCCCTTGATGGCCGACACGAACAAATCCGCAGTGTCGTAAATAGCCATCAAGTGGTTGATGCGTCGGGCCTTGTCTAGTGCGGTTTGGTAATCGCCATCTTGATAGGCCTTATGCATGGCAACGAAGGTTTCCGGCTCCACGTTGGTCAGGCCTGATAAAACACCGTTGCCTCCACAGATGCGGTTGACCATATAGTATTCGTCGAATCCTGAGAACACAGAAAACTCAGGGCTGACATGCCGGACTGCCGCAACGACTCGACGTGTGTGGCTGATTGTGTCCACGGTGTCTTTGATGCCAACGATATTCGGGCATTCCTGGGCAAGTCTTGCGACCAGCTCCGGGGAGCAGTCGTTGCCTGTACGGGCAGGGAAGTTGTAGAGGATCACCGGCACAGTTGAGGCATGGGCGATGCTGGTGAAATACCTATAAGCGGTTGGTTCCGAAGGGCCGAAATAATAGGGGCTGACAGCCACCACGGCATCGGCGCCGATTTGTCCGGCAAACTTGGTCAGATCCATGACCCGGTCCATATTCGTATCGCCAACTCCGACGAATACCTTCATGCGTCCTTGTATATGGTCGACGGCGAATTGCAGGGCCGAGCGCTTCTCTTGGAGATCATAGGCATAAAACTCGCCGATGCTTCCGAACAGGAGCACCCCGTTGATGCCAGCCCGGATCAGATGGTCCAGATGTCGTCCCCACAGGTCGGTGTCGATGACTCCTTGATCGTCGCTGACGGTTATCGACGGGCAGAAAATTCCCTCAAATTTGGCTGATAATGTGCTCATGTTCACCCTTCCGAAGTAAGCGTATCGGTATCGATTCCATAGGCCCTCATGGCATTGTGCTTGAAGAAGTCCTCATCCGGGCCAAAGGTATCCAGCATCAGTTGCCAGTGTTCCCTGAGCGAGGAGTGTACGGTGACTACCGGCCAATTGGAGGCGTAGAGGATCCTGTTCGGGGGAAAGGTGTCCCTGACGAAGGCGACGATGTCGCGATCGACCGGCTGGTCGCCTGACACCTTGATATAGCAGTGCGGCAGGGCCGCCATAGCCCGCATGGCTTTTTTGCAGGCCGGTGACAGGTTGGGCATGTTGCCCATATGATCCATGATGACAGTCAGGGAAGGAACCTGAGAGAATGCCTGGGCCATGTCCGGCAGTTCTGCGCCCCTGTTGCATAGCTCGAAGGGCATCCCCTTATCAGCCATGGCGTGGAGCCCGGCGATGAAGGAGGGTTCAAGGCAACGGCCGCGCGGGGCAGAGTCAGTATGCAAGGGCTCTCTGATGCCCGTAGCATTGATAGGTACCCTCATATAGGGCCCTACCTGTGCCCTTAGCATTCGGGCGAGAATTTTCGGGTCATCGTTCTCATAGACCAAGCGGTCCTCTAATAGGGGGTCATCCGAGTCAACTTCCACATAGACTCCGCCCCAAAATTCCACTCCCAACTGCCCGTACTCGTCTTCCAGCTCGTGGAGGGGAAAGCTCCGATTCAGTGATGGCATTCCTTCCAGCCAAGGCAGATGTTGCCGTTCAAGATTCCACATGTGGAAGTGAGCATCGATGACCTGCAATTGTCGCGTCATCTCAGGCTCCCTGCTCAAGGCATATGCGGCACCCACGAAAGGCATACAAGGCGATGTAGAGGAATCTGGGAGCGGTTACCAGCATGGCGACGGTGGCCTGGGAACCGCCTTTGCTTTGCGTATTTGGATTTTTCATAGCAGAGCTCAATTCAGTGCCCGGTCCAGGTGGACGTATCCGCCATCGACAAACACCCATTGGCCGGTGGTGTGTGATGCGCGATCAGAGAGCAGGAAGGTGGCGGTGTTCCCGATCTCCTCGGGTGTGGTCATGCGATGTTCCAGGGGGATCTTGTCTGTGATGGCTGAAAGACGGGCTTGCTGGGCCTTTTCATCGCCAAACGTCTTGATCCAGTCGGCGTAGAGGGGGGTCCAGCATTCCGAGACCACGATGGCATTCACTCGTACGTCATCGTGGACCAAGGCTGCGGCCCATTCTCTGGTCAGGCCCAGAACTGCGCCCTTGGCCGCCGCATAGGCGCTGGTCTTGCCCTGACCGGTCACGGCGGTTTTGGAAGTGATGTTGATGACGGATCCGTGGCTTTTCTTCAGATAGGCACAAGAGGCGTGCATGAGTTCGTAGTAGTGGGTGAGATTACCGTGTACGGAACGCTCGAACTCCCGCCAGTCAGTAGTTTCCAAGGCCTTGTTGTCGTTGACTCCAGCGTTGTTGACTATGCCATCGATATGGCCGAATTCCTTGTGCACCTGCTCCACAATAGGGGCTATGCCGTCGGTGTCATTCAGATCCAGAATGAAGGTCCGGTAGGTATCGGTATAGGCCTCGATGTCTTTGCAGAACTGGTCCCTGGCTGACTCGTCACGGTCTATGACTGCGGTTATGGCGCCCTCCTGGGCCAGTTGTAGGGCGATGCCCCTGCCGATGCCCTTGAAGCCACCGGTGATGATGAATACCTTGTTTTTGAGATGCAGATCCATGAAAGCTTCTTTGTCTCTATGAATGGATGATTTGCTAGGGCTCCAGCGATTGGGCCTGGTTTTGATTGAGGTGACCCGAAGTCACTCCTGGTGGAGGTAGCGCTGCGCAGTCTCAACGGTCATTTCAGCCCCGTTGCCAGGAGCGGTTGGTGCTTGATACATGCCCTGGCTGATACGCACGGGGTTTACGAAATATTCGTGCTGGTTGTCCACGTATTCGATCATTCGGCCCTGCGTGGTGCAGGAGACGGCTGCGTAGTCGAACATGGCGAAGTGACAGACCATCTCGCACAGTCCGACCCCGCCAGCGTGGGGGCAGACTATCTTGTGGAACTTGCGAGCCAGCAGGTATTCCAGAACTATCTCCTGGGGGCCCGCCACTCTGGTGGCGTCGATCTGCATGATACCGAAGGCATTGGCCTGTAGGAATTGCTTGAACATGATGCGGTTCTGCATCTGTTCGCCGGTTGCCACGGGGATGGGATTGATGGCCCTGGCAATGGTTGCGTGGCCGATGATGTCGTCGGGGCTGGTGGGCTCTTCGACCCATGCCAGGTCGAAGTCATGGAAATGGTTGATCCAATCAATGGCTTGCGGGACGTCCCAGACCTGGTTGGCATCGATGGCCAGACGCACGTCGGGGCCGATGGCATCCCTGGCCAATCCCAGACGGCGTATGTCATCATCGAGGTTCTGGCCTACCTTGAGCTTGATTTGCTTAAAGCCCTTTTCCTTTGTCTCTCGTTTGGCAATCTCCACCATCTTTTCGTCGCTGTAGCCGAGCCAGCCTGGTGCTGTCGAATAACCGGGATATCCGTGCTGGCGAATGTCCTCGATGCGCTCCTGCTTGCCGGATTGCCCATCCTTGAGGATGTCTATGGCCTCCTCGGGACGCAGGGCATCGGAGAGGTATCTGAAGTCCAGGGTGCTGACCAGGTCTTCAGGGTCCATTTCAGCCAGCAGCAACCACAAAGGTTTCCTCGCTCTTTTGGCCTTCATGTCCCAAAGGGCGCTCAGCAGTGCGCCGATGGCCATATGCTCGACTCCCTTTTCGGGTCCCAGCCAGCGCAGCTGCGAGTCATGGACCAGTAGGTCCCAGGCCAGGCCCATGCTGTCCAGCAGACGTTCAACCTCCAGGCCACACAGAGTCTTTCCTATGGAATCTATGGCTCTGCATACAACATCATTGCCTCGTCCGATGGTGAAGACCAGACCGCACCCTTTGATGCCATCGTCAGCCGAGGTGTGTATTTCCACATAGGCGGCCGAATAGTCCGGGTCCTTGTTCATGGCATCCGATCCTGACAAGGTCAGAGAAGTGGGAAAACGAAAGTCATACGTTTTCACCGCAGTGATAGTACTCATCGTGGCTCCTTTGCCAATCTAGTGAACATAGACGTCAGTATAGGCGCAGAAATAGAAATTTGAAAATTAAAAATGTAAAAATTCTAAACTCGACATGAATGTGATCGCCGCTTCATTGGTTACGATTGTTGGGTACTGGAAAGGATGCACATGGCCAGACAGGAACCCGGCAATCCGCACGTCGGCGCTATAGCCGAGCAGCTCGGCATCTCGGCTTCGACCGTTTCCAAGGTGATCAACGGTCGACCGGGCGTGGCGGCAAAAACCCGTCGGAGGGTCGAAAAGGCTTTGGCTGATCAGGGCTATGCACATCCGCTCGTCAGTACCAAAATCGCCCAGACCATTGAACTGGTGGTGGATTATATCGCCAACAATGGCACCATCGAGATGATACGTTATGCCTCGAAGTGGGCTTTGGATGCCGGTCTGGCTCTGACTGTGACGCAGACCGATCACCAGCGGCGTGCCGAGGAATGTCTGAGGGGGATCATTGATCGCAACCCGCTGGGTGTGATTACCCAGATGTCCTCCATAGACCAGAAGGGCAAGAATGTGCTCAAAGCAAGAGGCATTCCCTTGGTGGCGGTCGATCCGGTGGACCTGGTCAACGATGAGGACATGAGCATAACGCTTGACAATTGGACTGGAGGATACCAGGCCGCCAAATGCCTTCTGGATGCCGGGCATCGGCGCATTGGCGTTATAGCCGGACCGGCGAATGTGCAATCCGCGCAGGCCAGACTAGCTGGATACCGAGCAGCATTGGCAGCCATTGGTGCCAGCCTGCCGTCTAGCATGGTTCTGCAGGGAGACTATTTGCCCGACAGAGGGTACCAAGCCGCCTGTGATCTGCTGGACCGTGCTCATCCTCCGACCGCGATCCTGGCCTGCAATGACTTGACAGCCGTCAATATCTACAGAGCGGCGCGTGAACGTGGACTGGAGCCCGGTCAGGACCTGTCTGTGGTCGGATTCGACAACGTCTATCCATCCTCCTACCTGATGCCTGCCCTTACCACGGTGGATCAGCCATTTGATCTGATGGCCAGGATGGCCGTGGGAATGATTCTCGATGCACGACAGGGCAAGGAGTTCCAGCGGCATGTGGTCATGCCGACCCGTCTGGTCAGCCGACACAGTGTGGTCAATCTGACCCATGCCAGTCATTTGCGATCGAGAAGTCGGGTTCAAGAGGCCGCACAATAGCCCAAACTATTCCCCGATTCGCTCAATGCGTACTCACTTCATGACTGCCTGCTGATGGATACACTCGTACTTCGGCAATCGCAGGGGCGGGTTTCGTCCCTGCCGCACCGGTCGAGAAAGAGGTAGCCACAGTGAGCAGGTACGCGATGGAAACTGCACGTTGGATCCGTCATGCCACCATGGACGACTTTGAGGCGATCATGCCTGTCTACGCCTACGCCAGAAAGCGGATGGCCGAGACCGGTAACCCCCGTCAGTGGGGGGACAAGTACCCTCTGCCTGAACGCATCCGCGAGGACATCGCCGGGGGCCACACCATGCTCTTGGTCGATGATGCAGCTGGTATGGATCAGATTCCTGAGGATCCCGTCTACCCTGAACCGGAGTTGGACGAGCACAAGGGCAGCCATGAGCGCATCATCGGCGTTTTTGCTCTCTTCCATGACCCGGAACCAGATTATAAGGTCATTGATGGCAGCTGGCTGGACGACCGGCCCTATACCACCATCCATCGGGTGGCCGCCTCGGGACTGGGGCGTCACGCGGCCGGGGACCTGCTCGATTGGAGCATGCGCCGGTACGAGAACATCCGCGCCGATACGGGACTGAAGAACTACGCCATGCAGCACATCCTGGAGACCCATGGCTTCACCCGCTGCGGCAACATCATCATGCCTGAAAACAAGGAGATCGAGAACGTGCGGGTGGCCTATCAGCTGCACAATCGTCCCCTTGACCTGGCTGAGCGCGAAAGGGCCGCTAAGCGCTTGGTTGCCGTCTGAGGGCGGGTTCCGACCGTCGCAGCGCCGTCGCACAATGGAGCCATGACATTGAGTGCAGCACCTGCATGGCAGTTCTCCGGGCCTGAGGGCCAAAAGCATTACGAACAAGCTCTTCGGGCCTATCCAGGCCAGATCATCGTCGACTTGAGGACCTTGAAGGCCAATATGGCCACTCTGGTGAATCTGGTTCATTCCACGAACCCTGGTGCTGCAGTCATGGGTGTGGTCAAGGCCGATGCCTACGGCCACGGGCTCATCCCCGCCGCTCTGGCGGCCTTGTCCGGCGGGGCCACCTGGCTGGGCACTGCCCAGCCCAGCGAGGCCCTGCGTCTGCGGCGAGCAGGCATCGGCCCCGACCGCTGCCGGATACTGTCCTGGATGTTCAATGGGGACTGCGCGCCCTTCGACCAGCTGATCCAAGCTGACATCGATCTGGGCGTCGGTTCCTTGGAGACTATGGACAAGGTGGCGCAGGCGGCAGACCAGTTCGGCAGACCTGCCCGCGTCCACATCAAGGTGGACACCGGCTTCGGACGCAACGGCTTCACTCCTGAAACCTTCGGAGACGCCCTGCACGAGCTCTCCCGTCTTGCCGCCCAGGGTCTGTTGGAGCCTGTGGGGCTTTTCAGCCATCTGGCTGTGGCCGACATGCCTGGGGTGGACGAGTTCGTGTCGTCCACTGACGAGCAAATCGCCCTCTTCGAAGAGTTCTATGACAGGATGACGACCGCAGGCATGAAGCCTGAAATCCGGCATCTTGCCAACACCGCTGCCACGCTCAGCCGCCCGGGGATACGTTATGACCTGACCCGTCCTGGCATCGGCCTGTATGGGTACGAGCCTGATCCTTCCATGGGGATTTCGGCGGATTATGGTCTGCGTCCGGCAATGACCCTTCAAGCACAGCTGGGCACTGTCAAGGATATGCCGGCCGGTCACGGCATCTCCTACGGGCGCACTTATCTGACGAAGAACCCGACAAGCACGGCCATCATGCCCTTGGGATATGCCGACGGGATCCATCGGTCAGCCTCGGGCTTTGACCGCGAGGGCGCTATGGGCCGAGAGCATCTGGGAGGTCCCGTCCGTCTGATGACTCGCCAAGGGCCCAGGTTGGTTCGTGTCGCTGGAAGAGTCTGCATGGACCAGTGTGTACTGGATCTAGAAGGCATGGCTTCCGACTTGGGAGTGGACGAGGGCGATACCGTTGTTCTCTTTGGGCCAGGCCAAGGGGAGGAACAGGCTGAGCCAACCGCTGATGACTGGGCCCGGGCCGCCGACACCATCAGCTATGAGATTTTCACCTGCCTGCGTAGTAGGATTCCACGGCTCTACTTGGGTGTGCATGAGGTGGTCGAACCCTCCGACCTGCACCTGATTGCCCCTGAATCCATTCTTTGAGACCACTATCACAGGTAGAACCTGGGCTTGGGGCCTTGTCAAGGGGCAATATAAGTGGTGAGATGAGGTTATGACTACATATACAGGAAATGAACCCAGCAATATCTCATACACAGCCGTAGCTGACATCACCGGAGGCCGCGAGGGCCATGCGGACAGCCAGGAGCCCGATCTTTCCCTGGACTTGGATACACCCAAGGCTATGGGAGGCAAGGGCCAGGGCACCAACCCCGAGCAACTCTTCGCCATCGGCTGGGGTGCCTGCTTCCAGGGAGCCATGGGACTGGCCGGAAAGGAGCTGCGCGTGCCAGCCACCAAGCTGGCCCAGAGCAAGGTGCGCACTCACATCTCCCTTGGCGACCAGGGCGAGTCCTTTGGCATCAAGGCTCTGATCGAGGTCTGCCTGCCCGGCGTCGATCGTGATCTGGCCACCCGTCTGGTGGAGCGGACCCAGGAGCTTTGCCCCTATTCCAAGGCCACAGCGGGCAATGTGCCCACTGAAGTGGTGGTCGTGGATAATCTGGACTGAACGGAGCGGGCGCGCCAGATGGGCACTGATGAGGAGGGCGGATCCCGCCTGCTGGCCGAGGGCTATTCCGCCCGGGATCAGGAACGGTGGGCGCCAGAGCCTCCAAAGACCAGCAGCAGGACCGCCTTTGAACGTGACCGGGCGCGTCTGGTCCATTCTTCGGCGTTGCGTCGACTGGGGGCCAAGACGCAGATTCTGGTGGCCGGCACTGACGACTTTGCCCGTACGCGCCTGACCCACACCTTGGAGGTGGCCCAGATCGGCCGGCAGATCGGTACCATGTTGGGTTGCGACCCCGACGTGGTGGACTGTGCCTGTCTGGCCCATGACCTGGGTCATCCGCCCTTCGGCCACAACGGCGAACGTGCCCTGTCCTCGCTGGCCTCAGACATAGGGGGATTCGAGGGCAATGCGCAGACCCTTCGACTGCTGACCAGGCTGGAGCCCAAGGTTTTCCACCCGGACGGACGCTCGGCAGGGGTCAACCTGACCAGGGCCGCCCTGGACGCTGCGGTCAAATATCCATGGACCCTGGCTGAGGCCTCGGCTCATCCCAAGGGGGAGAGGACTGCCAAGTTCTGCGTCTACCCGGACGACCAGGAAGTCTTTCGCTGGCTCAAGCAGGGAGCACCGCAGGCCAGCACGCCTATGGAGTGCCAGGTTATGGACTTGGCTGATGACATCGCCTACAGCGTTCACGACGTGGAGGATGCCATAGTGGTTGGCTCCTTCGTGCCTGAGCGGCTGGCTGAGCCCAGGATCATCGATGGCGTGGTCCGAGCCGCCCGATCCTGGTATGGCGACCGCTGGGATGCTGACCAGCTGGTCCGAGCCTTGGAGACCGTCCGTGGCATGTTGCCGACAGGCTTCGATGGGTCACGCCGGGCCTTGGCTACTTTGAAGAACACCACCAGTTACCTGATCGGCCGTTTTGCCGACTCTGTGGAGGCGGCCACCCGAAGCCGCCACGGCCAAGGTCCGCTGACCAGGTACTCGGCTGGGCTGGTCATTCCTCCTCGGACCTCCTATGAGATTGTGGCCTTGAAGGGGATTGCTGTCTACTTCGTCATGGCTCCCCGTGAGAAGGAGCCCTTCCATGCAGAGCAGCTGAAAATCGTGACCGACCTGGTTGAGGTCATGATGGCCGACTCGCCAGACCCCTCTGATGCCTTGGAGGACGTCTTCCTGGAGGATTGGCGCCAGGCGGGTTCGGATGGGGAGCGCCTGCGGGTGGCTATCGACCAGGTGGCCTCCCTGACCGACGGTTCGGCGCTGGCCCTGCATTCCTTGGTCTGCCCATAGGCCTGCCGTATTTATGCCGGGCGCAACACATCCCCCTGGGCCGGTAGGCTGGGTGTCATGTCCGGAATGATCAAGAAGGAAGACATCGAGAAGGTCAGAGCCAAGGCCGATCTGTATGAGATCGTATCTGAAAGCGTGACTCTGAAGCCTTCAGGTTCCGGCACTTACATGGGTCTGTGCCCCTTCCACGACGAGAAGTCTCCTTCTTTTTCAGTGCGTCCCTCCATGGGGGTCTGGCACTGCTTCGGCTGCGGACTGGGTGGCGACGTCTTCACCTACGTGGAGCAGGAGGAGAACGTCGAGTTCGGCGATGCCGTCGAGATTCTGGCAGACAAGTATCAGATCGAGCTGCATTACGAGAACTCCCGCCAGGACAAGCGTCGCGGGTCCAAACGTTCCCGCTTGCTGGAGGCCAACGAGGAGGCCCAGCGTTTCTTCGTTTCGCAGATCATGAGCAAGGAGGCGCTGGCGGCGCGCAAGCTCTTGGCAGGCAGGACCTTCTCCCAGGCTGACAGCGCGCATTTCGGCTGCGGATACGCCCCACGAGGATGGGACAACCTGGTTCGTCACCTGTCCACCAAGGGTTTCACCCAGCAGGAGATGCTGGATGCCGGACTGGCCAGGCAGGGGCAGAGGGGAGTATACGACTACTTCCGGGGCAGGGTCACCTGGCCCATCAGGGATTCCACTGGCCGTACCCTGGGCTTCGGCGCTCGCAAGCTCTACGAGGACGACGGCATCAACGCCAAGTACATCAACACACCGGACACTCAGCTCTACCGCAAGAACCAGGTGCTCTACGGCATCGACCTGGCCAAGGACGCCATCGTCAAAAAGCGGCAGGTGGTCATTGTGGAGGGCTATACCGACGTCATGGCCTGCCACCTTGCCGGTGTCGATACGGCTGTAGCCACCTGCGGAACTGCTTTCGGCGAGGACCATGCCAAGATCGTCCGTCGGCTCATCTCCGACGATGCCTTAGGGGCTATCCAGCTGGTAGGACCGGTCCAAGGCTCCCGGGTGGTCTTCACTTTCGACGGGGATGCAGCCGGGCAGAAGGCCGCCCTGCATGCTTTCGGCCTTGACGGGAGCTTTCTGACGCAGACCTTCGTGGCGGTGGCCCGGGAGAATTTGGATCCCTGTGATCTGCGCATCCAGTATGGTGATGAGGCTGTGCGTTCTCTGGTCGAGCATGCCCGGCCGCTGTACGATTTCGTCATCGACACGGCCGTAGCCATGTTCGATACCCAGTACACCACCGGGCAGATGGGCGCGGTCAAGGCTGTGGCGCCCATCCTGGCCCAGATCAGGGATCGCTCCCTGGTAGGGGCCTATACCCGCAAGACCGCCAGAAAAATCGGCGTGGATTTGGATCTGCTGCGCCAGGAGGTCAACAGGGCCCGCCGCAAGCTGCATGTGAAAGACCAGGACGCCTATGCGGTCCGCACTCCTCACCGCGGTGCGGGTGAATCGGAGGGTCGCGCGGGCCATGGCAGTGACAATGCCATGCAACGTCGTAGGATACAGCGTGAGGATGCTCTCCGACAGGGTTATCATCACATCGATGATTCTGTTTTCATTTGCGAGCAGCAGTTCATGGGCGTGCTTATCCAGATTCCCAGAGCAATCGGTTCAGATGCCTTTGCTCAGCTGAGTCCGGACAGTTTCGAGGTTCCGATTTTCCGCTCGCTCTATCGGGCTGTGCAGGCCGCCGGAGGACTGCCTGACATGAAGACGCCCCAAGGACTGTGGATGCATAATTTGACCAAGGCGGGCGGGCCCATGCTGGAGTCGGCCATCAACGAGCTGGCTGTCATGCCTTTGCCGCTGAATTTGGATAAGCAGGAGGATAGGCGACCGGGCAATAAGGAAGGCGATCAGGGCGCAGACTCCGATGACGCGGATGTTCAGCTGAAGCAACCCAGCCCGGAGGAACGTCAGTACGCCTCCGAGCTGCTGGCAAGGTTGCTGGATGCCACTTACATGCGGCTGATTGCCTCGGCCAGGCACCGGATGAATCAGTTGCCAGACGGTCAGGAGAAGTTCGACCTTCTTGGTCAGCTCACCCAGTACGAGACCCAGCGCAGCGAATTGCGCACCCAGGTCTTCGGCAACACCGAGTGAACTGGTGGTCAGATAAGTTGGTCCTCCATGTCCTTGTCGAAGTTTCAGTTGTAGACAGGGATGAGGAGGACTTGGGGTAGGTGTGGCTCCCTGTTAGGCGGGGAAGGAGATCTGGGAGTTGATGCAGGTCATCACAGTGACAATGATCGCGGTAATGATGCCACCCAGATATGGATTTCTGGTGTGTCGGTAGATCGCCCGTGTCACCAGAGGCATGACGGCTAGTGGAACCAAGGGTGTCAGCATCCAGTCGGGTATCTGCGTGTTGTTGCCAAAAAGACCATTGACCTCAGTGATGAAGAAATACCCATATCCAACTACTGCTATCAGTAGTGCTGGCAGCATGTTGAAGAACGCCAGCAGACCTATGTTGGCTGCTGAGTTCCTCCCGAACGAGGTGGAGTAATTCAGACTATTGATGAAGACCGATGTGGTTCCGTAAGCTACAAGGAAGAATGGCAGTAGCTAGAACTATGACGAACTCATTTTTGGCGTGAGGCAGAGCTAGGAAAGCGTCTCCCGTTCAAATAACCGGTAATGCCCTACTGATATAGTATTACTGGTAAGGCATGACAATGTGTTTCTTGTATTTACCTTGGCTCTGTGGCACATTCTCAAGTACCGAGTGGATGGGCGGAATACGCCGTAGTATTAGGCTTGAATATACAACGTCGAAGGACGGCTTTGCATTACAGCCAAGAGTTCGTCGCCTATAATGCCAACCTTTCCCGGTTCGCATACCAACAGTTGGAGCATGGCCAGTCGCGACCCGGGAGTCCAGCCAATCCCAGTTTGATCAACATCATGGCAGTTGCCCAAGTGCTTAATGTGAGTCTGGATGAGCTGTTGCCTGATCCGTGGCCTGATCTTCATGCCAAGTAATTTGGGTGGCACCATTGTCTAGACAAGCCCTGCCGATAGGGTGAATGCATGAACATGGAGCATCAAATGGAAGAAAGTCGTGCCGGGTCGACTGACAAAGCCCGGTCTGCTGTGAGTGGCCGACCGCTCGCGGTCTTTTGGGACATGGACGGAACCTTGATCGATTCAGAGCCCTACTGGCATCAGGCGGAGGTTGATCTAGTGCGCGAGCATGGGGGAGACTGGAATGCCGACATGGGTTGGCAGGTTTCCGGCAAACCTCTGCCCACCGTGGCAAGGTTGATGCGGGAGCGTGGTCTTGACCTTCCTGAGGATCAGATTCCAGATTTGTTGATTGATGGGGTCATTGCCATGGAGGAGCGTCACATGCCTTGGATTGAAGGTGTTCGCACTATCCTGACAGACCTGGTTGGGGCCGGCATTCCCTCGATTCTGGTCACTACTTCGCCACGCCGCATGGCCCAGGCAGTGGTTGCCAAGGCGCCCGAGGGGGCTTTTGCCGACTATGTTTGCGGGGACGATGGGCTGGCGCAGAAGCCCGACCCTGCGCCCTATCTGCATGCGGCCAGTCTGGTTGGCATCAACAGCCCTGATTTGATGACCTCCTGCTTGGCTTTCGAGGATACCTTGACCGGCATCACTTCGGCTGTGGCATCAGGAGCCACCACTGTGGCCTATACCGGCACCAACCCGGTCGACACCTCATCAGGCCCTCAGTTCGCTTCCATGAAGAGCTATGTTGGAGTCACCCTGGATGATCTGTCTGCACTAATCGCCAAGCGACTCGGACGATTGGGGTCGTCGGCTGCGCAGACCTGCTGACTCGATCTGACTACTGCAGGGGGCGGTATTTTCGGCTGGAGCCGCGTGAAGTGGCTACCGGATACCTTTCGGCCGTCCTCTGCAGTTTATCCATGATAATTTGATCCATGTCCAGATTCAGTCGATCCGCCAGCTGGATGCAATAGGTGAGCACGTCAGCCAGCTCGTCGGTTACGTGGCCTTCATCTCCGTCCCTGGGATCGTCCCCCCACTGATAGCATTCCAAGAGCTCGGCAGCTTCGATGCAAATTGATTTGGCCAGGTTGGCGGGCGTGTGGAATTGATCCCAGTCGCGCTCGTGTACAAAATTCATCACCGCTGTTTCTGTATCCTTGCTGATCATGATTTCGAGCCTATCAGCCGGCCCTCCTGCCATTAGATTGGTATGGGTTCGTGGCATAGTGAAAAACATGGATTCATCAAGCGCGCCGCAGCCTGTTGTGATGACTCTGCCCTATGGCGATTTCAGAGATGAGGATTTTTCCAAGGCTATTGCAGAGTACAAGCAGGCGAAAGCTGTTGGCAGTCAGGGCAGTCATTTGGAGGAGAGGCTGCTTGAGGAGCTGTTCCTACGCTATCCCACTGTATATATTGTCTCTGCTGATGAAAGGGACAGCAGCAAAAAGCATGGCGGTGGACCCCCTTACGTGGTTTACGTCGGGGAAACCAATGACATTCGTTCTCGGACCAGGCAGCACATCGAGCTGGATCCACGAACCCGCACGGATTGGGAACGCCTGGTGCGATTCATGCGCAATCACCAAGACAGGGTCTGCCAGTACATCATCGGTGATCGCCACTTCAACAAGTCCCTGACCCTGGATATGGAAAATCGGTTGATGGGGTATATGCAGAGCGTCGATGCAGTCAAGCTGGTTATGAACCGTAGAACTAACGCTCAAGACATGTATTACACCAGCGATGAATTCGACAGCATCTTTTCCAAGGCTTGGCAGATCCTGCATGAAATGGAGCCTGATCTGTTTCCGGAAGAGAAGGCAATCTTGGACTCTGCCCTGTTCAAGGCCTCGCCCTTCCGCAAGCTCACCGACGAACAACGGCGAGCTGAAGAAGCTGTTCTGCATGTGCTGGAGTCGGTCATTATTCAAAACCCCGGCGAGGGTTTCCACTCGATGACAGAATCGATAGGCCCGGTTCGGATCGACGATAAAGCCCATACTCGAGTCATAGTCGTTCAGGGCATGTCAGGAACTGGCAAGACCGTTTTGCTTAGCCATCTCTTCTATCAGATATGTGCCAGATATGGCATCTATGGGAACTTGGACGGTAAGGACGATAACCGTTCGGCAAATGCCAGACAGCGTTCCTACATCATTGTCAACCAGGCCGAGCAGGCCAATGTCTACAACCAAATGGCTCTGAAGCTGGGACTGCAGAAGAAGCGCGGCCAGTGCGTTGTTGGCGCTGTCCAGTTCATCAACCGGTTCAGCAAGCACACCCATAGAAATGGCCGGTCCACAGGCAGGGCGGCAGACCCCATGAATAGCGTCGAGGCGAAGGCGGATGTGGTGCTGGTTGACGAGGCGCACCTGCTGCTGACGCAAGGGTCGCAGAGCTACTCCGGAAGCAACCAGCTTTACGACATTCTGCGGCGGGCAAAAGTAGCCATCGTGGTCTTCGACCCGGAACAGGTCTTGCGCGGATCCCAGTTCGTAGATGCTCAGGAAAGTCGGCTTCTGGGATTGACGGGTTCTGAGCATGACAAGACCTTCTCGCAACCCATGGTTATCCGCGAAAAGTCAAGGGACGGTCAGCATGCACGCGAGGATATCTTCCAGGTCAGTCATGTTCATTTGGATCACCAGATGCGTATCCAAGCTGATCCCGCAACCTGCGCCTGGCTGGATCGGATGACAGCCAGGGATGGCACCATTGGCCCACTGCATCCGGATCCTTGGGAGCATCCTTATGAGATCAAGGTTTTCACTTCGCCTAAGGCTTTGAGAAAGTTCATTCGCCGAAAGGACCAGGAGCAAAGAGGCGAGGGCTCCTTGGGGCTTTGCCGACTCCTAGCCACCTATGACTGGCCTTACAGCAGCCAGAATCACCCGGACCCACAGGATCCCTCCCGTTATTGGCAGGTTGTACTACACCAGCAGGATTCGGGCCGATGGGTGTGGGCCGAAGAGGGTCAGGACGGGGATGGTGAATTTGCCATGCCTTGGAATTACGAACTGTATGAGGAGCAGGGAAACTCTGCTGCAAATCACCGGATCGCCTGGGCCGAACTGCCCTTCACCATTGATGAGGTCGGCTCCATCTTCACCATCCAAGGTTTTGACCTCAACTATGCGGGAGTCATCATCGGGCCCTCGGTCACCTACAGGAATGGAAAGGTCGAATTCGAACCGAAGCTCAGTTGCAACACACTGGCGACCAATCGGCGGTCGGAGCAGGAGATGGACCCTGTGGATAATCTTCGGCACGAGTTCAACGTGTTGCTCAAACGAGGGGTGCACGGATTGGGGTTATTCGCGGTGGACCCCGAGCTTCGGGATCGACTGGCCTGGGCAGTGGGTGGATTCGCCACCTCCGGTCCCGACCCAGCCTAACGCGCCTACATCGTTTCAAGGCCAATCAGGGGTATCATGTCCTGGGCCATGGTCCATGGCCCAGGACATATCCATGAGAAAGGCGTAGGCGAGTATATGACGACGCGCAAGATCATCCTGGACTGCGATCCAGGTCATGACGATGCGGTGGCTATCCTTCTGGCAGTAGGTGATCCGCGGATCGACCTGATCGGAGTGACTACGGTTGGCGGCAACCAGAGTCTGGACAAGGTTACCTACAATGCGAGGGCTGTGCTGGAGAAGGCTCATGCGCGCCAGGTGCCGGTCCACGCCGGATGTGATAGGCCGCTGGTGCGTCCACAGGAGGTGGCCGCCTCCATCCATGGCCAGACTGGTCTGGACGGTGTCGAGCTGCCTGAACCTACCAGGCCCCTGGATCCTGGCCACGCCGTCGATTGGATCATCGAGACCATCATGCGCGAGGAGCCAGGCACAGTGACCCTGGTCCCCACCGGACCCCTGACCAACATCGCCATGGCCGTCCGCAAGGAACCCCGCATTGTCGACCGCGTCCGTGAGGTCGTGCTCATGGGTGGCGGCTACCATGTGGGCAACTGGAGTGCTGTCGCTGAATTCAACATCAAGGTGGATCCCGAGGCCGCGCACATAGTCTTCAACGAGCCCTGGCCGGTCACCATGGTGGGGCTGGATCTGACTCATCAGGCCCTGTGCACCCCCGAGGTCCAGCAGCGCATCGAGGGCATCGGCACCGATCTGGCCCACTTTGTAAGCGGGCTGATGGACTTCTTCCGCAAGTCCTACCAGGATAACCAGGACTTCGTGGACCCGCCTGTGCATGATCCATGCACTGTGGCCTATCTGATCGACCCCTCTATTGTGAGCACCCGTCGTTGCCCGGTTGATGTCGAGCTGCGCGGGGACCTGACCTGCGGGATGACCGTGGCTGATCTGCGCGGCCCTGAACCGTCAGCTGAGGACTGCCACACCCAGGTGGCTGTCAAACTGGACTTCCAGGGATTCTGGGACCTGGTGGTCAAGGCCATCACAGCGATTGGATGAGATCAATGAAGACTTCGAACACGGCCGCACCCAAGACTGACAAGCCCACCACCACAACCGCTGGCGGTTCAGGCTCTTCCATCGTCGCCTTGATGACTGCTTTGATGGCCGCCGTCTTCGCCTTCCAGCTCAACGCCTCCATGCTCTCGCCGGCTCTGACGACCATGGGGAACGAGCTCAACGCCAGTAGCTCCAGCATCGGCCTGACCCAGACGGTGTTCTTCACCTCCTGCGCGGTCTTCTCCCTCTTCCTGCCTCGGCTGGGCGATCTTACCGGCCGCAAGAAGGTGCTGCTGGGCATGCTGAGCCTGACGGCGCTGGGATGCTTGGTCTCCGCTCTGGCGCCGAATGTGACGGTGCTCATGATTGGTCGTGTCATTCAGGGAGTGGCCGGTCCGGTCGTGCCTATGACCCTGATCATGCTGCACGCCGAGGTGACTGATGAGGCCCGATACGCCAGGCTCATGGCCGTTTTGACGGCGGTCAACGGCGGCATCGGCGGCGTGGATGCCATCTTAGGCGGGTGGCTGGCTGGCACTTTCGGTTTCCGCTCAGTCTTCTGGTTCATGGTGGCCATTGCTGTGGTCGCCGTACTCCTGGTGGCCCTCTTCGCCCGCGAGAGCTATGCAGACGATCGCCCCCGCATGGACTGGGCAGGTGTGGTCTTCCTCTGCATCGCCTTCCTGGCCGCATACCTGGCTATCAATGAGGTCGAGAAGCTTGCCCAGGCGCGCTGGCTACTGGTGGTTGTCGAGATCCTGGTGGCCGCGGTCTTCTTCGCGATCTTCTGGAAAGTTGAAAGCACAACGTCAGCACCCATGGTCACCACCACCTATCTCAGACAGCGGCGCACCTGGGGACTTCTGCTGACGACTCTCACCACCATGGTCGGTGTCTTCGCCATCATGAACGGGATCGTTCCGGCCCTTGCCCAGGATGGCGAGGTAGGTGTCGGCTTGAAGGCCAGCATCGTCTCCTTTGCGACGCTGACCCCCTATGCCTTGGTCGGTCTGGTCTTTGGTCCGGTTGCCGGGATGCTGGCCTCACGCTTTGGCTACATCAAGGTCCTGAGAGTCGGTCAGCTAGTAAGCGTGCTGGGACTGGTCTTCGGCATCTACGTCTGTCTGGTTCCCAGCATCTGGAGTCTGGTGCTCCTCTCCCTGATCCTGGGTGTCTCCTATGCAGGGACGGCCAATATCATGCTCAATGGGTTGGGCGTGGTCCTGTCTCCTGCGGACAATACCGGGTACCTGCCGGGACTCAACGCCGGAGCCTTCAATCTGGGCTCAGGCCTAAGCTATGCGGTCCTCTACGCATTCATGAGCGGCCTGGCGGCGTCTGGGGGAGCCCGCGCTGGATATGTTGCCGCCATGATCGGAGGCGGAGTGCTGGTGCTGATCGCCCTGGCCCTGTCCTACCTGATTCCCGATCCGGAACGAATGGATGACAAGTAATATTGCCATCTGACAGGGGTCCTGCGGGTGCAACCTATTCGCAGGACCCCTGTTCATGTTTAATGGGCATCCGACTCTGTGACTATCCGACAAGGGTCAAAAGTCGGGGCCAGACAGACTAGCCGTCAGTAGCGCCGAGTGTCCCGACCCCGGGTTCAGGAGCGGAAAATAGCGTCAGCAGAGGCCCTGTAAGCCATGGGCGGGCGCGTAAACTAAGTGGGGAATTCGTTCGCCGGAGGTGACCATGCAACATCGGGTGATCGGACTGCTGAAAAACGAGACCGTCCTGGTCGTCGCGGCAGTCATCGCTCTCGTATCCTGCATTCTCATTCCTCCCGACCGACAGTATCTGGGCTACATCCACGTCAATACCCTTACCCAGCTGGGTTCCCTGATGATGGTGGTCTGCGGATTTCAGCGGATTGGGGTCTTCCATGCCATTGGTGCCGGCCTGCTGAGTCGCGTCCGCTCGGTGCGGGGCCTGGCCTTGGTCCTGGTTTCCCTGCCTTTCTTCTCCAGTATGTTCATCACGAACGATGTAGCCCTGGTTACTTTCGTGCCCTTCGCCGTTGCTGTGCTCATCATGGCCGGTCTGGAAAGCCATGCCCTGCTGATCGTCACCCTGATGACCCTGGGCGCCAATGTGGGCAGCATGCTGACGCCGATTGGCAATGCTCACAACTTATACCTCAAGGCCCGCTCCGAGATGCCTACTGGGGAGTTTCTCCTCCTTATGGCGCCTTATGCTCTGGTGGCGGCCCTGATGCTCTTCCTGTGCTGCTGGTTCGCTTTCAGGAATCAGCATTTGGACAAGTTCGAGGGCATGGATGCACAAGAGATTCGTCACAGCATACTAGCGCCGAGGGAGGAGGGGATACAGCCCCAGGTCAAGGAGATGCAGCGGTCCAGCGGATGGCGCATCGCCATCTACCTTCTTCTCTTTCTTGTCTGTCTGCTCGGTGTGGCCAAGCTTATTCCCCAGTGGACCATGGTCCTGGTGGTGGCGGTGACCTTCTTGATCTGCGATAGGCGGGTATTTCTGCATGTGGATTGGGGGCTGCTGCTGACCTTCGTGGCTTTCTTCATTTTCATAGGCAATGCCAGGAGGATTCCCCAGTTTTATAACCTGGTCAGCGGCCTGGTCAATATCCACCCTTTGATTACCTCGGTCCTGTGCAGCCAGGTCATCAGCAATGTGCCCACAGCCCTCCTGGTCTCAGGTTTTTCGACAGCCTGGCGCTCAATCATTCTGGGCACCAACCTGGGCGGACTCGGAACCCTGGTCGCTTCAATGGCCTCGCTGATCTCCTACAAAGCTGTGGTCAAGCAGTACCCTGACAAGAAAGGCGATTACCTGAAGATCTATACATCACTTAATCTGCTTTTCCTGGTTGTTTTGGTTGGCATGGCCCTGCTGCTGGAGTAGACTACCCACCATCAACCAGGAATGGTGCCGCTGACATTGAGAGGGAGGCAGCAACGGTGGAACCGGACCCGTGCGCGTCTAAGTCCAAGGACTCAGGGATATTGACCAGACGGAACCTTGGGATTCTGGTCGGAATCATGGCTTTGGCTATCATGTCGCGGTTTGACTCCATCATCTCTCCTTCCGTGGCGGCCATTCAGGCATCCTTTCCTCGCGCTGATCCTTCCACCGTTGAGTCGGTGGTTTCCATTGGCTCTTCGGCGGCCATAGTTTCTGCCCTTTTATTTGGTCAGCTCTTGACCAGAATGAGTTTCAGAACCGCTGCCTGTATCAGTTGTCTGTGTGTCGCCCTGGGCGGCTTGATGCCCCTTTTGGTGCATAGCAGTGTAAGCCAGCTGCTCTTGTTTGCCTTGGTTGTCGGATTCGGCGTGGGCATCGCCACTACAGTTCTTCCGAGCCTGTCGGCCAGGTTCTTCCGCGGGAAGCAGTTGGCGGCGCTGATGGGGCTGGTCCTGGCTGTTCAGGACGGCTCTTCCATGCTGGTCCTTGCCTTGGGCGGTGTCCTGGCCAAGGGAGGGTGGCTGCACAACTATTGGCTTTATTTCCTGGCCTTGCCTGCCCTGGTTTTGGTCATCTTCATGGTCCCCGGAGTCGGTGCCGTCGAGGAGGAGTCGGAAAAGGCCACAGAGCCTCAAACATCCCCCTTGCAGAAGGGCAGACAATGCTGGTGGGCTACCATTTCTTGCATTCTCATCGGTTTTCTGAGCATTTTCCTGGTCGCGGTCCTGTACAACAAGCTCGCAGTCTACATAGCCAAGTACGGTTTGGGCGGCACCAGTGCAGCAGGGGTGGCCTTGATGTTCAACACGGGTTCCTCGGTCGTGATCGGGCTTAGTATCAACGGCATCAAGCGGGTCTGCCGGCAATGGACGATTCCGGTCGCCTTCCTGCTGATGGCCCTGGGCGCCCTGCTCTTCCTGACCACCCGCTCCTTCACGCTGGTCTGCCTATCGGCCTTCTTGGTCGGTTCGGGCAGTGCCATCAATATGGCCACCTGCCCCTTCCTCCTGTCCAACCTGACCCCGCACAGACGCTATCCCTTGGTCATGGGGGTTTTCTCGGCCACCACCAGCCTTGGTTTTACGGCATCCACCTGGGCTTTCAAGGCTTTCTCATCAGCCTTTGGACTGGACCCGGTAACCGGCAGTTTCATGGGCATGCTGATCATCGCTCTGCTGGCCGCTGTCATTCTCTCGCTTGTTCGCTTCCAGAGCTGTGTCGAATCCCGCTTCATTGAGCAATAAGTCACCCCGTAAGCTATACAAGTCAGAAGTGTAGGTTCTTCGCCTAATCATCGCGACAGGTAGGGGTTGCCGGTGATGACGAACCTCCGTAGGGTCTCCTTGGCGTGGGATATGCCAATTCGGGGGGTTGCCGTGATGGTCTCGTCCCGGTCCAGACTGGCGGCTGCCAGGCGGATGGGCGGTTTTCTGAGGTCATGGCCGTAGTTTCGCTTGTCGATGTCCAAGGCCTGACAGAGCTTGGCAGGACCGTTGGTCAGTTCCCGGTCCGGGTGATGGCCGTGCCTGTGGCTGCGCAGAAGGTCCAGACCCTGCACTGGCTGGCAGGCTCGAATCAGCACGCCGGCACCGAATCCGTCCTCCTGGCAGGAGATGTTCATGCAGTAGTGCATTCCATAAGTGAAGTAGACATACATGTGTCCGCTGGGCCCGAAGAGGGCAGCATTGCGAGCTGACTGCCCGTGATAGGCATGGCTGGCCGGATCATTCTGGTCGTAGGCTTCAGTCTCCACGATCCGAACCCTGGCTTGTTCACCTTCCGACTCATAGTCCCGGATGATCAGGCAACCCAGAAGCATCCGGGCGGCCTCATCCACAGGGCGGCCCAAAAAGTCAGGGAAGATCAGGTGATCGTCCTGGCTCGAACCGGCCTTCATTCTGTTTGGTCCTTACGGACCCAGACCGCGCGCTGACCGCGTGATTCTGGCTGAATGCAGACGAAATTGTCCTGGTGGGGCAGGGCGGCGACCTGTGGATGGTCGTGATCGTAGGGCCCCTGGGCTTGGGCGCCGCCGGCATCTCCGACCTGGGCAAAGAAATCTTCGGAGGCATCCTTGAACCAGGTCCACTCCTCCGGCAGGTCCTCCTCGTAGAAGATCGCCTCCACAGGGCAGACAGGCTCGCAGGCACCACAGTCGATGCATTCATTGGGGTTGATGTACAGGTTCCTGGGGCCCTCGTAGATGCAGTCCACCGGGCACTCGTCCACGCAGGCCTTGTCTTTGACATCCACGCAGGGCTGGGCAATCACGTATGTCATTGCTTCATTCTCCTTTTTGAATTGTTGTCCGCTTTCGATACTTTCAGGAAGCATCCTTTTGGCGAGGTCAGAGGTTTCAGCAGTACACGGGCCTTTCTATCCCTGGTCGCGCTGTTGCTGCTCTCCACGAATCCCTGGACCATGCCCCGATGGATTGTGCAGATAATTGGATGGCTGCTGACGCTGTCCAGGAAGGGGCATGAGGTCAGATACAGACTTGCTGAATCCGACCCCGTCCTTACCGGTGCAAAACCCAAGGTGTTCAGAACATCCAACAGCGTCTGAGTCATGCTCGACGGCACACTCTTTTCTGCATGCTCCCGCCTCTGCTGGGCCAGGGTCCGACCCCAGGCCAGACCTGCTTTCAGAGCAGCCGCATTCCTGCTCCGAGTATCGGGGCAGGCAGTCTCGAGAGCAGTGCAAAGCGAGGAGATCATATCCTCCCTGGCGTGGTTCATGGATGTGGGGGAGTAGATGACAGCCGGTCTGCCTCGACCGACTGATTGACCATCACCGTCTCTTGTTTGGCGGACTGCCTCGCCCTGTTTGACCAGATGCTCAAGATGGAAACGAGCAGTCGTCGGATGGATGCCGAAGGCTGCTCCGATTTGCTGGGCGGTTAGACCTGTACCGGTCCGTTCGGCTGACGTATGCAGGTAATCCAAGATTGTGGAGCGAATCTCTTCCCCGCTTCTTCGCCTGGAGGGGGTTTGGTCCCGTCGCTTGCGGGCTTGAATTTCCTGACTCATCGATTAAATTGTATAACTATCAAATCAATTATCAACCCAGGACAAGGCGGACAGATCCATGCAGAGCGACCAGAAGATGCGCAAGTCCGGAGGCAAAACAGCCTTACCCAGGTCCAGGATGGCCCTTCTCATAGGCGCAGGTCTGGCTGCACTGCTTGGCCTTATAGCGGCGCTGATTCGTGCGGATCTGATCCACCCTTCAGACAGGGTGCCCTTGGCTGATCTGCATGGTGGGCTCATGGTCTATGGGTTTTTGGGCGCTGCCATCGGTCTTGAGAGGGCAGTGGCTTATCGCAGTGGCGGATCCAAAAAACCCTCCTGGGGATTTCTTGCTCCCGCCTTGGGCTTGCTGGGGTCCCTGCTCTGCCTGCTTTCGCTGATGGTTTCAAGCCCCGCTGCTGCCCCGGCATGGGTCAGAGTGGAGCTTTTTGGCGGCATTCCGTGGACTTTGTCCATGTTTGTTCTGACAGCCATGTATCTGGCTATCTGGCGGCGGCAACCTTCTGCAGAGGTGCTCATACAGGTCCTCGGATCCCTGGTTGGCCTGGTCGGAGCTTTTGGATGGGTTGCAGGATTGGATGCCTCGGTTCTGGCTCCAACCTGGCTCTTTTTCCTGATTCTGACCATCGTCGGGGAGCGGGTGGAGCTGGCCAGGGCGGTCTTCTCGGATGTCCGCCTCGAATCGGGAATTCTGGGTCTGAGCCTCCTGACCGTCCTGATGCTGCCTGTTCAAGCCATGGCACCTTCGGTCGGTTATCCGCTTCTGGGATTGTCCCTGGGCCTGCTCCTCCTGGTTATGGCCAGTCACGACGTAGCCAAGGGCACCTTCCGTCACGGCGGTCTGCCAGGATTCATGGGCACCTGCATGCTGTCGGCCTACGCCTGGGGACTTCTGGCTGCCCTCATCTGGATGGTGGCACCTCTGGATTCCAGCAACTACTGCGGCGATATGGCGCTGCATGCTTTGGCTGTGGGATTCATCATGACCATGGTCATCGCCCATGTCTGCATGATCGTCCCCTCGGTCATTCGCAGGCCTCTGCCTTTTCATCCCCTCCTCTGGGGTGCTTGGGCGCTCATGCAGGTTGGCTTGCTAATCAGGCTCCTTGGAGCCATCCGGCTCTACACGCCCTTATGGAAGGCGGGGAACCTGCTGAATGTCTTGGGAATCCTCTCCATGATGCTGACCGTGGTTTACCTGGCTGCTCGTGGCAAGCAGGTCCTGGCTTCCAAACGCTACCGTCGTCGCCAGCCCAAGGATTCGCATACCGAACTTGTTGGGACCTTGGCCCTGCGGGCGGACCTTGTTGCCACCTCGGCTACTGTGCTGATCTTGGTGGCAGCGGTGGTCTTGATGGCTCTGCGGCCGGCGCTGGCTGTCTCCGTCGGGGCAACGCCCAACACTGGAGAGGTTCAGGACGCATCTGCGAAGAGCATCCAGCCGACGGGACACACTAGAAGAGCTTCAATCAGGGTAAAGGGGATGGCCTTTGTGCCGGATACCATCGCCATCGATGCAGGCGACCGGCTGGTTGTAGATTTTCGGAACACCGGAGATCAGCGGCACGACTTGGTTTTCGCCAATGGCAAGAGCACAGGATCCGTGCCTGTAGGCCAGAGCGTCTCGGTCGATGTGGGAGTCCTGGGCGGCGACACATTAGGATGGTGCTCGCTGGCAGGACACCGTCAGATGGGCATGGAGCTCAAGGTCAAGACCAAGGGTGGAACGACTACCGAGCAAATGCAGTCCTCCGCTCGGAAGATGACCAGCAACCAGGCCCCTTCAGCAGCCAAACTCAAGGCGCAGGCTGAGAAGAGCGAACCTGCCAAGGCCACTCTTCCACCCTTGGATGACCAGGGGAGGGCTGGAACAAGAAAATACACTTTGAATGTCAAGGAACGCAGGGAGCAGGTTGCAGCAGGGCTTGAGCGCACGGTCTGGAGCTTCGATGACGCGGGCGATCCGCGGGATAAGGGATCGAGGCCCTTGGCTCAGGGTCCGGTGCTCAGAGGCCGGGTGGGAGACACCTTTGAAGTAACCATCAGAAACAAGGGAAGCATGAGCCATTCCATTGACTTTCATGCCGGCCCGGCTGTTCCCCAGACCATGATGCGCAACATAGAACCAGGCAAGGAACTCCTGTACACCTTTACCGCTGATCGGGCTGGCATATGGATGTACCACTGCAGCAGCGACCCCATGTCAAACCATATAGCCAACGGCATGTATGGAGCTGTGGTCGTGGATGATGGCACCCTGTCACCAGTGGCTGCGGAATATGTTCTGGTCCAGTCCGAGATTTATCTGGGGTCCAATGGAGGGACTGCCGATGCTGAAAAAGTGGCGGCCATGACCCCGGATATCATGACCTTCAACGGACGGGCCTTTCAATATGATGCACACCCTCTCAAGCTGGAGAAGGGGCAAAGGGTCCGCATCTGGGTTCTGGATGCCGGCCCCAACCAGCCGCTGTCCTTCCATATCGTGGGAACCCAGTTCGATACGGTCTGGACTGAAGGCCGTTATCTGATAGGCGGAGGTTCAGGAGGGAATTCCGCTGACTCATCAGCCGGAGCACAGGTCCTGCCCTTGCTGCCGGCCCAAGGCGGCTTCGTAGAGCTCAAGGTCGATCAGCCTGGCGACTATTCCATAGTCAACCACGTCATGAGTCTGGCCGAAAAGGGCGCCCACGGCATCCTGCGGGTGTCGTGAAGCGATCAAGCGACGTGCATTGCTTTTAGCCAGATGGTTGCCAAGTTTCGGAACTGATCCGATCCTTGGACTAATTGGAGAGGTAGTTCCTGCCTGGTCGCCTGTGCTGTGCCTTTCTGATTGTCTGCCGTCTCCAAGCAGGAAGGTTGAGACGCAAAAGCATCCATGGAATCGCAGGCGGATAGGAAAGTTGTGGACTGGGTCCGAGCGATCAATCCTGCAGCTGGAGGCCCTTGCCGTCCATCTGGTAAGTTGTGTATGCCGATGCCACCCAAGAAGAAAGTAAAGATGGCTGCTGTGACCTTCTGTTTGTTCGACATGCCCGGTCCGCTGACATACTGGGTCTGAAGTTGCCAAGGCTGAATTTGGGTCGGTCCATTGGCGCCGTTGGGTTGAGGTGTATATGCGGTTTGCCCGTAGGAGTTTTGTGGTCCTCGTTGAGTGCTCGAAGCCTGCCAGGGTTGATCCGCATTCGGGTACCCGTTGGCAGCTGTTGAATGATTCCCCTGCGGGGAAGCAGTCTCGTAGCTTTGACTGGAAGGCTCTTGGCCCTATCCCTTATAGTCGGAGTAATTCTGGCTCGCCTGAGCTTGGTCTTGATTGTCGCTTGGTTGCTGATCCATTGGTTGATGCCGATCGTTCATGGCTGTCTTTCTTGTCCATATTGCTTCTGCAACTGCGATCGTCGCGAGCCGTACATGGGTAACGCATGCTGCTATGGCAAGATGGACAAGAACACGAAGAACCCTTGCTCCTTAGGTAGAAGCAGGGAGGGCTAGTGGTGACCCCGGAGAGATTCGAACTCTCGACCTACAGATTAGAAGTCAGTTGCTCTATCCAGCTGAGCTACGGGGCCAAACCCTTTCATTGTACCCGCTTTGATCCACCGGCGGGTCAAATCTATGAAGCCTGGTCGGCGAGGGCATCCGAGATGGTCTGAGCCATAGCAGGAACGGTCATGCCATACCTTTCCATCAGGGTGGCTTGGGGAACCCGGTCGTTGAACTCCTTGGTCGCTCCGAAGGCCAGGGTGCGAACGTGAGCAGGTCCGTAATATGCAGCCACTGCCTGTCCCCAGCCGCCGTCCAGCTGACCGTCCTCGATGGTGGCCACCAGGGAGTGGGTGCTGGCCAGAGCATTTAGGGTCTGCTCATCCAAGCGGTCATAGCGATGTGGGTCCACCAGTGTGGGCTTTAGCCCCATGGACTTTTCCAAGGAATCTGCAAGGTCGCGGCCTAGTGGCAACGCATCGCCGAGAGCCAGCACGGCTACGGTCTTACCCTCTTGCAGGATGCGATAGCGATCCCAGGGAGCAGGGTCCGACCCGCATTCAGCATCGGTCTTCGAGGGATCTGAAACCGGCGCTGTCGGCTTCCCGGCCCGTTCTGTAGCCAGTGTGCGCTCGCCGGGCACCCTGATTACCACCGGCTGCCGAGCCGGGCCAGTGGCCCAGGCCAGCATGTCCAGAAACTCGGCCCCGCTGGTCGGAGCCAGGCAGGTCAGTCCGGGGATGCCCCGCATCATGACCATGTCGGCCGTGCCTGAATGCGTGGCATCGGTTTTGGCAATGCCGGTGGAAAAGACCAGCAGGGTCACAGCGCTGCCGTTCAAGGCCATCTCCTGTTCGATCTGGTCGTAGGCCCTCTGGAAGAAGGTGGCCGAGGTGGCGACAATGGGAGTGCCTCCGGCCTTGGCGATGCCCGCGGCATAGGCTATCGCGTGGGATTCGGTGATGCCCACGTCCCGGTAGTGGTTCCCAGCCCGCTTGCGGAAGTCAGGATCGATGCCATTGGACAGCGGCGTGGCAGGGGAGATGACCGTTAGACCTGGCTCTTGTGGGAACCTGGACTCCAAGGCCTGCATGGCCATTCTTCCGTAAGTCTTTCGTGAATTGGGCAGGCGGTCCAAGGAGTCCAAGCCGTCCTGCCAGTGGTTGGCCTCCACCGGGCCTTCGGCGGGCAAATCGGGCAGGGAAGTCATATGAGCTGTGTGCCTATCGCCCTGTGCCACGGAAGTCGGGCCAATCTGCCCCTGACTGCCCTGTCCCAGCCCCAAGCCCTTGCGGGTGTGAATATGGACCACCACCGGATGATCGATGTCCTTGACCCGACGGAAGGCTTCGATTAGGTCCTCAATACGGTTGCCCTCCTCCACGTAGCAGTAGTCCAGTCCAAGGGCACGGAAGGGATTGTCTGAGCTGCGTCCCCCGCTGGCACGGAGGGCTGCCAGGCTCTTGTAGAGTCCTCCGTGGTTCTCGGCGATGGACATTTCGTTGTCATTGACCACGATAATCAGGTTGCCGCCCTGTTCAGCAGCCCAGTCCAGCCCTTCGAAGGCCGGCCCGCTGCTCAGGGAGCCGTCCCCGATGAAGGCGATGATGTTGGCCTTGCCACCGGTCGCATCCCGCTGGGCGGCCATCCCACAGGCCAGGCCGATCGAGGTGCCGGTGTGCCCCAGCATGAAATCGTCGTAGGGGCTCTCCTTGGGCGAGGTGAATCCGGACAAATCCTCCTGAGACTCAGGGTCCGTGTAGGCCTGGCGCCGACCGGTCAGGATCTTGTGGGTATAGGCCTGGTGAGATACATCGAAGATCAGATGATCATGAGGCATATCGAAGACGTAGTGCAGGGCGATGATGGGCTCAATGGTGGCCAGGTTGGAACCCAGGTGGCCGCCGTGACGTCGACAGAAGCGGATCAGCAGCTGACGGATCTCGTCGGCCAGTTGATTCAGCTCTTCCAAGGAGAGAACCTTCAGATCCTTTGGGGAGTCGATGCTGTCCAGAAGCTTGCCCATAACCCTCCTGTCTGTTTCTGTCATGCAATCCAATGATTCTAGGTCTGGAGCGGCGGTTTGGAGACGCTGAGAACACGATGTTCACCAGGCCCGGCCCTTACATCCATAGGACCGTCACGATTGGCTGGCTTCTCCCCTGCCTTGCGTAGTATCAAATATGCATGAACATTGGAGGGCCGATGGCTGACAATACACATGAAGGGGCACGCGTCGCAGTGATCATGGGATCATCGAGCGACTGGGAGACGATGAAGGAAGCCTGCCGGATGCTGGACCGGTTCGCTATCGTCTACACCAAGGAGGTAATCTCCGCCCATCGCACACCTGGGCGCATGGCGGAGTTCGCGCATCAGGCCCGAGGCCAGGGCATTGGGGTCATCATTGCCGGCGCCGGTGGAGCAGCCCATCTGCCGGGTATGGTGGCGGCCCAGACCACGCTGCCTGTCATCGGGGTGCCGGTGAAGTCCCACGCTTTGAGCGGGGTTGATTCGCTCCTGTCCATCGTGCAGATGCCTGCCGGAATTCCTGTGGCGACCACGGCCATAGGGGCATCCGGGGCTACCAATGCCGGCCTGCTGGCGGCTTCAATTCTCTCCATTAATGATTCAAGACTGGCCCAGGCCCTGGATGACTACCGTGCCGAGCTGGCCCGATCCGTGGAGGCGTCCAATGCCCAGCTTGTCTGAAGAGACCAAGGGGAGGATTGATCACCTGGAGCCGGGGTCCGTCATCGGGATCGTGGGCGGCGGCCAGCTGGGGCGGATGATGGCCCTGAGCGCCCGCTACCACGGATTCCGCATCGGTGTGTTGGATCCCACGCCTGATGCTCCCGCGGCTCAGGTTGCTGACTTCCAGGAGACAGCCGACTATGGCGACCTGGATGCCCTCAAGCGGCTTGCTGAACGCAGCGATGTGCTCACCTACGAGTTCGAGAATGTGGATGCCGATGCGCTGGACCAGGTGAGGGATCGTGTGGCCATCCCTCAGGGGACTGATTTGCTCAGGGTCACCCAGGACCGGGTTCACGAGAAGACCTTCATAAACCGCCATGGCATTGATACCGCCCCCTGGAGGCAGGTTGACAGTCTTGACCAGCTGGATTCAGCCTTGGAGGAGTTGGGAATGCCCGCTGTGCTCAAGACGCGAACCGGTGGCTATGACGGCCACGGCCAGGCGGTCCTGCGCACCAAGGAGGATCTTCAGGCCTTGCAGGCGCGGATGAAGGGCCGGGACTTCCCGCCCTCCGTGCTGGAGGGGTTCGTGGACTTTGCTTTCGAGGCCTCCATACTGGTCTCAGGCAACGGGAAGGACTATGTCACTTTCCCCATGGTGCGCAACGAGCACCGTCACAACATCCTGCACATGACTCTGGCACCGGCACAGGTCGAGCCTGAAATGGCCGACCGTGCGCGTGACATGGCTCTGACTTTGGCTGACGGCTTCAAGCTGGCCGGCACCTTGGCCCTTGAGCTTTTTGTCATGCCCGATGGCGGTCTGGTAGTCAATGAGTTGGCCCCGCGCCCCCATAACTCCGGTCATTACACCATTGAGGCCTGCTCCATGGACCAGTTCGATGCCCACGTCCGGGGCATCGCCGGGTGGCCCCTGCCCAATCCTCGCCTGCTCAGCCCGGCGGTCATGGTCAATGTTCTGGGCCAGCATGTGGCCCCAGTCAGGAGGTTGCTTGGTGAGCACCCCGAATGGTACCTGCATGATTATGGCAAGGCCGAAGTGCGCACCGACCGCAAGATGGGGCATCTGACGGTGCTGACCGACGATCTGGAGAAGACGGCCAAGGATCTGGAGGCCACAGGCTGCTGGTCCGACCTGGACTGAACCGAATCCTCACATCTGTCCCGGCAATCCGGATGTAGGCTTGGTGGAGCCCAAGGAGTGTGTCTAATCATGAACGCTGGCTCATCCGTCGGCCGCCGGACGCGGCAGAAGAATGCTATCTGGAGAATTCTTCAGTCCCAGAACGACTTCGTATCAGCCAAGGAGCTGCACAGGCTTCTTCGCGATTCGGGCCAGCGAATCGGCTTGGCCACTGTTTATCGGCAGCTGGGCTCTCTGCATATGTCCGGCAGCCTGGACTGCATTGAGCATGGGGGCATTCGCCTTTACCGGGTCTGCCTGGCCCAACGGAAACACCATCACCATCTGGTTTGTGAACGCTGCGGCAGGACCGTGGAGATTAGCCCGCCGGACGATGGCTGGCTGAAGGCAGTGGCAGCTGAGCATGGCTTTACGGTCTCCTCGCACACCTTGGAGGTCTATGGCCTGTGCAGCAGCTGTCAGGGCCACTCTGGTCAGGCGGACGTCAGTGATCCTCCCGGCCCTTGGGCATGATGGTCTTGATGGCATCCCAGGCCTGCGAAGCCTTGAGATTGGGCAGGTAGGCCTGGACTACAGCCAGTCCGATTTGGGCCAGCTGAGCCGGGTCGGGATAGCAGATATAGACCGGGTGCTCGCTGGGCTGGAACTTCTTCTTGAAGAAGAAGAGCGAACGGAAGCCATAGGCCGGTTCCATCAGGTCGGCCACCATATGCAGGGCATGTTGCAGGAAGGCGGTCTGATCTTCACTGCTGTCCATGCCGGCCAGGGGAGCGGCCGACAGGCTCATGAATTCCGCCGTGCCCTGGTCGCGCAGCCGTTCGGCCATCCGTGCGATCAGGAACTCCATGATTCCATTGGGGCTGTCGGTTCTGTGCCTCATGAAGTCCAGGGTCCAGCCGATCACCTGGCCCTGGCGATAGGTAGGCATCCAGCTGGTCACGGCCAGTACTTTGCCTTGGTCGTCCACGGCGTAGAGGATGGCCATGCGCGGGTCCCTCAGCTCATCCAGGCCACCCAGGGTGAACTTCATCTCAGGAAGCGCCTTGAGCTCGGCCCACTGCTCCGAGATGTCCACAATCTGCGACTGGACGTCCCAGGAGGCGTCGTTGAATGTGGTCAGCACGTCGGTGATCTTGTCGCGCTTGGCCTTGTTGATGGCTGTGCGAATGTCCTGCCATTTCTTGCCCTTGGTCTGCCAAAGGCTGGGGGTGACCACCATCTCCGAGCCGACTGTCAGGGTGGACCAGCCCCTGGCTGCCAGCAGATCACGCTGGGGCTTGTGGACGCTGTAGAAGACCGGTGACCAGGAATGGGCGTTGCAGAAACGGGTGAATTCGTCCAGATCATCCGCATACTCCTCAGGATCGCCGAAGGGACCAGTGGTGGTCAGGGCTATGCTGTGCAGGAGTCGGTAGGCGATGGCTGAACGGCCGCTCTGGGAGAACCAGTAGCTGTTGCCCTCCCAAGTGGTCATGAAGGACATGCTCTCGCCTCCGTACTCGACCAGTCGATCGGCCTCCTGGCGTTCGCTGCCGTTCTGGATGACCGAGCTGCGCATCCAGGAGAGCAGGACTACCAGGACCACCAGCCAGAAGATCAGCCCGACTCCGTGGCTAACGATTATCCCCGTCGGAGTACGTGGTACCAGGGCCGGACGGAAGCGCGAGGCCACACCATTGGGCAGGTAAAGCTCGGGCAGTTGGGAGAGCGCCCTGCTGGTGGTGGGCCAGGGATGGAAGGAGCCGGGACTGACTGCGGTGAAGGCCAGATAGCCCACGGCTGTGGCCAGGAAGGCCAGACCGATGGCTGCCCAGCCTGCCTGTAGGCGTGAGGCCTTGGTCCGTACCAGGAAGATGCGCAGGTTGCGCGCCAAGAAACAGTTGAGAATCAGCGGAGGAAGAGTGATGATCAGCAGAGAGGGAATAGCACCGTGACGGATGGCCTGGGGCAGGCCGTCGCCGATGGTCAGCGGGAAAACCAGGTAGTAGAGCACAGCCAGGACGATGGTCAAGCCGTTCAGGACCAGACTGGTGACAGCGGCAACCCGGCGGCCATGGTAGATGCCCCAGGCCACCACCAGCAAGACCAGGGTGGGCATGATCAAGGACGAGACGCTGGTGGGTGCTCGACCGGCGACCAGGCCATACTGGGCATAGCAGCTGGCCTGGTTGTTCTTGGCCAGGCAGCGGGACAGGGCGGCGCTGCCGCCAGGGTCCGAACCCAGGAACATACCCAGCGGGGTGAAGAATCCTGCACGGATTTTGGAGGAGACGGTGACCAGTGGGCCAAGAGCCAGAACCGTGGAGACGGCTCCCAGCAGGTGGCGGGTCTCGTATGAGCCGCTATGGCCATGCGGATTGGCGTCCTTGACCGGTCCGTGCCAGAGGTGGCCGGTCAGGTGGCCGATGAGCGCTGCCGCCAGGGCGCAGTAGTAGCCGGGGTTGCCGGTATATAAAACCATCAGTATCAAGGCCGTGTAGCCTATGGTGGCGATCCTGCGCCGCCAGAGGAAGTCGCTGAAGGGGATGGATGCCATCAGGGATCCGACCACCAGGATGATGGGGCTGAGTGTCATGGGCACCCGGATGAACCAGGCCCAATGGTCCTGAAGGGCATTGATCAGGGTGCAGATGACCAGCCCGATAGCCGCGCCGCCTACAGCGCTGATGACTGAGGTGATCACGGTGCGTCTGCGACCCAGTCGGGTCTCGGCGATGCATAGCATAACTAGGACCAGGGCCACATCTATAACCAGTTGCAGAGGACCGGGGGTGATGACTAGGGATACCAGCAGCCGTGCGAACTGGACCAGGAGCGAGGGACGCCCCTGGCCATGAACGGGATGTGGTGCCTGGTGAATGATCAGCTCGGACAAGGGCAGGCCCAGCCGTGTCCTGCCGGGGATGCGCAACAGCCAGATCAGCAGCCAGCTGATCAGGTTGAGCAGGACCAGTCCGAGGCTGAAAGCCAGCGCAAAGGCGTGACGTCTGATCCATCGGGTCAGGTCCCGCAAAAGTACGGTCTTGGCCGAAGGCTCCATCAGTCCGGATCCCTTATTCGTTGTCTCCATGATTGCGGCGGCTCTTTCTGCTTATATGCTTGAACGCTTTGGTCTGTCGGCGGTTCAGTCGATGCTGGTTTCGATAATGTTCGGAAAATCTGCAAGCGGCCGGGACATTGGCCCTAGTCCCATGGCTTCGCCCATCCACTCCAGCCCGGGTTCCCAGGCGGTCTTGACTGTGTGCCAGTCATGGCCCGAGCCCTGGGTGACGACGGCCTGCACCTTCATGCCTGCCTGGGTGGCGGCCTTGGCAATGACCATCATATTGTGCTGGGACTCCTTATCGTTGGATCCGGCTGCAGTGAACAGGCGCTGGCGGGAGGGTGCCCGCTCCAGCATGGCCCTGGCTGGGACCTGGGCCAGAAAGCGTCTTTTGTCGCCGCCGAAGTAGTCGCGGATCATCTGCTCTTGCCGACCCTGGGTCGGTTCTAGCTCTCCGTCGGCCGGGAGCATGTTCCCGTAGACGTCGGGATGCCGTGCCCCAAGCTGGGTAGAGCAGGTCCCGCCCTGGGAGAATCCGCCTATGGCCCATTGTTGGGGCTGGTCGGCGACGGGCAGCTCTGTGCGGATCCAGGCAGGTACGTCCTTGCTTAGGTAGGTTTCCGCCTTCCCGTAGACCGGGGAGTCCACGCACAGGCTGTTGTGGGAGGAGGACCCGTTCTGGTCGGGGGAGACCACCACTGGCGCCAGGCCCTCGTGCCGGGCAGCATAGGCATCCATCATGGCCGGAATGGCTCCAGCCGTGAAGAGCCGGTCGGGGCTGCCGGGCTGGCCGGCCAGAAGAACGAATACAGGTAGTGCAGGCGGTCTGTCGCTCAAGGCGGCGGGCGGCAGGTAGACATCAGCTGGCCGGGCCGCGAACCGGGAGCGCCCGTTGGGGATGAGCATGCTGTAGGAGCGGCCGGCACTCGGATGCGAGGGCAGTTCGCCCTTAGATGCCAGGGATCGCCACTGGGCCACGCTCATGGCCGGTCTGGCTGCCTTGTGGTCTCGGTAATCAGGGTAGAGGGAGACGCTGAACAGGGACCCCAGGGTGGTGAATTCGCCGTAGATGATATCCACGCGAAGCCCGGTGGAAAGCAGACAAAGCAGGACGGTCAGTGCGGCCAGGATCCGGCGCCACCCCCGGGCGGTGATCAGGATGCAGACGGCGAACCCCACGGCAAGAAAGCCCAAGGCCACGCTGATGATAACCATCCAACCCAGGGAGACACCGAAGAGCATGAAGACATCGGAGACCAGCCAGGTGGCCAGCAGTCCCAAGGCTCCTATGCCCAGGGCAATGGCCGCCTGCCGCAGCAGGGTCCGCCAGCGTCCGTGTGTCAGTCCGGTCAGCGTCAGCACGATCAGGGCCAAGGCCGTCAATGCAAACAGTGACGCAGGCAGCCACCCCTGGGTCAGATGGACCTTTGCCAGCCATGCACCCATGCCATTCCTTCCAAGGAAAATACATCCGCAGTTCAGTATAAGGAGTGTTCGGGCTCACGGAGACTATTTAGGCAGGCATTCATTCTTGACAGGACCGAATCCCCGGATCCCGGTCACGGGTTCGTCTATGGTAGATTTATTGATAATCAATCTCAGTAATGTTCGGCAGGTACGGCAACAGGCCCATATCGCGCCGCCGCCAGGAAGGAATCCCCATCCATGCACACCAGCTGTACACGCTTCCGTCGGACTCGAACCTTGGCCGCAGGCCTGCTGGTCGGACTGACCCTGCTGACATGTCTGACTGGCTGCGGGAAGAGCGAATCATCCTCGTCAGCTGCAAAGTCCAGCACTCTGCAAGTGGTGACCAGCATCAATCAGTGGCAGTCCCTGGCCGTGGACCTGGGAGGCGACCAGGCTCGGGTGGATACTATTCTGAGCAACACCTCCACTGATGCCCATGACTATGAGCCGACAACGGCAGACATCGCCCGGATCAGCCGCGCAGATCTGGTCATAGTCAACGGGGCCGGAATTGACGACTGGGCAGCCAAGGCCGCTGAAACCGGGCAGGCCCGGCTGGTGGACATATCCAAGGCATCAGGGCACAAGGCCGGAGACAATCCCCATCTCTGGTTTTCCTCCCAGAGCAGGAGAGCGGCTGCCAAGGCTGTGCATGAGGCCTACCGGCAGCTGCGCCCAGGTCGCGGGACCGACTTTGACAAGGCCTACCAGGACTGGCAGGGTCGACAGGCCCGGCTGGACGATCTGATTGTCAAAGCGCGCAAGCAGACCCAGGGCCGGCACTATGCGGCCACGGAATCGGCTGCCTACTATCTCTGTCATGATCTGGGCATGGAGGATCTGACCCCAGAGGGGTACCTGCGGGCGGCCGCCAACGAAAGCGAACCCTCGCCGGAGGACCTGGTGGCCTTCCGCCATTTGCTGGTATCCAGCCAGTTGGACATGTTGGTGCTCAACACCCAGGAAGTCAACCGAACATCCAAGGATCTGGCCATTGAGGCCCGTAAAGTCCATGTGCCGGTGTTCGAAGTCAGCGAGCAGCGCCCCGATAAGTACCGGAACCTGGAGGATTGGATCAGCGCCCTGGTCCAGCAGGTGCCGGGCGCCAAGGCCTGACGGGTCCACTTCCTCTTCATGTTCGCTAAGGGGTGTTTTCACGGGGCTTGTCGCCCTTGATGGGAACAATGGCACAGGTATCGGTAAAGGCCCATGGGGCCCAGTCGCCAAAGTCAGGAGTAAGCGGTGAAGGATCGTAAGCGTCAGCCCGGCCGGTGGACATCCTGGGTGCAGAACATGACCGGACGTCTTCGGGTGCGTGGGTGGATCTACCTGCTCGCCTTCATCCTGATTGACTTCCTGTCAGTGGGCATCCTGCAGTGGGGGGTCTCCCTGAACAGCTCCCGGGTAGAGCTTTCCAACCCGCTGATCGGCTTCTGGGGCTTCATCTCGGCCATGTGGACCCAGCGTCGGTTCGTCCTGGTGCTCAACATGCTGGCTGTGGGCCTGGTCTATCTGGCTCTGGCCTACCTGACCAATCGATTCTGGGCGGCATCAGGGCTGATCCTGGCCATCTGCGCGGTCATTGCAGTCATCGAACGTTTCAAGGTGCGTGCACGGTATGAGGCCGTTCTGCCCTCGGATTTGGATTTCCTCCATGCCGATGCGGCCAACCTGCTCACCTTCCTGCCGGCACGGTCCCTGCTTATGATCGGGTTGGGAGTCGTGGCCCTGGTCATTCTCGGAGTGCTCTGCTGGTTGGTGACACGGATGGATGCCCGTCGCGGCCGTCCGGTGGCCACTGGCAACAAGCCCCTGGGCGCAGGACTGCGCACGGTGGGGGTCCTGGTCCCGATCCTGGTGGTGGCACTGTTCATGTCCACTGTGGGCACCTATGGCAGCCCCGCCTATCGCTTCTCGCAGTTCATGGGCGACATACCCTCCATGTGGGACTCGGTCTATGACGCCCAGCGTAACGGGGTCTTCGTGTCCTTCTCTCGGCAACTGCGGCCCAAGGTCATGGACCAGCCCGCAGGATACAGCCGTGCCACCATGCAGTCTCTAGCCCGCCGCTACCAGCGTTCTGCGGACCGCATCAACCGTGACCGCAAGTCCTATATGAATGAGTCGAGCCTGGTCTACATCCTCTCTGAGTCGTTCTCTGATCCCACGCGGGTGCCAGGCGTCGCACTCAACCAGGACCCCATGCCCCACATCAGATCCATCAAGGAGGGCACAACCAGCGGACTCATGCTCTCCTCAGGCTACGGCGGCGGCACGGCCAATCTGGAGTTCCAGGCCATGACTGGCTTGTCCATGGCCAACTTCGATCCCTCGCTGACATCCCCCTATCAGCAGGTCATCCCTCACTTGAGCTGGATACCCACGGTCAACCAGGCCTGGGGATCGCCATCCAAGTCTCTGGCCTTCCATCCCTATGAGTCCTCCATGTATTCCAGGGCCGAAAACTATAAGAAGTTCGGCTTCTCGCACTTCTACTCGCTGACCGGCCCTGACCAGATAGCCCACCAGGACCGCATCGACCGCAGCCAGTATGTGGGGGATCGCTCCGCCTATGATTCCGCCCTGGAGCAGATGGGTGACGACAAGGGCAACCAGTTCGTCGAGGTCATCACCATGCAGAACCACATGCCCTACAACGACTGGTATGACGACAACAACTTCTCGGTCGACTCCTCCGACCCCGACAGGCCTCTAGGCGACGATGAGATGCAATCCATCCGCACCTACGCCAAGGGGGTCAGTCTGACCGATCAGGCCACTGCCGATTTCCTGAACAGTCTGGACTCCCAGAGCAAGCCGGTCACTGTGGTCTTCTACGGGGATCACCTGCCAGGCATCTATGGCACGGCCAGCTGGGACGAGCGCAACTCCCTGGCCCTGCATCTGACCGACTACTTCATCTGGTCCAACAAGGCCTCGGATTCCTCGGGAGCACAGGTCAGCAACAGCGCCTACTCCTCGCCCAACTTCTTCCAGGCCCAGGCGGCCGAGCACATGGGTGCCAAGGTTTCGCCTTTCACAGCCTTCCTGACCGAGCTGCATGAAAAGATCAGCGCCATTGAGCCTCCGGTGGCCAACCAGATCCAGGACTGGAACAGGATCCCGGCAGGGCAGACCAACTATCTGGATGCCCAGGGCCAGCCCATGAACGCCCGTGATTTCGACCGGGCCACCCGGCAGCTCCTGAACGACTACAAACTGATTCAGTACGACATCATGGCAGGCAAGCACTACCTGCAGGGAACCGGCTTCACCACCACGCCGACCCGCCGTTCGGATGCCGCCCGGCAGAAGGCCAAGGAGCAAGCCCGCCAGAAGGAGCAAAACCAGGATAAGGACAGCGAGGGCTCGACCAGTTCGGCCAATTAGGCTTCCAGGCCGTGGTGGCCGATGTCGTGCCGATAGAAGAGGCCGGGCATCGACAATCCATCCAGCCGGTCATAGACTCGGCGGGCTGCCTGGGCCAGGTCGTCGCCTTGGGCCACAACCAGGGCGGTCCTTCCCGAAGAGGATGTCAGACCAGTTGAAGCCGAGCCGGACACTCCGGCATAGTAGGCTCTGAGGTCAGGCTCCGGAGCAATCAAGGGCACGGGCACCCCTGTCTTGGGATTGCTGGGATAGCCCTGGGCTGCCAGGACCACACCCAGGCGGCTGTGGGAGCTGTCCCAGGTGAATTGAGGCTCTCCGCCCTCCATCAGCGTGCGGATGGCCGTGCCCAAATCGCTGGTCAGGGCAGGCAGGACTACCTCTGTTTCCGGGTCTCCCAGTCGTGCGTTGAATTCGATGACCTGAGGGCCCTGGTCGGTGACCATCAATCCCGTGTAGAGAACCCCGGTGAAAGGACTGCCTTCCTGGGCCAGGGCACGGACGGTGGGGGCGACGATGGCATCCAAAGCCTTTTGGGTCAGTTCCGGTCCGAACTGGGGCAGAGGGGAGTAGGCTCCCATGCCGCCGGTGTTGGGGCCCCGATCCCCGTCATAGGCGGGCTTGTGGTCCTGGGACAGTGGCATGGGCCAGAACCGCTCGCCCCGGACGAAGCACATGAGCGAGCACTCCTGACCCACCAGCTGATCCTCGATGACCACCTGGGCTCCGGCCTGCCCGAATTTATGATCGATGAAGATGGCATCCAGGGCCTGCATGGCCTGGTCAAGGTCGGCGGCCACCGTCACGCCCTTGCCGGCTGCCAGCCCGTCAGCTTTGATGACCACCGGTGCGCCGTGCGAGCGCACATAGGCCTTGGCTGTTTCCAGGTCATGGAAGACCGCATAGTCGGCGGTGGGGATCCCATGCCTGCGCATCAGGTCCTTGGCAAAGCCCTTGGATCCCTCGATGCGGGCCGCAGCCTTGGTGGGTCCAAAGGCGGGGATGCCGGCAGCTTGCAGTTCGTCGACCAACCCAGCCGTCAAAGGAGCCTCGGGTCCGACGAAGACCCAGTCGATTCCCAGTTCGCGTATTGCGGCGATCAGTTTTTCAGGCTGCGAGGAATCCTCTTGCAACAGGCTGATGCCGTCCGGCTCCATGCCCGGGTTGCCCGGGGCACACCAGACCCGATCCACTCCTGGCCCAGCCAGCAGGGTGGTGGCGATGACGTGCTCCCTGGCTCCCGACCCGATGACCAGTACCTTGTCCGCCATGATGGGCTCCTCTCGTTATTACTGACGACCGTCTTCGTTAAGGATGACCTGCTGGCCGTTTTGAGCACGTGTCACCCGTCCGATCAGGGTGTAGGACTCCTGCTCCTCATCCAGGACTGCACGGGCCTGGTCCAGCTGGTCAGGGGAGACGACCAGAACCATTCCAATGCCCATGTTGAAGATGTTGTACATCTCCAGATGGTCGACCCTGCCCATCTCCTCGATCATCGTAAAGATGGGCGGCACCTTCCAGGCATTCAGGTTGAAGCTGGCCGCCAGCCCCTCGGGCAGAATCCGGGGCACCTTCTCCACGAAGCCGCCTCCGGTGATGTGTGCAGCGCCCCTGAGCAGGCTGGAGGTGAAGAGCGGGCGCAGGGCCTTAACGTAGATTCGGGTGGGTGTCAGCAGTTCCTCTCCCAGGGTCCGTCCGGCAAGCTGGTAGGGCCGATCCTCCAGCTTCATGCCTCCCTGGTCCAGCAGGGCCTGGCGAATCAGGGAGAATCCGTTGGAGTGGACTCCTGAGGAGGGCAGGCCGATCAGCTGGTCGCCCTCTTTGATGGCCGAACCGTCCACCAGGGACTCCCGTTCGACCACACCCACGGTGAATCCGGCCAGGTCGTACTCGTCAGGCTGGTACATGTCAGGCATCTCTGCGGTCTCCCCGCCTACCAGGGCGGCCCCGGCCTGGACACAGCCGTCGGCCACGCCCTTGACCACCTGCTCCAGCAGAGCCGGGTCGTTGTGTCCGCAGGCGATGTAGTCCAGGAAGATCAGCGGTTCGGCCCCCTGGGCGATGATGTCATTGACGCACATGGCCACGCAGTCCTGACCGATGGTGTCATGGCGGCCGGCTTCCCGGGCCACCATCAGCTTGGTACCCACGCCGTCAGTGCCCGAAACCAGAACCGGATGGCGGTAATTGAGCGCAGACAGGTCGAAGTCGCCGCCGAAGCCGCCAATGTCTCCGGCGCCCGGCCTATGGGTTCTGGCCGTGTGGGAACGGATTCTGTCGATCAGTTCATATCCGGCCTCCACCGATACCCCGGCCTGCTCATATGCCTTCGGCATGGATGCCCCTTTCTCTGCGCTGCCTGTTCTGCTCTTCGCTAATGCTCATTGGTCTGTTTTCTGCCCCGACCCTGCAGGCATGTCAAGCCCGTAGGATCCCTTGGAGGCCTCCAGACGGGCCCGGTCCTCTGGGGTCAGCGAGGCCAGGAAACCCTGCTCATAGTCGTCAAGTCGCGTGGGATAATCACCGTTGAAGTAGGCTACGCAGAGCCCTTGGTAGGGTGCGTCACGGCCCAGACCGATGGAATCCACCAGACCGTCCAGACTCAGATAGGCCAGGGAGTCGGCCCCGATGGCTTCCCTGATTTGCTCCACGGACTTCTTGGCGGCGATCAGTTCGGAGGTCCGTTGGATGTCGATGCCGTAGTAGCAGGGATACCGCAGGGGCGGGGAGGCAATGCGCATGTGCACCTCGCTCGCCCCGGCCTCCCGAAGTAGACGGACGATTCTGCGCGAGGTGGTGCCTCGAACTATGGAATCGTCGATGACCACCACCCGTTTGCCGGCTACGACGCCTCGTACAGCGGCCAGTTTCATCCTGACACCCTGTTCGCGCATGGCCTGGCTGGGCTGGATGAAGGTGCGTGCCACATACTGGTTCTTGATCAGCCCCATCTCGTTGGGCAGTCCGGCCGTCTCGGCATAGCCTGAGGCTGCGGACAAGGAGGAATTGGGCACTCCGATGACCATATCGGCGTCCACCGGGGCTTCGCGGGCCAGCCTGGCACCCATCCGCTTGCGGGCCGAGTGGACGTTGACTCCATAAATATTGGAGTCGGGCCTGGCGAAGTAGATGAATTCCATGGAGCAGATGGACAGGCAGGTCTGATCGGTATAGCGCTCGATGCTGTAACCCGAGTCGTCCACTCGGACGATTTCGCCGGGGCCGATGTCACGCACCAGCGTGGCGCCGACCAAATCCAGTGCGCAGGTCTCCGAAGCCAGGACGTAGGCCCCTCCTGGCAGCTGGCCCAACGAGAGGGGACGGAAGCCGTTGGGATCCATGGCTCCAATCATGGCATCCTCGGTCATGAGCAGATAGGCGAAGCCGCCATGGACCTGGCGCAGGGCCTGTTTGAGCGCTGCCATGAAGTCCTTTTCAGGACTGCGCCGGATCAGGTGCATGAGCACCTCGGTGTCGGAGTTGGAGTGGAAGATGGCCCCTTGATCCTCCAACTCCGCCTTGAGGCTGTCGCAGTTGGTCAGGTTGCCGTTGTGTGCCAGGGCTATGTCCCCGTCATGAAAGCGGAAGACGAAGGGCTGGATGTTCTCGATGGACCCTGAGCCGGTCGTGGCGTAGCGGACATGGCCAATGGCCCGGTCTCCGGTCAGCGGCGTCAGGCTGGACTCGTCCGGGAAGACCTGAGTCAGTAGGCCCAGGCCCCGCCGTCCGATCAGATGTCCCTGGTCGTTGGAAACGATGCCGGCACCCTCCTGGCCGCGGTGCTGCAGGGCGTGCAGGCCGAAGTAGGTCAGCCGGGCGGCATCGGGGTGGCCCCAGACTCCGAAGATACCGCACTCCTCGTGAATGCCTTCAAGCTCCAACGACATGGTCTATGTCCTTTCCCCTAGGCGGCAAAGTAGTCTACTCCCGACTGGAAGAGCGGCTGCGGGCGGCCTCCGGGCACGTTGAGATACAGGTCGGGGCCGCTGCGTTCCGTGTGGCCCATCTTGCCCAGCACCCGGCCGTCCGGACTGGTGATGGCCTCGACGGCCATGTCGGATCCATTGGGGTTGACCAGCGGGTCCATGGAGGGACGGCCCTGCTCATCTACATACTGGGCGGCCACCTGCCCCCGGTCGATCAGGGTACGCAGGAGGCCAGGCTCGGCCACGAACCGCCCTTCGCCATGGCTGATGGGCATGGTGTGGATGTCGCCCACCCGGCAGGCGCTCAGCCAAGGGGAGCGTGTGGAGCTGATCCGAGTATGGACAAGACGGCTCTGATGGCGGCCGATGGTGTTGGCGGTCAGGGTGGGATCTTCGGGCGACCCAGTGACGATTTTGCCATAAGGGACCAGACCCAGTTTGATCAGCGCCTGGAAGCCGTTGCAGACGCCCAGAACCAGCCCGTCCCGGTCCTGCAAAAGCTCTTGGAGGGCATCGGCGACCTGGTCCGAACGCAGGAAGGATGCCACCAGTTTGGCCGAACCGTCGGGCTCGTCGCCACCGGAGAAGCCTCCGGGCAGCATCAGTATCTGGCTGCTGTGGATGGCCTGGGCCAGGCGGCGGGAACTTTCGGTTACGTCCTCGGCGTTCAGGTTGCGGATGACCACAGTCTCCACCTGGGCTCCAGCGTCCCGGAAGGCCCGTGCAGAGTCGAACTCGCAGTTGGTGCCGGGGAAGACGGGCATGACCACTCTGGGTCGGGCGGTCTTGGCGGTCCCTTTGGTTCTACGCGTTGCTGGCCTGCCATGCTCACGGTCGGTGCGGCCGATGGTCGGCACCGGGCCGCCTTGGCCTCGGTATGGGAAGATGGATTCCAGACCCCTGGCACGGATTTCCTCAAGCTCAGCCAGGTCCAGATCCTCACTGCCACAGCGCAGGTGGTAATCCTCCCGTGTGCGCCCCAGCAGCTGCAAATGCAGACCGGAATCCTGAATGAACAGGGGCTCTGGGCCTGAGGTCTCCAGGATGAAGCTCCCATAGGCCGGACGGAAGAGCGCAGATATGGCAGTGTTTGATGCCAGATTCAGCCCGATTCTGTTGCCCAGGCACATCTCCATCAATGACTGGGCGATGCATCCGTAGCCCGGAGTGGCTGCAGCATCCACCAGGCCCTGGCTGATCAGCGCCTCCACCTGGTCCATGACGGCCCTCAGGTTCTCCGGATCGGGCAGCAATCCGTCCTCCTGATATTCGGGCGTCAAAAGGTAGACCTGCCGGTTCGGAGCCTTGAACTCGGGAGAGACCGCATCCTTGGCTCGCCCCAGGGCCACGGCAAAGCTGATCAGGGTGGGAGGCACGTCCAGGTCCTCGAAGCTGCCGGACATGGAGTCCTTGCCGCCTATGGCACCCACGGAAAGATCCAGCTGGGCCTGGAGGGCACCCAGGACGCCGGCCACTGGCAGGCCCCAGCGTCGGGGGTCGTCGCCGGGCTTGGGGTAGTACTCCTGCAGACTCAGGTGAGCCCGGGAACGGCTGAAGCCAGAGGCCACCAGCTTGGCCAGGCTCTCGACCACTGCCAGATAGGCGCCGGTGTAAGGGTCCTGACTGCTGATCCAGGGGTTGAATCCCCAGGCCATGGCTGAGGCGGTGGTGGTGTGTCCATCCACCGGCAGCTTGGCCACCATGGCCTGGGCCGGAGTCAGCTGTCGGGTTCCGCCGAAGGGCATGAGGACGGTGCCTGCGCCGATGGTGGAGTCGAACTGCTCGGCCAGACCCTGCTGGGAGCAGACGTTGATGTCTGCAAGCAGGGCCCTCATGCGCGCGTCCAGGCTGCCCTGGACCTCGAATGGGGCATGGTAGGGGGCTGGAACCGCCACCTGGGCATCGGCCTCGTGAGGGGCGCCGTTGGAAGCCAGGAAGGATCGGGGGATGTCCACGATGGTCTCTGATCGCCAGGTCATCCGCAGACGGGGTTCTTCGGTGACTTCGGCGATGACGGTGGCCTCGAGGTCCTCCTGCCGGGCGTAGTCGATGAAGGCGGGCGCGTCTTCGGCGGCCAGGGCCACGGCCATGCGCTCCTGGCTCTCGGAGATGGCGATTTCGGTTCCATCCAACCCCTTGTACTTGAGCGGCACCCGGTCCAGGTCCACGTTCAGTCCGTCGGCAAGCTCGCCTACGGCCACGGCGACGCCGCCGGCTCCGAAGTCGTTGCAGCGTTCAATCAGCCTGGCTGCCTCCGGGCGGCGGAAGAGGCGCTGAAGCTTGCGCTCCTCAGGGGCATCGCCCTTCTGCACCTCGGCCCCGCAACGTTCCAGGCTCTCTTCGTTCTGGGACTTGGATGCTCCGGTGGCACCGCCGATTCCATCGCGGCCGGTTCTTCCGCCCACCAGGATGATCAGATCGCCGGGTGCAGGCCGACGGCGGATCACATGGTCGGCCGGGGTGGCTGCCACCACTGCGCCCACCTCCATCCGCTTGGCTGCATAGCCGGGGTGGTAGATCTCCCGAACCTGTCCGGTGGCCAGCCCGATCTGATTGCCATAAGAGGAGTAGCCGTCGGCCGCCTGACGGACTATCCGGCTCTGGGGTAGCTTGCCCGGCAGGGTCTGATTCAGGGGCTGGCGGGGATCCGCTGCCCCGCTGACCCTCATGGCCTGGTAGACGTAACCTCTTCCGGAAAGAGGATCGCGGATGGCTCCGCCGATGCAGGTGGCGGCACCGCCGAAAGGCTCGATCTCGGTGGGGTGATTATGCGTTTCGTTTTTGAAGAGAAAGAGCCAGTCCTGATCCTGGCCGTCCACGTCGACCTTGGTCCGGATAGTGCAGGCGTTGACCTCTTCGGACTGGTCCACATCGTTCAGGATGCCTCGCTTCTGTAAGTACTTGGCTCCGATGGTGGCCATGTCCATCAGGCATTCCGGTCGGTCCTGGCGGCCCAGCTCTTCGCGGATTGCCCGGTAACGTTCCAGCGTGGCGCGGGCTCGGGGATTGTCTGCCTTAATTCGCTCCAGCTTGGTATTGAAGGTGGTGTGCCGGCAGTGGTCGGACCAGTAGGTGTCGATCACTTTGAGCTCGGTCAGCGTGGGGTCTCGCTTTTCCTGACGGTAGTGGTCCTGGCAGAAGCGGACATCCGGCAGATCCATGGCCAGATCCAGCTTGTCGATCAGCGCTTCGAGTCCAGGATTGGCCAAATCGCGAAATCCGTCCAACACGGGCACTGGATCAGGATCCTCGTCAGGCATGGCCAGGGTCTTGGGCTGCTCCAGCCCTACCACCCGTGAGTCGACTGGATTGACCAGGTAATTGCGGACGGCTTTGATCTGCTCGGCATCCAAATCGCCTTCTAGCAGATAGACGGTGGCCGTGGCAACCAAGGGGCGGGCGCCCTGCCCGACCAGCTGAACACATTGGGCTGCGGAATCGGCTCGCTGATCGAACTGACCAGGCAGGGGGGCCACGGCGAAAAGCTTGGGGGAATCCAGCGGCGGCAGGTTCTCGTCACCCTTCATACGCAGGGCCTGCTCCAGTCGGGTGGCCACCAGATCGGTCTGGGGCTGGGCGAAGACCGTGGGCAGGCAACGTTTGAAGAGGTCTTCGTCGATTCCCTCCAGATCGTAACGGTTGATTATGCGCAGGCCGGTCAGCCCTTGCACGCCCGGCAGGGTGCGCAGCTGTTCGGCAAGCCTGTCGGCGGCCTGGTCGAAGCCACGCTTTTTCTCGGTATAGACACGGAAGAGCACAATGGATCCTTTCGCGATGGACTGGTTGGGGACCAATGAAAAACCCGGAGGCGATATGCTCGCTTCCGGGTCGACCGATTCAGCTGTTCGATTGGCTTTCGCGCTCCTCCAATTCGGTAAGCCCATCCAGAATGGTTTGATAAGCCGGAATGATGCTGCCCAGGTCCCTGCGGAAGATGTCCTTGTCCAAGTGGGTGACATGGCCGTCATGATTGTTGCCAATCGCCCAGAGCCTGCAGGTGTCGGGGGTGATCTCGTCGCCGAGAAGGATGATGCCCGAACTGGTCTTGCCCATTTCGATCTTGAAGTCCACCAGCTCCACGTTGATGGCGCGGAAGATGCCGGTCAGCGCCCCGTTGATCTCCCGGGTCTTAGCGGCGATGATGTCCAGATCCTGCTCAGTGGCCAATCCCAGGGCCAGAATGTCGTCCCTGTTGATAAACGGATCATCCAGAGGATCGGACTTGTAGAAGAATTCCAGCACAGGCTGCTTTAAGGCGGTGCCTTCCGCAACCCCGTACCGTTGGGCGAAGGAGCCAGCGGCCCGGTTGCGCATGACAATCTCCAGGGGGAACATGTCCAGCCGACGGTTGAGCTGTTCGGTGTCCGAGATGCTGCGTACGAAGTGGCTGGGTATGCCCCGGCGGGCCAACAGGGAGAATATCACCGTGGTGATCCTGTTGTTCAGTCTGGCCTTGCCTTCGATATTGGCCTTCTTGGCCCCGTTCCCCGCGGTGGCCTGGTCAGTGTACTCAACCCAGAGTATGTCTGGATCATCCGTCTCGTACAGTTTCTTGGCTTTGCCTTGATAGCGCATTCCCAACTTTTCCACTGTTCGCCTTCCTCGAGTTTGTTGCGAATTGGAAACTTCTGCACTGCTTGGGACACGACCACCATAGCAAGCCCGGGTTACATCCCCGCGCCCACCCGGGGTTTCAGATCTTTGACCACGGCTTCGGCACGTTCGGTGGCGGTCTGCAGGTCAGGACCCAGGGCCAGGACCACGCCCATGCGACGCTGACCATGTACTTCCGGCTTGGAGAAGATGCGCAGATCAGTGCCTGGGTGATCCAGGGCCTGCGGCAAACCTTGGAAGCTGACCGGTCCCTGGCCCTTGACCAGGATGGGACGGCTGACCGCGCATGTCCCCTCCGGCAGACTCAGGGCCAGATCCTCCTGGTGGACTGGAACGCCCAGGACGGCTCGGGCGTGAAGGTCGAACTCGGTCAGCCGCTGGGAGATCATGGTCACCATGCCGGTGTCGTGGGGGCGCGGCGCTACCTCGTTGAAGAGCAGCGAACCGTCGCGCAGAACAAAGATCTCCACTCCGTAAATACCCCAACCGGTCTCGCCGCTTTGGCGGGCCAGGGAGGTCATGGCCTCAACCAGCCGGGTGGCCATGTTCCTGGCCTGCTGCAAGATCTCGGGATTGAGCTCCGCCGGTTGCCAGGAGAGCCGGTAGTCCCCGTCCTCCTGCCGTTGGCCTATGGGCGTGCAGGTGGCAACGCCGGCAGAGGAAGCCACGGTCAGAACGGTCAGCTCATGGGCCAGGGGGGCCAGAGCCTCCACGATGACTTCGGCTTTGCCTTGATGTTTGGTGGCTGCCCGGCCCTGGGTCAACGCAGAATTCCAGGCTTGCGGCAAGTCCTCCTTGTTCCGTACCAGGGTCTGTCCGTGGCCGGAGGAGCTCATCAGTGGTTTGACCATGCATGGGTAGCCAACCTGGTCCGCCGCGCTGGCCAGTTCTTCGGGGGAGTCGGCGAATCGGTAGGGGGTAGTAGGCAGGCCCACCTGCTCGTGAGCGAAGACGCGCAGAGCCCGGCGGTCCATGCACATGGCCGCCAGGGGGGCGGCAGGCACCACCTGGATGCCCCGGGCCGCGGCACCGACCAGGCGGTCTGTGGCGATGGCCTCCACTTCAGGCACGATCAAATCGGGCTGGACCTTGTCGATCAGGTCCTCCAGGGCCTGCGGATCGCTCATCTTCACCTGATAGCCGGCATGAGCCACCTGGGTGGCCGGTGCGCCGGGATATGAGTCCGCCGCACCCACCCAAGCTCCCAGCCGCATAAGGCTGATGGCAATCTCGCGGCCGAGTTCGCCGGCCCCTAAGAGAAGGACTCGTGTGGGTCTTGGACCCAGAGGAGAGCCGAACGGTCGCTCCCCAGGATTGATAGTATTGATAATCCGCTGCTGACCGGATGCGCTCATACCCATATTCTGCCACCGACCCGTAGACCAAGCAGGTGAATTATCGATACATGCCTATAAACGACATCTATAGAGGCCTGCTTGTCCACTGGCCGCCGGGACGATTACCATGTCATCCAGTCGACCAGGGAAGGCGGGAACGTGAGCGAGCGGACACCGGCGGTGCGGATGGAGCACCTGACCAAGACCTATCACAGCGACGACGACGAAGACAAGACGGCCCTGGCCGATATCGATCTGACCGTCGAGACTGGGGATATTTTTGGCATCATCGGACTGAGCGGGGCGGGCAAGTCCACCCTGGTCCGCTGCATCAACGGGCTGGAGGATTATGACTCAGGCAGCGTCAAGGTTCGTGGCCGCGAGGTCAAGGATCTGGCTCCGGCCGAGCTGAGGGACTTGAGGCGTCGTACGGGCATGATCTTCCAGCACTTCAACCTGATGCCCTCCAGGACGGTGGCTGACAATGTCGGCCTTCCTTTGCGGGGGAGCGGTCGCGACCGTGCATCTCGACGGGTCCGGGTGTCCGAGCTTCTGGAATTGGTGGGACTGACCGAGCTGGCTGACCATTATCCCGCTGAGCTCTCCGGCGGCCAGCAGCAACGGGTGGCCATCGCCCGAGCCCTGGCCAACGAGCCGGATATCCTGCTCAGCGACGAGGCCACCAGCGCACTGGACCCGACCACCACGCGCTCCATTCTTCAACTGCTGCGTGATTTGCATGACCAACTGGACATCACTGTGGTCATGATCACCCACGAGATGTCGGTCATCAGGCAGATCTGCAACCGGGTGGCGGTCATCGATAAGGGCGTCATCGTGGAGCAGGGCAGGGTCTTCGACGTCTTTGCAGACCCCAAGGCCCAGCTGACCAAGTCCTTCGTTGCCACCACCTCCAACCTGGACAAGGTCAAGGATCTGATGGCCGCCGATTCGCCTCTGGTGGCCCTTGAACCCGGGCAGATCCTCATGCGCATGTCCTATGTCTCCAAGGAGGTCTCCGAGGCCCTGGTCTCCACCATCAGCCGTCGCTACAACCTGGACGTCAACATCATCTTCGGCGACATCGATGTGGTGGAGGGAGCGCCCCTGGGCGGACTGGTGGTCAGGATGGGCGGCGACCCTGAAAACATCCGCCAGGCCATGGAATACCTGCGCTCTCGCAACATCGGAATCGAGGTTCTCAAGTCATGACGTCCCTGCTTACCACCTGGTTCCCCAATGTCATGAGCCGGCTGCCGGAGTTCTTCAGCAGCATGGTTCAGACCCTGGTCATGGTCGGCGTCTCCGGGGTGATTTCCTTCCTGTTTGCTCTGGTCATCGGGGTGGGGCTGATCATCAGCCGACGTGACGGCATCCGCCACAACGGCCTGGTCTTCACCATCCTGGACAAACTGATCGACCTCTTCCGCTCCATCCCCTTCATCATTCTGGCTGCGGCCCTGGTGCCGGTGACCAGGATGCTCATGGGCACGGCCATCGGGCCCAAGGGGGCGATTTTCCCGCTGGTTGTAGGCATCACTCCCTTCTTCTCCCGGCAGATCGAGTCGGCCCTTGCTGGTCTGGACCCCGGGTATGTTGAGGCGGCGGAATCCATGGGCATGACCACCTGGCAGATCATCTGGCACGTCTACCTGCGTGAGGGCATCCCCTCAATCATCAGGGTGACCACCATCACCATCGTCAGCTTGGTGGGCGAGACCGCCACCGTGGGCATCGTGGGCGGCGGCGGTCTAGGTGACTTTGCCATCCGTCTGGGCTACCAGCGATCCATGAACGACGTGACCATCGCCACCATCATCGTGCTGGTCATCTTCATAGCCCTGATCGAACTGTTCGGCCGGCTTCTGGCCGAGGTCGTCGAACACTGAGCAACCGGGGAAAGGTCAGATTATCGTGGTCGGTCGTAGTCGCGTCGGCAAAAAGAACAGAGCCAAGATCCAGCTGGCGGCGCTCAGTCTGGTCATCGTCCTCCTGCTGGCGCTGGTGGTCGGTACCGATGTCCGTCTGAACCAAGTCGGCGCCGATGTCAAGGTCGTCAAGGTCGGCGTCATCGGCAGTTCGGACGATCAGATATGGAAGGCCGTCCAGGCAGAGCTGAATCGGCGGGGCGAGCATATCAGGATCGAACTCAAGCCCTTCCAGGATGCCATCTACGTCAACCAGGCCACAGCTAACCGCGAGGTGGACTTCAACGCCGCCCAGCATTACGCCTACCTGGAGGACGATGTGAAAACCAACCACTACCAGCTGGCCGTGCTTGGTAATACTTACATCTCGCCCATGAACCTCTACTCGCAGCGCTATGCCAAGCCCTCGCAGTTCCAGGACGGCGACAGGGTGGCCATCCCCAACAATGCCACCAACATGGGCCGGGCACTGAAGGTCCTGGCCGATGCCAAGCTGATCGGTCTGCGCGACCCCAAGGCCACCAACCCGTTGCCCGAGGACGTAGTGGACAATCCCAAGCATCTGCACATCGAACAGGTGGACCCGGCCGGTATCCTCAACCTGCTGCCCGACTACGCAGGTGGGGTCACCAATGCCAACTTTGTGGTCGATGCAGGTCGCAGCGTGCACGATGCCATTCACGAGGTTCCCTACGATCTGCAGAACCCGGCCAACAAGCCTTATATCAACATCATCGTCACCACCAAGGATCAGCGGGACAACCCCACCTACGCCGCTGTGGTGCGCGCCTATCATTCCAAGCCCGTAGCCGACACCATCGTCCGTGTCTACAAGGGCGCCTGCCTGCCGGCATTCAAGGTTTCCTGATGCGATAGGTTCCAGCAATGAAGGAGGACGGATATGAGCACCAGAAGAACCAGGGCCAAGCGAGAGCTGGCGGCTGTCTCGGTCGTCATCCTGGTGGTCGCCGTCCTGATGGGCGTGGCCTATGTCAAGGTCAACCAGCCCGAACGTGGCCAGCGAGAGATCAGCATCGGCCTGGTGGGTGATGCCGATGAGGAAATCTGGAAGGCCGTTCAGCACGAACTGGACCAGCGCCGGGCAGGCATAAAAATCAAGCTCCGGTCCTTCCAATACGGGCGTTACGCCAATCAGGCGCTGGCCAATGGGGAGATCGACCTGAACGCCTTCCAGCACTACGCCTTTCTGGAGCAGGAGTCCAAGCAGCACGGGTATCGGTTTGCCGCCATCGGCGACACCTACATTTCACCGCTCAACCTTTACTCAAAGAAATACCGGAGCATCGACCAGATAGGGCATGGTGAGCGGCTGGCCATTCCCAGCGATCCCATCGACCTGGGCCGCTCCCTGAAGGTGCTTGCCAGCGCCGGGCTGATCGGCCTGCGAGACCCCAAGGCCACCACGCCGGTTCCCGAAGACATCGTCGACAACCCGCGTGGGCTGGTCCTGGACCAGGTCGACCCACCGGGAATCGTCAAGGTCCTGCCTGACTATGCGGCCGGCATCACCAACACCAATTTCATCCTGGATGCCGGCATGAAGATCCAGGATGCCATTTACCAGGTGCCCGGCGATCTCAAATCGCCAGCCAATCACCCCTATGTCAACATCATCGTGGCCAGGCAGGCTGACAAGAACGACCCCGCATACAAGGCTCTGGTCTCCGCCTACCACAGCCGATATGTGGCTGACGCCATCAACCGCTACTACCGTGGGGCAGCCGTCCCGGCCTTCTCCTACTAATATTGGGTGCAATTAGTGGGTGCAATCGGGTCGTCGCCCTGTCTTGGTCCGGCCCAAGGCTGCTAATGATGAACAGCGAAGGGAACGCTGATGAGAGGTCATGATCGCCTGACGCTGGCCCTGGTCCTGGACTCTTTTGGCAACAGGGGCAACGGGACATCCAGTTCCGCCATCCAATACGCCCAAGGTCTGGAGGCGCTGGGGCACCGGGTCCGTCTGGTGGGGGTGGGGTCGGCCGACTATCCGGCACGGGTGCATCGCATTCCTTTGGTCTCCGCAGTGGCGGCCAGGCAACAGATGAGCTTCGCTTGTGCTGATCCGGATCTCTTCCGAAGAGCCTTTGCCGGTGTGGATCTGGTTCATATTTACGAACCTTTCGCCTTCGGCCGCGCCGCCCTGTCCCAAGCTAGATCCATGGGCATACCGGTGACAGCCGGCTTTCACATTCAGCCTGAGAACATCACCTATTCCTCTGGCCCATTGCGCTACCTGCCCGGGGTGGATGCGGCCATTTACAGGCTGTTTCGGTTCTGGCTCTACGACCATGTCAGGCACATCCACGTTCCCACCCAGCTGACGGCCGACCTGCTGCGCTCGCATGGGTACAAGGCCTGCCTGCACGTCATATCCAACGGGTACCAGCCCAGGTTCAACCCTGGTGACCGATATGAGCGGGACCGATATGAGCGGCAGCGATCCCGTCGGCTGATCCAAGTCGTGGCCTCTGGCAGGCTGGCCCGGGAAAAGGACCATCTGACTTTGATCCGTGCCTTGGCTCTGTGCAGGAACAGACGCAGGATCCGTCTGACCATAGCTGGTACAGGACCTATGGAGCACCGACTGAAGGCAGAAGCCGCCCGGCAGCTGGACGGCATGCAGGTCTCTATTGGATTCCATCAGAACGCGACCATGCCCGATCTGCTCAGGCAGGCCGACCTGCTGGTTCATCCATCAATAGCGGATCTGGAATCGGTCAGCGTCCTGGAGGGGATGGCCTGCGGCGCAGTCCCGGTTATCGCCCGATCCATCCTGAGCGCCGCCGGTCATTTCGCCTTGACGCAGCATTCGCTCTTCCCGGTCGGCAAGGCTCAGGCGCTAGCTTCGCAAATCGACTGGTGGGTAGACCATCCTGATGCCCTTGCAGTCTGGTCCAGTCGCTATGCCGAACATACCAAGGAACATTACTCACTGGATGCCTCCGTCAAGGCCTTTGCCCATATGGCCGTGCAGGCCGTCAGCGATCAGGAGCCGGGCCGGGTATAGGCTTGACCTGGCTTAGATCTCCTGCTTGGATATGATCAGAGCCGATCCGAAGATGGCCACCAGGACCACGCCTGCGGATACTCCGGCGTAGATCCAGGCCTGATCGGCCTTCAGAGTGTTAAGGATGATCTGTTCGCCGAACCCGACGAAGTCGAGGTATTTCAGCCAGTTCAATTTAAAGGCATACTCCACGAGGCCGATCAGCATGGGCCATATCACGATCACCACCGCTGGGATGACCAGGGATTTGGTAAGGATCAAGAGGATAATGCCTAGGCTGATGATGACGGAGATGCAGAAGCTGACCGATAGGGTCATGACTGCCACATCCTTGCATAGGATGCCCCAACCGGCTCCAGGCTTCCTTCCTAGGGCCAGTCCGGTGATCAGGATGGTGATGAAGTAGCACAGGGTTAGGAGGATGATGTCGATCAGGATAGTTGCGTACTTGCCGAGGATGAACTGTATGCGCGAGATGCCCGATGTCAGCGTGTTCTTCAGAGTGTGCTGGCTGTATTCCGCACCAATGACAATGACGAAGACCGCGATGTAAAAGTAGATTAGAGACGAGGCGGAGGCGACACCTGCTTGCAGGCCTGTCCTAATGGTCCAGCTTTGCCCTGCGATTTCCGACAGTTTATGAGCGTATTCTTCGCCTCCGGTGGTGATTCCCATAGTGCTCTTGCGCCATGTGGTCACTATGCCGAGTGCCATAGTGGCAATGAGCAGAATCAGCATGCCGATGGAACGTCGCTGCCTGTAAAAGTCGGCCCTGATCTGGTTAATCATTGTTTCCTCGACTCTTGAGAATCCTTGTTGAGCAGATCTGTGAAATATTCCTCCAACGATCCCTTCTGCTGGCTGATTTGATTGACCAGGATGCCTTCCTGAACCAGAAGTCTGTTGATGGGGCCCGGCTCCAGGTTCTCCTGCCTGATCAGAATCTGATGGTCGTCAAGGACTTGGAAGGGGCCGATTCCCCGGCGATCCAGGATCATAGCGGCCCTGGAGCTCTGGTCCACGTCTATCAACAGTCCATTTTGATTGATCCGGTCCAGTTCATCCTTGTTTACTTCCTTGATCAGGCGACCGTGGCTGATGAACCCGAACCGGGAGGAGACCAGATAGAGTTCGCTCAGAATGTGACTGGAGATGAGGATGGTCGTCCGGCGCTCCTTGTTGAGCCTGTCCAGGAGTGTTCTGAATTCCATGATTCCTCCCGGGTCCAGGCCGTTGATGGGTTCGTCCAGAATCAGGAAATCGGGTCGGGTGAGGATGGCCATGGCCAACCCCAGGCGCTGACGCTGGCCCAGAGAGAGGTGACCGGCACGAGTCTTGGCCTTTTCGTTCAGGCCGACGAAGTCGATGGTCTGAGCGATGGCCTTGTCGTCGGTCAGCCCGTGCTGGATGGCTGTCAGTTCCATGTTCTGGCTGACGGTGAGTTTTTTAAAGGCGGCCGGAGCCTCAATGATCGAGCCTATTCTGCTTAGTATCCGGCTGTCCTTGCCAATTGTGTGCCCCATCAGCCTTATGGTTCCCTCCTGGATGGGGGAGAGCCCGGTGATCAGACGCATAAGAGTGGTTTTGCCGGCGCCGTTCTCACCAATCAGCCCGTAGACCTCGCCCTTGTTTATGGAAAGGCTGACATCGTCCAGTGCCTGAAAGCGTCCGAACCGTTTGCTGGCATGGCTGATATCCAGAATGGTATCGTCCATGGGGTTCCTTTCTCTATGTCGCTATCAGAGAATCTAAAGTGCCTTTCTTAATTGCATGGCTAAGAAATCATTAAGAATTGCATAAATCCGTTTGGGGCGAGACCGGCCTCGTTAGGTGGCTTCAGTAACATGAGAGTGACCTGCGAAAGGAAGACAGTATGCCGACGATTCTGGTCGTGGAGGATCAGGAGGACATCCAGTCCCTGCTCAAGGATGTGCTGGGCGAGACCTACAGGATTATCCAGGCGACGACGGGCGCCCAGGCCTTGGCCCGCTTTCAGCAGGAGGAACCCGACCTGATCCTTCTGGATCTGATGCTCCCTGTAGTTACCGGGGACAGCGTCCTCAAGGCCATTCGGCATATGTCGTCGGTGCCGGTCATCATCCTCACGGCCATTCAGGATAAGACCAGAACCGTCAGCCTCCTGGAGCAGGGCGCCAATGATTATGTGACCAAGCCTTTCGACATTGACGAGCTCCGCGCTCGTGTCCAGGTCCAGCTGCGCCAATCCGGGGCACTGAAATCCGATGCGGATGCAGCAGGTGAATCCGACGCCAAGATTTGTTTTCAGGGGATCGAGCTGGACCGGATGGAGCACACGGTCAGCGTTGATGGGCACAGGGTCGAACTGGCACGCAAGGAATTCGCCATCCTTGAGCTTCTGATGGACCATCCACATCGGGTCTTCGAGAAGGAGGACCTCTACAGGCAGGTTTGGAACCAGCCATACATCAATGCCGAGAATACTCTCAATGTGCACCTGAGCACCTTGCGGACCAGTCTGAACAGATACGCCGGCAGTCAGCGCTACATCGTGTCAGTCTGGGGCATCGGCGTTCGCCTGGTCTGAATTCGGATGGAAGAAAGAACGATGAATAAGGGTCGTCGGAGGTGAATCCGTGAAGGTGGCCGCACTTGTTTTGGGTCTTGTCGCCCTCGCCCTGGCGATTGGCCTGATAATGCTGATTGTCGACCTCAAACGGATCAGTGACGATCTGGACTTCATCAACCATGCCGACACTAACGCCTTGGTAACCACTGGGTCCAATATCGGGCTCATCCGCACTCTGGCGGATAGGATCAATGCCGTTCTGAACAAGACCAGGCGGCTGCAGATCACCCAGGCTGAGCAGAACAAGCAAGTCCGGCAGATGCTGACCAACCTAACCCATGACATCAAGACCCCGCTGACCGTGGCCAGGGGATACGCCCAGCTGCTCAAGGAGGGATCGGCTGATCAGGAGCAATTGGGTAAGATCCTCAACAACCTGCAATCGGTGGATCACTATCTGCATTACCTGATGGATTTCAATCTGATACAGGAGAAGAGCGTGAGCCTGGATCTGACCAGGGTGAACCTATCGGCATTGGTTCAGCAGGAGCTCTTCAATGCCTTCGATTCTCTGACCGCGCGGTCCGTCACGGTGGAGCCCAGAATTCAAACTGGTGTGGAAATTACGACGGATCAGATCATGATGAGTCGAATAATTCAGAACCTGATCGGCAACTGGCTCAAGTATGCGGAGGAATCAGCCTGGGTGGACCTGCACAAGAGTGAAGATGGACGAATTCATTTGGACTTCGGCAACAAAACTACGGGCGAAGCAGTCGATGTGGACAGGCTCATGGAACGGTTCCAGACCGATGACCAGTCACGTACCAAGATCAGAAGCACAGGTCTGGGTCTGAGCATCGTTGATTCCCTGGTGGATTCGCTCAGCGGCTCCATGAGGCTGGAATCTGCCGACGGTATTTTCCTGGTCCACTTGTTGTTGGGTGATGCTCCGCAATCGAAGGAACTGTAAATAACGTAGGCTTGAGGGAGCTTGGTAAGATGCTGTGGCCGGTCACGGTCTTCACGACAAGACCGTGACCGGCCATCAGCGCATGTAGGCGGAGAATGGGGTCAGCACATGAATCTGACAGCACCTAAATCTGATTGTGCTTAAATCCGGCCGACAGATGAGTCGCTTCTTCGTCTACATTTAAGGGAAAATCAGGCCTTGGTGTGGGGCACTATAACAGCCCTGGCCGACAGCTTGTTGTCGACCAGCTTGTGGTAGGCATCCAGGGCATTGTCCAGTGAGTAGGTTTCGATCTCGGTCTCGATCTGGCCGTTGCGATACATGTTGGCCACATCGTAGAGCTCAGGGATGGAACCCCAGTAAACACCAAGCAGCTCCTGCTCCCAGGGCTTGGAGTACCAGTCGTATTCCGCCTTGCCGCCGGCGATGCCGACCACGGTCACCCGGGATCCCGGGCCGCCCGAAGCCTGTGCGGCAGCAATGGTCGGGGCCACACCCACGAAATCGAAGGCGGCGTCCACGCCCTCCCCGTGGGTGATCTTCCTGATGTTCTCCACCTGGTGCTCGTCGCTGACCACGGGGATGGCACCCTTGGCCTCAGCCTTGGCCAGGGCCTCTGGCTTGGTATCGGTGGCGATCACGGTGGCGCCGGTCAGGGCGTGAAGAATCTGAATGGCGATCTGGCCCAGTCCACCCAGGCCAATGACCAGAGCGTACTTTCCGCCGCCGTTCAGGTGAGGCATGGCAGCCCGGATGGCATGGTAAGGAGTCAGGGCAGCGTCAGCCAGGGGTGCAGCGCCGATTGGATCTGCATCGCCCAGCGGTACCAGGTTGCGGGCCGGAACGGTCATGTATTCAGCCATGCCGCCGTCACGCCCCAGTCCCAGCGCCAGGGATTTATTGGTGGCGGCGCTGGAGCAGTAGTTCTCCTGGCCGGCCACGCAGTGAGGGCAGTGGCCGCATCCGGTGGGTCCATAGACGATGTAGGCATCGCCTTTCTTGAAGCCCGTGACATCGGGTCCTACCTCTTCGACCCAACCAGTGGTCTCATGTCCCAGAATGAATGGCGGCTTGGTGTGGCTGCCGGTTTCTGGGGTGTAGTCCTGGAAGACGGAGACGTCGGAATGGCAGCAACCTGCCCCGGCCACCTTGAGCAGAACCTCGCCGCTCCCAGGTGTCGGCTCCGGCACTTCCTTGAGGGTGGGGAATGTATTGAATTTTTCGAAAACAACAGCTTTCATAAGCTTCCTTTCATCGTTGAATCATTCGCGCCCCTATGCTCAGGACGGGGTGTGCGCATCTACATCGATGCAATAAAAATCTTAACGAAAGATAACTATGTACTCACCTTGAAAGGGTGTGATATGTCCGACAAAGTGGGATTGGCAATGTTCATATGCATAAACGCCCCTCCCCCAAGGATGACCGGTAGGGGAGGGGCGGCAGGATGATTCTTGTCTTGCCTTCGTTTAGCGTGAGCGACTTTTACAGCAGATTGATCAGGGCTTGGGTGTCCTCGACTGTCGTCGCCCAGGAGGTGGCCAGCCGGATCACGGTGTGGGTGGCATCGCTGCGTTCCCAGAAGTCGAAGGCGACCTGCTTGGACAGCTCCTCCATGCGTTCATTGTCCAGGCGGACGAAGGTCTGGTTGGTGGGGGAGTCCATGACAATCTGATACCCCTTCTCCTGCAGGGCCTTTTTGATCATCGCTGCCGTCTGGATGGCGTTGCGGCTGATTCGTGAATAGAGGTCATCGGTAAAGAGGGCATCGAACTGCACTCCCAGGAGTCTTCCCTTGGCAAGAAGGGCACCTCTTCTTTTGATCATGGTGCTGAAATGCTCGGGGGCATTCCCTCTGGGGAAGACCACCGCTTCACCGCAGAGTGCGCCGACCTTGGTTCCGCCGATGTAGAAAACGTCGCAGAGACGGGCTATGTCCGTCAGATCGACGTCGGTTCCGGGAGCCACCAGTCCGTATCCCAGCCTGGCCCCGTCCAGATAGAGGGGAATCTTGTATTCCCGACAGGTCTGCGAGAGGTCTTCCAGCTCCTGTCGAGTGTAGAGGGTCCCATACTCGGTGGGATGTGAGATGTAGACCATGCCGGGGAAGACCATCTGCTCATGGTTTCCGTCGGCATAGAAGCCTTCCAGAAAAGCGTTAAGGTCCTCTGCGCGAATCTTGCCCTGTTCGCCGCGAATTGTCAGAACCTTGTGACCTACGGCTTCGATGGCGCCGGCCTCATGGACATTGACATGGCCAGTATCCGCAGCGACCACTCCTTGATATGACTTCAGCAGGCAGGAAGTGACGACCTGGTTGGTCTGGGTTCCTCCGGCCATGAAATAGACCTGGGCCTGGGGGCAGCCACAAGCTTGGGCAATTTTCTGAGCAGCGGAGGAGCAGTACCGATCCTTGCCGTACCCGGGAAGGTGCTCCATGTTGGTGTCGATCAGCCGCTGCAGGACTGCGGGATGTGCGCCCTCGGAATAGTCGTTGACGAATGACAGCATGTGGGTCCTTCCTGTTCGATGATAATTGGCTCCGGACCAGTCAAGCCGATCCGGAGCCATGGTTCTCACTACAGCATATGCTCAGGCGATGAGTTCCTTGACCGATGCAATGATCGCCTGAAGGCTGACCTTGGCGTCATTGAAGAGCATCTGCGTATTTGGGTTGAAGTAGAGCTCGTTCTCAATACCGGCGTACCCCTTGCCTCTGCCTCGCTTGAGGACGACAACATGCTGGGCCTTGTCAACGTCCAGGATGGGCATGCCTGAGACTGCAGTCCCCGGCCGGCGTGCAGCCGGGTTGGTCACGTCATTGGCACCGACCACCAGGGCGACATTGGCTGAGGGGAACTGGGGATTGATGTCGTCTAGGTCAATCAATTCCTCATAGGGGACGTTGGCTTCGGCCAAGAGGACGTTCATATGTCCGGGCATGCGGCCGGCCACGGGATGGATGGCATAGGAGACCTCCACGCCACGGCTCTTGAGCAGTTCGCCCAGGTCGGCCAGTTCGCGTTGGGCCTGGGCCTGGGCCAGACCAAAGCCGGGGACGAAGATGACCTTGTCGGCGTAGACCAGCTGGACAGCCACATCGTCGGGCGTGGTCTCCTTCATGGTCCCCTGGGCACCCTGATCCTGGCTGGCGCTGACAGAGGAACCGCCGAACCCGCCGGCCAGCACGCTCAGGAGCGGCCTGTTCATGGCCTGGGCCATCAGGACGGATAGGGTGGCACCTGCTGCGCCGACCAAAGCCCCTGCCACGATCAGAGCCACGTTATTGATGGCCAGGCCGTTCATGGCCACAGCTGTACCAGTGCAGGCATTCAAGACGGAGATGACCACGGGCATGTCGGCGCCGCCGATGGGAATGACGAAGACAAGTCCGTAACCTAGGGCGAATATGGCCGTGAGGAGGGCCCATAGGGTCCGATTGCCCGGATTCAGGCAGAGCATGACCAGGCTGAGGACCGTCAACAGGGCGAAGAGCACATTCCAGACGGCCTTGGCCGGCAGCTTCATGTTTTTGATCAGGCCGATGCCCTGGAGTTTGCCGGCAGCGACCAGGGAGCCGGTGAAGGTGATGGAACCGATGACTACGCCCAGGCCGGCGGTGATCAGCACCACCAGAGTCGGGGTGCCCTCGGAAGTCAGTATGTCGTTCAGAGCGACCAGGGCTGCAGCGCCGCCGCCGACCGTGTTGAAGACGGAAACCAGCTGAGGCATGTCCGTCATTTTCACCTTCTTGGCCGAGTAGACCCCTGCAGCGGCTCCAATCAGAATGCCGAGCACGAGCAGAACGATGGCCAGGGAAGATGTGAAACCCGTGGCGAACAGGTGAATGAAAGCCATGGCAACGGCGATGACCATGCCTACCGCAGAAATCCTATTGCCTGTACGGGCGGTTTTGGGGGAGTTCATGTAGTGCAGGCCCATGACGAACATGACTGAGGAAAGGAGATAGACGAACCAGGTGATGATGTCGAGGGTGTTCACTTCTCGGCTCCCTCGTTCTTAGCGGTCTGGGTCGTAACGGTCGAAGCCTGTTCGTCCTGACTGGTCTTACTCTTCCCCGTGTCGGGTTTGGAGGACTTGAACATCTCCAGCATTCTGTCGGTCACCACGTAGCCGCCCACTACATTCATGGCGCCAAGGACGGCAGCCAGGAATATAAGTATGTAGGAAAGCGGGGAGTGAGACTCTGCCGCGATGATGATCACACCGACGATCACAATGCCATGAATGGAGTTGGCGCCCGACATGAGCGGTGTGTGAAGCGTGGCCGGAACCTTGCCGATCACCTCCACGCCGATCAGCAGGGCCAGAATGAAGAGCGTAATTGCTATGACCAAAGAATTCATTGCTCCTGACCTTTCTCTTCGGTCTTTTCAACATCCGGAGCATCCGCGCTTCCATGCGCGCTGGATTTGGTTGCTCCTGACACAACAAGTGCTTGATCGATCTCGTCGTCCGTTTTGATGCTGAGCGCACCGTCACGAAGGAAATGCACCAGCACGTCCGCCACATTTCTGGACAGAAGATTCGATGCCGTCGTGGCTACGCCGCTGGCCAGGTATGGGGCCCCGATCATGATGACTCCCTTGTCGGTGGTCCTGGTTCCCACCTGTGATCCCTCGACATTGCCGCCTAGGTCGCTGGCAGCGCAGTCCACGACCACAGCTCCGGGATGCAGGTTGGCCACGCCCTTGGCGCTGAGGAGGCGAGGAGGCTTTCCGCCTGGAACCTTGGCTGTGGTGATGACCACATCGAAGCCTGCCGCTTTGGCATCCACCGCAGCCTGCTGCTGGGCCTGCTCCTGATCGGTCAGCTGGCGCGCATAGCCGCCCTGGCCCTGCCCCTTGGAGAAGTCCAGTCCCAGGTCGAGGAACTTGGCTCCCAAGGATTCCACCTCCTGCCTGGAAGCGGGTCTGACATCATAGGCGGTGACCACGGCTCCCAAGCGTTTTGCGGTCCCGATGGCCTGCAGACCTGCGATGCCGGCACCCAAGACCAGGACATTGGCTGGTCGGATGGTTCCTGCGGCAGTGGTCATCATGGGGAAGAAGGAGCCATAGGCATTGGCAGCCACCAGAGCCGCCTTGTATCCCATGACCGAGTTCTGCGAGGTCATCTCGTCCATGGACTGGGCCGAGCTGACCTGTCGGGGGAGTCGCTCCATAGCGATCCCTGTAAGCCCGGACGCTTCCAGGGATTTGATGTAGTCCTTGTCGCTCAGGGACCCCAGCATGCCGATGATCCATGTTCCGGCTGGGATCCCCTTCAGCAAGGATTCATTTGGTCTGTTGACGAAGCCCAGAACTTGTGACTTGGATAGGACGGTATTCCTGTCGGTGACTGTTGCTCCCGTCCGCCGGTAGTCCTCATCTCGGAAGCCGGCTCGAGCCCCGGCTCCGGACTCCAATAGGCAGGTAATGCCCTGCCTGGTCAGCCGGGTCACGATGTCAGGCGTTAGGGCCACTCGGGACTCTTCATCGTCAGTCTCTTTGAGGACCCCGAAGGCTACGTGGGTTTGTTCTGGTCCACTCATGTCTTTCCTTTTCCAAACACAACTGTGTGTGAGTAATTTCATCAATGATTCTAGTTGCTGGTCTTTACTGTTGGCAGGTCAACACAATTTGTAAGTGACTAAGTAACAGCTGAGAAGAGACTAAGCTCAAGATAGTTTGCATGGTGTCTTGCCGAAGAGGATGAGAAATAAAAAGAGCAAAGGGCCATGCTCGCCCGGTTGTGTCCATGTAGCTCATGGATTGCTTGAAGCGATTTCGCGGTTTTGATGCGGATTTTTGTGAACCGGCCGGCAAAGTGCAGGACCTTGCCATCCATGTCAAGCTGCAGTAGGGGAGATGATCAAGTAAAGGGTGCCACACATCTTCAAGAATGATGAGTGGCACCCTGAGGCGGAAGGCCTTGGCTACGGAATGCTGTGGGAAGGCAATTTCACATCCACGGTCGGCCAGCCGGCCTTTCCGGTCTGCTATGTCGTTTCAGATCCATGTTCGCTGCAGTGCTTTATTCATTCCCCTCGAGTTTTTCGTTCGCCGCAGGGTCCTTGGGCTTGGACTGCAAGGGATTGTGATGGTAGATAAGGGCGAAGGCAGCCAGGGTCTCGATCATGCTGGCGATGATCCAGGCGATGACGATGGCGTTCTGATGTTTGCCGACGGTTCCCATACGGGTGAAGATGAACACATCCATGATGAAGGTCTGCAGAACCAGAAGGACCGTCGCTACAACTACCGTCCTGGTGTGCCTGTCTGCATCTGTTCCCTCTCCCTCCGGTTTGCCGGGAGACTTGAAGCTGGCATAGGAGAGGAGCCAGATGCCGATTCCGAAGAGAACGGCGGCAAGAGGCAGGGAGAAGAAGATCGGCATGGTGCTCAGGCTGAGGCCCAGAGCTGCAACCAGGACTGCCGAGGCAAGGCCTAGATAGAAGGAATCGTGGTTTTTGGCCTTGCGCGGTTTGGCGGGCTTGCCTTCCTTGGTTGGTTGAGACGGTTTATCGACAGGTCCGGGCATATCCTTTGCAACAGGCTTACCGGGTTGGCTTGGCTTGTCGTCATGGGAGGAGCCATCATGCTCTCTGTCTACCTGGCCGGCCTGCGAGCGGTCGGCGGTTAGGGCCTGGTCCTGCTTATTTTGTGCTCCAGGTCTGCCGTGGGCAGCGTCCTTGCTGGATGAATCCCCGCCTTCCTTCTTCGGCATGGGGGCATTTTCCGCTTGGCTTTCTCTTCTGTCGTTCGCGTTCTCCACTGGTCTTGGCATGCGGTCCTTGTCGTTCATTGGTGATTGTTCGGGACTTTCATGCCTGCCTTGGTTCTTATTCGCACGTTCGTTTCGATTGTTGCTCATCTGACCCTCCAGGCTTGTTCTTCCCCATTGCTTGTGGCAGGTCATCTGGAAGCCTGCCCGTTTTCAGGAAGCAACATCCGTTGAGGCTAGTGTATGTGTCTTTTTCTCATAAAAGTGGCATTGACCGGCACCAGATTCATACCATTCCGATATTGACCCTTATGGGTGAAGCACCAATAGCTTGAAGAGAAGAATGTCCTGCAAAAAGAGCTGGGTTCATTGCAGCGTATCCGACTATGGATGCTGTCTCTGCCTGGTTGGTGCCGGCGGCCGTTAACGGGGTCTACCAGATAGATGATCTGGATGAATGGCTGCATGGGGGCATCGACCCTCGATGCCATCAACCGACTGATCGATGCGACCTGCGCGCAAAGATCAACCTCCGTAAGGCCGGCCATGAAGATTGACTTCAAGGTGGACAGGCCTGTGCCCGGCTTGGCTGACTTGTGTCTGCTTGTTCGGGATTCGTTGGATGATGTGGTTGCCGCGCTTCGTAAGCGTCATGTGGACTATTGTGGTCCGGTCAGCAGGACTGGCGCGCTTGGGGCTATTACCTCGGTATACGTCAGGGATCCTGACAGGAATCTGATCGAGCTTTCCAGATACGACCAGGACTGATACCAAACAAGAACAGGTCATATCAGTCGGCAATAACAGGAATGCAAATACAGTTTTGGGAAAGTTATAAGTAACAGATGATCTTAAACGGCATCCTATTCGGATACCGATGGTTTAGTTTATTACAGCTACAAGGAGTTGTTTAATTTAGTCTCGTAATAATTCACACGCGGTTAGGCTTAGCTCTACGCCTAAGTAATTATCTTTTCAGGATTCGTTAATTGTTTTATTGGCAAAACATGTTCGATCATGGCGATCGAATCAATACTGGCGAAGTGTAACGTAGGATACGTTTGGCCAAAGGACAGCACCTTATCACCAGAGAAACTGGCGACCGGCCACGGTATCGAATTCAACCATCCCATAGCCTCTCGTTTTTTTTCCTCCCCATTCACTGAAGGGGTCTTGGAAAACATCTGTGTCTAGTGAGATGACCAGTTCTATTGTTTCAGGGCCTGCTGTTCATAGGATTGTGGGGTGGCTCCGTTGTGTTGGGGGATTGGCGGGGCCACCCTGGTTGGCCGGGCCGTCTTGGGATGCGGCCCGGCTGCTTACTCGGATAAAGATTCTAGACGCGCAGGCTGCGGGTTTCCCGCCGGTGGCGTCCGGCCGCGGCTACGCCGGCCGTGGCGAGCAGCCCGGCGGCGAGCAGGAGGATCATGCTGCCGTTGCCTCCCGTCAGGGGCAGGGTGCCTTCGTAGGTGTAGGCCAGGTGCGCCTGGGCCTGGCCGGCGCCACCCAGGCTCCAGTCCACAATCACGTCGGCCTGTCCTGGATTATGAGCAGGCGTGGCAAAAGAGACGGATCCGTCAGGGTGCTGTTGCAGGGATCCGACCGCTGTCTTGTCGAACTTGACGCCGGTGATCAGCAACGAGTTGAGGGCCACCAGGGTCGGCGTGCCGCTCTGCGTCAGACTCCCGTTGCCGAGCTGGCCGTACTGGTTGTCGCCCCACGCGTAGGCGTTGCCGTCACGCCCTATGGCCATGGAATGATAGTATCCTCCGTTGATTCGTGCGGCTGCGAGCCCGGTGCCGGCGCTCCCCTGGCCTGCGGGCGGCAATACGCGTGTGGGGGTGTACCGGTTGCTGGTGGTGTTGTCGCCCAGCTGCCTGTGGGAGTTGTCGCCCCATGCCCAGGCTGTGCCGTTCCGGTCGACGGCCAGAGAGTGGAGCCAACCGGTGCTGATCTGCGCGACTTGGAATGCCTGGCCGGGGCTTGCGGGATCCTGGATCTGTCTGGGTCTGGGCCTGCTGGTTGTCGACCCGTCGCCCAGCTGCTCGAAGTCGTTGTCCCCCCAGGCCCAGAGGGTGCCGTCCTGGCCGATGGCTAGGGCGTGGAAGCCTCCGGCGCTGATCTGCGTGGCTTTGAAGGCCTTGCTCGTGTCCTTGGGGTCGGGCACGCGTGCCGGGTCGGCGGCGTACATGGTGCTGCCGGCTCCCGTGGCTGTGCCGTTGCCGAACTGCCCGTACTCGTTGTACCCCCACGTGTAGAGGTTGCCGTCCGCGTCCATGGCCATGACGAAGCTCCAGCCCAGGCTTACTCGCACCGCCTGCAGCCCCTGGCCGGAGCCATTGGGATCCTTGGCCAAGGTGGGCGTCAATTTGGACGTGCTGTATGTTAAGTAGTTGTTTGCCTCGCTGCCCCAGGTGTAGACGCGCCCATCCGGGCTGATGGCCGCCGAGTCGGCGTAGCCGGCGCTCACCTGGACGGCCTTGAAGGGCTGGCCGTCCGCGCCCTTGACAGGCAACGGCTTGGAACGGTCGCTGGTGGTGCCGTCGCCCAGCTGACCGCGGTTGTTGGCCCCCCAGCTGTAGACGATGCCGTCGCTGCCGACGGCCAGCACGTGAGCCGCGCCTGCCGCGACCTGCGTGTAGGTGAACCCGGAGGCCACGCCGTCCGGCAGAGGAACCATGGTCGGCGTCTTCTGCGTAGGCGTCTTGTCTGGATCCTGGCCCAGCTGGCCGCGGTCGTTGTCGCCCCAGGCGTAGGCGTTCCCGTCACTGGCCACACCCACGGAGAAGCCTTGGAAGTACCCGGACGGGTAGCCGCCGGCGCTGATCTGGTTGAAGCGGATGCCGCGGCTCAGCTTGGGCGGGGTGATGGTCGCCTGCTGGCCGCCCAGCACATTGCCCTTGCTCGGGCTGATCGACCAGCCGCCGGTGTCTGCAGGGCTCCAATGCGCGACCAGGGTGATGTCAGCGGTGACCGGCTGGCTGAAATCATACGCCACCCTGGATTCACCCTTGGCGTCCTTGAGGAACCAGCCATCAAACAGGAAGCCGTCCCTGGCCGGGCTGATGGTCGGGCGTGTGGCCTGCCGGCCTTCGGTGATCTGCTGCTGGCCTGGGGCCGGCTTGCCGCCGGCGCTGTCGAAGGCGACCGTGTAGGAGCTGATGTAGGTGTAGTCCAGGTGCGCGTCGGGCTGCTGGCCGTTCCTGCTCCAGGAGACGGCCACGTCCGTCTTGCCTCCTGCATGTGGGGGCGTGATCACGCTCCAGGTGCCGCCCTTGTTATCGGCTAGGCTCATGCCAGGCGTATCGCCGAACTTGACACCGGTCGGCTTCGGCTTCGCAGGGAAGTCGACCATGCCGGGATTGCCGTCGAATTTCCCGCTGGTGTTGCGTCCCAGCCGGCCGTAGGTGGCGTCTCCCCAGCTGTAGAGGTTGCCGTCCGATCCCAGGGCCAGGGAGAAATCCCCACTAATGGTGCCTGGCGCGCTGGCTTGGGTGATTGTGACGCCCGTCGGCATGGCCACTTTGCCTGGCGTGCCGTCTTGCGTGCCGCTGGTGACGCGTCCCAGCTGGCCCTTGCTGTTGTCTCCCCAGCTGTAGAGGTTGCCGTCCGATCCCAGGGCCAGGGAATGATAGCCGCCTGCGATGACCTGGGTGAATCGGCTGACGCCTGCAGGCAGGTTCACTTTGCGCGGCGTGCCGTCGTTCACCCCGCTGATGCTGCGTCCCAGCTGTCCATAGGCGTTGTCTCCCCAGCTGTAGAGGTTGCCGTCCGATCCCAGGGCCAGGGAATGATTGTATCCTGTGCTGATCTGGGTGAATTTCGTGCCGTCTGTCGGCATGATCCTTTTGCTCGGCGTGGGCAGTGGTACAACAGAACCGCTATTGCCGTTACCCAGCTCACCATGGTAGTTGTATCCCCAGCTGTAGAGGTTGCCGTCCGATCCCAGGGCCAGGGAGTGATTAGTGCCTGCGCTGATCTGGGTGAATTTTGGGACCCCTGTCGGCAGGCTCACCTTGCTCGGCGTGCCAAGGGAATCGGTGGTGCCGTTGCCCAGTTGTCCGGAGCTGTTGTCTCCCCAGCTGTAGAGGTTGCCGTCCGAGCCGATGGCCAAGGAATGTGTAAATCCTGCGCTGATCCGGGTGAATTTCGTGCCGTCTGCCGGCATGATCACCTTTCTTAGCGCGCCAGAAGAAGAAGTAGTGGTGCCGTCGCCCAGCTGTCCGGAGCTGTTGTATCCCACGCTGTAGAGGTTGCCGTCCGAGCCCAAGGCCAGGGAGAAACTTAGTCCTGCGCTGAACTGGGTGAAGCGGACGCTTTCTTCAGGCGGCGTGACGATGCCTGGCCGGTCGGCTGGCGTTGTGATTAAGTCGAAGTCGCGTCCCAAACCGCTTGTGCTTCCCCAGCTGTAGAGGTTGCCGTCGGAGCCCATGGCCAGGGACAGGTTTAATCCTGTTTCGATGTGGCTGAAGCGTATGTCGGATGTGGTGGGCGTGGTCAGGGTGATCCGGGTGCCTCCTTCTGCTGGCCCGGAGGCGGGTTTGAGGCTCCAGGAGCTGGTTATCCTGGTCCATTTGGCGGTCAGGGTGATGTTGCCGGTGACGGGCTGGGTGAAGTCGTAGGCGGTGTTGCCGGTGAACCATCCGTTGAACAGGTAGCCGTCCCTGGCCGGGTCCTTGGGCCTGGAGGCTTGTCCGCCGCTGGGGACGCTCTGGGAGGGCGTTCTGGTTCTGCCGTCGGGGTCGTTGAAGGCGACGGTGTAGGCTGCGCGTGTCTGGGGCTGGCTGTCGGCCGTCTTGCTTTGGATGCCGGTGTCGCCGGGCTTCTTGGGCGCGGGCTGGGATGTGGTGAGGGGGGATGCGGTGTTCAGGGGCGAGGGTGAGGGCAGCGGCGACTGGGGGCCGGCCGGGGTGGCAGGCAGGATTGGTGCACTGGCTGATGGGTCGGCCTGTTGGCCTGCAGCCGTCTGTTCCAGCTTGGTCGGCTCGGGCACACTGGATTCGCCGGAGGCTGTGCCGGCCATGGCCAGGCCGCCCATGATCAGGCTGGCTGGCAGGATAATAGCCAGCAGAACGCCAACCATGGTTGTTGATCGGCCGCGTGCGGACTTATGCCGAAGCGTAATATGCATAATCCCTTCCCGAACACATGTAGTTCAATGACGAAATTCCCCTCGTTTCTGATGAACTACGTACCGGGAACACCCCCGGCAGATAAAACCATGCTATCACCCGCATATCTGTGGGCCAACTCGAATGTAAGTAATATGTTTCGCTCTTTTTATCTTTTTAAATATTGTAAAAATATTCATTGAACCGACCAGCCTGATGTGGTCTATAAGGAAGGCGGTTCCACTAAATATGAATATATGTCAACTATGCTATTGTTGATTACGGTTTTGCTCGGTTTGGTTATTGCCTTTGGCTTCGTATACGGCTCTGACCCTAAGGGCTTGTAGGTCATTCTGTCATTTGTGTTACTGGCGCTCGTTTTTTGGGGAGTGAAGTCATTTGTCGATTTTGAGCCACACATGGTTACAACGGTCACGTATGAGGATGCTGGGGGCGTTTGATCGCATATAACAAAACCCCTGCTTTTTAATCAGAGGCATAGCTTTAAGGTGGGGTGGCGAACGCGGCTTGAATGCGCGACCTTCTGAACCACTATTGTGGGCATTGAACCAGATCAAATGGCTGCATGTGCGGCTTTAGAAGATACAATGACTGGCATCACTTCTGCGGTCGTCTCTCGTGTCACCATCCTAGCTTTCACTGGTTCTAACTCTGATGACAGGTCATCTGGCCCCTAGCTCGCCTCGTTCGATTCCTACCGAAGTGTGACCCCCCCCCCAACCATTGGGCGAGTAAATTCCAACGTCGCTGCACTCAGCAGTAGTTTTGCTGCCGTGTGTTGGCAGCATAGACGAGTGCTATATATTGCTTTGTAATAGATAAATTAATGAGTAGAGCTCAATATTGGTATAGACCAATATTGAGCTCTGTTTTCTTTGCAGTATATGCTTTGAGTGTTGATTTGTATAAGGAATATTGCTCTTTTGGTGCAAATGTCGTTACACCACCAAGCGAGCAGCAGAAACTATGATGTCCCTGATGTGAGTAACAAAACAGCGCGAAACCGTCATTGAGGAGTAACTATGTCGGGAAAAGCTTATCGATCATTTGTTTTTTCCACTGTGGCCCTTACATCTGTTGCTTTCTGTCTACTTGTTGCGATATCTCCCGCTAGGGCTCAAAGCATGTCCAGCGAGCAATCGACAGGGTACCCCAAGCCAGAGGCGGTTGGCTTTCATCATGCGGCGCTGGTATATGCTGATGACCAGTTGGACGAGCGAGCAGTTCTGCCTCTATTTAATCGTCTTGATAACACAGGTAAGCTCATTCCCAGAGCGTCCATGTTCGATGCGGCAGTTCTATTGCGTTTTACGATCAATGGGAAACAAACTGATTACGGTGCAACAACATTGTCGGATTGGCAGACGCTTATCAACCAGTGGTTTAGCACGGGTGGCCCTATTGATACTTTTGAAAAAGCTGCCGAACAAGCAGACTTGGCTGCACAAAATGCTGGACCTCCTCAGCAATCTCGACGCTCGATTATAGTTATGATGCCGTGGATGAATCCCAGCGTCAACTCTTTCGGCCAAGTAAACGGCTCTGACCGCGATTTGTCGAGTGCCCAAGATCGGCAGGCTGTGGCCCAGTGGTTTGCCAGTACAGTGAGCCAACGATTTAGCCAAAAGCACTATGCACATCTTGTTCTGTGGGGCTTATACAGGATGCGTGAAGACGTTCCTCCTTATGAGCAGCACATAATTGCCAGCGATGCGCAAGGAGTCCATAACAGCGGTCTTAAATATTTGTTTATCCCCTATTACAAAGGATTGGGCTGGCAGTCTTGGAAAGAGTATGGTTTCGACGTTGCTATCATGCAGCCCTCCTATGCCTTCCGCTCACCGCTGGATGGTGGTGAAGTCAACGCATCGAGGTTGCAAGAAACAGCAGTGGCTGCTCAAAAATACGGTTTAGGGGTTGAACTTGAATTCCGCGGGTGCAGCCGGTTAGCAACTGAACAAGTTATGGCTATGCAGTACCTAGCAAGCGGTTCTACCTACGGTTACCAGGATGGAGTATCTGCTGCTTTTTTGGGAGAGGGCTTTGGCACTTGCGGTATCACGACCAGCAGCAATCCATCGCAGCGTTCAGTCTATGATGCATTGGCTGACTACGTCTCTGGCAAGCGCATCCCTTCTCCAGATGTAGACATCAAAGCTGTGGAAGCGAAACGATCAGTCGGGCAGAGCGACAATCAAAGAATGTACGTTGCGCGCGAAGTGGATCTGAAAAAGTTCAATAGCATACGCATTGATTTTGCTGAACACCAGCAGTATTGGCAGGGCGAGGTACAACTGCAAGTTCAGACTGCCAACGGTGGATGGAAACAGCTGGCATGGGCCACAAGGCCAAGGGGTGACAGCTTGGCAGACGACATCCAAGGTGTGGTTGTGAGTTTTGATAATACCCGAGTCAACTCCGGTAAGCAGACGATCGGGCTAATACTGACTACGGCCCAGCGCTCCCCAGTGAGTAAGCCTCCGATTGTGAGGATAGTAGGCGATCGTTCGCTCGATCCTGTGACTCAGAACGGGCTAGCCAACGCGTATACGGTGGTGGAGTCAGGTAAGCCTAAGCCTGCATCGTATCCAGATAAGACTTCTCATATGCTTCATGATGGTGAAATATCGACTGCAGGCTGGTCTTCTGGGCGAAATGTGGGCTGGAACTCTAATCCGGGAAAAGCAGTAATCAATATCGATTTAGGTAGTGTACACCGGGTAGGAGCCGTAAAAGTCTATACACAGGGTGGAAGTGATGCAGCTGTCAATTGGCCGCTAAATCCTGTAGCTACTTTTTCAAATACTCCTACGCTGATGGGTAGCGGTACGGGCACGTCTCCATTATTGGCGAGCTGGCCTTTTTCGGCTCCGCATGTTATCGCAAAGCATGCGCCAGTCGGAGGAGAATCTTCGCCAACAGTACCTGGCATCTCTTGTTTAACAGCTACCGAGATTACATGTACAAACCAAGATGGATATATCGAAGCCACTGGTACCCCAGTCGAGGCACGTTATATCAATATTGGGTTCTCTACGAATTCTTGGGCTATGCTCTCTGAACTGCAAGTTGTCGATAGCGCTGGCAATCCCATCGATTTTAGCTACCGGTTAGCACGAGCTCCAGGTGATTTAGACAATTATTCGGACGATGGGCTACGTCTTACGGACGGAAGATACACTGATGACTTTGCTTGGAAAGAGATCTCGGGTTGGCCGGCAAACGAAGCTGTTGCACTTCGATTTGATGCCGCTGAACCGATAGATGTTAATACCATTTCTGTCTATACTCTCAATGCTGGGTCCTACGGGATTGTGGCACCCACTAGGTTCACGGCTCAGGTAAAAATTGCGGATCAGTGGGTGGACGTGCAGGGGCGCCGGGAACAAACGTCATTCGGTTCTGGTGGAGTCCGTCTTGACATTGCCGATTTGCGCTACCATCAAGTTACTGCTGTGCGGATTCTATTACCAGGTGACGGGGCTGGCTGGGCTTGGACGATGATCTCTGAAGTTAAGGTGGAATAAGTGTCTCATGCTTGTAAAGCTCAATCCCTTTATAACTGCGTTATAAGCGCCAAACTGTTTCGCATGGCTGTGGGCGGTGTGGCGCCGTTCTGGGAAAGAGGGCGAACAGATGAAGGTAACTGCTGAGGAGCTGTTTTTGGGCAAGAGCGGTTTGTATGGTTCTGATCGGCCTATGGATGACCAAACGTTCAGCGATGATGAAGACAGGCGTGACCAGGAAGATACACGGCCCAAATATATGAAGATACGCGATGCTATTTATCGCAAATATATAGCGGGCCGCCCTTCAAACTCGGTGATTCCACCTGAACGCAAGTTGGCCGAAGAGTTCAAGGCTAGTCGCGTTACGATTCGCAAGGCCATAGGAAAACTCGAAGCAGACAACGTTGTCTACAAGGTGCAAGGTGGCGGTACATATACTGTCGAGCCAGGAATTGTAAAGTCGCTGAAGCTCACTTCGTTTTCTGAAGATATTCGAGCGAGGGGCATGGTTCCATCTTCCCGGGTGCTTTTGCATGAGCGGGCGCAGGCAGATCGGGAGGCTTCTTGGCGTCTCAAAGTCTCGCCTGGGGCTGACGTGTACATCTTACGACGCCTGCGCTTGGCTGATGGCGAGCCTATGTGCCTGGAAGAGGTGACCGTCCCGCTTGAATATGTACCGGATATTGAGAAGCAGAATATCACTGGTTCCTTTTATGATGTGCTGCATCACAAATATGGACTGCTGCCGGTATGGGCAGATCAGGTAGTTTCTCCTGTGGTGCTTGAGCCAGGTGACGTTAAGCTGTTGCAAGTAGCGCCCTATTCACCGGCTTTGAAAATCGTCCGCGTAACCTTTGATGCCAAGGGAAGACGCATCGAGACGACCACATCTCTCTATCGGGGAGATAAATACATGCTTCATTATGCGGTCAAGCGAGACTGAAGCGACTCCGTAGCGCAATTGTTGCAGACAAATAATTGGTAGATACCAATATTGCATTCCATAGACGACCCCTCTAGCATAAAAACTGATGGTTACGGAAAGTCAGTTGGTTGAAAGTGTGGTGCTTGCTCTGTGTATCGCAGGGTTAAGGTTTCCGTGCTTTCAGGCCGTCTGACCGGTCATTTATAAGGTATAACCGGCAAGGGTGCCAAAGTAGTAGTCAGAGAGGATTGATGAATCTTCCGTCTGGTCGAAGGCGGCAATGTCAGTAAACGATACAAATTGACTCCAACGAAGATGTTGAAAAAAGCGAAGAAAGGTATATACCAATGAAACACGTACACCATATAGCAAGGAAGCTAGCAGTGGCTGCTGTGGCTACCTTGGCGAGTGTCTCCCTAGCAGGATGCGCTGGCTTTGGGCCTACCAACACGACCGGCACAGACAAGGAGGGAAAAGTCACCGTACGATTCTCGTACCTGTGGACGGGCGACGAAGCGAAAGCCGTTGAGAAGATCATCAAGGATTTCAACGCTTCTCAGAGCAAGATATCAGTCAAAGGAACTTCGTCTGCAGATCAGCAGGCACAGGTGCTGTCGATGCAGGGCAAAAACCCTCAGTTTGATATTTCCAACACAGGCAATTCGCAGATTGTCGATTGGGCAAACAGCGGCGTGCTCTTGGGGCTGGACGACTATATTAAAGCTGACAAGTACGATACTTCCGACTTCCTTCCAGCCGCAATCAAAAATAATTCCTTTGATTCCAAGCTCTACGCTCTACCCGTGGCAGCGAATATCTATCAGTTGCTGTACAACAAGGATGAGCTCAAAGAGGCCGGCATTACCAACCCTCCCGAGACATTCGACGATTTTGCTAAGGTCATCGACACAGTTAGTAAGCTCAACGGAGACAAGGTCGAGCGGTTGGGCACCAACTCTTCGGTGGACCTGCAGCTGCTCGTCCAGGCCTACGGGGGCAGTTGGTACACCGAGGACGGCAAGGCTTCACCAACCAACCCACGCAATATAGAGGCGTTGAACTGGTGGGTTGAGCATGTAATCAAGAAGTTCGGTGCTAAAAACCTGCAAGACTTCCAGTCGGGTTTCGGTGAGTACGGCACGGCTCAATACCCCTTCTACACCGGGCAAATCGCAACTCTGATTGACGGCAACTGGCAGTCGGCGTTCATCCGTCGCCTGGCACCGAAGCTCAACTGGGGGGCCGCAGCTCTGCCATATCCTGCAGATAAGCCAGAGCTCAAGGGCACTACACGTTTGGACCTGTCCAACTTGTTCATCCCGAAGAACTCCGCTCACCCCAAGGAAGCTTGGGAGTTCATGAAGTATTTCCTAGGCAAAAAGCCGATGCTTGAGTTTACACATACGTTGGCTAACTTGCCTGGACGTACTTCGTTACTCAGCGACACAACATATTCTGATCTGCCGAACTTCGACGTGTTCTTGGCGGCTGCTAAGTCAAAGTTAGCCGTGCCGAGTTATTCCACTAAGTTCAGCACTCAATATGGGCAGGATCTCTCTGCGGCCTTTACACAGATTCAGGCCGGACAGGCGAGCCCAGAGCAGGCTATGCAGTCGGTGGCGGAAAAGGCTAAAGCCTACAAGCAATAGGAAACAGACGGGTGGAATGGTCCCATCAACTATTTTGCTCTAGATCGACTCCGCAAGCTGTTCAAACAGTGATCTTGCAGCCTGCGGAGTCTCACACGAGGAGGTGTGATATTCGTGTCAGACGCACAGATTTCAGCGGGTGTAGCCCACAACGCTCAGGCGCAGCGCAACTCCAGTGCGATTACCCGGAAAGGCCGACAAGGCAAGGCCGGCAAACCAAAAGGGAGCAGCAAGAATGAGAGGCGCTACGGTTTGGGCTTCGCTATGCCTTTCCTCATCGGTTTAGTGCTGTTTACTATCGGACCGATGATTGCGTCGCTGTACTATTCGTTTACCGATTTCAATATCATGACGGCGCCCAAATGGGTGGGTATGCACAACTACCAATCGGTTTTTGCCGATCCTCGTTTTTATAAGTCCCTGGAAAACACGGCTTACCTGACGTTCATCGGCGTGCCCCTGGGCCTCGCATTTGCACTGGGTGTGGCCCTGATACTGAACCTGAAGGAGGCACCGGCCCGAGGACTCGCCCGTGCTCTCTCGTACATCCCGGCCATCATTCCTTCCGCCGTAGTGGCCTACCTGTGGCGCTGGATGTTCAATGGCAAGTATGGCCTGATCAATGTGGTGTTGACCAAACTAGGCATACCGGCACCCAACTGGCTGCTCGATCCGGCTTGGACACGACCCGCTGTTATTTTGATCTCCTTGTGGACCGTAGGTGGCACCACGGTGATTTATCTGGCTGCCCTGCGTGATGTGCCTCGTGAGCTGATGGAGGCCGCGGCGTTGGATGGTTGCGGCGTACTGCGGCGTTTTCGTTACGTCACGCTACCGGCTATAGCACCCGTCACGGTCTTTCAGCTGATTGCGGGCTTGCTGGGAGGTCTGCAGAACTTCACTATCCCATATTTACTGGGTTCGGGTGGTTTCAACATGTCTACCGGAGGGCCAGATGAAACCTGGCTCACGTACGCGGTCTACCTGTATCAGAACGCGTTCTCCTACTTCAAGATGGGGTATGCTTCGGCGCTGGCGTGGATCCTCTTCATTATTGCTTTGATTCTCACCGCCGTTATTCTCCGACTGTCGAAAGGTGTAGATGAAGATGCTGCACACTAAATCAAGTATGGCGGTTCCTCGGACGGTGTTGTTCCGCTCAACGCCCTCGAGCAAGACCAGCAAACAACGGGTAGAGCTGCCCGGCGTGCACCACAAGGATTGGAACAGTCGGAGCTTGCGCTCCTACCGCACACGGTTCCTCAGTTTGGTGGGGATCGTCGGTGTGCTTCTGCTCTTCGGTATTCCACTGGTGGTCATGGTGGCGACTTCGTTGACCCCAGCCCGTGAAGTAGGGGCGTCGGTCTTCCCCAAGACGCTCGATTTCTCTAACTATGGCGCTGCCTTCGCTCAGGCTCCCTTGCTGAAGTACTTCGGTAATACGCTTATTTTGGTGGCTTTCAATGTGGGCGCGACGTTGCTCACCTGCCCGATTGTGGCCTATTCGCTCTCGAAGTTGCGTTGGAGAGGGCGCAATCTAGTGCTCCTGCTGGTGCTTTCCACGATGATGCTGCCCTCGCAGGTCACGCTGGTACCGGTCTATATTATGTGGGATCAGCTCAACTTAGTGGGTACCTTCTGGCCGCTCATTATCCCGCAGTTCTTCGGCTCCTCCTTCTATATTTACATGCTCCGCCAGTTCTTCCTCGGCATTCCTATGGAATATATCGAGGCGGCCCGTGTGGATGGGGCAGGGGAGTTTAGGATTCTCTTCCGTATCGTCATGCCGATGGCGAAGCCGGCACTGATTACAGTAGGGCTCTTCCAATTCGTGGGCACTTGGACCGACTTTATGGGGCCGCTCATCTACCTGCGCGATCAAGACCTCTACACCATTTCCATGGGTATGTATTCGTTCTTCTCCTCGCACGGTACCGACTGGGCTCCGCTCATGGCGGCCTGCACAATGTTCACTATTCCGACGTTTATTATCTTCCTCATTGGCCAGCGCTACTTTGTTGAAGGCGCTTCGTTGGGAGGTCTCAAATAGTTTAGACATCATACTTGCCGGATCTTTTTACCGAAATAAAGCACAGTAATCAATAATTCTATTTATATGGGAGTTTCTCATGACAGAACCGCTACGTATCACCGGAACATTCCTAGATGAGGTGACGGCAGACATTGCAGGTCACAACTGGGGAGTCAAAGAGTGGACGCAGGAGTTTGACACCTATGTCGAAGCGGGTATCGACACGGTTATTCTCATCCGCTCGGGTTGGGGTCCTCGGCTCTCGCATCCCTCGAAGGTTATCTCGGCTCAAGTGAAGACCATACCGGTGTATATGGATATGCCCGAGCTCTTTTTGAGATTGGCCGACGAGCGCAACATCAAGTTTTACTTCGGTCTGTACGACTCTGGAGTGTACTGGAATCGCAACGACTGGAAGGGTGAAGTAGAGGTCAATCGCGACTATATTCCCGAAGTGTGGCATCGCTATGGTTCCCACAAGTCATTTGCTGGCTGGTATCTACCTCATGAGACCTACGACTCGGGTCAGCGCATTATTGAGCTCAATACATCGCTTGCTAAACTCTGCCGGCAGGCGCAGGACCTGCCTATTCTCTCGTCGCCGTATTGGCTGGGCAGGTATGACATGAGCTTAGGATACTCTCTGCCTGCGCCCTCGCCACGGTCGCTCAAGGAAATCGTGACCCAGTGGGATGAGATTTTCAAGGCATACTCGGGCCTTATTGATGTAGCCGCTTTCCAGGACGGTACGGTATACGAGCTTGAGCTGCCAGAGACACTGAGTGCCATGCGGGAGCTGACGGATAAATACGGTCTCTCCCTGTGGTCGAATGTGGAGACGTTCGATCGCGATATGCCTATCAAATTCCCTCCGATTGAGTGGCGCAAGCTGGTGCACAAGTTAACTTCGGCAGAGGGAATAGTCGACAAAGCAATTACGTTTGAATTCTCCCACTTCTTGTCGCCTCACTCCATGTGGCCGTCGGCAAGACATCTGTTCGACCGTTACCAGGAGTATTTGCACGGTGAGCACCGTGCATTGGATCAGTGAGTCTTATTGCTGGTTTGGACGTAGTCGATAGGAAGGCAAGCGTGGTTCAAGCTGTTGTGAGCAAAGGAGTCACCGCAGACATGGACGAACTTCATCGAGTAGTAGTTGCGGTCGATATTGGAGGTACTAAAATTGCTTCGGCTCTTGTCGAAGTCAATGAGTCGAAACCTGTGATACTGCCTGACACCCAGCACTCCATACCTACGCAAGCCGCGCAGGGTGGTGAGCATGTACTCAATCTGGTAGCCCAGGAAGTGCGGACTTTATGTGACAGAGCTCATAGCTGGCCAAATGGTGAATTGGTAGTAGTGGGTTTGGCTGTGGCGAGCCCCGGCTGTGTGGATTTCTCTGGGCGCATCGTGTCGGCGACCGATATCCTACCAGGCTGGGCAGGCCTGGCGCTGAGGTCTCGGCTGGAGCAGTTGAGCGGGCTACACGTCTATGTCTTGGGTGATGCTCTTGCGCACACGTTTGGAGAAGTGCGATGGGGGGCCGCGCAAGGGTATGACTCGGCTTTGCTTGTAGCTATCGGGACGGGTATTGGCGGTGGTGTCAGCATTGATGGCAAATTGCTACACGGCTCTCACTCTGCGGGAGGCCACGTGGGTCACATCGGTCACCCGGCAGCTGCTGATATAGTGTGCTCTTGCGGACACCGCGGCCACATTGAGCCTCTTGCCTCAGGGCCAGGTCTTGAACACGTATATGTTCAGCTGGGCGGTGCTCCGGCAGAAAATCCTTGTGACGGAGCACAGATTGCGGCTCGAGCTCGGCAAGGTGACCCTCTGGCTTGCCAAGCCCTTGAACAAATCGGGCAATACTTAGGCAGTGCTTTAGGCAATCTCGCGAATGTGCTCGACCCGGCTGTCATTGTGTTATCTGGATCGGTCGCCCAAGCAGGAACACTCTGGCTGAAAGCTGTGCGGAAAGGTTATGCCGAGCAAGCGATAGTACCGGTTGCCTCAACCCAGCTCGTGCTTGGAGATCTCGGTGATGACGCACCGCTGATAGGAGCGGCAGAAGCCTTTTTGGAAGGCTTCGGTATGTGCGGCAGGGCACGCGGCGTGTGGATTGACGCTGACGATGACAGGAGAATCCCATGAAAAAAGTAGTAGAACGATTGCACCATCAACTTATTGTGAGCTGCCAAGCGTATCCAGGTGAAGCTATGCGGCACCCAGAGACTATGGCTCAAATCGCGTTTTCTGCTCAAGCTGGGGGAGCCGGCGGCATTCGCTGTCAGGGGCTTTCGGATATTTCCGCTATCAAAGGAACGGTCAGTGTGCCCGTGATAGGTCTGTGGAAGGAGGGCGATACCGGCGTATATATCACGCCCACGTTGCGGCATGCGAGGTGCTGCATGGCCGCGGGAGCCGATATTGTGGCTCTCGATGCCACTGATAGGCCACGACCGGATGGGCTGAGCCTGGCGGAAACAGTGCGAATACTGCATTCAGAAGGTGCAGTGCTGATGGCTGACTGCAGCTGTTTGGACGATGCTCGACGGGCGAGGGATCTGGGTTTCGATATCGTATCTCCTACGCTCGCTGGGTACACTGAGGCGCGGCAGAAGACCGATGGGCCAGACTATGAGCTTATTGAGGCGATGGTCTCCAATATTAGCGATATCCCTGTGATCTGTGAGGGGAGGGTACATACGCCAGAGCAGGCTCAGCGTGTTAAGAGCTTAGGTGTGTGGGCAGTAGTAGTGGGCACGGCCATCACTCACCCGCAGACGATCACCTCATGGTTCGTTCAAGCTTTGCAAGAATAGGCTTGCTTGGAGTAGGTGAGGGCCCAGACCAACGCAGGTGAATCGGGCCCTCAATAGAGCGGCGATTGGCGTATCATTACAGCTCCTTGCGGCTGATGAGGGGGGCGTAGCCTGGCGTGGTGAGCGCCAGGATAACCGGGGAGACGCAGATATAGGGCAGGTCGCTAGATTTTTGCCGACTTAGGCACACAAATGGCACACAAGATTCGGCTATTAAACGGATTCCGCATATATGATAAAACCTCTGCTTCCCAGTCGGGAGTAGGGGTTTGAGGTGGGGTGGCTAACGCGGCTCGAACGCGCGACCTCCTGAACCACAATCAGGTGCTCTACCGACTGAGCTATAGCCACCATGGTGAACCGACCCGTATCGCGGATCAATGCAACAGATGAAACTATACACGATGGCATGACATGGCACGCCGGTGAGGTGTGCCCCATGCGGTAATGGCCATCTTTGTCTTTGGACCTTTAGTTTACGACTATGGCATCTACATGGAAGGTTTCCAGCACCACCAGAGTCTGGTCATCGACGGTGAAGTCCGGATCATCCAGCGCCTGTCGCATATTCTCTGAGGTCCAGAAGGACTCATGGGCCTCACGCCACTCCGCAAGACTTTTATAGCCTTCTCCCTCGTTCAGAACATGCTGCCATGTGACCACGCCCAGTCGGATCACGCTCACCGAGGCATATCTAAGGACGGCAACTGGCTGGTTATCTGAGTTCACCAGAATCGTTCGTCGGCCGGAGGAGGGGAGTGGTTCATGATCGTGGATGAACTCTGTCATCAAACTGGTCGTAGCAGTTTTGCCCCCATCGAGAATTGCTTTCACTAGGCGATCGCGTTCTGGACCAGGGAAGGCGAATTCGTCCCTGGGAAGATTCCCAACATCTTGGGCTTTGACTGTCGGTATTTGTCTATTTGCCATAATCGATGTGATTGCTTGGTGTTCTTGGGTCTGCTTCGTCGAGCGCTTTTCTTATGGGAAGGTAGGCCTTGATCAGATCAGCCAGGCTCATAGCGGCGTTGGCGGGGCTGGTGGACGGCAGATTGATCATCGTCGGTCGATGCCCTTTCTTCTCCAGATTCGGCAGGCAGTAGCGACGGTAAAGCTGACCGGCCTTGCGTCCTGTAGTGAATATGGTGCTGATGGGCGCACGGGCCAACAGACCGGCGATGTCGGTCGAAACGACATTGGTGATTGAAGCGTCGGAGGCACCGTGAATGTCGCACTCTTGGATTACGTCCCAGAGTGCGACGCGGTGATCGAGGGCGAACCGGGCGCGGACAGTCGGATCGGGCTCTGGAACAGGCTGGTCGAACAGCGCGGCCAGCACGGGCCAGAAGCGGTTGCGCGGAAACATGTAGTAGAAGCCAGCCTTTCGCGAACTCGGGCTGGGAATGGATCCAAGGATCAACACACGGGATCGGTCATTCCAGACTGGCCCGAATCCGTGGGTGACATGTGTGGTCGAAGCTGCAGTCATGCGCCGAGCAGGCTAGTCAGAGACGCAGTCATCACGTCAGCCTGCGCAATCACCAGAATGAAAACCAACAGGCTGGTTGCGCATTCAACCAGGCCCACATACAGAATGGGAATGCGGCGCCGATGAGAGATGACAGGCAGCAGGGCCGCACGCACCAGCAGAACCAGGGCCGTCAACAGGGGCCACCATCCTGCGGTGCGTACCATGGCGACTCCCATCAGGCAGAGGGCCAGGTTCCAAGCCAGCGAAAGCAGGTAGCACCAGGTCTTGCCGCGCTCGCGGATCATGGTTTTGACGAAGATGACCGACCCGAACTGGGTCACAGCGAAGACAGCCGCGCTGACTACTCCGATCGATGGCAGGGCGGCGCTTGGGAAAAATCCGCCGGCGAAGCAGTCCACAGCAGGATTCGGCTGGCATCCGAAGTAGCCGGCACCGGAGCTTTCCAGACCTGGTTCCGGCTTCTGGAATCGTGATCCTAGGGAGACAGCGATCAGACAGAGCGTGCAGGCCGCGATCACGACTACCGTATCGTTCCACCAGGAGCGTTCCATGCGCATCCAGGCGGCTGCAAAATTCAACACGCCCAACACCAGGTAGAGTGGAGCCCATCGCAGGAGCCCAGGCGTGCCGACCAACAGAATCAGCCCGGTCACGGCCGTAAGCAGGGCGTATCCCAAAGCTGGTGGCGCGAACCTGGCAGCTCGGTGCGAAACCATCCACCGCGAGCCGGTGAACTCAAAGCAGTAGCAGAAGGCCCAGGCGACCATGAGCAGCAGGCTTCTCCAGGTCGGGCCTCCGATTAGTAGACCGGCCAGACCCGGCATCAAGGCCATGGCCCAGCCGCCAATCTGGTCGGGTATCCATAAGCGTCGCCACTGTCGTCCCTTGGGCCCTGAACCGGTCGATTTTGCCGGTTTGCTGCCGTTTGACACGGCGGCCTTGCCCCTGTCTGCGTCTGTAAGCATACTCATCAGCCTACGCCCCTGTACGGCTGTCACTGCCTCTTCCGTAATGCGGATTTGGTCAATATCATGGTTGAAGGAGTGGTGAATCATACGGGTCCCTGGTTTCAGGAGGCAGATGATGGGTCAGGTGGATATCAAACGCGTATATGAGCAGGCCGCTGACGGGGACGGGGTCCGCATCCTGGTCGACAGGCTCTGGCCGCGCGGTGTCAGCAAGGAGCGGGTAGCCTTGTCCGGGTGGCTCAAGGATGTGGCACCCAGTCCGGACCTGCGGCGCTGGTGGCACCATGATCCGGACCGCTTTGATGACTTCGCACGCTGCTACCGCACTGAGCTGGACGACAACCCCGCCTTGGGGGATCTGCTAAGCATCGTGCGCGAACATGATCGGACGACACTGGTCTATGCGGCCAAGGATCCAGCTGTCAACCATGCCCTGATCCTGCGCGACTACATCCGCCAGGCTCTTGAGAAAGAAGACAAGTAGACGCTGGCTTTGATGTTTCTGGCGTTAATATTTACGGGTCGGGATATGTATTTCTGATACCTCTATATGCATATATGTAGGAATCGGTTATAGGTGGGTACCGCATTGTAGGTATCTGTAAATATAAGGTTTGCGCAAGGGCCTTCCCATTAACGGAACCGGTGCGCTATCGCAGTAGGCAAAGCCTAGAGCATACTTCCAAGTGGTAGACGTGGCCATGTCTGCCCTGGTGATATACTTTTCATCGTGTGTGCCGGCAGCACGCCTTATGTCACAGGTGAGCTTGTCGGGATATCCCCGAATCCGAAGAATGCAGGCAGCAATGCCCTGCAGGAGGATCAGGGGCCATCGGGCCGGTGGACAGTGGCTGATCTCTCCTCCTGGGAGCGACTGCGGCTGCGGTGCGGCGGTCTCGCAGTGCAAACCAAGACAAGTTCATCGAAGGAATCGGAGAGAGTCAGTTGCCAACAATTGAACAGCTCGTCCGCAAAGGGCGCAAGGCCAAGCCTCGCAAGTCGAAGACTTTGGCACTCAAGGGCAGCCCGCTGCGTCGCGGCGTGTGCACCCGTGTTTACACCACCACCCCCAAGAAGCCGAATTCGGCTCTGCGTAAGGTTGCCCGTGTCCGTCTGAGCTCCGGCATCGAGGTTTCCGCCTACATCCCCGGCGAGGGCCACAACCTGCAGGAGCATTCCATCGTGCTGGTGCGCGGCGGACGTGTCAAGGACCTGCCCGGCGTGCGCTACCACATCGTGCGCGGTGCGCTGGATACCCAGGGAGTCAAGGATCGCAAGCAGGGCCGTTCCCTGTACGGAGCAAAGAAGGCCAAGTAACACATGTCACGCAAAGGACCAGCTAAAAAGCACCAGCTCCTGCCCGATCCCATCTACGGTTCCACCGTGGTGGCCCAGCTGATCAACAAGATCCTGCTGGACGGCAAGAAGTCCATCGCCGAGAACATCGTCTACACCGCCCTGGAGCAGGTCAAGGAGAAGACCGACCAGGAGCCTGTGGCCGTGCTCAAGCGCGCCCTGGACAACATTCGTCCCAGCCTGGAGGTTCGCAGCCGTCGTGTCGGCGGCGCCACCTATCAGGTCCCCGTCGAGGTCAAGCCGAACCGCGCCAATACGCTCTCGTTGCGGTGGCTGACCGATTACAGCCGCGCCCGTCGTGAGAAGACCATGTCGGAGCGACTGGCCAACGAGATCCTTGATGCCTCCAACGGCCTGGGTGCTGCGGTCAAGCGCCGCGAGGACACCCACAAGATGGCCGAGGCCAACAAGGCGTTCGCCCACTATCGCTGGTAATCCCAAGAGAGCGAGAACAAGGAATTATGGCACAAGACGTGCTCACGGACCTGACCAAGGTCCGCAACATCGGCATCATGGCCCACATCGATGCCGGCAAGACAACGACGACCGAGCGTATCCTCTACTACACCGGCGTCAACTACAAGATTGGCGAGACTCACGACGGCGCCTCCACCATGGACTGGATGGACCAGGAGAAGGAACGTGGCATCACGATCACCTCCGCCGCCATCACGGCCTTCTGGAACCGTCAGTCCCACGATCCTGAGGATCGCTACCAGATCAACATCATCGACACCCCCGGCCACGTGGACTTCACCGCCGAGGTGGAGCGCTCCCTGCGTGTGCTCGATGGCGCTGTGGCGGTGTTCGACGGCAAGGAGGGCGTGGAGCCCCAGTCCGAGACCGTCTGGCGTCAGGCCGACAAGTACAGCGTGCCCCGCATCTGCTTCATCAACAAGATGGACAAGCTGGGCGCCGACTTCTACTACTCGGTGGACACCATCAAGGACAAGCTGGGCGTCAAGCCGCTGGTCATGCAGTTGCCCATCGGCGCTGAGAGCGACTTCCACGGCGTGGTCGACCTGGTGCGCATGGTGGCCTACTACTGGAAGGACGAGGCCGACCTGGGCGCCAAGTACGACACCATCGACATCCCCGACGACCTTAAGGACAAGGCTGAGCAGTACCACACCGAGCTGCTTGAGGCCGTGGCCGAGTCGGATGAGGATCTGCTGGAGAAGTATCTGGGCGGTGAGGAGATCTCCCAGCAGGAGATCCGCACCGCTGTGCGCAAGATGACCATCGAGCAGTCGGCCTTCCCGGTCTTCTGCGGATCCGCCTTCAAGGACAAGGGCGTGCAGCCCATGCTGGACGCGGTCGTGGACTACCTGCCCAGCCCCGAGGACGTGCCGGCCATCAAGGGCTACAAGATCGGCGACGAGTCCGTCGAGATCGACCGCAAGCCCACCGTGGACGAGCCCTTCTCGGCCCTGGCCTTCAAGGTGGCCACCCACCCCTTCTACGGCAAGCTGATCTACGTGCGCGTCTACTCCGGCAAGGTGGCCCAGGGCGAAACGGTCCTGGACTCCACCAAGGACAAGAAGGAGCGCGTCGGCAAGCTCTTCCAGATGCACTCCAACAAGGAGAATCCGGTCGACGAGGCCATCGCCGGCAACATCTACGCCTTCGTCGGGCTCAAGAACGTCACCACGGGTGACACCCTGTGTGACGAGAAGGCACCGCTGGTGCTGGAATCCATGACCTTCCCCGATCCTGTGATCGAGGTGGCCGTGGAGCCCAAGACCAAGGCTGACCAGGAGAAGATGGGCATCGCCCTGCAGAAGCTCTCCGAGGAGGATCCCACCTTCCAGGTCAAGACCGACGAAGAATCCGGCCAGACCCTGATCTCCGGCATGGGCGAGCTCCAGCTGGACATCCTGGTGGATCGCATGCGCCGCGAGTTCCATGTGGAATGCAACGTGGGCAAGCCCCAGGTGGCTTACCGCGAGACCATCCGCAAGCCCGTCATGAACCAGGAGTACACCCACAAGAAGCAGACCGGCGGTTCCGGCCAGTTCGCCAAGGTGCTCATGAACTTCGAGCCCCTGGACACTTCCGAGGGCGAGTCCTACATCTTCGAAAACAAGGTCACCGGCGGCCACATCACCAAGGAGTTCATCCCCTCGGTCGATGCGGGCGTGCAGGAGGCCATGGAGTCCGGCGTGCTGGCAGGCTTCCCGGTCGTGGGCGTCAAAGCCACCCTGACCGATGGCCAGATCCACGAGGTCGACTCTTCGGAGATGGCCTTCAAGATCGCCGGCTCCATGTGCTTCAAGGAGGCCGCTCCCAAGGCCAAGCCCGTCATCCTCGAGCCCATCATGGCCGTCGAGGTCCGTACTCCCGAGGAGTACATGGGCGACGTCATGGGCGACATCAACTCCCGTCGTGGCTCCATCCAGTCCATGACCGACGCCACCGGCGTCAAGGTCATCGACGCCAAGGTGCCCCTGTCGGAGATGTTCGGCTACATCGGCGACCTCAGGTCCAAGACCCAGGGCCGCGCCATGTTCACCATGCAGATGGACTCCTATGCTGAGGTTCCCAAGACTGTCAGCGACGAGATCATCAAGGCCCAGCGAGGCGAGTAATGCCGGTCCGGTCCGCCGCCACGGCGGGCCGCCGCCAAAATGCTCTTCTGTCACAAGTCGGCGTTACACTCTTGTAGCGCTGACTGGGCGGAGGGCAAAAGTGGCAAAGAACCCGATAACCCAGTAATATGTAGCGAGTGCTCTGTGCGTGGTTCGCGCAGGCAACCTACGAGACGTCCAGGAGGACAAAACACAATGGCAAAGGAAAAGTACGAGCGGACCAAGCCGCACGTTAACATTGGCACCATCGGCCACGTCGATCACGGCAAGACTACCCTGACCGCGGCCATCTCCAAGGTGCTGCATGAGGAGTACCCGGACGTCAACCCCGAGTACGATTTCGCTCAGATCGACGCTGCTCCTGAGGAGAAGGAGCGCGGCATCACCATCAACATCGCGCACATCGAGTACCAGACTGCCAAGCGCCATTACGCACACGTGGACTGCCCTGGACACGCCGACTTCGTCAAGAACATGATCACCGGCGCTGCTCAGATGGATGGCGCCATCCTGGTGGTCGCCGCAACCGACGGCCCCATGGCCCAGACTCGTGAGCACGTGCTGCTGGCCCGCCAGGTCGGCGTGCCGAAGATCCTGGTCGCCCTGAACAAGTGCGACATGGTCGACGACGAAGAGCTGATCGAGCTGGTCGAGGAGGAAGTCCGCGATCTGCTGGACGAGAACGGCTTCGACCGCGACTGCCCCGTCATCCGCACCTCCGCCTACGGCGCCCTGCATGACGATGCCCCTGACCACGACAAGTGGGTCCAGACCATCAAGGACCTCATGGATGCCGTCGACGACTACATCCCCACCCCGGTCCACGACCTGGACAAGCCCTTCCTGATGCCCATCGAGGATGTCTTCACCATCTCCGGCCGCGGCACCGTGGTGACCGGCCGTGTCGAGCGTGGCAAGCTGCCCGTGAACACCAACGTGGAGATCGTCGGCCTGCGTGACACCCAGTCCACCACCGTCACCTCCATCGAGACCTTCCACAAGCAGATGGACGAGGCCGAGGCCGGTGACAACACCGGTCTGCTGCTGCGCGGCATCGGCCGTGAGGACGTCGAGCGTGGCCAGGTCGTGGCTGCTCCCGGCACCGTGACCCCTCACCACAAGTTCGAGGGCGAGGTCTACGTGCTGACCAAGGACGAGGGTGGCCGCCACTCGCCGTTCTTCTCCAACTACCGTCCGCAGTTCTACTTCCGGACCACCGACGTCACCGGCGTCATCACCCTGCCCGAGGGCGTGGAGATGGTTCAGCCCGGCGATCACGCCACCTTCTCCGTCGAGCTGATCCAGCCCGTCGCCATGGAGGAGGGCCTGACCTTCGCTGTTCGTGAAGGCGGCCACACGGTCGGCTCAGGTCGAGTCACCAAGATCATCGAGTAGGATTGCCTGTCGCTTATCGACACGATCCAATGACGGGGCCCGGAATCCTTCCTGTGATTCCGGGCCCCGCCCATTTCCGGCAGGCCTCGCCGCCGGACCAGCCGCGGTGTTCATGCGCCGTGGCATAATAGGCGAGGATTTATCGCGAGCGGGCCGGATCCTGTAAGGCCCGGTGCTTTCGGCAGATGGCCAGGAGCCCTCCGAAGGAACGTTCATCAGAATGAGGTGGTATCAAGGTGGCACAGACTTCCAATGACATCAAGAACGGATCGGTCATCAACCTGGACGGCAAGCTTTGGACCGTCATCAAGTTCCAGCACGTCAAGCCCGGCAAGGGACCGGCCTTTGTGCGCACGACCATCAAGGACGTCCTCACAGGTAAGATTGTGGACCGCACTTTTAACGCGGGTATGAAGATGGACTTCGAGACCGTGGACAACCGGACCATGCAGTACTCCTACCGCGACGGGGACTCCTTCGTCTTCATGGACATGAATACCTACGAGCAGGTCAACATCCCCGAGGCCCTGGTCGGCGATCAGGAGCGCTTCCTGCTTGAGGGCACCGACTGCATCATCAGCTTCCATGACGGCAACCCTCTGTCCGTGGAACTGCCTGCATCCGTGGTGCTGACCGTGACGGCAACCGAGCCCGGCGTGCAGGGCAACCGCTCCAATGCCGGCACCAAGCCCGCTACTGTGGAGACCGGGGCCGAGATTCAGGTGCCCCTCTTCGTAGGCGAGGGTGAGAAGGTCAAGGTGGACACCCGCGACGGCTCCTACCTGGGCCGCGAGAACTGAGTCAGGCAGAAACCACACATCCATGGCACGTTCCACAGCCCGCAAGCGGGCCTTGAATACCCTGTATGAGGCCGATGAGAAGAGCCAGGATTTCCTTTCCCTGCTGGAAGAGCGCAAGGTTCGGCCGGGGGCTCAGACACCTCTGCCTGCTTATGCGGTGACCATTGTCGAGGGTGTGGCAGAGCATCGTCGAGATATCGATGAGGCTTTGCAAACCCATTCCACCCGATGGCCGCTGAGCCGGATGCATGCCATTGACCGCAACATTCTGCGTATCGCCGCCTGGGAGATGCTCTACAACCCCGAGGTTCCTGACAAGGTGGCCATAGATGAGGCCCTTTCTTTGGCCAAGACACTTTCGGATGCCGATGCTCCCTCCTTCATCCACGGCGTTCTCAGCGCCCTGGAGCAGGAGAAGGATGAGCATCAGGCTCGTCGTGAGCAAGCCGATCGAATCGCTGCCCTGGCTGATGCCGAGGCCGATGCAGATGTTTCAGATGATGAATCCGACAAGGCAAAGCCAGGGGTTGCAGCCTCCGAGCCTGTTCCCTTCGAGGATGCCCATGCTGACAGCGAGTCGGATTCGGCAGCGAGTGGATCCGAAGGAGGGGACTCCGACCAGGTTCTTGACCATACTGTCGACCAGTCGGCCCCCAGCTTGGACCAGCTGAAACTGACCTTGCCGGAGGAACTGACCCCCGATGCGGATCGTCCTTCAGACAACTGACAATGATTCGGATAAAGGCCGGCCGATGCCCGCTAACTATCTGGGCATCAGGTCGGCCTTTTGCCCTATTCGGACTGGTTGACCGGCGGTCTATCCTGGAAGATTTGACCAACCATTTTTTTGGCAGGGTCTGCCGGCATAATCCATGGGGGTCATTAATATGGGTGCGAATATCCGCGGTAATCAAGGGGGTTCGGTGAACCTGAAAGACACCAACACCATCACCTCCGATAGCCGTTTCTCCAATCGTGCCTTGCTCATCCTTGAGGATGGGGAAGTGTATGTGGGGAGAGCCTTCGGAGCGGTGGGCACTACCATAGGTGAAATTGTTTTCTCGACCGGAATGACTGGGTATCAAGAAACCCTGACGGATCCTAGCTATGCTCGGCAGATTGTTGTGCAGACCTTCCCCCACATCGGTAATACCGGCGTCAATGACCAGGATGGGGAGTCAGACAGGATCTGGGTGGCAGGGTATGTAGTCCGGGAACCCAGCCCCAACGTCAGCAACTGGCGGGCCCGGGGCAGTCTCCATGACCAGCTGGTCGATCAGGGCATCGTCGGTATCAGTCACATAGACACCCGCCGGCTCGTGCGACACTTGCGTTCTGCAGGTGTCATGCGGGCCGGTATTTTTTCAGGCCCGGACCCAATGCTCAACGACGGCGGCGGGCCCAGGACCATGCAGGAACTCCTTGACCAGGTCCGTTTGGCCCCCAAGATGAGCGGGTCCCATCTGACCGGCGAGGTCAGCACGCACAGGTCCTATATCGTCGAACCTGTCGGAGACCGTCAGGCGAAAGAGCCTGTCTGCACGGTGGCGGCGGTGGATTTGGGAATCAAGTCCATGACCCCTCACAGGCTGGCTGAGCGAGGGTGCAGGGTCCACGTACTTCCCGTCGACACCACCATCGAGCAGATAAGGGCCCTGCGGCCTGACGGGGTTTTCTTCTCAAACGGTCCAGGCGACCCATCGTCCGCAGACGAGGAGGTGTCGCTCCTCAGGCAAGTTTTGGATGCCGGACTGCCATTCTTCGGCATCTGCCTGGGCAACCAGCTTCTGGGCCGTGCCCTGGGCTTCGAGACCTATAAGCTGAAATTCGGTCATCGCGGCATCAATCAGCCGGTCATGGATCTCAGCACTGGCAAGGTTGAGATTACCGCCCATAATCACGGATTCGCAGTCAAGGCACCCAAGGGGGACCCAGTGCCCTCACCCTATGGTGAAGGCCGATATGGCCGTGTCCGGGTCTCTCATGTCGATCTCAACGACGGAGTGGTCGAAGGCCTCGAGTGTCTGGACATTCCGGCCTTCTCCGTTCAGTACCATCCGGAGGCGGCGGCTGGTCCGCACGATGCCTCCTATCTGTTTGACAGGTTCGTCACTTTGATGCAGGACGCCAGGGAAGGGAAGGCACATGCCTAAGCGGCAGGACATCCATTCAGTCATGGTTATCGGCTCGGGGCCCATTGTCATCGGGCAAGCGGCCGAGTTCGACTATTCGGGGACCCAGGCCTGCCGGGTGCTGCGCGAAGAGGGGATTCGTGTCATCCTGGTCAATTCCAATCCCGCCACCATCATGACGGACCCCGAGATGGCCGATGCCACCTACATCGAGCCCATTGCCCTGCCCTTCCTGGAGCGGATCATCGCCAAGGAGCGGCCTGATGCACTGCTGCCCACCCTGGGCGGCCAGACCGCTCTGAACGCTGCCGTGGAGCTGGGCAAGGCTGGCGTGCTGGAGCGCTATGGGGTTGAGCTGATCGGCGCTTCGCTGGAGGCCATCGACAGGGGAGAGGATCGCGAGCTCTTCAAGCAGGTGGTGGACCAGGCCGGTGCCGAGTCGGCCAAGTCCCGCATCGCCCACAGTCTGGATGAGGCCGAGGCAGTGGCCGCCGAACTGGGTTACCCTCTCGTGGTTCGTCCCTCCTTCACCATGGGCGGCCTGGGCTCGGGCATCGCGCACGATCGCGAGGAGTTGAGGCGGATCGCTGGCGCCGGCATCCATTATTCGCCCACCGATGAGATCCTTCTGGAGGAGGGCATCGAGGGGTGGAAGGAGTATGAGCTGGAGCTCATGCGCGACCGCCTGGACAATGTGGTTGTGGTCTGCCCCATCGAGAACGTGGACCCGGTCGGCGTGCACACCGGTGACTCCATCACCGTGGCCCCGGTTTTCACCCTGACCGACCGGGAGTATCAGCGCATGCGCGACATCGGCATCGCCATCATCCGCGGCGTTGGGGTGGATACGGGTGGCTGCAACATCCAGTTCGCCGTCAACCCGAAGAACGGCCGGATCATCGTCATCGAAATGAATCCGCGTGTTTCGCGCTCCTCGGCTCTGGCATCCAAGGCCACTGGCTTCCCCATCGCCAAGATCGCGGTCAAGCTTGCCCTGGGATACACCCTGGATGAGATCGAGAACGACATCACCCGCTCAACGCCTGCCTCCTTCGAACCGACCATTGATTATGTGGTCACCAAGATTCCGCGTTTCACCTTTGAGAAGTTCCCCGGGGCGGACACTACCCTGACCACTTCGATGAAGTCCGTGGGCGAGGCCATGGCACTGGGCGGAAACTTCCGCGAATCCTTGGGCAAGGCCATGCGCTCCATCGACAAACGGCACATGACCTTCTCCTGGGACGGCCCACGGCCCGACCAGGCCGAGACTGACCAGCTGCTGGAGGCCATGCACACCCCCACCGAGCACCGTTACCTGCAGATCCAGCGGGCCTTCTGGGGAGGGGCTACCGTGGAGCAGGTCCATCAGGCCACCAGGATCGATCCCTGGTTCCTGGAGCAGATCAGCATGATCAATGACCTGGCTCTTCAGGTGCGCGAATCCGAGGTCCTGGACGATGACCTGCTGCGCCGGGCTAAGCAATCAGGACTGAGCGATCTGCAGATCGCCCACCTGCGCGGTATGGGCGACCAGGGCGAGGCAGTCGTCAGGGAGCTGCGCTGGGCCTTCGGTCTTCACCCTGTCTACAAGACTGTGGACACCTGTGCAGCCGAATTCGATGCCGTCACGCCCTACTACTACTCCTGCTACGCCGACGAGTCCGAGCTGCGACCCCGTGAACGCGAGGCGGTCATCATCCTGGGTTCGGGGCCCAACCGGATAGGCCAGGGGGTCGAGTTCGACTACACATGCGTGCACGCCGTCCAGGAGTTGGGCAAGGACTATGACACCATCATGGTCAATTGCAATCCCGAGACGGTCTCCACCGACTATGACATGTCAGACAGGCTCTATTTCGAGCCGTTGACCTTCGAGGACGTTCTGGAGATCTACCGGGCTGAGAAGGCCATGGGACCTGTCAAGGGCGTCATCGTCCAGCTGGGCGGTCAGACGCCCCTGTCTCTGGCGGCCAGGCTCAAGGCAGCTGGGGTGCCCATTCTGGGAACCAGCCCCGAGTCCATCGACCTGGCCGAGAACCGTGAGCTCTTCGGCCAGGTGCTCAGCAAGGAGCATCTGAACGCCCCCCGGTACGGCACCGCTCTTTCCCTGGATGAGGCCAGGGATGCGGCACATGCCATCGGCTATCCGGTTCTGGTCAGGCCCTCTTACGTACTGGGCGGACGAGGCATGGAGATTGTCTATGACGACCAGCAGCTGGGCACCTACGTGGATCGAGCCCTGGAGGAAGCCAAGGCCGATACAGTGGTCTCCGGCCGGCTGCCTTCGCCCCTGTTGATTGACAAGTTCCTTCAGGATGCCATCGAGATCGATGTGGATGCCCTTTATGACGGGCAGGAGCTCTACATCGGCGGAATCATGGAGCATGTTGAGGAGGCTGGGGTCCATTCCGGTGATGCAGCCTGCACCCTGCCGCCATCGACACTCTCCGACGACCAGATCAATCGGCTGCGGCAGGCCACCCTGGCAATAGCCCAAGGTTGCGGGGTTCAGGGGCTGATCAATGTTCAGTATGCCTTCATGGCCAACACCCTCTATGTGATCGAGGCCAATCCACGCGCCTCCCGGACGGTTCCTTTCGCTTCCAAAGCCACAGGTACGGCACTGGCCAAGGCTGCGGCGCGAATCATGGTGGGGGAGACTATCGAACAGCAACGAGCCAATGGCCTGCTCCTGCCTATCGGCGACGGCGGCATGGTCCGTGTCGGCCAGCCTGTGGCGGTCAAGGAGTCAGTATTGCCCTTCAAGCGCTTCCGCACTCCGGTTGGCCGGACCGTGGACATTCTGCTGGGCCCGGAGATGCGCTCCACCGGAGAGGTCATGGGCTTCGATCGGGACTTCCCCCACGCCTTCGCCAAGAGCCAGCTGGCCGCCTACCAAGGCGGATTGCCCTCCGGCGGGGTCGCCTTCCTGTCGGTCAATGATGCGGACAAGCGTCAGTTGCCTATGCTGGCCGCTCGTCTGCTGGAGCAGGGCTTCAGCATCTGCGCCACCAGTGGCACGGCCTCCGTCCTGCGCCGGTACGGCTTTGACGTGGCTGTTGTCGACAAGATCAGCGACGAGGAGGAGCAAGGTCGGCCCTTCACTGATGCTGATGGGGTCAGGCACATGGGCCGTAATCCAGTCCAGTTAATTGAGGATGGGGCCATCGACATGATCCTCAATACCCCCAGTTCCAGGGGTTCGCGCTCTGACGGCTATCTGATCCGGGTGGCTGCTATAGCTGCCGATCTGCCGCAGTTCACCACCATCACCGAATTCTCGGCCGCCCTTATGGCCATTGACGTGGTCAAAAAGGACGACTACGAGGTCATGAGCATCCAGGAACACGCGGCCCGGTTGCTTGAGCTGGAGAAGGCCAGGTAGGTTCTGGCTATATGATTGACCCATGTTCCGGTCCAGATATGCCGGAGGATGACCTTTAGGAAAGGAAGTGGCTGTGTCAGCGATCAGCGGTGCCGATATGTCGAGTCAGGACCCTTCGGGAGAACAGACCGGGGGGACGGGGAAGACGGGCGGCCGGCTGATCGTGTTGACAGGGCCCACGGCCGTAGGCAAAGGTACAGTGGAAGCAGCCCTGCGTCATGCCCACCCGGAAGTTTGGGTCTCCGTCTCGGCCACCACCCGGGCGCCGCGTCCGGGCGAGAAGGACGGCATCACCTACTGGTTCATGGACGAGCAGGAATTTGCCCGCAGGGAAGCCGCCGGAGACTTTCTGGAGACCGCCTTGGTTCATGGCATGTCCCACTATGGCACCCCGCTGCAGCCTGTCCTGGACCATCTGGCGGCAGGGGTGCCCACAATTCTGGAGATCGACCTGCAGGGGGCGCACCGAGTTCGCGAACGTGCCAAGGAGCTGGGCCTGGAAGTCTTCTATGTGTTCCTGGCGCCGCCCTCATTCCAGGACCTGGTCACCAGGCTGAACATGCGGGGAACCGAAAATGAGGAGCAACGGGCCCGAAGGCTGGAGACCGCCAAGGTGGAGCTGGCCTCAGAGGATCAGTTCGACCAGGTCATAGTCAACGACAACGTGGATAAAGCCGCCCAGGCTCTCTGGGCGATAATCGCCAAGGAATACGGTCTCTGAGCATCAGGCCTTTACTTGGCCTTACTCCAGAAGAGTCGAAAATCCCCCAATCGGGTAAGAGCCCGATTGGGGGATTTTCGATCTATCAGTCCAGACCGGACAACCGGTTGATCAGATCCGGGTCGCGTGTGGCGCCCTTGTCTGCAGAGCGGGCGAAAGCGGCGTATGCCTTCAGCGCCAGTGAGACTTTGCGGTCCCTGTGGGCCACATAGCCTTCGCCGGCCTCCAGTTCTGCGCGGCGCTGGGCGAGTTCCTCATCGCTCAGCTCGACGTCTACACGCCGGTTGGGGATGTCGATGCGGATCATGTCGCCGTTGCGAATCAGGGCGATGGGGCCCTTGTTGGCTGCTTCAGGAGCGATATGGCCAATGGCCAGGCCTGATGAGCCGCCGGAGTAGCGGCCGTCGGTCAGCAGGGCAACGTCCTTGCCGATTCCCTTGCCTTTGACGAATGAGGTCGGATAGAGCATCTCCTGCATGCCTGGGCCGCCCTTGGGTCCTTCGTAACGGATGACCAGGGCCTGACCCTTGTGCAGGGTGCCGTTCAGTATGACCTCAACGGCCTGCTCCTGTGATTCGACCACCAGGGCCGGTCCGCGGAAGTTCCAGATTTCCTTGGGCACGCCTGCAGTCTTGACCACGCAGCCATCGGGGGCCAGGTTGCCGCGCAGTATAGCCAAGCCGCCTTCAGAGACGGCCGGGTGGTCCAGGTCGTGAATGGCGCCGTTGACGCGGTCGGTGTCCAGGTCCTCCCACTCCTTGGACTGGTTGAAAGGCTCAGGGGAGGTGATGTGCCCGGGCGCTGCGTGGTAGAGCTCCTTGGCCTGATCCAGACAGGTGGGGCGCATGATGTCCCAGTCGTTGAGCTTGGACTCCAGATCAGGGTAGTCGATGGAATGCGTGTCCTGGTGAAGGACACCGCCACGGTCCAGCTCGCCCAGGATGCCGCAGATGCCGCCGGCGCGGTGAACGTCCGATATCTCCCAGTCTCCGGAGGGAGAGGCCTTGCAGATGCAGGGGACCGTGTGGGAGATGCGCTCGATGTCGTCCAGGGTGAAGTCCACATCCGCCGACTGCGCGGCAGCCAGGATGTGCAGGACGGTGTTGGTGGATCCGCCCATGGCCACATCCATGGTCATCGCATTTTCGAAGGCTTTCTTGGTAGCGATGGAACGCGGCAGGACCGAGTCGTCGTCATCCTGGTAGTATCGGTTGGCAATCTCGACGACCAGCTTGCCGGCACGCTCGAAGAGCATCTTCCGGGCTGTGTGTGAGGCCAGGGTGGTACCGTTGCCGGGCAGGGCCAGACCCATGGCTTCGGTCAGACAGTTCATGGAGTTGGCGGTGAACATGCCGGCGCAGGACCCGCAGGTGGGGCAGACCGTCTTCTCCAAGGCCAGCAGGCCCGCATCGTCGATGCTGTCATCCGCCGAGGCGTACATGACGTCAATCAGATCCGTGCTCTCCTGGACCGTCCCGTCTGGCATGACGGTACGTCCGGCTTCCATGGGGCCACCGGAGACGAAGACTGTAGGAATGTTCAGACGCAGAGCGGCCATGAGCATGCCGGGGGTGATCTTGTCACAGTTGGAAATGCAGATCAGGGCGTCGGCGCAGTGGGCGTTGACCGAGTATTCCACAGCGTCAGCAATCAGGTCACGGCTGGGCAGAGAATAAAGCATGCCGGTATGGCCCATGGCGATGCCGTCGTCCACAGCAATGGTGTTGAACTCGCGGGGGATGCCACCCGCTTCCTTGACGGCCTTGGAGACCAGACGCCCCACCTTGTTCAGGTGAACGTGCCCAGGCACGAACTCGGAGAAGGAATTAGCGATGGCCACGATGGGCTTGCCGAAGTCCTCGCCCTTGACGCCAGCGGCACGATAGAGAGCACGGGCGCCCGCGAACTCTCGTTCCTTCATTAATTTGGCTGATCGCATCTGCATAGTTTCATTCAAGTGAACGTGGACGGTGACGGCTCGAACATGACCACATGTTGGAATTTCCGGCGTGTTCACACTGCTTTTCCCGGCAGAGAAGCCTTCAGGGCTAAAATCGAGCCCGGGCGGTAAAATCATACAGATTGAATGAATGGTTCATCCAGTTGAATTGGAGAAACATCTTATGGCATTCGGTACCGAGCCCCATCCGCAGGGATTTGCGAATCCACCCATCGACGACCTCATGAAGCACGCCGATTCGAAGTATGCACTGTCCATTTTCGCGGCCAAGCGGGCCCGTCAAATCAATTCCTATTTCACGCAGCTCAATGAGGGCCTGCTGCAGAACGTTGGTCCCCTGGTCGAATACCAGAACCAGGAGAAGCCTTTGTCCATCGCCTTCCGCGAGATCAACGAGGGCCTGCTTGAAGAGACCCTGGGCGAGGACGATCTGAGCGAAGGCAACTGAGCCTTTCGACTCTTGGTACAGGGTCCTCGGGCGGTGACGGTTTCTAGACAAAGGTGAATGAAATGACAGAGCGACGGCTGATTTCGGCTGAATCAGTGACCGAGGGCCATCCAGACAAGGTCTGCGACCAGATTTCCGATGCCATTCTGGACGATCTGATCGCCCAGGATCCGCACTCGCATGTGGCTGTGGAGACCTCGGCGGCTACTGGCCTCTTCTTCGTTTTCGGAGAGGTATCGTCTCAGGGCTACACGGATATCCAGTCCCAGGTCCGGTCCGTGCTGCGTAGAATCGGCTACACCTCCTCAGATATTGGATTGGATGCGGATTCCTGCGGCGTGACCGTGGCTCTGAGCGAGCAGAGCAAGGAAATCAACCAGGGTGTGGAACGGCTGTCGGCCAGCCAGGAGAGCGCCGCCACCCGTGAGGAGCGTTACCAGTCCCAGGGGGCCGGCGATCAGGGAGTCATGTTTGGGTACGCATGCGATGAAACCGACACACTCATGCCTCTGCCCATATACCTGGCCCATCAGCTGGCCTTCCGGCTGGCACAGGTGCGCAAGGAGGGGATCATTCCCCACCTGCGGCCTGACGGCAAAACTCAGGTCACCATCGAATACGATGAGGATGACCGTCCTCGTCGGGTGGACACGGTCCTCATCTCCACCCAGCACGATCCCGAGGTTGGGCGCGACTGGCTGCAGGAGCAGTTGATGGAGCACGTCATTACGCCCGTGCTGGATCGCGTCTGCGGCAAGGCCGTCGAGCACCAGGGCTATCGGGTGCTGGTCAATCCGACCGGTTCCTTTATTCTGGGTGGTCCTGCGGCTGACGCAGGACTGACCGGACGTAAGATCATCGTGGACACCTATGGTGGTGCGGCCCATCATGGAGGCGGTGCCTTCTCCGGCAAGGATCCCAGCAAGGTAGACCGGTCCGCGGCCTACGCAGCGCGTTGGGTGGCTAAGAACATCGTGGCCGCTGGACTGGCGCACAAGGTCGAGGTCCAGGTGGCCTATGCCATTGGCGTGGCCGATCCGGTCAGCGTCAACGTTGAGACCTACGGCACCGAGCAGGGGGTCACTCGGGAGCAGATCCAGGAGGCCGTGCGCAAGGTCTTCGACCTGCGGCCTGCCGCCATCATCGATGAGCTGGATTTGTTGAGGCCCATTTACGCCAAGACTGCAGCTTACGGGCACTTCGGCCGGGAGGACCCCGACTTCACCTGGGAGCAGGTGGACAAGGTTGGCGAGCTCAAGGCTGCCATCGGCATGACCAGGTAGCAGCTGTTCATCAAGAGCCACGGCGGGTTCCCGGGTCATCAACTGGGGAATCCGCCGTGGCTCTCTTAATCGTGAAAGCGAGAGGATCAGCCATGGATTCGCAGGCCGTCAGTCAGCCCGCCCTGGATGGTCTTGCCCCGCGTCGTCGTACGAGCAGCAGTCGAAAGAGGCCCCCGCGCCGACCAGCCGATGAACTTCCTGTGGCACGGGTGGTGCTGGACGTCCAGGCCACTCATCTGGGCGGGACCTTCGATTATCTGGTGGACGCCGATCAGGCCGATCATGCACAGCCGGGATGTCTGGTTCGCGTCCGGTTCGGGGCGCGCAGGGTCAACGGCATCATCTGGGAACGCGTCTCAGATAGCCAGGTTCCCCGCGCATCCCTGCGCTATCTGGAGCGGGTGGTGTTGGATCGCAGCCTGATCTCACCTTCCCTGCGCGCGGACATCACTGCTATCGCCAGAGCCTATGGCGGCACTGAAGCCAACATTCTGCGTCTGGCCCTGCCCCCTCGCGTCGCCCGGATCGACAAGGAGCAGCAGCTGGTTCCCGGTCAACCCCGGTTGGCATCCGACCCCAGCTGGGTGGCCGGGCTGGCCCAGCGACAAAAGGACCTGAAACAAAGACTTGATCCGGGCTATCAGGGGCTGGAGAAACTGGATCACTCGCTGGAAGAGGATGCCTTCGCTGCTTTTCTGACTGACATTCTGCCTGGCGTGGACCAGGCCGCCCTGTTGGCTGCCAGGGTATTGATTGGCGCACTGCTTGCCGGCCGAGCGGCGGTTATGGTGCTGCCGGGCACCCGTCAGGTGGCTCACCTGTCTGCGGTTCTCCAGCAACTGGGACTGCGTCCCTTTGGACCTTCTGCCGAAGCAGGTCCGGGCCAACAGAAGGCACGCGGCTGGTCGGGTGATTTCGCCATTCTGGACAGCGGCATGGCTCCCGCCGAGCGCTACAGGGCCTATCTTGCTCTTGCTTCCGGTCAGGTCCGCTGCGCCATCGGGCTGCGGGCCGCCATGTACGCGCCGGTGGAGGGTCCTGCCCTCTTCGCTCTTATGGATGATGCCAGTTACCAGTACGCCGACGGGATGATGCCATACGCCAACGCCCGCGGAGTGTTGAGATTGCGAGCGCGTGCCCACGGCGGTGTCTTCCTGGCCATGGCCCGTGCCAGAAGCGTGCGTTCCCACTGGGAGAGTCTGCCCGAGGCCACCGAGGCGGACTCTGGCGTGACTGGTCCAGGAACCTCCTTGACGCTTGACCGGTCCGCGGTGACGACCCTGCTTCCTTGGATTCGCTGGCTGAACCGGGAGGAACTGAGCCATATGGCCGACCCGACCGTGGGCGCCCGGGTTCCGCATACCGCCGTCGCCGTTATAAACAAAGCCTTGGAGCGTGGTCCGGTTCTGCTGTCCATCCCTCAGGACGGCATATTCGAAAGCCTGAGTTGCGCTCGCTGCCATCATCAGGCTCGTTGCCCGCGCTGTACCGGACCCCTGCGGGCACGGCGGCCTGGTGCGCCCCGATGCGCCTGGTGCGGTGCTGCGGCTACGGACTGGTCCTGTCCGGATTGCGGGGGTTCACGGCTTCGGGTCGTCAGGGTAGGCGCCGCTGGGACGGCGCAGGAGCTGCGCATGCTCTTCAGAAATGTGCCCATCGTCATCTCTTCGCCCAGCCAGCCCCGCGGGGTAGTAGAGAGCGTGTGGGATCGTCCCAGTCTGGTCATTGCCACTCCGGGCGCCGAGCCCAGGGTGGTCGGTTCGGGCGTCGATGGCAACAAAGCAGATACAGACGATCCTGATCTGCCCCGGCTGTCACGAGGATACCGGGCCGTAGCCATTCTGGACGCCTGGACCAGCCTGTATGCCCCTGGCATCGATGCGCGCATGGACACCCTGGGAGCCTGGATGCGCGTGGCATCCTTCTGTCGCCCCCGGGCCCAGGGAGGTCAAGTGCTCCTGCTGGGGGAGTGCGATCCCCAGCTGGCCCAGGCGCTGATGACCTGGCAGGGGCCGGTATTGGCCGCTGCGGATCTGGAGGATCGTCGGCTGACTGCCATGCCCCCTGCGGTCGGCATGGCTGCGATCTGGGGTGAAAGGGAGGCCGTCGTCTGGATGCTTGACGCAGTCGGGATTGCGCCGGGTCAGGAGGCTGTCACAGATGCTGGCACTGAACCTGTTCCTGCCCTGCTTGGGCCTGTGCCCATACCTGCGCCCTCCACGCTGAAAGCCGGTTATCTGGAGGGAACCCAGGACAGGGTCCGAGCCTTGGTGCGGGTACCCACCAGCCGCCGGGACAAGTTGGCTGACGATCTCAAGCAGGCTCAGGCCAAGTACGTGGCCGGTCGCGGGCGAGGAGAGCTGCGCTTCCGGATGGATCCCAAGGATCTGACATGACTGTCGCTTCAGGCGGATATGTACAGGGTCTATGCGGCGTGGTTTCATGAGGGGGCGCAGGCAGAGGCGCATATGGACGAATTCACGGAAGGCGGAGAGTCATGAAGGGATGGCCGGGCGAGATCCGGGTTGAGGCAGATGTGATCCAGGCAGAGCAGGAAGCGGCTCAGGCCCAAGGTCAACCCATTGAACAGGTCATCTTTGACTTCGGCAACGTCCTGATTCGTTGGCAACCCGAGATGGCCATGGTGGCCCGATACGGGCGCAGGAGTATCGAGGCCATGTTGGATGACAGCCGTTCCGGCTTCTACCGGGCCAACAACATGATGGACGGCGGAGCCACCTGTGCCCAGGCTCGTGACTGGGTGGCCGCCAACTGCGGAGCCCCCTGGGATGCCATGTTCGCGTACTACTGTGACCACTTCGTCGATTCACTGACCGGCCCTGTGCCCGGCGCCCGCATGCTGGTGGAGGATCTGAAAGCAGCAGGCCTGGGCGTCTGGGGGTTGACCAACTGGAGCTCCGAGCTCTTCCACCACGCCTGGGACGGCGACTCCTTCCTGCATAGGCTGGACGGAGTGGTGGTCTCCGGGCCCATCCACATGCTCAAGCCTGACCCGGCCATCTACCGGTATGCTCTGGATCAGTTCGGAATCCAAGCTGACAGGGCCCTCTTCGTGGATGACAAGGGTATGAATGTAGTTGGTGCAAACAAGGCCGGCATCCGCAGCCTAAGATTCAGTGACCCCTACGGGCTGCGTACCGCCCTGATCGAGGCAGGAGTGAACATTCCTCAGGTGCAGTGAAAGTGTAGTGGTCCAAAGCCGTCAGATGAAAAGGAGATTGCCGATATGGTCATGACATTGCTGTTTGCGGGCACACCCCAGGTCGCCTTGCCATCTCTGAGATTGCTGGCGGCCGACCAGGAGCATTTCCGGGTTGCTGCCGTGCTTACCAGGCCCGACGCTCCCCAGGGGCGTGGAAGGCATCTGCGTCCCAGTCCGGTCAAGGCTGAAGCCCTGAAGCTGGGGATTCCCGTTCTCGAGAACAACCCATCCGATCCGGATTTTCCGGCGCGGCTGCAGGATACGGGTGCCAGCTGTGCGGCCGTCGTGGCTTACGGACGGATCCTGCGTCAGCCGGTCCTGGATGCCTTTGAAGGTGGTTGGTATAACCTGCACTTTTCTCTGCTGCCGCAGTGGCGAGGGGCAGCGCCGGTCCAGCGGGCCATTTGGGCCGGGGATACCATCACTGGGGCCACGGTCTTCAGGCTGACGGCCGGCATGGATGAAGGGCCCATCCTGGCTCAGTCCACAGTGGAGATTGGACCGCACGAGACCTCGGGCGAGCTGCTGGATCGGCTGGCCGAGGATGGATCCCACCTGCTGGCTGCCAGCCTGGAGGCCCTTGCTGAAGGTCGGATTCAACCCAAGGAGCAGACGCAAGGCGCCTATCAGGTGGCCGCCAAAATCACCCACCAGGATGCTCGCATGCGCTTCGATGTGCCTGTCTTTGCCTTGGATCGGCAGGTTCGAGCATGCAGCCCAGAGCCCGGAGCTTGGTGTTTGTATCGGCAAGGCGATGACCCGCAGGACAAGCAGACAAGGCTGACCGTGCTCAGGGCGGCACCAGCCCGAGGGGACGAGCCCGGGCTTCCTGAGCATCTGGAGCCTGGGCGGCTCGCCATGGACCGTCGCCACCTCTGGGTGGGCACCAAGACCTTGCCTCTGGAGCTGCAGATGGTCAAGGCCGCCGGCAAGCGTGCCATGAAGGCTATGGACTGGGCCCGTGGAGCTCGTTTGGAAGAAGGAGCCCACTGCAGCTGAGTCCTTCCGTCCGGCCGGCTGTCCAGGCCGAGCGGGAATTCCAGGGACGGACGAAGGAGAGAAGCCATGCAGTCCGATGATGTTGACCAGGCCGACGATGCAAATGGCCAGGACCAGGCCGGGGATCGCCGCAACCGGGCCCTGGCTGCGGCGCTTACCAGGGCTGCCAAGGAGCTGGCCAAGGCCAAGAGCCAGTTGGCCCAGCTGGGTCAGCCGCCCTTGACGGTTGCCCTGGCCTTGGGAGTTGATTCTGTCGCCTATGACAGCCAGGGGGTACAACAGGCCCGCCTGCTGATTCTGAGCGGTTCCAGGCGGATGGTGGTGCCCCTGGCGCCTGATATCCACGCCGAGCGGATCAGGGCTGGCCAGGAGGTTCTGCTCAACGCCGATATGGTGGTGGTGCGTGTGGGCGATCAGCCGGTGACTGGGCAGGTCCGCACGCTGCGCGAGACCTTGGAATCCGGTGCCTTGCTGGTGGAAGACCCCTCCGGGCAGACCCGCATCGCCGCACGTGCAGGATCTCTGCAGGACCAGCCTATCGAGGCGGGCAGCGCCTTGCTCATGGACGAAAGCTGTTCAATGGCCCTGACTGTTCTGCCTGAGTCGGACCAATCTGACATGCTACTGGAGGAGACTCCTGACGTGGACTTCTCTGATATTGGCGGCTTGGACAGGCAGATTGAGCGTATCCGTGATGCTGTCCAGTTGCCCTTCCAGCATGCCGATCTGATGCGTCGTTATGGGCTTCAGGCCCCCAAGGGTGTTCTGCTCTATGGGCCGCCCGGCAATGGCAAGACCATGATTGCCAAGGCCCTGGCCCGCGCCCTGGCTCAGGAGAGCGACGGCCATGGGGTTTTTCTGTCGGTCAAGGGCCCCGAGGTGCTCAACAAGTTCGTGGGCGAGTCCGAACGGCTGATCCGCCGTCTCTTCGCCCGGGCCCGCAGCCTGGCAGGCCAGGGTGGACCAGTGGTGGTCTTCATCGACGAGATGGATGCTCTGTTACGCACTCGGGGGTCAGGCATCTCATCGGATGTGGAGACCACCATCGTCCCCCAGTTCCTGACCGAGCTGGACGGTGTCGAGTCCTTGGACCAGGTCATGGTCATCGGCGCCTCCAACCGCATCGACATGATCGACCCGGCGGTTCTGCGCCCGGGACGGTTGGATGTCAAGATCCGCATCGATCGGCCCGACAGAACCAGGTCAGCCGCCATCCTGGGTAAGTATCTGGGCTCAGACATGCCCATGGAGGATGATGCCGGGACGGAGGAGCTGATCCAGGTGCTGGTCGACGGGCTCTTCGCCAGGGATGATGACCATCTGCTGGGCAAAATCATGGATGCCACGGGCCGCTGGCAGCCCCTCTACCTGGAGTCTGTGGTCTCCGGCGCCATGCTGCATAACCTGGTTGATCGGGTCAAGACCATGGCGGTCAAGGCCTCAATCGAACAGGGTCGACAGGTGGGTCTTGACCCTGGGCTCTGCATGAGGGCTGTCCGTGGGCAGTATGAGGACACTCTTGAGGAGCTCCGCGGCCAGGACCCGAACCGTTGGGCCGATCTGGCCGGACTGCGTCCAGGGCAGGTCCAGGAGGTTCGTCCCGTCGATAGGCCAGGGGAGCGGTCATGAGTGCCGGGCGGGTTATGGGTACCGAGACGGAGTACGCCATTGCCGACCCCCAGGATTCTGGCGCTGATCCACGTGCTCTGGCCCTGCGTCTGGTAAGGGCCGCCGCCCATCCGGACCTGGCCCACATTCGCTGGGACTACGGGGGTGAGGATCCGGTCAATGATGCCAGGGGAGGTCGGTTGCCGCGTTCCGCTGCCGCTCCGAGTATGCTCACGGATGCGCCCGGTGCACGGCTGATCGATGTGGCAGCCCCCAATGGCGCTCGCATTTACGTGGATCATGCCCATCCCGAGTATGCTTCGGCCGAAACGGTGAATGCTTTCGATGCGCTGGTCCAGGACCGTGCGGGTGATCGGATGATGGCCCAGGCAGCAGAAAGGGCAGGAAGCCTGGCGCTCTACAAGAACAACGTGGACGGCAAGGGTGCTGCCTGGGGATCCCATGAGAACTATTTGATGGACAGGGCGGTGCCCTTTGCCAGGGTAGCGGCCCTAATGACCATTCATTTCGTCACCCGGCAGATTTATACCGGTTCGGGCAGAGTGGGCCTGGGACCTAGGAGCGAGGAGGCCGGCTTCCAGCTCAGCCAGCGCGCCGACTATCTGACCAGCCGCATTGGACTGCAGACCACCTTCGGGCGGCCAATCATCAATACCAGGGACGAGTCGCATGCAGGGCCGGACAGTCGCCGTCTCCATGTGATTGTGGGCGATGCCAACCGGCTGGATGTCCCCCTGGTTCTCAAGCTGGGGACCACCGATCTGCTGCTGGGACTCTTGGAATCCGAGGGCGATTCGACCCGCCAAATCGATGAGCTGTTGGATCGCTGGACCCTGGATGATCCGGTGTCTGCACTGCACACGGTTTCCCGTGATGTCACTTTGGCCAAGCCGCTTGCTCTGGCAAACGGAGGATGCGCCGATGCGCTGACCATCCAAAGGGCACTCCTGGATGCGGCCCGCCAGGCCAGACGGGATGCCGACCAGCCAGGTTGTGCCGACGACCGGGTTTTGAACCTTTGGGGCCAGGTGCTCGAGGATCTGACTGTGGTGCGTTCGGGCGACGACGAGGACCGTCTTGCTATGACCGATCAGGCAGGAAGATTGGAATGGTTGCTCAAATGGCAGCTTTTGGAGCGCCTGCGCCGCCGCCGGGCCATACCGGACTGGTCGGATCCCCGTCTGGCGGCCCTGGATTTGGCCTGGGCACGGGTGGATCCCGGTCGTGATCTGCCCTGGCGACTCAGAGGATCCATCTTGAGACTGGCAGATCCCGACCAGATCACCAAGGCCATGGACCAGGGGCCGGAGCAGACACGGGCCTGGTGCCGTTCCCAGTTGCTCCACCGCTGCCCTGAGGCGGTCAGGGGCGTCTCCTGGAGTCGTGTCATTCTTGAGGAGCAGGGACCGGAGGGAGAGCCTAGGACCAGGGTTGTGGATTTGTCCGATCCTCTGAGCCACACACGGTCTTCCTGCCGGGATGACCGCGACATATACTGCTCGTAGCGCAGACAATAGTCCGATATCCGACCGGACGACCACCGGTGGACCACGGTCGGCAATGCCTCGACCACCCGTTTGAAAGAGAAGAGAAGTATGGAATTGCGCGATTTGGCCATGCAGGCCGCCACCATTGCCGTGGAGGCCGGCCGTCATGCCCTTCAGGACCAGATCAACCCCCACGATCCCCGCTCTACCTCAGCCATCGGCCAGGGCACCCAGTTTTCGCCGGGCATCGACACACGTCTGATTCGCTACTGCCGAACCAAGATCGCCGCTCTCGACCCCATGGACGGCTTCTGGGAAGAGGAGGCCGGCAACCGGCGTCCAGGCGGCCGTTACTGGTGCCTAGGCCACATCGACGGTCCGGTCAACTATGTGCGCAACATGGCCGAATGGACGCTTACCATCTCCCTGTTCGCCGTGGACGAGAAGGGCCATGCTTCACCGGTTCTGGGCATCGTGCATGCGCCGGTACTGGGCCTGACCTATCTGGCTGCCAAGGGCCAGGGCGCCATTAGGATCCGACGGACCATTGTGGGTGACAAACGGGAGAAAATCATCCCTTCCACTATGACCACCCTGACCGGATCAGTAATCAGCTTCGGTATGTCATACTTCCCCAACGAGTCCGAAAAGGTCCTGCAGATTGTCTCGCGCATGGCCGGCAAGCCTGCCGACATCAAGCGCGTCGGTCCAGTCTCGCTGGATTTGTGCCGGGTGGCGGACGGCAGTTACGATGCGTATTTTGAACCGGCCCTGCACTCCTGGGACATCCCTGCTGTTTCTGCGGCGGCTGTCGTGGTCCGAGAGGCCAAGGGTACCCTCTGGCGCTGGGACGGCGGGCATGTGCGCTGGGAGGGCAGCAACGACGTGGTAGCCACCAACGGGCTCATCGCGGAGGATTTGAATACGTATCTGAGCGGGCGCTGATCCGCGCAGGGAAGGAGAGCGACCATGGCTGAGGCATCCCAGCAGGGGCGGCGCATGGCAGCCGGGCAGCAGCAGGAGCAGGAAGAGGATCTGCCGCAGACTGGGGCACAGGAACAGGTCCAGGCGGCTGGATCCGACCTGGATGCCGTCCTGGATGACATTGAGACCACCCTGGAGACCAATGCCAAGGAGTATGTACAGGGCTTCGTCCAGAAGGGCGGCCAGTGATCCATGGCGGACGGGCAGGGGACTGACTCGGACTTTCGCAGGATATTCGGCATCGAGACCGAGTATGGACTGAGCCTGACCGGCACCAGTGGCCCATATGCTGCCGGAAGGGTAGCCATGGCCATGTTCCGCCCTCTGATTGAGAAGCACGGGTCAACCAACATCTATTTGCCCAACGGCGCCCGACTCTACCTGGACGTAGGCTCCCACCCGGAGTATGCCACGGCAGAGGCCCGTGATCCACTGACAGCCCTGACTCAGGTGCTGGCCGGGGAACGAATCATGACCGACCTTGCGGAGCACGCCGCGAGGTACCTGTCGGAGAACCTGGGCAGGCCTGTAGAGGTTCATGTATTTGCCAACAATGTGGATGCCCAGGGCCATGCCTTTGGCTGCCATGAGAATTACCTGCTGGACCGAAGGGTCCCCTTGGACATGATTGGAGCCTGTCTGGTTCCTTTTCTTGTCACGCGGCAGCTGATCACCGGGGCGGGTCGTCTCAGCCCCGATGGGTTCCAGCTCAGCCAGCGGGCCGACTTTCTTGATGAAGCGGTATCCTCGGCCACTACCCGCGCCCGTCCCATGGTCAACACCCGTGACGAGCCTCTGGCCGATCCTGAACGATGGCGGCGTCTGCATGTGATCGTAGGGGATACCAACCGGTCGCCGCTGGCTGCCTGGTTCAAGATGGCCAGCACTCACCTGGTCCTCAACCTGGTTGAGCAAGCCTGCCGTCAAGGCCGCAGGCCAGACCTGGCCGACTGGGCCCTGGCCGATCCTGGCGCAGCCGTCCGAGCCGTCAGCCGGGATCGGACCGGCCGGGTCAACCTGGAGCTGGAGGCTTCGACGAAGACCGGCGGCATCAGTGCTCTGGGTCTGCAAGAGGCCTATTGGTCAGCCTGCAAGGCCTTGGTGGACCAACAGGAGGATATAGGCATCGACCGGTCCCAGGCTCTGCATGCCCTGCAACTTTGGAGGATTGCCTTGGATGCGTTGGACGCGGGGCGTTGGCAGGACCTGGCCGACTGGGTGGACTGGGCCGCCAAACTGCGGCTGCTCCAGGGGCTGAGTCGACGTGGCGCCGGGCGCGATCTGGCCCAGGCTTTGGACTTGGACTATCACGATTTGAGCGCGGGAAGATCCTACCCTGGCTTGGTCAGGCATGGGCTCATGCGCTCACCGGTCGACGACTCCGAGGTAGAGCGCGCCATGGATCAACCTCCAGAGGATACCCGGGCCCGTCTGCGTGGCGACTTCGTCCGCGCCGCAGACCGGGGGACACGCACATGGTCATGCGACTGGAGCCACCTGGTCCTGGGTGGTTCTCGCCGAGTCGAGGTGGACCTGCCCGACCCCTTCGACCACCTGGGCCCGTCCCGATACCGCTCCCTGATGGATTTCCTGAAGAGTGCCTCAGAACCGCGTGCCTAAGGTTTTGTCTGCAGTGAGAGGCTTCGTCAGGCCTCATATAACAAGAAGGGCCCCGGTATCCGTGGATGGATACCAGGGCCCTTGCAGAAAGGCTGATTTCACTTCTTGTTGGTGACGGCCTTCTTCAGCAGCGAGCCGGCAGAGATACGCACGCCATAGCTGGCCGGAATCTTGATGGTCTCACCGGTGCGGGGGTTGCGGCCGGTGCGGGCGGCGCGCTTGACACGCTCAGCCGAGAACAGACCGGTCAGCTTCAGACCCTCGCCGGACTTCATGGCCTCGACGAAGACATCCTGGAAGGCGTTGACAGCAGCTTCTGCCTGAGCCTTGGTCAGGTTGGACTTCTGCGCAATCTTCGAAACGAGATCAGACTTGTTGTATGCCATAGAACATCCTTCTTTCGGGGGCCTCCCATTGCTTGATTTGGGGAAAGCCCAACGGTCAATGACTGATATTACCGCAGATTAGGCCCAAACACCGCATTTTCCGGGGGTTTCCGACATTTCATCACGCGATTTTTGAGGCCGTCGGGATTGGGCCTGTTCGAGGGGCTCTTCAGATGCGATTATGGCTGCTCAGCCAGCGCATGGCCAGGGCTCCAAGGGGGATGCGCAGCCAGTAGGTGACCACTCGGAAGACCAGAGTGGCCGAGATGGCCACGCCCGAGGGAACGCCGGCCAGACGGAAGGCCGAGAACAGCACCGCCTCTATGGCTCCCAGGCCACCAGGGGTGGGGACAGCCGAGCCTAGCGTGTTGGCCAGGAGGAAGACGAAGGTGGTCTCGAAAACGTTGGTCCTGCAACCGAAGGCCATCAGGGCGGCCCAGAAACTCATGCCCAGGGCGGCTGACTGCAGCACGGCCCCAAGCACGGCCACCACAAGCTGCCTGGGCTGAGTCAGAATCTCTACAAGGTGGCGGGCGTAGGAGGCCACGATGGGCATCAGTCGCTCCATGACCAGCCGCCTCGTGTAAGGCACGGCCATGATCAGGGCCGCGATGATGGCTACCGTTCCGATGACGATGACCAGGGTGTTGGTGGGGATCATACCGGATAGGGTGTTGCGGCCGGTAAAGAGGCCGATGACGATCAGCAGGCAGAAAGTCGTTGCGAACTGGACGGCCACCACAGCGCTCATGATGGCTGTGGCCATGGTGTTGTCATAACCGTCCCGCCGCAGGAACTGCAAATTGACGAAGGCCGGTCCTACCCCGGCGGGCATGGAGACCGAGGTGAACGAGGAGGCGACCTGGGACAGGAAGATGCCTCTGAAGTCGCGCTTGGCAGGGTCGATGAAGACTCCCAGAGTGATGGCACAGCCTACCCATGACAGCGACCCCAGCAGGAAGGACAGCCCGGCCATCCAAGGGTTGGCGTTGCGGACGGCACTGATGACTTGGGGCAGGTTGAACTGGGTGACGATGACCGCCACCGCTACTACCAACAGGGCCAGGGCTACGAAGCTGCGCAGGCTGAAACGCGAGAGGGTCACCTGACCGGTCTCCGCCACCGACTCAGGAGGAGCCAGGGCCTGCAACTGTTTGCGCAGGTCAGTCAGAATCTGTCGATCCCAGCCGGGCAGGGCCTGGGTCTGCGAGGGAATGGCCACCATCTGGCAGAAGGGCGACAGGCTCACCAGGGTCTTGACCCCCCAGGAGGCACGGGCCGCCTCGATGGCTTGATCTACGCCGATCAGCGTGGCAATCAAGGTCAGAAGCTGGATCCGGTCCAGGGCGATGTTGGCCTGTGAGCTGGCGCTGTCGCCGTTCTCCCAGCCGGCGATGACCATGGAGCCTGACTGGTCTATGGCCAGAGTCTCCGGGCGTATGCGGCGGTGTGTAAAGCCGCGCTCGTTGGCCCGGCGAAGGTAGTCCATCAGCTGCTCGGCCCTGTCTGTGTCCAAGCTCCCGGGTTCCAAGGGCCGAAGGTGGACATCATCCTCCAGGACCAGGATTGAGGATTCCGCGCTCTCAGCCAGGCCATAGGGATGCAGTGTCGTCAGACCCAGGTCCCGCAATTCAGCCAGCATAGCCATGTGGTGTTGCATGGAGTTTCTGACCGACCTGTCCCGGCGCATGGAGACTCCGGACAGCTTGATCCACTGCCATAGCTGCATCAGATAGCCCATGGTGTGCAGCTGGCCGTCCATGACCGACACCGTGTAGTTGCGGCCATCCCTGTCTTGGGCCCTGTAGATGCGGGAGGCTTCGATAAGGTCGTCGTCGAGGGCGGGCAAGGGCTGGCCATCAGAGTCCAGACTGGGATCCTGACGTTCCAGGCTGGCGGCGTGGATGCCGATGGAGGCTATGGCCTGTACCACTCCCTGCCCCCAGGCGCCCTTGTTCTGCGTGCCCGCCAGGTATCGGATGACCATGCCCACGATCCGTCCCAGAATCAGCGAGGCCAGGACGCCGCTGGCCGAATTGGAGGATATGGCGACCATGATGACGGCCACGACGTATAGAGCGTTCCATCCCCATTTGACCGAGCTGCGCAGTCGACGGGGTCCTGCTGCGCTCAGGAAGGCTGCCAGACCGGCATAGAAGTCAGGCAGCAGAACGGGCGATCCTATGGCGTTTTGGGAGCTGAATGAGGCGATCAGGGTGGGGTTGCCCGCTTTCAGGATCAGGTTGGAGGTCAGCATGACCAGCCCGAACCCTAAGAACATGGCCAAGGGGGCAGTGATGGCCTGGACCCACTCCCTGTTGACCAGCAGGTGGATAAGCACGGCCAGGACCACGGTCACCGTGACTGCCTGCTGCAGGAAGGCGGTGGGTACGTCCATGAGCCAGTCCATGGCATTGCCGGCCTGGCGCATGTCGGACTCGACCCCTGCGGCTATGCCTTTCAAGTAGATGGCTGCCAGGGTGACAAGAATTCCCAGGATCAGAGCTGCCAGGGCTCGAAGCAGGTCCTCAGCGTCATGGACCCGTTGGGGCGGGGTATCCCGGATGACGACCTGATCTGCCTGTACAGGGTCAGCGGAATCGGTGTCCTCGGGAGTAATGGTCGACTGGGACGGTGTCATGGTCAGTCGCGATCGAAGTCCACCAAGGTTCCGGCTGCGCCGGTGTAGGTTGCCGGTGTCAAGGCCTTGAGCCGACTTGCCGTGTCCTGGTCCAGGTCCAGGCCATCGATGAAGCGTTCGACATCCTCTCTGCCGATCCTCTTGCCCCGCATCAGCTCCTTGACCTGCTCATAGGGATGATCCATGCCTGTACGTCCAGCCAATCCAGCGGCTCGCATTGCCGTCTGTATGGGCTCGCCCAGGACCTCCCAGTTGCTGTCCAGCTCGCGGGCCATCAGGGCCTTGTCAGGATGGATGGTCTGCAGGCCGCCGTCCAGGTTGTCCAGAGCCAGCAGGCTGTAGCCCAGGGCCGAACCGATGTTGCGCTGGGTGGTGGAGTCGGTCAGGTCCCGCTGCCAGCGGGTTTCGGTCAGGGTGGTGGCCAGGGTGTCCAGCAGGGCTCCTGAGATCTCCAGATTGGCTTCGGCGTTTTCGAAGCGTATGGGGTTGACCTTGTGGGGCATGGTGCTGGACCCTGTCGCGCCTTTGACGGGTTCCTGGGCGAAGACGCCGCGGGAGATATACATCCAGACATCTACAGCCAGGTTGTGCAGGATCCGGCCCAGGTGAGCAATGTTGCTGAAGAGCTCGGCCTGCCAGTCGTGGGACTCTATCTGGGTGGTCAGTGGGTTCCAGACCAGGCCCATTCGTTCCACGATGAAAGTCCGAGTCAGATCGATCCAATCCACCTGCGGTAGGGCGGCCAGATGGGCGCCAAAGGTTCCAGTGGCGCCATTCATCTTGCCCATGTAGTCCTGATTGCGGATCCGGTCCAACTGCCGGTGCAGTCGGTGGACGTAGACCGCCATCTCCTTGCCCAGGGTAGTGGGTGTGGCCGGCTGGCCATGGGTCAGGGCGAGCATGGGTAAATCCCGGTATTGTTCCGCCATGGTAGCCAGATGGTCCTCGATCCGGGTGGCCTTGGGGAGCCAGACCTGTTCGACCCCGCCTCGGATGCAGCGGGCATAGGCCAGGTTGTTGATGTCCTCGCTGGTGCAGGCGAAATGGACCAGGGGTGTCAGCCTCGGCAGTTGGGACTCGCGGCCAAGTGCTGTGGCTGCTGCCTCCAGACGGCGGTCGATGTAGTATTCCACAGCTTTGACATCGTGGTGCGTCTGGGCTTCGATGCCCGCCAGTTCGGCGATGCCGTCGGCATCGAAATCCTCGGGTATGGCTCGTAGATAGGCCTGTTCTGCCTCGGTCAGAGGCTCTACGCCCGGTAGAACCGGATGCTGGCCGTTGCCCTGGTAGCCGCTGGCCAGCATGATCATCCATTCGACCTCGACCCGCATGCGCTCGCGGTTCAAGGCAGGTTCGCTCAGATATTCCACCAGATCGGCAGTCTGTCTGCGGTAACGTCCGTCCAAGGGATTGAGGGGGATGACTGGGGTGATTCGGCTCAGGTTCATGCCTCCAGCCTAGACGACCGGGTCAACCAGCAGGAACGGCATGGACACTCCTGGTGGCGCGCGTGTCCGGCTCATTGCCGCAGCCTGCCTCGGTAGTAGCGAGTCTCCTGCAGATCGCCCTCGATGGCATGGGCGAAATGGTCGTCCTGACGTTCTACTGCCGGTGAATTCTGATCTCGGGCATCGGCCCAGGCCGCCTGCTGGTAGGCCATACCGTGGGTGGATTCCTTGCCGGGTCCGGCAGTGGTCACTGTCCTGCCAGTCTGATGGCTGCCTGGAGGGGGAGGTCCGCCCGCTCTTCCCCTGACTGTCAGCTGGTTGGGTCGGGAGGAGTTGTCTGCTCCATCAAGGCTGGAGACCAGTTCTTCGCGCATCTCCACGCTGGTGACCCAGGTGTCTGATTCTATCTGGCGATGGGCAATGGGCGATCCGACGGTCACGATGTGATCAAAGCGGTAGCGGTCCGAAAGATCCGAGGCCATGGTGGCGGCCACGATGCCGCCCTGGGAATGGCCCACCAGGCTGACCGGATCGTGCGGGCGCACCCCTGCATCCTGCATGGCCTGGTCTACTAGACGCAGGGATGCCGCCCTGTCGCGCACTGAGGCCTTGTCACTCATGAGCTGGATGTTCTGGGCCCATCCGATGGGGGAGTCCAGATGGGAGCTGGTGCCGGGTATGTAGACCAGCCAGTGGTCTTTGCCGTCGGCCTTTCGATAGCGCTGTACGGCGATGGTGGAATAGGGAATGCCGTCCCGGCAGGATCCCAGGGTCTCCAGGTTGTGTAAAGCACCGGCTATGTCATTGGCCTCGCCTAATCCTTTGCCCTGTGGCTGAACAGGATCCATCGCAATCTGGTCACCCTGAAAATGAGCGAGTATCAAAGGCATCAGCAGGCCAGGGCCGGTGACCAATCCGCCAATGGGATCATGATGGTCCGAGGACAGGCCGGATGCGACGGCGTTCAGTAGGGGCTGTTGGATGCTGGCCGTGGTTTCCAGGAATTCCTGGAGTTGCGATGCGTCCAGGTGATCGGTCAGTTTGGCTGCTCCCAGGCCCAAGCCGATGGATCCCAGCATGAACGGGGCAATGGGTTGAAAGACGGTCAAGGCTTTGGACATCAGGGAGTTCATCAGCCTGTCCATGAATGATTCAGCCTGCGAATACAGCCCGTAGGCCTTGGTCAGCTTGTCGGCCACAGACTGGAGCTGGGTGCGCAGATCTCTGCAGGCTTCGGCCTGGTTATTGCAGAAGGTCACCATCAGATCCAGGGGCAGATGGGCATGATCCGGCAGCGGCATGGCAGCCTGGGCGCAGGGGAGAGTCGGCAGTCCCGGCATGGTTCTGCGGATGGCCTGATTGGTCAGAACCCATTGGGACTGCAAGGTGGCCAGGGCACCACCTGCCTGGTTGAGTCGGTCTGCCATGCCGGTCAGATGGTCCAGTTCGGCGCGTGTATAGCCATTGGCATCGGGGGCAGCGGTTATCGTCCGCTTCATGGCCGGCTCTCTTGATCAATCAGGCTTAGGGTACGCCCTGCCTGGACGCGCTGGTCCTGGCAGAGGGCATCCATGGCCCGCACCTGGGCCCGATAGGCTTCAGCGGCCCGCCCTTGCCAGTCGACCCTCAGAGCCTGGTCGGCCAATTCACTCAGATGGACCAGAGTGGCTCGCGACTGCCGGGCCATGTCGGACAGCAAGGTCCGACAGCGGGCTGCCTGTGCATGACAGGGGCAGGATCCAGCTGAGTCCGGATCAGCCAGGTAGGAGGATTGTTCTAGGAAGGGGCTCAGAGCGGGCAGTGATGAGGATGACCTATACATGCCTCTACTACAACATAGCGATCATCCTGAAATGATCCCCATAGGGCCATGTGGCCGAATGAGGTCCGATTCATCTGGCTGTGGACGGATTTACCGCTCATTCTTGATTCTGTCAGTCAGATAGTTGAGAGAGGTTTGTCTGCATGAGGATCGATTTGCTGGAAAGGAGAGTTTGGAACGACTCACGCGAAAGGCTGTGTGCGGCCGGTCACCAGGGTTTGACGTTCTTCCCCTGACCCTTATCGTCACTCGCCTGACCTGACGGCGTGGGGGAAGCAGACGGCTGGCTCTGCTGCTGGTTGCGTCTGAGCAGATCCTCCACCTCGGCCTCCTGCTGCTTGGTCAGCTCTGAGTGGGAGCTCTTGTTGGATCCGTTCTGTCTGTCCTGGGCCTTATTGGCTTTCTGCTTCTTGAACAGACGCTCCGTGCGGCTGGTCAGCGCAGCGTTGGCGGATCGGTTGGCCTGGGCAGCCTGCCTGGTCTGTGGCAGAATCAGGGGTCCAGGCCGTTCGACCTGGGCAAAGAGATGCTCGGCCTGGTCCTGCAAAGCCTTGATGGATGCTGGATCGGCCTGGGGGTTTTGGACCTGTCGAACGTTGGTGCTCAGCGTGCGCGTGCCCTCGTTATAGGTGGCGATGGCTTTGACGTTGATCAGGCCCCAGGCTCCGGCCAGGGCTGCAACCAAGGCTAAGCCACCCAAAATCAGGCGCACTCGCAGGCGGCGGCCGCTCCTTGCGTCTTGCTGGGACTTCCTGCTCATAACAGTCTCCTCGAAGTGTGAATCCAGAGCCCCGCCTCAATCAGGATCAGGACCAGCTCCACCAGTGCCAGCGGCCAGACCAGCGGGGTGACATGCTGGCGGACCTGGTCTACCTTGGTCACCCGGTAGCGCTTGGAAGCTGCAGCCGTACTCCCCTCACGCAAGGTCGTCCCCTTGGTCAAGGCCTGATAGTGGCCGCTCATCTCGTCGGCCATGGTCTTGAGGGTTTTCGGATCCATGACGGAGATGCCCGGCTGGCCGGTCTTTGGGTCCGTCACCCAGCCGTCGGCATCGCTTCCGCCGACATCGGAGCTCAAGGGCACCATGCCGCCCTTGGTCGAGCCGGTTCCCAGCACAAAGGCATCGTCCAGACCTTCCCTGAGGACGCTGAAGGATCGTCGTTCATCAGATCCGGTCTGTTCGCCGTCGCTGATCAGGTAGAGCAGGATTCGGTCGTCCGGATGCCGGTCCTTGGTCTGTTTCAAGACCAGGCTCAGGCGATCCAGCGGAGCATCGAGGCTGGAGCCGGAGGATCGGGATGTGGGCTCTGTAGCCAGCCCCCTGGCCCAGTTGTCCACAGCCCGTACGTCGGGTGTCAGGGGCAGATCGACGCTGGCCGAAGCGCCGAAGCTCAGGGCCGAGAAAGAGGCATCGGGGTAGGTGCGTGTCAGTTCGTGGACAGCTGCCCGGGCCGCATCCAGTCGGCTGATTCCTTCCTGGTTGCCATATCCAGCATCCTTGACCGCCATGGATCCGGTTACGTCAACCGCGATGAAAACATCAGTGGCGTTGATGGCTTTATTAGTGGTCTTGCTGACTGTGCTGGGGGTCAGGACCATGAGGGCCAGGATCAGGACCATGGCGGTGCGCCGGGTCAGGGCCCAGCGATCGGCGTCCGTATCCTGCCCCTTGCGCAGTCCATGGATGACCAGCGCGATGGCCAGGAGTAACAGCAGACCCGCCAGAAGGCCGCCGGCCACCCAGCCCAAGGCAGGCTCAAAGGTCAGGGACTTGAGTATATTCATCGCTTCAGCCTCCAGGCCAGGAGCAGATATCCCGATAGTGCCAGGGCCAGGACCAAGGTCCACCAGCCGGGTGCATCCACCAGGCTGGACTGCTCTTGTTGACGTGGGTCGGCTCCGTGTCGGTGCTCAATCTGGCGGACAAGCGCGTTGATGGAGTTGCCATCCTGCCGTCGCAGGAAGATGCCGCCCTGCGCTTCGATCAGCCGCTGCATCTGCCGGGTGCTTTCATCCTTGGTGCCCTGGTCCGGTCCCGAATAGAGACCGTCCACTGCGATTCCTGCGGCCGAGGTCAGCTTGAGCGCCTCCTCTAGGGTGTATGTGGGTTTGCCGGAGACCACGTTATCGGTGGCCAGTACCAGGGAGCTCGACCGTTGGTCGGCCTTTGCCGGTCTGATCTGGTCCCTGGGTGCGAATTGCGGCAGGAGCGCGGCGCAGCCCACCAGTCCGTCACCAATCAGGGATGTGGTGTCCCGGCGGTTCTGCGTACCCTCCAGCCAGTCGCTGATGTCCTGGTACTGTCGTCCGCTCATGGCATCGATGCGGTCCTGGGACTGCACCCCGTCCAGGATCCGCCGCGCCTTGCTCAATTCGGCTGTGATCATGTCATAGTCGTCGGTCAGAGGGAAGACGGTGCGTGAGGTGGAGTTGAATATGCTCAGAGCCATGCGTTCGCCCCGGAAGTTGCGGACCAAATCAAGGTAGGAGGCGATAACCTGCCGGTCGTAGGGCAGGGTGGACCCGGACACGTCCAGGCATAGAACAATATCGCGGTTATGGCCTTGCTCCAAGGTTCGATCGACCCGGGCGGGCCTTGCGGCAAGGCTCAGAGCCATCAGCAGGGCCAAAGAGAGCAGGACCGCAGCGCAACGGTTCAATCGCCGCCAGCGCCGAAGGGCCTCATGGCCCTCCTCGGTGTCCAGGTCGCTGTTCAAGGTCCAGACCCGAGCTTCCGGTTCCTGATCTAGCTTGCCATGACGCGCCATAGGGTAAGCCAGCAGGCCGAACGCCAGGACCAGGACCAAGGCCAGAACCGGCAGCCAGGGCCACCTCCAGGACAGATTGCCTATACTCATCGCGGCCACCGTTCGATCAGATCCCTTACCCAATCGGCTGCCTGATTCACCGTGGCGCTGGTTCCTGTGCTGTCCCGGGGGAGTGCAAATTCAGGCGGGTAAAGGGCATCTATGGTCTGCCGAAGCAGGTCGAGGCCCTGTCGGGTGCTCGGCGTGCGGGGCTGAGCCTTGATCTCAGCTAGAGTCTTGGCTTTCATATCGCTGTTCCAGGAACGGGATGCGAATCCACGAGCGATGGTGGCCAGTGCCGTCATGGCTTGGTCACGGTCCAGTCGGCCACTGTCGTACTGGGCCACCACCTGATCGATCCGCTGACGCCACGCATTGCGGGAGTCAAAGTTCGCTTGGACCGTATGTTCCCCCTTCTGACGACGGTACTTGGGCAGGAGAAGGGCCGTTGTGATCAGGGCCAAGGCCAGTATGACGGCGGTCGCCGTCAGAGCCAGCAGCCAGGTGGGTTGGGTCATGGTAGGCATGACCCTGATTCGGACATGACTGGACGTAAGAGGGATCAGGACGACAGCATTCATGCCGCCATCACCGTCCGCCGCATGGGGATGCCCGGCCGGCCGGCTGAAAGCAGGTGGATGAACCTGTTAAACATGGTTGTACTGGAGTCGGCCCGGATCAGCGAGGCTCCGATTCTGGACAATTCCCTCCCAAAGGCCTCGATCTGGTAGCGCCTGTGCAGGTCTACAGCCCGTGTCCCGTTCGCAGTGCGCAGGAAGGCCGGAATCTGCCTTCCGCTGGGTGCATCCGTTACCGAGTCCATAGCGGGCTGCTGGCGCAGAGGATTCATGGTCTCCACTCCGATGAGATTCAAGGGGTGTGTGGTGGCCAACTGGCGGATGGTCGGCATCAGGTCAACGTTCAATGCCGACTGGTCGGTGGCGATGACCAGCATGGCCTGCCGGTCCTGGATGCCAGCGGCGTAGCCCAGCAGGGCTTCAAGGTTGCGCGGCTGATCCAGCGGTGACTCCAGAGCTCGGTCCAGGGTCTGCTCGAATCGAGCGAAGCCGCCCTGGCAGGGTATGCGGCGGATAGCGGATGAATCGACCAGGACCAGGTCCACCTCATCGCTGCGGCGCAGGCAGAGGGAGGCGAACATGCACAGGGCATTGGCGGCCACCTGGATGGCCTGCTCCCCGTCAGGGCATGTTCCGGACATCTCTCGGCCGACATCCAGCAGCAGCCAGACCTTGCTCGTGACCAGGCGCTCGCGCTCCACCACCATGGGGCGACCCAACCGTGCGCTGGCGTGCCAGTCGATCATGCGGGTTTCGTCTCCGAATTCATAGGCGCGTAAGTCGGCACGCTCATCTCCGCCGCCGCGACGGCCAGAGGAGTGCTCGCCCTCTAACAGGCCCAAGGCCCTGCGTACCGTGGGAAGCCGCAGACTGGTGTCCAAGGACTCGATCCGTCTGCGGACCGGGTCGCGATACGGGCGTCGACGGCTCATGGCACTGGCACCCTGTCGACGATCTGGTCGATGATATCGTCGCTGCTGATGCCGTCTGCCTGGGCCTCGAAGGTCAAGAGGATCCGGTGACGGAGCACCGAATGGGCCCAGTCTTTCAGATCCTCGGGAATGACGTAATCCCTGCCTGTCAGCAGGGCTCTGGCCTGGCCGATGCGCACCAGGGCGATGGAGGCGCGTGGACTGGCTCCCAGTCTCACCTGCTCGGCCAGCCCTTGGATGGGCCGCGAACCAGCACCCCTGCTGGTGGCTGCCAGATCGACTGCATATCGCATGATGGGCTGTGCCACGTGAACCTGCCGGGCCTTCTGCCTCAGGAAGTCCACATCGGCGATGGTCAGTGCATCCCGATCGTCCTTGCCGGGCATGTCGGTGCCACGGGTGGTCAGCATCTGCAGCATTCGGGTTTCCTGGTCGGCATCGGGATAGGTCATGACTGCCTTGAGCATGAACCGGTCCATCTGGGCTTCGGGCAGGTTGTATGTGCCCTCTTCTTCGATGGGGTTCTGGGTGGCGATCACCATGAAGGGCTGGGGCAGGGCCATGCGTTCGCCGCCGATGGTGGTCGCGCCCTCGGCCATGGCTTCCAGCATGGCCGACTGGGTCTTGGCGTTGGAGCGGTTGATCTCGTCCAAAAGGACGAAGTTGGCATGAATTGGTCCCAGCTGTGTGGAGAAGCGCTGTGTGGAGAAGTCGTAGACCTGGGTGCCTACCAGATCCGAGGGCATCAGGTCGGGTGTGCACTGGATCCGTTTGAAGCTGCCGGAGACCGAGGTGGCCAGGGTCTGGGCGGCAGTGGTCTTGGCCAGGCCAGGCACGGATTCGATCAGGATGTGTCCAGAGGCCACCAGCGTCAGGATCAGGGCCTCGCGCAGGTTCTCCTGACCTACCAGAGTCCTTGAAAAGCGGGTCCGGATCCGGTCGGCCAACTGACGGCAACGTTGCAGGTCATCCTGGCTGATTGGCGGAACCTGCCGGTCTTTACCGGGCTGAACAGATGGGGACTGACTGGGTCGAGGTGGGAATAATGGCATAGCAGACATGGTAACGGCATTTCCTGACGACTCAGCCAGCAGGGCTCAGGTCAGGGACCAGTCCACCGGCTGGGCGCCCATGGCCTCCAGCGCTTGGTTGGCCTTGGAGAATGGACGGGATCCAAAGAAGCCGTACCGGGCCGATAGGGGGCTGGGATGCGGGGATTTGATGATGGCTGCGTTGGTCAGCAGGGGCTCTAGGCTCTGGGCCTGCCGTCCCCAAAGAATGGCCACCAGGGGCCGGACCTTGCCCTCCTGGTCGCGTCTGTCGTTCAAGGCGCGGATGGCTGCATCGGTGATCTCTTCCCAGCCCTTGTTCCGGTGGCTGGCCGGCTTGCCAACCCGTACAGTCAGGCAGCGGTTGAGCAGCATGACCCCTCGCCTGGTCCAAGGCGTCAGATCGCCATTGGAAGGCGTGGGCAGGCCCAGGTCGGAGCTCAGCTCGGCGTAGATATTGCGCAGGGAGCCGGGGATGGGGCTGACCGCAGGGTCCACGCAGAAGCTCAGTCCCACCGGATGCCCGGGGGTCGGATATGGGTCCTGGCCCACGATCAGGACCTTGATGGAGTCGAAGGGGATGGTAAAGGCACGCAGGATGTTCTTGCTGGCAGGCAGATAGCGGTGGCCCTGAGCCAGCTCGGATCTGAGGAAGTCGCCCATCCGGTGAATGTTGGGCTCGACGGGTGCCAGAGCACGGGCCCAGCCGGGATCCACCAGGGCGCTCAGAGGTTTGCGGTGGGGCCGGCCCTGGCCTCCTGCTATGGTCGGAGGGTTGGTACCGGTTCGGTTCGTCGGCTCAGGGGAGGTTGCGGCAATAGGCTGGCTGCTGTTCATAAGGTCACTATATCGCTTGGCGATATAGGCTGGTCATGACTGCTTCGGCCATTTCAGGGTTGGCGGAGGACGTCGAATGGTCAGTTGAATGTTGACCCGACGACGCATTACTTATAATGGTTCAGGATCCGGTGGAGCAGAGGAGAGTTCATGGCTAGCACGCGCGACAATGGGACGCAGGCGCGCCCTCAGGTTCATGATGCGTTCGACAACCCTCCCAAGGGGCCGGTCGGCGTACATCGCGGGCCTCGTTCCCTGACGATCAGGGTTCTGCCCTACCTGCTGGTGGTTGTCTTGGCGGTGCTGTGCGGCCTGGGCGTATGGGCTGCGGTCAGCGGTTCCCTGCCCTGGCAGCAGACGCATACCGAAGCATCCCGGGTCATCAGCAGCCATCTGCCGAAGCGTTCAGCATCTTCTTCTGCTTCAAGCAGTGCGACCGCTACTGATCAAGCCTCCCAAGAACAAACTTCTGAGCCTTCATCCCAGTCGCCGTCAGCGAGCGCTTCCAGCAGCAGCCCGGCTCCCGTGGTCAACCGGGGCACGCAGGTCACCGTCATCAATGGAACCAGGGTCAACGGGTATGCCGGCAAGAAGCGCCAGGTTCTGGTCAATGCCGGTTACACTGCGGTGACGGCATCCAACCCGCAGGATGCACTGCCTGGCGTAAGCACGGTCCGCTACCGTGACGAGGCCGACAAGGCCACTGCCCAAGAGGTGGCCAATCTGCTGGGTATCACTCAGGTGGAACAGTCCTCTGTAGCTTCCACTCCGGTGGAAGCCATCCTCATGCAGTGAGTCCGGTCAGCCGGACGGCGGAGCAAATATGATGGAAAAACATTCAGAATTTCGGCTCGGCGTTTTGCAATTGCCTCATAAATAGGCCTAAACTGACCTTGCCGACCAGGCAGATGCGGTCAGTCTCGTATCTGTTGTGACGCGGCACCTATGTTAAGGAAGTTAGTTATGGCACAAGGCACTGTGAAATTCTTCAGCGCTGGCAAGGGTTACGGATTCATCAATCCTGACGATGGCGGCGAGGACGTGTTCGTGCACTACTCAGCCATTCAGTCCGATGGTTTCAAGACCCTTGATGAGGGAGATAAGGTCGAATATCAGGTGGAGCAGGGCCCCAAGGGCCTGCAGGCAACCAAGGTCACCAAGCTCTGATTGTCTCTTCTGTATTCGTCATGGAACCCCGGATTATTCCGGGGTTCTTTTTTATAGCTCCTTAGCCCATATCCAGACGTTGGGCCAGGATTACGCGGGGTGCGGATTGTCTGCAGGCGTGGCCGGTACGTTAAGTCTGATATGACATACAGCCTGTAGCGTATTTTCCCTTCGGGTTGGCACTCGGCCTCATCGAGTGCTAATCTGCTGAATTAGCACTCGAGGTGCGGGAGTGATAACGCGACAGCTGACGGTCGGGTTCCGTTCCACGCCGACGGTGGGTCATGAAACCTCAAGCCATGACGGAGGAAGCAACAATGGCAAAAATCATCGAGTATGACGAGGAAGCTCGTCAGGGCATGCTTGCCGGCCTGGACAAGCTGGCCGACACGGTCAAGGTCACGCTGGGCCCCAAGGGCCGCAATGTGGTGCTGGACAAGTCCTACGGCGCACCGACCATCACCAACGATGGCGTCTCCATCGCCAAGGAGATCGACCTGGAGGATCCTTACGAGCGCATCGGCGCCGAGCTGGTCAAGGAAGTCGCCAAGAAGACTGACGACGTCGCCGGAGACGGCACCACCACCGCTACCGTGCTGGCCCAGTCCCTGGTGCATGAGGGTCTGAAGAACGTGGCCGCCGGATCCAACCCCATCGCCCTGCGCCGCGGCATCGAGAAGGCTGCTGACGCCATCGTCAAGGAACTCGTGGCCCAGTCCAAGGAAGTCGAGACCAAGGACCAGATCGCTGCCACCGCCACCATTTCTGCAGGCGACCCCGAGATCGGCAATGAGATCGCCGAGGCTCTGGACAAGGTCGGCCAGGATGGCGTGGTCACCGTCGAGGACAACAACCGCTTCGGACTGGATCTGGAGTTCACCGAGGGCATGCGCTTCGACAAGGGCTACATCGCTCCTTACTTCGTCACCAACAACGACGATCAGACCGCCGTTCTGGATGATCCCTACATTCTGCTGACCTCGGGCAAGGTTTCCAGCCAGCAGGACGTGGTCCACATCGCCGAGCTGGTCATGAAGACCGGCAAGCCCTTGCTGATCGTGGCCGAGGACGTGGACGGCGAAGCGCTGCCCACTCTGATCCTCAACAAGATCCGCGGCACCTTCAACTCCTGCGCTGTCAAGGCTCCTGGCTTCGGCGACCGCCGCAAGGCCATGCTGCAGGATATGGCCATCCTGACCGGCGCACAGGTCGTGTCCGATGAGCTCGGTCTCAAACTGGACTCCATCGACATGAGCGTGCTGGGTACCGCCAAGAAGGTCATCGTCTCCAAGGACGAGACCACCATCGTTTCCGGTGGCGGTTCCAAGGACGAGGTCTCCGCACGTGTGGGCCAGATTCGCACCGAGATCGAGAACACCGATTCGGACTATGACCGTGAGAAGCTGCAGGAGCGGCTGGCCAAGCTGGCCGGCGGCGTGGCCGTCATCAAGGTCGGCGCAGCCACCGAGGTCGAGGCCAAGGAGCGTAAGCACCGCATCGAGGATGCTGTCCGTAACGCCAAGGCTGCCATTGAAGAGGGCCTGCTGCCCGGAGGTGGCGTGGCTCTGGTTCAGGCCGCAGCCAAGGCTGAGAAGGAAGTCAAGCTGGATGGCGACGAGTCCACCGGCGCTTCCATCGTCTTCCGTGCCATCGAAGCCCCCATCAAGCAGATCGCCGAGAACAGCGGTGTCTCTGGTGACGTGGTCATCAACAAGGTCCGTTCGCTGCCTGCTGGCCAAGGCTTCAACGCCGCCAACAATGAGTACCAGGACCTGCTGGAGGCCGGCGTGGCCGACCCCGTCAAGGTGACCCGTTCCGCGCTGCAGAACGCAGCCTCCATTGCTGGGCTCTTCCTGACCACCGAGGCTGTCGTGGCCAACAAGCCTGAGCCTCCGGCACCTGCCGCCGCTCAGCCTCAGGGCGACATGGGCTACTGATCCTTGAGGTTCGGCTGGGCTTTTCGGCTGAACCTAGTGATCACCAAGGACAGGGGCCTGCGCACCGGGAATGGTGCGCAGGCCCCTGTCTCTTTTATGGTCTGTCTTTCCATATGCTTGCCAGATCTGGACCCGATATGCCGTGGTCAAATAGTTTTGAGCTGCCAGCACATAGGTCCGGTGCTCAGGCTCCGGCGAAGAGGCGTGTGGCCTGGGCTTCGGTATCTGCATAAAGAGCAGAAGCTTGGGTTAATGCCGCCTGGATGCCTTCAAGTGCTTGTTCCATCTGGGCTTGCGAGGCGCGCCACTGCTGGGCCACTGTGGCGAATTGGCTGGCCGCCGAGCCCTGCCAGACGCTTTGAAGATTGTCCAGGTTGGTGTACATTCCCGCCACGGCATCTCTGATGGCCCCTATCGAGCCGCTGACTGCGCCGGAGGCTGTCTGTATCTGATCTGAATCAACTTGGAACCGTGTCATGGTTGTCCTTTCCGTGAATGGCGGTGATGGTGGGGGAGTCCGATGCCGTCAGCCGCTACTGTGGACACTATGACAGTGTTCACGCGGTTGCCCCGTCCACGGACCCATGTGGTCGAACGAGTCTTCCTCCACAAGGCGAGTCCAGGCTGCGCTCCGGCCATGAGGCGGGTTTTGGCTTTCCTTCTCTTGACGGTTTTGATGACAGGCGCCCTTGGACCGACCAGGGTCTTTGCCGATGAGCCTCAGACCGGGGCCGGAACCATGACCGACACGATCACTGATCCACAGAATCTGCTGGGTTCGGATGTGGGATCCGTCAAGGATGCGATCGAGGAGACCGCAGAGCAAACAGGAGTATCGGTCCGACTTCTCTACTTGCCGCATTTCTACGAGGGCGTCAAGCCGGAGATCTGGGCATCCCGGGCGCTCGAATCGATGAAGCCTGCCCAAGACACGGTTATGCTGGCAGTGGCCTCTCAGGACGGCAAATTGGTCGTGGCGGTCTCCAGCAACTCGCAGGCCTGGCTCAAGGACCAATCCAGCGTGGATCAGCTCTCGCAGGCTGCTCTGGAGCCGGTCGCCAAAAGCCGCAATCCTGATTGGGTGGGCTCGGCTAAAGCCATGATGACCCAAGTGGAGACTCTTGAGCAGAACCACCGGCATCACCGGATCATGATCATCGCTCTTTCGGTAACGTTTGTGGTCCTGGTTATTCTGGGCGTAGCCGTTACGATTTGGTGGCGTCGCAGCAGCCGAAGCGGGGCTCATCATCGCAGGTCCAGTTCGGTGAAGGAGCAATCACGCCCAACAGAGACGATCAGCGAACTTTCAGATAATACCCAGAAAGAGGCGGCAAGCTGAAGCCATGAGCAAACCGACGCAAGCACAACTGGTCGTGGTCGACGACGAACCGTCCATCAGGGATCTGCTGGTGGCTTCCCTACATTTTGCGGGCTTTGCGGTTGAGACCGCGGCGTCCGGCTCTGAGGCCATTCAGGTCATTGAGCGCATCCAGCCCGATTTGATTGTCCTGGATGTCATGCTGCCTGACATCGATGGGTTCACAGTCACCTCCCGTATCCGCCAGGAGGGAATCGAAGCGCCGGTGCTCTTTCTGACCGCCAGGGATGACACCCAGGACAAGGTCATGGGGCTGACTGTGGGCGGCGACGATTATGTGACCAAACCCTTCAGCCTGGAGGAGGTTGTGGCCAGAATCAAGGCTATACTGCGCAGAACCCGCGAGCACCAGGAGGATGACCCGATCATCCGCGTTGGTGATCTGGAGATCAACGAGGATTCCCACGATGTCACCAGGGCTGGCCGACCCATCGACCTGAGCCCAACCGAATACAAGCTGCTGCGCTACCTGATGGATAATGAGGGTCGCGTGCTCAGTAAGGCCCAGATTCTGGACCATGTCTGGCAGTACGACTGGGGCGGTGATGCGGCCATCGTGGAATCCTATATTTCCTACCTGCGCAAGAAGGTGGATGGCATCACTGTCAGCGATGGGCACGGCGGTGAGCGCAAGGCCACCCCGCTGATCGAGACCAAGCGAGGAATCGGTTACATGATTCGGGCCCCTAGGCAGAACGCATCGGACGGCGGCGATGGCGACTAGTCCCCAGAGTCCGACCCCTGAGACAGGACAATCGGCTGTTCCCGATCCGAGGTCGGCCGACAGGTTCAGGTCGTTCAAGGGTTCGGACTCCGGCAGGGGAGCCGATTCCGGCAAGCCGAGGGGCAGGTCCATGCCCAGGTCGCCTCTGGCTGCGATTCCCCTAAGTACCAAACTTGTGGCCAGCATGCTCATCCTGCTCATCGTGGGTACGGTAGGCGTCTCTGTAGCCATCTGCCAGATGGCTGACGACTATCTGATGAAGCGTACGGACTCCCAGCTGATCCGCCAGGCCAACCTGGGCATCCGCAACGCCACGCTTTTGCGCCAGGAGGATCTGAGCAAGAATGGCCTGGGTCCCACCGACTACTTCCTACAGATTCGAGACGACGACCTGCACATCATTTCGGACGATCTGAATCCCATGCAGGTCAACGGGGTCATCTCCCGCCCGCGTCTGCCCGCCGACGGCAGCCTGGGTTCGATACCCCTTGGCCAGCCGACCACGGTACCTGCATATGTGCGGGTCTCTAAACAGGCCTCGCCCGACCGCGACACCATGAAGCGAGCCCGGGCCTCATGGCGTGTGGTGGCCATGCAGTGGAAGCTGCGCAATGATCTGGACGGTTCTGAAATCAGTGGTGTGCTCTTCATCGGTCTGTCCATGAGCGACCAGGATGAGGCCGTGCATGATTTGACGGCTTTCTGCATGATCATTTCCGTCGTAGTGGTCCTTCTGGGAGGAGTCATCTCGGTCCTGCTGATTCAGTCCACTCTGGTTCCCCTCAAGCGCATCGAGAAGACTGCTGCAAAGATAGCGGCCGGCGACCTTTCCCAACGCATTCCCAGCTTCCCGGAGAATACCGAAGTGGGCTCCCTGGCGGCATCCCTCAATGCCATGCTGGCGCGAATCGAGCATTCCTTCGACGAGCAGCGCCAGACCACTGAAAAGATGAAGCAGTTCGTTTCGGACGCCAGTCACGAGCTGCGCACTCCTCTGGCCGCCATCCACGGCTATGCAGAGCTCTACAGGATGCAGCGCGATTATCCAGGGGCTTTGGAGCGTGCAGACAAATCCATCCAGCACATCGAGGACTCTTCCACCAGGATGACGGTCCTGGTCACGGATCTGCTTTCGCTTGCTCGCCTGGATGAGGGCAGGGGAATCGACCCGACCCTGGCGGTCGATTTGACCGGTCTGGTGCGAGACGGAGTGGACGACTTGCATGCTCTGGATCTGGGAAGAGAGGTTGCTACCGGAAGGGTTTGCCTGCATACCGAGGATCAGCCTGCTCCCCAGGAGATGCCAGCCACAGCCAGTAAGGGACTGTCAGGCCTCAAGGGACGCAACAAGGAGAAAATCACCGTGGGCGGGCACCTGGGTCCATCGGTCAGCTTGGATATCCAGGAAGGACCCTTGCCCTCGGTGCAGGTGACTGGCGACCCCAGCCGTCTGCGTCAGGTGATTACCAATATCGTGGGTAATATCCACCGCTACACCCCATCTGATTCGCCGGTCCAGGTGGGGTTGGGTCTGGTCAAAGCGACCATCGCTCCAGCGGATCTGACAAGGTTGGAGGCCACTGAGTCCTCGCTGGGCCGCCTGACCGAAGCGATCCAGGTGGCAAAGAATAGCCATGTGGGCACAGACTATGCCATCATCCGGATGGTTGACCACGGCCCAGGTGTCCCGGAGGAATCCAGGTCCAGGCTCTTCGAGCGCTTCTACACGGCTGACCCGTCCAGAGCTCGGGAGAAAGGCGGCACGGGGCTTGGACTGGCCATTGTCCAGTCTATTGTCAAGGCCCATCAGGGATTCATCTGCGCGTCGCAGACCCCGGGGGGCGGCTTGACTTTCACCATCGTCATACCCCAGGGTGTCAGGCGGGATCAGGAGGGCGCCGAGAATCAAGCCAATCCTGCTGTCAGCCGTCCCGTACGCCTATGACAAGATGGGTCGTCCTGCCCTCTCCATTCAGGTAGACTGATTTCGGATATATCTGTTCAAGAAGCAACGTAAGGAAGTGGCAGAGCATGCCCAGCGGGAGAGTACGGTGGTACGACGCCAAGCGGGGGTTCGGGTTCATCACGGATGAACAAGGTGGAGATGTCTTCCTGCCCTCATCAGCACTACCTGCTGGAGTATCCACTATACGCAAGGGATCCCGGGTGGAGTTCTCGGTGGCTGAGGGCCGCAAGGGCCCCCAGGCCCTGGATCTGAAGCTGGTGGGGCCGACCCCCTCCATCCTGCGCGCCAAACGACCCGATCCGGACGATATGGCCGCCATCGTGGAGGATTTGATCAAGCTGCTCGACTCGGCTGGCAATGGCCTGCGTCGGCACCACTATCCAGGTCGGGCCGAATCCACCAAGCTGGCCACCCTTCTGAGGGCTGTGGCCGATGACTTTGATGTGCCGGACTGAGTGGACGGCGAGAAGAATCCGATGTGGATCGGTCTTGTCCGGTCCCACTGATGATGAAGGTGTGATAGATGGTTCAAGAGGACCTGGATCCTGAGGAACTGGCCAGGCGAGTGGCCCTGAGCGTGGCTGCCGACAGCGATGAGGTCGGTGAACTGGTCGGCCGTACCCCGATTGGGGATGGAGTCTGGGACTACCGGTTCGCCTCGGCCATCAAGGGATACGAGGGCTGGCAGTGGTCGGTCACCCTTTACCGCGATGAGGATGCCGATACCTGGACTGTGGATGAATCGTCGCTGGTGCCTACTGATGCGGCCCTGCAACCCCCGGCATGGGTTCCCTGGAAGGATCGCCTGTTGCCCTCGGATCTGAGCGTAACCGACGTCATGGGAACGGATCCCGACGATCCCAGGCTGACAGCCGGATACAAACCTGCGCAGGCAGTGCCTCAGAATTCTGAAGTAGAGCAGACCTCAGAGGACAATAAAGAAGGTCAGAAAGCATCAGCCTCGGTTGATGCTGATGGTGCCGGTCAGGGGACTGACGGTGCGGTCTTCCGCCTGGTAGACCGCTCAGGTGGCGAAAAAGACGTTCACAAGCAAGAACCGAATGATCAGGTTTCCTTCGATGCACAGACCTCTGCCGCCGACCTGGATGAGGCTGTCGATCGCTTCGCTCTGAGCCGCCGGCACGTGATGACTGCCGAGGCTAGGACGGCCACCGCCAAGCGCTGGTACGAGGGTCAGCACGGTCCCAAGTCCCTATCGACCCGGACGGCCAAGGGCAAGGCATGCGAGACCTGCGGTTTCATGATTCCACTGGCTGGCGATCTGGGGACTATGTTCGGCGTGTGCGCGAATCGTTGGAGCCCGGACGACGGGCGTGTGGTCTCCCTGGATCATGGCTGCGGTGAGCATTCTGAGATCGAGCCCCAGGAGGAGTCCCATCTTTGGGTTCAGTCCCAGCCGGCTTATGACGATCTTCATATTGATGTGGTCAGGCAGAAGCCACGCGAGGAGCGCCCTGAGGTGGAACTGATGGAGCAGATGGAGTCAGAAGACGGCTCAGAGGACTGATTCCAAGGCCTCGTTGCGTTCAGAGCGCAATCACCGGCGGGCCGAGAATAAACGTCACCGTAAATCTGTAGAGTGAATTACGGATCAAAGGGAAGGACAAGTATGTTCGAACGGTTTACCGACCGTGCGCGGCGGGTGATTGTGCTGGCGCAGGAAGAGGCCCGCACCCTGCAGCACAACTACATCGGCACCGAGCACCTCCTCCTGGGCCTGATCAGGGAAGGTGACGGTGTTGCCGCCAAGGCCCTGGCCTCCAAGGGCGTGGAACTGGATGCCACACGCAAGCAGGTTGAGGAGATGATCGGTAAGGGCAATGCGGTCCCCAATGGGCACATCCCATTCACGCCGCACGCCCGTCAGGTCTTGGAGCTGTCGCTGCGCGAAGCTCTTCAATTGGGTCACTCATACATTGGCACTGAGCACATCCTCCTCGGCCTCATTCGTGAGGGTGAGGGCGTCGGCACCCAGGTGTTGATCAAGATGGGTGTGGATCTGGGTGATCTGCGGACCGCCACAATCGACATGATTCGCGGCAACCATGAAGGCGGCGACGCTGGCAAGGGCGATCTGGCAAATGCTGGCGGCGTTTCCAACAAGGGCGGACAAACCGGTTCGGCCATCCTGGACCAGTTCGGCAGGAACCTGACCCAGGAAGCCGCTGAAGGCAAGCTGGACCCGGTCATCGGGCGAGCCAACGAGATTGAGCGGGTCATGGTCGTTCTGTCCAGGAGGACCAAGAACAACCCAGTGCTGATCGGCGAGCCTGGCGTGGGCAAGACCGCCGTGGTCGAGGGCCTGGCGCAGAAGATTCATGAGGGCGATGTTCCGGAGACGCTCAAGGGCAAGCAGGTCTACTCGCTGGACCTGGGCTCCATGGTGGCCGGTTCACGATATCGTGGCGATTTCGAGGAGCGTCTGAAGAAGGTGCTCAAGGAGATCAAGACCCGGGGCGACATCATTCTCTTCATTGATGAGATTCACACCATCGTCGGAGCGGGTTCGGCCGACGGGGCCCTGGGCGCTTCTGACATGCTTAAGCCCCTGCTGGCCCGCGGCGAGCTGCAGACCATCGGTGCCACCACTACCGACGAGTATCGCAAGTACATCGAGAAGGACGCAGCACTTGAGAGGCGCTTCCAGCCTATTCAGGTCTCCGAGCCCACAATCGCCCAGACCATCGAGATCCTCAAGGGTCTGCGCGGTCGCTACGAGCATCATCACCACGTCACCATCACGGACAAGGCCCTGCAATCGGCGGCTGAGCTCTCTGCACGCTACATTCAGGACAGGAACCTGCCTGACAAGGCTATAGACCTGATCGATGAGGCTGGTGCACGTCTGCGCATCAAGAGGCTGACTGCCCCGCCAGAGCTCAAAGAGCTGGATGCCAAGGTGGATCGTATCTCCGCCCAGAAGGACCAGGCCATCAAGGACCAGGACTTCGAGAAGGCCGCTCAGCTGCGTGACAGCCAGGAGAAGCTGGAGGCCGAGCGCAAGGAGAAGGAGCAGGCCTGGCACGAGGGCGAGTCCGACGTGAAGATGGTTGTCGACGAGGATGTGATCGCTGAGGTGGTCTCTTCGACCACCGGCATCCCGGTCTTCAAGCTGACCCAGGCCGAGTCCAAGAAGCTCCTGGGTATGGAGAAGGAGCTGCACAAGCGGATCATCGGCCAGGATGAGGCCGTCTCCGCCCTGTCCCGCTCCATCCGCCGTACCCGTGTGGGCCTCAAGGATCCCAAGCGTCCTGCAGGTTCCTTCATCTTCGCTGGACCCACCGGTGTGGGCAAGACCGAGCTGGCCAAGGCTCTGGCCCAGTTCCTCTTTGATGATGAGAATGCCCTGATCCGGGTGGATATGTCCGAGTTCTCGGAGAAGTATTCCACTTCTCGTCTCTTCGGTGCCCCTCCGGGGTACGTGGGATACGAAGAGGGCGGCGAGCTGACCGAGAAGGTCAGGCGCAAGCCATTCTCCGTGGTCCTCTTCGACGAGATCGAGAAGGCCCATCCGGACATCTTCAACACCCTGCTGCAGGTGCTGGACGACGGCCATCTGACTGATGGGCAGGGTCGCATGGTGGACTTCAAGAACACCATTATCATCCTGACCACCAACCTGGGAACCCGCGACATCGCCAAGGCTGCAAACACCGGCTTCAACGTGAGTGGCAACACCGAGACCTCCTATCAAAGGATGAAGGACCAGGTGACCAGTGAGCTCAAGCAGCAGTTCAGGCCCGAGTTCCTGAACCGACTGGATGACATCATTGTCTTCCAGCAGCTGACCGAGCCCCAGGTCCGTCAGATCGTCGATCTGGACATCGCTCAGCTCAATGATCGTCTCTTCGAACGCCACATGTCCCTGGATCTGACCGACAAGGCCAAGGACCTGCTGGCCGAGAAGGGCTTCGATCCGCTCCTGGGTGCCCGGCCTCTGCGCCGCGTCATCCAGCGGGATATCGAGGATGCGGTCTCCGAGAAGATTCTCATGGGCGACCTTACGGACAACGAGTCCGTTCAGGTTGACGCAGAAGGTGAGGGCATCCTAGGCGAGTTCACCTTCACGGGCAAGCCCTTCGAGGGACCCCGTCATGCGGCTAGCTCTGCCGATGGACAGAACCAGGAGCCTGAACTGGTTGGAGCCCCAGTGTCTGCCACCCCAGATGCCGATCTCTCTGAGGACGCCTCTCAGGTAGAGCGGGCAGAACGTCCCTTGGGCGATGAACCAGCAGAAGGTTCAGCTGAATAAATAAAAAGGTCAAGGACGTACTCTCTGGTTATTTAGCAGAGGGTCCAAGGTGTAAAACGCAATGATGGGGTGGGGAACGCGAAAGGTGTTCCCCACCCCATCATTGATATTTCCAGGTTTCTGCCCAGCAATAGGTTGGACCTGGAGAGGGTGAAACTTACAGGTAAAGCTTCTGCTCCTTGGTGCGTACCTCCTCATAGGCCTGGTGGGCCTGCTTGCTGGAATCTATATGGGCCACCTGGGGTGTCGCTACATCCCACCAGGCCTGGGATGAGTTGTCGCGGACAACAGGGTCTACCGTCACGTAGATGGCGGCTATGGTCTCGCCATCGACGGCCTTCTTGACTGCGTCCTTGAGCTCCTCGGCGTCAGTGGGGCAATAGGTGGGTACGCCATACCCCTCCAATATCTTCGGGAAATCGATGGGCAGGTAGTGGTCCTTGTCCTCCAGTCCCTGCTCATTCTTCATGTAGAAGCGGGTTTCAAACCCCTGTGATCCAACCTGATGGGAGAGGGTGTTGATGGAACCGAACCCGTGATTGTCGACCAGAATAATGATGATTTTTTCATGTTCCTGAATGGCAGTGAGGACATCCTGGTGGTACATGAGGAAGGAGGCGTCTCCGATGAAGGTGAAGATCTCCCGATCTGGTGCAGCCATACGCATCCCTAGGCCAGCTGGTATTTCGTAGCCCATGCAGGAGTATCCGTATTCGACTGAATAGCCTAGAGGGGATCCTGGTCTCCAGAGCTTCTGCAGGTCACTAGGCATGGATCCGGCGGCGTTAACCACCACATCCTGAGGCTTGGCGAAACTGTTGACAATGCCGATCACCTCCTTTTGACCGAGCTTGTTGTCTCCGGGAATATGCTGGGTCTGCCGAACGACTTCCGCCCTTGCTTCATCTGCAGCCTCCTCCGCCTGCCTGCGGTAGTCAGAAGGTACTTGCCAGTCTTTCAGGGCTCGGCTCAGTTCACGAATTGCCTCCCTGGCATCCCCGACGACCGCGATGGCTGCTTCCTTGTTGGCATCAAAGGAAGCTACGTTGATATTGACAAAGTGCACCGAGGGGTCCTGGAACATGGTATTCGATGCTGAAGTAAAGTCGGTGTACCTGGTTCCGATGCCGATGATCAGGTCGGCTTGGCGTGCTAGCTGATTGGCATATTTGAGTCCGATGGAGCCGAGGGGTCCGACGTTCAATGGATGCTCATAGGCTACAGCCCCCTTGGCGGCCTGAGTGCTGCCAACGGGGATGCCGGTATGTTCAATGAAGTCGGTCAAGTCCTGGCTGGCTGAAGAGTAGACTGTACCGCCGCCGGCAATAATGAAGGGCCGTTTACTGGCACGTATGGCTTCGGCGGCTGCAGCCAAAGCGTCCGCATCCGCTCGGGGCCGGCCGATTCTCCAGATGCGTTCCTTGAAGAGGGAAGTGGGGAAGTCGTAGGCTTCAGCCTGAACATCCTGGGGCAGGCAGAGGGTCACCGCCCCCGTCTTGGCTGGGTTCGTCAGCGTTTCCATGGCTGCCAAGAGCGCTGCCGGGAGCTGTTCAGGGCGGTTGATCCTATCCCAGTAGCGACTGACGGGGCGCAGGGAGTCGTTGCCGGAAACATCATAGGAGCGTTCATCCTCTATCTGTTGCAGGACTGAACCGGCACGACGGGTGGAGAAGATATCGCTGGGCAGCAGGAGGACGGGAAGATGGTTGACCGTTGCCGTGCCAGCAGCGGTCACTAGGTTGGCGGCTCCTGGACCGATAGAGGTGGTCACGACCATGGCTCCCATGCGGTTTTTGAGCCGTGCGTAGCCAACGGCTATGTGGCCCATGCCTTGTTCATTGCGCCCTTGGATGAAGCGCATTCGTTCTTTCTCTTCTAAAAAGGCCTGCCCAACGCCACCGACATTGCCATGGCCCATGATGCCCAGGGCACCTCCGAAGAAGGTGTTGGTCTGCCCGTCGCGGGTGACTTGCTGCGCCTCTAAGAACCGCACAATGGCCTGTCCGACTGTCAATCGTATCGTTGATACCATTTCGCTTTATCCTTCGCTTTCTTGTATACATACCCTCAAATAGCCACCGGCTCATGCCTGCAGGCGTCCTTGCCCTGCCTGCCTCCTGTCTGGGACCGGATTGGGTCATGGCTGTCGAATCAAATACTACTGACTACATATGCAAAAAATATCATTAAATGGACAAAATGTCTAAAATTTAGTATGTTGTAGTTGCTTATCCGCGCAGAGGAATGTAATTGCTGCAAAGAAGCGGCGAAAGTGAGGAGTAGACGGTATGTGGAAATACAAGGTCGAGTCAGTGCTTCCCCAGTCGGGAAAGAGTTTGTTCATCGACGGGCAGTGGAGGGCTGCCGATAGTGGCAAGATGTTTACAGTAGAAAACCCTGCCGATGGCTCTACGCTTTACCAGGCATCAGACGGGGACAAGCAGGAGGCGTTGGCGGCTCTGGACAGTGCTGACCGGGCACAGGAGTCCTGGGGCCAGTCAACGCCCGAAGAACGAAGGAACATTCTGCAAACTGCCTATGAGGCCCTGATGGACAACAAGGAGATTTTTGCAGAGCTGATGACCCGGGAAATGGGCAAGAGTTTCAAGCAGGCGCTGGGGGAGGTGGACTACGGTGGCGGCTTCCTCAAGTGGTTCTCAGAGGAGGCCATGCGTGAATATGGCAGGACTTTCCACCTGCCAGACGGCCGCAAGGGTCTGGTCACCCACGATCCGGTGGGCCCCTGCTACCTGATTACCCCCTGGAACTTCCCGCTGGCCATGGGAACAAGGAAGATTGGCCCAGCCCTGGCTGCCGGCGATACCGTGGTGGTCAAGCCTGCCGAGCTGACCCCTCTTACCACCTTGGCGCTGGTGGAGATTCTTCGACAGGCAGGGGTGCCTAAGGGTGTGGTCAATGTCATCACAACCTCCCATTCCTCCCACATTTCAGATGCCCTCTTTGCCGACCAGCGGTTGCGTAAGGTGAGTTTTACAGGTTCCACCCCTGTGGGTGTCAAGCTGATGAAGCAGGCGGCCGACAATGTGCTGCGCACCTCCATGGAGTTGGGCGGTAACGCCCCCTTTGTGGTCTTTGATGATGCCGACATTGACGCGGCTGTTGACGGGGTCATGCTGGCCAAATTCCGCAACTATGGGGAGGCCTGCACCTCAGCCAACAGGATTCTGGTCCAGGATGGGGTTGCCGATGAGTTTGTGGCCAAGGTGAAGGATCGCATTGAGGCCCTGGTCGTGGGTGACGGCATGGATGAGGCGACTGATATCGGTCCCCTGATTGATGTCAAGGCCGTAGAGCGCATTAGCAGCCTAGTCGATGAGGCAGTCAGCCAAGGGGCAGAGCTGATTGTCGGCGGTCACAGGGATGAGCATGGAGAACGCTACTTCCAGCCGACGCTCCTGGACCGGGTTCCTCGCAAGGCTCGGGTATATGCCGAGGAAATCTTCGGGCCTGTCCTTGCTGTGAGCCGTTTTGGCAGCGACGAGGAGGGCATCGAGGCTGCTAACGACACGCCGTACGGGCTGGCGGCATATGCCTATACCAGTTCGATCAAGCGCAGTGAACTCATGCAGCGCCGTAGTGAGTCCGGTGTCCTGGCCATCAATTCCGGCGTGCTCTCCGATGCCACGGTTCCCTTTGGCGGAGTCAAGCAATCGGGTGTCGGCAGAGAGGGAGGAGCCGAAGGCATCTTTGAATATATGACCACCAAGTACACCCTGCTGGTGCCCTGATGCTCTGAGCCTTTCGATTTGCAAACCCGGGAGGTCGGGTGCAGGTTGGCACGGCTCAGTGCCAATCGGGAGTGGGCCCTGTTGTGAGGAAGATAGCCTGCTGACACCATATAATGTGCACTGGGCATGGATAGTTTACTTAGGACAAGAAGGAGGGTGCCTTGAGGCAAGGTACCGAATCTGACTCGGGACACAGCGTTGGCACCCTGACTAAGGCCAAGGCAGTGCTTGACGCTCTGGAACAACTTGGCCCCTCCAGCATCCATGAGATCAGCGCCTATGTGCACGAACCTGCCAGCTCCACCTATCGCCTGCTCTCCAATCTCGTGACCTTGGGCTGGGTGGATCATGGCCTGCATCGCGGCGAATACCGATTGGGCATCGCCTGTGTGCGCATTGGCGGCCGTATTGAGGCGAGGCTGGATGTGCAAAGCATCGCCAGGCATGTCTTTAAAAGGCAGGAGGGCTCGAACGGCAGCTGGAGCCTTTTTGTCCGCCACTATGTGCGCTCGGTCTGCGTGCAGATGACCTTCCTGGGGCAGAGTCGATTGCGCTCGCCTCAGATCGGTTATTCGTTGCCGATCAGTCTTGGTGCCCCTTCAGACGTGCTTCTGGCCTTTTTGGATCAAGCGCGTTTTGAGCGCCTGATCGAACACTATCGCTACAACGCTGACCTGGGTGGGCTGCTGTCCACCTTCCGTGAGCGCTCGATGCAGATGGCTGAAAAGGTGGTCCAACGAGGGTATGCCTACGATGTTGACAAAACAGTGCCAGGGGCGCTAACCCTGGCCGCCCCGATCTTCGATCATGCTGGTCACATCAGGGCTGCGGCCTGTTATAGCGGGCTGTCTCGATCCAGTAGGGCTTTGGTTGAATCAGGTGCCGATTTGCGTGAGGTGACCAGCCTGCTCCAAGCTGCCGGGGAGATATCGCAGGGACTGGGCTATGTGGTTGATGGCGAAGAGGGAAGGTTCGATGGTAAGAGCGAGCAGTAAGGCCAACAATCAGGAGCCGACCGGAGCCCTTTCCAAGGCTGGGAAGATCATCGACGTCCTGGCTGACAACAACGGTATCGGGCCTGCAGAAGTGGCGGCTGCCTCTGGCATTCCCCGCTCGTCCGCCTATAGGATCCTGGATGGATTGGTCCAAGTCGGTCTGGTCAAGGCCAATCAGGACGATACTTATTCATTGAGTTTAAGCTGGCTCAATCTCTCTGATGTGGCGCGCAGCTCCTTGACTGAATGGCCCAATGCCTATGAACTCTTGGCTGAGTTGACGACTCTTACCGGGCAGACGACTTTCCTGACCGTCATCAGTGGCTTCGAAACCGTCTGCGTGGAATGCGCACAGGGGCCCAGCATTGACGCGCTGATCCTGCGGCCGGGTGGTACCTTGCCCTTCTTCGCCGGTGCTGCTGGCCGGGTTTGCCTGGCCTATTCCGATGAGCAGATCCAGAATGACTACCTGAAACAGGCGCCCTTTGCGGGCTATAATGAGAACTCATTGGTCACTGCCAGCGCTCTGCGTACCGATATCAAGCAGATTCGGGAGAGAGGATTCGCTATTTCTAATGAGGACATCACCATCGGTGTGGCCTCGATTGGTGTCCCTATCTTTTCTCAACAGGATGGCATGGTGGTCGGAGCCCTATCAACCGGAGGATTCGCGGACGCGATGATGCCGCGCTGTGAAGAACTGGCAGGACAGCTCACGGCCTATGTAGACCGACTGGGATCAAGTCAGCTTTTGGGAAACTCGTCCCATTCTCAGGCTTGATGCCCAGCCCTGAAGGAGGCAGTGGCGTTCGAAGGCTGGCTCAGGCTGTCTGCGGTTAATTTTCCGTTAAAAACGTCCCAACAAGCCCACTGTCTAGGCCATATTCCTATTTCTTGGATAGTTTTCTGAAAAAACATAAGTTTTTTGCCTTTTTAATTTTCTTTTTTGTATTTTATTTCGTATACTGAACATGTTGACCGTAATTTGATAACGGTGTCAAATTTGGTGTCAATGGGAAGCAGGAATAAACATGGGAACATTTCAAGAGGCCTCCCAAGACATGGATGTCGAAGCCTTGGCCCGCAACCGCAAACGTTATGTCACCATGATGGTCGTGGTGGGAATTTTCGGCGGGGGACTGTATGGCTATACGCTAACCTTCCTGTCTGGGGCGCTCGTAACGATGAATTTTGGCGGGTCGAATAATCAGCTCAGCGCTTGGAATCAGAGCATCATCACTGCGGTCATGCTCCTGGGGTGTGCTGTTGGTTCCTTCTGCGGCGGCAACTTGGCAGACCGCTTGGGGCGCAAGCGACTGATCCTTTATGGGGCTCTTCTCGCTCTGGTCGGGGCGCTAATGTGCGCTCTGGCAACCAACATCGCCTTCTTTGCCTTCTCCCGGATGATCGTAGGCTTTGCAGTGGGGACGACCTCCTGTGTGATCCCCATATATCTTGGTGAGATGGCGCCATCCGCGCAGCGTGGCCGACTGGTTTCGGTCAATTCGGTCATGATCAATATTTCCCAGCTGCTCGCCTCACTGGTCAACGCTGTCCTGGCAGTCAAGGCAGATTGGCATGCCATGGTTTGGGCGGCTGTGGTTCCAGCCGTCCTACTGGTCATAACGGCAATTTTTGTCCATGAAACGCCAAGCTTCCTTGCCAGGCATGGTATGGAAACCGAGGCAGTCAAGCTCCTGCTGGAAACTCGTCCAAAGTCCGAGGCGGAGGAGACTTTCACCTCCTTCCAGGCGGCGGAAAAGAATGAGACGAAGGGGGCCAAGGAGAATTTCTCTACCCCCTGGCTGCGTAGGGTCTTGATCGCAGGAGTTGGTGCAGCCCTGATAAACCAGCTGGTCGGCTCCAACGCCATCAACTTCTTCGCTCCTACCATGTTCTCTTCCACATTGGGCATCGACCCTGATAACTCGATTATCGCCATGGTTCCGGTCATGATTGTTTCGTCTGTTGCTGCCGTCATCGGTGGCCTCGGCTTTATCGACAAGATAAACCGCCGCACTGCACTGATGATCGGCCTGGGCGGGGTCTCTGTCTTCCTGGCCCTGGTAGGGGTCTGCTATCTCTTTATCGACCCCAACCATCCATCCACCAGCATGTCCTGGCTCCTCATCGGTCTGGTCATGTTTGATCTCGCCTTCGCCCAGGGCATGGTCTCGCCGGTGACCTGGCTGCTCATTGCTGAGGTATTCCCGGCAAAGGTCCGCGGCAAGGGCGTGGGATATGCCAATGTGGCCATGAATGCGGCAAACTTTATCATCTCCCTCCTCTTCCTTCCCTTGCTCAACGCGGTCGGGGGAGCGGTCACCTTCTTCATTTTCGCACTCATCAATGTAGGAGCCGTCTTCTTTACCAAGGCCTTCATTCCGGAGACCAGGGGGAAGAGCCTGGAGAAGATTGAACAGGAGGCGAGGGCCCGTACTGCAAAAGCGGAAGCCTGAACAGGAACTCTGAATGAACAGGACTGCCTGCCGGCAGGTGGGCGGTCATAAGGAAAGGAAATAGTACGATGGCACACAATCAATTGACGATTTGCGCTGAAATGGTCTATCTGGATCTTCCTATCGAGGAGAGAATCAAGCGGATTGACCAGATGGGCTTCGGAGTGGATATCTGGACTCACTACAGTCATGATCTGAACAAGCTGAAGGCTACCGGGGTGCCCATCAACTGTGCTCAGGGCTACGTGCATGGCAACCTTGCCTATCCCGATGACAGCGAAGAGATGCTGCGGACCGCCAAAGAGATCCTGCCGGAATTGAAGGATCTTGGCATCGACAAGCTTGTAATCCACGGTGCTGAGTTGGTCGATGGCAAGGCAGCCAAGTGGATTGACCGGGTCACTCCCGATATGTGGCTCAACGCCTATGACACCCTGTCGAGGTTCGCCGAGCTGGGCCAGGAGAATCAGGTGACCTACCTGCTGGAAAATCTCAACTCGAGGGTTGACCATCCGCATGTCCCCTTCTGCCATAGCTACGAAACGCTGACCCTGGTCAAGCGTGTCGACAGCCCCAACCTCAAACTGATGCTGGACCTCTACCATGCCCAGGAGGATGATGGCCATCTCATCGAGACCGTCAAGGAGGCCAACACCTATATCGGTGAGCTCCAGGCGGCCGATGTCCCTGGCCGGTGCGAGCCGGGCACCGGGGAGGTGCGCTGGGAACAGGTGGCGGCAGCCGTCAATGAGACTGATTTCACTGGCCCAATCGGGATGGAGGGGTATGCATCAGGCGACAGCGATAAGGCCCTCCAAGCCTTTGGGCAGGCCTTCGCCCAGTGCAGGGGATGAGACCTCATAAGTAGTAGGTCTCGCACTGCACGATAAGAATTTTCGTAATTCCAATAAGGATTGGAATATAACTCAGATGAATACAAAGGAGTCATGATGAAACAGATTTCAGTTGATGCCGTAGTGAAAAGGTATAACGAGTACAAGGCAATATTCGATGCCAACGAGGGCAAGCTTGCCGAGCGTAAACAGTTTATCGAGTCTCAGGAGAAGGAACTGCGATTCAGCGACTTTAGCGTGGATGATGCCTGGGAGGTAGGCAGCGCCATCTACGCTGCAGCCCACCGCCTGCAGTTGCCGGTCGCCATCGATATACGCCTGGGTTTGCAGAGGGCTTTCCATGCGGCCATTCCCGGGGCTGCAGAAGACAATGACGCCTGGGCTGAGCGCAAGGGGAATGTGGTGCTTGCCTATGGCCATGCCTCACTCTATGTAGGCACCGACTTTCAGCAGAAGGAGGAGGATTTTGACGTGAGCTCACGAAGGAATGCACACGACTTTGCGGCGCATGGCGGAGCTTTCCCGCTTCTTTTGCCCAGTGGCCTGGTGTTTGGGGTTACAGCCGTCTCCGGGCTGCCCTCGATCTATGACCACTCTCTGGTCACAGCTACCTTGAAGGAGTTCGTCTCAGCCCAATAGAACCGGGCAGGTCAGGCAAAAGTCAAGCACGCAGCCGATATAGGCGAAAAGACAATGGAGGGATGAATATGACACGATGGGTATACCCCAAGGGAAGTGCATCACAGGGAGACTGGGAAGTTTCTCTGGGTGCTCAGGACAGCCAGGCGGTATCGGGCTGGCAATATGCGGGTCTGCAGGTTGCTAGGCTGAACCAGGGGGAGCAGGTGAGTCTGCCTGCCGGAGCCTGGGAACGTATGGTGGTGCCCTTGAGCGGTTCCTATGATGTGACCTCTCCCAGGGGTACCTATCACCTTCGTGGTCGTCATGACGTGTTTAGCACCCCCACAGATACGGTCTATATCGGCTGTGACAGCCCCTTGACCATTCGAGCAGTCCAGGCTGGCCGGGTGGCGGTTGCCTCGGCGCCTGCCACAACCCATTTCCCGGACCAGCTTGTTCCAGCGCAGGATGTTGACGTCGCCCTGCGCGGCAATGGGCCTATCTCCCGCGAAGCCAGGAACTTTGGAATGATGGATAATATCCAGGCCGAACGCCTTCTGGTCTGTGAAGTCATCACCCCAAGCGGGTCCTGGTCCTCCTACCCGGTGCATAAGCATGATCAGGCCGGTCCGGATGAGACTGCTTTGGAGGAAATATACTACTTCGACATGCAGCCCCTGCCGGGGGCTCCAGAGGGGGTGAGGCCCTTTGGCTATCAGGGTGCGTCTGCCTCGGACGACAGGCCACTTGATATCCTCACTCAGATACAGCCGGGTGACACGGTCTTGATACCGTACGGCTGGCACGGCCCCTCCATTGCAGCCCCTGGCTTCGACCTCTACTATCTCAATGTCATGGCGGGAGGTGGAGAGCGTGACTGGAAGGTCACCATTGACCCGGGACAGGACTGGGTCTACCGGGCGGTAGAATCGCTCCCCCTTGATCCGCGTCTCCCTATGGAGGAACAAAAGTAAATTCTGAGAATAAGGATTCACTATATGAAATTATCTCATAGAATTCTTCAGGATTCTCACAGTTTACTTATGAATATTGATTAGTTAGACTAGAAAATGATAATGATAGGTTGAGCATATGGCGGACAATGACGTACGGAAGACAATCAATATAGCTGTTATCCCGGGAGACGGCATCGGCAAAGAGGTTACCCCGCAGACACAGGCGGTCATGGGCAAGGCTGTCGGCAACCAGGTAAGGCTGAATTATGTGGACTATGACCTGGGAGCTGAACGCTACCTGCGCGATGGCACCCTGCTCAATGATGAAGATCTGGAATCCATCGGGCAGCAGGATGCCATCCTGCTGGGGGCTGTGGGCGACCCGCGTGTGCGTTCAGGGATTCTGGAGCGCGGCCTCCTGCTCAAACTCAGGTTCAGCTTCGACCAGGCTGTCAACCTGAGACCGACCAAACTCTATCCAGGGGTGAACTCGCCGCTGAAGAATCCAGGACGGATCGACTTCGCCGTGGTCAGGGAGGGGACTGAAGGCCTCTACTCCGGAATGGGAGGATATATTCGTCGGGGCACCGACCAGGCCATTGCGACCGAGACCTCGCTTAACACGGCTTTCGGTGTCGAGCGTGCGGTACGCTATGCCTTTGATCTGGCCCGCAAGCGTGGGGGCAAGCGCAATGTGACCATGGTCAACAAGACCAATGTCCTGCCCCACGCCGGCGCCCTCTGGCTCGACATTATGGATAAGGTGGCGCAGGATTACCCCGATGTGACCTGGGACTATCTGCATGCGGACGCCTGCACAATCTTTCTGGTGACGGATCCTTCGCGATTCGACGTCATCGTCACCGACAACCTCTTTGGCGACGTGCTCACCGATGAGGCGGGGGCCGTGGTTGGCGGCATTGGATACTCGGCCTCAGCCAATATCAACGTCACTGACGAACACCCCTCGATGTTCGAGCCCATTCACGGTTCAGCGCCTGACATCGCTGGCAAGGGGATTGCCAATCCGACAGCCTCGATCCTGTCTGGAGCCATGCTGCTGGAGCACTTCGGGTATGACCAGGCTGCTGAACGCATCCAGCGGGCCGTGGAAGAAGACGTTGCTGCCAATGCAAGCAGGTCAAGGTCCACGCAAGAAGTTGCTCAGGATATTATCGCCCGCCTGTAAGCGGGCAAAAGGAAGAAGCTGATACTTATGAAGATTGCACTTGACCCCACCCCCTTCTATTACGACTACAAACTGCTGGAACTGCCGCAGGCTGTGGCTGATGCAGGCTACCGGTACATGCAGTTGGCCCCGCATAATGACTTCCTGCCCTTCTACACCCACCCTAAGGCTGATGACGAACTGGTCCACGATCTGGCTAAGGCCTGCAAGAACGCCGGCGTCGAACTGGTCTCCCTGCTGCCCGTCTACCGGACCTCATGGCCGGACGAGCGGGAACGTCAGTGGGCTGTGCGGAATTGGAAGCGGGCAATCGAGATTGCGGCCATCTTGTGCATCCATACCATCAACAGCGAGTTCAGCGGCATCCCCGAGCGCTATGAGGAGTCGGAGGCTGGCTTCTACTCGACCATGGAGGAGATCCTGCCCTTGCTTGAGCGTGAGGGGATTGTGATCAACTTTGACCCCCATCCATATGACTTTGTGGAAAATGGCATGGATGCGCATCGCGTACTGCGCGGCCTCAACTCAGACCTGGTCGGTTCCGTCTACGTGTCCTCGCACACCTTCCATTACGGGAACGCAGTGCACGAGATTACCCAGGCGGAATCTACCAAGCTGCGTTCGGTCTACATTTCCGATGCCTATGATCACAACCGTTCACACGGCCTGCGCTATATCTCCAATCCTCCAGGGACCAATGCCCGGGTCCACCAGCATCTGAAGGTGGGGGACGGGGATGTGGATTTCAAGGACCTCTTCCAGGCACTTAAGACCAACGGTTTCCTGGACAGGGAGGATTCCCTGATCGTCTCCAACGTCTTCGCCGAGGACGAGACCGCCCATGATACTTCCGTGTATCAACGTCAGACCATCGAACAATTAATCAAGGAAGCGTAGGTTTCCAGAACTTCAATGGAAGCCTCACGGTTGCAGGACAAGCCTGCGCCGAGCCACCACAACAAAGGAGTCAATGATGGCAAGATTATCAATGAACGTAACCACCACCTTCTACGGCAATGTCTATGATGACGTACGCTTTGCCAAGGAGGCCGGTTTTGACGGTATAGAGATGCAGAGCCCCAAGCTCTACCGTTTTCTCGATCAGGGCTATACCGCCCAGGATGTAGCTGAAATCCTGGATGGTTTTCCGGTCAGCGGACTGGGAGCTATTCAGGCAATCACCAGGCGTACTGAAGAAGACAGGGCAGAGTACCTCAAAGAGGTTGAAAGGATGTGCCAGATTGCTCAGGTCATCGGTGCTCCAGCCGTCCAGATGTGCACGGATCCAGTGGATTGGAACGTGGTCATGGATTACAACGCCGGCAAATTGGCTGCAGATGATCCGCGTTGGCGGGGCCCCCTAGGTTTAAGCGAGCAGGAGGCCATTGATGTAACAGCGCACAATGTTCAGCTGGCCTGCGACATCGCCAAGCAGTACGGGCTGGGCATCTACCTGGAGCCTCTCTGCTGGGCGCCGATCAGCCGGTGTTCTCAGTTGCTGCAGATTGTCGATAAGGTCAACCGGGACAACTTCGGCATCACCGTGGATACCTGGCACTTCTGGACCGCCGGTGACACCCTGGAGGACGTAGCCAAGATACCGCCGGAGATCATCACCGCTGTCCATGTCTCTGACGGATTGGAAATCGACAGGGGCCGAGAGGTCCCCAACCAGGATGTGCACCGCAATGTGGTCAATGGTGGCGGGTGCATCCCTCTGCAGGAGTGGATTGATGCGATCAAGGCCACAGGCTATGACGGCTGGTATTGCTCCGAGATGTTTTCCGACAGGGCCAACGAGCACGAAATGGGCATGGTGGCCCAGACCATGAAAAACCTGCTGACCATCATGATCAAGTAGCTTCAGGCAGACGAATGATTGGGTGAAATGATGACAAACAAGAATACGGCAATTCGCGTGGGCATGGCTCCGATCAGTTGGACCAATGACGACATGCCCGAACTAGGTGCCGAGACTCCCTACCAGCAGATCTTGAGCGAAGTCGCTCTGGCTGGGTTTGAGGGCACTGAGATTGGCAACAAGTACCCCAAGGATCCCGAGGTTTTGAAAGAGCAGCTTCAGATGCGTGGGATCGGCATTGCCAGTGCCTGGTTTGGCGCCTATCTGACTACGCAAACCTGGGAGGAGAACGAACGCAGTTTCATCGCTTTCCGCGACTATCTCCACGCCTTGGGTGCCAAGATGATCAATGTAGCTGAACAGGGCAATACCATTCAGGGCCAAATGCATACGCCGATCTTCGATGGTAAGCCAGAATATACAAACCAACAGTGGGATCAACTGACCCGTGGCCTTGACCGTTTCGGAGATCTGGCCCATGACGTCGGTATGGAAATCTCCTACCACCACCACATGGGTACGGGTGTGCAGACCACCAGCGAGATTGACCGCCTGATGGAAGGGACTGACCCTGACAAGGTGAAGCTCTTGGTCGATGTGGGCCATCTGCTCTTTTCGGGGGAGGATCCGGTTGACATCGTGAAGCGCTACGCTTCGAGGGTCGGGCACGTCCACCTGAAGGATATTCGGCCCGATGTCCTCCAGCGCGTCAAGGACGAGAAGCTGAGCTTCCTCCAGGCCATCTTGGAGGGTGTGTTCACCGTGCCAGGGGATGGGAATACCGACTTTAAGAAGGTTCTTCAGCCCCTGCTTGATGGGGGTTACCACGGTTGGTTCATGGTAGAGGCCGAGCAGGACCCAGCCAAGGCTGACCCGCTGAAGAGCGCCCTGACTGCACGTCGGTACTTAAGAGAGCATCTCGGTGTATAAGTCCCTTCTGCCTCATGGCAATCATGGGAGGGTGTGGAAGGAGTAAATAATGGGACAAGAGCAAAATCACAATCTCAAGATTGCCCTCATAGGCTTTGGCTTTGTAGGGCGGGTCTTTCATGCCAACATGATCGATCAGACTGAGGGACTGGAACTGTCGGCTGTAGTGACACATAACGAGCGAGCTACAGCCCAGGTTCACCACCTCTACCCGCGGGCCCGGGTCTATGACAATAACGAGGATTTTTTCAAGGATATCGATCGTTACGATGCTGTCAGCATAGGCACCCCCGACGATACCCACCTGGAGTTTGCCACCCGGGTCATGCAGGCCGGCAAGCCTGTGGTCATTGACAAGCCGGTGGCCGGCTCCAGTCAGGAGGCGAACAAGATCCTTGATGTGGCTCAGGCTACTGGTACACCTGCGGCGGCCTTCCAGAACCGACGCCATGATGCAGAAATTCTGACAGCCAGCAAGTACCTGAAGGAATTGGACCTGGGCCGTATCATACGTGTCGAATCCAGGTACGGTTCTTTCCGCCCCAATGTAGAAACCGGCTGGCGCGAGCAGAAGACGCATGACCAACCCAGAGGAGCGCTCTTTGATCTTGGCGCCCACACTCTGGATCAGGTTGTTCAGCTCTTTGGCCCGGTCACCTCGATCTATGGTGAAGTGTCCACCCAGAGAGAGGATGCAGTTGTGCCTGATGATTTCTTCATCGCTGCTACCCATCAGCAGGGCATCATCTCGCATATTGTCGGTGGCCTGGTGCAATCCACCCGGCAACCCCGACTGACTATTCAGGGGACACTGGGATCCTTGCAGATCAACGATCAGGACCCTGAGGAAGACCAGCTCAAGGCAGGCATGCGGATTGATGATCCGCACTTCGGTGTCATGTCCGACCCCACTGCCTGCTATATCGACAGGGAGGGTGAGGAGCATATACTCCCGGCCGTTCGGGGCTGGCAGCCGGCATTCTACGAAGGTTGGCGTGACTTCCTCCAAGGCAAGGCCGACAACCCGGTTCCCCTGGCTGAGAGCGTCCATGTTCTGGAACTCCTGGATCAGGCCATGCTTTCCAGCCAGGACAGGAGGATCATACAGGAATAGGGTAGATGCAATCAATACCTGGCCTTCGGGCCTACTGATAACAGGTTAGGTCCCCGCTGATCGCATGGATGGCTGATCAGCGGGGACCCAATCTGTTCGGTGGCATAATTTGTCCGGTTGGCAGAGTCTGGAACCATGGCATGTGCTTCTGCTCACGAGGCCGGACTGCTCAGAACAGGGGATGCAGCAGCAGGGCCAGCAGATAGACGGCCATGAGAGCGATAAAGAGGAAGTCCATCCTGCCCAATCGCAGCAGGCGGTAGTGGGTGCGCTCTTGACGGCTGCCCTCATAGCATCGGGCATCCAAGGCCCGGCTCAGGTTATCGGCGTGGCGCAGAGCTCCGGCGAAGACAGGAACCGTGATAGCTATGGCAGCATGCAGGCGTTGCGAGAGCGAGCCGGACTCGATGGATCCACCACGGGCGGCCTGGGCTTCCACGATGGCCTGAACCTCACGTCCCAATGTGGGGATGAAGCGCAGAGCTAGTGAGAGGACTAGGGCGATCTCATTGGTGTGGATGCCCAGTCTGGACAGCGGGCTCAGCAGCGATTCACAGGCATCGGTCATCTGCGTCGGCGTGGTGGTCTCTACCAGGAGCGCGCCCAGAAAGATGATCAGCATGAAGCGGCAGGCATAGAGTACAGCTACCCAGATCCCTCCTGTGGTCAGTACGAATGGACCCCAGGCAGCCAATCTGCGGCCGGTCTGAGTGACCAAAAGGTTGAATAGTGCCAGCAGAAGCATGAGGAACAGAAAGCCCTTGACTGATTTAACAATGGAACGCAGTGGGGCTCGGGCGGCGGCAAAGAGGCCGACAGTGACCATCAGTGCCAGAACAAGTTGCGCCGGTGTAGAGATGGCGAAGGCGGTGAACATGGCTAGGAGGAAGGTCACCAGTTTGGCTCGCGGGTCCAGCCTCGCCAGCATGGATAGGGGCTTCTGGTCGTCCTGAGTACGATCCGCTTTCTTTTCAGTAGTCTCCTTCTCCGCCGTATCTGTTGCGAGCAGTTGGTGATAGCGTTCCACGACTTCGGCAGTAGTCCCATAGGCTAGTGTTTCCCCATGCTCCAGGAGCAGGGTCTGGTCGGCCAAGTCCAGGGCCTCCCGATCGGCGTGGGTGCTCATGATGATGGTGACTCCACGTTGGTGGAGCACTCGAAGCAGCGTCATGATGCGTGCGCAGGCCTGGGGGTCGAGGCTGGCGGTGGCCTCGTCCAAAACCAGCAATTGCGGGCTGCAGGCTACAACTCCGGCAATTGCTACCAGGCGCCGCTGACCCCCCGAGAGGTCGAAGGGGGAGCGGTCGGCCAGATCGCCGATTCCCAGAAGTTTCATGGCATCATCCACCCGATGCTGCACCTGCTCAGGCCCATAGCCCAGGTTGTGTGGACCATAGGCGATGTCCTGGGAAACGGTATCAGCAAAAAGCTGATGCTCGGGGTATTGCATGACATAGCCGACCCTTTGGCGCAGAAGCTTCAGATTCTGACGTCGCAGATGCTTGGCCTTGGGTTGATCGGGTCCGGCCAAGGGCAGGCCGGCCACCTGTATGGATCCGCTGTCTGGAGCGGCCAAGGCACAGATGAGCCTGGCCAGGGTGGACTTGCCGGATCCGTTGCGCCCGATAATGGCCAGGGTCTGTCCTGCCGCAAGCTCCAGATTCACATGGCTAAGGGCTTTGCTGTCGGCATCCGGGAAACTGTAGGAGACATCCGATAACTTGACCATGGGAATAGCTTGGTTGCCGACCGCGGTCTTGGGACCCATATTTGACGCCCCACTTTGGGTCAGCGGAATTGGGCCAGGTTCGCCAACAAGGGCAGGCAGATCCTGTCTGTTCAGAATCTGGTTCGGACTTCCGCATGCGACGATGCACCCATGGTCAAGCACGAGGACTCGATCAGCCTGCCTGGCCTGCTCGAGCAGGTGGGTGATGTGGACGACGGCCGTGCCCTGGGCTGTCAGCCGGCAGAGGATTGATTGAATCTCCTGTCGGCCGGCAGCATCAAGCATGGCACCAGGTTCGTCCAGCACCATCATGCCAGGATTCATGGCCAAGCTGCCGGCCAGGGCCAGTCGTTGCTGTTGCCCGCCTGACATGCGGGTGGGATCATCATTCATCCGCGTCTGCATATCCACCTGCTTCAAGGCAGCTGGCACGCAGGAGAGCATCTTTTGTCGAGGCATGCCCAGATTCTCGGGTCCGAAGGCCACGTCGTCCTGGACGACTGTGGTCACGATCTGGTCCTCAGGATTCTGGAAGACCATGCCGATGCTCCGCCGTGCCTGTCGGTAGGCCTCAGTGTCGATCTGTCGGCCCTGGTCCGGGGTATCGGAGCAGACTGCTCGACCCATAAGCTCGACCTGGCCATGGTCAGGTGCCGTCGCACCCGAGAGGATGCTTCCCAGCGTGGATTTGCCGGAACCATTCGCTCCCAGGATGCACAGATGCTCGCCTGCATGCACTTCCATGGACAGATGGTCCAAGGCCCAGTTCTGGCCTCCGTCATAGGAGAAGGAGACCTGGCTGAGACGGGCGACCGTCGCCTTCGAATCCGCTGAATCCGGGATTGCGGATTGGGTCATGGATGCTGCCATGACACTCCGAACCGCCGTGTCCTACTTGTTGATCAGCGTGGAGATGGGCTTGTAGATCAGGAAGGTGACCACGCCGTGGATGGCGAACTTCATCAGGTTGAAGGGCAGGAGGATCGGCACGATCATGGCGACTACCTTGGCCATGGACATGTGGGCGTAGAAGGGGGTGATCACCACGTTGCACAGAATGGCTGCTATCACGCCCAGAATGGCGCCGGAGACAATCCCGATGACTGCTCCCTTACGGCTGTGCATCCTGCGGTAGACAAGGGCCGCCGGCACGCTCAGGGCCAGGGCCACGATCATCGAGATCAGAGCGCCGAAGGGGTTGGTGAACAGGTGCGGGACGAATCCCAGTATGGAGATGATTGCTGCAGCCGCCGGACCGAAGGCGAAGCCGCACACCAGGACGACGATGCCTGAAGGGTCGTATTTGAGCCAAGGGGCGGCAGGAAAGATCGGGAAGGAGAAGAAGCTCAAAACCATGGCCAGGGCTACGAAGAGCGCGTAGACCGCGATCCGCTTGGTTGACCAGCGTCCTGAACCGCCTGCACCTGTGGAGTGGACATCGTTGAAACGCGTGTCCTTGTTTGCAGTGGTGTGTGAATGAGAATTGGGCATGCTCATAGAGGGCCTCGTTTCTTCCATCCGGACTGTAACCGTTGGCTTCGGACTTGAACCGATATCCACCGCTTGCGCGGGTCGCGGGCTCCCGGCATTCAGCCGGATACCGCCAGTAAGGACTTTCACCTTCCCTGAAACTGACGATTTCAATATAGCTGCGGTCCTTGGAATGGTCAATTTTTTCTCGCTGCCAGTGCATTTTTGAAACACACCAGGGATGAGCGACCATCTGCAGCTCGTGAAACTAAGCAAGGCGGTTATGACCCCAGGAGCAAAGTTGCGGGGCAGTGTCAGAATGGAGGGCATGGGAAAGACCTTGAATAAGGCGGCCATAGTCGTCGTAACCTATAAGCGTCAGGAATTGCTGACAGGCCTGTTCGACTCGATTCTCAAACTTACCCAGGCTCCTTGGCGGATTGTTGTGGTGGATAACGAGAATTCGCCAGACACGAGAACCATAGTCGAGCAGTTCTCTGAACGTGTGACAGGCCGTTGGGGCAGGACCATCATCGACGGCTCCGGCAATCAGGATCGTGTCGTTTATCTGCCACAGGACCACAATGGCGGCGGCGCGGGAGGCTTCTCCGCTGGCGTGCGCAAGGCATACGAGCTTGGTGCCAAATGGTTCTGGGTCATGGATGATGACGTTGCAGTGGAACCTGAAGGACTTGACCTGCTGGCTAAGTGGAGTGACCGCCATCAGGTGGTGCAGGGTTCCCGGCTGGATTATGATGGTGGCCCCTTCTATTGGCAGTATCATTTTCTTACCGCCTTGGGCATTCCAGACCCGATAGCACCGGGGGAGTTCGGCCCATCGGGCTGTCGTCCCATGAACACCATGTGCTTTGAAGGAGGGTTCTTCTCCCGGCAGGTTGTGGAGCAAATCGGTCTGCCTGATCCGCGCTTCTTTATCTATTGGGATGACACCATCTATGGGTATTTGGCATCCAAGGTTACACAGCCTGTGGTCGTCTCAGATGTAGTCATGCGTCGGACTCGCAACATCGCCAATTGGAACATCGCTGGTGTGCGCCAGCTCAATTCCACATCGGATATGAATCGTTACCACATCATGCGCAACCGGGGCTTTATGGCCAGGTATTTCATGGTTCATGGGGACTATCGGCCCCTGGCCTTCGCCCTAGGGACCCTGGCAACAGCTCTCAAGGAAGTCATTCGCCTTCTGGCTGTTGATCGCAGTCACATCATGACTGGCATTCCTGCCATCCTGAAGGGATGGGTGGATTCGCGACAGATATTGCATGATCCCGACTGGAGACCCATGGAGCCCCTCAAGGGCCAGTCAGCCGGGGGAACGCAGCGAGCTTGAATAAATTCGCCTGCTACTTTTCCTGACTTCCTGCCTGGAAGTACTCCATGGAACTGACTGGTCCCGCCAGGTGGAAGCCGTCATCCCCATAGACGACCTTGGTCACCGCGGTGTTGTCCATGTCAGGGATGGTGCAGTGGTCGTCGATGGCCGTCAGGAACTGTTGCAGGCACATGCCTGATGAGACCACCAGAACAGGCCCGCCGCCCTCTTCGAGGGCGGACTGGGCGATGCGCGTCAATACCGCAATCATTCTGCTGCGGACCTGGGCCGTGGTCTCAGCCCGATCCTGTTCCTCCAGACCGGCGGACAGGATGTCCTGGGCATCCAGCCGGTGGAAGGTGTCCTGCATATGGACGGCGATGTTCCTGCCATAGGTTGCCTTGGCCGCAGCGAAGTTCTCGAACCCCATGGCTGCGCAGACTTGATCCAGAGTAGTGCGCTCGTCCCGGCCTTCGAAACTTCCGAAATTGTCCTCGCGCAGGTCAGGGTCCACGCCCACGCGCAGATCTCCATTGCCGGACATGTCAAGGGCCAGGCGGGCCGTTTCATACTGGCGGCTCAGATTGCCACTCCAGGCTGCACGGAAACGAATGGGACGCAGACCCCGACCGAACTGGCGCACGTCCTCGCGACCTTGCCTGGTCAGGGGGAAATCGGACCAGCCCTGCATCAGATGCATGACATTGGCCGTCGTTCTGCCGTGCCGGGTCAGGTACAGCGTTGTCGAACCTGTGTCAGTGCTCGGTTCGGTGGTGGACTGGGATGATGATGCTCCATTGTTCATAGTCCATCACCCTACACGTCCCCCTTGCCGGGGCACTGGGATACAGCCCCGGTCAGGACCTGATGAAACGGCCTCCATCGCCCCAGGTCCATGTGCCGCCGCCGGATCCGATCTGGAAATTCATTTTGGCTATGCCCAGATCCACTGCGGAGCCGTAGGCGACTGAGGGGTCCAGAGTGGCGATTGCATCGCCCGTGTTCTTGTCCCAGGCAAAAACCACGGGCTGTCCGTTCATGGCCGAAGGCGCCCTGGCGGCGGCAGCCACGCCGGCCTTGAACCATTCCGGAGCCTCCTGCCGGTCCTGCGCGCTCATGGAAGAAGTCAGTTCCTCATAGCTCTTGGAGGTTCGATGCTCGCTCTGACGTTGGCAAAGCTTGTCGAAGTCCTGGTTGCCGTAGCCGATCTGGTCGGCCGGATAGCCGATGGTGACCACCAGATAGAGCGATTGGCTAGGGGTGATCCGGCAGTGGCGCTCGGCTGCCTGACGGTCCCAGCTGCCTGACACCCATCCTGTCCCCAGTCCGTACAGTGTGGCTGCAAGAACCATGCGCTCGCCATAAAAGCCGGCTTTTTCCAGGCTCTCCTGATCATCCTTGGGTCCGACCAGGGCAAGGTAGTTGGCCGCATTGGCCAGGTGGCCGGAGGCATTGTCGGCAGCGAAGGCGTCCGGTTTGCCTAGGACCAGTTGCATGTCCAGACCGCTGAGCGTATTCAGAGCGTTCAAGGTGCTGCCGAGCTGCCTGGCGAGGTCGGGATCGATGGGCTTAGGATCGTATTCTCTGGTGGTGATGCGCACGTTGACTGCATCAATGAGCTGTGTGTGTTCGGTCATAACCTTATTATTCCACTCAATTCTTCTTCCTGCAGTTTGTAGCACAGTGCCAGCGAAACAGCCTGACCCTGGTCCGGCTTATGCCGTTCCTACGAGTTGCAGAGGCATGGCTTGGGGTACAATCGCTACCGTGCCGGTTCGGACCCTCATCTTTGATCAGCTAAGGAGCAGCAATGATTGAAACAGCGCAGGCTTTCGGAGTGGATATTGGTGGATCCGGCATTAAGGCTGCCCCTGTTGACCTGACGATCGGAGATTTTGCAGAGCCCCGCAAGAAGATTCTGACTCCTGAGCATTCCACGCCAGAGGCTGTGGGAGTTGTTGTCAAGGAGCTCTTGGACCGCTTCGAGGTTCCTTCGGATGTGCCTGTGGGCATCGCCTTCCCGGCCCCTGTCAAGCCTGACAAGCCGCTGGATTTTATGGCTAATTTAGACCAGGCTTGGGTCGGTACCAATGTTCAGGAGGTTCTTTCCAAGGCCTGCGGTAGACCCGTCAGCGTTGTCAACGACGCGGATGCGGCCGGGCTTGCCGAGGTGCAGTACGGGGCTGCCAAGGGCCAGAAGGGTCTGGTCATCGCCACCACACTGGGCACCGGCATCGGCACGGCGCTGATTTATAACGGCGTTCTGATTCCCAACAGCGAGCTGGGCCATCTGACGCTGGACGGCAAGGACGCAGAGAAGTACGCAGCCTCATCGGTGCGTGACCGCAAGAAGCTGAGCTATAAGAAGTGGGCCAATCGTCTGACCAAGTACTACCGCTTGCTTGAGCACTACTTCAACCCTGACTTCTTCGTTGTCGGTGGCGGAGTCAGCAGGATGAGCGAGAAGTTCCTGCCCCACATCGATATCAAGACCCCCATTGTGGCTGCCAAGCTGCGCAATCAGGCCGGCATCGTGGGTGCCGCTTATTTGGCTGACCTCCGGCAAAAGCACCTGGGGTGAAGCAGGGCGTTTAGGCGGCTGCTGGATCGGATGAGGAGCTGAAAAATCATGCATTTTTCTCACCGTACCGGGTCTGACCGCCCCAATCGCATAGCTCTGGCCGAGTCTGAAGCACGAGCCCATGGTCTCAAGCTGGGCAGGCTGAATGATTCCAATCCCACCCGTTTCGGACTGGCCCCGGCATTTCTGCCTCAGGTCTACGAGGCCGAACCGAGGGGGCCTCGTAAGGCTCGGCAGGCTCTGGCTGAGTTTCTGACCAGGCGTCAGAGTTTGTACGGCAAGGATCGTGGTATTGCGGTTGATCCTGATAACCTCTACCTGCTCTCTTCCACATCTCAGGCCTATTCCTGGCTGATGAAGCTCCTCTGCGACCCGGGTGATGCCATTCTGGAGCCCCGGCCCGGATATCCCCTGATCGAATCCATCGCTGGTCTGGAATGTGTCCGAACAATTCCATACCGCCTGGCCTACGACGGGTCCTGGGTCCTTGACCTGGCCACGGTCAGGCAGGCCCTGGAGGGGCCTGAGGGCGACCGTATCCGTGCCCTGGTCCTTATCAACCCCAACAATCCCACGGGGTCCTACATTCATCCAGAAGAACGCCAGTCGCTGCTGGAACTCTGCCAGCGGCATGGGGTGGCCATCATTGCTGATGAGGTCTTTTTTGACTATCCCTTGGATCCTCTGCCGGGCCGCGCACGACTGGCTGGGGAGGATAGGATGTTGACCTTCGCCCTGGACGGGTTCTCGAAGAGCCTGGCAGCTCCCCATGCCAAGGTGGGCTGGATTCAGGTTTCCGGGCCAGCCGACCAGGTTGCCGAGGCCAAACGCCATCTTGACATGATAGCCGACGATTACTTGCCCATGAGTCTTCTTATCACCAGGGACATGGAGGCCATGCTATCGGATATTCCCAGCCAGACCAGCCGAGTGGGGGAACGAGTCAGGGGCAATCTCGAAATCCTTAGACAGGCATTGAACCAAAAGGAGTCCTGCGTCTCCCTGCTCAGGCCTGAGGGAGGCTGGAACGTTCTGTTGCGTTTTCCTCAGGTCATCGACGAGGAGGAACTGATTCTTCGGCTAATTGGGTCCTACGGGTTGACTGGCCAGCCCGGATATTTTTTCGACATGCCAGGCAACGGATATCTGGCCCTGTCGCTCCTTCCAGAATCCTTGGAATTCCGCCGAAATGTGAACTCAGTCGTCTCAGCTATCGGGAAAATAATGTGTTTATAGCCCACGTAACGCCCTGTTCACTCCGATAATAAGTTCTGAACAATTGTCGGTTATGGAAGGGGGAGATTGGCACGGCTCAATGATGAGCCACTGATTGCAAGGCTGCACACGAAGGAGTGATAACGATGTTAGACGAAAATAAGGATCGAAGGGGAAATCCAGCCAAGGGGGTTGGTGCCCGAATCGGGGAGGACATCAAGGCCATGGCCTCTGCAGATGAGACTGGAGGTGCTGTGGCGAATCAAGGCGTGGACCCAAGCCTGGCTCCGGATACGGGCAGAAGGCTCAACAATGCGGAGAAGGTCCGCTTTGCCATTGGCTTCGTCCTGGTATCCCTGCTCTGGGCTGCGCCCTTTACCATGGGGTCCGGGGTTCTCCTGCCACAGATTTTCAATTCCCTGCATGGAGTTAGCCCTGAAGCGGCTCTGGGGACAATGAATTCGATTGGCTGTGTGTTCGCCTTGGTGGCCAACGTTGTATTCGGTGCTCTTTCAGACATGTCCAGGTTCCGAGTCGGCAAGCGCACTCCTTGGATCGTACTGGGTGGCATTATTGGTGCCCTTGGCTTCCTGTTGGTTATCCAGTCCCATACACTTCCCATGATCATCTTCGGCTGGTGCATTGTGCAGGTTGGCATCAACTGCCTGATAGCCCCGGCCGTGGCGGTCCTCTCCGACAGGATACCTGAGTCGACCAGGGGAACTTATTCGGCGCTGTATGGAGCTAGCCAGGTTGTCGGCCAGCAGTTGGGGACTATTATCGGTAGCTCGTTCATAGCCAACATCCATACCGGCCTGGTAGTCGCCATGATCATCTTCCTCTTCTCCGGTATTCTCACCGTGCTGATCTGGCCCCGGGAGAAGTCGGCTGCCAACACGGTCGTGGAACGAACCTGGGCAGATGTCGGCCGGTCCTTCATACCTCCCACTAAGAATTGCCGCGACTTCTATCTGGCGCTTCTGGGCAGGTTCACTTTCGTTGTCGGCTGCTTCATGATTCAGGGCTACCAGCTTTACATACTGCAGAAGTACTGCCACCTGAGCGATGCCCAGGCCGCAGCCACACTCAAAATCATGGCCTTGATCTCGGTGGTGACAACCATTCTGGCCTCCGTGGTCTCAGGCCCGCTCTCGGACTTCCTGCACAGGCGGAAGGTGATCGTAGCCACCAGCTGCCTGATTCTCGCCGTCGGCATACTCTTCCCCTTCCTGATGCCAACCGCCACGGGCATGTACTTCTATGCTGCTCTGGCTGGAATCGGCAACGGTTGCTATATGTCAGTCGACCAGGCGCTGAACGTCGATGTGCTGCCGAATGCCAAGGAAGCCGGCAAGGACCTGGGCATCCTCAACCTGGCCAATACAATCGGCCAGGTGATCGCCCCCGGGTGCACGACTTTGGTCATTGGCCTCTTCGGAGGCTACAGGATGATCTTCCCGGTCGCTATCGTTTGTCTGCTGGTGGGAACCGTATTCATCATGATGATCCGCAAGGTCAAGTGAGTCTGAAAACCTGTAATCCGGAGCTGTGCTGAGCAGCGGTCCGGTCAATCGAACCCGAAAGAAAAAGACATGAAAGGGAAAAAGACATGACAGAAGAATCACATACCAAAGCCAAGGATCTGGAGCTGCAAGAGGAGGCCTCACTGACCTCGGGGTCGGACTCCTGGCACCTGCAGGGGCTGCCTGACAAGGGCTATGAAGGCTATATGATCACAGACGGTCCATATGGCTTGCGCAAAGCCACTGGCTCCGACGTCTACGGATCGGTCCCGGCCACCTGCTTTCCCCCGACTGCGGGGCTGGCCTCCTCCTGGAACCCCGATCTGACCTACCAGGTGGGCCAAGCCATGGGCGAGGAGTGCATCCAGGAGAAGGTGGCCGTGATTTTGGGCCCCGGCATCAACATCAAGCGCAGCCCTCTGGGTGGCCGCAACTTCGAGTTTTACTCGGAGGATCCTGTGCTGGCCGGGCATGAAGCCGCAGGTTTGGTCGAGGGGGTCCAGTCAAAGGGAGTGGGAACCTCTCTGAAGCATTTTGCAGCAAACAACCAGGAGACCGACCGGCTCAGGGTCAGCTCTGACGTGGACGCACGCACCCTGCGCGAGATCTACCTGCCGGCCTTTGAATACGTGGTCAGGAATGCCAAGCCCTGGACCATTATGTGCGCTTACAACAAGATCAATGGGGTCTTCAGCTCAGAGAATCGCTGGCTCCTGACGGACGTTCTGCGCGGCGAGTGGGGCTATCAGGGCATGGTCATGTCCGATTGGGGGGCCGTCCACAACAGGGTCAACGCTCTGCAGGCCGGACTCAACCTGGAGATGCCGCCCTCCCGCACTGATGACCAGGTGGTCCAGGCTGTGCAGGCCGGCCAGCTTGACAAGGAGCAGCTGGACCGGATGGCACAGGGGATTCTGGATCTGATTGACAAGGCACGTCCGGCCATGTCTCACCAGGGATATCGTTACGATGTTCAGGAGCACAACAACATGGCTCGTCGGGCTGCCCAGGAGTCCATTGTCCTCTTGCGCAACGAGGACCGGATTCTGCCCCTTGATCCGAAAGAGAAGGTCGCTGTCATTGGTGAATTTGCACGGACTCCGCGCTATCAGGGTGGGGGTTCCTCGCACATCACGCCGACCGAGGTCTCCTCGGCTCTGGATGGCTTCAAAGAGGTTGGCACGAATGTGGACTTCGCTCCCGGGTTCACCTTTGATGACAAGGAGCAGGATCCTGCTCTGACCCAGCAGGCGCTTGATGTTGCGCGCGGAGCCGATACTGTTGTGCTCTTCCTGGGGTTGCCTGAAGATGCCGAGTCCGAGGGCTTTGACCGCACCAGCATGGATCTTCCTGACAAGCAGGTGGCTCTGCTCAAGGCTGTCTCCGAGGTCAACGACCGGGTGGTCGCCGTCCTCTCCAATGGAGCAGTGGTGACGGTTGCCGACTGGATGGACAAGACCAAGGGCCTGCTGGAGACCTGGCTGCTGGGCCAGGAGGGTGGACGCGCGGTGGTGGACGTGCTGACTGGTGCTGCCAACCCGTCGGGCCATCTGCCTGAAACCATTCCGGTTAGGCTGGAGGACAACCCCACCATTACATCCTTCCCCGGCGAGGAGGGTCACTCCCGTTATGGCGAGGGTGTCTACGTGGGATACCGATACTACGACACCTTCCAGCGCCCGGTGGCCTTCCCCTTCGGATTCGGGCTGTCCTATGCCGACTTTGACCTGGATCAGGTAACGGTGACCAAAACCGGCGCCAACTCGGCTCGGGTGGAGGTGACTGTGACCAACACCTCGCAGGTGGACGGCGCTCAGACCGTGCAGGTTTACGTGGCCCCCTGCGCCAGCCGGGTGAATCGGCCCAGCCATGAGCTCAAGGCCTTCACCAAGGTCTTCCTGAAAGCCGGACAGTCCAGCCGGGTGAGCATGGACCTGACCGAGCGCGACTTCGCCTACTGGTCCACGGCTATGGATGCCTGGCATGTGGAGGCGGGCACTTACCGCATCCAGGTGGGTACTTCTAGCCGAGATCTGGTTGCAGAAGAGGACCTGCAGGTGGATGGCGACGGCAGGTTCATTCCGCTGAATGCCGAATCGACTATGGCCGAGTGGCGCGAGAATTCGATTGGCGGGCCCATCTTGCGCGATCGTATCGATAAGGATGGCATACCGCTGCCTGACGATCCCAACACGGCTCAGCTTTTCGATACCATGCCTCTGGCATCGGTCATCACCTTGTCAGGCGGCGATGGCAATGGCATCGTGGCTGACATGGTCGACCGGTATCACCAAGTCCTCAAGCAGCAGGGCCTGGACTCCTGACATCACTGTCGGCTGTGCTCAGGGTGCTAGGAACCAGACGGCTACTTTCATGGCCTGACTGGGGTCGAAGTGCTCCAGCAGGACCATGGCGTTGATCAAGGTCAGGACCAGGCCAGCCAGACAGGTTAGTGTCAGTAGGCTCATGACGGCCGCTCCCGCTCTGAAGCGGCCGCCTTCGTATGCCGAGGATGCGGCAGCCATGATTACAACGGCAGCCAGGCAGATCAGCCAGGCGAAGTCGATGGTGTAGCGCACCGAGAACCCGCCAACATAGGAGTCTGCAGCCATAACCAGAGCCGCTAAGGCCAGGGCCAGGATCAAGGCGGGCATCCATCCTCGGCGCTGCAGTTCTTTTCGCACCCGGGGCAGGACGATAAGGACAAGGGCCAGTACGAGTACCGGGGTGGTGACTAACAGCCCGCCCAGGCCAGGTTCGGTGAAGTGCCAGACCCGCATGGGAGCGGGGGAGAATTGCAGGTAGGGGAAGACCGGCAGGGTGGTCAACGGCTGCAGAAGGTAGTAGCCAAAAATCTGAAGCAGACCTTGGGTACCAGGATGATAGTTGGTCAGGTCCAGGACGGTCATTTGATATCTGTTGCCGAAGTCCAGCAGGGACCCGAAGCGCCAGCGGTTGTACCAGAGCAGGGGAGTGGCTACCAGGATGACTGGCAACAGGCCACAGACCAGCAGCGACAGCGCCCGTTTCCTAGACAGGTCGGCAGGATGGCTCCTGCGAGCGAACAGGGTGTTGATGACTGCCCTTATTTCTTTGGCAAACAGGGGTAGCGCCAGTAGTCCGGCAGCCAAGAAGGTGGGTCGGCAGCCCAGGGTGGCAGCTATTGAAAGCGAACCCAAAAAAAGTCGAGGTCTGGAAAGTTGCCATGGTTGCTCCCCGTCCTCCACGGTCCACATCCGCGTTGATCCACGATCCGAATGCTTACCGGCATCTGCAGGCTGTCGATGGACCCGTCTGGCCCCCATCCAGAGCCAGAGTCCAGTCATGACCGCCAATATGGAGGCATCGAAGGGAATCGTATAGAAGTTGCGGCGGCACCAGAGGTAGACCATGCCGGATCCTTCCAGCATGGTTATAAGAGCCATGCCGACCACGGCCAGGCTGACCCGGGGGAACCATCGGACCAGCAGGCGGATGGTGGCCAGGGCGGTCATGATGGTGGCCGCCGTGACCAGCAGGGCGGCAGCCGAACTGGTGGGCAGGGCATACCCGCCCGGATGCGCCAGGCTGGTCACCGCCCTATAAGGCAGGAAGAGCAGCAGTACCGGCAGGACACCGAAGTATGAGTACCAGTGGCCATTGTGATAGACGTAGTCCCAAAATATGGGTTGCTGGTCCTGGGCCAGCAGTGCGTTGCGGGTGGCTATGTCAAAGGGGTTGGCTGCCTTGGACAGACCCGGCGCCTGGCCCAGATCCAGCCAAGGGCGTCCATGCAGAAGGGCCTGCGCCACATGATCGTACTGGTTGAAGTCGTAGACGTAGGCCTGCGGGTGATGGTAGGCCACGGGGGTAAAGGTGGACAGATCATACTGGATGCTCCAGCAGGACCAGACTGCCAGCGGAGCCAAAATCAGGGCCAGGGCCAGGCGCTGGCTTATCGAACCCGTATCCAGCCGGGTTCGCCAGAGGACCGAGCCGGGCAGGTAGCCTAGTATCAGTGCCGCCAGACAGGCCAGCATCAGTATCCGCGCCGGGTTGAGTTCCAGGGGTACCACATCGGCCGGAGTCATTCCGGTCAGCTCCAGCTGAGATCCGACGGGCTCCTGTATCCACAGTCGCATGGCCTGGATCCGACCGCCGTTGGGATTGCCTCTGATGCGTAGATAGTGGCTACGGGCCTGACCGGGGCAGATCAGCCCTCGGGTGCCCTGAATCCAGCCCTTGTCGCCGGCCAGGTGCAGGTCCAGACGTACATGAATCTGCGACAAGGGTGAACCCTTGATGTCTTCTGCCAGCTGAGCCTGAAGGAAGGATGCCCGTCCATTGGCGACAGGGACGTCCATCCAGGCACCAGCTGGATCGGTGACCTTCAGTCCTCCGCCCGGCAACGGGGACAGCCCTGGTCCCAGCTGGTGCGATTGTGAGGCGACATCGCCAGCAGTCCTTGTCGGAGAGTTTGAGGATGAACCCGACAGCGACTGCCAATGGGCCAGATTGAAGACCCCCAGTTCCAGGGTGAGCACAACAAAAAGTGCCAGCAGCAGGCGGATGGCTGCGCCCCTGGCCGGGGTGGGGCGTCTCAGGGCTGGCAGAGTCATCACGGTTTTATTCTAACGGCGACATGTCGGGCTGGATTGGGACAATCAAAGGTATGTCCAAGAACGCGAAGAAGTCCCGGGGGTTCGGGGATCTGTCCGGCCTGGGCCGTTCCATTCTTTCCTCACTGGAGGGACTGGTCGGCTCCTCTCGTCCGACTACTGGGAGTCGCGGGGATCGTCCCCTGGATTCTTCGGTGGCCGACTTGGTCGATCTGATCAACCGGACGGGGCACCACCCAGATGATCGGCAGATGCGCGAATTTCTGGCCTCCCACAGCCGTGTTCTGGGCATCGCAGTCAAGCGTCGGCTTTTTCCGCGCCTGCAGGGCGTTCCCGATGGTCTGACACTTGGCTGGGTCCAATGGCCTGATGCACCAGGCCGCGGCTTTGCGCTAGGTATCTTCACCGATCGTCGTCACTTCGCCCAGATTGCTCTGGCCGACGACCATGGCCGGGTCTTCATCGGCGAGCAGAGCCGGATGGACTTACAGAACATGGAGCCTGCCTTCTTGCTGGGCCGGGAGGAGGAGGTGACCCTGGCCGACGGTCGTCGGCTGGGCCGCGATCCGGGTCAGGATTCGGGCCCGGTCCGCGCCCTGCAGGGTGCTGTAGCAGGCCGTGACGATGCCGGCCACATGCGTTGGCTGGCCTCCTGGCTGCGAGCCGATGGTCGCTATTCACTTGAGCAGCTGCGTCCGCTCCTGCCTCCTGAGATGCGCCTGGACCTGGAGTATAGGGATGCCGTGGCCATTGCCTTCTTCGCTGCTTACCTGCTGCCGCGCATCCAGGGAACCTTCACTGGGTTCGGCTCGGGCAACATCTTCTACCGGCTCAACCGGGAGGCGCCCATGGGAGCCATCCGACGCAGCGTGGGTGACATGATCCAGGCACGCTCCCATGGACAGCGGGTCTCCGGTCTGGAGGATCTGTTCGCCGACCTGATGCGCGAGGCTGGGGCCCTATCGCCCGTCTCAGGCCTTGAGGCCGTTCATGGGGCGGAGCCCCTGCATCTGTATGCTTCCTCTTATTCGGGCGCCTACTTCCTGAGCTGGGACAATGGGCTGGAGTTCACTGCCGCCCTTGCAGCCCTGCGCATTGAGGGCAATCTCAATAGGTTCGCCGCTGTCAGCGCCTGGCTGGAACGCAATGCGCGCCTGGGAACGCTGCCCACCGAGGACTCGATCAACCGTGTCCAGGCAACCCGGCTGGACCAGGCACTTTTGGATGATCCTGCCATTGTCGCCTTGCTGCGCCCGGGGGACTATCCGATTCGCTTCGATCCACTGGAGGACGACGGGCGGACTGCCATCAATGCCATGGTCGACAAGGCTGCGGCGACCGCCGTTATGGTGAGTCAACAGGCTCCCCAGGCGCTGCCTGTGCGAGCGGACGGCCAGGGTCAGGAGCCGGTGCGATCCGAATGGGTCTACCGGCAGACGCTGTCCATGCTGATGCGATCCCTCCGGCTGCCCTTCCGCTTCGATGTGGAGTTCAGGTCCAATCTCGCCCAAGGACAGGTGGCCCTGGCCTTCACTGCGGCAGGACGCACCATGATGCCCTCCAGCCGCTATGAGGACCAGTCGCGGGCCTGGCGGGATCTGGACGACGGCGAGCGATCCGCCATGAGCGCTGACTACAACCTGCGCGTCGGGCTGATGATGGCTGCCCTGGCCTTTGGGGTGGATCCGTCCGTGCGCGAGGTCAGCCTGCAGATCGACTCCATCGGTCTGGAAGAGGCTGTCGACCAGCAGAACTCGGCTATCAGGGCCATGATGGGACAGGCCCTGGAGGCCTTTGAGCGCATGCGTTCAGGCGAGGTGGCCCCCACCGGGTCCAAGGCTGATCCCAAGGATGGCGACGTGCACGGTGATCCCACCAAGCCCATTGCCTCCCGGATGGCTCCGGAGCAGCAAGAGGGGAACGAGGAGGACAAGGCCGAGGATCAGGGTGACAAGGAATCTGTGGACCGTGAGTTCAAGGATCTCATGCAGGGCGTGGACCTTGACTCTGCCGCCTTTGCGCCGCCGTCGTCAGCCAATGAATCCGACGCGGATGAGTCGACTGCTGATGATGCATCGAAGGAGGATGTCTCGAATGATGATGCCTCTGCAGACAAGACTGACGACGACGCATCGCAGAATCCGCTCAGCGCCCTGCAGAGCAATCCGACCATCCGCACCCTGGTCTCGGTGGTATTCAGCAGGGAGCTCTTCCTCTCCCGCATCCGTTCACAGGGTTTGAAGGATCCACGTGCCATCTACCGCTTCTTCGACGCGGCCATGCAGGTGGATCTCCAAGGCGGGCTCAAGCCTACTGAGGCTGAGTTTGACATGCGCGATGACCGCTTCAGCCCCCATGGCAGTCAGGAGGAACCCGAGTTCTCCGAGGTGGCCTTTGCTGACAAGTCTGCCAAGGCCCTGGGCGCACATAAGGCCGTGGATCTGTCCATCCAGCGTGCCGACCTGTTGCAGAGGGCTGTAGGCGGTTTCCACCAGCTGGCCTCGGACCGGACCATGACATCAGCGGCCAAGGCCCAGGCGGCCACAGGCATCATCCAGAGTATTGGCGACCCGGAGCTGGAACAGCTGGCCCCCCAGGTTGCCAGTGCCATGATCGATGGCACCCCTGTTCCAGACTTTGACTTCTCCCTGTCCTCCCAGCTGGACAAGGAGCGCGTCAAAGCCCGTGATCTGCTCTTCTCCGGTGGGGCAGCCCAGGGCATACAGGTTGAACAAGACGCTATCGCTCATCTGGATGCCGTCTTTGCGGCCGAAGGCCAGGTACCCCGCTACTTCAACTCCTATGCCGAGCGGGTGGTCTACAACCGCCTCTTCGCCACACCGGGAGAGCGGACCCTGCTCATTCCTGACAACCTCTTCTATGCCCACTTGGAGATAGCCGACCTGCTGGCTCAGATCAAGGAGGACCAGGCGGCCCTCAAGCATCTGAACGCCATGGTGGCCTATGCGCCCGCCTATCCGCTTTCCCACCTGAAGCTGGCGGTCATGCTGGCTAACCGGGAGGACTGGGATTCGGCACGGGCTGCCACGCTCAACGCCCTGCGGGTGGCCCTGGACCGGGACGATGCCTCTTTCGCCTACTATCGCCTGGCCTATGCCTCATGGATGCGCGACGAATTCGACGTGGCTGCAGCGGCCTACCTGATGAGCGAGCACATCAGTCCCGACCGGATACCAGCCCTCAAGAGTGAGCTGGCCGAGCTGCAGGCCAGGGCCCGCTCCCAGTGCGTGGTTCTGCCTGAAGACCACAGGCAGGCCCGACGGGTGCTGGCAGAACACGGCCTGCCGGTCTGGCCTCACACCGAAGTGGCTTCGATAGTGCGCCAGGCCGCGCGCATCTGTGTGGATGGTGGGCTCTTCGTCCCGGCCCGAACACTGACAATGGCGGCCGCAAGGATGAACGACGACGATAATGAAGGTGTTGATGTGGTACAGGCACAGTTCATGAGGTCGCTCAATGCATGACAAAACAGCTCAGGAAGATATTCAGCAAACCCGTGATGAGGGCGGGAATGCCGAGTCCAGGCCCAGGCCGGGCACTGACCGATGGATAGCCTCCCTGCAGCCCGACGATGCTGATGCCATGCGACTGGGGGAGTTGGATTTTGACTCTCTGGGAGCCCAGCAGGCCCAGCGTCTCTGGTCCAGACTGGCTGCCTGGGTGGAGTCCGACCAGGTCGCCTACTACATAGACGATGCGCCGGTCTCCTCTGATGCGGCCTATGATGCCCGGATGCGCTGCCTACAGGAGCTGGAGTCCCGCTTCCCCAGCTTGGACACACCCCAGTCGCCGACGCACCGGGTCGGAGGGACTTTCTCCAACGACTTCGCTTCCGTCCGTCACCCCTCCCAGATGCTCAGCTTGGATGACGTCTTCAGCGTCGCAGAGCTGCGTCAGTGGTATGACGGACTTCGTAACGAGCTCGACTGGCCAGAGGGCAAGGCCCTGCCCATGACCAGCGAGGTCAAGATAGACGGTCTGGCCCTCAACCTCCTCTACCGTAACGGGGTCCTGGAGCAGGGCCTGACAAGGGGGGACGGCGTTACCGGGGAGGACATCACCCTGAACGTCAGGACCATTTCGAGCATTCCGCAGAACCTGTCTGGGCCTGCCAGTGATATTCCCGAGTTCGTGGAGGTCCGTGGCGAGGTCTTCATGCGGTTCGATGACTTCAATGCCTTGAACGAGCAGCAGGAGCAGGAGGGCAAGGCGCCCTTCGCCAACCCCCGAAACGCCGCCGCGGGGTCACTGAGGCAGAAGGATCCACGCATCACGGCCAGCCGCCGTCTGAGCTTCTACGCCCATGGCCTTGGTTCATTGAGGTGGGGACCGGCCCATCCCAGGGGGACACACGACGAGGTCATCGACCAGTCCCAGGCTTATGACCTCTATAAGCAGTGGGGAATCCCGGTCTCCCCCCACAATCGGGTCGTCACGTCCTTCGGCCAGATCCTGAACATGATCGACTATTACGGCCAGCACCGCAATGACATCGAACATGCCCTGGACGGCATCGTGGTCAAGCTGCAGGACCGGGATCTTCAGCGCAGGCTGGGTGCTACTTCACGTGCGCCCCGTTGGGCCGTGGCCTACAAATACCCCCCGGAGGAGGTCAATACCCGGCTTTTGGACATCTCCGTCCAAGTGGGCCGGACCGGGCGAATCACCCCGGTGGCTGTTCTCACTCCGGTCACTGTGGCAGGATCCACGGTCTCCAGGACCACCCTTCACAACGCCTCCGAGGTCAAGCGCAAGGGCATTCTGATCGGGGACACGGTCGTGGTTCGCAAGGCAGGCGATGTGATCCCTGAGCTGGTCGGACCGGTTATCGAGGCCAGGAAGGGGCGCGAAAAGGAACTGAGACCCTTCATCATGCCCGAGACCTGCCCCAGCTGCGGTGCCCGGCTGGCCCCGGCCAAGGAGGGCGATGTGGACATCCGTTGCCCCAATGTGGAGTCCTGCCCGGCCCAGCTGACCGAGCGGATCATCCACATGGCCTCGCGAAAGGCTCTGGACATCGAGCATCTGGGGGAGCAGAGCGCCATAGCCCTGACCAACCCTGATGAGAACCGGCCCGATTCCGTGGAGGTCTACGCTCCCGGACTGCGTGAGGTCCTGGTCGACCAAGGCGGCCAGGCAGCCCAGTATCAGCCGGACCCGGACCTGAAGCTTCCGCCTCGTCAGGAACCTGTCCTGACCAGCGAGGCGGGTCTCTTCGACTTGAAGGTGGAGGATTTGCGCCAGGTCTATGTCTGGCGTGAGGTTCCCCTGATGGAGCAGGCGGAGGTCGAAGGCCGGCAGGGACGTGCCACAACCAAGCGCCGGACTGGCGGCAGCGGTCTCTGGTACCGGGTGCCTGCCTTCTACAACCTGCCCAAGGGCGCCCAGGCTGGCCAGGGCGAGCGGGCTATGAACAGCCATGAGACCCAGGTCCAGGAGGCCGCCCTGGGCAGTGCCGACGCCCAACCCTCCAGGAACACCCTGCAGATGCTTGAAGAGATCGACAAGGCCAAGCATGCCGACCTGTGGAGGGTCCTGGTGGCCCTGTCCATCCGACACCTGGGACCGACCTCGGCCCGGGCCATCGCCACCCGCTTCCCGTCGCTCAAGGCCGTGGAGGAAGCCAGCGTGGAGGATCTGTCCGAGCTGGACGGTGTGGGCCCCGAGATCGCGCACTCCATCCACGACTGGTTCCAGGGTGCTCGGCAGCCCGACGACTGGCGTGGACGCATCCTGGATGCCTGGCAGGCAGCTGGCGTCGGCGCTCATGTCGAGCGCAGCACTAAGCCACAGACTCTAAAGGGCATGACCGTGGTGGTCACTGGCAGCCTGGAGGACTTCTCCAGGGACTCCGCCAAGGAGGCCATCGTGGAGCGCGGCGGCAAGGCTTCAGGATCCGTAAGTAAAAAGACCACCTATGTGGTGGTGGGCGCCAACCCGGGCTCTAAGGCCGAAAAGGCTGAGAGCCTGGGCCTGCCAATCCTGGACGAGGCGGCCTTCCACCGCCTGCTTGACACTGGCGATCCCAGCCCAGCCCAAGGTTGATTGTGACATTCGCAATATCCGACCAGCCGCGCCCTAGCAGCCGATGGCTGGGCGCGATATGGTGACGGCATGGAACAAGTAGAGCATCGCAAGGAAGGGACCCGGGATCTGGAGGAGCTGCCTCGAAGAATCAAGGGGGAGGTCTATGAGCGGCTCAGTCGGGTCATCGATCCAGAGCTGGGACGGTCCATTACCGATTTGGGCATGATCACCGACATCATTGTCGAGCCAGCCAGGGATGCCCAGGCCGACTATGAGGTGACCGTGCGGGTGGAACTGACCATCAAGGGATGCCCGTTGTCGACCACCATCACCAACCAGATCAACGGCACCGTGACCTCCTACCCGCGAGCCCGGCTGCGCCCCCATATCGATGTTTCCTCCATGAGCCGGGAGAAGCTGGACAACCTGGTAGCCGACCTCAAGGCCGCCCGGCGCAGCAACCCCTTCTCCAAGCCCGGCGTGGGCACCCGCATCTTCGCCATTGCCTCGGGCAAGGGCGGCGTGGGCAAGTCCTCGGTGACAGTCAATCTTGCGGCCACGCTGGCTGCCCTAGGCTATGACACGGCTGCCATCGACGCGGACATCTACGGATTCTCCCTGCCTGGGCTCTTCGGCGTACACAGCCGGCCCACCAACTTGCACGGCATGCTGATGCCGGTCACCGCATGGGGGGTCAAGCTGATTTCCATCGGCATGTTCGCCGGGTCGGACCGGGCCATTCTCTGGAGGGGTCCGCGCCTGCAGCGCTCGCTTGAGCAGTTCCTATCCGATGTCTGGTGGGGTGACCCCGATGTGCTCCTGCTGGATCTGGCCCCAGGCACCGGGGACATGGCCCTGTCCGTGGCGCAGGCCCTGCCCAACAGCCGTCTGATCGTGGTCACCACCCCCCAGCCGTCGGCCTCACAGGTGGCCGTGCGTTCAGGGCTGGTGGCCCTTCAGCTGCCCACCAAGGTCCAGGGTGTAATTGAAAACATGTCCTGGTACGAGCACAATGGCGAGCGGCTGCGCATCTTCGGTCAGGGAGGCGGCCAGCGTGTGGCCGACCAGCTGACCCGTGACTTGGGGTATCAGGTACCCCTGCTGGAGCAGCTACCCCTGCAGACTGACCTGCGCGAATCGGGGGAGTCCGGCCGGCCGGCTGTGCTCAGATCAGACGGCTCCCTGGATGATTCGCCGCTGACCAAACGATTCGTGGACCTGGCCAAGACCCTGATGGCAGGTTCGGAACCTGGCGATGCCCGTCGGGCCGCCGGTGAAGACTGACTCTACGTTTTTAATCCGGTGCCGTACCTTGTCTGAGATTAGATGGCGGCTGGGCTCTTTTGGCTGGTGATCTGCCGCGAGGGAATGGCCAGGAACCAGGGGACTGCCAGCACGACCAGCCCGATGGCGCACATGGCCAGGAAGGGAATGACCTCATGCCCGGCCAGGACGTAGGAGGCGAACATGGGTCCCACGATGTAGCCCAGGGAGGCGGCCGTGTTGAGTAGCCCGAACATGCGTCCACTGAACGATGGCCCGGCCAGCTCGGCGGCCACCACCGGCTGGGAGATGCCCATCATGACCTCGCCCAGTCCGAAGATGGTGATGCCCAGAGAGGCCACGCTCAGGGCGCCTGGGGTGGAATCCAGGCGCAGGCCCAGGACGATGATCACCCAGGCTGCGGCCCAGAAGACCGGCACGGTGCGCAACAGGCGCACATGGTTGGCGTCCTTGAGCCGTGGCAGCAGCACGATGTTCATGATGACCACCGAGAAGGTGTTGACTACATCCACCACTGACAGGGACCAACGGGGGATGTGTGGATCAGAGATCAGGGTGGTGACCAGGCCGGCATCGAACTGGGAGTAGCCGAACAGGTCCATGAAGAAGGTTCCTAAGGTCAGCAGAACCATGGAGGCCAGCACCCTGGTCAGGGAGCTGGTCCGCCCGCCGAAGGTACCGTTGATGGTCATGCTTTTATTGCCGTCTGACTGTTTGTTCTGCAGGACATGGGTTGCCCCTGCGGATTCCTGGACGGCCTCCCGCTCCGCCTGAGCCTTGAGCTCAGCCGTCAAGCGGCGTAGCTGCCAGTGTCGTTCGATGACCAGCAGGGACAGGCTGAGCAGAGCGAACCCCAGGGCCCTACCGCCGAAGCCGAGCCGATAGAGGAAGTCCTGACCACCAGCGGCCAGCAGCCCGCCAACGGCCGCTCCAAGGCCGATGCCCAGGTTGAGCTCGGCCTGGTTGATGCCGTAGACGATTCGGTGCTGCTCCCTGGTGGAGATCTGCGTCAGAATGCTGGCCCAGGAGGTCTGCATGCCCATCCCCAGGCCCGAGACGAAGGCTCCCGCCACTGCTGCCCGGTAGTCGTGGGCCACAGTGAAGATCAGGGGGCCGATGACCGAGAAGATCATGGCCGTATGCATGGCCAGCCAGGAGGAACGCCGGTCCGAGACCCATCCGATGATGGGGTTGGAGATTAGCGATCCTACCGAGCTGATGGTCACCAGGAGGGCGGCCTCGCTCATGGTGGCGCCCAGAGAATGGGTGGCGAAGAGCAGCTCGATGGGCATGACCAGGCCGATGCCGAAGTTGCACATAAGGTCCACGATGAGCATGGCTCGCAGGTATACGGGCAACTCCATGAACTCACGTAGCCAGCGCATCGGTCTCCACCTCCATCGAATCTGTTTTCATGCCTCTCCTCATTCTGGCCTGACCGCCAGCCGGGATGCCGGGACTGGCGTGTTGCCGTCAATGGGCGGATGCCGATGGTCGTGATAATGCAAAGAGGCCCGACCCTTCAGCAGGAAGGATCGGGCCTTATGTGACCTGGCCGGCTAGTCGGCGTCAGTCGTTATGCGAACTCAGATGTGGAAGTAGAGCTCGTACTCCAGGGGGGTGGGGGCCAGACGGGTCTGGTCCAGCTCGCCGCGCTTCAAGTCCAGCCAGGTCTGAATCAGGTCGTCGGTGAAGACATCGCCTTCGCTCAGGAAGTCGTGATCCTCCTCCAGAGCGTTCAGAGCCTCCTCCAGGGAGCCGGGTACCTGCTTGATCTGGGCATGCTCTTCTGGGGGCAGCTCATAGAGGTCCTTGTCGATGGGGGCCGGTGGCTCGGTATGGTTGAGGATGCCGTCCAGTCCTGCCATCAGCTGGGCCGAGAAGGCCAGGAAGGGGTTGCAGGAGGGGTCGGGGGCGCGGAACTCGATCCTCTTGGCAGCCGGTGAAGTGCCGGCCAGGGGGATGCGGATGGCTGCCGATCGGTTCCGGGCCGAGTAGACCAGGTTGACCGGGGCCTCATACCCGGGAACCAGCCGCTTGTAGGAGTTGGTGGAGGGGTTGGTAAAGGCCAGGACGGACGAGGCATGCTCAATCAGGCCGCCGACATACCAGCGGGCGATGTCGGAGAGTCCGCCGTAGCCATTCTCGTCATAGAAGAGGGGCTTGCCATCCTTCCAGAGGGACTGGTGGCAGTGCATGCCGGTCCCGTTGTCCCCAGCGATGGGCTTGGGCATGAAGGTGGCCGCCTTGCCGGCCAGGGCAGCGGTCTCGTGGACCACGTACTTATACTTCATCAGATCGTCGCCAGCGTGCAGCAGGGTGTTGAAACGGTAGTTGATCTCCTGCTGGCCGGCGCCGCCCACCTCGTGATGGGAACGCTCCAGAATCAGGCCCACCTTCTGCAGGTTGGCAACCATGTCGTCGCGCAGATCTTGGTAGTGGTCGATGGGTGGTACGGGGAAGTAGCCCCTCTTGACACGATTCTTGAAGCCGATGTTGTCGGAGCCATCCTCCTCGACATCCACGCCTGAATTCCATGGGGCCTCGATCGAGTCGACCTCATAGAAAGAGCGCTGCATGCTGTTCTCGAAACGGACCTTGTCGAAGATGAAGAACTCAGCCTCAGGAGCGAAGGAGGCCGTGTCGGCGATTCCGGTGGAGCGCAGGTAGGCCTCGGCCTTGGAAGCGATCTGCCGGGGATCACGCGAGTAGGGCTCGTCGGTCACCGGGTCCACGATGGAGAAAGCCACATTCATAGTGCGATGACGGCGGAAGGGATCCAGATAGGCGGTTTCAGGGTCCGGAATCAGCTTCATGTCGGACTCATTGATGGCTTGGAATCCCTGTACTGAGGAGCCGTCGAAGGCCATGCCGTCCGTGAAGGCGTCCTTGAGAAATTCGCTGGCAGGTACGGTGAAGTGCTGCTGGACGCCGATCAGATCCGTGAACCTGACTGAGACGTATTCCACGCCCTCCTGGTTGATCACAGCTTCGCAATCGGCCTTTGATTTCAGTTCTCTCACTGAACTGCTCCTTTCCTGGAAAACCGTAACGGTCACCCAGTCTAGGGGACCGCTTTTTTCGGTAATGCGCCGCTGAGGTTACGGGGGTGTTTCATGCGAAGGTCCCGGCGCCTCCCTTGGGGAGAGACCGGGACCTTCAAAAACATCAGCGTCCGCGCATGGCCTTGCGGCTGACGTGTATCTTGGTCGGATCGATGCCCTTGGGCATCCCCAAGGCGCTCTGCCGCTTTTGCAGGGTGACCAGCCGGTCGTTGAGGGTCTCCAGCTCAGTGGGTGTCAGCTTGATCTTCTTCTTGATCACGGTGCGCTGGAGCTTGTTGAGCGGGACCTGGTCAGGGCCGTGGCCCACGCTGATGCGGTAGATGGGGATGGCCGATCCGCGGGTGATGCGGCGGATCTTCTCCTCTTCGCGATTCATGGCCTTGTTGACGCGGTTGTAATCGCCCTCGGCTATCAGATAGACCCCGGTGCGGCCGGTGCCCCTCCAGACGGCATCCTTGGTCTTGGCATCAATCCAGACGGGTTCCTGGGGGAAGGAGAAGCCTGCCTTGGAGATGCTGCTCAGGACGGCGGCGGCAGCACCTGGGCGGCCCTCCATCTTGGCATAGCCGACTCTGTCGGAGCGCCTGGTCAGGGTCATGGTGGCCAGGAGCAGGCCGACCATGATGCCCAGAAGCACAGTCAGGATCCAGGACAACCAGCCGAAGTGGGCCAGCAGGCAGATCACGACTGCTATCAGTGTGGGCACCAGGATGGCCGCGGCCAGCAGCCAGGGAAGGGCCTTGTCCTCTGCGTGAGTAAATTGATAGATTTTGACGATCTGACTGATCGTGCTGTTCTTCTTTTTTGCCTTTTTGCCCTTGGTGTCCTCTGTAGCCATGCCATCCTCACTCGGAAACGTTCACTGGTTGACCAGTCTACCGCATGCCTAACGCATATTCAGGGGTCTGCCGTCAGCCTTGAGCAGGGCCTCTCCAATGGCTTCCGAGAAGGTGGGATGGGGGTGGATGAGCCCGGCTGCCCGGTGCAGGGGAATCTGGTTGCCCACCAGCTGCTGGGCCTCGGCAATATTCTCGGAGGCTTGGGGAGATACCATCTCCAGACCGACCACTATCTGCTTCTCCATGTCGGTGGCTTGGCAGGCGGTGATCAGGCTGAGGGTGCCCTGCATGCCGCTCATGCGCATGCGCGAGTTGGACATCATAGGGTAGATGGTCTCCCTGACCTGGTTCAGCGATGGATCGTCCTCGGCTTCCTGACGGCTGAAGCCCACAGCTGCGGCCTGGGGGGAGGAGAAGACCACGCGGGGAATGGTGGCCTCGTTGACCGGCTCGGGGTCCAGACCGGAGGCGGCATCAGCCAGGGTGATGCCCTGTTGGAAGGCCCTGTGGGCCAGATGGTGACCCGGGGTGATGTCCCCCAGGGCCCAGACCCGATCACGGCTGGTGCGCCCCTGAGAGTCGGTCAGGACCTGGCCATGTTCGTCCAGGTCAATGCCCAGCTCCTTCATGTGCTCGGGGTCAGTATTGGGATCCCTGCCGATGGCCACCAAGACCAGATCAGTTTCGATTGCTCCCGCCTGGCCCTTGTCATCCGTTGGCTGGTAGTCGACCTGAATGCCTCCATCAGCGGGTAGACGGTGCCCGCCCGAACAGCGGGCATGGGTGATGATCTGAATTCCCTGACGCTCCAGCTCCCGGGTCATGATCTGACCGGTCCGCCGACCCCAGTGGGAGAGCACCCGGTCCCGTCTGACCATCAGGGTCACCTGGCAGCCGGCTTGATTCCAAATGGTGGCGAATTCCAGGGCTACAGCCCCTGATCCAATAATCAAGGCGCGTCGGGGGAAAGGCTTGAGGGTCAGGGCCCGGTCAGTGTCAATGACCAGATCATCGAAGGGGAGTTCTTCCAGGACCCTGGCATGAGAACCGGTGGCCAGGATGGTATCGCAGGTGGTCAGGCGTGTTCGATTGCCGTCATCGTCAGTCACTTCTACCAGACCGTCGCCGACGATGGTGCCATGGCCATGCACCACAGTGATGCCGCGTTGCTTCAAAAGACTCGACAGGCCCCCGGTCATGGCATCCACCATCCGGTCCTGATAATCCTGGAGCTTCTGGTAGTCGATATTGGCCGACTCGACATTGATGCCCATGGCGGCCCCAAGGTCGGCCTGTTCGAGAACCTGTGTGGCGGTCAGCAGGGCCTTGGTGGGGATGCATCCTCGGTTCAGGCAGACGCCGCCAACCACAGGGTCCTGTTCGACCAGGGCCACCCGTCCGCCCAGCTCTGCCGTGCGAAGGGCCGTGGCATAGCCGCCCGGGCCGGATCCGATGATGATGGTGTCGTACTGGCGGCTGTTGGCATCCCATGGGTCGAGAGACTCTGTACCGGGTTGGTTGATCGATTGCTGCATAGCAATCCATGCTAGCCGTACAGGCTGGGAGAATGAAGACCATTCGCAGAATGTGGAGCGAATACGAAAACCGCCCGGAACCTCAAGAGGAACCGGGCGGTGTGACCGACCGCAGGCAGGGACATCAAAAATAATCGATTGTCACTTGGGCCAGTGCCCACGCTTGCTCTGGTTGGGCTTGGGGACCCGCCAGCGCCGGACCATCATGGCCCGCTGCCAGGCATAGGAGGCCGAGCGTGAGCCCTTGGCCACCGAGCGCTCGCCGAATTTGTCGATCAACAGGCGCTTGAGTTTGCGCCACATCAGCCAGGTATCGACCAGGGCCACGATCAGATAGCCGTATAGAAGAATGGTCACCACCATGGTGAATGTGGCATAATATTTCGGACCTACGAACATGCCCATCAGGGTGGCCACGAACATGAGGATGATGGCCGGGAAGATCCATTCCAGCAGATTGAAGCGGGCGTCCACATAGTCGCGGATGTAGATTCTCCAGGGCAGGCGCTCCGACTTGGGCATGTGGTCGATGTCGCCGGTCCTCATGGCCTCATACTGGGCATCCTCACGGGCTCGGATCCGGGCCTTGGCGGCCTTGCGTGAGGCCTTGCGGTCCTTGGGGACCAGCGGACGCAGGTTCCTTGCCTCGGCCTGCTTGCGCTTGGGTGTGGGGCGTCCCTTACCTCGTACCTCTGCAGCAGAGGCGACCTGGTCCGCCTCAGCCTCTTTGTCCCGTCGATCCTTGCGTGAGAAGGGGTTCCATGTCATGCGAACAGGTTACGGTGACGCCTAGACTCGCAAGCATTGATTCACAAGCAATTACAGGAGGTAGCGATGGCAAAGCTGGGCCTGGAAACGATCCGCACACGTGTTCAGGACGATGAGAGCCGGGTCGTCGATCTGCTCAAGGACAAGATCTCCCTGGCCTCAGTTTCAGCCAAGGGAATCACCGGGGATCACATGCGGCGCTCAGCCGACTATGTGGCCGGACAGCTGCGGCAGGTGGGTGTGGACGCCCATGTGGTCCAGGCAACCAATCCTGACGGGACCCCTGGTGCCTTCGAGGTCATCGGATCCCGTCAAGTGGATCCCAATGCTCCGACTGTTCTGCTCTATGCTCATCACGATGTGCAGCCGGTGCCCGATCCCTCCCAGTGGTCCACTGATCCCTTTACCGGTGTGGAGAAGGAGGGACGGCTCTACGGACGTGGGTCGGCCGACGACGGAGGCGGTATTGCCATCCACTCGGGTGCCTTGCATGCCTTGGGCAAGGACCTGCGCGTCAACGTCAAGGTCTTTATTGAGGGGGAGGAGGAGATGGGCTCGCAAAGCTTCATCCCCTTCCTTCAGGCTCATCGGGACGACTTCGCCTCGGATCTGATCATCGTGGCTGACTCGGGCAACTGGTCGGCGGACACCCCAAGCCTGACCACCTCTCTGCGAGGGAATGCGGACCTGGATGTCACGGTCACAGCCCTGGAGCATCCGGTCCACTCCGGCCAGTTCGGCGGGCCTATTTTGGATGCCAACACTTTGGCTGCCATGCTGATCGCCTCCATGTATGACGACCAGGGTCAGCTTGCGGTGCCCGGCCTGGAGAGCGGCCAGCCTATCGGCGGCCTGCAGCGTGACCTGGACCAGGCCCAGCTGCGTTCAGATGCCGGTGTGGTGGACTCCTACCGGCTGGCCGGAACCGACTCCCTGGCATCCCGTCTCTGGACCAAGCCGGCAGCGGCGGTGATTGGCTTCGATGCCCACCCGGTGGAGGGCTCCTTCAACGTGCTGGCCGACAAGACCCGCTTCCGCATTTCCCTGCGCACCGCGCCCACCCAGCGGCCCGAACAGGCCGTACAAGCCCTAACTGATTTTCTGGTCGCCCATGCACCTCAAGGGGCCAGGGTGGAGGTCACCCCTAGCGGCTTGGGCATGGGATGGGCCATGGATGCCGAAAGCCCGGTAGTCAAGCAGGCTGAGGATGCCATGCGGCAGGCCTTTGGACGCGACCCGGTCAACAAGGGCGAGGGCGGATCCATCCCCTTCATTCCCGAGCTCAAGCGGCTATTCCCTGAGGCCCAGGTCCTGGTGACCGGCCCCGAGGATCCCCAGTCCAACGCCCACAGCCCAAATGAGTCCATCTCCCTGCAGGGGCTGGTCGACAACATCATCACCGAGGCCCTTTTGTTGGATTCCCTAGGCGAGGGTCAGAACTGACTTTTTTGACCACGGCGTGTTCTAAGGTAATAGGTGACACGGGGGCCGTATGCCTGAGGGCGTGCGGCTGAGAGGAGGCTCAGCCTCAACCGGACGAACGTTTACCGGGTAATGCCGGCGCACGGATGTCACTGGACCCGTGCCTGAACGGGATGGCGCTCATAGGGAGCGCCCCGAGGAAAGGCACAAGATCATGACCGATGGTCATTTCATAAACAACACTGCTTCTGGATCAGAGCCGGAGTCTGAAGGAACTCCATCCCAGGTCAGAATCCCCTCCAAACGGTGGAGGGTGGTGGATATCGCCGTAGCCTCGGTCATCGGGGTGGCCTCCGCCGTCATCTACTGGGTGGTCGCCATGGTAACCACCATTCCCTGGTCCTTCCTGGACGGGGTTGTGCCCGGTCTGGGCGGCATTCTCAACGGCCTCTACCTGTTCGCCGGGCCCCTGGCATCGGTCATCGTGCGCAAACCGGGTGCTGCCGTCTATGCCGAGCTGGTCGCCGCCATCCTGGAGTCGCTGCTGGGCAGCCTTTGGGTGCCTGTGGAGACCATACTGATCGGCCTGCTTCAGGGCTTCATGGCCGAACTGGTCTTTATGCTGCTGCGTTACCGGCGTTGGAACATGTCCACGGTGGCACTGTCGGGTGCTGCCGCTGGTTTCGGCTGCTGGCTGTACTCCTTCTGCACGCACTTGCAGGCCATCAACCTCACCGGCCCCTATGGTGTGATCTATCTGATAGCCACCCTGATTTCGGGCGCTCTGATCGCCGGAGTACTGGTTTGGTACCTCTACAAGGCCATTGCCGCCACCGGGGCTCTGGACCGCTTCGCCTCCGGCCGTGATATTCGTATGGCCGGGAAGTAGAGGCTCGGGCGTGGATCAGAGCATCCAAGACAATCCCTATCGACCCGCAGCCTTGGAACTGCGTGGCTGGGGTTATCGGCATGCCTACAGGAACCACTTCGCCGTCAGGGATTTGTCCCTGAGCATTCCTGCAGGTCAGCGGGTGCTTCTGCTGGGAGCCTCCGGCATTGGCAAATCGACCATCCTTGAGGGTGTGGCCGGGTTGCTGGGCGATCATGCCCCGCAGAGTGGCCAGGACCAGGTTGAGGACGATGAAGGCGGAGTGACCCAGGGCCAGGTCTTGATTGACGGCAATCCTGCCGTATCCAGCCGGGGGCGTGTGGGCCTGGTCCTGCAGGATCCGGATGCGCAGGCCATCTTTCAGCGACTGGGCGACAATGTGGCTTTCGGGCCCGAGAACATGGGGCTGCCTCCTGAAGAGATCTGGCCAAGGGTGCGGAAGGCCATGGCCGAGGTGGGTTTGGCTGACCTGCAGCTGACTCGGTCCACCATGCATCTGAGCGGAGGGCAGATGCAGCGTCTGGCCCTGGCGGGTGCTCTGGCCATGCAGCCTGGGCTGCTCCTGCTGGACGAGCCCACGGCCAATCTGGACCCGGTCGGTGTCGAGCAGATAGTCGATGCTGTCAGAAAGGTCCTGGATCGGCAGGGCTCTACCATGATTCTGGTCGAACACCGGGCAGGGCCATGGATGGACATGATCGACCGGGTCATCGTGCTTGGGCTGGGTGAGGTTGAAGACAATACCGGCGGATCGGGCGCTGCGGCCTATCGCAAGACCGTGATCATGGCCGACGGCAGCCCCGAGGAGGTCTTCACTGATCCTGGCCTGGATCTTGCCGCCTTGGGCATATGGGTTCCCGAGGCTTATAGGAGTGTACGGGATTCGCTGCCTGAGCTTGGATGTGACCGGGGCCAGGCTGGGCAATCCGGCCCCAGTCAGGATGATCATCCCGTCTTGCTGGCTGCAAATGATCTGGCGGTGGGCCGTCAGGGCCGGGCGGTTGCCGAACACATCAATCTGGAATTCAGGGCTGGGCAGGTCACTGCCCTGGTCGGAGCCAACGGGGCTGGCAAATCCACGCTGGCTATGACTCTGGCTGGTCTGCTGGAGCCAGTGGCTGGTTCGGTCCTTGCCCAGGATCGTCTGCTTCAGGGACCTCAGGGGCATACGCCTGCGGAGTCCGAGCCCATACGATGGACCTCATCCCAGCTGGCGGCGCGCATCGCCTATGTCTTTCAGAATCCCGAGCATCAGTTCGCCCGAGGCACGGTCCTGGATGAGGTCAAGCTGGCCCCCATCCGCACCGGCATGACCGAGGACCAGGCCCAGGCCCGCGCCCTGGGATTGTTGGGGCGCTTCAGGTTGAGGCAGTACGCGCGTGCCAACCCTTACACGCTCTCTGGCGGCGAGAAGCGGCGGCTCACCGTGGCCTCAGCTCTGGCCGCTGCACCCCAGGTGCTGATCCTTGACGAGCCCACCTTCGGCCAGGACAGGAACACCTGGGTCAGCATGGCCCAGCTGATTGCAGACCTGCGCGATCAAGGAGCCTGCATCATCCTGGTCACCCACGACCGGGAACTTGTCCAGGCCCTGGATGCCCGCCTGGTGGAAATGACGCCTCCGGGAGTCCAGAAGGCCGTCTGGCCTGTAGCCGGGTCAGATTTGCAGGCTCATCAGGAGACTGTTGCTGCCAGATTGACCGTCACGCCCATGGATCAGCGGGACGAGCCGATCAAGCCGGCCAGCAGGTCGCCATACATAGCATCCATCAATCCGGCCTTCCGTCTGATCGGGGCCTTTCTGGCGGCTCTGCCCCTGTTGATCAGCCTGGACCCGGTCTCGGCCACGACGGCCCTGATCCTGGAGTTCCTGCTGCTGGGTACTGCAGGCTTCACGCCCCTGCGCGTGGTCAGATCCACCTGGCCCATCTTCCTGGGGGCGCCAGGTTCGGCCCTGGCGATCATCCTCTATGGCAAGAGCGGCGGTGCCACCTTCTGGCAGTGGGGGATGATCCACATCACCCAGCGCTCGCTGGACCTGGCCCTGGCTACTGCACTGCGAATCCTGGCCATAGGAATCCCCGCCATCATCACTGTTCTGGGCATCGATGCCACCGACCTGGCCGACGCCTTCAGCCAGGTGCTCCATCTGCCTGACCGCTTCGTCTACGGGGGACTGGCAGGTATGCGGCTTTTTACTGTTCTTAAGGATGATTGGTCGGCGCTGACCGCCTCTCGCCGCAGTCGTGGACTGGGCGATGAAAACCGCTTTAAGGCCTTTATGCCCCAAGCCTTCGCCCTGCTGGTTCTGTCGATCAGGCGTTCGACGACATTGGCTACAGCCATGGAGGCTCGAGGCTTCGGTGGCAGCACACCGCGCACCCATGCCAGGGTCTCCCAGGTCAGACCACGTGATGTGGGCTTCCTGCTCATATGTCTATCTGTGCCTGCAATCTCACTGACCGTGGCTGCGCTGACCGGCTCCATCGCCTTCTTCGGCAACTGACTGTCAGGGTTTTCCGCAGCAGACTCCAGATATGGAGGGACCCCGGTCCTTTCCACCTCCCGCAGAGAGGGGAAAGGACCGGGGTCCGCCTGTGGTTGGAAGCGCCGGTCTTTTACCTGGCCAGAGTGGTGTTGATGTTGCGCACCTCGTCGAACCGCTTGGAGGCGTCCTCCCAGTTGACGATGTGCCACCAGGCCTTGACGTAGCTGGCCCGGTCGTTCAGGTACTCCAGGTAGTAGGCGTGCTCCCAGAGGTCCAGCAGGACCAGCGGGAAGATGGTGACTGGCAGGTTGCCCTGGTGGTCGTACATCTGCAGGGTGACCAGGCGCTCACCCAGCGTATCCCAGGCAAGGACGGCCCAGCCGGAGCCCTGGATGCCTGCGCACATGGACTCGAAGTAGGTCTGGAAGCCCTGGAAGGACCCGAACTGGTCCTCGATGGCGGCCTTGAGTTCGCCAGTGGGCTCCTGGCCGATGGCCGGGGCCATGTTCTTCCAGAAGATGGAGTGGTTCTTGTGCCCGGCCAGGTTGAAGGCCAGGTTCTTCTCCAGCAGGTTGGACTGGGCCACGTTGCCGGACTCGGCCGCGTCATGAATCTGCTCCAGGGCCTTGTTGGCCCCGTTCACATAAGCCTGATGGTGCTTGTCATGGTGCAGCTCCATGATCTTGCCGGACACGTACGGCTCCAGTGCCGAGTAGTCGTAGGGCAGATCGGGAAGTGTGTATACGGGCATATTGTCTCCTCACAATGATTCTGGTCAAGCCAGATGTGCCATGGTCGGTCTGCACCATACCAATGACGGACGTGGTCGACCCGACCAGTTCTTTTACCCTAGCCCCTTGTCCGGGGAGCACAAGGGGTGCAGGCCTTTCTTTCAGTGAACTTTCCCACAGATGTAGGCTGATTGAGGTCCGATCGCAGAGCTCTCGTCTGTCGAGGCTAGAGTTATGCCCATGCCCTTTGATGATTCCATTCTCGACAATCCCCATGCTCAACGAATTCGTCGCCTGGCTGAACTGCAGGATCGGCGGGCACGGCAGCGTCATGGCCGCTTCCTGATAGAGGGGCCGCAGAGTGTGCGCGAGGCGGTCCGCTGGCGTTCTGACCTGCTGACTGACCTCTATATTCAGTCGGACGAATCCTCTCCTGCAGCCCGGGGCGGTCATCCACGGCCGTTCAACGAGACTGTGGGCGCCATCATGGAGCAGGCTCGGGAGCTGCCTGACTGCTACGGACATTTCGTCTCCGCCAGGGTCATGCGTGCCATCAGCGGCAATGCGCAGGGGATCTTGGCCCAGGCGCGTGCGGACGGATTTCTGACACAATCGATGGACTTCGAAGATCCCCAGCGCCTAACGAAAGAGGAGCCCGACCTGGTGGCAGCTTTCTGGCAGATTCGCGACCCGGGCAATGCTGGCACTGTGATCCGCACTGCCGATGCTGCTGGCTGCAAGGCAGTCATCCTTGTGGACCAGTGCGTGGAACTCACCAATCCTAAGGTCATTCGCTCTACGGCTGGATCGGCCTTTCACATACCCCTGATGACCATGGGCACCGAGGACTTCCTGGCCCTGTGCAGACGGCAGGGTCGGACCATGGTGGCGGCCGATGTCTATGGAACACCGGACAAACCCGTCCGCTCCCTGGCTGATCTGATGGCGAGCGGAGCCCTGACCAGGCCAGACTCGCCGGGTCGGCCCATGGTTCTGCTCTTCGGCAATGAGGCACGCGGCCTGCCCAAGGAGTTGCTGCAGGCCATGGATCAGATCGTCCGCATCCCTATATACGGGCGGGCTGAATCCCTCAACCTGGCCACCTCTGCTGCGGTGCTGCTCTACGCCATGGCCATGTCGAGTCGTATTGAAAGAATGTGAAGGCGTCAACGACCGGGATTTCCGCTGATTTGCGGCCCGGATACGGCATTGGGAACAGTGGAAAGGTCCATGGTGGCACAGGAAGAATTCGACCCCGCGGCGATGACCGACGAGGTCAACGAGGGCATCGGCAGGATTCGCGAGGCCTCTGATCTAGAGGAGCTCAAGGCGATCAAGGCCCGGTATGCGGGGACGGGTTCAGCCCTGGCCGGATCCGGTCGGATTATCGGTACGTTGCCAGCGGATCAGAAGAAGACCGCCGGGCGTCTAGCGGGCAAGCTCAAGGCTGACTTCGGCCGTGCCTACGGGCTCAAGGAGCGGCAGCTGCGCCAGGAGGAGGAGTCCCGCCGCCTGGCTGCCGAGCAGGTGGACATGACCCTGCCGGTCAACCGCCGTCCCCAGGGCGCCCGGCATCCGCTCTCCAAGCTCATGGAGGACGTGGAGGACTTCTTCGTCTCCATGGGTTGGAGCATCGCCCAGGGCCCCGAGCTGGAAGCCGAATGGTACAACTTCGATGCCCTTAACTTCGGCCCTGACCATCCTGCCCGCCAGATGCAGGATACCTTCTATGTCAAGGGCAGCCAGGCCAGGGACGCCGCCGGTTTCGTCGGCTCCAACATGGTCATGCGCACCCATACTTCGCCCGACCAGGCCCGTTCTCTGATAACCCGCGGCGTGCCGCTCTATGTGGCTTGCACGGGCAGGGTCTTCCGCACCGACGAACTGGATGCCACCCACACCCCGGTCTTTCACCAGTGCGAGGCCATCGCCGTCGACGAGCACCTGACCATGGCCGACCTCAAGGGCACCCTGGACAAGCTCGCCGTTGCCATGTTCGGTCCCGAGGCCCGGACCAGACTGCGTCCCTCATACTTCCCCTTCACCGAGCCCAGCGCCGAGATGGACCTCTGGTTCCCCGACAAGAAGGGCGGCCCTGGATGGATCGAATGGGGAGGCTGCGGCATGGTCAATCCCAACGTTCTGAGGTCGGCCGGTGTGGACCCGCAGCGATACTCAGGCTTCGCCTTCGGCGTGGGCATGGAACGCACCCTGCTCCTGCGTCACGACATCAACGATATGCACGACCTGGTCGAGGGTGACGTGCGGTTCAGCCAGCAGTTCGAGATGGGGGAGTGACCGTCAGATGCCAATGGTAGATATCGACTGGCTCAAGGAGCATGTGCAGGTCCCCGAGGATCTGACCTATGAACGGCTGGCCAAGGATCTGGTCCGGGTCGGTCTGGAGGAAGAGGACATTCATGAGTCCACGGTGACCGGCCCTATTGTGGTCGGCTATGTGGTGGATGCCGAGCCTGAGCCTCAGAAGAACGGCAAGACCATCAACTGGTGCCATGTGGATGTGGGCGAGCAGTACAACGCGGTGGATGACCAGGGTCACAAGGTGCCTAGGGGCATAGTCTGCGGGGCCCCAAACATGGCTGCGGGCGAAAAGGTGGTGGTGACCCTGCCAGGGGCCGTCCTGCCTGGGGACTTCCGTATCGAACCGCGCAAGACCTATGGCCACATCTCGGACGGCATGTGCGCCTCAGAGCGTGAGCTGGGGCTGGGCTCGGACCATCAGGGCATCATCCTGCTGCGCAATTACGGGTTCACCCCCGAGCAGTACGAGCAGCTCAAGCCAGGTGACGATGCCATAGCTCTGCTCCATATGAACAGGCCTGTTCTTGAGATCAACATCACACCCGACCGCGGCTATGCCTTCTCCTACCGGGGGGTTGCCAGGGAATACCACCACTCCACGGGTGCTGAGTACACGGATCCGGTGATTGAGCTGAACAAGACAGTGCCGGCCCCCGCAGCTCAGGAGGATCAGGCTCCGCTGGCCGTGCGCATTCAGGACGAGAACCCTATTCACGGTCAGCCAGGCTGTGATCGGTACTACCTGCGTGCCTTGACCGGGTGTGACCCCAAGGCGGCCACTCCCAGCTGGATGCGTCGGCGGTTGGTACGTGCCGGCATGCGCTCCATCAGTCTGCCGGTAGACATCACCAACTATGTCATGCTGGATCTGGGCCAGCCCCTGCACGCCTATGATCTGGACAAGCTCAGCGGGCCCATCGTAGTCCGTAGGGCCAGGCAGGGTGAGCACCTGACCACTCTGGATGGCAAGGATCGCGAGCTCAGCACCGAGGATCTGCTCATTACCGACTCGCCCGAGGGGCAAGAGGGATCCCGTATCTTAGGTCTGGCCGGAGTCATGGGCGGTCTGTATGGAGAGGTGACCGATCAGACGCGGAATATTCTGATTGAGTCCGCCCACTTCGACCAGGTGACCATCGCCAGGACCGCACGTCGCCACAAGCTGCCCTCCGAGGCTTCCAAGCGCTTTGAGCGCGGGGTCGATCCGCAGATGCAGCCGGCTGCCGCGGCTATGGCCGCTGACCTGCTGCATCGCCTTGCCGGTGGCCAGGACCTGGATGCTCCGCTGGATATGAACCAGACCAAGCCCATGTCAGTCATCGACTTTGCTGTAAGCGAGGTGGCCAGGCTGACTGGACTGGATGTGGAACCCCAGCGCATTGTGGCCATTCTGCGCGACATAGGCTGCACGGTCCAAGGCGATCCTCAGGACCGGCTGTCCGTGACTCCGCCAACCTGGAGGCCCGACCTGGGCGAGGGCTGCGATCTGGTCGAAGAGGTGGCTCGCCTGGTGGGCTACGACCGTATCCCCGTCACCGTGCCATCACCCAAGGTTTCCGGAGCAATTGGTCTGACCGATCGCCAGCAGCGTCGCCGTTGGGTGGCTGACACCCTGGCCGAGTATGGGCTGACCGAGGTTCTGGACTATCCATTTGTCGGTGACAATGATTTCAAGGCCTTCGGCATGGATCCTGATGAGGTCCATATCAACAGCGTGGAGCTGGCCAACCCCATGGCCGCTGATAGGCCCTATCTGAGGCAGAGCCTGCTGCTGCCGCTGGCCAACACCGTGGAGCGCAACCTGCGACGTGGCAACACTGATGTGCGTCTCTTTGAGATCGGCTATGTCTTCCGTCGCGACCCCAAGGCTCCTGCGGTGCCTACACTTCCGGGCGGCGTGCGGCCCAGCGACGAGGATTTGGCCCGCCTGGACCAGGGTCTGCCAGAGCAACGGCTGCATGTGGCGGCCTTGCTGACCGGCCGGGCCCAGGAAGACGGCTGGCTTAAGGACAGCAGGGATGTGGACTGGACTGATGCAGTTGAATCGGCTCGCCGGGTTTTGGACAGGCTGGGTGCCGATTATCGGCTGGAGCAACCCTCAGCCGAGCAGGTGCCTGACCAGTGGCATCCGGGCCGTACCGCCAGGCTGGTCCTGGATGACGGCACGCTCGTTGGCATGGTGGGCGAGCTGCATCCTCGGGTTGATCAGGCTCTGGGTTTCCCTGCCCATTCTGCCGCTTTCGAGCTGAGCCTGGACATGGTGCTGGACCACCTGGACTACACACCCCTGCAGGCCAAGCCGGTCTCGACCTTCCCGCCGGTCCGTCAGGATCTGGCCTTCACTGTGCCGGACACGGTCTCGGCAGCTGATCTGACTTCCGCCATCAGAGAAGCGGCTGGGTCTAGTCTTGAATCCATCGAGCTGTTCGACGTTTTCACTGGCGATCAGATCGGTGAGCATGCAAAATCACTGGCCTTCGCAGTCACCTTCCGCGCCCCGGACCGCACCTTGACGTCCGAGGACAGCGAATCCCTGCGTCAGGCCATCGTTGACAAGACTGCGGGTCTGGGCGCCGTACTGCGCGCTTGACCGGGCATCACAAGGGGGCCGAGGGGCATGACGGATTCTCAAGAACAGGGCACAGCCGGTGGACCTGACCGCCAGGATCATGATGGAGGCGACCAGCCCTTGTACGGCGCACGCGCCGATCGTTATCCAGGGTGGAATCCGTACATATACGGTCGCCCAGACCCCGAACCTAAGGCCAAGGAATCCGATTCGTCACAAGGCAACCCCGCCAACCGTCCTATGCATATGGCGGGGCAGCCGGGTCCCGGTCGTAGCGAAAACCCTGGGAATCCTCAAGCCCGTCCCGGCGCTCCGGTCTGGCCTCCCCAGGGCATGCCCGATCTGAACGATCCCTCCCAAAATCCGGCCTACGGCCACTGGGATCCCTGCGCCATCATCGCCTTCCTTATGGCCCTCTTCTTGCCCATGCCTGTGATTCCCGCTCTGCTGGGTGGCGTTTCCATGTATCGGACCCGTCGACTGCATATGAAGGGCTATGGATTGGCCATGGCTGCCCTGATCATCAACCTGCTCTTCACGCTTGCCTGGATCTGGCTGCTGGTCAACGGCATCTCCCTAAATGATTTCTACCAGCAGATGATGCCATCGCCCTCGACGGGCGGCGGATCCGGCTCAGGTGGCGTCAGTGCCTGAAAACTCAAGGCGCTGGCTCCTTCTGGATGCCTGGATGCGATTATGAATTTGCATTAGCCGGAATCCATGTTTGTGCATATGCTGTCAGCCTTGACATATAGAGATCTACGAGGGGGATGTTCAATCAGATGGGTTTGGATATCAATATCGTCGTATTCGACGGGTTTGAACCCTTGGATGTTTTTGGCCCCTTTGAGGTTTTCATCAATACTGATGGTGCCCGAGTGCGGCTTTTCTCTCTTGACGGGCCCGGTATGAAAGTCGGTGAGGGCGGTGTCAGGGTCGAAACTGTAGGGCCAGAAGATATCAATTCCCAAGGGGTTCTGCTGATACCCGGCGGGTCCGGTACTCGAACTCTGGTTGGGGACGACCAATGGACAGGGCAGCTGGCAAGCTTGGCCGCCAGGTCGCCGCAGGTAATGACGGTCTGCACAGGCTCGGCTCTCTTGGCTGCCGCTGGTGTGCTCGACGGTCGGCGTGCGACCTCAAATGACTTGGCCTTTGACTGGGTCGTCAGCACAGGGGAGCGTGTGGACTGGATCAAGGATGCGCGCTGGGTGGTCGATGGCAAGTTTCGTACATCTTCGGGTATCTCGGCCGGCATCGATATGGCCTTGGCCTTTGTGGAGGGCGCGTGCGGGTCCCAGGCTGCGGAAAAGGCCAGCATGCAAATGGAATATATCCGCAACAGAGACTCCGATTATGACCCCTTCGCATAGTTGAAAGCGTTGCAAAGCTAGAGCAGATATATAGCGACACGCCGAATTGCATAAATATGCGTTTTACTGCATGAGTATGTATGATGGTTCCCGATGAAGGGAGCACTCATGCGGCAATACACGGTGGCTGTAGCGGGAGCTTCTGGGTATGCCGGCTCGGAGATGATCCGTCTATTGGCGGCCCATCCAGCCTTTCAGGTTTGCACGGTCACCGGTCATGGCTCGGCTGGCCGGCTGCTGGGGGAGTTCTCGCCCAACCTCCCGGAGTCGATAGCCTCGCTGCAGATTCAGGATACCGATCCAAAGATCTTGGCCGGCCACGATCTGGTGGTTCTGGCACTGCCTCACGGGGCTTCAGGTCCCCTGGCAGAGCAGCTGGATCCGCAATCGCTGATGGTCGATCTGGGTGCTGATCACCGGCTGGAGGATCCGGGCGACTGGCAAGACTACTACGGCGGGCCTTTCTCAAGCCCGTGGACCTACGGGATGCCTGAGCTGCTCAATCCGGGTGGCGGTCGCCAGCGTCAGCTGCTTGGACAGACTCGGCGGATCGCTGGTCCTGGCTGCAATGTCACGGCAGTCACCCTGGCCTTCCAGCCTGCTTTAGCCGCCGGACTGGTGCAGACCGATGATCTGGTTGCTGACCTGGCGGTCGGCTACTCGGGCGCCGGACGCTCAGGCGGCAGAATGGATCTGCTGGCAGCCCAGGCCATCAATTCAGCCCATCCCTACTCGGTCGGAGGCACCCACCGGCATATCCCTGAGATTCTGCAAAATCTGCGTAAGGCCGCAGCTGCGAACCCGAGCATAGGGGGTCTTGGGAAACAACCCATCCGCATGGGGCTGACCCCTATACTGGTCCCCATGTCGAGGGGGGTTCTGGCAGTGGTCTCAGCCAAGCTGAGCACGCGTGGACGGAGCATGGGGGTGTCTGATGTTCGCGGAATCTGGAAAGAGGTCTATGCCGGGGAGCAGTTTGTCGATCTGCTCCCCGAGGGCAGGCTTCCCTCCACGGCCGATGTCTACGGCTCCAACCGGGCCCAGGTCCAGGTAGCTGTGGACCAGCGCGCTGACCGCCTCTACGCTTTTGCAGCTATCGACAACCTGACCCGGGGCACCGCAGGCCAGGCTCTCCAGGCCGTAAATCTGGCCTTGGGCCTACCTGAGGAGACCGGACTGACAACTATAGGAGTGGCACCATGAGCATCACCTACCCTGCAGGCTTCCGGACCGGCACCGCCATCGCCCACCGTCCGGGAGGCTCACAGCGCCGCAATCTGGCCCTGGTCGTCAACAGCGGACCCATGGACACGGCTGTGGGGGTCTTCACACCTAATCGTTTCCGGGCCGCTCCGGTTATCTGGACCAGCAAGATCCTTGAAGAAGGCCGTGCCGGAGCCGTGGTCATCAACTCTGGTAATGCCAACGCCTGTACGGGTCCTGAGGGCCTGGACCAGGCCAGAGCCATGGCCGAGCGGACAGGAGAGAAACTAGGCCTGCCGAGCAATCGGGTCGCTGTCTGCTCCACCGGGATTATCGGTCATCTGCTCCATCTGGATTCCATATTGACTGGCATCGACCAAGCTGCCCAGGGGATGTCGTCCAGTCAGGAGGCTGGTGAAGAGGCCGCCAAGGCCATATTGACCACCGACACTTGCACCAAGACAGTGGCCGTGGACGGGTCTGGCTGGCGGCTGGGGGGCATGGTCAAGGGTTCCGGGATGATTGCCCCGCAGCTGGCCACCATGATCTGTGTAATCACCACTGACGCCATTCTGGAGCCGGAACAGGCACGTCAAGCCCTATCCGAGGCTTGCCGGCTCAGCTTCAACCGAATCGACGTGGACGGGTGTATGTCTACCAACGACACCGTCCTGCTGATGGCCTCCGGGGCCTCTGGTGTACGGCCTGACTCCGAGCAGTTCCAGGAAAAGCTCGGTCAGGCATGCACGGATCTAGCTCATCGGATCGTGGCTGACGGCGAGGGCAGCAGGCATCGGATCCGCATCCGTGTGGACGGTGCCGAGAGCGAGAATGCAGCCCTTGCCTGCGCCCGCGCGGTCTCCGGCTCCACGCTGCTCAAATGCGCTGTGGCCGGGGAAGACCCTAACTGGGGTCGAGTGGTATCTTCCCTGGGCACTGTGCCTGTTTCTACGGCGGCCTATGATCCGGCCCATGTTGATGTCAGCTTCAACGGCATCAAGGTCTGCCAAGGAGGTCGTCCCGGCCAGGACCCAGAGCTGGTCGACCTGCACGTTCCCGAGGTCCATATAGACATCGACCTTGGCCAGGGCGACAACCAAGCCACGGTATGGACCGATGATCTGACCCACGAATACGTGACCATCAATGCCGACTACCACACCTGACAGCAGGCCTGATCGGACGCAGTGCCGAGAGCCGCAGCAATCGGAAGATGGTCATAAGGAAGGGGAAGAGGATGGCGGATGACGAGCAGGATGCCGAAGCTGAAAAGGCTTTGGACGACGCCCGCAAGGCCCAGGTGCTCATCGAAGCCCTGCCATGGCTGGAGGAGTTCGCCGGCCAACGAATCGTAGTCAAATACGGCGGCCATGCCATGGTGGACGACCATCTGCGGCAGTGCTTCGCCCAGGACATGGTCTTCCTGAGGCAGGTGGGCATGCATCCGGTGGTGGTGCACGGTGGCGGCCCGCAAATATCCCACATGCTTCAGGCCTTGGGGATTCCATCAGTCTTTCGTGGCGGCCTGCGGGTAACCACTCCGGAAACCATGAAGGTGGTTCGCATGGTGCTGACCGGACAGGTGGGCAGGGATCTGGTCGGCGCCATCAATGCTCACGGTCCCATGGCTGTCGGTCTGTCAGGGGAAGATGCCGGTCTATTCAGTGCGGCCCGCCGTACCGGCATGGCGGATGGTCAGCCGGTCGATCTGGGCCTGGTGGGCGAGGTCGTGGGCGTGGATGCCTCGGCCGTCGAAGACCTGATCGATGCCGGGCGGATCCCTGTCGTCTCCTCCGTGGCTCCTGACGAGCAGGATCCCACCCAGGTGCTCAACGTGAATGCCGACGCAGCCGCATCTGCTCTGGCAGTAGCTCTGGGTGCCCGGAAACTGGTCATTCTTACCGATGTAGAGGGACTGTATGCCAACTGGCCACAAGCCGATTCCCTGGTCTCCAGCATCGGCGTGGATCAGCTCGAGGATATGTTGGAGGACATGCATGAGGGGATGCGCCCCAAGATGGAGGCCTGCCTGCAGGCTGTACGCTCCGGGGTGGGCGAGGCGCACGTCATCGACGGACGGCGACCGCATTCCATGCTCAACGAGATATTCACCCGCAACGGCATCGGCACGGTGGTCGTGCCGGGCCGGGACATGATCATGAGGAGGAGCCATGACGAAGGCTGATGCGCCCACTGCCAAAACTGCTGAGCCCAAGAGGACTCCCGAAGGGCCGCAGAGCAGTCAATGGGCAGACCGCTATGACCGCGTCCATATGCAGGTCTTCGGACGCCCAGGCAGAGTCATGGACCATGGCCGAGGCGCCTGGATCTGGGACCTGGATGGCAACCGCTATCTGGACATGATGGCCGGAATCGCGGTCAATGCTCTGGGTTACGCCCATCCTGCCTGGAACAAGGCCCTGGCTGAGCAGGCCGGAAAGATGGCCCATATCAGCAACTTCTTCGCCTCCAAGCCTCAGATCGAGCTGGCCGAACGGCTGCTGGACCTGGCTCAGGCTCCGGAGGGGTCCCGCGTCTTCTTCGCCAACTCGGGAACCGAAGCCAATGAGGCGGCCATCAAGCTTGCCCGGCTGCATGGTGCTCGCATGGGCGGTCACCCTGGCCGGATCCTGGCTCTGACCCATAGTTTCCACGGCCGTAGCATGGGCTCCTTGAGCCTGACATGGAAGCCGGCCATCCGTGAGCCCTTCCAACCCCTGGTCCCGGGTATGGGCTTCCTGCCGGCAGAAGACGGCGATGCTATAGAAAAGGCCTTTGCACAGGGGGAGACCTCAGGAGAGCCGGTGGCTGCCGTCATCCTGGAGCTCATCCAGGGAGAGGCCGGGGTGCTACCGCTGAATCCTGACTACGTTCGGCAGGTGCGTGAGCTCTGTAGCCGGCATGGGGCCCTGATGATTTTGGACGAGGTGCAGACCGGAATGGGCAGGACCGGTCACTGGTTCGCCTTTCAGGACCATAGCCTGTCCGGAGGAGCCTGTCCTGACGTGCTCACCTTCGCCAAGGGGGTCGCAGGCGGATTCCCCATGGGCGGGATGATCACCTTCGGTCCTGGGCCATCGGGCCTGCTGACTCCCGGCATGCACGGATCCACCTTTGGAGGCAATCCTCTGGGATCGGCCCTGGCACTGACCACCTTGGAGACCATCCAGCGGGAGGGCCTGCTGGAACGGGCACGGCAGATGGGGGAGAGGCTGCGCGCTGGCCTTACTGATTGCGGGAATCCCCTTTATAACGAGGTCAGAGGCAGGGGGCTGCTGGATGCGGTCCAGCTAAGCGCTCCTTGTGCCGGGGATCTGGCTTCCTGGGCTTTGGACCATGGGGTGATCGTCAATGCAGTGGCCCCTGATGCCCTGCGTCTGGCTCCGCCTTTGATCATTCAAGCCGACCAGATCGACCTGGCCGTGGATATCCTGTCTAAGGCTCCGGTCAGTCTCGGGAAGGGCTTGCGGCAGGATGGTCAGTGAGATCAGCCATCAATGACGTGCGTAATCATAGCGATAGGGAGGCAGAGATGAGCAACGGTTTGCGGCACATGCTGCGTGACGACGACCTCAACCACGAGGAGCAGCTGGAGGTGCTTCGACTAGGCATGGCCTTCAGGACTAATCCCTATTTATCCCAGCCTTACCATGGGCCTCAGTCCGTGGCGATCATTTTCGACAAGCCCAGCACTCGCACCAGGACAAGCTTCTGCGTGGGCGTTGCCCAGCTGGGTGGCTATCCCATGGTCATTGACAGTTCAGGCTCGCAGCTGGGCCGTGGCGAGCCTGTGGCGGACACCGCTAACGTGTTGACACGGATGACATCCACCATAGTCTGGCGCACCTTTGGGCAGGATCGGGTGGAGACCATGGCTGCCCATGCTACCGTACCCGTCATCAACGCGCTGACTGATTCCTTCCATCCCTGCCAGGTTCTGGCCGACTTCCTGACCCTGGCACAGCATCGGGGTGGGGTCGATGCCCTGGCTGGTATGACCATCGCCTACCTGGGAGACGCAGCCAACAACATGGCCAACTCCTATCTGCTGGGCGGGGCAGTGGCCGGCATGAACGTGCGGATTGCCGGCCCCCACGGCTTCCTGCCCGATCCAAGACTGGTGGATCAGGCGCGGATCCTGGCCGCTGAAAACGGCGGATCCATTCTGGTCACCACGGATCCGGTTCAGGCTGTCGAGGACGCCGACTGCGTCTTCACCGACACCTGGGTCTCCATGGGCGAGGAGGCCCAGTATGAAATCCGCTCCCATCCCTTCCAGCCCTATCAGGTCAATGCCGCACTTATGGCCCATGCCCGTCCGGATGCCCTCTTCCAGCACTGCCTGCCCGCCTACAGGGGTCGGGAGGTTACGGCCGAGGTTATCGATGGTCCACAGTCCGTGGTCTGGGACGAGGCGGAAAACCGGTTGCACGCCCAGAAGGCCCTGATGACCTGGCTGGTGGCCCGTTCCTGGGGCGATGAATCCCTTTTGCAAGGGGTGTGCTGATGCGTCCGACGACCAAGGTGGCCCGGCTGGATGCCATCCGCCAGGCCCTGAACCGACATCGGGTCAATTCCCAGCAGCAGTTATCGGCCTTGCTGGCGGAGCAAGGCATCGAGGTGACCCAGGCCACCCTGAGCCGGGACCTGGACGACCTGCATGCCACCAAGCTGCGGTATGCAGACGGGAGCATGGCCTACTGGATTCCCGCCACCACCGATCAGCAGGCTATGGAGGCCGCTGCCGCCGAAGGGCCTGAGGTCGAAGGGGAGAACAAGACCGATGCTTACCTGGCCAAGATTCTGACCGGGCTGATCACCTCAGTGGCCAGGGCCCGCAACCTGCTGGTGGTCAGAACCCCGGCCGGCGCCGCCCAATATGCAGCTTCCGCACTGGACCGTCAGCCCATCGATGGAATCCTAGGCACCATAGCTGGGGACGACACAATTCTGATCATCGCTGCAGACGATGAATCGGCTTCATCCCGGGCCGACTGGCTGATGACCATCGTCTCCGGCCAGGAGGATGCCAAGGCCCGATGATCGCTGAAAGCACGAACTGAATATCTAAAAGTGTGAAATTAGAAGAAAAGAGGATCGCCATGACCGAAAACAATCGCATCGTGCTGGCTTACTCGGGCGGCCTGGACACCTCGGTGTCCATTCCCTACCTCAAGGAGCGCACCGGCAAGGATGTGGTGGCCGTCTCCCTGGATGTAGGCCAGGGCGGCGAGCGTCTGCAGACCATCCGCCAGCGTGCCTTGGACTGCGGGGCCGTCGAGTCCGTCGTGGTGGATGCCCGGGACGAGTTCGCCAGGGACTACTGCATGCTGGCGCTTAAGGCCAATGCCATGTACGAGGGCGTCTACCCGCTGGTATCAGCCATTTCAAGGCCGCTGATCACCAAGCATCTGGTTCAGGCGGCCCACAAGTACGGGGCCGACACCATAGCCCACGGCTGCACCGGCAAGGGGAACGACCAGGTCCGTTTCGAGGTCTCCATCATGTCTATCGACCCCTCGCTGAAGGCCATCAGCCCCATCCGTGATCTGGGATTGATGCGGGATGTGGAGATCGCCTACGCCAAGGAGCACCATCTGCCCATCGAGCAGACCGAGGAGAGCCCCTATTCCATCGACCAGAATGTCTGGGGACGGGCCATCGAGACCGGCTACCTGGAGGATCCCTGGAATGGGCCCACAAAGGATGTCTACTCCTACACCGACGATCCTGCCTTCCCACCGGTCGAGGATGAGGTGACCATCGACTTCGAGCAGGGCATCCCAGTGCGCATCGACGGCAGGGCCGTCACCCCTCTGGAGGCCATCGAAGAGATGAACCGGCGCGCCGGAGCCCAAGGGATCGGACGCGTGGATCTGATCGAGGACAGGTTGGTGGGCATCAAGTCCCGCGAGCTCTATGAGGCTCCTGGCGCCGTGGCCCTGATCACCGCCCACCAGGAGCTGGAGAACTGCTGCTTGGAGCGCGAACAGCACCGGATCAAGCGCGACATCGACAAGCGCTGGGGAGAGCTGGTCTACGATGCCCAGTGGTATTCGCCGGCCGTCCGCTCGCTGAACGCCTTCATCGAGGAGACCCAGCGCTATGTCTCCGGCCGCATCCGCATGGTCATGCACGGGGGACGGGCCGTGGTCACGGGTCGGCACTCCGACAGCTCCCTTTACGACTACAGCCTGGCCACCTACGAGTCCGGTGACAGCTTCGACCAGAATGCCTCCAACGGGTTCATCGCCATCTATGGCCTGGCCGACAAGGTGGCCGCCGCCCGTGATATGCGCTTCGGCAACGGCATCGCACAGGACGGACTAGAGCAGTGAGCACCGGCGACAAGCCTATGGCTCTCTGGGGCGGGCGCTTCAGCGGTGGTCCCTCGCCGGCGCTGGTCGAGCTGAGCCGGTCCACCCAGTTTGATTGGCGACTGGCCGATGACGACCTGGCCGGTTCCCGGGCCCATGCTCGGGCTCTCAACCGTGCTGGGTTGCTGGATGATGACGAACTGGCACGCATGGAGAAGGCACTGGATGAACTCCAGGACCAGGTGGATTCCGGCGCCTTTGCCCCTGAACCTGGTGATGAGGATGAGGCCACTGCTCTGGAGCGTGGTCTGATCGACATAGCGGGGGATCAGCTGGGCGGCAAGCTGCGGGCCGGGCGTTCGCGCAACGATCAGATCGCCACCCTGATTCGGATCTGGCTGCGCCGTCACGCCCGGGTGCTGGCCAAGGACCTGCTGCGTACAGCACAGGCTCTGATGGATCAGGCCCGTGCGGCGGGAACCACGGTCATGCCTGGCCGCACACACATGCAGCACGCTCAGCCTGTTCTGCTGTCCCACCAGCTCATGGCCCATGTCTGGCCTCTCATCCGTGACCTGGAACGCCTGAGGGACTGGGACCAGCGTGCCGATGCCAGTCCATATGGATCCGGCGCGCTCGCCGGCACCACCCTGGGTCTGGACCCACTGCCAGTGGCACGGGATTTGGGCTTTAGCCGAGTCTGTGCCAACTCCATCGATGGGACTGCAGCAAGGGATGTGGTGGCCGAGTTCGCCTTTGTTGCTGCAATGATCGGCGTGGATCTGTCCCGGCTGGCCGAGGAGATCATCATCTGGAACACCCAGGAGTTCGCCTTTGTCCGCCTGGACGACGGCTACTCGACTGGGTCCTCCATCATGCCTCAAAAGAAGAATCCGGACGTGGCTGAGCTGGCTCGCGGCAAGGCCGGTCGGCTGGTCGGGGATCTGGCTGGCCTGCTGACCACCCTCAAGGGGCTGCCGACAGCCTATGCACGTGACCTGCAGGAGGACAAGGAGGCGGTCTTCGACCAGGTGGACACCCTGGAGGTCCTGCTGCCCGCCTTTGCCGGCATGATTGCCACCCTGACCTTCAACAAGGATCGCCTGGAGGAGCAGGCCCCCACAGGCTTCGCTCTTGCCACCGACCTGGCGGAGTGGCTGGTTAGGGAAGGAGTGCCATTCCGGCATGCCCATGAGCTTTCCGGGGCCTGCGTCAAGTTGGCCGAGGGGCGAGGTTGCGAGCTGGCTGATCTGGAGGATGACGATTTCGTCAGGGTCTTCGCTGACTGGGTGCCCGCCGAGAGGGCTCCTGAAGTCCGTTCGGTCCTGACCGCCGGGGGAGCCGTGCGCGCTCGCCAGGGCCAGGGGGGCACCGCACCGGAGAGGGTCAAGGAGCAGATGGATCAGGCTGCACATGCGCTGGAGGAACTGAAGACCTTCGCCGACTCGCAGTCTGATGGGCCTGCCTACCGTTCGCCCAGGTGAGCTTTCTGGTTTCCGCCAGGCCGGTGTTCGCGTTAAAATTCCGAACGGCAATTCCCCAAGAGGGACGGCAAACGGCGAAAGGCGGCGGCGGACATGAATCCGGTGGCACTGGTCCAGGCTTGGTGGGCCAAGGAGCACATCACTCTGGCAAAAGAGCCGCCCGGCTCACGCCGAGGACTGTGTTCACCTCCGGACCAAGGCCGTGACCTGGAGCCGCTGACCATGCTGGTGGTGGGCGACTCCATGGCGGTCGGCTGCGGGGTGAAGGACCAGAGCCAGGGCCTCGTCCCTGACATAGCCGCCTACCTGGCCACCCGGCTGGGTCGTCCTGTATCCTGGTCGACCCAGGGTCGGCTGGGGGCCACCATTCGCAGGGTGCGCTACAGGTTCCTGCCCGCTCTGCAGGATCATCCTGATCTGCTGGTCCTGTGTGCAGGATCCAACGACATCATGGCCAACCGCACCGATGAGCAGTGGCGGGATGACCTGGCTGCCAGCATCGAGCTGGCCAAAAACAAGGGTCGTCAGATCCTGGTCCTGAGCTCAGGTCAGCTCTATCGGGATCCTGCCCTGGGCAGGGCGCTCAGGGCTGAGGTGGAGCGTCGGATAGCCTGCCAGACGCAAACCAGCCAGCAGGTCTGTCAAGAGGCCTCGGTGCCCTTCGTGGATGCCACCCGCGACGACGTCGGTACCGACCGACCCGACTTCTGGGGCATCGATCACTTCCATCCCGGAGTAGAGGGTTACCGGCGCATGGCCGCCTGCGTGGTTGACCACATTCCCCAAGACTTAATTGATCAGTTGTCCGTGAATGCGCATTCCTGATTTGAATGCAACGATTACTCTGAGAAGTTCCCGCTGGTCGTTCTGCCTTAGCGAGACGGTTAGCGGTCAATAGTCAATCAACAGCGGCTGATTGGCAATGAATAATCAGTCCGGCTTGGTCAGGCCTTGTTTGCGGCGGTCTGCGGGTCTGCCGTGTCGGTATCTGTTGCAAGAATAGTAGGGTTTAGCATACATTCATCAAATATTCGATAGGGAGTAGCCTCTCATGTCGCAGGTCACCGATTTCAGGCAGGCGGGTTTCGACTCGCTTTTCGACGAACTCAAGTGGCGCGGTCTCATTGCCCAGTGCACGGACGAGTCCGAGCTCAGGAAGGTGCTGGCCGACCCCTCGGTGACCTATTATTGCGGATTTGACCCCACGGCCCCATCATTGCACGTGGGCAATCTGGTCCAGCTGCTCAACATGCGCCACCTGCAGGCGGCCGGTCTGCATCCCATCGCCGTTGTGGGCGGGGCCACCGGGCTGATTGGCGACCCTCGTCAGTCGGGGGAGCGCACCCTGAATCCCAAGCAGACCGTGGCCGAGTGGACCGATCGCCTTCGTGGGCAAATCGGTCGCTTCCTGGATACCGAGGGAGACAACCCCGTCCGGTTCGTCAACAACTACGAGTGGACCGGCTCCATGAGCACCATCGACTTCCTGCGCGATGTGGGCAAGAACTTCCGCATGGGCACCATGCTGGCCAAGGACACGGTGGCCCGCCGTCTGGACTCCGACGAAGGCATCTCCTTTACTGAGTTCAGCTATCAAGTGCTCCAGGGCAACGATTTTCTGGAGCTCTTTGACCGCTACGGATGCAGTCTGCAGCTTGGCGGCAGCGACCAGTGGGGGAATCTGACCAGCGGTCTGGATTTGATTCGCAAGGTGCGCAATGCATCTGTCAATGTTATGACCAGCCCGTTAATCACCGACTCCCAGGGCAAAAAGTTTGGCAAGTCGGAGGGCAATGCAGTCTGGCTGGATCCCACCATGTTCAGCCCCTACCGCTTCTACCAGTTCTGGTTCAACCAGCCTGACGACCAGGTGGTCAAGCTGCTGAAGACCTTCACCTTCCTGCCCAAGGCCGAGATTGAGCGTCTGGAGGAGAAGACCGCCCAGGATCCGGGCGCTCGCGAGGCCCAGAAGGTCCTGGCCTGGCAGGTGACCTCCTATGTGCACGGCGAGCATGCCGCTCAGGGGGCCATTGATGCCTCTGGTGCCCTCTTCGGTCGTGGCAAGACCCTGGAGGAGCTGGACGAGGATGTGCTGGATTCTGCTCTGGACGGGCTCAAGGTCGATGATGGTCAAGGCGGGCGAGCCCTGCCCGCAGCGAGCGAGGGCCAGCGTCTGGTGGAGGCCGGGGTTGCGGCCGGACTCTTCCGTTCGGTCTCCGAGGCTCGTAAGACTGTGGCATCGGGTGGTTTCTACCTGAATAACCAACGGGTCGAGGATCCGGATCAGGTATTGGGGAACAAGGACTTTCTGCATGGGCGCTTCGCCCTGGTTCGCAGAGGAAAGAAGGCCCTGGGCGCACTTGAGCGTCGGGCCGGCAAGTAGGAACGTAGGAATTAAGGACACTGATGGCAGAAGAACACAATCATTCCCGGGGCGATCGCGGACGGGGCCGGGGCGGTTCGCGTCCGGGCGGATTCCGGTCGGGCGGTCGTCGCTCTTCGGGCTTCCACAAGGGCGGTTCGCATTCGGGCGGATACCGCTCCGGAGGCTATCGTTCGGGAGGTCACCGTTCCGGCAACTTCCACAACCATGACGGCGAGGGCGGCGAAGAGCGTCGTTCCGAGAACAGGAATGGCCAAAGGCCCTTCCGCGGACGCGGACACGACCGGTTCGACCGCGACAATCGCGGATACAGACATGACCGTCAGGATGGTCACGGCGGCTTCCGCAGGGATTCCGACCGTGACCGCCACGGCCGTCGGCAGGATGGCGACCGTCCACGTCGCGACTTTCATGCCAACGGGAATGGCGGATATGGGCATCGTGATCGTGACAACAACCGCGGTCGGTCGGGGTATGGCTACCAGCGGCATGACCGTGACCGTGATCGTAGCCAGGGTTTCCACGGGGACCGCCGTCGGGATGACAACCGGAGGTTTGACCGTCGGCAGGATGAGCGGTCCGGTGGGGATCGCCCCTGGAACAACCGCTCCCGTGATGACCGTCCACGCCAGGACCGTTCACATGGGGATCGTCCCTACGGCAACCACTCTTATGGCGATCGTTCCCGTGATGATCATCGTCAAGGCGGCTATCGGGGCGACCGTTCCCGTGGCGACAGGTATCAGGGCCAGCATGGCCGTGATGACCGTCGTCGTGACGCTTATCGCCATGACGACCGCCGGGGGGCCTATCAGCGTGACCGCCAGAATGGCTATGACCGTGGTCGTCGTAACTCTGACGGGACCATCTCCTACCCCTCGCAGAACCCCTATACGGATCGTCGGCCTGGCGAGCCCAAGATGCCCAAGGGTTTGGAATGGTCCATGCTTTCCAAGGATGATCGTCTACGCCTGCGTGGACTGAGCAAGGAGCATGCCGAGAACATCGGCCTACACATTTTGGCCGCCTATGCCTTGGAAGAGACTGATCCCCAAGGTGCTCTGGCCCATGCTAAGTGGGCTGCTCGGCAGGCTTCGCGGATCGATCTTGCCCGTGAGACGTTGGCGCTGGTGGCCTACCGTCAGGGCGATTACAAGCTGGCCTTGAAGGAGTTCCGCACTGCACACCGCATGAACGGCTATTCTGATTACCTGCCTTTCATCGCCGACTGTGAACGTGGTCTGGGCAATCCTCGCAAGGCCATTGAGGAGGCTACCTCCGAGGAGGGCAGCCAGCTGCAGGGCGAGTCCAAGGCGGAGATGTTCTTGGTTTATGCCGGAGCACTGGGCGATTTGGACTTGTGGGATAAGGCCATCGAGACCGTTCAGGCCCTGGTCAAGGCCCGCGGGCTCAGCGGTGACTACCGGATGCGTGCCGTGCAGGCCGAGCAGAACTTCCTTGAACAGGCTGGTCGCAGCCAGGAGGCTCTGGAGTTGGAACCTCTGCTGGATCGACTGGAAGCGGAGTATGCCGACGAGGATGAAGACGAGGATGGTCAGAAGGACGGACAGTCCGAGGAGATCCTGATTGACTATGACCTGGAGCACCTGGATTCGGCCATGATGGAGGATCTCTCCATTGACCCGGATGGCGGTGACAATGATTCGGAGGAGGCTGAAGTCACTGATGCATCCGATCAGGGTGCCGATGACAGTAAGGTTGAGGAATCTCCTGAATCAGTAGCTTCAAACGATTCAGCGGGCTCAACTGACACAGGTGACTCAGCTGATTCGACTGAATCTTCCGATCCAGCCGTTACCTTCGACACGGTTGGTTCAACTGGTTCGTCTGACTCAACTGGTTCGTCTGACTCAACTGGTTCATCCGAAATGCCGGAATCTGAAATGCAGGAATTATCAGATGCCGTGGAGCGATTCGGGGGAGAGCCAACCCACCTTGATGCGCAAACTTCAGACGATGGTTCTCAAAGTGACAAAGCTGGTGACGAAACTTGCGTGGCTGTTACCGGTGAATCGGCTGCTGACGACGGTGGTGACACGACGGTCCAGGCTGCAGAATCTGAAGCAGACACTATCGATGTTCAAAATGAGCAGGTCAGGGATGATCGGGTCAAGGAGTCCGATACTTCTAATGAAGACAAGGCTGAATCGTGACCGTCTTCCTCAAAGGAACTGCTGACGCTCCGGCAAAGATCTACCGTCTGGCTCTACTGGACTTGGACGGTGTGGTCTACCGGGGCGCTGACCCTGTAGAGCATGCGGCCGAGGGCATCGACCGCGCTCAGTCGCTCGGCATGCGCATGGCTTACACCACCAACAATGCATCTCGGTTCCCGCATGTGGTGGCCGATCAGCTGCGCGGTTTCGGTCTGACTCTGGACGATGGTCAGGTCATCACCTCGGCCGTCGTTGCCGCACGAATGCTGCGCCGACACCTGCAGGAGGGAGCCAGGGTACTGGTCATCGGATCCGATCATCTACGAGATCAGATCCGCCTCAACGGGTTGGTACCCGTGGACAAGGCTGCAGATCAGCCAGTGGCTGTTATTCAGGCTTGGTATCCCGAACTGGGCTGGCAGGACCTGGCCCAGGCCGCCTTTGCCATCGAAAACGGTGCACGTTACTTCACCACCAACAAGGATCGGACCCTGCCCCGCGAAGGAGGTATGGCACCCGGCAACGGAGCCATGCTCCAACCGGTGATTCTGGCTACTGGCAAGCAGCCGGAGGACTCGGCCGGCAAGCCGGAATCGGCCATGTACGACGAGGCTCGGCAGCTGTTGGCCGATAGCCAGGAGAAGAACTTGGACGTTGACCAATGCCTGCCTGTAGGTGATCGTCTGGACACCGACATCGAGGCAGCCAACCGGGGTGGGTACGACTCCATGGTCGTGCTGACAGGCGTGGCCCGAACCCCCGCCATTCTGACTGCACCTGCCAAGTTGCGGCCGACCTATCTGGCTGAAGACCTGCGCGGCCTGACTATGCCACAACCCCAACCCAGTAAGGAAGCAGACCAGACCTGGCACTGCGGCGGTCAAGCCGCAAGAGTAGATGATGACGGGTATGTCACCCTGCGTGCTCTTGAGGGCGGCGGCGATCCCCTGTCAGATCTGGATGCTGTGCGAGCCTGCGCCTGTGCGCTCTGGGAGTACCAGGATCGTGGTGGAGACATGGACTCGCTGGATCTGCCCGCCTTCGTCGTAGGGGCATAGCGGCCATGTCGGAAGAGGCCAATTCCGGACAGTTCGGAGCGAATGCATCATCCCAGGAATCAAATCACTACGGGCTACCTGAGCAGTCCGGCCAGACTGGGCAGCCTGTAGGGTCTGAGTATTCTGGACGGTTCTCACAGGCAGATGATGAGGATACGACTGCATCAGCATCTGAAAAGCCCATGGATAAGCAAGCCATGGCCCCCCTCTTGGAGCGTTTCCCTGAATTGGCTGAATTGGACAATCTGGACGATGCACAACAGGTCGAGCTGCTCGGCAAGGTGCTGACGGGGCTCCAGCAGGACCTGAACCGGGAGGGCAAGTGAACGATGAGGACATGGTCGTCAGCGCTTGGGTCGGTGTGCGAAGAACCGTGGCTCTCACCCGCGACCGGCTTGACCGCATCCTGCCTGCACAGGGGTTGACGGATTCACGAGCCAGAGCCCAGGCGCTGATTCGTCAGGGTCGGGTTATGGTCAACGATCATCTGGTATCAAAACCTGCTCAGAGCGTCCAGCCAGGCGATGTGATTCTTCTGGACCCGGGCGATGACTATGCCTCACGGGGAGCGTTGAAGCTGGAGGGGGCCCTGACGGCTTTTGCGGCGCAGGGGATGCCTGGTCCGCGTGACAGGCTCTGCCTCGATATCGGGGCATCTACGGGCGGTTTCACTGATGTTCTGCTCAGGCATGGCGCACGGCGAGTTATCGCCCTTGATGTGGGCCACGGACAGCTGCTGAAAAGGATTGCCACTGATCCTAGGGTGGTTGACATGAGCGGTGTCAACATACGCGAAGTCCAGACGGGGGATCTGCCTTATTGTCCGGAATATGTGGTCTCGGATGTGTCATTTATTTCGCTGACCTATGTTATTCCTGTCCTGCCTAGGCTGCTCGCGCCTGCTGCCAACTGCTTGCTGCTGGTCAAACCCCAGTTCGAGGTCGGACGTAGCCAGCTGGGCCATCATGGCATTGTGACGGACGAGGACCGCAGGCAAGAGGCTCTGGAACGTGTCTTGGCCTGTGCAAGTGAGCATGGATTTGCTGTCCGAGCTACTATGCCATCGCCCATAACCGGAGCTCATGGCAACGTTGAATATCTGCTCTGGCTGTCTTGGCCACAGTCGGCCTAAAGCCTATGGTTTCTCGCTTCCTGTGCGACACACCAGGCTGGACAGAATCCACAATTGCGGTAATATAAATGAGTTGTCAAAAACGAATTCCTCGTCAAGATGACATGCGCCAGTAGCCCAACGGATTAGAGCAGCTGACTACGGATCAGCAGGTTGCAGGTTCGAATCCTGTCTGGCGCACCACACAGAAGCCCTACAGCCGCAACGGCTGTGGGGCTTTTCCTTTATCCGGACCAAGGCATGCAGGCCCCAAAATGTATACTCAATGTATACTAAATTGCATCGGATTATTCCGACACTCCCGACGCATAGAAAAAGCCCCGCCGGATCGGGGCTGCTGATTCGCCTCATTTGAACAGGTCCCAGATGCTGACCGTGGTCTTCCGGTAGATCTTGTTGTACATGGCTTTCCTGGGGTTTCGTATCCATCCCATGCCCTTCCTCCCGTATCCGGGAATCAGGGCCTTCTTCGCCTGCCTCTTCCACTTGCCGGTGGTTCGTGCTTTGAGGGAGCGTCTGGGGCTGGGGGTGCGCATGCCGATTTTCATTGCCTTCACTTCTCTTGGTCTTCTATGGTAAGCATGACATTTTGCCCGGTAGACGATATGCCTATGCTGTATCCGTTCTTCTCCAGATATCCGCTGCCGTCGTCTTGCACTCGATCGTTCAGCTCATCAGCGGTAACGCCAACTGTTTTCGTGATGCACGATAGACTGGGCAAAGCCTCAGAGCTTGTGTCCGAGTCCAATTCAGACATGTACAGTATGCTGTTCTCTTTTTTGTTGTACTGAATAGCATCAGATGCTTTGCTGCATTTGGCGTTGAGTCGTTTTTACCGCATCGGAGCTCTGTTCTCCGCATGCAGCCTGCGAGACTGATGCGCATATCACCAGGAGCAACGAGGCCAATTTCTTGACCATGTGATTCCTTGCATCGTCTGGGACTATCAGCACTACCAGCAAGATTAGAGCTGTATTGGGATGCCCTAAGCGCACGGGAAAGGCCGACCTGTGCAGCCAGGTGGAGGATACCCTTCAGGGTGCGCCCGGCGATATCGGCCTCTGGGGACGCAGAGCGCCCCAGCTGCTCGCCAAGCTGACAGTCCGGGTGGGCAGGCTCGCCGACGCTCCCAACCACGGACGCGACTACCGGCACCTGACCAATGCTCTCCAATGGGTCAGGATGCGCACCACGCCATCGCGGACCGGATCATCCATGGACGGATGCCTCAACCCCAAGCGCGGAGCGGATATCCTAGGCCCTCTGACGACCAGATGGCCACCTGCCCTGTATGTGGCAGATTGTGGAGCATAACAGCCATCAGACAATCCAGGATGGAGGAGTTCAAAGGCAGGACCATCACCTGCACGCCCAGGGATGCCGTCGACCGGACTCGAGGCAGACCACGTGGAAAATCAATCGCAAGCAGGTGACCCTGTGGATCAAACACGGGAAACTGCCCTCAGCAGTGAAAACGGAAGAGTCTGGTAAGTGTGTGTTCGACATCGGCGATCCCACGGTCTGCGCATACGCAACAGGAGTTGACAAAACTGGTCCGTTGACGTGTGATTGCCACGCAGGTTTTTATTGTAAGGGGCGAGCAGAGATGCCCGGATCTTTCGTATGATGTGGCTGCTTGTAGAAACGTATTTCCGGATTTTGTTGTATTCTTTACCCAGCTAAACTTGTACGAAGGAGCAAGGTTATGGCTGGGAAAAGAAGGACCGTATATTTTTACACCGGTGAAGAGACAGATAATAAGGGCAATGTCAAGGAATGGGATCCAGCTGAGTGGGAGCGATTCTTCAATGAATATAATAAACCATGGAAGTCATACTTTTTAGGGAAAAATTATTATGAAGGAGAAGTTGGCGAAAGCTCAACTCCGGTAGCAAGATATTTTCATCTTTTGAAGCCTAGGTCGCTTCACGATTGGCCGGAAGGCAAAGATGCACGGGGGAATACGAAAAGCCTGGGTGTCCATAGAAAGGCACTCGGGTTGAGCGAGATTGACGAATACACGTATTTGCTGCCGGTGGAAGGCACCAATTATGTGGCAATGTTTCGCTCTTCGGTCGGCCCGACATCCGTAGCAGCCGCTGAATGGATGACACTTTACTTGAAGCGGAAGCAAAAAAGCCGAAGCTTTGTGTTTAAGCCCGTCCCTCGCAAGAATGCCAAGGAAAAACTCCAATCTGCAGTAGGCGTAAGATCCTTGTATATCCAGTTCGAGGGACAACCGCATGGCAAGTCGGAAAGTCAGATTGAAAAGGGGGTAGCGGTCGCAGCATCGGGAAAAGGGTTGGCTGGCAGTGATAACATGAAGATTAATTTAAATATCACCCTCGATCGCACGCAGAAAGAGGGCCTTGCCGTTGACTGGCTACTTAAAGAAGCCGGGATACTCGCGAAAGGTGTAAACGGCGGATTACCTGGGGCACACGTTTCGCGGTTAAAGGTCAAGACACTCCAGCCTGGCAAAGATGGCAAAATCAAGGTCGAGCAGGTTGACTTTTTCAAAGAGAGAATGACAGTGCGAACCGAGTTCGGCGACGCTGATGAAGCCATGGATCCGAACCAGATTATTGCTGGAATGTATGATGCAATTCGTAAATTCCGGAAGAAGTCAGGACGGTAATGATACTGAGTAGGACACAAGCAGGGTGTTAATACGAGTCTTAAACTGAAATCTCTTCTACGGAGAGTTAAAGACCACTCGACAATAGTGAATACCGTATTATTGTCGTACTCCAATTTCACTTATGCTGACTAATATATCCGCTATATCCTCGACTCCCAATTTTGCGAAAATGATAGGCAACTTCAATACAGGGAATCTGTACATAGCCATGTCAACTGTCGCAGCACCGCCGGTAAGCGTCGCTGACGTAGTGGTCGTTCCGTCTTGCCTACGAGCGGGAATCTTTCAGGGGACTGGGAATAAGCGCAGGGGATGCCATGGTTAGCAACTGGCTTTCCATAAGCTACCGCAGGTTCATCAGTGCAGCATCATTACCGGAGGCATTATCGATTGATATTTTAGGCAACACGAAGCTAGCGCCGTGGTTTTTCGGGCTTTCCGTGCTATTTTGCGCTCACCTAGCCGTCGGACTGCTTTGCTGCTTCTATGTTTGATTAGGATCGTCCAGCATGACGACGTGCACGATGCACAGCATGAACTCGAACGCAGATGAACTTGGCGTAGCCTGTTAACGTGCAAGGGTCGGAACCCGAAAGAGGCTCCGGCCTCTTCTTATACCTGCCCGCAGGTGCTGTTTGCCTTCCTTCGTCTTCCTGCCGGCATGCCCCCTGCCTGGCCGCGCCACTGGCTCCAACCATTGGATGCGAGCCAGGCGGGCCTTACATCTGCTTGCGTGGTCTGCCGCCGCCTGCTCCCTGGCCTGGCCTGGCGGCGTTCCACTCGTCGATGGTCTGCTCGCTCCAGCCGCGTGTGCTCCCCACGTATACGTCGGGTTCCGGCAGCTTGTATCGTGCGAGCGCGCCTTTGGTGATGTTCAGGCGTTCTGCCACCTCGGTGAGGCTGAGGTATCTGCAGGTCACTGCTTGTGTCCTGCTGCAAGTCCGAACCCGCCGGCGGCCAGCCCGAATACCCGCGGGGATCGGTTGCCAGAAGGCGAGAGCGAGACTGCAGGTGCCGAGCGCCAATGCAACCCATCCGAATGTATTGAATTTGTCCATGTTGATTTGCCTTTGGTCTAGTCTGGAAGACGGAGGTTCCGCTTTCTATGGGCAACCGGAACCCCTTTGTCCGGTCATCGTTTCCTGTTCTGGATGATGGCGACAACTGCGGCTATCGCCTACACCGCTGAAGCGATGGAGCTGATGGCCGCCCAGATTTTTTATGGGTTGCCCTCTTTCTATCGACAATTACTATAATAACAAAGTATGTAAAGTTATCAAGAGGGGATACACCATGCATGTCTGGATCCAAGAAGCAGTGTCCCGTGCCGTACTTACAGGGGTTGTTATCAGGCGCCCAGACCGCCTGGTTGATATATGGACCACGCCAGCTCAGGCGGACCCCGCCGCGGTCGCTGCACCCACGCCCGGGCCGAGCTCCTGTCCGACAGCCGACAGCTGAGCGACGCTGCGGGCAAGCCGGCCGATCGAATTGCTTGCCCGCAGGCATTCTCCCTCCTTCTTCACCGCGGGCATTAACCTTACCTGGCCGCGCCACAACCCCTACCTCTGGACGCGAGCTAAGGCTACACATCCATATCTCTCCAGGAATGGCTATGCCAAGCAGCCACTGCAGATGGCAGACCTCGCGCAGGCGCGACAGGCTGCCCGGCGACTTGCAGCGGATCAGAGCCAAGGCCAAAGCCGGGGCAGGCGGCAAATGCCAAGCCAAACACCATGCGGAAGGTTGCAACGGAATAGGAACCGATAGCGACCATAGCGTCTCAGGGGACAGCAACAGTTGGGCAACCTTCAATGGCTTTCAAACGCTTGCCATAAAACATAGACAGAAAGAGAGGCAACGGCGCGCAATGCATGGTATCGTGAAGTCCGGCTCCATCCCGCCGAGACAAATCCGGGATCGATCCAACCTGTCCATAGTTCGGCGATTCCGGCAAAAGCACGATTTTGTGTGACACTTGGGCGGCAAAAGTCCTAACACGATAAAAGCACCTCTGAAGAGCAAGTCATCATCTACATTACTTGAACGGGTCCCGGAGGTTAATTATGGTCATCCAATAGATTTTGTTGTAGGAGGTTTTCGCGGAGTTCTGTATCCCCCCCCCCCCCCCATGCTTTTCGTTCCACATCCGGGAGTTAGGGCTTTCTTAGTCTGCCATTTTCGCCGGCTCAGATTCTCGCCTTGGGGGAGGGTCTGGGGTAAACGTGCGGATGCCGAACTTCATTGCTGCGGATACTCCTATCCGTGGCTTTCGTTCATTCGTGGGTAGCAAAGGGTTCAATTTAAGGAAGGTACGTCATATGACCCGGTCCTGCTTTTTATCCTGATTCAATGTGCACGGAAGCCAATTGTTTTCTGCCATGCCGGATTCCGAGGATTGGTGCATCTCGTTACACTGTGTGTCGTCTCTATGGATGAGTTGCCACCGTTTTGCAGCCACGATATTCAAAGAGCTGTCAATATGTCAGGATCGTAATTTCTGGTTCTTGTGGGTTGATGTCGAATTCGGTAAATAGCTGTGTATTGGATGCTCATGTCCTGGACTTGAGCAGGTCGGGTCAAGGAAAATTCTGGACACTATCCAGGATGCAGAATAATTAAGCACCGGCTCTAATATGTAAGATTTTCCATTTATCACACGTATCTGTCTATGTCCCATTTTGCAACGGACGACTGTTTAGTAGTGCGTTGTTGAGGATGATCAATCTGTTTTAGACGAAATATTCCGCACAGAACCGCGGTAGACCACCGTTGGTTCGAGAACATGCGTGACAGGCGATTCCAACCAGGTCTTATTCCTAGCGTCTTTTTGCAATTCAGAGATTCTACGCATCATTTGCGAGGAGCATGTTTTGGCCATTTCGGCGATCCCTTGATCGAAGGTTGTCAGGTTCTGCCCAACCCCTAAATGATTCAAAGTATTATCGTACCCGATGAGAGAACAGTCATCGGGTATTTTCATTCCACGTTCATTTAATCTGTTAACAAAACCAAGAGCCATCAGGTCGTTGCAGCAGAATACGGCGGTTGCACCCTTGTCGATCAGTGAATCCGCTGCTTCATAGCCGCTGCCGAAGCGATAATCTCCATTGACATCGAGCTCTGGATTAATGGGAAACCCTGCTTCTGAAAGACCGTCCAGAAAGCCCGCCTTGCGGGCCTCCGAGGTATCGGATTCCCTGTCACCGGATATGCATGCTATGCGTGTATGACCGTGACGTACCAGTATTTCAGCAGCTTGTCTTCCACCTGAATAGTTATTTGAACCCACGCTGTCGCACCAGTCCATCCCAAGAAGTCTGTCGGTGAGGATCACTGGGCAACTCATCCGAGTAACTTCTGCTTTAAGATCAGCGCTATTCCTTACGGATTCTTGAGACGGGATCAAAAACAGTCCATCGATATCCTGTGAGTCGAGTTGAATTAACAACTCATGCTCTATTTTCTCCTTGTCGTCGGAGTTGGCCACTATCAGTGAATATCCATATGACCGGCAGGTGTCTTCAATACGTTTCGCCAGCGAGGCGAAGAAGTAGTTTTCTATATCGGGGACCAGCAGGGCTAACAGCATTGAGGTATTTGTTACAAGACTGCGAGCATTCTGATTGGGAACATATTTTAACTTCTTTGCAGTCTCAATGATGAGCTTCCGTTTGTTCTTGGACATGCGGATAGGTCTATCATTGAGAACCAAAGACGCGGCGGCCACCGATACGCCAGCGGCCGAAGCAACATCCTTCAACCTTACTCGTACGCTCATAGCCGCTCCTTTTGTTTTATCCAAGTACTGTCTTATAAGACAATTCGTTGTCGACTCTTGCTGTAAACCTACAATAACAAGCAATTCGCTTTTGGACCGGGGCTGCTAAGGGAAGTGTGAACATATGTTGTTCCCCCGAGTGGTAAGGGCCCTATTGCTTTAGAAAAGTGCTTTCTACAGAGGGAAACATTGGTAGGTCATTGGGAAGGCCCGGTGACGATTGTCTTTTGATGATCGCCACCAGGCCTTACTCATTCTGTTTCTTTACAAATATGATTGTCGCCACGATTGGGCTATAAACTACTGATCATCACCGCTCATTCTGGAGGTCGGTACGAGAGCCATATAGCTTGTGACGAAGAATGAGTACCAGAACGACACCTACAATCAGGGTACCAACCGAAATGAGAGCCAGGTTGGAGTAAGTGGCACCCGCTCCGGTTTTCCCGATCAAGCTGCCTTTCGACAATGCCGGATTGGCCATCAGACTACCGAATACAGAGATTCCGATAGAACCGGTGGTGTTCATAATCAGATCATTCAGGCCAACACCACGTCCGGATTCGTCCTTATGCAGAGTTCCTAGAACCGTATCAACCAAAGGCGAATAAAGGAAGGCCTGGCCGCCGTTGAAGAAGATGGGGGCAATTGCCATGAAAATCGTGTTCTTCTGGGCTAGGAATGCAACCATCAACATGCCGATGGCCATTGAAGTCGCAGCGCAGATAATTGATGCCCCGCGACCGATCTTGTCGACAATGAAGCCGGAGCAGCATCCCACGATGACTGCAACGACAGGTCCCCATACGATGAGCAGGGACACCTTGGCGGAATTGATGGAATAAACATCGCGGCCAATGGCGTTGAGCATGGGCGAGAACCAGTTCGGCGTGAAATCAATGACGAAGACCAACAGGCATCCCAGAAGCCAGGGGACATTACGGAAGAAGCCGGGCGTGATGAAGGGCTCCTCCACCTTGTGGATGTACACCGCAAGGGCTGCAAACAGCAGAATGGAGACGATCAGCATCCACCACGCATTGAATGAGAAGAAGAGTGTGAGGAATGCAGCACCGCCACCGAAGAGTATGAAGCCTGGTACATCAATCTTTTTCCCATTACCGCTATCGCTGGGGAGGTTGTGCATCAGGATTGGGATAAAGAAGATGGTCACCACGGGAATGAGGAAGAGGAATTGCCAATGCAAGGTGGCCAGCCACCCACCTGCCAGAATTCCAATGACGTTGGAAAGTTGGAAGGCTGCAGTGAAGACGCCGAAGAATATGACTTTTAACGACGGTTTCAGATACTTCGTAGCCACCACCAGGTAGACGGAACCAGCGACCTGTTCGCCTGCCGTTTGAACTGAGCGGGCGATTATGACCACCCACAGATTGCCGGTGATGAAAAATGTGGCTAAGAATCCGAGAATCGAACCCGTCAAAAGGAAGGCCATGCCCACCATGACCATCTTTTTCAGCGAAACGAAATCTCCGAGAGATCCGTAAATGAAACAGACAATGCCGAGAATGATACCCGGTATTGCCGTGATGAGCGAAGCATGTGCGGGATCACCCACGTCTTGGCCAACTTGTTCGAAGACCAGATTAAATGCCTGCATGCACAATGTGCCCAGCACGAAGGTAATGAGCAGGGGAATCAAGGCTTTGACGGCAGCCCTGTTCGTAACTTCTGGATCTTGTCTGGGATCGAATTTATCAAGAGCTTCAGTTTGAGTATTTTGTGATGACAAAGTAGTTTCCTAACCAACCGATGCCGGGCGGCTATTGCCCGGCAAAGTTTGACGATTGTTTTCAGCGGCAGGCGGCACTTGTGCGGGACATGAATTCTCTCAGGAACCGGGGAACGTCGACCTGTACCGCGACCTCCATGGTCTTTCGTGGATCATTCAAGCGCGTGTTGTCACCGATGGTACGGCCTCGGGTAGGCCCATCCACGTCTACTTGCATGTTCATAGGCAGTGTTTTTACGAAGGTGGGATCAATGGCCACTGCGGCAGCGAGAGGATCATGCAGACCGCATCCATGAAGGTGAGGGTGGAATTTCGCATAGGCGCCGATGTAGAAATCAGTCATGTCAGCCAGGAATCTGGAGCCAGGAGTATCCATGTCGCGCCATTGCTGAGTTTCCTTCTTGGTCAGCAGCGTCTGGAGGGTGACATCCAGCCCGATCATTTTTGCGGGGATACCAGACCGAAATACTCTGTTTGCCGCTTCCGGATCCTGGGAGATATTTGCTTCCTCCCAAGGATTGACATTGCCGCAGACCGTCAAGGCTCCACCCATCAACACCACTTGACCAATTTGGTCGACGATTTCAGGTGCACGCTTAATGGCGGCATCCAAATTGGTCAATGGGCCAGTGGGAACGTAGACCAGATCCTTGCCATAGGTCTTTACGGAATCGATAATGAAATCGACAGCGCTGGTTGTTTCAGGTTCCTTATTGGAGTCGGGAATTACTACTTCGCCGATGCCGTTCTTGCCGTGAATATCCGCAGATGGAGTCAGAAACTCGTCTTTGTCGCTTGGATGGTCGATGCCGGGATAGACCGGGATTTCGGGATGGCCCAGCAGACTCAAAACGGCCAGCGAATTCCGCAAGCCCTGCTTGAGCACCACATTTCCGTAAGTGCCTGAGATTCCCAACAAATCAATGTCAGGGCTCCCAAGGGTGTAGCTCAGGGCCAAGGTGTCATCCACGCCTGTGTCCAAATCGAGAATCATCTTTTTCGCCATTGTGAAGCTCCTTCTACTCTGACTGGCTTTAATAGCGATTTCTCAACAAGCTCAGGCTTTCTCCCTGACTTGAACTTGCGTCAAAACACTACATTGTATTGATAAACCGTTATATCAACGCAACAAATTCATGATAAAACGTTAAATCTAACTTGTCAAAGCAACGTCTGTTCGAACATATATCGCGCGATACATTTATTAAATGAAATATGTAGAGCACTCAGCAAAAGAATCTTATGGGCCAAGAATGGTGTTCCGCCCAAGGGCCAGATCGTGAACCAGCGCTTGCCCAAAGGAGTGTGTAACGGGTAGAGATTCACATGGATGGGTCCATGGCGAAAAGTTGTTCTGGCTGGAAAATACTTGTGAGGACCTACCTGTTCCCACGGCTTGATGACCTGCTGATTAAGGGCATTGAGAGCAAGAGGATAATAATATAGGAACGCTAAGGGTTGGATGCTAGAAAGCTTGTCTTGATATTTGGGGCGGGAAGATGAACTGGACGGTGCTGCTGTCCAGGATGCCACAACCGGTTTTCTGGAGCGGTTGCTTATGAAGCCGACCCGAATTGTGTTGGTGTCCTGCGATTTCCTCCTGAATTCGACTTCCATGGAGGACACCTCGGCGTACTCTGAGGCATTCGGAATATCTGGCGAAAACGATGAAATACGCTGCTGTGATGATCTTGGGACCCAAGGAGCCTGTGTCGGGCAAATAGAACAGTACCGTTCCCGGTCGGGGTTTCCGAGTGCCATGGCGTTGAGTATCTGGTTGTCCAGTCCGAAGCAGCCGTTGTTTCCCACCCACTCCATGGCAGGCTCATAGTGGTTCTGAGCTCACGTATTGCATTGTCTCATGTCGGTGTCATGACGCGGTATGTAAGCCACTTATCCGAGCTGCCTTTCTTAGGATTGCTTTCGCAGATGGCCACCATTTCCAGGAGAAGACCTTTGGAATCTACGGCGATGGTTATCCATGAACCGGCTCCATTGATTATTGATGCGCAGCACATAGTAGATTTCCGTGCGTGAACCACCTCCGCCGTCATAATCTCCCGATGTAACTCGCGGATCCTGGGGGGGGGTATGACTGGGTCTTCTCCCACCGACTGCATGTCCTTATCCTTGTATCACGTAATTGCATGACGATACTCAGGGCTTGGCAATGGGCGCCGGGAGGCGGGTGTGGTTGGTGTGGTGCTGATAACCCGTCCGGGGTGTTTCCCTCCAACCTGTGTTTAGGCTGAGCCATGCCGATAATCCTTGAAAAACAAGGGTGTCAAAGACTTTAGACAGGGGAATTTTTGGTATGGAGGGGATGTGTTGATAACTTGAAGGGGTCGGGCGTGCGCAGGCCTCGATGATGCAGGCACACAGTCGTCAACCAACGATCGGCCGGCGGACGACGGCCAGGGGAAGGCGGGTGGCAGGGGTATGGAACTGGGCAGTCAGATTCGCCGGTATCGCTCGGAGCGAGGCATGTCCCAGGACGATCTTGCGGGGAGGATATTCGTGTCCCGCCAGACCATATCCAACTGGGAGAATGATCGTACCTACCCGGACGTGCAGAACCTGCTCCTTTTGTCCAACCTCTTCGACGTGACCATCGATCAGCTGATTAAAGGAGACCTCGACATCATGAAGCAGGCATTCGATAAAGACGTACGAAGCATGAAGATCCTGAATATGATCCTCTATGGCTTGGCCGCGGCCATCTTCATCGTGGATGGGCTGACGCTGTATGGGGTTGCAGTTGCCAAGCGGGAGTGGCCGTGGCCGCTTTCGCTCATGGGGCTCCTCGCCCTCCTGGTCCTGTTGGGAATGATTATCGGCCTTGAGGAGAACATTAAACGACGAAACGACATCCGGACCTACAGGGAGATCAAGGCTTTCCTGGCGGGTGAAAAGGTGGACCGGTCTGATCGTGGCCGTCTGCCCAGCCTTCGGAAGAGGCTGTTGTTGCTGCTGCTCGTAATGGTGGTCTGCGCTGTTGCCGGGTATGCTCTTGCGGCCCTGCTCTGGTGACAGCCCTCCTCGGCTGGCAATAGGAAACGGGGCTTTACCTGTACCAACTGGCCTGATGAAGCCACAACAAGAAAGCGGCATTTTCTGTGCCTTCCAGGCGCTCAGGGTGCTCACCGGTATCACCAGGATTCCGGCAGTCCCTGCGTGTATCAGTGGCTTGGTCGGCGTCGTGGCCGTGTTTTTTCTATTCGTTGTTTCTTGTGTTTGGCTTATACCTGTTCCTACGAGTTAGTGTGCGCCACCGTGAGTTCGTGCTGGTTATCGCAAAGTGAATTGAATTGATATCTGACACTTGGATGCCGGTATGGCAAAGGCATTATACATGACAAGTGGTCGAAGTCCGCTCAGGTCACAACGGCGGGCGGGTATGACGGGAAGCTAGGGCTTCTTCGTCCATGAAGTGCTTGCTGGCCATGCATGCCGAAGAGCCAGGGAAGGAGAAAGTGCCCGATGAATTCATATCTAAGGGCTTCAAGCAAAGGTACATGCTGGCAGGCGTGCCGGAGGATTGCAGTCACCGCCCGGCGCGAGCATTTCCGCTACCACGCAGACGATGAAGTGTTCATGGGAGATTGAGGACCGTATACGGTCGAACCGATACACGGCCTCCGGAACTCCTGCAGGCTCTTCAGCAAGGTCGCACACCTATGGCAGCGTGGTCTGATTGGCACGGTCAAGGGTTCAACCAAGGGATCGTTAATTGCAATCCTGCATTGGATAAAAGTTCGCTTTCCAGAAACTTCGAAATTGATATACAAATTATTCATCAATTTTTTGATGAAGGTTTGTTGCTTTTGTACTCCGAAGCGATCCTATTATTGTTGCCAACTTCAAAACTGTAGATCAGAAGTTATCCGAGCTATAGCATTTTAACAATTTTACTTCTTCGTATGGCAGCTGTTCCTTTGTGCGAAACCGGGGAGAACGCGAGGGCTTTTCGTGTTGCTCAGATAAGCAAACAGTCTGATTTTTTGTGAATGCAAATAAGGATAGATGATAGGTGGCATATGACAATTGTCTCTAATCTGAGATAAAAACGGTTAACAAAAGTTGATCATTTAGAGCAACTATTCTGGTCTCGCCCCAGGGATTAAATCAATTCATCGTCTTCAGGTGAAACCTTGAAATTCTATACAAAGCATGTTCGGCAGACCTAAACCGTCAATTCTAATGAGCAGTTATGCCCCCCCCCCCCTCCCCTCGCCGGGTACTACTGCATACGGGGGAGTGGTAGCGACTGATAGGAAACTTTCACTCATTCCCCAATCATGCCCTACTTGCGGAATTGGTTCGGTGCAAGAGGATAATAATGATTTTGTTAGTCATCCAAATCCGTTTTTTAAATAAATTCTGACGTATACAATTACTACTATTTGATTGAGTCGAATGAGATCATGGGCGAATTAACGGTGGAGAAACAAGGAGAGCAGTAACAATCTGCACAGATGTAGTTGCTCTAGAACGAGACGTTCACTCAGATCGAGTAATCCTAATTGGAGATAAAGGCCTCGGATATTGACATGGACAATTTGCTAAAGGACAGGAACAACAGATTATATCTTTCCTCGGTAGTTACAGATAACTGTGGGAGCTCTTTAATGATGTTTGCATTACCTCTCATAGTGCTGGATATAACAGGTAGCGGAATACATCTATCGTTCATCTCTGCAATCGAAACAATACCGTTCCTTATTTTGGGTCTTCCGATAGGTGCGATAATAGACAGATTAGATGTAAAGAAGATCATGATCTTTAGTGACTTGATCAGACTGCTGAGTTATTCGGTTCTTGCTATCGCTTTGGCATTGAAAGTATCGTCGGCATTTATGATTTTTATCATTTACACAGTTTCGCTTGCAGTAAGTGTGATGAATATCTTAAGCACGGTGTCGGAAATTACTTTTGTTTCATTCTTGGTTGAAAAAGAAAATTTTTCGAAATTAAACAGTACAGTGTACGGAATGCAGTACGGTGTGAATTTCGCGCTACCCATACTAGGGGGAGTGCTGTATAAATTCATTCCTCAAAGTTTGTTGACTGGCATATCTGTTGTTTTCTATTTAATCAGTCTATTGCTGGTGAATAATATAATCCTCATATCTCAGAGCGACTCTTCTGCAAGGTTTTCCTCTATTAAGCACGGTGTAAATGCAGTATTCACAGATATAAAGGATGGGGTGCGATACACGGCTAAAATCCGTGCTGTTCTGTACCCTCTTGTGCTTGCTGCCTTGGTTAATATAGCATCGGCTAACTTCCAGAACGATAGTCTGATAATCTTACGTCAACAAATGGGTCTTTCTTCTGATCAAATTGGTTTGATTTTGTCAATCGCGGCAGTCAGTGCTTTGATTGGAACGGTTGTAGTAAATTGGTTAAATAAAAAGATCGAGTTTGGCCAGCTTTTGGTACTGTCGATTATTGCCGGTTCTCTTTTTCGGGCGGTATTCGCATTAAGCGCTAATTTAGTAATTTTAGTTTCTTCAATTGCATGCATTGCGATTAATGAGTCGATTCTTAATATCAGTATAATCACGAATCGACAGAATGAAGTTGGGCAAGAGTACCTTGGTAGGGTCACGGGTATATACAAGGCAGTTCTAATCGGGGTGAATTCTATAGGCTATTTACTTGGCGGATTTGTTGCCAATAAGATAGGTTCAAGATTAGGTATCGGAATATCGGCGGTTGAACTTTTTGTAGTCTCAATGATAAGTCTATTCTTGATGACTTTTGTGAGGGTGCGTAATGATTAGTTTCACCATAAAGGGTATCCATGAGGACTTTATCGATGAAGAAAATGGGTATATCTGAGATAGGCGGCGGGATACTGCAATTTTGAGCTTGACTCGGTGAAGTAATGAGAGTTCCGTCTGGTTTGTCCATTGCTGTTTGGTGCCGGCGCACTGCCTTTTCAGCCACGCTGCATGGAGAAGATGAGACTCAATGAAGGAGTCCGAAGTGACCATGTCCGGTACCGTTCTGGAGTCTCATCGATATCCGCAATATGCTCTGTACCATGCAACTTTCACACAAACCTAAAAGCGAAAGGCGGCCACTTGGTCGTATTTTGCGCCACTAGAGTGTCGAACACAGAAGGTGAAGTCTGCTGTTGCGATGATCCTTCCACCCAGAGTGCCACTGTCGATGAAGTGGAGCGGACCAGATTTTGATCAAACTTCTCCGGTCGTGCGTTCATCATGAAAAGTGCGAAAGCCTGGCAGGGGCTGCGTTCGGTTATCGTGGATAAACGCTAAGAAGAATATCATGTTACTCGAAGGCCCATCCAGTTTCTTCGACACTGCCAATGTCTATCCGCGTGGGAATACCGAACGATACCTGGCCCAGGGCCTGAAGAAGTATGCGAAGTAGAACGGAATTGCCTCTGCCCCCAAGTCTTCTTCATGCCCGCAAGCCCACCATGCAGCAAATCGACCATAGCCTGGAACGTCCGGGAATGGACTACGTAGACCTCTATATCAATCACCGCTGGGAATGCCTTGCATCCTCGAAGAGGATATGGATGCTCTGCACAATCTGGTGAAAGCGGGAAAAGTACGTTACCTGGATGCAATCGCCATGTACGCCTGAAAGTTCCAGAAATAACGATTCGCAGCGGCAAGCCACGGATAGGCTCCTTCGTTTCGATGCAGAGCCATATGGACCTGATCGATATGTGAGGAGGAGCGTGAGATGGTTCCCATCTGCCAGGACGGGAACATCCGCAACTGCGGAAGCTTCGATTGCGGCGAGACTAACGAACACGGTTGCAGTGCTCGCGCCAAGTGATTGGGGCAACCCCGGTTTCTCTGGTGAAAGCCGCGCTGAATGAACTGGGATGCATATATCCGACCTGCCTGCCAATCCAGGCAATGTCCTCACCAGTGGACGAGAGAAGACGGCGGGCCCGGTCCATTCTTTGCTCTCTGATGTACCGGGCCAGGCTTACTCCGGTCTGATGCCTGAAGGCGAGGCATAAACGGGTGCGTCCCACATACAGGGATTGGGCTATCCGATCGATGGAAAGATCGCCGCCCAGGTTGGATTGGATATGGGTTTTGACCTGCTGGACCAGGTCGTGGTCGTGTGAGGATTCGTGTCTTTGCACAAGTGCAGAGGAAGCCTGGGCCAACATTGCCATGAGGAGGTCGATGTGTGCTTTTATGAGGAACTCCGTCTGGTCCGGCCTTCCTGGGGAAAACTTTGACATGGCGGTTAAAGCGGCCAGGGCGATATCGGATGGCCAGGGTTGGCAGAAGGCGTCAAAGAGTCCCCCGACCTGACCGGGCCATTGGTTTTCCAGCTCCATGAAATAGCCGGGCAGGATGCAGATGCTCCGGGTCCGAGAGCGAGAGCCTGCCGGTATGCGGTTGGTGACCGATCCCGCCTGCTGGATCAGGGAGACCATATTGCCTTTCTGCATGGTAAATGGCTGCACCCCATAAGGAACCGGGTTGGATACCGGGCTTTCATCCAGGGTCAGGCAGGCGTAGTCGGTCATGGCGTACTCACTGAAGCTCATCTCGCGCAGGAAGGTGATGTCGTGCCATATGACCAGGCAATAAGGACCCGCCAAATTGGCCTGGAACCTTCCCCGGCAAATGTCGCCATCGACCTGCCCTTCCAGTCCTTCTGATCGATAATGGAGTTCCATGCCGAGTTGCTCCACCTGGGGGCGATACAGGGTCTGTATCTCGCGGGATTCGGAGCGTATCGCGTGCTCTGTCATTGCTCACCTGGTTTCATCCTGCCGGCTTTGTGGCGATCTCGGCAGACTTTCGTTTTCGTTCGCACCTTTTATGGATTTATTCGTCCCTTTGTGACGGTCTTCCAGCCGTTGGCTTCTCAGATTACGTTCGATGGCAGCGGACGACAAGAGTTTTGGATGAACCTGGAGGAAAGAGATGGCCACAGACCAGACGGATTCGGGTAGCAAGCCGGATTTTGTAGAAGGTAAAGCACAGGGCGGGGGAGGCCGACCTGGCCAGGAGAGGCCACCTGCACGCAGTTCCCTAATGCGGCTGCTCGATTTCGCTGGCCCTCGCAAGGTGTTCTCCTATCTCGGCTGTGGTCTGTCCGCGCTCTCCACGATTGCCGGCCTTGGACCTTATATCTGCATATGGCTGGCGGTGAAAGACCTCCTCGCCGTAGCGCCGAAGTGGTCCCAGGCCACGGGAATCGCCACATACGGATGGGTTGGATTGGGGTTTGCGGTGGCATCCGTCATTCTGTACTGTGCAGGACTGTTGATGGCGCATCTGGCAGCTTTCCGGAGTGCCTCCAACATGCGTAAAGAGGCCATGAGCCACCTGATGAGCCTGCCCCTGGGGTATTTTGACCTCCACGCTTCAGGCGAGTTGCGTCGCACGATTGATGGCTCGGCCGGCGATACCGAGAATCTGCTTGCCCATATCCTCCCTGATGCAACCGGCTCCTTCGCCATGATTCTTGGTATGCCGATATTGATGCTGGCTTTCGACTGGCGTATGGGCCTGGCCTGTCTCTTCCCCATCCTGATCGCCCTGGTCTGCATCCGTGTCATGATGAACGATCAGGGACAGTCCTTTGTGAAGAAGTACCAGGATGCCCTGGTGCGAATGTCCAAGACCGGAACCGAATATGTCCGTGGCATTCCTGTGGTCAAGGTCTTCCAGCAGACGGTCTATTCCTTCAAGGCCTTCCACGAGGCCATCGAGCACTACAGCCGAATAGCCAGGAACTATGCCATGCAAATCTGCCACCTGCCCCAGACCATTCAGATGACGGCCCTGAACGGGACTGTAATTTTCCTTGTTCCTGTAGCCATCCTGCTGGCTTCGGGGCATGGCGACTTCACCTCTTTCCTGACTGATTTCGCCTTCTACGCCGTCTTCTCGGGCATGGTTCCCACAGCCATGACCCGTCTGCAGTTCTCCAATGAGTCCTTCAGCAAGGCCGACGATGCCTTGAACAGAATCACCGGCGTGCTCAGCATCGATCCCCTGACGGTAGTTGCCGAACCGGAACACCCGAAGTCGGCGGATGCATCCATGGAACAGGTGTCCTATAGCTATCCAGGTGCCAATCGTCCGGCACTCGATCGGATTGACTTCAAGGTGCCGGAGGGCGCAATGGTGGCTCTGGTTGGTCCCTCGGGAGGAGGAAAATCGACCTGTGCCAGTCTGGTGCCGCGTTTCTGGGATGTGGATTCGGGCAGGGTCGCTTTGGGTGGCATTGATGTCAGATCCATGGATCCCCACGATCTGATGGGGCAGGTCGCCTTCGTTTTCCAGGCCAACAGGCTCTTTTCGACGACCCTGCTCGAAAACGTCCGCGCAGCCAGGCCAGAAGCGACTCCCGAGCAGGTACTGGACGCATTGAGGGCGGCTCAGTGCGTGGACATTGTCGACAAGCTTCCCAATGGGCTGGATACCGTGCTCGGTTCGGGTGGAACCTATCTTTCCGGGGGAGAGGTCCAACGCGTGGCTCTGGCCAGGGCAATCCTCAAAAAGTCTCCCATTGTGGTTCTGGATGAGGCGACTGCTTTTGCCGATCCTGAGAACGAGGTCCTGATACAGAAGGCGCTGACCAAACTGACCCAGGCTGAAGGGGGCCGACGGCGAACCGTTCTTATGATTGCCCACCGCCTGTCGACTGTGGTCCACGTCGATCGAATTCTGGTGCTGGACGGGGGCCGTCTGGTTGAGCAGGGTACACATCGCCAGCTTCTTGATGCGCAGGGTACCTATGCCCGTCTCTGGTCTGATTACAAGCGGGCGGTTTCATGGAAGGTCAACAACTCTTCGAAGGCTGCCGGCAAAGCGGATCACAACCTCGCAGGCTCCACTGTGGGTGAGGAGTACGCCGCTTCCGGTGCCGGGCCATACGCTGCGGACTCGTCGACTGGTGATTCCGACATTCAGAGAGAAGGAGGTGAGGCATAAGTGCTCGCCTCATTCAAGAAGAAGTACGCCCTGTCCGATCAGGGCGTGAGAATCGTGGTTCTGGGAACGTTGTGGACTACACTGACCAATCTGATCATCATGGCGGGAACGGCCTCTCTTCTGCTGGTCATGAACGCTTTTGTCGGACACCTGACAGCGGGGGCGCCCCTGCCGGAGATCTTGCCCTATCTAGCTGGTCTCCTGGTCTTTGCCCTCATTCTCTTCGGCTCCTCCTGGTTCCAGTACAGTTACTTCTACGGTGCGGTCTTCAGCCAGACCGGAACTCAGCGGATCAACTTGGCCGAGAGACTGCGCAAACTGCCACTCTCATTTTTTGGGCGGCGTGACCTAGCTGATCTGACCGATACCATTCTGGGTGACGTGGCCACCATGGAACATGCCTATGCCCATGCCTTGAGCCAGCTCTACGGTGCGGTCGTCTCATCCGTCCTGATATTCCTGTCGCTTCTGCCTATCAATTGGGCTCTTGACCTGGCTGCCTTCTGGAGTGTGCCGGTGGCCTTCGCTATCATCTTTGCCACTCGACGATTTGTTGAAGCCTCGTCACGGCGCACGAGGCAGGCCCAGGTGCGGGTCAGTGACGGCATTCAGGAGGCGCTTGACTGCGTTCGGGAGATTCACGCCACCAACCAGGAAGACAGGTATCTGGACAGGCTATTCTCGACCATTGACGACACCGAAGCCACTACAGTCCGAACCGAGATGACCAATGGTCTTATAATGAACTCCGCCATGGTGGTTTTGAGGTTGGGTGTGGCAACGACCTTCCTGGTGGCTGCCGGATTGATTATCCAGGGCAGGATCGACTTCATGGTCATGTTCCTATTCCTCCTGATGGTCTCACGGATCTACTCGCCCTTTGATCAGGCGCTGATGCTGGTTTCGGAGCTCTTCCAATCCCAAGGCTCGGCCCGGCGGATCCGCTCCATCACCGAGGAACCTGTAGCCGGGGGTAGTACGGAATTCCATCCCGATGGGCACGATATCGTCTTCGACCACGTTGCCTTCTCCTATCCCGGTCTTGCGGGTAAGGCGGCAGGTGAGCCGGTTCTTGAGGATGTCGGTTTCACTGCCAAGGAGGGGGAGATTACGGCCCTGGTCGGTCCTTCGGGGTCCGGTAAATCGACCTGCGCCCGCCTTGCGGCTCGCTTCTGGGATGCCGCTTCAGGTTCCATCACCGTAGGAGGGGTGGATGTGAGCCAAGTAAATCCGGAGGTTCTCCTGCGAGACTATGCCGTGGTTTTTCAGGACGTGATGCTCTTTGATGACACGGTCTTGGGCAATATTCGGATGGGTCGGAGCGGTGCCAGTGACGAGGAGGTGTTGGCTGCAGCCAGCGCTGCCAACTGCGACCAGTTCGTCTCGCGCCTGCCACAGGGGTATGAGACGATGATTGGTGAAAACGGCTCCAGGCTTTCCGGGGGCGAGCGGCAACGAATCTCCATTGCCAGAGCCATCCTCAAGAATGCCCCGATTGTTTTGCTCGACGAGGCTACCGCCTCCCTGGATGTGGAGAACGAGACGCAGGTGCAGGAAGCCCTGTCGCAATTACTGGTGGGGAAGACCGTCATGGTCATCGCCCACCGGATGCGCACTGTCGAGCAGGCCGACAAGATTGTCGTTCTTGACCATGGGCATGTGGTCGAGCAGGGCTCTCCCCAGGAGCTTATGTCCGCAGATGGTGAGTTTGCGCGGATGGTTCGCTTGCAGGGGGAGAGCGCAGGATGGTCCTTATAGAACGAGCTTGAATCGGCTGCATGGAGGAGCCAGGAAATCAGGTCCGTTCTGCAGGAATCAAGGCTCATCAGGTCCTTGAGCATCGCGAACAACATCAAGCTGTACCTGCTCTAGGCAGGGACGCCAGGCAAGGTGCATTCGGGAAGATTCGGCCAGGTGGTGGACTCTCTGGGCATTGGGTCTATACTTGACAAAACCGCTTAAATGCTCCGGTGGGAGAAAAGCAGGAACAGTTTTCGTGCGGGCCGTCATTATGAATTCCGAGGCTGTTCTTGCTGATGAGCCCGCTGCCGCTCTCGATTCAGCGAACAGGTCGAGGATCATCGCTCTGCTCTTTGGCCTGAACCAAGATTCGGGATCCACAATCGTCACCGTTATGCATGACGCCTCACTGGCTGACCAGCATGATCGAATCATCAAACTTCAACGAAAGGCCTAGAACATGGGTTTCTGGATTATGGTATTCGCGGCTTTGCTCGGCTTGGCACTGATTGTTCGGGGATTTGTATTGGGCAAGAAAGACAAGCGCTGGTTCGCGATGTGCATATTGGGCGCAGCAAGCCTGGCATTCGCCGTTTGGCTTGCTATATGAGCACCCGGTGAAACAATGCCGACCGCCAGCATCGGGTGAGTATAAGTACAAATCGCTGTCAGGTAGGACTGAGTGTGCCCAGTATGTGGCTGGACATACTGCGCATGGGGGGAAACCTGATAGGTTCAAGCAACTTGTAGTTCTGCTTTGGGTGCTTCGTGGGAGGGATCGATCCTTCCCAGTATAAAAAGAGTCTGACAGGGCCTCTTCCATCTGTAGAAGTCGGATAAGGGTTCTCGTTGCGGTAAAAGCAACGCCCAACAACCTGCGAGACGCATTGTTTCCGCTCGGGGAACTCCGGCATTTGAGATTCAGGCATTTGAGCAAATCGCTTGCTGAAGCCATGGATGAGGAAACCAGGTTCTAGGAGATAGTTTTTTGTTTTGCCAGAGAGGCTGCAGGGGGGGGGGCTGCAGATGTCTTATTAGGAGAACCGCAGAGATTCCGTATTGCCGATGGCTGATCGAATTAATAAGTGAGTTCTTTCTTCTTTCTATGAACGTGTGGCAGATACTCATGGCTCACTTGATTCGCCAATGAGTAGAGTTGCATGTTTCTCTTTAGATTTATAGACAGGTGCTTGAGCATTCGGTCCTAACAGCCAGCGGTTCTTATGCTGATGTATTTCAATCACCATTGGTGGTAATCTTTTCAAAGAGTGTGTGGCAGGTTTGGCCGCTCAATGCAATGAAACTTTAACGAACCGCTGTACCTACCATAAAGGGTGGCACCAATGAATGCTGCTATAGAACTTGGCAATCTAGTTAAAGAGTATGAAACGCCAGCAGGGGTTATCAAGGCCCTGGATCACCTCGATTTAACCGTCCCTGAAGGGGGCATCTTTGGTCTGCTGGGCCCTAACGGTGCCGGAAAATCAACAACGCTCGAAATAGCTGTCGGCTTGAGAAAACCGACTTCCGGAACTGTCAACATATTCGATAGGAATCCGCAGACTGATTCGCAGTGGATTCATCAGAGGGTGAGTATTCAACCACAGGAGTCCACTGTCTTTCCCCAGGAAAGAGTGGGGGAGATACTGTCATTTTGGGCCAGTCTTTATGATCACCCGCGCGACGTGGACAAGGTCGCGAAATGGATGGGCTTGGACGAATTGCTGCTCCGCAAGGTGGCGAAATTATCAGGTGGACAAAAACAACGTCTGAACGTTGGTTTATCCATCATCGGACGGACGAAACTAGCCATACTTGACGAACCTTCCACTGGTCTTGACGTAATGGCTCGAGACGACCTTTGGAAGGTGCTTCGTTTTTTGGCCGAAGAAGGTACGACAATTGTCTTATCGACACATGATTTGGATGAGGCGAGAGTTCTGTGCCAAGAAGTTGCGGTGATAGATCATGGTCGGTCTGTAGCTCAAGGCAGTCCGGAGGAACTCATAAGGAAATATGCCGAGGGGACGTTGATATCTTGCCAAGTAAGCCCAGATGGAATATTGGATCTGGTGAGCATGCTTCGAACTTTCGGCGAACCGAAAGTTATTGATAAGACAACCATCTCGATACGTGCCGACGATACGGATCCGGTTATTGCTGTGCTGTCAAGCAATCCTGCGGTTTCCCAATTACGTATGAACGAACCAAGCCTTTATGATGCCTTCGTAAGGCTGACCGGGCATGATTTTGAATAGTTGACGATACTCATTTTTGATAGGACTCCAGATGACACAAAAACGGGACCTTCGCCCCCTGTTGGCGCTACAGACTCGTGAACTAATCAGGAACACTTCATACTTTATTTTTGTCATAATTTTCCCTTTTGCCATGGCTGGTATGTTCCTTCTCATGTCCGAGATGATGAAAGGGCAGGCTGATGCTCCGGACTTCAGCCCCTTTGTCATGCCCATGGCCCTCTTTCTGGCAGTGACCGGTACAGCTTTGACAATGACTGCAGGCCCTTTGGCCGAGGTCAGGCAATCAGGAGCTCTTCGGGTACTTTCAACTACGCCCATCCGCAAAGCTGACTATTTGATGACGTATCTGGTTGTAAGGTTCATTATGGCGACCGTGCAGATCATTGCCATAGTCGGCGCTTCAGTATTGCTTAATCTGCTTCCGCTCAGGGATGTTGGTCGAGTTTTTGTCGTGTCCTTATTGGGCCTGGTCATGTTCCTTGCTCTGGGTTATTTAATGGGCGGGTGTCTTTCCTCATCGCAGTTGGCAACCAACTTGGGAACTCTCGTGCAATTGTTGGCTTTGTTCCTCAGCGGTCTGGCCATACCCTTCGCCATCCTTCCAGATTGGTTGACGAATGTTATCAGATGGATTCCTTCGACTCTATTTGGAGATCTTATTTTCTGGGCGTCAAAAAATCCTCTGCAACAAACGGGCGCTATGCTTTCAACCTCCATCGTGCTTGCTGTTACTGTATTGCTTGTGTTTTTGGCGGTTCGTAGTTTCAAATGGGATGTGGAGTGAATTTAGAACACCGATTCTTACTAATATTAAGAGAGTACAGGAAAGTTGAACCGTTGAATACGAAACATAAGTTAATTATGGCACTGGTCAATAAGAGAGTTTGAGGGTTGAGCTAGGCTTCTTTTCTCAATTACTGTCATGTCTGGGATTATCGGCACATACTCAGTGGAACCGATTCAGCCTGTTTATACTTCTGCCGATGGTCAACGGCATCATCTGTTTCAGGAGGATTGTTCAGATGGACCTGATCCCCGTCATTTAAGCCGAGGTTGTTCCATTTGACAATTCATGCTATTGGCAAGGTTTCTTAATCTTCTGTTCTTTTCCTGTGAAGCACTGTACTGCGACTGTCGGTCGTGTGCTGCTATCCCGCTGGCAGTATTGTCATGAAAGTTTCTTTTAGCGCGACAGATACTTGGTCATGCCGAAGACATGGCATGACCTGCATTTGGTCTGTTTCGGATGTCTATTGTTTAATAGTCCTCCTGTCTGTCGCGACTATGGTCACCAATGGAACACGTATATCATCGTCGTTTCGGATTTTTAGAGGGACTTCGTCGATTCACGTTGCAACAGTTGATAGTGGGCTGTAAGTCTTTGGGGCTGTTGCCTGGTTTTGGTTTGAGCCTTCCCGGAGGCTTCGTCTAAGCGCATCACCAGGGTGTCAACAGCCTGCCGGGCCATATCGTCGAAGTCGAAGGCCACAGTACTCAGACTGGGAGCGATGAAGGCTCCCTGGGAGATACCGTCGAAGCCAATGACGGATACTTGATCAGGAATGCTGATATTCCTATCGATTAACGCTCTGATGACGCCAAGCGCTGCAGCATCGTTGATGCAGACCACAGCGTCAAAGCTTACCTCATTGCCGCATCGGCTCCTCGGTAAACTTTCGCAATTGGAGGCAAGATCATAGTCGATATAATCCAGCATGGTTTGGCGACTGGTGCTGGGGCTCCAATCCGGAGGATTGATGAACTGTTGAGGTCCTGGTTTCATGCCGCGGTTTACCAGTGAGGATTCATAGCCGGCGACTCGGGTCGTGGCTGAGTTCAGTGGATTTACGCATTTGGTTAAGGGTATGTAGGGCATGCCAAAGAAAACAGGCTTTCGGCAACCAGAGGCAAATAGATAATCGGTGGCTTCGCGCATTGCTCTTTTGCCTGGGGTTTGCAGAACATCATATTCGGGATTTTCATCTTGAGCGGAAAGGAGTAAAGCGGGTTTGCCGTGTAATTGCGCCTTGATCTGCCGGCTTGTCAACTTACTGGGGCTGAAAATGACTGCATCGCAGAAAGCGCTGATCACATGCTCCAGAATTGTGGTTTCGCTCTCGCGACGGTAGAGGGTTTGTTGGATAACTGTTTGTAGCCCCTTGCCTAAGGCATATTCTGAAATAGCGTCAGCTAGCTGGCTGACATATGGATTGGCAATTTCCTGGACGACCAAGCCGATAGCCCCACTTTTACCAGACTTGAGGTTTCTGGCGGAAAGGTTAACGGCGTAGTCGAGTTCTTGTGCCGCTGCCATGACTCGTGAACGTGTGGCCTCGGAAATCATAGGGTCCCCGTTCAAAGCATAGGATACTGTGGCCTGTGATACACCAGCCAAAGCGGCGACATCACGCATTGTGACCATGAATTCTACCTTCGTCTTTCTTCTGTTTATGCTGTCGATGCCGAACCATAGGAAATTGATTGCCGTCTCCAACCAACGAACAATGCAGCTGGATTCGCCAATCCAACAATTCAGTACATATAGTTCATTACCTATCGTTCTTCTGACTTAAACCATGCTATGACTTCTTCAGCTTATATAAGCAGGCCATAGTAAATAAAAACAATATTTGACACGTATAAGTTATGCGCGATATATTGTTACTGGCGATTAGCTGATTCGATTCAGTAAGCATCTCTGCTGAGTCGAAATCCTGTCGGATGGTTGGTACGTTGAAGCCCAGACATCCGGCAATATATGAGAATCAAGGATTCCTTGAACCAAGGAGGTTTCAATGAGGTCCTGGAAGAAGAAAGGCCTGACCGCGATCCTGGCGGTACTTGCTTCAGTGTCCATGGTGTCTTCACTGGCGGCTTGTGGGGGCAGCAATGGCGCCAGCAAGGATGAATTGGTCCTAACGATTTGGGGTGGTGATATCGACAAACGCGTCATGCAGAAACGCCTGAGCCTGGCTAAGAAGAAATATCCCAATATCCCCGTCAAACTTCAGTATATAGCCAAGGATTACGATACCAAGATCCAGACTATGTTTTCAGGCGGAACACCACCCGATATTTTGGAAATGGCTGATAATATCAACGCATATTCCAGTCGTGGTCAGCTAGCTGATTTGACATCAGATTTCCCGAACGTCGCTCGAGACTATGGCAAAACCAATCAGAAGATCTATACATATAAAGGCAAGCTCTATGGGGCTCCTGACAGGGCGGCACCAGCGGTGATCTTCTATAACAAGGACATTTTCGATGCTGCTGGTGTGGAATACCCCAGCGAAAAGTGGGATTGGAATACCTTCTTGACCAACGCCCAGAAATTGGTCAAGCGTGAGAATGGCAAGACCACTCAGTGGGCCTACTGCGAAGGTGATTGGTGGGCCTGGTATATGACCTGGATCTATCAAAACGGCGGCCGTATTCTCGACAAAGATGGCAAGCCAGTGGTGAATTCGCCTGAGAATGTTGAAGCCATGCAGTTCTATCAAGATCTTATGTACAAGTATGAGGTCATTCCCAAGCCGCAGGAGATCACGGATTCAGGCGCTGACCCCCTGTTCGCGCAAGGTAAGACAGCCATGAATGTGACTGGTTTCTGGGACATCTCCTCACTTAAGGATGCCAAATTCAACTGGGGAGTTGCACCCCTGTGGCATGGCAAGAAGACTGCTGTACCCATGTTCTTCAACGCCCTTACGGTCTCTTCTCAGAGCAAGCATAAGGATGATGCAATCAAGATTGTGAAATATCTGACCTCGAAAGAGGGACAGCGGCCTATCGCCGAGAGCGGGCTCGACATGCCAGCGAACCTTGCTGCGGCCAAGGACAAGTCCTTTACCCAGGCATCTTGGAATAAGAATGGATTGGATCTGACTGCTTTCACCAGATCTACCTCGATGACCTATGCTCCGCCGTTGACGCCAGAATGGTCACAGATCACCAAAGCCATGTCCGATGGTATGTCCCAAACCTGGAACGGCAAGCAGGATGTCAAAACTGGCTTGGATAAAGCTCAAAAGACATTGGAGCAGGCTCTGAACAAGTAGCAGGGTCAGTCCAGTTCCAGGCAGCTGGCGGATCCGGCGCATAATGGCCGGATCCGCAGCGCCTTTTTACCCGCAGTGCTCTGTTGCGCCAAGTCAGATGCGCCTGCCGTCGTGTTTTTACATCGTCAAGAGGTGATTTGTATGAGTATATCCGCATCCATAGGTCGTCGTCATCGTGGTTCGCGTCGAGGAATGAAACGGAGCACTAGGGAGACCCTGTTCTTTTACGTATGTATATCTCCGTGGATTATCGGCTTTGTAGTTTTCACTGCGGTGCCTATGTTTTCTTCGCTGTATCTGTCGTTTACCGATTGGGATTCATTTCAGAAACCCAACTGGGTGGGTCTTGGCAACTATGCCAAGGCTCTTACTGCTGATCCTCTTTTTTGGAAAGTGCTCAGAAACACTTTCTATTACGCTATAGTCTCTGTACCTGTCTCCCTGCTCATCGCCCTGTACTTGTCCAATCTGCTTTCTCATGACTTTCGTGGTAAACGCATTTACCGCACCATCATTTATCTGCCTTCATTGGTGCCGCTTGTGGCAGCAGGATTGATTTTTAAATGGTTGCTCAAGCCTGAAGATGGACCAGTCAATGCCTTGCTGGGCCTGTTCAGCATCAAGGGTCCTGCCTGGCTGTTGGATGCCAACTGGGTTATTCCTGCCATAATCCTTCTGTCCATCTGGCAGGTTGGAGGGGGAACGATCCTGCTTATTTCGGCCATTAATGGCGTACCAAAAGAACTGTACGAAGCGGCTGAAATTGATGGGGCAGGTCACTACAGATTGTTTTGGAGCATAACGTTCCCAATGATCACACCTATTTTATTCTTCAATCTGGTCACAGGGATCATCGGCGCTTTCCAGGTCTTTGACCAGGTTTACATCCTGACCCAGGGTGGTCCAGACAATGCCAGCCAGATGATGGTGCCTTATATCTATACGTCCGCGTTCAAGGATTTTCATATGGGTTATGCATCAGCCCTGGCTTGGATACTCTTTGTCATCATCATGGTAATTTCGGCAGCGGTGCTTAAGTCCTCGGATGCCTGGGTGTTTTATGAGTCGGAGGTAAAGAAGTGAATACCCGTTCTGATTTTGGCGGCAAGGCCAGGCGTTACGCCATTCTCACCGTAGTCTCCGCTATTCTTTGTGCCCCACTGGTCTTCGTCGTGTCCATTGCTTTAAGCTCTGACGCAACGACCAAAGCCATGAAGTTTACTTTTCTGCCAGGGGAGTGGCACTGGGAGAATTTCATCCGCGTCTTCAGCTCTGGACTTCCTATTGGCAGATTCATTCTCAATTCTCTGATAATCGTCATCCCTGCCTGCATTTTTATGACGTTTTCTTCGGCATTGGTCGCATACGGGTTTGCCAGGCTGCATGCACCAGGCAAGAACATCCTGTTCATCCTGGTTCTATCGACGATGATGATACCCGGCCAGGTGCTTATGATTCCTCAGTTCATTCTCTTCAGAACGCTCGGATGGATCAACACGCTCCTGCCTATGATCGTTCCGAATCTCTTCGCCAACGCTTACAACGTTTTTCTTATGCGTCAGTTCATCACTCGTATCCCTACGGAACTTGATGAGGCAGCGGAGATTGACGGCCTGGGATACTTTAGGATTTTCACCAGAATTATCCTGCCTATGATGGTCCCTGTCCTGGCGGCAGTGTGCGTCTTCACATTTTCATCCAACTGGGGGAGTTTCTTTGGGCCCCTGCTCTACATCAATGATGAGGATAAAATGCCTCTGGCGTTAGGCTTGCAGGTGCTTTCGAGCCAGAGTTCCAGCGTGCAGACACCGCCTTGGAACATGATCATGGTAGGAGCGCTGATCCTTATCCTGCCTGTGCTTATCGTCTACTACTTTGCCCAGAGATATCTGTACGAGTCGGGGATGTTCGCCGGATCAGCAGGAATCAAGTAAACACCAAGGTTTGTCTTGTTTTGCAACAAGGCGAAAGGCATAGGAATGATGAGAAGAACAGCGATGACTTCGAATGCCTCTGGAGCACCTGTAGGTCCGATCATGAATCAGGAGTCGGACGGTCGATTCGGTTATGTTGCGCCGGACTTGGCGGTCTCAAATGCCAGGAAGGGCTCACCCGATCCAGTAGCTTTGACTCAAGGGCGTTTGTGGATTGACGGAAAAGCAAGGGTTCTGCTGTGTGCCTCGGTCTTTCCCTTTCGTATACCCCGAAGTCAGTGGGAGCAGCGTCTGAATGCGGTTAAACGGCTGGGTTATCAGGTCATAGATGTCTATACGCCTTGGAACCTGCATATGAGGGAACCGGGCAAAGCTGACTTTTCAGGTCGTTTGGACATCGAGGAGTTTCTACGCATGACCAAACGTGCCGGTCTCTATGCTTTGATCCGGCCAGGCCCCTATATCTGTGCAGAATGGGATGGCGGGGGTCTGCCAGCCTGGGTGCTTACCGATCCTAAGATTCGAGCCCGGCAGCACGATGAGGCCTTCCTGGAGGCTGTCAGAACCTGGTATCAGCAAATTATCCCCATTATTTCGCGCCAACAATATGCTGGACACGGCCTTGGAGGACCCGTGATCATGGTCCAGGCGGATAACGAACTGGACTTTTTCGACTGTGAGGATCCAACTGGATACATTGGCTCACTGGCCTCCATGATGCGGGAAATGGGGGTGCGTGTGCCCATTGTCGTCTGTGCTGGTCAGGGGGATATGACTCGTGCCGGCGCTGACGCTGCAACGGTGGCGCCCGCTGTCAACCTCTATCCTGATGATGACGATCCGGATTTTGATCGTCAGGTGCGTTATTACCGTCATGCCGCCAGTAGGCGTGGAGCACCCCTGATTGTGACGGAGACTAACCGCGTGCATCGCACGCTGAGGCGTTTGGTTGGATCGGGAGCGGCCTTCATAGGACCTTACCTGCAGGTGTCTGGCTGGGATTTCGATTACGGAACCTCCGTCAACAGTTGGGGTTCGTTAGAGGCCTTTATGACAGCCGACTACGACTTCGGCGGAGCTGTCGACCCTGCCGGCGGCGAGCGACCCGAGGCCGATCAGGCACGTCGATTGAGTGCAATCATCAATGCATTGGGAGACCGGCTGAGCATGGCTCAAGTGGCGGATGAGGAGGCAATCGCCAGCTTTGCCAGTACAATTCGAGTTGAAGGTCGTCCGCTCAGCCTGGATGATCCGCAGTTGGGATTGGGTCTCCTGAATTTGGCCGGTGGCGGCAAATTGCTGACCTTGACCAATGTGAGTGAGCAGAATTTGGAGCTGGAGGCCGAAAGAGGCAATGGTTCACCTGACAGATGGCCCCTGCCGGCGAAGACCGGAGTGATGCTGGTACGAGATCTCCCTCTGGGGTCAGGCTGTTTTTTGGAAGCCACTAGTGGTGAATTGACAGGACTTGAATTCGACGAGAAGACCGGGGTACGAGTGCAAGTGGATGCTCCCGATATGATACCTGGTCCCCTTTGGTTGCGTTTAGCGTTTCCTGCCGATACGTCGCTGGATAAGATGCGGATTGACGGGGACTTGATCTGGCATCCCCTGGCTGACGCCTGTGAGGATTCCGTCCAGGATACCGGGTTGGGAGATAAACCTGTCAACGGATTGGTCCTTTCTGGAAAGCATGGAATTTTCCAAATTATGATGACTACTCCAGAAGGCCAGAAGTCAATTACTGTACAGTTGGGTCAGCCGGTTACGAGGGTGCAGTCCTCGCATGCACCCATCGTTCGGTTGGAATCGGTGGGCAAGGCTGAATGTGACCAGGTATGGTCTTCCCCGTCTGCGTCGATTCCAGGCAGCAGGCTACCTATGCTGGAAGAGCAAGGTCTGTGGTCTGGCAGTGGTCTGTATAGTACGCGTTGCAGTCCCGACGGAATTCGCGGGATGGTCCTGCGGCAGGCAGCAGATGTGGTTGGCCTGCAATGGGGGGATCTGGTGATGCCCTGGGTAGCAAACGGCGGCGGTGATTACTGGATGCCATTGGACGGCTCAGCTATCCAACGAACTGATGATGGGGATCCGCTCTTGTCCATAAGAGTAGGCATCTGGGGGCACTCCAATTTCGATGACACGAGATTGCAAGCCCTTAGGTTGTCAGCTGGGCGGGGTTTATCCGGCGTGTTGGCCGTGCATGACATCTTGCCCCTGAATTCAGGATGGCAAGTAACTGAGATTAAACGCTGGTCGTCGCCAGGAGGAAAAGCCGATGTGGTCCTTCCGGGGCGAGATCCGGTTTCCCGAATGGGCTTTGGGGGCTGGTCGGCGTCTTATTGGCCCAGGGTGGTGACATATACCCGTTCCCTGCCAAGTTTGTCGGTTTCATACCCGGCAGAGGCTGGTACAAGGTCTCGGTCGAGAATTAAGAATGCATCTTCGGGTCGAATGCTGGATGAAGAGAGCTTGTTGTCGGTCGGAGCCTTGCACTTCAAGGGCTGCCAGTGCAAGTGCGAAGTTGAACTTAACGGCTGCCAGATAGGAACAATCACCCCTTATGAGTCCACGCTTTGGCTGGGGCCCTTACAGGCAACGGATCGGTTGACTATCAGAACATGGCAGACTTGGGGTGAGCCGACTGGAACGATTGAACTACTGGTAGGCGAACCCATTGCAGACTGGACTTTGCGCACGCAAGATCTGACGATGCTGCGAAAGAGCGCAAGTCGGGCGATTTTCGAAGACCAGCGGCTGCCCGTAACCTGCCCGCCCGGCAGCTGCCTCTGGCTACGCATTTCTCGGTCAGCTCTAGCGCAAGCTCAGCAACGTGGATCAACGATAGTCCGCATGCAGGGTCAGGGTCTGCAGGTGACTGCTTTCGGGGAGCATACCAATCTGGGTCGGTTGGTGTTGGGTGGTTTGCCTGGAACGATATTTGCTGGAGGACGCGGCGATCTGCTCATAGTTCCTCAAGAAGAGGGGGATCTTTCGCTGCTCATTGAGTCCACTGGCAAAGAAGCAGGTCGGTTGGACTCAATTCAGCTGGGAGGCGCTGTTGACTTGAATTCAGAGAGTGGAGATCGGTAAATAAACATTCCTGGAACGTTGATTGTTGTTTCTTGAGAATGCAAATAGCGACAAAGTCAAAAGTTTACCGTGTGGTTCAATAATCATTGTCGGAAGCAAACGAGTGTTTCGAGACTGATTTGTCGAGCGCTGGCAAAGCGGCAGGGGCGATTATAGGCATATCCATTGGGTTTGTACGGTCTTGTCGTTCATCTTAAATGCGCTGGACGGATTGCTTTATCGTGCCCGCTGGCCACTTTCACACGCTGGTCTTGCCGTCAGCCGGGCGGCGGGGGCCGCTATCATGAAAGCCGGAACAGGATCGAGCGGGTCCTTCGGATCGGGGCCCGATGAAGGAATGCGTACATGGCGGATATGGTTGACAATCACAATGACGATGAAGGCCCGGACCTGGGCAGGACCTACCACAGTGGTCCGGTCATCATGCGCGGGCCCATGATTCCCGAGGCGGACGCCAACGCTGGTTTGCTCTCGTCAGGCGGCGATACGGACTGGCTGCATATGGACCCCTGGCGGGTGCTGCGCATCCAGGCTGAGTTCGTCGACGGGTTCGGTGCACTGGCTGAGCTGGGACCGGCAGCCGCCATCTTTGGCTCAGCTCGGACCGGCAGGGAGGATCCCACCTATGCTGCTGCACGCAAGATGGGCGGCGACCTGGCCAAGGCCGGTATGGCGGTCATCACCGGGGGAGGGCCTGGCATCATGGAAGCGGCCAACAAGGGCGCTGCTGAGGTCGGCGGCAAGTCCGTCGGCCTGGGCATCGAATTGCCCATGGAGCAGGGGCTCAACCGCTGGGTGAATCTGGGCATCACCTTCCGTTACTTCTTCGTACGCAAGATGATGTTCATGAAATACTCCTCGGGCATCATCGTCTGCCCCGGTGGGTTCGGCACCCTGGACGAGATGTTTGAGGTGCTGACGCTTGTCCAAACACATAAGGCGCCCAGCATGCCCATCGTCCTCTTCGACAGGGTCTACTGGCAGGGGCTCTTTGACTGGATGTCAGACACAGTGCAGCAGAGGGGCATGATTTCTGAGCTGGACCCCGATCTGGTCATCCGCACTGATGATCCTGATGAGGCTGTCGAAGTCATCCTGCGCCACCGTGACTGATAAATAATAGGCGGGCGGCGGTCAGCGGGCGCGGGTGGCCATGATCATACCTGTGCCAATGGGTAGCAGACAGGATTCCCAGGCATCGTCTTTGCTTATGGCTTCCATGATGGTCCGTAAGGTGATTGTTTTGGCGGACCTGTTGGCCGGGTTGAGTACGCCGCCCTTGACCGGATCCTTCAGCAGATCGAAGGCATCCGTGAAGATCACCTGTCCTCGGTCCTTGAGCAGGCGCGGAGCCTGGTCCATGACCTGTTGGTAGTTGTCCCCATTGCCTGAGACGACGATAAGGTCGTAGTCGCTGGGGTTGAGCTTGGGGAAGTAGGTTTTGGCAGCCGCATTGACTGCCCGCAGCCTCATTCCAGGGTGGGCTTTTTCCATGCCCGCGAATATTTTTTTGACCAGTGAGGTGCCTTGGGCTGTGGAGTCGACGGCGGTGAACTGGCCATGACCATGCAGGCCCGTCATCAGGCGCAGGGCTTCGACCACAGAGCCGTTGCCGACCAGGATGATGGATGCCGGAGCGTTCCGGCCAGCCAAAAACTGCAGAAAGGCGCCTTGAGACCGGGAGCACTGTGCGAATCCGGCCTCCGAAGCCTTGTCTCGCAAGGTCTGCAACTTGTCTGATTCGACGTTCAGAGCGCTTGCCTCGGCGAATTCCCATCCTCTGGCGATGTTGTTGTACGAGGTTTTGTCCATGCTAACCATGGTAACGACCAGAGGGCACAAGCCTGTCGAATGCTCATGCTGACCTGTGTGCGTACGAGTCTGACTACTCTTTGACGGCTTCGACTAGCTTCCACATCTCTTCACCCACGTCGATGCCTCTGGGGCAGGGTCGGGTGCAGGCCCGTATGGACTGGCATGCCTGGATTCCGTCCACCTGGTCAATGGCCTCTAGACGTTCCTGTCGATGGCTGTCGCGGGAATCGTTGATGAATCGAGCCGCTGCAATCATGGCCGCCGGGCCGACAAAGGCCTCGCCGCCCGCATAAATAGGACAGGCGCCCTGGCAGAGTCCGCAAGCGATGCAGGTGCTGAGCAGTTCATACCGGGCCAGCTCTTCCGGAGTCTGCCGGTATTCTGACGCCGGTTCTGCGTCGACCACCTTAGCCTTAGCTGTTTGGCTGATGGCTTTTGTTAACGGGTTTTGCGCCGAATCCTGGGTCTCTGGTTGATCGGATTCGTGGTGATTTTGGCGGCTTTCGGCAGAGGAATCATCATGAAGCAGATAAGGCATAAAGCGTCGAATCTGTTCAAACATGGTGTCGGTGTCCACTATCAGGTCTCTGAGTGGGGTGAAGCCGGGGAGCGGACGGATCTCTATCACTGAAGATTTGTCAGGGTCTGAAGTTTCTGTAAAGTGTGTGGTGCCTGTATGGTTTGTGGTTTCTGTATGGTCTGAGGTTCCAGAAGGGTTTATGGCTTTAGGGCCTGTGGCTCTGGAGCCTATGCCCGAATCTGAGTGCAATGCCGACGAGGATGTGGTCGTTGCGGTGGTCGCCGTGCCGGTTCGGCGGAAAGCTGGAGGCTGTTGAACTTGTGGACTTCCATTAGCTACACCGAATGAGGCGTATGCGTTCGGCATGGTCTCGGATGCAGACAAGCAGTCGGCGATGGTGGCTGTGCAGAGCAGATCCGGACGGTCGTTGATGAGCACGGCATCCGACCCGCACATGCCATGCCCACAGGAGTACCGGAAGTTCAGTGTGGGATCCACCTCTCGCTTGATCTGCAGAAGGGCATCGAGAACAGTGCGCTGTGGGGCAATGCGGATCGTGTACTCCTGTGTCCAGCGGCGTCCTCGTGCTCGTCGGGTACCCGCTGCGGCAAAGGGGTTGCTCTTGGCGAATGGGCTGGTTCGCGCCGGACGCTCTGATTGAGGTCGTGGGGTAAACCGGGCTATTCGGAAGGTCACCGGACGGGGATCGCGGTCCAATGCTGATGCCTTGGATCCGTCTGAGCCTGTGGACTGTGATGTCACGGTTGCTCCTGTCCTTGTTTGGGATGTGGCCCGATGCCCACTAATATGCGCGGCCTCCATCCTAATCCCTGACTGACCAGCATAGGTGTCGAGCAGGTGTCTGTCGGAACAGGCTGAACTCAGGGTCCATCAGTAATTGCGGCCCTTAGGAGGCATGTCAACGATATGAACAGGCTGCCAGGAGACAACTTCCCTGGCGTCGATCATAGTGTGGGCCAGGTAGTGTTCGTCGTCGCGTTGCGGATAATCGCTCCGGTACAAGGCACCGCGAGATTCCTTACGTTTCAGGCTGGCGTTCAGTACGGCCCGGGCCAGGGTCAGCAGGTTGTCTACCTCCATGATGGCGGTCACCTCTTGGTTGAGCACTGCTGTGCCACTGTGCGCACGCAACTGCCTGGCATCGGCATCCAGTCGATCAATGCCACGCAAACCCTTTTCGATGCTGCTCTGATCGCAGCGGACGGCTACGGCCTCCTCCATCAGACGTCCCAGCCGACCCATTAACGCGTAAGGGTTGTTCGGGCTGGCACCGCCATTGGGGTCGGATTCTTCGTTTTGGTTGTTGGTCAATGTTGACTCCGAGGACTCGGCATCACTCTCTACAGCCAGCAACTTGTCCATGAAGGTCTGACGCCTTCGCAGTGCCTGTGCGAGCGTAGGCGCGTCGGTCATGTCCTTTGGCTTGTCGGCATTGGCCATGATGGTGGCGATGGTCTGTCCGGTTCTGGTGCCGAAAAGGCAGGCGTCCAGCAGGGAGTTGCCGCCTAGCCTGTTGGCCCCGTGAACGCTGACGCATGAGCATTCCCCGGCGGCATACAGTCCGTCGACGATTCGACGGCGGCCATCCTGCCAGCGATAGACGCGGCCACGATCTGTGATGGGTATGCCGCCCATGGTGTAGTGGGCGGTGGGTTTGACCGGAACCATGTCCACAGTGGGATCCAGGTGGGCGTAGCGGTGGATGGTCTCGGTGACCTGGGGGAGCAGACTGGTCATGCGCTGGGCGTCAATGCCGGTCATGTCCAGCCAGACGCAATCATGAGGTCCGTCCGGGTCTGATGGATCGGCCACTCCGCGACCTGCATCAATCTCGGCCACAATGGAACGGCTGACTACATCCCTGGCGGCCAGGTCGCCGTGTCCCGGCGCGTAGTCCTGCATGAACGCCCGTCCTTGGCAGTTCCTGAGCACGCCGCCTTCTGCGCGGGAGGCCTCCGACAGCAGGATGCCAGTGTGACCCAGGCCGGTGGGATGGAATTGGATGAACTCCACATCCTCCAACTGCAGACCAGCCTGTAGGGCGAGCGCCATGCCGTCACCGGTCAGATCCCAGGAGTTGGAGGTCGTATGGAAGAGTCGGCCGGCTCCGCCCGTGCATAGAACGATATTGTCGGCTTGGATGGCCTGCAGCTTGCCGGCATGGGTATCCAGCACGATTAGTCCTTGGGCATGGCCGCCGGGTTCCTCATCAGTGGGCGGGTCAAGGACCAGATCGGTCACATACCATTCCTCGGCGAACTCGACTCCATGACGCAGGCACTGCTGCCAGAGGGCGTGGAGAATCTGGTGGCCGATACGGTCTGCTGCATAGGCGGCTCTCCTGACTGGATGGCCGCCATAATCAGCGGTATGGCCGCCGAACTTCCGCTGGGCGATGTGCCCGTCTTCGGTCCTTGAGAAGGCCACTCCGTCATGCTCCAGTTCGATGACGATGCCCGGGGCCTGCTCGGCCAGAATCCGTACCGCATCCTGGTCAGCCAGCCAGTCGCCGCCCTTGACGGTATCGTAGTAGTGCCAATGCCAGTCGTCTTTTTCCTGGTTGCCCAGACTGGCCGCGATGCCGCCTTCTGCTGAGCCGGTGTGGGAGCGTAGGGGCTGTAGTTTGGAGACGACCAAGACCTTTGGAGATAAGTCGCTCTTGCTCTTTTTGCTCTCTAAAGCTCTGTACAGGCCCAGAGCTGTTGACAATCCGGCCGCTCCAGCTCCGACGATGACGGCATCATAGCGGTTTCTGACCTTCTGGGGATTCATACCAACGATACTGTCACGACCTATTGATAGCGGCACCCTCATCCGGTCTATGTCTGCTTACGCGGGCAGAATGAGTCTTATGACCGAACTTTCCTTCTCCCAGCAGGTTTATCAGGTCGTTAGACGGATCCCTCGTGGCAAGGTCGCCACCTATGGTCAGGTCGCCTCCCTGACAGGTCATCCGCGCAACGCCAGGTTCGTAGGTTATGCGCTTCATGACAATCCCGAACCTGGGGTGATTCCCTGTCATCGCGTGGTCTTTCGTGATGGTTCGCTGGCACCAGGATTCGCCTTTGGTGGTCCGGAGCGTCAGCGTCAACTGCTGGAGGATGAGGGTGTTCACTTTGTTCCTCCCCTTAGTGACGAATCAGCTGGTGCCGATGGTTGGGTGGTGGATTTGGATCGCTGTCGCTGGAAGGCCTGACTCTTCAGGTCTTCGGATCTTCGGCTACCACACATCCGTCCTGCAGACTGACCAGACCACGAATTTCCAGGGATCCCAGCAGCTGCATCAGTTGCCTCACGGAGAGCTCATGTCCCTGATTGGCGAGCTGAACACGAAGCTGTCCCGTCATGGGTGGACCATTCTGACGCTGACAGTTGCGGATCGCCACCAGCACTGCGGTCTCTGCCTTGGTTAGGCGCTCATCGCCGGCTTTTTCCCATTCATGGTCCATAGCTGGATTTGATGGCGGGGTTGAAGAATCCTGTTTGCCCTGAGAGCGGGCCGAAAGCCTGTCTCTATATGTCCGAGATTGTTTGAGTGTGGTTGAGGGCAGTTGACTGCCGTGGCTGGTCTGGGTCGGATGATCGGAGTCAAGCGGTGGTGTGCGCTGCGTGGGCTGTCGAATTGCTCGGTGGTTCTCATGATCTTTGGTGGTTTTGACTGAAACGCCGGTTCCATGTTGAACGGATTTGTCAGGGTGGATAGGTGCATGGGCGGGATGGCAGATGTCTTGGATATCGGTCGCCGACAGGAGCAACTCCGCCTTGCCCTCATGGATGAGTCTGTTGCAGCCGGTGTTTTCTGGCTGGTCGATTCTTCCGGGGGCAGCCAGTACACGACGGCCCAATTCCACGCCCCAGTTGGCTGTGTTCAGCGCGCCGGATCGGTGTCGTGCCTGTGCCACTACAATGTCGGAGGCCAGAGCGGCGATGATTCGGTTGCGCAGCAGGAACCGCCGTGCCTCGGGGATAGTGCCTGGCGGTAGCTCGCTGATCAGTGCGCCACCATCTGCCTCAATGTTTTCAAACAGACGACTGTTGCGTTTGGGACCCATATGCAGCAAGCCTCCAGCGAAAACGGCCACCGTTCGTCCGCCGCCAGCTGCCAATGCTCCCCAGTGGGCGGCGGCATCCGTGCCCATGGCCCCGCCGGAGACGACCAGGTGGCCTTTACCAGCAGCCTGTATGGCTATCTGGTGGGCGGTGGACCGGCCATACTCGTCGCATGTCCTTGATCCGACTACGGCCAAGGGGCGGTCACAGCAGATCAAGGCTTCAGGATTGCCTTGTCCCCACAGGCAGAGGGGAGGGGCCCAATCAGAGCGACGTGCCAGGTCACCCACCTGACCTGGCCAGCAGGGGTCGCCAGGGGTCATCACCCAGAACCGACCTCCACCAGTCATCATGGTCCGCACCTGGTCAGTGTCCATGGCCAGCAAGGGTGTTAGGCGTCTTCGCCAGGAGTCACTGATCTTATGGAACCGAGTTAGGTCTTCAGTGCTCGTTCGTCGCCCCCATCGAGCCGTCCCCTTCAGAAAGCGTTCGTCTAGTCTAGCGCGAGCAGCATCATGAGGGCCGTCGCCATCCGAGTGGTTCGGTGCCCTTAGTTCGATCAGATTTCGACAAAGGTCGGCCGCCTGGTTCGAGCCCAGCAGACAGCTGATCATGAAGGCATCCGGACCGTCTGCAGCCAGGGTCAGCACAGCTCTGGCAAGCCAGTCACCTTCTACCATGGTCATCGGTCGCGGTTGGTCTGCTGGCATGGTTTTCATCAAGGGTTTGGTCATCTCAGACGGCCCTTGTCCTGAGTAGGATGCCGGTGGTCACATCGTCGGCACCGGGGCTGGGCCGTCCGTCCAGGTCTGCCAGAGTCCATGCCAGGCGCATGGTCCTGTCGGCCCCTCGCAGACTGATCCGCTGTCTGCGCAGTGCTTGATCCACGATCGAACGCGCCTTGGAAGATGTGTTCTGACGCAGCCATTCTCCGCTGATCTGGGCGTTGCAGGTCCAGCCTTCCTTGTGGAAACGCTCTTTTGCCGTCTGGCGTGCACGTGTCACACGCTTGCGGATCTGGACGCTGTGCTGGCGTGGACGGTGATCGTCGAATCCCGGGTCGATCACCGGGGGGACCGTGGTCTGGATGTCGATGCGGTCCATGATGGGTCCTGACAGCCTGTTCCAATAACGGAGGCGCTCGCGGGGCGTGCAGGTGCAGCGCTCGCCTGTGCCGTATCCATATCCGCAAGGACAGGGGTTGGCGGCCATGACCAGCTGGAAACGAGCCGGGAAGGTGGTGCTGCCCTTGGCCCGGGACAAGAAGATCCGCCCGATCTCCATGGGCTCGCGTAGGGATTGGATCACCCTTGGAGAGAATTCCGGCGCCTCATCCATAAAGAGGACTCCGCGATGGGCACGGGTGATGGCACCAGGGGTGGCCAGTCCGGCCCCGCCCCCGACCATGGCCGCCATGGAGATCGTATGATGAGGGGCCTCGAAGGGTGGCACATTGGTAATCCCATACTGGCTCAGCGTGCCGCATAGGGATCGGATGGAAGCCACCTCAAGCTGTTGAACAGCATCCAGAGCGGGCATGATGCTGGGAAGCCGTTCCGCAAGCATGCTCTTGCCGGCTCCTGGAGGACCGACCATGAGCATGTGGTGGCCGCCGGCTGCAGCCACCATCATGGCCCATTTGGTCTCCTCCTGGCCAATCACGTCAGCCATGTCCGGCTTCGGTGGAGCTGGTTCGGCATTGGCGGGGGAGTTGACATTATGAGCTGAGTTCCTAGTGTGCACACTCGCTATGGCGGTTGGCTCGTCGGCTTTCTTATGGCCGTCTGCTTCAGGGACGGCGATTCTGCTTCGCCCGCCCAAGGCCTGAATGAGCTGGCCCAGGTGACGCAGTCCGACAACCTCAATATCGGGAACCAGACGGGCTTCGTCAAGGTTGTCTGCGGGGACGAAGGCTCGCGTGATTCCCTGAGCTCTGGCCTGCGTCAGGATGGGCAGCAGACCGTTGATAGGCAGAATCGTGCCATCCAAGTTAAGCTCGCCCAAGATGACTGTATGATCCAGGCCTTCCGTCGGCAGCGCACCGCCGGCTTCTAGGACGCTGGTCGCAATGGCCAGGTCGTGTGAGGAGCCGTGTTTAGGCTTTGAAGCAGGGGACATGTTGACGGTGACTCTGGTCTGCGGCCACCGAAATCCGCAGGCCGAGCAGGCGGATTTGACCCGTTCCCGCGACTCCGACAAGGAGGCATCCGGCAGCCCGATGATGGAGAAGTAGGGCAGTCCTGGGGAGATGAAGGACTGCACGTGAATGAGAAAGGCCTTGAGCCCTATCAATCCTACGGATTCAGCAGATCCAAGACGCATCAGAAGGCCTCTTTGGTGTGCCTGAGGAAGACTGATCCCGGTTTCCATCCGCCCCTGCCCGAATGGTTGGATCCTCTGACAGTCTCGGCGGATGTCTGACAGGAAGTCAGGGGATGGGCACCCTCGGAATACATGCTTCTGCCAGGGTCGGACTTGACTGACAGGCTGATGACATCGAATCGGGTGCTGCGATGCCGTGCGTTGGGTTCTCGGTCGTGGCTTATCAGCCATTGGACTGCTGCGTGACGCAGGTGGATCTGCTTGCGCGGGCCGACAGCCTGTTCTGGGGATCCGAACCGACCGGTGCGCCTGGTCTTGACCTCTACGAATACCAGAGTCGCCTCGGGATCCAGAGCGATGATGTCCAACTCGCCGAATCTGCTTCTCCAATTGCGGGCTAGAATCTTCCAGTTTCGTTGCCGCAGCCACTGGCAGGCGTAATCCTCACCCAAACGTCCGAGCTCTCGGCTGTTTATGCCACTGACTCTGATCTGTCGTTCAATATCTGCCAGTTCTATGTCGATGGATTCATCGTTGTTCGTACTAAACCTTGCTCCACTAGTTCGTGTGTTTTCTGGGTTGTCGAAGGATCTCTTGGAATCGGGCAGAGCTCTTATGGGTCGCGCGACCAATGGGTCTGTGATCATAATGTCGGCATCGGTTCTGCCACCCCTGTTGTTTATGGCTGTGCGGAGATTATTTGCTCTAGTCAGTTCTTGTGTGTCCATGTTTCTAGGAGACCACTGGAAGGAAGTCGGTGACTAGCCGAACCAGGCATGTGGTCGAATGATCCTGCGCACGCACGAAAGTGGATGAACGAGTGGATTCCCGATGCTGATGCTGTATCGATTGCATTCATCTCTACACCAGGCAGAGTCGGCAGAGGCAAGAAGAACTGAAACAGAAGCGAAAGAAAGTGTAAGCAAGCAAAGCGGAACTAAGTAAAACAGAAACCAAGGAAACCGAAACGCACGATACACATAGAGAAAAATAAGCGAAGGGAGCAGAGCATCAGGCAACTAAGAACCCAGGAATAAAGAGATAACAGAGACCGGAAGGTACCGTCGGCGAATTCGCTGGCAACGCCTTCCGGTCTGCTGTGTCCGGGTCGCTCTATGACTGATTTGTCACATTGTCGACCACGTATCTGGCCGGCAAGAATGCGCCGATTAAGGCGGTCTAGGTTTTATTCATCCACCTTGGTCTTCCACCTTTGACAAATGCCCAGACTCTTATGCCGCTTTCGCCGACCTTGGGCTCACAGCTCCTGCACCAGAGCAGTCATCTGCCCCAGGTCCAGCTCAAAACTGACCCCGCGTTGCTGATAGTCGGGTTGATTGCGCGTGTGCTGCATGGCCGAGCGGACGAATTCGCCGGCGATTCGGGCGGCATCGGCCAAGCCTCGTCCAGTAAAGAGCGCCCCGCAGAGGCTGGAGGCGAAGGCATCACCGGTGCCGTGAATCATGAAGGGCAGCTTGTCGTGGACCAGCTCGGTGCGCTCGCTGACTCCGCCATGATCCGCCGAGGCCACGAAGTTGCGCAGCTTGCCGTCCTTCCGGTCGATGCCCTTGATGATGACGTTTTTTGCGCCCATGTCCAGCAGACGGCCCAGACGCTCACCAACCTGGGCATCGTCGAGGTCCTGGCCTTCGTAGTCGATGCCGGTCAGCAGACTGACCTCGGTCAAGTTGGGCATGAGCAGGTCGGCTCCATCAACCAGATTGGTCACGGCCCGGCACATCTCCTCGGTGTAGGTGGGATACATTGATCCACCGTCGCCCATTACCGGGTCGACCAGCCTCAGGGCCTTGGGGTATTCCCGATACATGCGCTGAATAATGTCAACCTGTTCGGCGCTGCCCAGGAACCCGCTGTAGATCCCGTCCAGGTCGACACCCTCCTTCTGCCAGGCATCCAGGTATCTCGGCAGCATCTCGGTGGTGTCGTGGAAGGTGTAGTCCTTGAACATGGTGTGCGCGCTGAACAGGGCTGTAGGCACCGGGCAAACGTCGCATCCGGCCGCCGAAAGAATGGGGATGGCGGCCGTCAGCGAGCACTTGCCATACCCGCACATGTCATGCACAGCGGCGACTCGGGGGATGTACTTGTTGTCGCGCTGGTAGAGCCTGTTCTGATCGTCCGTCTGTCCGGCCATCTTTTGAACTCCTTCATGCCTGCTGAGGCTGTCCGCATCGAAGCTTTCTCCGTTGCTTACTCGACTCTACAGCGGAGGGATTAAACGGGTACTGCCGCGTGTGCAATGTGGAGACAAAAAGGCCCGCTTTCAGCCTTTTGGAAGCTGTTATAAAAAAGGACGATACCGAAAAGTCCTTTTTGGCTTGAACAGGTGGGCTTGGGCCGCTTATGGTCACATTCAAGAACTTACAAGAGGACGCACGTCACCAACAGATAGGAATCGACATGACCGACCAGAACCCGCACAAGTACCATTTCGAGACGCTTCAGCTCCACGTGGGCCAGGAGCAGGCCGACCCTGCCACTGATTCCCGGGCCGTGCCCATCTACGCCACCACCAGCTACGTCTTCCACGACTTCGACCACGCCGAAGCTCGGTTCGCGCTGAAGGATCCGGGCAACATCTACGGCCGTCTGACCAACTCCACCCAGGGGGTCTTCGAGGACAGGATCGCCGCCTTGGAGAACGGCACTGCCGGCTTGGCCGTGGCATCAGGGGCAGCCGCAGTGGAGTATGCATTCCGGAACATCACCCAGACCGGAGACCATATCGTGTCCTCCAAGAACATCTACGGCGGAACCTTCAACCTCCTCAAGCACACTTTGCCCCGCGATGGTATCGAGACCACCTTCGTGGATCCTTCGGACCCATCCAACTTCGAGTCGGCCATCCAGGAGAACACCAAGCTGGTCTTCTTTGAGACCTTCGGCAACCCCAACGCCGACCTGCCCGACTTCGAGGCCATCTCCAAGATCGCCCATGACCACAACCTGCCGGTGATTGTAGACAATACCTTCGCCACTCCTTACCTGTTCCGTCCGCTGGAGCACGGCGCTGACATCGTCGTGGAATCGGCCACCAAGTTCATCGGTGGCCATGGCACCACCTTGGGCGGGGTAGTCGTGGAAGGCGGCAAGTTCGACTGGGCGGCAGTGCCCGGCAAGTTCCCCACCCTGACTGAGCCTGACCCCAGCTACCACGGTCTGCGCTTCTACCAGGATCTGGGTGCTGCGGCCTTCGTCACCCGCATTCGTGCCATCCTCCTGCGCGACACTGGCGCCGTCATCTCGCCCTTCGCAGCCTTCCTCCTCCTGCAAGGGACCGAGACGCTGTCGCTGAGGGTTGAGCGCCACGTTGAGAACGCCCTGAAGGTAGTGGACTACCTGCAGACCGTGCCGGAGGTGGAGTCGGTCAGCCACCCGGCCATCGAGGGGCGCCCCGACCACGAGCTTTACAAGCGCTACTTCCCGAACGGCGCCGGCTCCATCTTCACCTTCGATCTGAAGGGCGGCAAGGATGCGGCCAGGGTTTTCATCAACAACCTACATCTCTTCTCCCTTCTGGCCAACGTGGCTGATGTGAAGTCGCTGGCCATCCATCCAGCATCGACCACCCACTCCCAGGAGACACCGGAGGAGCTGGAGGATCAGGCAATCCATCCCGGTACCATCAGGCTCTCCATCGGCACGGAGAACATCGAGGACATTCTGGATGACCTCAAGGGTGCCTTCCGGGCATTGAAGGAGTCCGGTCTGGCCAAGTAGCCGACAATCACACTTCCTTCTTGGTGCCGTATCCGCGTGATATATGACCGAGAAGAGGAAGAAGCACAAAGTGCCTGTCGAAACCTCATTACGTTTCGATGGGCACTTTTGTATATGTTTCCCTCTTCCCCTCTCCAGTGGTGGACAGCATCTGACTGGTCAGGCTGAAATATTGTGGTGGGTAAAATGGAAGCATGAAACATGGAGCAAAGACGAGGACGTCTTCTGATTTGTCGTCCGGTGCGGGGAAACCGAGGCAGATCGCCCAGGTGGCCATCAAGGCCAAGGGACTGACCAAGGACTATGGGAGTGGGGAGAACCTGGTCCATGCCCTACGGGGTGTTGATGTCGAATTCGAACGGGGCAGGTTCACAGTCATCATGGGTCCCTCCGGGTCGGGCAAGTCCACTCTCATGCATACCTTGGCCGGCTTGGACACCGTTACCTCCGGACATGTCTACCTGAACGGGACCGATGCTGCCGGGGTGAAGGGCAGTCGAGCCAGCCGCCATGGAGGGCGGAGGGGAGTGGTCGACCTGACCAAGCTCAACGACAATCAGCTGACTCTCTTGAGGCGCCAGAGCCTGGGCTTTATTTTCCAAAGCTTCAACCTCCTGCCCATGTTTACGGCCAAGCAGAACATCCTCATGCCTCTGATCCTGGATGGGGCCAAGCCAGACACAGCCTGGCTGGAGGTTCTGGCCAAGACCCTGGGCTTGGAGGAGAGGCTGAGCCACCGGCCCAGCGAGCTTTCGGGCGGTCAGCAGCAACGTGTGGCCATCGCCAGGGCCCTCATTACCAAACCTTCCATTGTCTTTGCGGACGAACCCACCGGAAACTTGGACACAGCCTCCTCGACGGAGGTCCTCAGCTTCCTGAGGGACTCGGTCCGCGAGCTGGGACAGACCATCATCATGGTCACACATGATGTTTTTGCGGCCTCCTTTGCCGACCGCGCTTTGGTCTTTGCGGATGGGCGAATCGTGGCAGACCAGGACAGCCCCACTGTGGATTCTATGAACGCACTGCTCTCCGAGGAGGTCATGGCCTCTGCGGCTACAGCTGACTCGGCTGCTCATCGCTGAGGGTAATGTTTATGTTGTTCGTTGCCAGAAAAATGATGCGGCATGACCTGGGCATGATGATTCCCGCGGGCATTGCCATTGTCGTCGGAACAGTGTTTATTGCCATGACCTTCCTCTTCGGAAATACCATGGACGTTTCCATGCGGCGGATGGTCTCATCCGATGCTGCTCAGGCCAACTACGCCATCATCCCTGCGGAAGGGAGCCATTCCGATCAGAAGAGGGTGAAGGACTTCAAAACCGAGGAGCTGGCAAAAGTCCCAGGCGTTCAAGGAGTCAGATCAGACACGCAGCTCATGGTGGATGTTCGCGCCGGCAAGATCAAAAGCGAGAGCGTGATTGCCATTCCTATGGCGGATTCATCGCTGATGCCGGTCGGTTTGTCCAAGGGATCCTGGCCCAGCGCTGATGACCAAGTGGTTTTACCCGGGCCGACTGTTTCCAGACTCAAGCTCTCCCTGGGTGACAAGGTGAGTCTGAACCTGTCGCCTAGCATGATGTATATTTCCGAGGACCTTGGGCCGAAAGGGCAGGCCAGCGCTGACCAGGTTGCGGGCAGATTCATATCGAAGCCCCTGACCTTGTCGGGCGTCAGTTCGAACCAGGGCAACGAGGGCGGCGAGTTTGGCGAGTCGGGCGGCGCAATCGTGCTGACCCCCAAGACCATAGATGCTTTTATGGCCACAGCAGGTCTTGGTGAAATGGGTAACCTGTATGCCCAGAACGTTTACCTGAATGTTGGCGGGCAGGGAAGCGACCTTGATGGGAGTCTGGCTTCTCTGCGCAGGCTCATGCCTTCCGGCTATTCCCTTGAAGACCGTCACACCATGGAGGACAGACTGGTCAAGACCGCGCTCGGTGGTTCCCAAAACCCCGTGACCACCTTCCTTTTGGTCTTTGGCACACTGGCCATGTTCGTGGCTGCCACCGTCATCGCCAACACCTTCCAGGTCATGGTTGCTCGGCAACGTCGCTACCTGGCCCTCCTGAGGACTATAGGCGCCAATAAGAGCCAGGTCAGGGCCAGCGTCCTGATTCGTTCCATCATCCTGGGCGCTGTGGCATCCTTGATCGGGGTCGGCGCCGCCATTGGCATCATGGCTATTCTGGGTGCAGTTAAGGCTCATACGAATTCCCTCTACTTCCAATTGAAGCTGACTCCGGCGGTTATCCTGGTGCCTCTCGTGTTCGGCATCGTCGTTACGGTCTTGGCCTCCCTCAACTCCTCATGGGCCGCCACTAGAGTCAGTCCTTTGGAGGCGCTGAGGCCTGCTGATCTTCTGGAGAACAAACAGACGAGCAGGATACGTCTGTTTTTCAGCGTTGTCATGATTCTGTCGGGCATCACCATGACTGTTTGGTCTCTCTGGCAGGTCAGGCTCAATGTCACGGGAGACAAGGCCGGCAAGGCATCTGGAGACGGGCCGAACATTGTTGCTGTCATAGCTGTCATCGGCATTATCCTTGCCTTCCTGGGCATTTTGTTCAGTGCCAATCGTTGGATTCCTTTCATGCTCAAGGGAATCGGATCCCTGGTTTCGCGGGTTGGGCCCTCGTCCACAATCGCCGTGGCTAACATCGCGCGGAATCATTCCCGTGTGGCGGCAACAGGTACCGCCCTCCTGATCGGCGTGACACTGGTCGCCACGCTGGTCACAGGCGCCGCTAGCGCCAAGCAGACTATGGCCGACATGCTGGATGAGCACTACTCAGTCGATTTGCAGATCAGCGCTGATGGTCTGGATGCCAAGGCTTTGAACGACATTCGACGGATCGACGGGGTTGCACAGGCCGAGCTGGTGCCCCAGTATGCAGCCATGGTCAAATCAGGCGGCGAGAACGGGGCGGGAATGACTATTTTCGCCCTGGATGCGCATAAGATCGATCGTCTTCTGAACTCCAGGGTCGGCAAGGATCTTTCCGGACCGGATGCCCTGCTGCTTCCAGAAAGCCTCATGGACAGACAGAAGGATTTTCACGACGGCGGGAATCTAGGGCTCAATATTCTCAGCCCGATTCAAGGCGACGCTCATGGCGGATCCACGTCGGTGGCTCAAAGACTCTTCGTAACTAGCATCTATGCGCCCTACCAGGGGATTGATGCCAGCAATTTATATGGCATGACCGACTCATCCTTGCTAAATGGCGTTCAGCCTCAGACCGTGCAGATCTGGGCCAAGGTTGATGGCTCGCCAACAGTCTCGACGTTTATGGACAAGGTGAAGAGTGCGCTTTCTGGATATTCGGCTGTTTCCGTGAAGGGTGGGTTGGCTGAAAAGCAGCAGTGGGATCGGACCATCGACAGCCTGCTCATGATTATCCTGGGCCTGCTTGCGGTTGCAGTGGCCATCGCCCTGATCGGCGTAGCCAACACGCTTTCCCTGTCGGTGTTGGAACGTCGGCGGGAGTCTGCCACCCTACGGGCCATCGGGATGACCCGCAAGCAGATCAGACGTTCCCTGGCTGTGGAATCGGGGCTGATAGCCCTGGGGTCGTCCTTGTCAGGCATGGTCCTGGGCCTGCTCTTCGGCTGGGCTGCAGCCTATGAGATCTTCTCCTCTCTGGGGACGGTGGCTTTCCCGATTCCTTGGTCCATTGGCCTGGTGATTCTGCTGGTAGCGCTCGTAGCGGCGATTCTGGCAAGCGTCCTGCCTGCAAGGCGCGTCAACCGGACTCCACCGGTCGTGGCTCTAGCAGAGGAATGACGACCAGCAGTCAGATCGCATCAGAGCCAGCCAACTTTCACCAAGGCGCACCTTGGTTGGCGTCGGGAATGAATGATTTATTCTGCCAGATGATGTTTTCCTTGAGGCTGCTTGGAAGCGCGCCGGCTTGATCGCGGGGACCTCGTTATTCTCGTAGTCGATTAAGGGGATCGAGGCAATTGTCTCAATCCTCTGGTCTGATGGATCCATGTCTTTAGGCTCATGTCTTTTGTACTGAACATGATTTGCTTCATCTCCGCAGAGTCCATCCCCCGTCGCCCGCGTTGATTTGAATGGTGCCAGCCTAACAGGAAGAGTTCTTCAGTGCACTCATCCGTAAGGATGATTATCTTCATCGCTCCTAGGGAGCATATCGCTGCAGCCGATAGCCGGATACGGTCGGAAGCTGACGGGAGAAAGGCTTCCTCGCGGATAAAGGAGCACCATGCAGAACAAAGCGGATACTTCGTCTTCACAAGGATTAATCGACAGAGCAGTCTCGGGTGTCGCGGGACCGCCTGCCGTCAGTGCCAGACAGCTGACCAAGGATTATGGGCAAGGTTCGAACGTCGTCCATGCCCTGCGCGGAATTGACGTGAATTTTGAGCAAGGCCGGTTCACTGCCATCATGGGCCCTTCAGGTTCGGGCAAATCAACACTTATGCACGTTCTGGCTGGTCTGGATACTGTCACCTCTGGCCATGTCTATATGGCCGCTGATCTTCTGCATTCGAAGAGCGGAGATCGTCACCATCCATCGATTGATCAGGCCGGCCGAGTTGACCTGACACGACTGGACGACCGTCAGCTGACTCTGATCAGGCGGAGACATCTGGGATTCATCTTCCAGAGCTTCAACCTGTTGCCTATGTTCACTGCCAAACAGAATATCCTCATGCCGCTGGTACTGGACGGCGTTCGGCCTGACAGCTCGTGGATGGAGCAACTGGTAGAGACCCTCGGTTTGTCGGAGAGGCTGGACCATCTTCCCGGTGAATTATCCGGGGGGCAGCAGCAACGGGTCGCCATCGCCAGAGCGCTGATAACCAAACCCGGTCTGGTCTTTGCGGACGAACCGACGGGCAACTTGGACCTGGCCTCCAGCACTGGTGTTCTGAAGTTCCTGCGTGATTCCGTGCGCGAGCTGAATCAGACCGTTATCATGGTCACTCATGATGCCTATGCCGCATCCTACGCAGATCGTGCGCTTGTCTTTGCCGACGGACGGATTGTTTCGGACCGAAAAGATCCGACAGTGAAAGCCATGAACGATCTTCTGGCTGAACAAGTCTCGGCCGGCACTGCTGGCGATTCCCAGTTCCAGGACTAAGGGGTGCATTGTGTGGCGGATAACTCGTACGATGATGAAGCGCGATGCACGTATGATGATGCCGGCTGGTCTGGCCATCGTGATCGGCACCCTCTTTATGTGCTTGACGCTCCTTTTTGGCAACGTGGCGAATGCCTCCATGCGTCGCGAAATCAGCATGGATGCGGGTCAAGCCAACTATGCTGTGACATCCAGAAGGGATCTGGACAAGCCGATCCTGCTCGACGAATTCGATGGCAAGGGGCTGTCGAAACTGCGCGGTGTTAGTGGTTTGCGCCCTGATGTCGACCTTATGGTGGATACGGAAGCAAACGGTCAGTCCAGCAAGGGAATTCTGGCCATTGTGAGTGCCAGGCAGGAGCTTATGCCTGTCGATCTGGCTCGGGGGCAATGGCCTGATTCAGACGATCAGGTTGTGCTGCCGCATTCCGTCGCCAACAGGCTCCAGGCTGGTCTGGGCGATAAGGTGCGCCTCCATCTGTCCCCGCTGATGCTTCCAGGTAGTGATAGTGATAGTGCTCAGGATTCTTCAAGTAAAGAACGCCTTGTCGACCGAGGCACTGTGGACTTGACCATCTCAGGCATCAGCAAGAGCCATGGGGGAAAGTACGACGATTTCGGCGGAGCTGTGGTGCTGACGGGTTCTCGGATTGAACGCCTGCTGAGTATGGCGGGAATGGTTGGGCCGGAGTCCCTTCCTGTAGGAAACATCTATCTGCAGGTTGATGGCCAGGGCAAGGAACTCCAGAACACTCTGCAAAATATCAGTCGATACATTCCCGACGGATACCAGCTGGAGGACCGTCGTGCCATGGAGGACAGACTGCTCAGTGAGCAGACCGGCAATGGTGTGAACATCATGACTGTTTTCCTCATGACTTTCGGTGTGCTGGCCATGGTGGTGGCTGCCTTGGTGATTGCCAACACCTTCCAGATCATGGTGGCCAGACAGCGCAGGTATCTGGCCCTGCTGAGGGTTATTGGTGCTGATCGATGGCAAATCAGGGCAGGCGTGTTGCAGCAGGCCCTGTTCCTTGGCGTTATATCTTCCCTGGTCGGCATCTTGTTGGCTATGGGATTGATGGGCCTTGCCGGTTGCCTTGGTTTGCATTCGGGCACCATGAAGCTTGAACTTCTGCTTACACCTACAGCCCTTCTGGTTCCGTTTGTGCTCGGTGTTCTGGCAACCTTGGTGGCTGCCTTTGGGTCTACTCGTACGGCTATCAGGGTCAGACCGCTTGAAGCTCTGCAACCAGTGGATCATCAGGAACAAGGCAGCAGGAAGCGGACCGGTTTGTGGATCAGCATCCTGCTGGCAGTCAGCGGCTTGGTATTCGTGATCTGGTCCTCTTGGCGCGTCACAGAGCTGGTCAGGACAAACTCTGGCGATACAGTCCAGACCAGTAATCAGCAGGAATTATTGCTAGGTCTTGTGGTATTGGGTGTTTTGCTGATTTTCCTGGGTGCCCTGATGGGTGCGCGTCGATGGATTCCGGCTCTTCTGCGTTGCCTGGGTGGACCTGTGTCCCGGATTGGACCATCTTGCAGGGTCGGAGTGGCGAATATCGCTCGAAATCCCTCACGAGTCGCTGCCACAGGTGTTGCTCTGCTGATCGGCGTAACTTTGGTTTCCACTCTGGCTACAGGTGCGGTAACCACTAAACGGACCTTGGCCAAGGATATTGATCAGCGTTATTCCTTGGATATTGAAATATCCGGTCAGGGGCTGAACAAGAATAATGTGTGGGCCATTCAGCGTATCCAAGGTGTTGCTGATGCAGAGCTGGTGCAGCGGTTCAATGCCGAGGTCGAGTCAGGTGGCCCCTCAAAAGATTCCATGACTGTCTATGCCTTGGATACTCCACGGATTAGGCGTGTGCTTCATGGCGATCTGGGTCCAGGTATGCAAAGGTCTGATGCGTTGTTGGTGTCGACCAGAACGATTTCCAAGCATTCCGGTTACCGGGATGGAAGTCAGTTGAAGTTGTTGATAGCTGATCCTCAGGCGGACGATGAACGTGGAAAAGAGGCAGAAGCAAGAAGAACATTGACTGGGGTCTTTGCCGGATTCGGCGGGCTGGATACCAGTGGCGTCTATGCAATCACGGACTCTCAAAATGTTGCCGGGATTGACACCAAGACGCATGAAATCTGGATCAGGACGCAGGGAGATCGCGATGCTGCACTGCTCTTGGATGACATACGTCAGGCTGTTGGAGAGCATGACGACATGGCTATGAGCGGAGGGCTGACACAGAAGAGGATATGGGGTGAAAGAATCGATTCCTTGTTAGCAATCATGGTGGCATTGCTGGGGGTTGCCGTCATTATCGCCCTGATAGGGGTCTCCAATACTTTGATGATGTCGGTGCTGGAGCGCCGTCGTGAGACTGCCACGCTCAGAGCAATCGGCATGAGCAGTGTCCAAGTTCGCCGATCCTTGGGAGTCGAGGCCTGCATGATTGCCCTAGGAGCCAGTCTGGCTGGAATCGTTCTAGGAACGCTATTCGGGTGGATAGGAGCTTATCAGGTCTTTGTGTCCTTAGGGTCCGTGATCTTTACCGTACCATGGTCGGCTTTTGCGCTGATACTGCCAGTGGCCTTGCTGGCTGCGGTGGTAGCCAGTGTGCTGCCAGCCAGGGAGGCAGTCAAGGTTTCTCCCATTGAGGCGCTCAGTGACGATTGATACCGCCCGACGGCCGGTTCATACCAGATGGTTTTCGTAAGCGAAGACCACCGCCTGGACGCGGTCGCGGGCATTGATCTTCTGAAGAATGTGAGTGACATGAGTTTTCACTGTGGGCAGTGAAATTCCCAGATTGTCGGCGATCTCCTGGTTGCTCAGGCCCTGGGCTATGTGAACCAGGACCTGCAGCTCACGATCAGTGAGCAGGTCCGCCTCGGGATCGCGATAGATCGATCCCGATGGCATGGACCCGGTCGCAGGCATGTCATGGGCCATATGTTCGATCAGGCGTTTTGTAGCCGAAGGAGCGATGATCGCATTGCCCTGGTGAACTGTACGGATGGAGGTCAGGAGGGTTTCAGGCTCGGTATCCTTGAGCAGAAATCCTGATGCGCCGGCTTTTATAGCCGCCATGACGTATTCGTCAAGATCGAAGGTGGTTAGCACAATGACCCTGGGCTCGGGGCGGTCAGGTGACAAAGCAGTGATACGGCGGGTGGCTGTCAAACCATCCATGCCGGGCATACGGACATCCATGAGGATCACATCGGGCCGCAGGCGTGAAGCCAGATCCACTGCTTGCTCGCCGTCCGCGCCTTGGCCGACCACGGTCATGTCATCCTGGGAGCCGATGACCATGGCAAAGCCAGCTCGGACCAGATCCTGGTCGTCCACGATGGCAACGCTGATGGGTTCGGTCCGTTCCATGACTGCCTGCTTCTTTCCGCTATATGGTGGCCAGCGCCACCATCCAATTTTATCTGAGTTGAGTGTTGCTTGAAATTACAACTGGATTTAACTTGGATCCAGGGTAATCGCTGTCTGGTTGATTGCTGATTGAGTAATTGTTGGCTAAGCGACTGTCGTCGGAGAGACTTTCAACTGGTGAAGTTATGCTCGTCAGCAATCGATTCCCGGAGTGGCTAATCTTCGAGTTCGCGATTCATGGAGTGCTCAATTTTCCGATTGTGCTGATTACCTGACACGGTCATTTTCCTGTTTGCCATCCATAGGAGGTGCTTATCATCAAGAACGCTCACGCCTGGAGTCTGGGTGGTCCTGTTGGTCCGATTGGGCATGCTCTGGTTCCTTATCCTGTTGCGATTGTTCCGAATAGTTGTCAAGCTGATCATCAAGATCTACTGGCAGGGGTTTGGCTGGGTGAAGAGCCGGTATATGTGGGTTTTTACGGGTGGGCTCGCCCATATGGTTCCTGTCTGAGTTGAGGCTCTTGTTTGGGGAATCGGCGGTGTCGGTGTTTGAGCGCAGACCGGTGCTGGAACTGTGACGCAGGACGGTCAGCAGTTGTCGCATGCGAGCCAGGGCCTGGCGTCCTTGAGAAGCAATGTCGCCGAAGGCTTGCGCTACCTGCTCTGGGGGAGGGTTCACCCCTTTGACCTGATAATGGTTCAACTCGGAGATGGCTTTGGTAGTGGATGCAATGACTGTATTCAGGGTTGCGGCCACTTCTACCTGCATGGTAGAGCCAATGAGTTCGCGCTCTTGATTGGCTGCCAGAGCCTGGCTTTCCTGCAGGGTCTGGTTTAGCGCGCGCTCGCGTTCCTGCTGGAGGAGCAGGACCGAACCACGAGTACGTCGGCGTGAGGCAATCAGAATGGTCAGCAGACAGATCAGGGCCGGTGCGGCCATCACTATGAAAAGTGTTACATGGGATTCAGAGAAAGATGATTCTGCCGGGCCTTCTATCATGTAGGCCAGAATGGTTGGACACCCTTGGTTATTGGCTACACATCTGACAGCCCATAAAACCGTATCCGTGATGACCGCCAACGGAACCCACCGCCGGGTGGTGTATTTACCGTAAACCATTGCTGAATAGACGGCGACTGGGGATAAGACTGCAGCTTCTGGCAGCCAGGGTGAGAAGAGCAGCAGCAGGGCGGCAACTGCAGACACTATGGCGGCGCAAATGCCGGGACGGACCCTGCGCACAATCAGAGGCAAAGCGATACCTAGCGTGGCGATGATCCTTACTGGTCGGCCCGGATCATATTGTCGCGTGACAGGTGCTATAGCAAGAGCTTGACCTGGATTCTCTATCAATACGAGTCCGATTACCAAACCCAGGTCGGCCGTCAATGGATGGCGTTGAAACCAGACGAAGAGCGTGGAGACAATTGAGCGCAGGGACCATTGAGCTTGTCGATTGGCACGTACCCCCGCTTCAGGGTCGGACTTTGGCGGAGTGGCAAAAGGAATCCACGCTTGGAGGTGGTACCCGCCTTCTGTTTCGGGACCAGTTTGAAGGTTGCCTCCAAGAGAAGTCAGTCGTTCGCGCATCCCTAAAAGACCGAAACCTGAATGCGTAGGTCGGTCCATCTGTGGCGGAGAATCTGAATTGGTAGAGGCATGGTCAAATGGGCGGTCGTCAATGGTTAGACACAAACCGTCCGTGAGCCACTGTTCTTCAACTAGCACAGCCGAAGCCGGAGCGGCATGTTTGCGAACATTGGTCAATGCTTCTTGCAGCACTCGGTAAGCAGTTATGGCGCGGCTGCGATCCAGCTTTTCTGGGCAGGGTCGGCCTTCAATGCGTCGGCTGAATTGGGATTTCGGCTGAGCAAGTCGGGCGGCATCTATCAGGTCTGACCATGATTTATAGCTGGTCGGCGGATTGTTTGAAGAGGTGGCAACCGAGGGCCAGGTACGCGCATTGTCGGCCGTATCCATGTTGGCCTTGGCAGTGTTGGCAGCTGGAATCTCTTTGATTGTGGGAAGATGGCCGCTGGCTTGGCTCGGCTGAGTGCAATCTGTTCCGGCTGGATTCAGATTATGAGCGTTCGCGGATTGACTAGCGGAATTCGTTTGGGCAGTTGCTTGAGATTGGTCAGGCGGCTGGATATGGGCTGGGTTCGTTGGTGGTGGGGAGGAAGAGGGTTGGCCTGGAAGAGAATCCGCTGTTTTTTGGCTGGTTTCGGATGCCGGGTTGGGTGGAGCCTTGAGTTTGCCAAAAAGCGAGCTCAGCTCACGTAGGGCGCGGCGGCTCTCTTGATCAATGGTGCGCATGGTCTTGAGAGCAAGGTTCGCATCGGCAGTGGCTGCGTACCTGCCGGCATCTGCCTGCACAATGACAATGGACAGAGTGTGAGCGACTACATCGTGCATTTCACGCGCTATGCGGGCCCGCTCAGCGCTGGCAGACAGGGCCGCGCTTTGCTCTGCCTGCAGGGCCAAGGCGTGGTTGCGTCGCCGGGCCTCATCAATGGCATCCCTTCTGGTCCGCGTCCAGTAGGCTGCAACGATGGCTATGAGCAGCAGAAGCCCCTCGATCAGCAAATTCGATAGGAAGGTGATTGCCAGATCTTTGAATGAGGTCGGCAACATTGAGATGTGGTCCGGCCACGTCTTGCCCGGAGGCAGAAATCCCAGATCGACCAATGTGAAGACAAGGCAGGATAGGGGTGTCATGACCCAGGCCACAGTCAGATAGAGTCGGCGCCAGGATGGACGTCCGTAGAGCAGACAGGAATAGACCATCACCAGGCAGACTGCGTCGGAGAGCATGATGGCAGGTCCCAACAGGAGCTGAGCCAGAGCCACAGCGACGAAGAGCCCGGCTGCTACGTTCGGGAATCGGCGACGGATAACGACAGGGGCTATGAGCAGGACCGTCCACATCAGGATCAGGTTTTCCTGCAAGGGGATCAGAGCCCCATCTCGTAGATTGGCGCTGGAGCCGCTCACCAGCAGAAACAGAAGGATGGCGAAGAGAGCGTCAGTCAGTAGCATTCGATTATTGGACCTGGTGATTGGTCGCTGCGCTGTTTGACTGACTGTGTTCATGGAATCAACAATATTCGGGGACAGCGGGAGGTGCCATCAGTCCGAGGGATGATGAGGTCAAACGCGGTCCCAGGCTGTCGCAAGGCGGATGAGCCGGAGTAGTTGTAATCGGGAACGGGCGCTTAGTGGTGAGTCAAAAGATGGCGGCCTTGCATATGACGATTGGTGATCAGCTGTCTGACACTTGGACAGACTTGTTGCCGCTCCTTGCCGTGGTGCTGCTCACGCATTCTCGCATCGAATGATTCTCTGCATAGCTTATACGGCCAAGACACACGCGTACTCTCCAATGCCCGTCCGATCCTTAGATGCATTTAACTGGCGCTAATAACAGATTCCGTGCTTGAATTCAGTTGGCAACAAAAGCGAATTTCGGACTTGCTCTCAGTTGGCAATGAGTCTAAATTCCACATTTGCACTTAACTGGCAACAAGTATGCATCCCATATTCATTCATCCAGCCTCTATTGCACAGATACCAGTCAGGCCGACGAACCGTCGTGCAATTCGCAACGGTTCATCGGCCTGACAACGCAGGGGAGGGAGTCAGCAGCGCTCTACCTGTCTAATCGTTGGACCCTGACCAGCGGACCCTGGTTACAAGACCCCGGTGGTCAGGATTCCGATGACTCGACCTTGATAGCTCCGGCCCCGAACGTTCAGACTCAGGAGAAACGCAGCCTAATCTGCTCGGCCGTGCCGTAGGAGGCCTGCGCCCCCTGCCCGGTGGCAGCGTAGGCGGAGACGTAGGAGGCCAGCTGGGCGGCCTGCACCAGGGTCATGTTGGAGGCAAGGCCAGCTAGCACGGTGCCCATGAAGGCGTCCCCGCAGCCAGTGGTGTCCACAGCGTCCACATGCACGGCGTGAATCCGGTAGGTCTGGCCATGGTCCAGCACCATGGATCCTTCGCCGCCCAGGGTGACAATCGCCCGGTGGAAGCCGAAGTCCTGCATGGTCTGGTTGATCCGGTCCCAGTCGGCCCCCAGCCAGTCGCCGTCCTCGGGTTCGTCAATGCCCAGAAGCTGGGCCATCTCATGCTCGTTGACCAGGATTAGGTCCGAGTTGGCGATCAGGTCGGCGGGCAGGTCGGCGCGGAATGGGGAGTCGTTGAGCAGCACGGTCATGCCGGCCTCGTGGCCCATCCGCGCGGCCTCGGTGACCGTCTCGATGGGACTCTCCAGGCACAAGCCCAGCACCTTGGCCGAGGTCAGGGCCTGGCGGGAGCGGTGGGCGTAGTCCACATCCACCTTGCCGTTGGAGCCGGGGGAGTAGACGATGGTGTTCTCACCGCGCGCATCCACGGTGATGACTGTGGTTCCGCTGGCTCCTGGAACGGTCATCACATGGGAGACGTCCACCCCGGCGTTGCCCAGCTGCCCCAGCAGAAAGTCAGCGTTGGAGTCGGATCCTACGGCCCCGAAGAGCCTGACCTGGGCGCCGATGCGGGCAGCGGTCGCCGCCTGGTTGGCTGACTTGCCCCCGGGAAGCACCTGCAGGGGACCCCCGTTGATGGTCTCGCCAGGCTTGGGCAGCCGGTCGGTGTTGACGGTGTAGTCCGCATTCATGGACCCGACCACCGAGATGGATCCCTTGATGGTATCCAGTCCCTTGAGCACCTGGTCGGATGCCGCCGCCATATCTTTAATCATGTTTCTCCGTTCCTTGATGAGCTTGTCCGCCTTGATGATCACACTGTGACAGGTTCAGGGATCCTGGCCGGTGTGCGCGGGCGGGCGCCCCACCGAGGCGCAGTGGCGGTAGCTGGTCTGCAGCCGGACCGACCGCACGGGCGAGCCTGCCATCAGCTGCAGGAGCATGTCTACGCAGCGGGTCCCCATGGTGTCGATTTGCTGGGAGATGGTCGACACTGCCGGGGTTAGGATGCGGAAGACGGGCAGGTCGTCGAAGGTGATCATGGACAGGTCCTCGCCGATGCTGATTCCTCGGGACTGGGTCGTTTTGATGGCGCGTATGGCATCCAGGGAGGATCCGAAGAGCACCCCGGTGATTCCCTGCCGGACCCAGAGGTCGATCATATCGGGGTCGAAAGTGCCGGGCTCTACCTGGTCGGTCAAGGGGTCGTCCATGCCCTCGATGCCTGCCAGCAGGTTGCGGTATACGTCCAGGCGTTCCCGGAAGGTGGCCGATTCCTTGAGGGGCCCAGGCACCAGGGTGATACGTCGGTGGCCATTGACGTGCAGATCCTCAAGGGCCTTTCTCAGGCCGGGCTCGGGGTCGGCGTCCACGCAGGGGATGGCCCGTCCGTCGCGTCCGGTGGCACCTTCGGCGGCACGGTCCACGCAGACCAGGGGCAGCCCGCGTCGGGTCAGCTCCTCCAGGGTGTGGGAAGAGCGCGGCCCGGGCACGATGATGGCTCCGTCAATGTGCTGGCCCAGCAGGTTGCGCACCTGGGCCCGGTCCTCGCCGGGGTCGCCCTGGATTGAGGTGCAGATCAGGGTCTGGAAGCCATGGTTGAGCAGCTGGCCCTGGATCAGATAGGCCAGGTCTGCGAAGTAGGAGTTGCGGATGTCGGGGATGAGCAGGCCGATGGTGCGCGAGTGGGTGGAGTGCATGGATCGGGCTCGGGAGTCCGGCACATAGTGCAGGTCGTGGATGACCTGGTTGATGCGCTGTCGAGTGGCAGGGGAGATGCGCCCGGAGTCGTTAAGGGCTCGGGAGACCGTCGATACGGAGACACCGGCCTGTTGGGCCACATCCCTGATCGTCGCGTACGCCATCATGGCCTTTCGTCGAAGTGGTCGGCCGCCGGGCCGGACTGCCGACCTCGGCGGTTGCCTGACCGCCGCCATGGGCAGGCGAACGGTTCTGACAGCCTTCAGTTATATCAGTGCGGTAACGATACCGCAACTTTCGCAGCATGGCCCGTCGAGGCTTGGCTATAAGTAAGGGCGGTCGCGGCTAAATGTTCGGGGATGAAGCTGCTGTTTGCGCGATTATGCTGGGATAGGGAGAGGACAGCGGCCGGGCTGGTTGAAGGCTGTTGAGCCTCCTGGCTGGCCTGTCCGTGTTTCCTCCTCTCCCAAGCGGAGGCGGGGGCGTGCATGCCTGCCCTCGTGCTTCCTGCCTGCAGAAGTGTGGTGGGGGCGCGGGAGGGGGGGTATCGGCTCTCTTGGGGTTTGAGCCTTAAGTGACACTTTCCCTCCCTGCTCCCCAGTGCTTGGCCGGGGACGGGGGAGGGAGGTGATACGCTATCCGGCCTGTCTTACTCGTGCGAAGCATCTGAGAGACTATGCGTTTCCCTTCGGTGGCGGCGGGATGCCAGGACCCCGCCCATGCTGGTCATGCCGGTGGCCAGGGCGAGCAGGATGCCCTCCCCTCCGGCTCTGGGGAGCACGCCTACGGGCAGGTACGTGTATTGGAGGGAGGTGTCCGGCGTTTTGGGTGCGCCGCCCAGCGTGTAGTCCACGCTGACCGTGACCGTGCCCGGCGCGTGTGCGGGCGTCGTCACAGTCGCGCTGCTGCCATCGCCGCGCGTCAATCCTGATACGAGGGTCTGGTCGAATCTGACGCTGGTGATCACCAGCTGTAGGTTGAACGCCACCGGCACAGGAGCCGATTTGTCGTTTGTGGTGTCGTCGCCGAGCTGGCCGGTGTCGTTGCTTCCCCATGCGTAGGCGTTTCCGTCGCTGCCCACTGCCAGCGAATGATTGAATCCGGAGCTGACCTGTGTGGCTTTCAGACCTTGGTCCTTGTCTGTGGGGTTGGCGGGGTCGCGCACGCGCATAGGAACAGGATTCGCGTCACCGAACCAGCTGGCAGTGTTGTTGCCGAGCGCGCCTTGCTGGTTGCATCCCCATGCGTAGGCGTTTCCGTCGCTGCCCACTGCCAGCGAATGAGTGTTCCCGCCGCTGATCTGTGTGTAGGTGAAGTCCGCAGGCGTGCCTGCAGGCGACCTGACTTTGACCGGCGTAGTCTGATTAGTGGTCGTCCCGTCGCCGAGCTGGCCATACTCGTTGTCTCCCAATGCGTAGGCGTTTCCGTCGCTGCCCAGGGCCAGCGAATAAAATCGTCCGGCGCCGACTTGCACGTAGGTGAAGTCCGCGGGCGCGTCTGTAGGCTTCTCCACTTTGACCGGCGCAGTTCGGTGGGTGGTCGTCCCGTCGCCGAGCTGGCCATTCCTGTTGTCTCCCCATGCGTAGGCGTTGCCGTCGCTGCCCAGGGCCAGCGAGTGATAGCCTCCGGCGTTGACCTGTGTGTAGGTGAAGTCCGCGGGCGTGTCTGCAGGCGGCACGACTTTGACCGGCGTAGTCTGGTCGGTTTCCGTCCCGTCGGCGAGCTGGCCGAGGTAGTTGTATCCCCATGCGTAGGTCTTGCCGTCGCTGCCCAGGGCCAGCGAATGCCGGCATCCGGCGCTGACTTGCACGTAGGTGAAGTCCGCGGGCGCGTCTGTAGGCTTCTCCACTTTGACTGGCGTAGTCCGGCGGGTGGTCGTCCCGTCGCCGAGCCGGCCATTGGCGTTGCTTCCCCATGCGTATACGTATCCGTCGCTGCCTAGGGCCAGTGAATGCTGACCTCCTGCGCTGACCTGCACGTAGGTGAAGTCCGCGGGCGCGTCTGTAGGTTTCTCCACTTTGACCGGCGCAGTCCGGCTGGTTCTCGTCCCGTCGCCGAGCTGGCCATACCTGTTGTCTCCCCATGCGTAGGCGTTCCCGTCGCTGCCCACCGCCAAGGAAAAGCCAAAGGTATTCATACTGTCGTATGTTGAACCGCTGACCCGGGTGAATCTGATGCCTCGGCTGGTGTCTGGCGGGGTGATGGTGGTGGATTCCTTACCCAGCTGGCTACCCTGGTCGGGGTTGATTTTCCACGTGTTGTTGGGGTCTTTGAATGTCCATTTGGCGGTGAGGGTGAGGTTCTGGGTGACGGGCTTGCTGAAGTCGTAGGCGATTTCCCCGATGAACCATCCGTCGAACAGGTAGCCTTCAAGCGTCGGGTCGGGGGAGGGCCGCTTCACCCTGCCGTACGGGGTAGTGAAATTCTGGTCTGTTGGTTCGGGGCTTCCCCCGCCCGTGTCGAAACGGACCGTGTGCGTGGATTGTTGCTCGACGCTTCTGGTCAGGGTCTGGTCGACGGTGTAGTTGAGGTTTTTGGTGAAGGGCTGGCCGTCCTGTTTGCCGGCGATGGTGATGATGGCTGGTCCAGGCTGGCGGGCGGGCATGTCCGTCTGCCATGAGTCGTTGTTCCTGGTGATCATCAATGCTTGGCCGTCCGTGCTGGCTGATTCCAGGATGGGCGCCTGTGTGGTGTCGATTCTTGCCGGCTGGCCTGGCTGGTCCTGCTCGCCCAGGCTCCAGCGGTATATGAAGCCTTGTCTGCTGATGGCGGTGATCCCGCTGCCGGTGTTAGCGGCCTGCGTGTACGGCTGGCTCCCGTCGTCCGCGCGCTTGGGTGTTCCGTCGGGTTTCCAGGCCCAGATGTGGCCGTCCTTGTCGACGATGATGGCCTGGCTCCTGTCAGCCGTGATCCTACTGGCTTGCATGCTTTCCGGCAGGCTTACGGCTGTGGGACTGGTTGTGCTGTCGGCCAGGTACCGGGCGTGTCCGTCAGTGTCCAGGAGGAGGAACCCTTGGCTGAGGCCTTGGGCCTGGACGGTGCGCGTGCCCAGGTCCTGTTTGATGCGTGCGGGTTTGGCGTTTCCGGTGTTGCTCACATCCCATGTCCAGGCCTGCCCGTCCGCGTCCACGATGAGAGCCTGGCTGCCGGAGGCGAGGGCGGTGACGGCCTGCGCCTGTCCGGGCAGGCTGGTTGCGGCTTGTTCGGCGAGCTTTGCAGCCGGGTCCTGGGTGTCGGACTGGCTGGCTTGGAAGACGTGGACGCGGCTTTGCCGGTCCATGGCCAGCAGCAGGTCGTCGTTGATGCTGATGCTGGTGAACCTGGTGTCCTGGCCGGTGTCGAGGATCGTGGGCGTCGACTGCTGGCTGGTCCAGGTGTAGATCCGCTGGTCGGATCCCAAGGCGGCCTGCCAATGGCTGCCGGCTGCCGCCTGCAGGTAGCGGAACCCGTCGGGAGCCTGAACAGGGGCGGGAACCTGCTTGGGCGTGCTGTCCTGCGTCCAGGCGTGGATGCGGCCGTCGCCGGTTAACCCGACCATCTGATCTCCTGCTGCTTGGATGCTGACGTAGCAGGGCTCCTGTCTGTCGGGCGGGCTGATGGCCAGGCGGGCGCCGGTGGCGGGCCCGTGATCCGGGCTCAGCGTCCAGTCCGCGGTCTTCGACCACTGGGCTTTCAGGGTCGTGTCCCGGAGGATCGGGGTCTGCAAGTCATAGGGCCGGCCGTCAAGCATCCACCCGTCGAACCGGAAGCCTTGACGCTGCGGGTTCTGCTGCGGAGGGGATACGAGGGTCCCGGTCTTCACTGTTGACTGTGTTGGCTTGCTGCCGTCGGCCGGGTCGAAACGCACCATGTACGAAGCCTGGTCTTCCGTCTTGCCGGCCGATTCAGCCGGAGCGGAGCCTGCGCTGTCCGGATTGCCCGTCATCGATGACGGGGTGCTGGGCGTGGGGCTTAATGGCGTGGCGGCTTGTATCGGCGAGGGCGAGGAAAGGGGAGTGCCTGTTGCGCTGCTGGAAAGAGTGGCGGAGGACTGCTCAGCTACGCTAGGGGTCTGAAGACCCCCTCCCCCGGAGGGGACAGGAGCGTCGTCTTGGGCGGATGCGATACCCAAGCCTGCCAGCAGGCCCAGCAGGACGATCATCATCGCCATGATGCGATGCAGCCGGGAAACCAGACGCATGAAGCCAAAACCCCTTCACCAAACACCAAGTAGAGCAAACGCCGCTTGCCTATACAAGGTTCTTCCTGTCGGAAAGCCCTTCTACCTACCAGCGCCAGTCCTACATCAAATTGCAGGAGCCAATGGCGGGACCCAGCCGTCTTACCGACATCCCCTGTCCTTCACCCTACCACCCAGCCCACCAACAACACACGAGCCAAATCAGCAGCCCGGCGACGATAATTAACTCGGTTGGCGAAAGCGGTTGTTGACAGCAATTAAGCCGGGATCGTGAGCACGGACAGCGGCCAGAGCTGGCTCAGGTTGTAACCCTATGTCCTGCCCTGCTTTGTTCATCTCTTTCTAGGGCGGAAAAAAGAAGGGCCAGTTGGTATTCTGCTGGCGGAAGTGTGGTGAGGGGGGCGCAAGAGGAGTGTCGGCTTCTTGGGAATTGAGCCATGTATGACACCTCTCTTTGTGCCCCCCCCCCTGAGCGGGTGGTCGTGGGTTGACCCACCTGCCGGCCTTCTTACTCGTGTGAAATGCGCAGGAGCCGACGTGTTTCTCTCCTTTGGCGGCGGGATGCCAGGACCCCGCCCATGCCAGTTATGCCGGTGGCCAGGGCCAGCACTATGCCCTCACCGCCCGCCCGGGGGAGCACGCCTGCATGCGTGTACATGTATCTGAGGGAGGTGTCAGTCAGCGTGTTTCCAGCGCCGCCCATCGTGTAGTCCACGCTGACCGTGACCAGGCCCGGCTGATGCGGGGGTGTGAGCACGGTGACGCTATTGCTGTTGCTGACAGGAATCAGGTGCGTGCCGGAGCTGGTGTCGAACCTGGCTGCGGTGATCACCGGCTGCATGTTGAACGCCACCTGCACGGGAGCTAACTTGTTGTTTGTGGTGCCGTCGCCGAGCTGACCGTTTCCGTTGTTCCCCCAGGCGTATGTGTTTCCGTCGCTGTCTAGGGCCAGTGAATGCCAGTATCCGGCGCTGACCTGTGTGGCTTTCAGTCCTTTGCTCGTGTCAGTGGGGCTGGCGGGGTCACGCACGCGCGCAGGAAAAGGATTCCCACTGTAACTGTCGTTGGTGGTGTTGTTACCGAGCTGGCCCTTGATGTTCCATCCCCAGGCGTATGCGTATCCGTCGCTGCCCACGGCCAGTGAATGATTGTATCCGGCGCTGATTTGTGTGGCTTTCAACCCTCTACTCGCGTCGGAGGGGTTGCTGGGGTCGCGTACGCGCACAGAGAAAGCCGAATGTGAATCCTCAGAGATGTCGTTGGTATTGTCGCCAAGCTGTCCATAGCTGTTCCATCCCCAGGCGTACACGTATCCATTGCTGCCCAAAGCAAGCGAATGCAAGTTTCCTGCACTGATTTGTATGGCTTGTAGCCCCTTGCTTGCATCAGCGGGACTGTCGGGATCGCGCACTTGCACAGGAAAAGACGAATACTCACTACGGCCGCTGATGTTGTTGCCGAGTTGGCCATACCAGTTGTATCCCCAGGCGTATACGTATCCGTCGCTGCTTAGGGCCAGCGAATGCCAGTATCCGGCGCTGACCTGTATGGCCTTTAGTCCTTTGCTCTCATCAGTCGGGCTGCCGGGGTCACGCACGCGCACAGGAACATGATTCGAATCGTTGCTGCTGCTGGTGGTGTTGTTGCCGAGTTGGCCGAAGCCGTTGTTTCCCCAGGCGTACACGTAACCATCACTGCCCAAGGCCAGCGAATGCCGACCTCCAGCGCTGACCTGCACGTAGGTGAAATCCGCCGGCAGGTCTGGATACCTCTCTTGATCAGGCTTCTTCACCATCACCGGCGTAGACCGGGAGTTTTTGGCCGTCCCGTCGCCAAGCTGACCATACGTGTTGTCTCCCCAGGCGTATGCGTTCCCGTCGCTGCCCACAGCCAGGGAGAAAGAACCTGTCTTTGAGCTGCTGATCTGGTTGAACTTGATACCATTTGTATTGGTTGGTGGAGTAATGGTGGTCGTTTCACCGCCGATTTGGCTACCCGTATCAGGGCTTATTGCCCACTTGTTTGACGACCAATGGGCAGTAAGTCTGAGGTCCTTGGTGACGGGCTTGCTGAAGTCGTAGGCGACTTTGTCGATGAACCATCCGTAGAACTGGTAGCCAGCGCGCGTCGGGTCTGGTGAGGGGCGCTTCACCCTCCCGTACGGGTAGTTGACTTTCTGGGGTTCGAGTTCCTGGCTTCCTCCGGCTGTATTGAAGGTGACCGTATGGGTGGAATACTGTTGGACATCCCTTAACAGTGGCTGGTCGACAGTGTACTTGAGATTCTTGGTGAAAGGCTGTCCATCTTGCCTGCCGGTGATAGCGATAATGGCTTGCCCGGGCTTGTGGGCTGGAGCATCCACCTGCCAGGTGTCGTCTTTTTTGCTGATTGCCAATGCCTGGCCGCTCATGCTGGCTGATTGCAGAGTGGGTGCTGTGTCGGCGTTGATTCTTGTTGGCTTGCCTGGTTGGCCCTGTTTGTTCAGGATCCACGTGAAAATGTCGCCTTGCCTGTCCAAGGCGATGATCCTGTCACCTGTTGCGGCAGCCTGCACGTAGTGCTGGTTCCCGTTGTCTGCGCGAGCGAGCTCCTCGCCTGGCTTCCAGGACCAGAGGCGGCCGCCCTTGTCTGTGATTATGGCTTGGTCATTGCTGGCGCTGATCCGGCTGGCTTTCATGCTTTCTGGCAGGTTGACGGCTTTGGCGCTGGTTGTGCTGTCGTCCAGATACAGGGCTTGTCCGTCAGCGTCCAGCAGGAGCAGACCCTGGTTAAGAGCTGCAGTCTGGATGATGCGCACGCCCTGGTCCTGCATGATGGGTGATGGCCTCATATTTCCTGCTTGGCCTGGCTTCCATGCCCAGGCTTGCCCGTCTGCGTCCACGATGAGGGTCCGGTTAGGGGAGGCGGCGACGATTATCGCCTGTGCTTTCCCTGGCAGGCTGATTGTGGACTGCTCCGTAAGTTTCATGTTCTGACTGTCGGCCTGATCGGCCTGGAAGATGTGGACACAGCCCTGCTGGTCTACGGCCAGCAGCCTATCGCTTCCTGTGCTGATAGTTGTGAACCTGATGTTCCGGTCAGTGTCGAGGATGGTGGGCGTGGGTTGTTGGCTGGCCCAGATGTAGATTTGCTTGTCGGATCCGAGGGCCGCCTGCCATTGGCTGCCGGCTGCAGCTTGCAGGTAGTGGAATCTGTCTGGAGCCTGGGCGGGGAAAGGAACTTGTTTTTGTGTGCCGTCTTGTGCCCAAACGTAGATTCTGCCGTCGCCGGTCAGGCTGAAAACCTGGCTGCCTGCGGTATGGAAGCTCGTGTAGTAGGGTTCCTGCCTGTCGGGCGGGCTGATGGTCAGTCGCGCGCCGGATGCGGGCCCGTGGTCCGGGCTCAGCGTCCAGTCCGTGGTCTTCGACCACTGGGCTTTCAGGGTCGTGTCCTGGAGGATGGGGGTCTGCAAGTCGAAAGGCTGGCCGTCATGAGTCCACCCGTCGAACCGGAAGCCTTGACGCTGAGGATTCTCTTGCGGGGCAGCGGCGAGGGTGCCGGTTTTCACGGTTGTTTGTGTGGGCTTGCTGCCGTTGGCCGGGTCGAAACGCACCATGTGCGAAGCCTGATTATCAGCATGGGATGGCTTGGCGGGAGCTGATGCTGGGCTGTCGGGCGTGCCCGTCGGCGATGACGGGGTGTTTGGACTTGGTGAGGGGTTTAATGACGTGGTGGCTTGTATCGGCGAGGGTGAGGAAAGGGGAGTGTCTGTTGCGCTGCCGGGGAGAGTGGCGGAGGACTGCTCAGCTACGCTAGGGGTCTGAAGACCCCCTCCCCCGGAGAGGACAGGAGCGTCGTCTTGGGCGGATGCGATACCCAAGCCTGCCAGCAGGCCCAGCAGGACGACCATCATGGCCATGATGCGACGCAGCCGGGAAACCAGACGCATGAAGCCAAAACCCCTTCACCAAACACCAAGTAGAGCAAACGCCGCTTGCCTATACAAGGTTCTTCCTATCGGAAAGCCCTTCTACCTGCCAACGCTGGCCCTGTTCTGGATTACAGGAACCGTGGCGGAAGCCAGCAGTCCTCCCGATGTCCCCTGTGTCTCACCCTACCACCCAGCCCAGCAACAACACATAAGCCAGGTCCAACCGCCCGGCGACAATGAACCCGACTGACCTGTAGGAAAGGAGCCAGCGTATGACCAACCAGGGATACTATCTGCCGGGACTCTACGTGTGTGAGGGGTCTATCCCCGTTCCTCTGGACTGGGCGGGCAGTGAACCTGGCGTCTGGCGAGCCGAAGATCATTCGGACCAGGCGGTCATCCGCTTCTTCTACCGCGTGGTCTGCGCCCCCGAGCATGTCCACGACGACCTTCCGCTGCTGGTCTACCTGCAGGGGGGACCTGGCTATGGGGCTCCACGGCCGCTGAGCGCCACTGCCGACGGGTGGATGGCCGAGGCCTTGCACCACTTCCGTATTGTCCTGCCCGACCAGCGGGGTACAGGTCGGTCCAGCGCCATCGACGGAACCACTATGGCATCCATAGGAGAGCCCCGTGCCCAGGCCGATTATCTGAAACATTTTCTGGCGGACTCCATCATTCGGGACTTCGAGCACTTGCGTCGCACGGTCTTCGCCGGCCGCCCCTGGGTGGCCTTGGGTCAGAGTTTCGGCGGCTATCTGACCCTGGCCTACCTGTCGAACTTCCCCCAGGGGCTGGCTGCGGCCTTCACCGCCGGGGGCGTGCCTCATATCCCCACTGATGCCTACGAGCTATTCTCTCATACCTTCACCAAAATGGCTCAGCGGTCCCAGGCCTTCTACCAGCGCTATCCGAGGGATCAAGACCGTGTGGCGGCCATTGCCGACCGGCTGGCCCAGGGTGATGTGGTCCTGCCCGGCGGCGATACCCTGAGCGTGGAGCGGCTGCAGACCCTGGGCGCCGACCTGGGCAAGAAAGGCGGGTTCGAGCGTCTCCACTGGTTGCTGGACACGGCCTTCCTGGATGGCGATGGCAGCCTGCCAGCTTCCGGTACTGACGGCTCCCGGGCCACCCTGTCGCAGACCTTCCTGGAGGGGGTGCGGGCGGCTACCTCGGTCAGCCCGCTCTACTGGCCCTTGCAGGAGTTCATCTACGCCGACGGGGACTGCGGCCCCCTGCGCTGGGCAGGGCAGCGGGTGCGCGATGCCCGACCCGAATTTGATACTGCTGCCCGCCCGCTCATGTTCACAGGGGAGGCGATCTTCCCCTGGATGTTCGATCAGGAGTCGGCCCTACGTCCCTTCGGCCCGGCGGTCAGCCTGCTCATGGAGGAGGGCTCCTGGGGCCACCTGTACGATCCCGACCGCCTGGTCGACAATCAGGTTCCTCTACAAGCCGCGGTCTATGCCGACGACCTCTACGTGCCCTCCGAGCTCCAGCTGGACACCCTCTCGCGCGTGGGCCATTCCCATGCCTGGGTGACCAACGAGTTCGAGCACGACGGTCTGCACGGGGACGGGGTCTTCGCCCACCTCTACCGGCTGGCCCTGGAGCGCGGCGATCTGGAGGGGCTCTTCCCGGCGCGCGGCTAGACTTGAGGACATGAACACGGACTCATTGACTCTTGGATTCATCGGATACGGCAACATGGCCCAAGCCATGGCCCAGGGGCTTGTCGACGCGGGTGTGCTGCCCGGCGGCCGGATTGTGGCTTGCGCAGCCCACTATGACCGGCTAGTGGAGCGGACGGCTCAGCTAGGTGTGCGGCCCATGCACTCCGGCACCGAGGTGGCCGCGGCTGCCGACCTTGTGATTCTGGCCGTCAAGCCGGGGCAGGTGACCCATGTCTGCGAACCCATCCGTCATGAGCTGGCTGATCCGGACCGCATGGTCCTGTCCGTTGTGGGCGGCATGACCATTGAGGATTATGCCGACATCCTTGAGGAGGGCACCCACCTGATTTGCGCTATCCCCAACACCCCCATTTCAGTGGGGCAGGGGATTCTGGTCACCCAGGAGGACGACACCCTGACCGACCAGCAACGGGAGCTCTTCACCCAGGTCTTTGACCCGGTGGCCATGATCGAGCGTTTGCCCCGGGAGCTGGTCTCGGTGGGGACGACCATCGCCGGATGTGCGCCCGCCTACACGGCCATGTATATGGAGGCTCTGGCTGACGCTGGGGTGGAGCATGGGCTGCCCAGGCAGGCGGCCTACCGGCTGGCGGCGCGAATGGTGGAGGGGACTGGAGCCCTCTACCTGGCCACCGGCACCAACCCCGGGGCCATGAAGGACGCGGTCTGCTCACCGGGCGGAACCACAATCAAGGGTGTTGCATCCTTGGAGAAGCACGGCTTCCGTGGAGCGGTTATTGAGGCTATTGATGCGGTGGAGCGCGGTGACTGAGCCTGCCGCTCTATGGGGAGCCACGCCGGGGCAGTCCGGGCAATAGACTGGTGGATATGTCGTTAACCATAGGAATCGTCGGGCTGCCCAACGTTGGCAAGTCCACACTCTTCAACGCCCTCACCCGCAACAACGTTCTGGCGGAGAACTACCCCTTCGCCACCATCGAGCCCAACACCGGCATCGTGCCCCTGCCCGACGACCGGCTGCCCGTCCTGGCCAAGCTGGTCCACACGGACAAGATCGTGCCCGCCACGGTCACCTTCGTGGACATCGCCGGCATCGTCAAGGGGGCCTCCGAGGGGGAGGGGCTGGGCAACCAATTCCTGGCCAACATCCGCGAGGCCGACGCCATCTGCGAGGTGGTACGCGCTTTCAATGACGACGACATTGTCCACGTCAACGGCAAGGTGGATCCGGCCGACGACATCGATACCATCAATACCGAGCTGATCCTGGCCGACATGCAGACTATCGACAAGGCCCTGCCCAAGCTGGAGAAGGACCAGCGCGGGGGCAAGATCAAACCCGCCTACCTGGACACCGTCCGCAAGGCCAAGGAGATTCTGGGCCAGGGGCGGACCATCGACCAGGCGGCCCAGGCCGGGGACATCGACAAGGATGAGCTCTACGACCTGCATCTGATGACTGCCAAGCCTTTTATCTACGTCTTCAACGTGGATGACGACGAACTGCAGAATGTTGATATGAAAAAGCAGCTGGCTGACTCCGTGGCTCCCGCGCCTGCCATCTTCCTTAACGCTCAGTTCGAGTCCGAGCTGACCGAGCTTGATGAGGCGGATGCCCGCGAGATGCTGACCGATGCCGGGCTCAAGGAGTCCGGCCTGGACCAGCTGGCCCGGGTGGGCTTCGACATCCTTGGTCTGCAGACCTTCCTGACCGCCGGGGTCAAGGAGGTGCGCGCCTGGCAGATCCACAAGGGCTGGACCGCCCCCCAGGCCGCCGGGGTCATCCACACCGATTTCGAGAAGGGCTTCATCAAGGCCGAGGTGGTCTCCTACGACGACTTCGTGGCCGCCGACGGGTCCTACGCCAAGGTGCGCGAGGAAGGCAAGATGCGCCTTGAGGGCAAGGACTATGTCATGCAGGACGGCGACATCGTGGAGTTCAAGACCGGCATCCCCTCCGGTGCCAAGAAGTGAGTACCAGGCCCGGGTTCGCCATTCGCCGGGGTCATGGGCTGCCGCTGATTTTTGTACACGGGTCGGGTGTGGATCACCACATTTTCGATGACTTGGACCCCGTTTTCGAACGGGTGGGCGGCTTTGAGCGGATCTACCTGGACCAGCCCGGCTTTGGCCGCACGCCACCCGACCCGTCCATCCTCGACCTGGACGGTTTGGCTCGGTGGCTGGATGACCAGGTGGACATTTTCAGCGGAGGAGGCCCCTTCGCCCTGGTGGGCAACTCCCTGGGTGGGCTGCTCAGTCGTCATGCCGCCGCTGGTCGTTTGGATCGCTGCCGGGGGATGGCCCTGCTCTCTTCGGTGGTCGACCCGGTGACCGCCCACAGGCGCCTGCCCTCACGTCAGGTGCTGGTCCATGACGACCAGGGCCTGGCCGACGCGGACGAGTTCACCAGGCATGCTTACCGGCAGATGGCAGTGGTGGAGTCCCGGGGGCACTTGGAAGCCTACCAACGCACCATCATGCCCGGCATTCGTTCGGCCGATGCCGATACGGTGGCTCGAATGGAGAAGTACTACCAGTTGGATCTGGACTTCGACCAGGTTTGGTCCAGGTTCATAGCCCCGGTGCTCTTCGTCTGCGGCCGCCAGGACGACCGTGTAGGCTACTTGGACCAGTTTGACCTGGCCTGCCGCTTCCCCCGGGCCTCCTACTCGGTGCTGGACCGGGCCGGCCACAATGTGCAGATTGAGCAGACCGCCTTGGTTTGCGACCTGCTGGAGGATTGGGCCAGGCAGGTGCTGAAAGGCTGAGGCCGTCCTGGTTTCTTCTGTCGCTAAAATGAACTGTGCATACAGGTTCGTTCAATGGCGACGAAGGGAAGGACATGGCTGACTGGGGATTGGATTGCAAACGCCTTAAGCGGCGTGTGCTTGCCATGCTCCGTTGGCTGCTGGACCCCGTCCGCCGCACGCCTGTGGTAGTTACAACCGCCTTGCTGACGCTGTTGCTGGCAGTCATGATCGCCAACCTGTTCCAGCCGGTGAATGCGGCTCATGCCGAACGATCCGCGGGTGCGAGCGCTTCTGGCGCATCCACTGTTTCTACGAGACGATTCCCCAAGGTGCATCATCACAGCAAACCTAATTCCTCTTCATCAACCGCAAGGGTTCAGAAGACAGACCCTGCTGGTACCTCCATCCAACCTGTCGATTGGCTCAAGCCTTCGCAGCAGATCGATTACCCGGATCCTGCAGCCCATCCTGGCCTCTCCCTGGAGGTCAGCCTTCAGGACCAGCGGGTTTATGTGCGCGACGGGTCCGAACTGCTCTACACCATGTATGCCTCGTCGGGCATGGGTGACTCCACGCCCAGGGGAAGCTTCCGCATCCAAGCCGAACGTGGCGACCACTTCTACAATCCCAGTGAGGGGATGGGCGCCCGTTACTACACCAGTTTTTTGAACCACGGGGTCTTCCTTTTCCACTCGGTTCCCACTGATTCCAGCGGCAGCTACATCAAGGAGGAAGCCGACCTGTTGGGCGTCCGACCCAGCTCCCACGGTTGCATCCGACTGACGGTGCCCGACGCTCGATGGATCATGCAGTTCGTGCCCACTGGCACGCCCGTTTTGGTCACGTGAATTTCAGCACGTCCAAAATGTGACCATTCACCTGCGCACACGCCTTGGGTTTCCTAACTTTGCCCCTACCACAGAGAGAATTATCGAGAGGAAGTGGTCAGGAATCATGCAAAAGGTGCAGCGGTTCAGTGACTGGTTGACTAAGTGGTTCATCCTGGTGGTCCTAGCGTGGGCCGCCATTAACTTCTTTGTCCCGCAGATTAGCATTTGGGCCCGTAGCTACACCAACTACTTCCTGAGCATTATTCTCTTCGGCATGGGGCTGACCCTGAGCTTGGACGATTTCAAGCGAATCATCAAGATGCCTCTCATGGTCATCGTTGGCACCGTGGCCCACTACCTGATCATGCCCCTGCTGGCCGTGCTGCTCTGCCGCATCTTTCGCTTGGACGGCATGATCGCCGTGGGAGTCATCTTGGTGGGCTGCTGCCCCTCGGGAACCTCATCCAACGTCATGTCTTACCTGTCGCGTGGCGACGTTGCCCTGGACGTGTCCATAGGCTTGCTTTCCACACTGTGTGCGCCCTTCATGATCCCCATGCTGATGAACCTGCTGGCCAGCCAGTATGTGGCCATCCCCACCAAGCAGCTCTTCCTGACCGCCCTTGAGGTGGTGCTCATCCCCATCGCCCTGGGCCTGGCTGTCCACGCCTTCTTCAAGGAGAAGGTGCAGAAGGTGACCGTGGCCCTGCCGGCGGTCTCGCAGATCGCCATCCTGATCATCATCGGCGTAGTGGTCTCCGTCAACCATGCCAAGCTCTTCACCGCCGCCACCGCCCTGGTCCTGCCGGTGGTCATGCTCCACAACCTATGCGGGTATGGGCTGGGCTTCCTCTTCAGCCGGCTCATGTACCGCATCTACCCCAAGGGGTTCCGCTACGCTCAGCAGAAGGCCATCACTTTCGAGGTGGGTATGCAGGATTCCGGACTGGGCGCGACCCTGGCCCTGCAGGCCTTCGCTGCCGACCCGATTGTGGCCATCCCCTCCACCTTCTTCAGCGTCTGGCACAACATCTCCGGCTCGGTACTGTCTGCCTGGTGGCGTCGGCATGATGACCGTCTGGGGATTGCTGCCGACTCCGCCCAGGGTCGTCCGGAACTGGCTCGCGCCTAGGTTCCGCAGCTCCTTGATTGCTGGCTGGATCTGCTACATGCCCGGTCCGGCCAGCAGGAAACCCAGGGCTGTCAGCAGGGGCGGCAGGAGCATTGAGGCTGCCAGATAGCCAAGAGCCGCCAGATGCCGTCTCTGCCGGGTCAGGGCCAACACTTCGTTGACCGCTGTCGAGAAGGTGGAGAAGCCGCCCAGCAGTCCTGTGGCCAGCAGCAGCCGTCCCCAGGCGGGCAGTCCGTGGAAGGCGGCCAGTGCGGTCACCAGTCCTGCAGCCAATCCGGCCAGCAGGTTGATGATCATGGTCGAGAGGGGCAGGTCCACCTGCCAGCGGGCCTTGACCAGGGTATCCAACAGGTAGCGAAGTCCGGCACCCAGGCCGCCGCACAGGCAGATCAGCAATGTAAATGCAATGGTCATCGCACACCCGCCTGGATGTGTGCGGCCAGACGTGCTCCCAGCGCGGCCATGGCCCAGGAGACCATCAGGCCTCCGGCAAAGGAGATCAGCAGGTAGGCAAGGGTTGCCCGGACTTGACCGCCCGACAGTCCTTGGACCAGTTCCAGCGAGAGGGTGGACATGGTCGACAGCCCTCCGCACAGGCCCATGCCCAGGCCCCTGTTGGTCAGTTGCCTTTGGCGCGCGTGTGCGCTTTTGGGCAGCCCGGCCAGGAAGGCGGTCAGCAGGGCGTAGACTGCGCAGGCGATCAGGTTGGCCAGGAGGGTTCCCGCATGCAACGGTCCGGCCTGGCCCGGCAGCAGGCTCAGGGAATACCGGCATCCGGTGCCTAGGGCTCCACCTAGAATCACCACCACAGCTGTGGCCATGTCAGGTCTGGTAAGGGGTTTGGTCATTGAAGGCCTCGGTTCCCGACGGATCAGCGTCCGCAGGGACGGGCTGAATGGCATGCGCCTGCACCCGGCCCGTGGACGGGATCGTCGAATCGTGGTGCAGGAACTATCAGCAGTTTGCGGTTCGGGGCCCAAGCTCCGGGCGGGTTCCATCGCCCGGAGCCCATTCTATGAGTGGAAGGGGACCGTAACTGACGTGGCTGCCGCAACAGCTCACTCGGTGTGGTTCTCCGGATCCAGGGTCAGCCGGTCGTCGTCGGCATCGTAGTCGAAGAGCTCGCCGTAGCGACCCCAGGTGATGGCGGTGTCGAACTGCTGGACGGCCTCCTTGTCCGAGTGGTGGGCCCGCAGCAGGTCCAGGATAAGAGAGCCGTGCAGACTCTTGTCGTCACTGTTCTTCAGGGCCCGGTCGATGATGCGGATCAGCGGAACATGATCCATCAGCATGTGTGAGAACATCTCCTTGCTCTCCAGGATGTCGGCATCATGCCAGGCCCGGCCTTGGTCGGTCAGCCTGACGTGCCCGTTGTCGGCTTGGAAGATGCCTAGCATAAGTCCGGCGTCGATCAGGGGGAAGAGGTCGTCCACCTCAAAGGAGAGCTTGGCGGCCAGGTCGGCCAGGTCCATGCCGTTGGGCTGGTTGACCATGACATCGGCCAGGCCTGCCAGGCCGCCGGGGGTGGCGTCGGGCAGGTTGCGCTCGGCGGTCTCCTCGCCCCGCACCGAGTCCCGCACGGCCTGACGGTTGCGCACCTTGGTCTGCAGACGGCGGCGGATATCCTCGCTGTCGCGCTGGCCGGTCAGGATTGAGTAGAGGTAGTCCACGCAGGACTGGAAGAGGTCGGACTGCTTGTCCCTAGGCCTGTCCAGATTGATGGGCACGTTGGCGATGACCCGGCCGGGATGCGAATCCAGGACCAGGACCCGGTCGGCCATCTCCACGGCTTCCTCGATGTTGTGGGTGACGATCAGGACCGACTTGACGCTGCCAGCCTCCTCGGACCAGACCTTGAGGACCTCCTGGCGGAGATTCTCGGCTGTCAGCACGTCCAGGGCCGAGAAGGGCTCGTCCATGAAGAGGGCATCCGGCTTGAGGACCAGGGCCCGGGCGATGCCCACGCGCTGGCGCATGCCGCCGGAGAGCTCTTTGGGGTAGGCGCTTTCGAAGCCGTCCAGGCCTATGGCATCGATGGCAGCCAGGGAGAGTTTCTCGCGTTCCTTCTTGGGCACGCCCCGGGCCTGCAGGCCCAATTCGACGTTGTCTTTGACAGTCAGCCAGGGCATCAGGGCGAAGCTCTGGAAGACTAGGGCCACGCCGGGGTTGGGCCCGTCCAGCTGCTTGCCCCGGTATTCGACGCTGCCCTTGCTGGCTGGAACCAGACCGGCGAGGATGCGCAGCAGGGTGGACTTGCCGGCGCCTGAGCGGCCCAGGATGGCCACCACCTCGCCCTCGTGCAGGGTGAAGTCAATATTGTCCAGGACGGTCAGCTCCGCGCCCTTGTCAGACTGGTAGGTCTTGGTCACGTGCTCGGCCGTGATGATCCCGTTGGAATTGATCTTGGTCATTGTCGAACCTTTCAGACTTCTCATGTCAGGGAATAGCGCCGTTGTGCCAGTGATTGCAGGGGAGACCAGAAGAACCGGTCGGCCAGGACCACGAAGATGCTCATGACGGCCACACCAAGGATGATGCGGGGGGTGTCGCCGGTGGCGGTCACCTGGGCTATGTAGGCACCCAGGCCCCGGGCCGTCAGTTCCGTTTTGCCGTAGGAGACCACCTCGGAGACGATGGAGGCATTCCAAGCCCCGCCCGCCGCTGTGATGCCGCCGGTGCACCAGGAGCCGAACAGGGCCGGTAGGATCAGGGTCTTCCATCGTTGCCAGCGGTTCTGTCCCAGACTGCGCGACATCTCCAGCAGGTCGTCGGGGATGGCCGAGGCCCCGGCGATGACGTTGAAGAGGATGTACCACTGGGTGCCCAGGGCCATAAGCAGGATGCTGCCCCAGTTGATGTCGATTCGCCAGATGATGAAAACCATGGTGACGAAGGGGAAGATGAAGTTGGCCGGGAAGGAGGCCAGGATCTGCACCAGGGGCTGCAGGTAGCGGGAGATGCGCGGATTCATGCCGATCAGAGCACCTATCGGGACCCAGACGATGGTGCAGACCACCATCAGGATCAGCACTCGCAGGAAGGTCAGCAAACCTAGCTGGAAGACGTGCCCGACCTCGCCCAGGCCCAGAGGATGGATGACCATACGGTCCAGCTGCCAGAGACCCCACAGGCCGATCAGAGCCAGGCAGGCCCACCAAACCAGATCGCTTGCCCTCCTGCGTCCGCCGCCACGGCTCCAACGCGCTCCAGTGCGGCCCAGGGGGCGGGTGATCCGATCCAGCATGTCCGCCAAGGGGTGGCCCACCAGGCCCAACAGGTCCTTGACCCCGGACAGGCGGATGACCGTCAGCACCAGGCTGCGCCGGGGCTCGGTGGACTGGCTGCTGGTGTAGCGGAACTTCTCAGCCCAGGCGGTCAGCGGCTTCCAGAGCAGGAAATCAATCAGCAGAACCACCACGATCATGGTCAGGATGGCCAGGCCCACCTTGCCCAGGTCCTGCTCGGCGGTGGCCTCCTCCACAAAGGAGCCGATGCCTGGCAGGGCCAGGGTCCTGTTGTTGACCGAGATCATCTCGGAGGCAGTCAGGAAGAACCAGCCGCCGCCCATGCTCATCATGCAGTTCCAGAGCAGGGGAATCATGGAGTTGGGCACGTCCAGTTTCCAGAAGCGTTGCCAGCGGGTCAGGCGCATCAGCCTCACCGCCTCGTCCAGGTCGGCGGGTTCGCTGGTCAGTGAGTTATAGAAGGAGAAGGCCATGTTCCAGGCCTGGCTGGTGAAGATGGCGAAAATGGAGGCCGCCTCCACGCCCATGATGGAACCGGGGAAGAGGACCAGCCAGATGGAGATGGTGGCCGACAGGAAGCCCAGGACGGGCACCGACTGCAGGATGTCCAGCAGGGGGATGAGTACGGCGCCAAGGCGACGGGAGCGCGCGGCGGCCAGCCCGTAGAGGAAGGCGAAGACCAGGGAGATGATCAGGGCCGTGAACATACGGAAGAGGGAGCGCAGCGCGTAGTAGGGCAGGTTTGACGGGTCGGTGGAGACGTGCGAGGGTACGCCGGCGGGGCCGATGGGGGCACCCAGTGCCGGCAGCAGATAGGCCAGGGCCCCCAGCAAAACCAGGGCGCCTATTGCTACGGCAAGGCCCGTCCATATGCGGGTGGAGCGCGATGCCTGGCTGCGGTCGTCGTTCAGTGGCGAACGGAGCATTCCCGGCAGTGCGACTGTATTCACGATGGCCTCCCTCCAAGGTGCGGAACATCCCTGTCGGCAGCCTCGAAGACGGCGTGGCGGTCGGCCATGGGCCGACCATTGTCATCGTTCAAGCTTCGGCTTCGCATGGTATTTGGCCCTGCATTAGTCCCTGCCTTGATCCGACGGGGACTGTTGACCTGCGCGGGGTGTCTCCACCACTTTGCGGCAGCATGCCTTGTCCATGCGGTAGCTTCACCTACCGACCACCCAATAACATAGATGGACCCAAGAGCAGTGTCAAGCATTTGTCAAACCAGTGTTGCCGTCCTTGCCAGGACTGACAATGGCAAGGGTCTGCACGCAGTCGGTGCAGGCGCGAAATGAAATGTAAGGAGTGAATCCCTATGAAGATCGTGGCAGTCACGGCCAACCCCGAACCCAAGAGTCTGACCGATGCGGCAGGCAATGCCCTGCTGGACGGGGCGGCCGAGGGCGGGGCTCGCACCGAGTTGATCGACCTTTGCGCCGAGGGGTTCAATCCCGTCTTCGGCATGGAGGACAGGACCCATTACCTGGGCCAGGGACCTATGCCCGAGGATGTTCAGGCCATGCAGGAGCGGATCAAGGATGCGGACGTGCTTGCCCTGGTCTTTCCCGTCTACTGGTACAGCATGCCGGCCATCATGAAGGGCTTCATTGACCGGGTCATCTGCCGGGGTTTCGCCTACACCGCTGATGGCACCCCGGGAGCCCTGGCTGGACGTCGGGTGGAGCTGGTCATGCTGACCGGCGGGGAAAAGGAATGGTACCAGTCCAGCGGTATCGGTGAGGCCCTGGACAATCAGCTGCGCAGGCAGACCTTCCTCAAGTACTGCCAGGTCGCGCAGGTGGAGACCATCTATGTGGACAATCTGGACTCGGGCAACGACGAGCAGCAGGCGCGGGAGGCCGCTGACCGGCACCTGGTGGCCCTGGCCTTAAAGGGTCGTCAGCTAGCCGCAGGGACCGAGCCCGGAGCGGACCAGGACGCTCAGTGACACTCAGCATCGGGTTCGTCTTCGATGACACCCTGGATGTGTTCGACGGGGTCCAGCAGCACATTCTGACCCTGGGACGGGAGCTGGGCAAGCGGGGTCACAGGGTCCAGTATCTGGTCGGGCAGACCGCCCATCCGCCGGTTGACGGAGTCCACTCCCTGTCCCGCAACGTCATGGTCTCCTTCAACGGCAACAGGATGCGCATACCGCTGCCAGCGCCCAAGAAGCCTATCCGCCGGGTCCTGGAGGCCGGGCACTTCGACCTGTTGCACGTCCAGGCCCCCTATAGCCCCTTCCTGGCCGGGCGGGTCATCCGTGCCGCAGATCCGGCAACGGCCCTGGTGGCCACCTACCACATTGCCCCCACAGGAAACCTGCAGTTGCTGGGCGGTCGGCTGTTGGGAATGATCAACCGAAGGACCCATAGGCGCATCGACAGGGTCATCGCAGTCTCGCCTGTGGCGGCCAGTTATGCCTGGCAGACTGCCGGTGTGTCCAGCAGGGTGGTGGCAAACCCTGTAGACGTGGCTGCGCTGCGCCAGGCTCGTCAGGCCGCTGGCGACCAGGAGGTGGCGCGTCTGCACGGCCAGGGACCGCATCTGGTCTTTCTGGGACGGTTCGTGGCCCGCAAGGGGGCGGGGATCCTGCTTTCAGCCCTCCAGACGGGGGAGCGGGCCGGCATCCTGCCTGAAGGCCTGCATGTGACTATGGCCGGCAAGGGTCCACTGCTGGAGGATTGCCGTCGAAAGGCCGCCGCCCTGCGCACCCCGGTGGCCTTCCCCAGCTTTGTGGACGAGAAGGACAAACCTGCCCTCCTGGCCTCCTCCGACCTGACCGTTTTCCCCTCCACCGGAGGCGAGTCCTTCGGCATCGTCCTGATGGAGGCCATCGCCTCGGGCACTGCTCCTGTGCTGGCCGGTGACAATCCTGGCTACCGGTCCACCCTGATGGGCGATGAGCGGGCTCTGGTCCCCGTCGACTCACCCAACACCCCCGAACTGCTGGCCCGGCGAATTGCCCAGGCCTTAGGGGACCCCTCATGGAGGCGGAACGTGCGCCATGACCAAATTGCGCTCCTGGACCGCTACGACGTGACCGTGGTGGCCGATCAGGTGGAGGAGGTCTACCAGCAAGCCATTCAAGACCGCCGTCTCATGTAGGGTAGGTACATGTCATTCTTTGATTTCTTCGGTGCCATGTTCGACCCTGAGGGCGGTCCAGGCGGTCCAGGCCGGCGTCGCAATGAAGACGACCCGGTCATCCTGCACGTGCAAACCGATGGTGAGGGTCCCGGCCAGGGGGGCGGCGGCACGCCCCGCTTCCGCTTCTCCAGTCCGGGTGATCCTCGGCTGACTTCCCGAAGAAAGGGCGATGAAGGGCCTTCCCGGGGCTCGCGGATCCTGGCAGTGGTTGTGGCAGTCGTGCTGGTCGTCTTCCTGCTACTGTTCGCGCTCAGCCGCTTCATCACCGATGTCATGTGGTTCTCCCAACTGGGGGCGGCGCAGATAGTCTGGACCCAGCTGGGCATCAAGGTGGGCCTATGGCTGGCTTATGCACTGCTGCTGGCCGCGGTGACCCTGCTTTCGGCCATCCTGGCCATCCGCAGCCGTCCCGATTCGCCTGATGGGTCCACCATCAGGGTCAAGGGCGATCTGATTGAGGTAGGCAAGGGAGTCTCCTCACGCACGGCGCTGAAGGTGGCCGTGGTGGTCTCCCTGGTTGTTGGCGTCTTCTTCGGCTTCCAGTTCAACGCCGACTGGAAGCAGGTGCTCCTACTCTTCAACGCCCAGTCCTTCGGGGTGCGCGACCCCCAGTTCGGCCTGGACAACGGCTTCTATGTCTTCATCCTGCCTGGCCTGCAGCTGTTGGTCTCCTCCCTGCTGATGATGCTGCTGGCGGCCACGGTCTTCAGCCTGGTCACCAACTTCCTCATGGGTGGCATTCGCTTGACCATGCCTGTGCACGGCCGGGGCATTCTGGAGATGACCCGTTCCGCCCGCAGGCAGGTGGCCGTCTGGTTGATCCTGTTCATGCTGGTCTGGGCCGGCGATACGGCCCTGGGTGTCTTCGGCAGGCTGACCGAGGAGGGCGATCGGATCACCGGCGCCTCTTACACCTCGGTCAAAGCGGCCATCCCAGTGACCCTGATCATGGCCGTGGTCATAGCTCTGCTGGGCATAATTTTGGCCGTCTGGATTCTGAGGTCGCCCACCCTGGAACCCGGCCGTGTCCATGCAGGATCCCTGGGTTCGGCTGTCAAGCAGTGGAGGATTCCCGCTCTGGCTGTAGCCGTCACCATCGTTCTGTCCCTACTTCTGACCGTTTTCTGGCCGGCACTGGTCCAGCGCTTCCGGGTCAACCCAAACGCTCAGGAGATGGAATCCGCCTACATTCAGCGCAACATCGCCGCCACCACCAAGGCCTATGGGCTGGATAGACTCAAGACCGAGGCCTATGATGCCACTACCGAGGTCCAGTCAGGCGCCCTCTCCCGGGATGCAGAGACTACCGCACAGATTCGTTTGTTGGATCCCCAGGTGGTTTCTCCCACCTTCCGCCAGCTGCAGCAGTCCAAGCAGTACTACACCTTCGAGGACACTCTGGCCGTCGACAAGTACGACATCGACGGAGTCAGCCAGGATACGGTCATCGGCGCTCGCGAGCTGGACCTGGAGGGCAACGACAACCGCAACTGGGTCAACGACCACACGGTCTTCACCCACGGCTACGGCATCGTGGCCGCCTACGGCAACAAGGTCACCCCAGACGGGCAGCCCGAATTCTTCGAGCAGGACATCCCCACCAAGGGCAAGCTGACCGACAGCCAGCACTATGAGCCGCGCATCTACTTCTCGCCCAATGCGCCCGAGTACTCCATCGTCGGCGCGCCCCAGGGCTCATCGGGCTGGGAGTTTGACTATCCCACTGGCTCCAAGGGAGCCACCAACACTTTCAAGGGCAACGGCGGCCCCTCGGTGGGCAACTTCCTGGCCCGGGTCCTTTACGCCATCCGCTTTGGATCCGATCAAATCCTCTTCTCGGACCGCGTCACGCCCGACTCGCAGATTCTCTACAACCGCTCGCCCAAGGAGCGCGTGGCCCAGATCGCCCCCTATCTGACGCTGGACGGGCGCGTCTATCCAGCTGTGGTGGATGGCCGGGTCAAGTGGATCGTCGACGGCTACACCACCTCTGATGCCTACCCCTACTCACAGAAGGTAGACCTGGGGCCCATCACCCAGGACACGACCACCCTGAGCTCTGAGGCCGTCAAAGGCCTGGGCTCTCAGAAGGCCAACTACATCCGCAACTCCGTCAAGGCTACGGTCGATGCCTACGACGGCTCGGTGGATCTGTATGTCTGGGATGCCAAGGATCCGGTGCTCAAGGCATGGCAGAAGGTCTTCCCCGGCCAGTTCAAGCCGCTTTCGTCAATCTCCGGTGACCTGATGAGCCACATGCGTTACCCGGAGAGCCTGTTCAAGGTGCAGCGCCAGCTCCTGTCCCAGTACCACGTCAACTCGGCCAGCCAGTTCTTCTCCGGCGAGGACTTCTGGCAGACCCCCGTGGATCCGACCGGCACCAGCAAGGAGCAGAAGGCGGGGATCAAGCAGCCTCCCTACTATCTGACCCTGCAGACCCCGGGGACTGACAAGCCCGCCTTCTCGCTGACTTCCACCTTCATCCCCGCCGGCACCTCCACCAGGGAGATTCTGACCGGGTTCCTGTCTGTGGATTCCGACGCCGGGTCGACCAAGGGGGTGATAGGGCCGGACTACGGGACCATCCGGCTGATGGAGCTGCCCAAGAATTCCAATGTTCCCGGCCCGGGGCAGGCCCAAAACAACTTCAACTCGGATGCTGCGGTCTCGACCGAGCTCAACCTGCTCCAGTCCGGATCCACCAAGGTCAAACGCGGCAACCTGCTGACTCTGCCAATTGGCGGCGGACTGATCTACATCCAGCCGGTATACGTCCAGTCCAGCGGTGCCACCAGCTTCCCCCTGCTCAAGCGGGTTTTGGTGGCCTTCGGAGACAAGGTTTCTTCCTCAGCGACCTTGGATGCGGCTCTTGACAAGACCTTCCAGGGCAACTCGGGCGCATCGGCAGGCGATGCCGACAACACTGGACGCACCAATTCCAATGCTGACCAGAGCGAGCAATCCGATAAGGCCCCAAATAAGACCGCCGGGTCCGGCGGGGCATCGACCACAGGAGGACAGGCCTTGAAACAGGCCTTGGACAAGGCCAACCAGGCCATGAGCGACGGCGATGCCGCCTTGAAGAAGGGTGACTTCAGCGCCTACGGCGAGGCTCAGAACCGTCTGCGTGAAGCCCTCAAGGAGGCCTCCGACCAGGAGGGTGGCAACAAGTGAGCGCCACCCCGCGTATCCGGCTCTGCCGTCGCGGGGACCTGGAAGCGGTCACCGCCATCTACAACCAGGCGGTCATGGATGGTGGTTCCACAGCGGATACGGCCCCGGTCAGCCTGGATCAGCGCCTGCAATGGTGGCTGGACCACAATCCGGACCAGGGCCATCCGGTCCTGGTCCTGGAGCTGGAGGGCCGGGTGCTGGCCTTCGGCTCCCTGTCGGCATACTACGATCGGCCCGGCTACCAGGAGACCTGCGAGCTGAGCTACTACGTGGACCGTGGCAGCCGTGGCCGTGGCCTGGGTGTCCTGATGGTCCATTCCCTGCTGGAGCGTGCCCAGCGGGAGGGCATGCGTCTGGCCGTGGCCATCATATTCGATGACAATTCGGCCTCCAAGGCCCTCTTGCACCGGTTCGGTTTCAGCCGCTTCGGCCTTCTGCCCCAGGCAGCTTGTGACCGGTTCGTCCTGCATGATGTTTCCTACTGGAGCCTGTCCCTTGAGCGAAATGGGGTCGGGGAGCCTGTATAGAATCTCACCGTCCCGTCTGAGAGCAGGAGGTATCACCTACATGGCATCCGATTTCTGGCTGATAGCCGGACTGGGCAACCCGGGTGACGAGTATAAGGGCACCAGGCACAACATGGGCTTCATGTGCGCCGATCTGCTGGCCGAACGATGGTCGGTCAACCTGCGCGACCACAAGGGTCTGGCCCAGCTGGGCCGTGGCACTCTGGCTCTTGACGGACGCCGCATACCCTTCTTCCTGGCAAAGCCGCTGACTTTCATGAACGATTCCGGCGATGCCTTGGCCTCCATCTGCTCCTACTACCACATTCCGGTTGGCCGGGTCGTGGTCATCCATGACGACATGGACTTGGAGTTCGGCCGGATCAAGGTCAAAGCCGGCGGCTCCTCTGGCGGGCACAACGGCATCCGTTCCATCGACCGTTCCCTGGGCAGCAACGCCTACGCTCGGGTTCGCATGGGCGTGGGGCATGCCCGGAGAGGTCCGGACGCCCATCGCCGCACCGTGGACTGGGTTCTGGGCACCTTTGTCGGCGATCAGCGCAAGCGCCTGCCCGAGTTCCTGGCCGACGGCGCGGATGCCGCAGAAACCGTAATCGCCAAGGGCCTCAGCCAGGCTCAGGAGCAGTTCAATGGTCGATAAGCATATCAAGTCAGGGCAGGAGACCGGCAAGAAGGTGGAACCTCAGGAATCGCTGAATGGATCCCTGCGTCCTCTTTTGGACGACCTGCAGGCGGATGCCGCCTTCAAAAGGTTGGTCCAAGGAGACTCCCAGCCAGCGGCCGCCACCGACACCTCGCTTGTGGTCCAGGCCCCCCAGGGCATCACGCCAGCCTTGGCCGCCGCAGCAGCCGGGCGGGCACCGGTGGTCCTGGTCGTCCCCTCTGAACGAGACGCCCAGGAGATGACCGGCGCCATCCGCTCCTGGTATGAGGGCGACCCGGGTAATGTGGCCCTGCTGCGCTCTTGGGAGACTCTGCCTCACGAGCGGCTCTCGCCCAGGGCAGACACCGTGGCCTCCCGGATGGCTGTCTTCAGGCGGCTGGCCCATCCGGTTGAGGACGATCCCGACTTCGGACCCATCCGCATCCTGGTCATGCCCGTGCGGTCCCTGCTGCAGCCTGTGGTCGAAGGTCTGCAGGATGTGGAGCCCCTGGTCTTTTTGCGCGGCCAGGACCTGCCATTGGACCAGGCTGTCGAAGCTCTGGTTCGCAACGCCTACACCCGTGTGGACCTGGTCATGGAACGCGGCCAGTTTGCCGTCCGCGGCGGCATTCTGGATGTCTTCGTCCCTACCATGGCCCATCCGGTGCGCATCGAGTTTTTCGGCGACGAGGTGGACACCATCCGTAGCTTCCACGCCTCCGATCAGCGCACCTACGGCCCCGACCTGGACCGGATCTGGGCGCCGCCCTGCCGCGAGCTGCAGCTGACCGACCAGGTCCGCGCCCGCGCCCGCTCCCTGATAGGGAGCATCCCCAACGCCGACGACATGTTGGAGTCCATCGCCCAGGCAATTCCGGTGGAGGGCATGGAATCCCTCCTGCCTGCCCTGGTTGACGATCTGGTACCAGTAGGGTCCATGCTGCCTGAGGGTGCTCTGATTTTACTGTCGGAACCTCAGCTACTGGCCCGCTCCGCCCAGGATCTGGTCAAGACCGCCAACGAGTTCCTGGCCGCCAGCTGGCATGTGGCCGCCTCAGGACAGGGTTCGGGCGCGCCAATCAGCTTCGACAGGGCCAGTTTCCTGGACTACGACGAGGTCATCTCATCCCTGGAGTACCGCAAGGGTGAGGTCTGGAAGCTGACCGACCTGTCGGTGGATCCGGACCGTGAGGGGGCCGAGCGGCTGGATGCTCTGGCACCGGACCAGTACCGCGGTGACGAGGATCGGGCCGCCTCGGGAATCGCCTCCCTGCTGGAAAGAGGCGACCGGGTTGTGGTGACCGCCCCGGCCCAAGGGACCCTGAGCCGTCTGCGTCGGGCCGTGCAGACCACGGGGATCACCGGGTTGGAGTACCACCGCTCCCTGGCTGTTGACGGCTTCGTGGACCAGTCCGCCCATCTGGCCCTGCTGACCGAGCGGGACCTGACCGGGCGCACCAGCGTGGCCGCCGGCAGCAAGACCTCCAACCGACGGCGCAAGGCCATCGACCTGGACGAGCTCAAACCCGGTGACTATGTGGTCCACGACCAGCACGGCATCGGCCGCTTCCTAGGCATGCGCCAGCGCAGCGTGGGCGTGGGCCCCAGCAAGGGCAGCCGGGAGTATCTGGTCCTGGAGTATGCCCCCTCCAAGCGCAATGCCCCGCCAGACAAGCTCTTCGTGCCGGCCGACCAGCTGGACCAGGTCAGCCGTTATATCGGTGCCGAGATTCCCAGGCTCAACAAGCTGGGCGGATCCGACTGGTCGGCCACCAAGGCCAAGGCCCGCAAGCACGTTCACAAGATCGCCCAGGGACTGGTCAAGCTCTACTCGGCCCGACAACGCACCAAGGGGTTCGCCTTCAGTCCCGACACCCCCTGGCAGAAGGAGCTGGAGGATGCCTTCCCCTACCAGGAGACCCCCGACCAGCTGACCGCCATCGACGATGTCAAGGCCGATATGGAGAAGCCGGTGCCCATGGACCGCCTGATCTGCGGGGATGTGGGCTTCGGCAAGACCGAGATAGCCATCCGTGCCGCCTTCAAGGCCGTTCAGGACGGCAAGCAGGTGGTCGTCCTGGTGCCCACGACCCTGCTGGTTCAGCAGCACTATCAAACCTTTACCGAGCGGTTCGAAGGCTTCCCGGTGGATGTGGCCGCCATGAGCCGCTTCCAGACCGCAAAGGAGAACCAGGCCACCATGGAGGGCCTGGCCAGCGGGGCCGTGGACGTGGTCATCGGCACCCACAAGCTGCTCAACCCGCGCATCCGATTCAAGGATCTGGGTCTGATGATCGTGGACGAGGAGCAGCGCTTCGGCGTGGAGGCCAAGGAGACCCTCAAGGCCATGCGGACCAACGTGGACGTCCTGTCCCTATCGGCCACGCCCATTCCGCGCACTCTGGAAATGGCGGTGACCGGCATCCGGGAGATGTCGACCTTGGCCACGCCACCCGAGGACCGTCTTCCGGTGCTGACCTATGTAGGCGCCTACGAGGATGCCCAGGTGACAGCGGCCATTCGTCGCGAGCTCCTGCGCGGGGGCCAGATCTTCTACATCCATAACCGGGTGGAGGACATCGGCAAGGTCTCGGCCAAGGTGCAGACGCTGGTTCCCGAGGCCAAGGTGGGCGTGGCCCATGGCAAGATGGGGGAGAAGCAGCTGGACGGGGTCATCCGGGACTTTTGGCACCGGGATATCGATGTGCTGGTCTGCACCACCATCGTTGAGACTGGCCTGGATATACCCAACGCCAACACGCTGATCGTGGACCGGGCCGACCGCTTCGGGCTCTCCCAGCTCCACCAGCTGCGCGGCCGGGTGGGACGTGGCCGGGAGCGAGCCTACGCCTACTTCCTCTACGACCCCAGCAAGCCAATGACCCAGACCGCCCACGACAGGCTGGCCACCATCGCCCAGAACACGGCCCTAGGGTCCGGCTACGACGTGGCCATGAAGGATCTGGAGCTGCGCGGCACCGGCAACCTGTTGGGCGACGAGCAGTCCGGCCATATCGAGGGGGTCGGCTTCGACCTTTATGTGCGCATGGTCTCCGAGGCGGTGGAAGAGTACAAGGAGCCTGGGCGGACCGAGCCGGTCACTGTCAGCATCGACCTGCCCTTGGAAGCTTCCATCCCTATGGACTACATTGATTCGGACAAGCTGCGTCTGGAGGCCTACCGCAAGCTGGCCTCGGCCCGCAACGAGCAGGATCTGCGCGACCTGCATGAGGAGCTGACCGACCGATATGGGCGTCCGCCGGCCCAGTTCGACACCCTCTTCGCAGTTGCCAGGCTGCGGGCCAAGGCTCGTTCCCTGGGCATTGCGGAGATCGCCTCCCAGGGCTCCAGGGTGCGCATCAGGCCCGTGACTATTCCCGACTCCCTCCAGGCCAGGATCGCACGCATCTACAAGGGCAGCCAGTACCGTCCGGTCACGCAGACCCTGCTGATCCCAGCGCCCTTCGCGGGCTCCCTGGGTTCGGGACCCATGGATTCAGCGGCCATGACCGCCTGGGTGGACACCTTGCTGGACGACCTGGCTTGGGGGCTGCCCGAGTCCTCCGACGATGGCACGCCAGCGGGTCCCTCGCCCGTCCAACAAAACTAGTATCCTGTAAGAGACATCACAACAACTTATTGAAGGAGCAGTTGTGGCAGCAATTGAAAGCGTGTTCGCGCGCGAAATTCTTGATTCCCGTGGCAACCCGACCGTCGAGGTCGTTCTGCAGACTGAGGACGGCGCCGAGGGGCGTGGTCTGGTTCCCTCCGGTGCCTCCACCGGCGAGGCCGAGGCCTGGGAACGTAGGGATGGCGACAAGAAGCGCTATCAGGGCAAGGGTGTGCTGGACGCCGTCAAGGCGGTCAATGAGACCATCGCTCCTAACGTCATCGGCATGGACGCCACTGATCAGCGCGCCCTGGACGAGACCATGATTGATCTGGACGGCACCCCCAACAAGGGCAAGCTTGGCGCCAACGCCATTCTGGGTGTCTCCCTGGCTGCGCTTTATGCGGCTGCCGAGTCCGCCGAACTGCCTCTCTACCGTTACCTGGGTGGCACCAACGGCCACATCCTGCCCGTGCCCAACATGAACATCATGAACGGCGGCGCCCACGCTGACTTCGCCACCGACATCCAGGAGTACATGATCTCCCCCTACGGCTTCGACTCCTACCGGGAGGCCCTGCGCGCCGGCGTCGAGGTCTACCACACCCTCAAGGGCATCCTCAAGAAGGACGGCCACGAGACCGGCCTGGGCGATGAGGGCGGCTTTGCCCCCAAGATGAAGTCCAACGAGGACTCCTTGAAGTACATCGTCGACGCCATTCAGGCTGCCGGCTACGAGCCTGGCAAGCAGATCGGCCTCTGCCTGGACGTGGCATCCTCGGAGTTCTACAACAAGGACACCGACAAGTACCACTTCGACGGCGAGGACCGCGACGCGGACTACATGCTGGACTACTACCAAGGCCTGGTCGAGAAGTATCCGCTGGTCTCCATCGAGGATCCCTTCGCTGAGGAGGACTGGGGCGCCTGGCAGAAGATTACCGCCGCAATGGGTGACCGTCTGCAGTTTGTGGGCGACGACCTGCTGGTGACCAACCCCAAGAGGCTGCAGAAGGGCATCGACCTGAAGGCCGCCAACTCCCTGCTGGTCAAGCTCAACCAGATCGGCACTGTGACCGAGACCCTGGACGCCATCGAGCTGGCCACCGCCAACGGGTTCACCTCCATGGTTTCCCACCGTTCCGGCGAGACCTCCGACACCACAATCGCCGACCTGGCTGTGGCCAAGAACACCCGCCAGATCAAGACCGGTGCTCCGGCCCGTGGCGAGCGCATTGCCAAGTACAACCGTCTGCTGGAGATCGAGGAGGAGCTGGGCTCCACCGCCGAGTACGCCGGCTACAGCGCCTTCAAGGCCTGCAAGAAGTACACCAAGTAAGGCCTTGCCAGTCGGGCCGGACCCTTTGCAGGTTTCGACCCGACTGTGAAGTCTTTCACCCGTGGTGGTCCGCGTCGGCTGCCGCGGGTATTTTTATGGGTATGGCCAAGAACAAACGTGACGGTGCCAACCGGCGGACAAGCAGGCGGTCGTCGGGACCCATCACCTTCTTTGTGGCGGTCATCATCGTGGCTCTGGGGCTAATTCAACTGGTCTCCACCTTCCACGCCTACGCCATTAATCTTTCCGAACTCAACGGCCTGCGCAATCAGCAGGCCCAGCTTGTCGAGCACAAGCGTGACCTGGAGAACCAGATCCGGCGTTGGGATGACAAGGCCTATGTAACCGCCCAGGCCCGGGATCGGCTGGGATTCATTTTCCCCGACGAGGAGGCTATCCGGGTCCTGCACCCGGAGGCGGTCACGGGCAGCAAGGACAAAGACCAGGCTGGAAGCAAGGGGGTCCGGGCCCCCAGGAAGAACTCCCTGCCCTGGTATCAGGAAATGGCTTACTCCTTCGCCAAGGCCGATCAGGACCCTACTGCTGATAGAAGCAAGGGGAGCACAGGTCAGCATCCTGGCGATGGAGCCAGTCCGAACGGCTCTGCCAGTCCGTCTGGTTCAAGTAGTCCGGGTGGCTCTGATGGCTCCTCTCCATCTGGGGGCGGGGGAGCGCAGTGAACTTCGAAGGCTCGGACTTCGCCGCTTCAACAGGCCATGAACTTTGCAGCAATGCACAATCAGAAAGATGAGGACAGCGTGAACAAGGCCCAGGGAAGGCCCCAGGCAGCAGAGGAATCTCAAGTCGTAGACAAGGTCAGGGTCGAGTCCGAGGTTGGGCAGAATAAGGTCGAGGCCTTTATCCTGATTGGCGACCGGGAACTGGCGGCGGTCAGAGATAGGGTCCAGGAGCTTCTGGCGTCTCCGGCCACGCCGGAACAGATAGATGTCGTGAACCACCAGCTGGGTCGCTATCCGCGGGGTATGGTGGCCGTGGGCGCTCGCTGTGTCTGCGGCAACCCCCTGGCCGTGGTCACCCGGCCGCAGCTGGAGGACGGCACGCCTTTTCCGACCACGTGTTATCTGACCAGCCCCGAGGCCGTCAAGGCCGTCTCCCGGTTGGAGGCTAACGGTATCATGACCGACTGGAATGCCGAACTTGGTTCCGATCCGGATCTGGCCAGTGCTTACCGCAGGGCCCATGAGCTCTACCTGGCCTTCCGGTCTGCCCTGGCCCTTCAGCTGGGCGACGACGAGGGGCACATCGCTGGAATCTCGGCGGGGGGCATGCCCAAGCGGGTCAAGTGCCTGCATGCTCTGACCGCACAGTCTCTGGTTATGGGCCTTGGGGTTAATCCTTTGGGCGACCGTGCTCTTGGTTTGGTGCGTCAAGTATTCGATCCCCAGGTCTGCAGGTGCGTTCGGCCTTGGACTGAGGCATACCGAGAAGAGAACCGATGAAGGGGGTTTTATGGATCAGGTAACGGTGGCGGGTGTGGATTGCGGCACTAACTCCATACGTCTGCTGATTGCCCAGGTGGACCGGCAGGGGCTCCATCCGGTGGCCCCCAGACTGATGCGGGTCATCCGGCTGGGGGAGGGCGTGGACCGCAATCACCGCTTCTCCGACCAAGCTCTGGAGCGCGCCTTTGAGGCTTGTTGGCTCTTCGCCCAGCAGCTGCAGGAGCATCCGGTAGATGGACTGCGCTTTGTGGCTACTTCAGCCACCAGGGATGCCGACAACCGAGAAAAATTCGAGGCGGGAGTGCGCTCCATCCTAGGGGTCACGCCCGAGGTCATCAGCGGCTCCCAGGAGGCCTCGCTGAGCTTTCTGGGAGCGGTCAGCGTGCTGGAGCAGCGAGGCGGCGCCGACATGCCCCCTGCGCCATACCTGGTGGTCGACCTGGGTGGCGGCTCCACCGAGCTGGTCCTGGGCGGGGACGGCAGCGATTTGCCTGTTGACCATGTCAGGGCCTCCTACTCCATGAACATCGGCTCCGTGCGGATGACTGAGCGCCATCTGCTGAACGATCCTCCCAGCCAGGAGCAGATTGACCAGGCGCTTGAGGATGTTGACGGCTGGATCGACCGGGCCTTCGACCAGGTCCCTGTAGCCGGAGTAGGCAGTGTGATCGGAGTCTCCGGCACGGTCACCACCATGAGCGCCTTGGCCCTGGGGTGCGAGGTCTACAATCGCCATGCCGTCGATGGTCAGTCCATTTCGGTTGATGCGGCCTGCCGGGTTGATGACCGGGTGCTGAACATGAGCCGGCAGGAGCGTAGGGAGCTCAAGGCCATCCATCCTGGGCGTGTGGATGTGATTGGCGGCGGCGCCCTGATCTGGAGCCGCCTGTTGGAGCGTCTGGGCCAGGCCAGCCCGAGTGCGTTGGCTTCGGGAACCTATGTGGCCAGCGAGCATGGCCTCCTGGACGGCCTGGTCCTGGACTACGGTCGGACCCTCCTGCGCGAATGATATACTAAGGCGTTATGGGTCATGGCCCCGGTGGCGAAATGGTATACGCATCGGACTTAAAATCCGCCGCCTTCACCGGCTTGTGGGTTCGATTCCCACCCGGGGCACCAAGGCCTCATCGGCTTGGACGGCAGTGTCGCGACTTGTCACCCGGCCGACGAACCGATACTCTGGTACGCAAGAAAACTAAAGGAGTTGTCATGAGTGACCAATCCATGCCCGAGGTGAACGCCGAATTCGGCGCCACGCCGACCATAACCTTTCATGGTTCGGCGCCCAGCGGGCTGCGCGCCGTGGAGCTGGTCGAGGGGGACGGGCCAGTCGTCCGCAAGGGTGATACCGTCACCGTCAACTATCACGGTGTAGTTTGGGGTTCCGATCAGGTCTTCGACTCCAGCTTCCAGCGTCATCAGCCAGCCAGCTTCGGCATTGGCGTGGGGCAGGTCATTCGCGGCTGGGACCAGACGGTGCCCGGCCACAACGTGGGGTCCAGGTTGGTGGTCTCCATTCCGCCGGAGTACGGATATGGTCGTCAGGGGATGCCCCAGGCGGGCATCGGCGGCGACGATACCCTGGTTTTCGTGATCGACATCATATCGACACGGTAGACAAGGGTCTCCAGGCGCCGGTGAGGGCCGGCGCCTTTTTCATACCCTTGACTTTGCAGTTCAGGTCGGGCCACGAGACAAGTGCATTAAACAAGGAGGAATCACATGGCTGAGGAAAAGACGATTCTGCTGACACAGGCCGCTTACGACAAGCTGAAGGAGGAGCTTGACCACCGTCAGGGCGAGTACCGCGACGAGATTACCGAACGTATCGCGGCGGCTCGGGCCGAGGGTGATCTGAGCGAGAACGGCGGCTACCAGGCTGCCCGCGAGGAGCAGGGCAAAAACGAGGGGCGAATAAACGAGCTGATCGTCAAGCTTCGCAACGCCAAGATCCTCAAGGCTCCTAAGGCTGGCACGGTGGGCAACGGATCCCTGGTGACCTTGACCATGGCCGGCAACGAAATGGTCTATGTGCTGGGTTCCAGGGATTTGACCGTGGCCACCGACTATGATGTCATCAGCCCCGAGTCGCCTATCGGCGCGGCCCTCATGGGCGCCAAGAAAGGCCAGACCGTGACTTACAAGGCTCCCAATGGCAAGGATATCTCGGTCACCGTCAAGGATGCCCAGCCCCTCAAGTAGCGGGACGGCCCCTCACCGTCCCAGCTCGGCCTGAATGAAGCCGCTCCCCGCCATTGTCGACGGGGGGCGGCTTCGTCTTTGAATGAGTGCTCTGTGAATGACTGTTCGACTCTTGCGATAGGCCGATGGTCTTAGTTGAATGGTCTTTGTGATGAAAAGGCTATGGGGCTGGCGAGTCACTCAGCGTAGGTTGCAGACAACTAGATAAATGGCCACGATGTGGCAGGCGTAACCGATGACCGTGCCGCAGTGGAAGATCTCATGGAAGCCGAAAACCCGGGGCCAGGGGTCCGGCCGACGCAGACCGTAGACAATCGCCCCCAGAATGTAGGCCAGTCCGCCGGCCACGATCAGCCAAACCACCGGCGGACCGGCCATGGGGGAGTCCCAGAAGAGTTTCAGAAAGCCCACTCCCGAGACTCCGAAGACCACGTAGACAAGGGTGTAGAGCCAGCGGGGAGCATCGATCCAGAAGACGTGGACGATCATGGCCACCAGGCTGGCCCCCCACATGCCCAGGATGATGACCCGCCGCCAGAAGGGGTCCAGTGCAAAGGAAATCGGCGTGTAGGTGCCGGCGATGAGCAGGAAGATGTTGACGTGGTCCAGGCGGCGCAGAACGTCCGTGGTCCCCGGGGTCCAGTCGCCCAGATGGTAGAGGGCCGAGTTGCCGAAGAGGGCCAGTGAGGCGACCATGAAGACCGCACATGCCAGCTTGAGGCCAGTGCTGTGGGCCAAACAGATCAGCACGATGCCGGCGGCCAGGGCCAGCGGGGCGGCCACGGCGTGAATCCAGCCACGCAACAGGGGCTTGGGGCGGCCGTGCACATCCAGGCGGACCTTGCGTTCGATCTCCATGTCGGGGATGCCCTCGATTCGTGAGGCTTTGATCTCGGCCTTGGCCATGATCCGTGCAGCCTTGGCCTTGGCTTTGGCGCGCACCGCATCGGCCTTGGCCTGCAGATGGGCCTCATGGGCCACCTCTGCGTCCCTGCGCAGGTAGGTCAGCTCCTGGCGGCGCTGCTGGCGACGGCGCTCGAGATCAGGATCGACCTCCTGGTCCTCAGGCGGTCTGCCGTCCTCGCTGGTCCTGGTTGCCATGGCCCTCCCTTGGCCCCTTGACTGGTCCGGGCCTGTCGGGTCCGGTAGCCGGGGCGAAACATCCGTGAACCACCCTACCCCAGACCCGTGTATTGGACGCGCATGTCATCATCGCCCTGGGCATGACCCGCCTATCTGCTTCCGCGGGCCCTTTGTATGATGGAGGACATGGCTGATTTTTCCGAGATTCTGGCATCCTGCGACGACTGCAATGAGGAGGACCGCGAGTGGCTCCACCACCTGGTGGCCGACTGGCAGGTCATCGCCGATTTAAGCTTTGCAGACCTGCTGCTCCTGCTGCGTACCGGCGAGGGGGAGTTCACTGTGGCTGAGCAGTGCCGGCCCTCAACGGTCATGTCTTTGCGCACCGAAGATGTGGTCGGAGAGCATTTCCCGACCGATCGCAGCGAGGAGCTGGAGGCGGCCATGCAGTCCAAGGGGGTGCTGCGATCCAACAAGCTGCGGACCATCGGCCGCGCCACGGTCTGCGATGTCTATGCCCCTATCCGTCACCAGGGCAAAACCCTGGGCTTGGTGGTCCGCGAGACCAACATGGCCACGCGCGAGTCCAATGGCCGTTACGAGAGTGAGAGCATCAACGCGGGCAAGGAACTTTTCGAAATGATCACCCGCGGCGAGTTCCCATACGCGGATTCGGTGCTCAACCAGCGGCACAACGCCAGGGTGGCCGACGGTTTCTTTGTGTTGACGGCAAGCGGCGTAGTGCGTTATGCCTCACCCAACGCCATCAGCTGCTTCCGCCGACTGGGCTCAGTGGAGACCATGATTGGCCAGTACCTGAGCGAGATTGGCACCTCCCTGCTCAAGGAGAACGATCCCGTGCCCGACTCTTTGCCGTTGGTCTTATCGGGCAAGGCGGCTGTGGACTCGGAACTAGATGCCAACGGGTCGGCAGTCTCCATGCGCTCCCTGCCCTTGTACGGCAAGCAGGGCAGGACCGGCGCCATCGTTCTCTGCCGGGACGTGACCGAACTGCGCCGCCGGGAGAAGGAGCTGCAGACCAAGGATGCCACCATCTCCGAGATTCATCACCGCGTCAAGAACAACCTTCAGGCCGTGTCAGCCCTGCTGCGACTGCAGGCCAGGCGCACCAAGTCAGACGAGGTCCGCAAGGAGCTGGAGGAGGCTCAGCGCCGCGTCCAGACCATTGCCGTGGTTCACGAGGGCCTCAGCCAGACCGCTGACGAGATTGTGGACTTCGATAAGGTGATTGCCAACCTGCTGAAGATGAGCGTGGACCTGGCCACCACCAGCGACCAGCACATCACCATCTCCTACGTGGGCAAGTTCGGGATGATGCCAGCCCAGGATGCAACACCCTTGTCCCTGGTGCTGACCGAGCTGGTCAACAATGCTGTCGAACACGGTTTTGAGGGCCGTGACGAGGGGCATATCACCATATCGGTAGGCCGGGGGGGCAACAACCTGAATGTGGTGGTCGAGGATGACGGCAACGGCTACAGCACCGAGTCGGATCAGGGACAGGCTCGGTCCACCGGGTCCGGGCTGGGCACGCAGATCATCAATACCTTCGTCACCAACGACTTCGGCGGTACGGTCAAGTGGGAGCCACGCCGGGATGGGGGCACCCGGGTGGTCATCAACATCAAGTTGCGCGTGGCGCAGGACGTTTGATATCCCGAAAACCTATTAGCGAGGGGTGCTTTTCAGGAAAAGAAAGGGGCGGTGGCATCCAAGCCATCGCCCCTCAACTGTTCGGTGCAATCGGGAAGGAATCAGGACTGCATCTGCATGGCCTGGGACCTGCGCGCACGCATGGCCCGACGCTTGAGAGCCCTGCGTTCGTCCTCGCTCAGTCCGCCCCAGACGCCGTAATCCTGATTGGTGTCCAGGGCGCACTTCAGACAGGCGTCAATGACCTTGCAGGTCCGGCAGACAGCCTTGGCCTCCTCGATCTGCTGATAGGCTGCACCTGTGTTGCCGACAGGGAAGAACAGCTCAGGGTCCTTGTCACGGCAAGCAGCCTTGGCGCGCCAATCAAACGCATTACTCATCTACCTAAGCCTCCAAGAAGTTTTTATCTGTGCTTTATCACTACCCTATGCAAGATAAGCACGATGGGTGACTTTTTTCAAGGGTGCATTTGTTTTACGGCTAAAGAGAACACCTGTAGCGGAATGGCGTGACCCGCCTCCAGAACCAGACACCGTCCAGGAATGGCGCTGGCCCGGGTGGATAGGGCGGCCAGCTGATCGCCGGGGATGCCAGCCGCCAGATCGGCCCCCCGTTCGCCACAGGGGAACACCAGACGACGGCTGAAACGCTCAGGTCTGCGCAGGGCACTGGCCGCATCCACAGCTAGAATCACCGTGGTTCCCTCCTGTCCCAAAGCCTCCTGCAAGAGCGGGGACAATGGATCCCGGCAGAGCGGATCCAGCAGGTCTTGGGCATCGTCAACAATCCAGACCAGCCCCCGGTTGCCACGTTGATGACCTTTGGGCGTTGTCGGCACCGGACCTGTCGAGTCCTGGCTGCTGTAGCCCTGGCCTGTTCGCCGCGTGATGCGCAAATCAAAGCTGGGTTCTGGTCGGGCTCCCGGCTTCATCAGGGTAAGCAGGGAACGAAACAGTAGGGCTAGAAGGGTGCTCTTTCCTCGGCCTGGCGGTCCAATCACAGCCGTATGACCTTTGAGGGGCAGGTGGTAGAGGTGCAGCAGGACCCCGTCGTCGGTGCGCCCCAAAGGTATCAGGGGCCGCCCTGATTGCCAAAGAATCTTTCCGCAGGCCGGATCACGCTCTGGCAGGGGAGGAGAGAAGAGCGGTGCTGGCGGTCGGCTGCCGCAGAAGCGACTGGCTTTGATGATCTGTTCCACCAGGGTTTGTGGGTCAGCTGCTGGGCAGGTGCGGAAGGCCTGGGGGCCCCGACCTTGCTCCAGGAAGCCCAGACCTGGACAGGCAGGGTCAATCGCCGTGGCGCAGGAGGACCCCAGCAACTCTTTGGACTGCAGGGGGTCGCGCACGCGCAGACATATGCCCAGGTTCATGTTGGCACGCATCTGGGCGCTGACCTGCCCCATGGTTTGCTGGGTGCAGGCCACTAGGTTCATACCCAGGGACCTGCCCTGAGATGCCAGGGCGGTCAGTTTGTCCAGATAGTCGGGCAGGAGTTGGCGCAGGGCCTGGAACTCGTCAATGACCACCACCAGGCGCGCTGGTGGATCGGACATCAGGGCAGTGTCTTCCACCCCTGCTCTGGCAACCAGGCGCTGACGGCGCTCCAATTCCCGCTGAAGGCCGTTCAGCGCCCGTACGGCCTGGTCCAGATCCAAATTGGTCACGCAGCCCACGGTGTGTGGCAGTCGGGCCAACAGGCCGAAGCCGGCACCGCCCTTGAAGTCCAGCAGGACCAGATTGAGCCGGTCTGGAGGCTGACTGGCAGCCAGGGCCAGACACCAGGTCTGAAGAAAAACCGACTTGCCTGATCCCGTTGTACCTGCCACCAGGGCGTGGGGTCCGTCACGCGGCAGATCGATGACCAGCGGTCTGTGATCGGGACGGGCACCGATGACTGCCGGCGCTGTCTTCCCTGATGCGGCAAGCCAGGCATGAACGATGCTCTGCCAGAGCAGACCATGTGCTTCCGAAGCCGCTGATCCCAACAGCCGGGACTCCAGCCGAGGGCCTGGGTCGGAGGCCAGCTGAGCCAAGTCCTGCCGTGTCTGGTCCTCTGTGCTTGTCGATAGGGAAGCACGATTCGATGCTATGCCGTATTCCAATTGTGCGTGGGCGGGGAGAGATGACGGTGGCTGTTGATGCGCTCGCAGCAGGCTCAAAAGCAGCATGGCCAGGGTACCTGTCAGGCTGGGCAACAAGAGAAAAAGCAATATCCAGCGGCCCTGGCCGACTGCGTACCAGATCATGCCCGCCTGGGCCAGGGCCGGAGCCGCTTGGGCGACCAGGGTCAGAATGACCTGGATCCTTCTCTTTTTGGCCTTTCGCTCTTTGAGACTGGCAGAGTGCCAATCGCCTGCAACCTGGTTAGAGACTTTCGGCCCGGCTGCTGATATCGGAAATGCAGCTGCTGATGAATTGGCCTTTATCATGTCTTCAGCATGAAGGGCCCGGCTGGGGAGTGCCAGGGCAAATCTGGCATGTGGTCGAATGTGGAATCTGGCTGGGATAGGCGGACGGTGCTACATGCCGCCGACGGTTCCGGGGGCATGACTGCCCTGCGCAAGCTTGTTGAACAGATCGGTGTTGCGGGCTTGATCCAGCAGAACGGTGGAACCGAGACCCCAGCCCGGATAGTAGTCAGGATCCGCCCAGTAGACGCTTCCGGTGATGCCTTTGCTGCTGCTGGCACTGCGGAAGGCCAGGACCATGCGCACAAGGTCTATGGGGTTGGTCCGCTCATCCACCACCAAGGCATCCAGACCCGCCGAAAGGACCTTTCCGGCCGTCGACGGGTTGAGTATGACCGAGGGCTGGAGCGCCTTGGCAGTGATGGCTGAGATGGCCTGACGCTGGCGTTCGGCACGCCCGAAGTCCCCCTTGGGATCCGAGTAGCGCATACGGGTGAAGGCCAGAGCCATGCCGCCGTCAGCCTGATGACAGCCACGGGACCAGACCATGCCTGAGTTGGGGTCGTTGACGTCTGCGTCGTAGCAAAGCCTGACACCGCCCAGAGCGTCGACCACCTTACTGAGGCCTCCAAACCGGATCAAGGCCACGTGATCGACCTTATGGCCGGTGATGTCCTCAATCTGGCCGGTCAGGGCCCGGTAGCCCGATGTGTAGGCCACGGCGTTGATTTTCATGTAATCCCCGTCCTGCTTGACCAGGGAATCCCGGGGGATTGAAATCAAGGAGGCGGCTCCATGCCGGGGCTTGGTCAGTACCAGGATGGTGTCGGTGCGGAAGCCGGTGATGCTGGCATCCTGTCCGGCCCCCGGAGAACCGTCTCGCTGGTCCGATCCCAGAAGGAGCCATGTGGTGGCCTCTGAACCAGGGGCTTCGGTCAGCATTTTGTCGCGGGTAAGCTTGCCATTGATCCAGAACCATCCTCCACCCGCCAGTACGACCAGTGCCAGCAGCAGGACCAAAAGCAGAATGGTTATAAATCTGCGCAAGGGGTGTTTGTGGACGAGGGCAGTGCCATTGCGCATGTTTCGACTGCTTCTGTTGCTCCAGTCGTTTCCAACAGGTGCAGCCGTGGCCCTTGGCGGGGGTGTGGTCTTCGATGATCCGCTGGTGCGTCTGGCCTTCCGGGCCCCGCTGGTCTGTGCCGGCTGATGCCCAGTCCCGGAGGAGGGGGAAAAGCTGGGAGGCGTCTGGCTACGGCTGTGTCTAGCCTCGGTACCCGGGGTTCCGAGGTCGGCCGCCGGGCGATGATGACCGGAGGGCATGAAGCTAGGAGGCTCCTGTCCCTGTCCGCCTTGGTCTGATCCAGTCCGCATACCCTTAACCTCCGTAGCTTTGACCGACTAGGTAAGCAATAGCATGCTTGAACGACCCAGCGGCTTAATCGGCTATCTCTGCGCCGGAACCGCACAGACCGTAGCGAACAGGTAGCGGTCCGCCATACCGATGTACTGTCCGGTGTTTGCATCCCTGATGGTTCCGTCGTCCGGATCGACGATTCCGCCCGTGTTCGGATCTATCAGGGTCTTGTCAGGCATGGTGATCAGTCCAGTGCGGGGACTGGGCTTGGGTGGAGCAGCGGCGGACGCAGATGGGGATTGGGTGCCGTCCTCTGTGTCAGAGCCGTTGCCCGCTGTCTGAGTAGCACCCTGTGTGTTTTGGACACTCTGGGCATCCTGATCATTACTGGCCTGCTTGTCTGATGAAGATGCTGACTTTGCAGCCTCATTGGCCTGGGTCAAAGGCTTCCCTTCTCGGAGCAGTTGCCAGATAGTGTCGGCCTCATCCGTCCATACCACTCGGTAATTGTCCTGGGACCATTCCTCGACAGGTATGGTACGGGCGTAGATATGTTTGGTGTCTATGTGCTTGAGCGAATTGCCCAGACCCAGCAGGGTCTGGAAGTTGCCCAGGCCCTCGCTCAGCTGCAGGGTGGACATGGAGGTGGTGGCCAGACGGTAGGCCTTGGGCAGGTCGGAATAGATATTGACGGTCTTGGCTTCGTTGACCAGACTCTTGATCAGATACTGCTGGCGGGTGGTGCGCATAATGTCCGACCCGTCGGCGGCGGTTCCATGGCGCATGCGAGCGTACTCGGTGGCTTGGGTTCCGTCCAGATGCCGCAGGCCGCGCTTCAGGTTGATGCCGGTATAGCCGTCCCAGGTATCCTTGGGGATGCACACGTCGACCCCGCCCAGGGCGTCGATGATGGACTTGAAACCGTTGAAGTCAGCCACCGCAAACTGTTGAATGTCCAAGCCGGTCAGTGAGCGGACCGCAGCCAGAGAGCAGCTGGCGGCCGAATTCACATCGCCGCCCTGGCTGTAGCCTTCGGCGAAGATGGAGTTGAACATGACCTGGCGGCGGGCCGGAATGGTTTCCCCCTTGCTGGTGGTGCAGGCCGGGGCGTTCACGATGGAGTCCCTGGGAATGGAGACCACATTCACGTAGGAACGGTCTGCGGCGATCTGGACCACCATGGCCGTGTCCGACTGGTGATTCTCCTCTAGGCCGTCGCCGCTGCCGCCCACATCGGCATTGCCCTTGCCGTCCCGGGTGTCCTGTCCCAGGACCAGGACGTTCAGGGTTTTGCCTTTGTAGATGTCTTCCGGGGCCTTGTTGCTTTGAGCAAGGGTGACGGGCTCCAGCACGTGCATGTGACCGTTGATGTCGGTCCAGAAGGCCGCCACTGTCGAGGCTACGAAACAAAGAATGAAGGTAAGGGCCAGACAGATGCCCGTGCGCAGACGGTGGCTGTTGCGAAACCCACCGCTGTGCTGGGGCTTGCCGTTCCTGCCCGCCTTGATGTTGGGCAGACCCATCTTTCTGGTTGGGGACGTCAATGGTTATGCCTTCCTCATCGGCTGTCGCTGTAGGGGTCATTCCGGCGGGAAGAACCGGGATGACGGTAAAGCGTGCTTGAACCAGTCATAGTATAGTCTGACCCTCATCCGCAGCTCCTCTTCGGGCGATATGGCCTCCTCTACGTGTTGCTCAGTTGCGCTTGCAGGCATGTAGGGGTTGACAGAAGACCTCCGTAGCGGCTGTAATAAAAGTGTGTAAACACACTAGGGACTGGGGGGTCGCTATGAGTGGTTTTATAGACACTCGATACAGCAGTACAACTAAAAACAGGCTGACGCCGCTGATGCAATGGTTCGAGGTCAACATCGGACCATCCTGGCGGAGCGAGGCGCTCTGTGCACAGACAGACCCGGAAGCATTCTTCCCAGGCAAGGGAGGCTCCACTCAGGAAGCCAAGCGGGTCTGCGCCGACTGCACCGTCCGAAAGCAGTGCTTGGACTGGGCGGTCGAACACGACGAACGCTTTGGCATCTGGGGCGGCATGAGTGAACGGGAGCGCCGCCGTTACAAGAAGAGGATGCGCGCGCAGCATCAGGTCTGAATCGCCGCAGGTGCCCGAGCGAGGCATCCGGTGACCTCGATTGCGTAGACTGGAACGCATGAGTTTCGTCGCGCCTCAAGCCCAGGATGTCCGGCAGGTCCTCTCTGCAGTTATGAACGCATGTTCGCCTGCTGCCAGCCCTCATGTGGAGGATGCCGTGGCGGCGGTGATCACGGTCGAGCATGACCTGACTTACCTGTCTGATACCCTGCGTGCCCTCTTGCGACAGAGCCTCTTGCCTAGGGTCATAGTTATCGCGGACTGCTCGGGGGTCACTGTGGAGCCTCTCTATGCGCAGTTCCCGGTGGACGGGCCAGCGCGGGTGGAAGTGCAGGTGGTTCGCGCCAAAGGCGCCTCTTCCTTCGGCGATGCCGTGGACAAGGCACTTGGCTATGCCCGTCTGCCTGGTCGAATCCGTGCCCTTTGGCTTCTGCACGACGACTGCCGTCCGATGGATGAGCATTGCCTAGACAGGCTGGTGGACACCTGGCACAGCAATCCCACTGCTTCCCTGTTGGGCGCCAAGCAGTATGACTGGCAGGGCGAGGGACTGCGGGATGTGGGTCGGTATGCCTACCATCACCGAACGGTGAGCCTGGTAGTGGACAGCGAGCCCGACCAGGAGCAGTATGACGCACGCCAGGATGTTTTCGCGGTGAGTCTGGCTGGTGCCCTGGTGCCCATGCAGACTATGAAGGATCTGGGTGGACCAGGTGCCTGGGCTGGAACTTTCGGCCAAGCCGACGACCTTTGCCGCCGCATCTGCCTGTCAGGGGGGCGCGTGGTAGTGGTGCCCAGTGTCCGGATGGCCCATGCCAGCGCACGGATGAGCGGATTGCGCGACCGGAATGGGCGGCCGGTGCAGCCCGACCGTCCCTTGGATGCCTCTATGGGGCCCATACTGGCTCGGGAGCGTTACCTGCTGACTGACTTTGCCTTGCCCTGGTGGCCGCTGGTCTGGCTCTGGCGAGTTCTGGTGGCACTGTGGCTCATGGCCCTTGATCTCATCGGCAAACGGCCCTACAGGGCCCTGTGCCGTCTGTGTGCGCCCTGGCGGATTCTGACCCGTCCTGCGGCCTTGCTGACCATGCGTCGCCGTCTGACTTCCGCCTGCCATGGTAGTCCACGCCGATTGAACATTCTTCAGGCCAACAGTCAGCAGATCCGGCAGTGGCGGCAGCGCAGGCAAGCTTTCCGTGATCAGCAGGAACATCCCATGCTCAGCCACCTGGCCCTGGCTCATTTGCGCCAGCAGTTCCTGCGTCGCCTGGCCTGGGCATCGGGGATGACCATAGCAGTCTTGGTGGCTCTGGTGGCCACTCACTGGCCACTCTGCCGAGCCATTTTCTCAGGAGGTGCCATCCACGCGCCCTTCCTGCCCTCGTCAGGAGCCGACTGGTCCCGCCTGCTGGCGGCGGCCACCACCTCCTGGTCCTGGGCCGGGGGCGTGGGACAGCCTGCAGTTCCTGCCCCCTTCCTCCTGGTGCTCCTGCCCTTCGCCCTGTTGACTGGCGGTCATGTGGCCCAGGCCATGGCCTTGATGCTCCTGGCTGAAACGGGACTGGCCGCTCTGTCTTTCTGGGCCCTGGCCGGCGTGGTCACCAGGTCCAATCCCATCCGCTTCCTGCTGGGGCTGCTCTGGACTTGTCTGGCATTCGCCCTGGGCATAGTGGATGGTCTGCAGTTGCCCATGCTGACGGTCATGGCCTTCATGCCTGCCGCCTTTGCCTTCGTTTTCAAGGCCGTGGGGCTGTATCAGACCGAGGCTCCCGTGCACCCCAAGGCTTCGGTGCAGCAGGCGGCTCTGGCCTCCATCTGCTTCCTGCCGGTCCTGGTAGCCGAACCTCAGCTCATATTGGCCATGATTCCGCTCTTCATCATGGCAATCTGCCTGGTGTCATCCCATCGGATAATGCTGTTGCTGATGCCCCTGCCTTCGGTGCTGGCCCTGGCGCCAACCCTGGTCAACTCCCTGCATCATGCCAAGGACGGGCTTTGGAGGCAACTTTTCGCAGATCTGATGGTGCCCTCGGTGGATCTGACCGGTCAGCCTCGAACCGGGAGCCTGGGGGAACTGCTGGCCCGCCTGTTGGGCCTGGATGCTTCGGCCCTATGGCCCACCAGGTGGCGACCTGAACTCTGGCGTCCTGCCACGCTGGCCTGCTGTCTGCTGGCGGTGGTCCTCCTGGCCTTTGTTACCTTGATTGTGCCTCGGGTGCTCAAGGCGGCCAGGATTCTTTGGATCACGGTCCTGTTGGGCCTGGTTCTGGCGCTGGTCTCGCAGGCGGTCTGCACTGGCCTGGATGAGACCGGTCCAGTGGCTGGTTCAGTCCTGCCCGGCATGATGATGGCATTCATGGGTCTTCTGGCCTGCCTGGGTCTGCTGGCTGGCAGGGCTGTACGCCCCTTCTCGCCTCTTGCTCCCGGGCATGATTCGGCCCCTGCCAACGATGCCGATCGTCCGCCCCTGCCTCCTGCGCAATCCTCTTCAACCTCTGCAATTCCAATCAACGGTGGCGGACGTGTTTTCAGGCTCTTGCTGGTCCTGGTCCTGGGCCTAGTCACTGTGGGTGTAGCAGTGAACGGTCTCGCGGTGCCTGTCGGCGGCCCCTTATCGGCTGACGGCCGACAGCTTCCGGCTGTGGCGGTGGACTACCTGGAGAAGAATCCATCCCATCGGGTGCTGGTGCTGACATCGCCCTCCCATGGTCGCGTGGCCTACACCGGTCTGCACACCTCACGAGGAGAGCTAATTGATGCCTCACCTGCCCTGCGCGTCCAGAGGGTGAATGGCATTCAGCTGGCAGGCGAGGATGTCCTCTCGCATTCAGCAGCTGCTCTGATGGCCAAAGCTGACTCAAAAGCCGTAGCTGCGGTGACTGACCTGGGTTTCGGCGGTATCTATGTGCCAGTCGATCGTTCCGGATCAGCTGGTTTGGGGTCCACGCCCAACGATGACCTGGTGTCCAACATCACCGCCAGCGATGGTGCCCAGCAAGTGGTGGCCAATGCACAGGGAACCTATTTCCGTTTGAACTCACAGTCCGGCAAGGACGTGGGCGTTGACATGACTGGTGTCACACGAGCAGAGGCCAGCACTTGGAGGCGGGTCTGGCTGTGGACCCTGGGCCTGGTCCTGCTGGGATACTGCCTGGTGGCTCTGCCGCGTCCGGGCTACTTTGGAGGGGAGCAGCTATGAGTGCACGAAGCAAGGGATCCCTGGTGGCCGCTCTGGTCACGGCGCCCCTGGTGGCGGTCCTGATTGCCGTTCTGCTGATCTGGGCACCTCCAGCCTCATTGGCTGATGGTGCCCGAGGATCTACAGCCGTTTCCAGCCGGGTCAGTCAGCGAGAGGCAGCGGCCTACTGCCCGGCTCGAATGACGGTAGCGGACGAGGATAAGGTCGGTGATGACCAGTTCAAGGCATCGGAGGGCGATCTGAGCTCCCGCGTCACGGCCGCCGCCTTCGGATCCATTGGCAGTTCCAGCCTGACCCCAATGGGAAGTGGGCGACACACCACGTTGACTGATCCCGATCTCTTGGACGGGCAGAAAGTCATGGCCGCTTCGCTCGACCCCGGCGCTTCGGCCACTGCCTTCGATTCCCGGATGCTCAAGTCCCAGCCGGGTACGGGGGCTGCTGCCGGTATGGTCTCCTGGGCCACAAAGGGTGATCTTAGAGGAATCCAGGCGTTGGCTTGCCCCCGGGCCGTCATGGATGCCGACTTCCTGTTGCCCGCCACCAGCAGAGGGAATACCCAGCGGTTGGTGGTCTACAACCCGTCATCCAAGGCCACGGTGATCAGTCTCGAGGTCCAGGGTTCGCACTCCTCAGGTAGGCTGCCCCTGGAGACAAGCAAGACCATGACCGTGGCTCCTGGCGGCCATGCCTCATATGATCTGTCTGCGGCGGCTCCTGGTCAGCAGGCCATCTACGTCCGGGCTCGCAGCTCACAGGCTCCGGTAGCCATGTCGGTCTCCGTCAATGTTATGGCCGGACTTAATCCACGCGGGTCTGATCAGATGACTACATTGGCGGCTCCCGGCCGTGATCTGGTCATTCCCGGCCTGCGCGGGGCTGACCAGGCCACTCTGCTTCTACAGGGATCCCATGCCACGGCGGTGGACCTGTTCTGGGTGGATGAAGGCGGTCAGCAATCCTTGCGGCGGGTGGATCTGCGGGGCTCTCATGCCACGGCGGTGAATCTGGGTGGTGTGCCCGATGGCAAGCTGGCTCTGCAGGTGCATGCCGACCGGCCCGTCCGTGCAGTCCTGCAGGTGACAGGCCAGGGCAGCCAGGACCAGTCACAGTCCGACCTGGCTCTGATTCCCGCGGGGACTGCTGCTGCCTCCTCGGCCCTGACTATATCCCAGCCTGCCCAGGCCGCGCTGACGCTGGTCAATCCATCGACGAATCAGATCAAGGCCGAACTGGTTGGATTCGACGAGAAGGGCAACAAGCTGGGGGAGCGCTCGCTGACCATAGAAGCAGGTCGTGCCCATGAGCTTTCAACCCACGATTTGGGCGACCATGTGGCCGCCGTGCGGCTGAATGAGGCTTCCGAGCATGGCTCCTCCCGGTTGATCTGGAACGCACGCCTGAGTGTGGACGCGGTCAAACAGGCTGGCTTGGCTGGTCTGGCGATCATGACTCCTGACGGGCTCATGCCCACGACTACCGTGATCCGCTCCGGCCCAGACTCCACTGTCCTGCCCTAAGATTCGGCCCTCAGCGTCCCCACATGGGGTCGATCTCTTCGGGGTCACGCCCGTACAGGTCAGCCAGCTGCAGGACAAGCTCGTCGCGGATGATCAGCTCCAGCTCCGTGCGGTCTCGGGTCTTGCTCTGGATGGGCATTCGGTAGAGAACGATCCTGGCGGGGATGCCGCGGCCTGCCGGAAAACTGCGTGAGAAGAGGTCTGACTGGTCCTCCCATGGGGTGGGGTCGGAGGGCGGTACATCCTCGACCGCGAATTGGACGGGCTTGACCAGTTGTGGCCAGCCGGAGCCCAACCGCCGAATCTGGGCTGCGGTCAGATCGTCGAAGATCCCGCATCTGGTGCGATAGCGGGGCAGGCGGGTGCCGAAGGTGGGCCGACGAATCCCCCGGCCATGACTGTCCCTGTAGACGCTACGGGACCAAGGCGGCTGATCGTTGATCATGACACTCACCATAGCCCCCAACCCGGAGGCATTTTTCGATTCAGGGTGTCTTGTAGCATGGAGCGATGATCGACAAGCGGATGGGAGCAATCATGGCGGAGGATGGTGCGGTGAACGTGGCCTGGTGGGGCAGCCAAGACATAAGGTCCATCTGCGCACGGGCACGGGTGCTGGCCTTCGATCTGGACAACACCCTGGCGCTGTCCAAGACCCGCATGGACCAGACCATGGCTGTCCATTTCGCTGCCCTCACCCGGTTCCGGCCCGTGGCCATCGTCTCTGGCGGGCGGTTCAGCCAGTTCCGCGACCAGGTGTTGGATGCCCTGCCTGAGGATACCTGTTTCAATCAGCTGCATCTGATGCCCACCAGCGGCACCCGCTACTACCGCTGGCAAGATGGGAACTGGGATTGCGTTTATGCCCACGATCTGAGCACCCAGGACCGGCAGGCAGCCGAGGCCAGCCTGGAGCGCAGGGCCAAGCAGCTGGGAGACTGGGAGGAGCAGGTCTGGGGGCCGCGCATCGAGGATCGCGGCAGCCAGATAACCTTCTCCGCCCTGGGTCAGCAGGCCCCCGTCCAAGCCAAGGAGGCCTGGGATCCGGACAACAGCCGCAAGGATGCCCTAGCCCGGGCCGTGGCCGCAGACCTGCCCCACCTGCAGGTGCGATCCGGCGGCTCCACCAGCGTGGACATCTCAGCCAAGGGCATCGACAAGGCCTATGCTATGACCTCCCTGGCCAAGATACTGGGCGTGGATGTCGGTCAGATCGCCTTCGTGGGCGACCGGATGGATCCGGACGGCAACGATTATCCAGCTGCTATGGCCGGGGCCATGGCTCTGCGTGTGCATAATCCGGCCGATGCCCTGGACCTGATCCGGGCCCTGGAGGCAGATCTGGCCTGAAGCTGCTGAACCTGTCCGCAGACAATCCTGTGAACGGATGGTCTGTTCATGCACATGGCTCTGTCCTGCTTTCCTATCCTCAATGTTTGAGGGTTGACTAGGCGTTATGTGCAACCTTTCATTGGCATCCGGCCGGTTCCGACAGGCCGCTTGTACTGTCGCCTCAGCCTTGGCTAGCTCGGCGCTGGACTTGCTGGCTCCTCGATCCTGCGCCGGCTGTGATCGCCCCGATCTTCTGCTATGCCCCACTTGCAGATCCCTGCTCTTCCGGCCCCTGTCGGTGCCTGCGCCCGCCTATGCCATGGGCCTGGCTCTGGCCTGTGCTCCATATCGAGGACCTGTCAGGCGGATCATTCTAGCTTGGAAGGATCACGACAACCGGCCCTTGGACGCACCCTTGGGCCAGGTCATGGCCGATCTTGCTCCAGTCCTGGCCAGACTGATCGATCCTCTGCTCCGGTCCAAGCCTGCGAAGGCGATCCTGGTGGTTCCCGCTCCATCCTCGTCCGCATCCCTGCGCAGGCGGGGGAGGGTTCATCTTCAACCGATCCTTCTGTCTCTGGTCCAGGCCCTGCAGCAGCAGGGCCTGACTGCCCGTGTGGAACCGGCGCTGATCATGAACTCCGTCAGAACCAAGTCCGTCCAGGCGGGCGGCCGTCGGAACCGTTCACGTCGGCTGGCGGACCGGATCGCAATTGCGGATCCCCCACGCCTGGCTGGCCATCCCGTCCTGGTGGTGGACGACATCATCACCACAGGATCCACCATCCGCCAGTGCGCTTGTGCCCTGGAAACCGCAGGTGCCCTGCCGTTGGCTGCCTTAGCTCTAGCGGCCGTTTCTCCAGGCCATGAGGATCTCTAGCGGGCCTGGACCACGGCCATCTCATCCCAGCGGGTGGTGGACCGGGGGGAGAGCATGCCCCGGTTCATGGCCCAGTCGGCCCCTGTATCTTCGTCGCCTCGGCCCTTGCCGCGGATGCCTCCGTAGCCTACGCCTACCCGGAAGGGGCCGAAACGACGGGTGGCATCCTCTAGGACATCCCCCAGACCATGGGTGTCCCGGGCTGCGTCCAGGCCTTCCAGGGTGTGGAAGTGGTCGGCATCAGTCAGGTCCAACAGAACCACCCCGGCTCGGATCCAGCGGGCGTGCGGATCCACTCGACCCTTGAGCGCCCGGCTGGCTGCGCCGGCGATGACCAGGGGGTCGTCGCTGGGATCCTCCAGGACGACAGTCCGGCCGACTGCGCAGAACTGCTGGGGCGCATAGGGACTGGTGGAGCAGAAGACCCGCACCTTGCCGCACAGGCCGTGCTGTCGACGCAGACGGCGGCAGGCCTTCTGGGCATAGATGCTCAGCGCCTGGGCCAGAGTGGTGTAGCCCTCGATAGGGTGGGAGAACATGCGCGAGCACAGAATCTGATCGGTGCGCACACCCCTGGCGGCATCCGCCTCGGGTTCGATGCAGGGCCGTCCCCTCAATTCCAGGACAGTGCGTTGCAGCATGACGGAGAACCGGTGACGGATCAGCGAGGGATCGGCATCGCGCAGATCCAGAGCGGTGGTGATGCCCATGCCCATGAGCCTGCCTGTCAGCCGTCGGCCCACCCCCCAAACCTGGTCGACGGGCACTGATGCCAGAGCCTGGTCGCCATACTGGGCTTCCACCTGGCTCCAGAGGGTGATTCCCTCGGTCGAGGGATGGTCCTTGGCCCAGTGGTTGGCCACCTTGGCCAGGGTCTTGGTAGGCGCCACCCCCACGCTGACGGGAATGCCGGTGGACCGCAGGACTGCGGCACGCAGCTCCCGGCAGATCTCGACAGTGCGCTTGTCGTTCCAGATGCTGTCCATGAAGCACTCGTCGATGGAATAGACCTCCTGGTTGGGCAGGAAATGGGCCATGATGGCCATCATGCGCCGGGAGAGGCTGGCGTAGAGCTCATAGTTGGAACTGCGGGCTACCACCCCGTCCTGCAGGGCCCGTTCACGAATGGTGAACCAGGGTGTGCCGTTGGTGATGCCCAGGGCCTTGGCCGGGCGGTTGCGGGCCACTACGCAGCCGTCATTGTTGGACAGCACGACCACCGGGCGGTCAGCCAGGGAAGGGTTGAAGACGGCCTCGCAGGAGGCAAAGAAAGAATTGGCATCAGCCAGGACTACTCGGCCTGTCAGAGCGGTCCCGGGTGCAGGATCGGCCGGTTTTGGCGCGCTCATGCCGACCCCCAGCCCGTGGAAGGATAGGTGGGTTTTCGGCCCTGGCTTCCCGTACGCCTGCGTTCATGCAGGGTGTGTCCGGGATAGGTGACCTGAGGCAGGGGAGAGCCGCTCCGGGATTCGCCCTTGGTATCTACCCGCTGCCAGTGGTAGTTGCCGATGACCACCCCCCAGATGACCAGTTCCTCGCCCTCCTGGGGCATGAAGTCGGGGTAGGCGGGGTTCTCGGCCCGCAACATGGTCCGTCCCTTGTACCTGGCCAGCCGCTTGACCAGCAGCTCGTCGTCCAGGATGGCGATGACGATGTCCCCCTCACGTGGCTCTAGGGAACGGTCGACCACCAGCAGATCCCCATCGAAGATGCCGGCGCCGGTCATGGAATCGCCTGCCACATGGATGATGAAGGTGGCGTCGGGGTGGACGATGACGTTCTGATCGAAGCTGAAGTCGCCGCTGAAGTAGTCCTGAGCGACTGAGGGAAAGCCGGCGTGGACGGCCTCCAAGGCCTGGGGAACGGGACTGGGGCGCCTTCGGAAGAGGCTCAGGGCATCGACCCGGCACTCCGGCAGAGAAGCAGGGGCCGCCTCTGGCGACCCATGGATGGTAGCGACCATGGCACACCTCAAACTCGATGACATTCGAACAAATGTTCGATTTCATTATGAGTCGAAGTCCGCCTCCCAGTCAATGCGGCGCGTCGGATCAGTCGGAACGGCCCACGCCCTCCTCGTCCGCGTCCTCGTCGAGGTCGCGGTGATATCTGGGCAGGGTGATCTCGAAGTCCGCTCCGCGCGGATCGTCCACCACCTGCACCTGACCTCCATGCAGCTGGGCCGCCCAGCGCGCGATGGACAGTCCCAGCCCGGTGCCGCCCGACTCCGTGCCCGGCCCGGCCTTGCCTTTGACGAAACGCCGGAAGATATCGGTACGGGCCTCGGGAGGTATCTGCGAGCCGAAGTTGACCACGTTGGTGACTATGGTCTCCTGCTGCCGGTCCTCGTGGGCTTGGATCAGCACCGTGGTGCCGTCGGCCGAGTGCTTCAGGGCGTTGCTGATGACGTTGGTGAAGAGCTGGCGCAGCCGGTCCTGGTCGCCCTCCATTCTCAGGCCCTTCTCCAGGTCCACCTGGATGTCGTGGGCGTGCCCGGCATCGGCTATGGCTAGGGGCTGAAGGGTCTCGTCGATGAAGTCCCCGAAGTCGAAGTCCTCGATCTGCAGGCTGGCGGCCCCGGCCTCCATCCTCGACAGGTCCAACAGGAAGGCGATCAGGTCGGACAGACGATGGGTCTGCTCCAGAATTCCCTCCAGGTTGGCTGGTGTGGGCTCGGTCACCCCGTCCGCCATGTTCTCCACCATGGCCTGCAGGGCCGAGACCGGGGTACGCAGCTCGTGACTGACATTGGCCACCATGTCCCGGCGCATCTGGTCGGCGTGCTGGAGCTCCTCGGCCATCTCGTTGAAGGACTGGGCCAGGAGCCCCACCTCGTCATGGCTGGTCGTGGTGGCGTGGACCCGGACCGTGTAGTCCCCGTCGGCCATGGCCTCGGCAGCATCCCGCATCTGCCGCAGGGGGGCGGTGAGTCCTCGGGAGAAGAAATAGGTGATTCCCAAGGCCACCACCAGGGTCAGCGGCATGGCAATCCAGCCGCTCCAGCCCATCTTCAGCAGGAACCAGGCCATGACGAAGGCGATGGCTGTGGAGATGATGATCAGAACGCTCAGCTCCACCTTCAATGAGGCGAAGGATCCGATGGGCCGTTCGCGGTCCACCCGTGCACTCAGACTGGGTCCCTTGCGCCGGCTCCTGCCGTCCTTGCTCATGGTGTGCATCCGCGGCCGTTACCGCTGGTCCTGGTCCTGATCCTCGGGCGGCTCGAAGGCGTAGCCCACTCCATGCACGGTGCGGATCATCTGCGAGCCCAGCTTGTGACGCAGGGCCTTGACGTGGGAATCCACCGTCCTGGTGCCCGAGGCATCCACCCAGTCCCAGACCTCCTCCAGCAGCTTCTCGCGGGTGAGTACGGACTTGGGTCGGCGGGCCAGCGTGGCCAGCAGGTCGAATTCGGTGGGGGTCAGATGGATCTGCTCCCCGCGTAGGGTCACGATGCGCTGGGCCGGGTCGATGACCAGGGATCCAAAATCCAGCACCTTCTCGTTCTCGGAGTTCTTGGCGATGACCTTGGCCCGCTCCACCCGGCGCAGGAGGGCCTTGCAGCGGGCGATCAGCTCGCGCATGGAGAAGGGCTTGGTCATATAGTCGTCGGCACCGGCGCCCAGACCGGTCACCTTGTCGGCCTCATCGTCCCGGGCGGTCAGAATCAGCACCGGCACCGGCCGCTCGGCCACGATCCTCTTGGTGGCCTCCAGTCCGTCCATGACGGGCAGCATGATATCCATGATGACCAGGTCGGGTTTGATCTGGGATGCGGCCTGCACGGCGCTGGCACCGTCCGAGGCCACCCGTGCCGTCCACCCTTCGGCGGTGATGCGCTGGGCGATGGCGGTGGCCAGGGTGGGTTCGTCCTCAACCACCAGGATGGTGCTGGGTGTAGTGTAGCGGCTTGTGTTTTTGATCATGCCTACCTCTGTCTTCGATCACTGATCCGCAAAACGATGCTCGTCATGCGGGGTGGAGCCTTGTCGGCATTCGTTCCACCACCGTCGTTTCTTCCAGAATAGTCTTCAGAGTCTCCAGGGGAAGTGTGCTCGCAGAGAATCGCGTCGTCGTCGAGTCCCCGTCGGCAAGTCCATGCGCAATGGCATTATTATATGGTATTTTCTCGACTCGTTCTGGAGGGCATATGGGTTACAAGGTCGGTGACATGGTCGTCTATCCGCGTCATGGGGCCGCCAGAGTGGATGCCATCACCGAACGGACCGTCAAGGGTGTCACTCGCAAGTACCTGCAGCTGTCCGTGCTCTCCTCGGATGGGCTGGTCATCAACGTCCCCGTCGAGAACGCGGCCAAGGTGGGCGTCAGGGACATCGTCGACGCCAAGGCGGTGGCCAAGGTCTTCGAGATCCTGCGCACTCCGGTGGTCGAGGAGAAGGAGATGAACTGGTCCCGCCGCTACAAGCTGAACGTAGAGAAGATCGCCACCGGCGAGGTCAACAAGATCGCCGAGGTGGTGCGGGACCTTTCCCAACGCGACGTGGACGAGCACGGGCTGTCGGCGGGCGAGAAGCGGATGCTGATCAAGGCCCGCAAGATCCTGACCTCCGAGATCGCCCTGTCCGAGAATCTGGACGAGGATGAGGCCCAGCGTCTGCTGGACGTCAATCTGGGCTATGCGGAGCCCATGCCCGGTGACGACAAGCACCATACCAAGTCTCCCAAGGAGCCAGCTTCCAAGACTCTGGCACGGGTGGCCCAGGAGGCTGCCAAGACCAAGGGCAAGGGCAAGACTAAGGGCAAGCGCTGAGGCCGGAGCCGGCCATGGATCATCCAAGCATCGGACTGGGTTTTGATGCCCATCGCTTCGATCCGACTGGTGAACGCCCCCTCTGGCTGGCCTGCCTGTCCTGGAATGATGGAACCCCTGGACTGCTGGGCGATTCTGACGGTGATGCAGCTGCCCATGCCCTGATTGATGCCATCCTGTCAGCTGCTGACTTGGGCGATATAGGCACCTTGTTCGGCCTAGGAGCACAGGCTCCTGGAGCGGGCATGCATGGGGTAGCCATGTTGGAGAAGACCATGACCTGCCTGCATGAGCACGGTCGCAGGTTGCTCAATGCTTCCGTGGTTATCGTCGGCCAGCGCCCCAGACTTTCTTCTCGTCGTCACCTGGCGCAGCAGGCCATGAGCCAGGCAGTTGGCGCACCGGTTCGGCTGACCGCCACCACTACTGATGGCATGGGTTTTACTGGTCACAACGAGGGCATCGCCGTCATGGCCACCGCGCTGGTGGGCTGACTGGCATCAGGCACGCAGGGCTGCCCATCCCCTGGCCAGAGCCCAAAAGAGGGTGGATAGGGTCACGATGATGAAGCTTGGCGGGGCTGGCACCATGGCCGAAATCACCAGGCCTCCCCAGATGGAAGCCAGGCAGATCAGTCCCGACAGAAGCATGGCCCTCAAGGGAGAGGCCACCAGGATGTTGGCCGTGGCCGCTGGGGTGACGACCAGAGCGAAGATGAGCAGGGTCCCCACTGCTGGCACGGCGATGGTGATAACCCCGGCCATGATGGCCATGAAGGTTAGGTTCATCAGCCCGATAGGCACGCCGCGAGCCTGGGCCACCTGCTCGTCCAGGGAGCTGAAAAGCAGGGGCCGGTAGATCAGAGCCAGCAGGATTAGCAGGGCTGCGTCGAAGATTATGAAGCCGATGACCTGCCCTCGGGTGATGGTCAGGATGGATCCGAAGAGGATGGCCTGCATCTGCTGGGAGGCCGAACTGGACATCCTGGCGAAGAAGAGCCCCAGACCAGTGGCGAAGGCCAGGACCGTGCCCGTGGCGATTTCCCTCTGGGAGGCCCGCTTGCCCAGGGCGCCGATGACCAGCGCCCCGCCCAGGGCGAACAGGCCCATGCCGGCAGAGACCGGCAGCCCAAGCAGGACGGCCCCCGTGGCGCCTGGCAACCCGATGTGGGCCAGGGCATGGGCGGCGAAGGTGGAGTGTCTGGCGATGGTGAAGTAGCCCATGGCTCCGGCGGCCACAGCGATGCACAGACCAGCCACCATGGCGTTGCGCATGAAGGGAGCGGCGAGGATCTCCATCCAATGGGGATCGAAGACTTGTGTGGTCATGAGGTCCTTTCCCGGTCCGTCCCATGCAGGCGGGCCACCTGGCTGGGTTGGTAGCGATTGTGGACGGGTCCGATCGGCTCGTCCATGTCGGGGGCTACGAACATGTCCCCCTGGGGTGTGGTGACCACCTCCACCTTGGTGCCATAGAGGTGGGTGAGCAGGTCCGAGTCCAGCACGTCGTCCATGCGGGCGTAGTGGGGGTGCCCGTCCAGCAGGTAGACCGCCCCGGTCAGTACCGGCAGCAGCATGTTCAGGTCATGGGCCACCACTTGGATGGTCATGCCCAGACGGCTGTTGAGCTGTGCCAGCAGGTGGACGGTGGCGCGCTGCCCGGCCAGATCCAGATTGGCCAGGGGCTCGTCCAGCATGAGCAGATCAGGATCGCAGACCAGGGCCTGGGCGATTGCCACCCGCTGGCGCAGGCCGCCGGAGAGCTGCGACAGGCGCAGGTGGGCCCTGTCCTCCACGCCGACGAAGCGCATGGCCTTTCTGGCGCGCTCGCGGTCCTGCCGGGTGACGGGGTGGATGCCGAAGCGGGTGCCGGTCAGCCCCAGCAGTACGGACTGCTCAGCCGTCAGGTTGGAGTCGATATCCGACGTATAGCTCTGGGGTACGTAGCCGATGTGGTCGTTGGCTTGGCCGGCCGGCTGCCCCAGGACCTGCAGGCTGCCGGCATCCAGGGGGAGCAAGCCCAGCTCGGCCTGCATCATGCTGGTTTTGCCGGTGCCGTTGGTGCCCACGATGGCGGTTACGGTCCCCGATGGAATGGCGAAGGTTCCCTCCGACCAGATCAGCCGCCCGGATCGGCGGATGGCGGCATGGTCGAAGACAATGCAGGCCTGCGTGGATGTTCTATCCGTGTCCGTATCCATGGCGTCCTTCCCACAGGCATCCAAATTGGTGATCCTGCTCTTATTGAGCATGATTCTCATTATGGTGGGGAAGGGGACAGCGCGCAACTTCGTCAGCCAAGTCCTCCCGGACCGGCCCTTGGACAGTGGTTCCAGTCGGGGAGGAATCTGCGCTAGGCTGGCTCAGACAACTTTGACAAGGGTTTGCGCCCGCTTGGATGATGGAGACGTATTGACGGCAGTGAAACTAGACGGAAAGGCGGCGGCTGCAGAACTCAAGGAGGACCTGCGCGCTCGTGTGGCTAGGCTGACGGCCATGGGGCGCATTCCTGGCCTGGGGACCATCCTGGTAGGGGAAGATCCCGGTTCGCTCAAGTATGTGGAGGGCAAGCACCGGGACTGCAGCCAGGTGGGCATCCGGTCCATCCGAGTGGATCTGCCCGCCGATGCCGGCAAAGATCGGATTCTAGCTGCAGTGGATCAGCTCAACCAGGATCCTGACTGCACCGGCTACATTGTCCAGTTGCCCCTGCCCGATGGAGTGGACCCCACTGAGATCATCGAGCGCATCGATCCGGCCAAGGACGCCGACGGCATGCATCCTTACAATCTGGGCCAGCTGGTTCTGCATGCCGACGGCCGGGTGCGGACCCCTCTGCCCTGCACCCCGCGGGGGGTCCTGTACCTGCTGGACCATTACGGGATTGACCTAGCCGGCAAGGAGGTCTGCGTGCTGGGCCGAGGATTGACTGTGGGTCGCACCATCGGACTGCTCCTGACCAACCGCGGGGTGGATGCCACCGTGACCCTCTGCCATACCCGCACCAAGGATATTGATGCCCATCTGCGCAGGGCTGATGTGATCATTGCAGCCGTGGGTCAAGCCGGGCTGGTTGGCCCAGACCAGGTTCGCCAAGGTACCGTCCTGGTGGATGTAGGCGTCTCCCGGATTTGGGATCAGCAGGAGAAGCGCTGGCGGATCAAGGGCGACATCGATCCGGCCGCAAGGCTGTCTGCAGCTGCCTATACGCCAAATCCCGGCGGTGTGGGGCCCATGACCCGGGCTATGCTCTTGGTCAATGTTGTCGATTCCGCTGAGCGAGCCGCAGGAATCCCTGTGCGCGACACGCCCGAGGCTCCCCGGCGACAATGACCGCGGTGTCTCCTATCATGGGGAATGTTCACGCCTGCCGGCGGGAACGCATAACTCAATAACGGTAAAAATATCCACCAACTATACAAGAAACAATTTAATTAATGGCAGAGAATAACAAGGAAGTCCCTCAGGTCGCGGTCAATGACATCGGATCCGAGGAAGACTTCATCAAGGCAGTCGATTCCACCATCAAGAACTTCGACGATGGGGATCTGGTCGAGGGGACGGTCGTTAAGATCGACCATGACGAGGTTCTGCTGGACATCGGCTACAAGACCGAGGGCGTGATTCCCTCCCGCGAGCTTTCCATCAAGAAGGATGTCGATCCCGACGATGTGGTCCAGGTCGGTGACACCATTGAGGCTCTGGTCGTCACCAAGGAGGACAAGGAAGGCCGTCTGATCCTGTCCAAGAAGCGCGCCCAGTACGAGCGTGCCTGGGGCGACATCGAGAAGATCAAGGATGCTGACGGCGTCGTCGAGGGCACCGTTATCGAGGCCGTCAAGGGCGGACTCATCGTCGACATCGGCCTGCGCGGCTTCCTGCCCGCATCCCTGGTCGAGATGCGCCGCGTTCGCGACCTGTCTCCCTACATCGGCCAGAAGATCAAGGCCAAGATCCTGGAGCTGGACAAGAACCGCAACAATGTGGTCCTCTCCCGCCGCCAGTACCTGGAGGAGACCCAGTCCGAGGTGCGTGAGACCTTCATGGCCCAGCTCAAGAAGGGCCAGATCCGCGAGGGCACGGTCAGCTCCATCGTCAACTTCGGCGCCTTTGTCGACTTGGGCGGCGTGGACGGCCTGATCCACGTTTCCGAGCTCTCCTGGAAGCACATCGATCACCCCAGCGAGGTCGTCAAGGTGGGCGACAAGGTCACCGTCGAGGTGCTGGATGTCGATATGGACCGTGAGCGTATCTCGCTGTCCCTCAAGGCCACCCAGGAAGACCCCTGGCAGCGCTTCGCCCGGACCCATGTGCCCGGACAGATCGTCAAGGGCAAAGTCACCAAGATTGTGCAGTTCGGCGTCTTCGTTTCCGTCGAGGACGGCATCGAGGGCCTGGTTCACATCTCCGAGCTGGCCAACCGCCACGTGGAGAACCCAGAGACCGTGGTCAAGCAGGGTGAGGAGATCTTCGTCAAGGTTATTGACGTCGATCTGGATCGCCGCCGCATCTCACTGTCCCTCAAGCAGGCCGACGACTCTGTCGACCCGACTTCCGAGGACTTCGACCCGGCCATCTACGGCATGCCTGCCGAATATGACGAGGACGGCAACTACAAGTACCCCGAGGGTTTCGATCCCGAGAGCAACGAGTGGATCGCCGGCTACGAGAAGCAGCGGGAGGAGTGGGAGTCCCAGTATGCGGCCGCCCACGACCTCTGGGAGCAGCACAAGGCTTTCGTGGCCAAGGAGTTGGAGAACGCCGAGGCTTCGGCCGCCGAGGACAGCCGGTCCTCCCAGGCGCCCGCCGCCGGTTCCCACTCCCACCGTCAGAGCTCTGAGGAGACCACCAACTACAGCTCGGAGTCCAGCTCCGAGGGCACTTTGGCCTCCGACGATCAGCTGGCCGCCCTGCGCGAGCAGCTGCTCAAGGAAAAGAAGTGAGCATTAAGTAGTGAATGGAGGGGTCCGGCCTCGGTCGGGTCCCTCCATTTGTATGTGTTGCCATCAGCATTGCCTGGGAGGTCTGGATGATACGTGTGGGATTGACCGGGGGGATTGCGGCCGGCAAGAGCACGGTGGCGGCTCGGCTGGCTCGGAACGGGGCCAGGGTCATCGACTACGACAGGCTCTCCCACGAGGTCATCGCTCCGGGCGGACCTGGGGTAGGGCCGGTCCTCGAGCGGTTCGGAGCAGACTGCGGGGATGGCCATGGGGGAGTGGACAGGTCAGCCTTGGCTGCGCGGGTCTTCGGAGGAGCGACGGCCGACCGGGACCGCAAGGATTTGGACGACCTCATCCATCCGCTGGTCTATGACCTGGCCGCCAAAGCCGAGCGGCCCTGGCTGGAGGGTTCCGAGGTGGTGGTGCATGAGGTGCCCCTGCTGACCGAGGTGCGCTCAGCCATACCGTTTCACTTTGACAAGATTCTGCTGGTGGAAGCCCCCAGTCAGGTGAGGATTGCGCGCATGGTGAATCAGCGGCATATGTCTCAGAGTCAGGCTGTTGAGCGCATTGGCTCACAGACCAACAGCAGTGCGCGGCGCGCTCAGGCCGACCTGCTGGTGGACGGGTCACAGCCTATCGAACAAATGTTCGAGTCTGTTGATAGGATATATGGAGAGCTGAAATCCTTGGCCCAGGGTTCCTCGCACAGTAACTGACGGGCCTTGGCGAATGACGCATCCTGGAAGGGAGTTTCATGGGGTTCAACATAGAGCGGACCGATAAGCCCTTCGTGGTCAAGTCTCCCTACAAGCCCTCCGGCGACCAGCCAGAGGCTATCGAGGAGCTGGCTACACGGATTGAGAATGGCGAGAACGATGTGGTGCTCATGGGCGCCACCGGCACCGGCAAGACCGCGACCACGGCCTGGCTGATTGAGCGCCTGCAGCGGCCCACTCTGATTCTGGAGCCCAACAAGACCCTGGCCGCCCAGCTATGCGCCGAGTTCCGCGAGCTCATGCCCGACAATGCGGTCTCCTACTTCGTCTCCTACTACGACTACTACCAGCCTGAGGCCTACATTCCCCAGACGGACACCTACATCGAGAAGGATTCCAACATCAACGACGATGTGGAGCGGCTCCGGCACGCCGCCACTGCCAACTTGCTGACTAGGCGCGACTGCGTGGTGGTGGCCACCGTCTCCTGCATCTACGGCTTGGGCACGCCCGAGGAGTACGCCGGCCGCATGCTCTTTCTGCACGAGGGGGACCGGATCAACCGGGACGACCTGCTGCGCAAGTTCGTGGACATGCAGTACAAGCGCAACGACATCGCCTTCACCCGAGGCACCTTCCGAGTGCGCGGCGACACGGTTGAGATTATCCCCGTCTATGAGGAGCTGGCCGTCCGCATCGAATTCTTTGGCGATGAGATCGACCGCATCTCCACCCTGCACCCGCTGACCGGGGACGAAATCGCCCATGAGACCTCAGTGCACATCTTCCCCGCTTCCCACTATGTGGCCGGTCCCGAACGGATGGAGCGCGCCCTGAAGACTATCAAGGAGGAGTTGGACTGGCGTGTGGGCCAACTGCGCAAGCAGGGCAAGGAGCTGGAGGCCCAGAGGCTGACCATGCGCACCACCTACGACCTGGAGATGCTCACCCAGATTGGCACTTGCTCCGGAGTGGAGAACTACTCCCGTCACTTCGACGGGCGCGAACCTGGTACGCCGCCTCACACCTTGCTGGACTTCTTCCCTGACGACTTCCTGCTGGTCATCGACGAGTCCCATGTGACCGTCCCCCAGATCGGAGCCATGTACGAGGGGGATGCCAGCCGCAAGCGGACTCTGGTGGAGCACGGCTTCCGCTTGCCTTCGGCCATGGACAACCGTCCGCTGAAGTGGCCTGAGTTTCTGGACAAGGTGGGCCAGACGGTCTACCTGTCGGCAACGCCAGGCGACTATGAGATGGGCCTGTCCGACGGGGTGGTAGAGCAGGTCATACGGCCCACAGGCCTGCTGGATCCCGAGGTGGAGGTTAGGCCTGTCAAGGGCCAGGTGGATGATCTCCTGGACGAAATCAAGACAAGGGTGGATCGCCACGAGCGGGTTCTGGTAACCACGCTGACCAAGAAGATGGCCGAGGATCTGACCGATTACCTACTTGAGCGCGACATCAAAGTGGAATACTTGCACTCTGACGTGGACACCCTCAGGCGGGTGGAGCTCCTGCGGGAGCTGCGCGAGGGCAAGATCGACGTCATCGTGGGCATCAACCTCCTACGCGAGGGACTGGACCTGCCTGAGGTCTCCTTGGTGGCCATTCTGGATGCGGACAAGGAGGGCTTCCTGCGCTCATACCGCTCACTGATCCAAACCATCGGCCGTGCGGCCAGGAACGTGTCCGGCAAGGTCATCATGTACGCCGACGAGGTCACCGACTCCATGGACAAGGCCATCAGCGAGACCAATCGTCGTCGGGCCAAGCAGATCGCCTACAACAAGGAACATGGCGTGGATCCCAAGCCATTGATCAAGAAGATCAGCGATGTCAACGACATGCTGGCCAAGGAGGACGTGGATACCCAGACCCTGCTGGCAGGAGGCTACCGCAACGCCAACAAGGCTGGCAATTCCCACCTGGGCGTTCCCCTCTACGACAAGGAGGAGGCCGACAAGCGGCACCAGGAGATTCTCCAGGCTGGTCTGCCGGCGCAGGATCTTGCCGACCTGATTCGTCAGCTGAGCGACCAGATGCACACGGCTGCGCAACAGCTGCAGTTCGAGCTTGCAGCCCGTCTGCGCGACGAAATCAAGGATCTGAAGAAGGAGCTGAGGCAGATGACCGAGGCCAAAAAATAAGTTTAGCCTTAGCCTTGGTCCATGGCTTTTGGTCCGACCAGGCCATGCTTCAAGATTGTGACAATGAATGAGGAATCATAGGCCCGATCCTGCGGAACACCGCTTGCAAGGATGTTCTGATGGGCGGGCCGGGAAGATGAGCACGTCATATCTTGCCACTAGAGTCAGGTGATATGTCCGAGACACCTCTGCCGTTCATGGTTGTGAGCCTGGTTGTGCTGGCCCTCTTCTTCGTGGTCGATCTTCTGGTGATCGGACGGCGACCACACGTGCCTTCCACCGGCGAGTGCGTGCGGCACATTGCCTTCTTCGTGGTTATGGCCTTGATTTTTGGTGCGCTGATCTGGAAGGTGGCTGGGTCCAAGCCGGCCATCGAGTTCTACTCGGGCTGGCTGACCGAGTACTCGCTCAGCATCGACAACCTCTTCGTCTTCGTCATCATCATGAGCAATTTTGCCGTGCCCTTGCGTCTTCAGCGCTATGTGCTCAGCATCGGCATTACTATCGCCCTACTGCTGCGCGGCGTCTTCATCCTGGCCGGAACGGCACTAATTACCCGCTTCACTTGGGTATTCTTCATCTTCGGCTTCTTTCTGCTCTATACCGCCTGGAACATGGTCTCCAGCCGCGGCAAGCAGGAGGAGTACCACGAGAACGGGCTGATCAGGATCCTGCGCCGGGTCATCCCCATCACCAGCCACTATGACGGTGAGCATCTGCGGACCACCTTTGAGGGCAAGCGCTACTTCACGCCCATGCTGGTGGTTTTCCTGGCCATTGGCACTACAGATGTTATGTTCGCCTTCGACTCCATTCCGGCCATCTTCGGACTGACCAAGGATCCCTTCATCGTTTTCACCTCCAATGTCTTCGCCCTGCTGGGCCTTCAGCAGCTTTACTTCCTGCTTGGATCCCTGCTCGACAAGCTGGAGTATCTGCCCCTTGGGCTGGCTGTGGTTCTGGCCTTCATCGGAGTAAAGCTGATCATGGAGGCTCTGCACGGCAACACCCTGCCTTTCATCAACGGCGGGCGGTCCTTGACTGCCGTGCCGGAGATACCGACCTGGGTGTCCCTGCTGGTCATCGTCCTGGCCATCGGTATATCCGCACTGGCGTCAGTGCTCAAGAGTCGCCATCAGTCCTTTGAATCAGCTGCACAGGGAGTAAGGTAATTAACAATCCCCTGAGCCACTAGGGTTGTTAGCGCTAACGGGAAATACTGGTTCCCATCATGCTAAGTCTGTACAATAGAACGGTAAGTAAGAAAAAGAACAGGCAGGTAGCATATGCGCAAAGCCAAGATCGTCGATACCATCGGGCCGGCTTCGGAGTCGCTGGAGAACATCACCAAGCTGGTCAGGGCCGGCATGGATGTGGCCAGGCTCAACCGGTCCCACGGCACTCCCGAAGATCACCTCAAGGTTTATAACAACGTGCGTCAGGCCAGCAAGGAGACTGGACGCAACGTGGCGGCCCTGGTCGATTTGCAGGGTCCTAAGATTCGTTGCGGCTGGTTCAAGAAGAACGAGCAGGGCGAAGACAAGGTCTTCCTCAAGGAGGGCCAGGAGTTCACCATCACCACCGATGATGTCGAGGGTGACGAACACATGACCTCCACCACCTTCAAGGGTCTGCCCGGTGACTGCCATCCCGGCGATCCCATTCTGATTGATGACGGCAAGGTCCGTCTGGAGGTCACCAAGGTCGAGGGCAACCAGGTTCACACCAAGGTGGTCGTGGCTGGTCCGGTCTCCTCCCACAAGGGCATCAACCTACCCGGCGTGGCCGTGAGCCTACCGGCATTGACCCCCAAGGACGAGGAGGACTTGCGCTGGGGCATCCGCACCGGTGCCGACATCATTGCCATGTCTTTCGTCCGCTTCGCCACCGACATCGACCGCGCCCATGAGATCATGGACGAGGAGGGTCGCCGCATCCCCATCGTGGCCAAGATCGAAAAGCCCCAGGCGGTTGAGAACCTGGAGGAGATCGTCAAAGCCTTCGACGGCATCATGGTAGCCCGCGGCGACATGGCTGTGGAGATGCCGTTCGAGCAGGTTCCCCTGGTGACCAAGCGCTGCATCGAGCTGGCCCGTCAGTACGCCAAGCCGGTCATCGTCGCTACTGAGGTTCTGGGATCCATGGTTCATTCGCCCATCCCCAGCCGCGCCGAGGCCTCCGACTGCGCCAATGCCGTCCTTGACGGTGCCGACGCCACCATGACCTCCAACGAGACCGCCGTGGGCGACTACCCCGACACCACGGTCTCTACAATGGCCCGGATCTCTGAGTACGCCACCACCCACGGGTTTGATCGTATCCCGGATATGCACAACCTGGACATGTCCAACTCGGGTGCTGTCTCTTCCGCTGCCGTGGACCTGGCTGACAAGATCAACGCCAAGGCCATCGTGGCCTTCACTCAGACCGGCAACACCGTGCACCGCGTCTCCCGCGAGCGTCCGGCCGCCCCCATCTATGCGCTGACCACCGATGAGCACACTTATCATTGGCTGGCACTGAGCTGGGGCACCGAGGCCTTCATGTGTGAGCAGGACTACCACGACTTCAACCGTGCAGGCCTCATGGCCTTCGTGGACTCCACTTTGAAGAAGCAGGGCAAGGTCTCCGACGGCGACTGCCTGGTGGTGCTCAGTAGCGCCCAAGGCGAGTATGAGCCGGGAAACACCGACTGCATCTACGTCCACACAGTTGGCGCCAACGACTGATCTCCGGACTGTTGCCTGACTGCCGTCTGAGTCAGCCAGGCAGCTGGACCTTTAGAGTCATTCGATGCTGACACAGCAAAGAACCGGTGGTCTTTCCCCGCCTAACAAGGTAGGGGGAGAGGTCACCGGTTCGCTATGTGATTGCTCCTGTGCTAGTCGGCTCGCTGCTAAGGCGTTTAGGTAGCAGGCAATTGTCGCAGGAACAGCCTCAGTGCAGGTCGGACAGTCCGATTTTGGCTCGCAGGATGGCGATGGTGGTTTTAGCATCCAATATGGTCCCTGCGATCACCATGTCATAGGCCTCATCCACGGTGAAGAGCCGCACATTCTGGTGGGGAGTCTCTGGTGCCAGGCTGGAAGGTTGCACCGCTGTCAAGCCTTCGGCATAGAAGAGCGTGGTGTGTTGCGTGGAGAAGCTTGGAGTGTTGATGAACCTCGCGAACTGGTTGAAGGAGGCAGCCTTGTATCCGGCCTCTTCGCGCAGTCGTCTGGTAGCCACATCGATGGGGGCCTCCTTGTCGTTGAGCGGATGGCCGGCCGGCAGCTCAAGGGTCCAACGATGGGTGGGCAGACGGTACTGCTCGACCAGGGGTATCCTTCCATCGTCGGTGATGGCTAGGACGGCGATGGTGTCTCCATGCTTCTCGCTGACGATGCTGCGATCGAAGGTCTGATTGTCACTGGATTCAAAGGTGACCCTGTCGACGCTGAAGTAATGGCTGTCCATAATTTGCTTGCGGGCCTTTTCCTGGACGGGGGAGGTGCGCCAAGGATCGAACCGTCGATAGATCTGAGTGGTCATCATGCTCTCCTTCGACTGCTGATGTGCCTGTATACATAACTGTCTTCATTCTAAGGCAGATTCAACACGAATAACCTTGCGTCGTCGCCAAAGTATGGTAGATTCTCTGTGGTAACAAAAAGCCCCCGTATCCCAATTGGTAGAGGAAACGGCCTCAAAATCCGTGCAGTGTGAGTTCGAGTCTCACCGGGGGCACGATAAAGCGAACCCCATCCGTCACTCATCGGTTTTCGGTGGAGCCAGGATGGACTTTCAGGAAACGAGGTTGAAAGTGGCTTCAGAGAGTAAGAACCGCAGCGATTCCCCCGAAGGGCGGACCGTGGTTGTGGCGGAAGATGAGGCTTTGATCAGGCTCGATACCGTCGAAGCTCTCGAGGATGCCGGCTATGACGTGGTCGGCCAGGCAGCCAGCGGCCAGGAGGCCATTGATCTGACTCGTGAGCTGAGACCCGATGTAGTCGTTATGGACGTGAAGATGCCCGGCACCGACGGCATTACCGCCGCTACTGAGATCGGTAAGGAGAATCTGGCCCCGGTGGTTATGCTGACGGCGTTTTCTCAGCAGAGTCTGGTCGAGAAGGCGGCTGATGCTGGGGCTATGGCCTATGTGGTCAAGCCCTTCGCTCCGGAAAAGCTGCTTCCGGCCCTTGAGGTGGCCATTTCACGCTTCGATCAGATCAACGCCCTGAAGGACGAGGTAACCGACATGAAGGCCCGTTTCGAAGCCCGGAAGCGGGTGGACAGGGCCAAGGGCCTGCTCATGGAGAGCATGGGCATGACCGAGTCTGAGGCCTTCCGCTGGATCCAGAAGACATCCATGGACCGCAGGCTGACCATGCAGGAGGTGGCCGACGTGGTCATCAACAACGTGGCCAATCAGAACGATCGTTAGTCATTCTTATGGAAGACCAGACGAAGGAGCAGGACAAGGACGGCCGCACCCTGCTGGTCGTCGATGGACATTCGCTGGCCTTCCGGGCCTTCTATGCCCTTCCCGTCGAGAGCTTCACTACCTCGACGGGGCAACCCACCAACGCGGTATGGGGCTTTGCCACCATGCTGGCGGATGTAATGGCCAAGGAGAAGCCCACTCACATGGGCGTGGCCTTTGACGTCAAGGGCGGCACCTTCCGCAACGCAATGTTGCCCCAATACAAGGGCACCCGTGAAGCCGCTCCCAAGGAACTGCTGAGCCAGCTGCCTCTGATCCAGGACCTGCTTAAGGGCCTGGGCATCACCTATATCGAAAAGCCCGGTTACGAGGGCGACGATATCATCGGCACGCTGGCCACCATGGGGGAGCAGGCCGGGTTCAAGACCCTGGTCCTGTCGGGGGACAGGGATGCCTTTCAGCTAGTGGACGACGACATCACCGTGCTCTACCCAGGCCACCACTTCAAGAACCTCAAGCACATGACGCCCCAGGCCATCATGGATCGCTACAAGGTGACCCCGGAGCAGTATCCGGATCTGGCCGCCATGCGCGGCGAGGGGGCCGACAACATCCCTGGCGTGCCGGGTGTGGGCGACGGCTATGCCGCCAAGTGGATCAACAAGTACGGATCGTTGGATTCCATTCTGGAACACGCTGACGAAATCGGCGGCAAGAAGGGCCAGGCATTGGCGGAGAATGCCGACCAGGTGCGACTCAACCGGAAGGTCAATGCCCTGGTGCGCGACCTGGATCTGGGCGTGAAGGTGGAGGATCTGCGTTTCGGCACCATCCATACGGATCAGGTTCTGCCCATCTTTGAGCAGCTGCAGTTCGGCCCGCAGACCCGCAAGAAGATCCTGCGCGGATTCAACACGGTTGCCGATTACGATTACTCTCCAGCTTCAGCGCTGGTGGATGTCAGCAACAAGCAAGAGGAGTTCACGCAGCCCGAGCGTGATAAGGCGGAGTCCGCCGACCAGCTGCGGGACTGGTGTGAGAAGTATCTGCCGGATAAAGCCCTCTGCCGGCGCTCGGCAGACCATGTCAAGGCCATGGCCGATGCCCTGGACCAAATCAAAGACATCGGAGACTCCGACCAGAATGCCATGCGCTGCAGTGAAGCCATGAAAGAGCACTGGGTTCTTCACGCCATCGGCTGGGCCAAGCACGGCGACTACGGCCTGGAGGAACTGGCTGTTCTCTCCATGGATGGCCACGGCCTGGTCCTTATGGCGGAAGACATTGACGAAGCCATGCGTGAAGCCATCCAGGAGCTGATTGACCAGCGGATTGGGACCTGCGTGGTCCATGGTTACAAGGAGCATCTGCACTTCTTGGAGAGCCAGGGACTGCACATGCCCCTGCCCCTGTTCGATACCAAGCTGGCAGGCTATCTGGCTGAGCCTGATTTCCACGCTGACAATCTGGAACAGGCCGTAGCCCACTTCCTGGCCATCCCCGTAGAGGAGGAGCCTGAAGCCACACAGGGGGCCCTGGCCCTGGACGGGCGAGAGGATGAGGACGAGCGTCGGCGGGGGACTCGGATTCTTCGTCAGGCGCAATACGTCATGATGGTTTCCGAGCGCCTGCAGGAACTTATCGACGAGCGTCATCAGTACGGGCTGCTCCGCACCATAGAGTTGCCCACCTCCGCAGTCCTGGCGCAGATGGAGACCGAGGGCGCCAAGGTGGACGATGCCCGCCTGAAGGAGATGCACGACCGGTTCGCTGCAGAGGCCCGTCAGGCTCAGGAAATCGCTTGGGATAAGGCCGGCAGCCGTGTCAACCTGCAGAGCCCCAAGCAGCTTAGCAAGGTGCTCTTTGATGATATGGGCCTGGTGCCCACCCATAGGACTAAGACCGGTTCCTATTCCACCAACGTCTCGGTCCTGCAGGACTTGTATATAAAGTCGGTCAACAACGAACGGGCCAACGACTTCCTGGGCGCGCTCCTCAAGCATAGGGAGACCAACAAGCTCAAGCAGATCGTGCAAACCCTGCGCGAGGCTGTCAATCCCCGGGATGGACGGCTGCACACCACCTATGAGCAGACCGTGGCCGCCACTGGCCGGTTGAGCTCGGTTGATCCCAACTTGCAGAACATTCCCAACCGGGATGCCCGTGGGCGTGAGATTCGTTCGGCCTTCGTGCCTGGCAGCGGGTACGAGGCGCTACTTTCCTCGGACTACTCCCAGGTGGAGCTGCGGATCATGGCCCATCTTTCCGGAGACCAGGCCTTGATCGATGCCTTCAAGTCCGGCGCTGACTTCCACCGGTACGTGGCCAGCCTGGTCTACGACATCCCCATGGAGGAGGTCACCGGGGACCAGCGCTCCCATGTGAAGGCCATGAGCTATGGTCTGGCCTATGGACTGAGCACCTATGGCCTGGCCCAGCAGCTCAAGATTAGTCCGGCCGCGGCTGATGTGTTGCGCGCCAAGTACTTCGCCACCTTCGGCAAGGTCCATGAGTACTTGGAGTCCCTGGTGGCCGATGCCCGTGAGAAGGGTTACACCGAGACCATGTTCGGTCGTCGGCGCTACTTCCCGGGGCTGCGTTCCAAGCGCCGTCCCACCCGCGAAGCCGCCGAGAGGGCCGCTCTGAACGCGCCCATCCAGGGGTCAGCTGCCGATATCATGAAAATCGCCATGATCAAGGCCAGCCGTGCCTTGTCCGATCAGGGGCTGAAGAGCCGAATCTCCCTGCAGATCCACGATGAATTGCTGGTGGAGATCGCTCCCGGAGAGACCGACAAGGCCACCAAACTGGTCAAGGATTCCATGGAACATGCCGTTGAATTGGCCGTGCCCCTGGATGTGTCCACCGGCATTGGCCAGGATTGGGAGCTGGCCGCTCACTGAACTAACATGGGGTGGCTTGGGCCCAGCAGGATCCGAGGAGGGATCGTTATGTCTGATGGGCAAGATGAGGTTCAGAGGCCTTCGGTGCCCCTGGGCCAGGTTGTGGATCTGCTGGAGGGGCTTTACCCCTTGGAATACGCAGAGGACTGGGATTATCCTGGTCTGGTGGCGGGGGATCCGTCCTGGCCGGTCAGGCGGATTTGGTGCGCCGTAGACCCTCGGCCCGATGTGGTTCAGGAGGCTCTTGACCACAAGGCCGACCTGCTGATCACCCACCATCCGCTCTTCTTCAGGTCGGTCCATCAGGTTTCCGGCCAGGATTTTCGCGGGGATATGATAACCAGGCTGATTGAGGGCCGTTGTGGGCTCTGGGTTGGGCATACCAACGCTGATGCTGCTTACCGTGGCGTGGCCCAGGCCGCTGCCGATGTTCTTGACCTGCAGGAGGCGAGACCACTGGCTCCTCAGTCGGTCTCTAAACGCGATTTGCACGCTGATCAGGGGATCCAGGTAGGCCTGGGTCGTTGGGGACGGCTTCCTAAGCCCACACCATTTGAGGATTTGGTCCATACCATGGCGGACCTCCTGCCCAAGACGGCTCTGGGTGTTCAGGCGGTCGGTGTGCCCGAGGCCATGGTTTCCACGGTCGCCCTGCTGCCCGGCTCTGGGGACTCCGAGTTCGACCTGGTCCGGTCCACGGGGGCAGATGTCTACATCACCAGCGATTTGCGCCATCATCCAGCCACGGATGCCTACCAGCAGGCCCTTTATGAGGCCCGGATAGCGGGTCGTCCCAATCAGCCCAGACCCATGCTGATTAACACCCCGCACTCGGCCATCGAAAGTCTCTGGTTCCGCTACGCCAATGGAGACATTGCCCGGGCCCTGGAGATGGCTACTGGTGTTCGTCCACAGGTGGAGGTCTCATCGATCGTCACCGATCCTTGGACCATGGTGGTGCGCTGACGGCTGCGGGTTGATGATTGAGGAGGAATGATTGCATGAGCGATGAAGCACAGGATCTGCAGGCACGATTGGCCGCCAGACTGGCCGACCGGGATGGCCAGGGGGCCAAGGGCATCGATATGGACCGTGTACCCGAGCTGATGGATGATAGGGAGGTCTTCCGCGGCCCGATATTCGTTATCGACCAACAGCAGGTGGCCATGTTCAGGCGTGACGGTTCTAAGGAGACCATCGACAGACAGCTCATCCGTCACGCCCCCTGCGTGGTCATGCTGGTGCACGACTGCACTGCCGATGCTTATCTGCTGACCCGAGAGTACCGGGTGGGCGCCCAGGCCTACGTGTTCGGCCTGCCAGCCGGCTTCATCGACCCGGGCGAGAGCCCCGTCAAGGCCGTCCTGCGCGAGCTGCGTGAGGAGACCGGTTTGGTACCCGGGCCCGAGGGTGCTCCGGGCTCAGAAAGCCATCTAAATCCGGACAACGGCTGGATTGATGCCGCTCCCGATGTCTACTCCTCCCTGGGCATGAGCGACGAGCTCGGACATATCGTGGTCCTGCATTTGCGTCGCTGGCATCAGGGGCCAACCGACTTCGACCCGGGCGAGCACATCCAGTCGGCCTGGGTCTCCTGGCAGGAGCTCTGCGCAGCAGGAGTCGCCGATGCCAAGGCGGTGGTTGCCATTCAGCACGAGGCCATTCGTCGTCTGCAGAAGGATTAATGTCGAGGCATAAAGTTCATGATTGGTCAAGCAGAACATACCAGTGGTATGATAGCATTTTGCCGGACAAGATGGTCAGACCAGGATGGTCGGGCATTGATGCACTGACAGGAAGGGAAGCACCGCATGGGCACGCCGAAGGATCCCGAAGGGCATCGCAATCAGATCCTTGATGTAGCCCAGCGGCTCTTCCTGGAAAAGGGCTACGACGGAACCAGCATTCAGGACATTGTCGATGGTCTGGGTGGCATGACCAAGGGAGCTGTCTACTACCACTTTCCTTCCAAGACGGCCATTTTCCATGCGGTCACCGAGCGCATGGCTTCGTCCTCATCCCAGGGGGACTGGCTGGGGGAATGGCCCGGAAAAACAGGCCTTGACAAACTGCGCAACGAGCTGATTGCCTCCCTGTCGGCTTACTCGCGTCTCGATGTGACCTTTTCAGCCAGAACCCTGTTGAAGAGCCCCCGCATGGTCGGGGAGATGTACTTGAAATCCATGGACAGGATTGTGGACGTGATCACCCCCTACGTTCGTGAAGGCGTGGAGGACGGCTCCATTGCCCCCTGCAATCCCGAGGATCTGGCCCAGGTGCTCTATATCCTGGTCAACATGTGGATAGGGATCCGGTTCTCGACCATGACTCGGGATCAAGTGGTTTCCAAGTTCACTCTGTTGGCCGATATGCTCAAGGGGATCGGGGCACCGGTCATAGATGATCGGGTCATTCGCGCAGCCGTGCACTTGCATGCGCATCTGAAGAGCAATCCATTGACTGCCACTGGTGGGGAGTCCACTCAGGAGAAATCCGGCCAGGATCAGGATCACGAGGCCTCTCTGAGCCGAGAGATCTCTTAGGGCCTAGATGGCTCTGGCGATTAGCAAGATTCGGGTACTCAACGGGTGAATGGTTTTGTTTCCGCTAAACATACCATTGGTATTTTTGAAAGGAGTTTCATGAAAATTCTGGAGGCGGACGGTATCGTCCAAGTGTTTGAAGGCAGGGAGGTGCTGGCTGGACTGGACCTGTCATTGGAGCAGGGCGAGATTCTGGGCCTGTTGGGAGCCAACGGGGCTGGCAAGTCCACGCTGTTGAAGATTCTGACTGGAATGCAGAGACCTGCCGGCGGACGGGTCCGTTTTCTGGAGAAACCTCTCAGCGAAGGTTACCCGGGCAGTTTGGCAAGGATGGGGGTGTCCATCAATGAGCCCGTATTTTATGAGTCGCTCAGTGCCAGGCAGAACCTGGTGATCGACCAGTCCTACCATGCGTTGGCAAGCGGGGAGCATAGAGCCGTTGATCTCGCCGGAATCAGCCAACTCTTGGAGAACGTCGGATTGACTGCCGATTCAACCACGCCTGTTGGCAGATATTCCATGGGCATGAGGCAGAGGCTGGCCCTGGCAAGATGCATGGGCCATCATCCTGACCTTTACCTACTGGATGAGCCGCTCAACGGATTGGATCCTGTGGCCATCGGACAGCTGCGAAACAGCCTGCAAAGTCTGGCTGCCCAAGGCAGTGCGGTCCTCTTTTCCAGCCACATTCTCTCCGAGGTGCTGCACACTGCCGACCGTGTGATGGTGGTGGCGGACGGCAGGGTAAGTCTGCGGGCCAGCGTCTCGGAGCTCCTCAATAAGGGCCAAGAGGCCGCCGAGCAGACCCTGATCAATGCTATGGAGGGCTGATATGAAGACGCTGCTGCAATTGGAGCTGAAAAAGACGAGACTATGGCCCTGCATTTTCGCAGGACTGGCAGTGGTGGCCGCATCCTTGGCCCTGGGAGGCATGTTCCTGGCCATTGGCCACACGAGCGGGCGGTCTGATCCTCGGCTGTCCAGTCTGGCTTTCGTGTTGCAGATGGCCATGGTCATCCTTCTGGTGGGTTTCTCTTTGGTGGCCGCTGCCCTCTGCAACCTGGTCTTCATCGAACCCTATACAGGGAGGAATCTGACACTCACCCTGTCGTGCCCCATCTCGCGGGAACGAATCCTGCTGGCCAAACTGGTGTTCGTCGGCTTCTTCACGGCCCTGTCCTATCTGGCGGGGACGGCCGTTACCCTGACCGTCTTGCTGCTGGTCGACCGTCTTGTGGGTTCACTCGAAAAGGGTTCGCCAGTCAGCCTGTTCGGACAGGTTCTCTTCATGCTGGTCACCAGTCTCGCGGGACTGGTGGGGCTGGTCGGCATCGCCCTTTCCTTGGGCTTCTGGAAGCGCTCGCTGCCAATCATGTTTGGGGTCCTGCTCCTGCTGGACGCTTTGGTGGGCAACCTGCTTTCCCTTTCCCCACTGCTGTCTGCGCTGGTGCTTCTGATCATCTTTCTGACCTCCCTGCCGGCCTGGTGGTTGCTTCACCGGACTCTCATGAAGATCGAACTGCCCTGAACGGCTGCCGACCATGCAGGAACTTCTGAAGAACAAGCCTTTCGTGACCATGGTTCTGGCCAGTCTGTTTAATACGGTCGGGGGCGAGCTCTTCAACATCGTCTTCATTGTCTATGCCCAGACCATGCCCTTTGCCGGACTGGCCGTCTCCATAGCTTCAATGGCATGGGTGGCGCCAACGCTGACGGCCATCCTGACCGGATACTTGGCTGACAGGACCGCGCACAAGACACGGATGCAAGTGGTGATCAAGCTGATTCAGGTGTGTATTTACCTGGCTATGGCCATAACAATCGGCAGGTCCAAGAGTTTGCCCGTCTTTCTGCTGCTGGTAGCCATGGACATGGCATCTTCCATGCTGGAGGGATATGCAGGCAGTCTGTGGATGCCGGTCCTCAAACACCTGGTCCAGCCAGGCCAGCTCCATCAGGCGACCTCAATCACCTCCGCTGCATCCAATGTCGCGGCTGTCATCAGTGCAGGCGGAGGTGCAGTGTTGATCGCTATCCTGGGCAACAGATTCGCTGTATTCGCGCTGATCAATGCTGCCACCTTTCTGCTGGCGGGAATTCTGGTGGCCATTGGCTATAAGGCATTCGCCAGGGCGGAGGTCACAGGCAATGATTCATCTGTGGGCAAGCATGTGGGCCTGTCCTCCAGCCTCCGTATGGCCTTGGGGGAGTTTCGCAGCTCTACATTCCTGGTCCTGATGGTGGGCTTTGGCTGTCTGGTCAACCTTCTGGGGACGGCTCTGCAGCCCCTGCTCAATCTGGGGCTGATTTCCATGTCCGAGGTCTGGTGGGGAAGCTACGGTACAACCATAGCCGTAATCAACGGCATCTCCTCGCTGGGACTTATCCTTGGCGCACTCCTTGCCGCAGATCCGCTCAGGCGGCTGCCCATGGCCCATTTGCTGACCGGAGTCATGGCCGCAGCCGCCATGGTAGGGATCAACCTGGTATGGCTGCATATTCCTGCACTGCTGTTCCTCCCGCTCCTGGTCATGAACTATCTTTTGGGCAAGATCAACCCTCGGTTCATGACCATGCTCATCAGCACAGTGGGCGAGGACCACCTGGCTGCAACTATGGGAGTGGTACAGACTGTCATGATGATAGGGGCGCCTCTGGGGCAGATGATTTTTCTAACGCTGGGAAATCTGGTCGGTATCGCCATCACCATGTCGATTTATGCGAGTCTGACGGGCCTTCTGGCTCTGACGATTCTCCTTACAGGATTGGTGGGCATGAATGCCAAGGATCCGACTCCCGACATGGGCCAAAAGCAAAAGTCGGGCTAGCCGGATTTGAACCGGCGACATCCTGCACCCAAAGCAGGCGCGCTACCAAGCTGCGCTATAGCCCGGCGCCCATCAGTATCACCGTATGGGCACAATGTACCAATATAGCACAGGGTCGGATCCCCACTGGACCTCCAGGGGTGAGCAGGGAGCGGAAACAGCTCTGCGCCTGCGGTTACCATGGTGACCATGACAGTGGAAGAGACATGGGCGGCGCCGCAGGCGGGTGGTCCCTTGGATGCAACGGTGACCATACCGGGGAGCAAGTCCCTTTCGAACAGGTATCTGATTCTGGCGGCCCTGGGAAGTCGCCCTGTCAGGTTGACTGGTCTACTCAGGTCACGTGATACAGACCTGATGATTCAGGCTCTGGAGGCCCTCGGCGTGAGCTGTCGGGTTGACCCGAACAGTCCCACAGAAGTGGAAGTTGTTCCACCGGCAGGGGGACGTTTCCGTGGCGGCGCCCGGGTAGAATGCGGACTGGCTGGAACCGTTATGCGCTTCGTGCCGGGCCTGGCCATGCTGGCTGATGGCCCCACACACTTCGACGGGGACCAGCAGGCCTATCGGCGACCTATGAGGCCCCTGTTGGACGGCCTGATCCAGCTGGGAGCCAGGATCGAGTACCTGGGCCAGGAAGGCTTCCTGCCCTTTGTGCTCACGCCACCGGCTCACCTGGTTGGCAGCGAGGTGATCATAGACTCCTCGACATCCTCGCAGTTCATTTCCGGCCTCCTTTTGCTGGCTGCCAGGGCTGATGGCACCATGACCATCGTCCACTCTGGTCAGCATCTTCCCAGTCTTCCGCACATCGCCATGACTGTTGAGGACCTGCGTCAGGGCGGAGTCCAGGTTCAGGCCAATCCCGACCGTTGCAGGTGGAGTGTTGAAGGCAGGGGATCTGCTGGGACGCAGCTACCTGATCAGGTCCAGGTGGAGCCCGACCTGTCGAATGCGGCCCCCTTCCTGGGAGCGGCTCTGATAGGTGGCGGGCAAGTCAGCGTGCCCAACTGGCCAGATCGGACCACACAGCCAGGCGGCTTGCTGCCCAAGTATTTGGAGACCATGGGCGCGAAGGTAGACATGGTTCCCGACGGGCAGGGTAGCGCCACCTGCAGGGTGACCGGCGGGGAAGCCATACACGGACTCGGCGACTTCGATCTGTCTCCCGCTGGGGAGATCGTGCCCTCTATTGCAGCCATCCTGGTTTTTGCCGACAGGCCCAGTCGCCTGCACGGCATCGGCCACCTGCGTGGTCATGAGACCAACCGGCTGAAGGCGCTGGCCACGGAAATCACCAGAGTAGGAGGTCAAGCCCGCGAACTGGATGATGGCCTGGCCATTGAGCCCGTGCCGGCTCAGCGTATGCACGGGGTCGTCATGGAGACCTATGCCGACCATCGCATGGCTACTTTCGCCGCCATGATTGGTCTTAAGATACCTGGCATCCGGGTGCGCAACATCGGTACCACGGCCAAGACCATGCCTGACTTCCCGGGTATGTGGAAGCGGATGCTGGCAAACGAGGGTCAAGGCTAAACCAGAGCGATTCAAGCGAAAGGAGCCGTGTTATGAGCATCGAGGATGAAAGGCAGACCTGGCAGGAGGATCTGGATCTGGCCATCGCCATGGCCGATCAGGCAGATCAGGTCACCGTGGGCTACTTCAAGTCGCCAGATCTTAAGGTGGAACGCAAGGAGGACAATACCCCAGTCACCCAGGCCGACAAAGAGGCGGAGGCGGTGATTCGTCGCGTTTTGGCCCGAGCAAGGCCCAACGATACCATCTATGCTGAGGAGTTGGGAAAGCAGGAGTCCAACGGCAGACGGTGGATCATCGATCCGATTGACGGGACCAAGAACTATGTGCGCGGAGTCCCCGTCTGGGCGACTCTGATTGGCTTGGAGGTAGACCATCAGATGGTGGTCGGCGCGGTATCGGCCCCCATGCTGGGCACTCGCTGGTACGCTGCATGGGGTCAGGGAGCCCACATGGCGCGTCAGGGCGAAGCCCCCAAGGCCATCCACGTATCAAATGTGAACCGGATGGAAGACGCCTCCATGTCCATATCGTCGCTAACTGGGTGGAAAGCCATAGGACGTCGGGAGCGGCTTCTTGACTTGACCGATCGGATCTGGCGCCTGCGTGGTTTCGGCGACTTCTGGCAATACATGCTCTTGGCTCAGGGGGCAATAGACCTGGCGGCCGAGCCGGAGCTTGACCTCTATGACATGGGTGCGCTGGTTCCCATCGTGACCGAGGCAGGGGGCAGCTTCACTGACTTGGCAGGCAACCCGGGTCCTTGGGGTGGCAATGGTCTAGCCAGCAACGGTCTTTTGCACGAGGAGGCCTTGGCGGCCCTGGGGGATTGACATATCAAGAAGGTCGGTGACCACATACATTGCTGTGGTTACCGACCTTCTTCGTTCTTAAGACCAAGTTCTTAGAACCAAGACTCAATCACAATCATCTATCCTTCAACCATTAGTTAGATTGAGAGGATAAATAAAGTCAGTGGTCAGGCCTGGAACTTGTTACCGTAGGCATCGCCCTGGCTGGCGACGACCTCGGCTTGGCGGGCGATGGAAAGTTCTTCGTTGGTGGGGATGACGCAGACGGCGACTGTGCTGTCGGGGGTGGAGATAATCCGGGCCTCCTTGGAGCGCTGATCGTTCTTCTCCTGGTCCAGTTTCACGCCGAAGGGTTCCAACTGCTCGATGACACGGCGACGCACAATCTCGTCGTTTTCGCCTACGCCGGCCGTGAAGGTGATGGCGTCCAGGCCGCCCATCTGGGCCGTGTAGTTGCCGATGTAGCCGACAATGCGGTGGATGTAGATGTCCAGGGCCAGCTTGGCGTCCTCGTCGCCCTCGGCGATCAGCTTGTGAACCTCACGCATATCGCCATGGCCGGTCAGGCCGGTCATGCCGGAACGCTTGTTGAAGAGGGTGTCCAGCTCATCCACGCTCATGTGGGCGTTGCGAATCAGGTGGAAAACAACGGCAGGGTCAATGTCGCCGGTGCGGCCGCCCATGACTAGGCCCTCCAGTGGGGTCAGACCCATGGAGGTCTCGACGGGATGCCCGGAGACCTGCGCTGAAGCGGAAGCACCGTTGCCGATGTGTAGGACGATCTGCCGCAGACCTTCTGCAGGCTTGCCCAGCAGACCGGGAACCAGCTGGCCCACATACTGGTGGCTGGTGCCGTGGGCGCCGTAACGACGGATGTGGTACTGCTTGGCAATGTCCTTGTTGAGAGCGTAAGTGGAGGCCTTCTTGGGCAGTTCGAAGAAGAAGGAGGAGTCGAAGACGAAGACCTGCGGAGTCTGGGGCATCAGCCGGCTCATGACTTCGGCGCCCTCTGCCTCTGGTCCATTGTGCAGAGGGGCCAGCACAGCCAGATCCTTAACCTGACTCAGGGTCTTCTTAGTCAGGAGTGCAGGCTTGGGGAAGATGGCTCCACCCTGGACGACACGGTGGCCAACGGCGATGATGCCGGCCTTGTCCAAATCAGGACCATACTCCTTGAAGAAACCCAGGACACGCTTGAGCCCGACCTCATGATCGTGGATGGGCTCCTCAAGCTCGTGCTTTTCGCCGTTGACCTCGTGCTTGTAATGGCCGTCGGTGGGCTCGCCGATCTTCTCGACCAGACCCGAGGCCAGGCTCTGGCTGGTCTCCAGATCGACCAGCTGGTACTTGATCGAGCTTGAACCCGAATTGATGACTAGGACGGTTTTCGCCATTGGGGCATCCTCCTGATGTGCTTGTATAGAGCCTGCGCTCTTCAATCAGTCTTCAAGATTACTCGTCGGCCCTTACAAGGAGCGGTATATTGCCGGGCTGACATGATTTTGGGGCTGCTTCTGGATCCGTTTTGGAGGTAGGATCCAGTGGCAGCCCCAGAGGTTTATAGAGACGTTACAGGGACGGCGATCAGTCCTGGGCCTCGACGGCGGTCAGGGCTACAGTGTTGATGATGTCGGCAACCAAGGCGCCGCGTGAAAGGTCGTTTACCGGCTTATTCAGACCCTGTAGGACCGGTCCGATGGCCAGGGCGCCCGAGGTTCGCTGAACGGCCTTGTAGCCGATGTTGCCTGCGCTCAGGCTGGGGAAGACGAAGACGTTGACCTTTCCGGCAACCGGATCACCCTTGGCCTTGGTGGCTGCCACAGTGGGGGACCAGGCCGCGTCGAACTGGATGGGGCCCACGATGGGCAGGTCCGGCGCCTTCTCTTTGGCCAGGCGGGTGGCCTCTTCAACCAGGTCCACATCCGGGCCCTTGCCTGAGCCCAGCGTGGAGTAGGAGAGCATGCCCACGCGCGGGTCAACGCCAAAGGAGCGAGCGGTTTGGGCCGACTGGATGGCGATGTCGGCCAGTTGCTCGGACGATGGGTTGAGGTTGATGGCGCAGTCGGCAAAGACCGCCACATGGTCTGGGAAGCACATGAGGAAGGCTCCGGAGACCAGCGAGGCGCCCGGCTTGGTCTTGATCACCTGAAGAGCGGGACGGACCGTGTTGGCAGTGGAATTAATCGAGCCTGACACCAGGCCGTCGGCCTTGCCCAGCACCACCAGCATGGTGCCGAAGTAGGAAGGATCGGCCAACTGCTTGAGCGCCTGCTCCGGGGTAATGCCCTTCTTGGCGCGTAGCTGGCAGAGACGATCAACCATGGGAGCCAGCACCTGCTCGTCGTCCATGGTCTGGAAGGATGCCTTCTCCAGGTTGTTGAGGCCAAGCTCCTTGCCGCGCGCCAGAATGGAATCCTTGTCGCCCACGATGATCAGGTCAACGATGTTGCGCGCCAGCAAGTAGTCGGCCGCCTTGATGATGCGGTCCTCGCCGCCTTCGGGAAGGACAATGGTCTTCTTGTTGGCTTTGGCCTTGGCCAACAGATCGTTCTGGAAGGCTACAGGCGTGGTGGCCTTGGGGCTGGCGGCGTCGGCGGCCTTCAGCACCTGGTCGACGTCCACCTCCTGCTGGAATGTCTGGCTGGTGGCCTGGCGGGCCTGCTCGGCGGACGGATCCGTGTCGAAGTCCATCTTGGAGACGGTCCAGGTCGGCAGATCATACTTCTGGAAGGCCTGAGCAAGAGGCGCCTTCTGTTCAGGCTGGCATCCGGTGATGAAGACTCCGGCAAGCACAGCCCCCTGGGCCTCGATGGTCCGACGGCAGGCAGCCACGGTCTTCATGACCTGGCCGGGTTCCCTGCCGATGGTGCAGACGGCCAGCATGACCGGGGACCTCAGGTCGGCCGCGATCTGTGCATTCAGAGCAAACAGGCCGGGGTCGAAGAGTTTTGAGGCATCGCTGCCCACGATCAGGACGCGCTCTGGATGGGTGGCCTCCACCAGACCGTCATAAGCGTTGAGGACATCAGCCCGGGTCTGCATGGTGTCCTCAGTGGCGTGCCCAGGGCACTTGCCACGGCAGATCTCCGGATCCGTGCCGGGGAATGAACTGGCTGCAACCAGTTCCGGGGTCAATGGGTGCTTCCTGCAGGCGATTGGCCTGAATACGGCCGTTTTGGCTTTGGCACTTAAGGCCTTGGTCAGGCCGTAGGCCACGACATTGCGGCCGTTGGCGGCTTCTGGGCTGATGATGGTGATGCTTGCAAGACTCACTGTGTCTTCTCCTGTCCGGATGTGGTTGCCTTGATGACTGCTTTGTTCGCAACCTTGTCCAGTATACAGAAACCGCCCGCCATGCGGGCTGCGCATGACGGGCGGTTTCAGGGTCGGATCAGCGTATCACTCGTTGTCTCCGGCGGTCGCGGCGGTGGCGGAGATGGTCTCCTGGCCGGCGCGGTTGGCATCGGGCCAGACCCAATCGGTGTAATCGGGGTGGTCGTAGCCCTTGTCCACGGCGAACTGGAAGGCCTCGTCGCGGAACTTGGTCCACTTGTCGATCTGGTCGGCATACTTGCCGGCGTCCACCAGCTTCAGGGCGGAGGCGGCCAAGCACCAGCGATCCATGTTGTTGACGCGCACCATGTCGAACGGCGTGGTGGTGGAGCCCTGCTCCTCGTAGCCGTGCACGGAGAAGTTGTCGTGGTTGGGACGTCCGTGAATCAGGCGGTAGATGGAGCCGGGGTAGGCGTGGAAGGCGAACAAGACCGGCTTGTCCTTGCTGAAGAGCTCGGTGAACTCCTCGTCGGACAGGGCCTGATCATTCTCTTCGGCGTCCTGGATTTTCAGCAGATCAACCACGTTGACGAACTGGACCTTCACGCCCAGCTTCTGCAGCATGTCGTCGGCAGCCAGGGCCTCTTGGGTGGGGATGTCACCTGCAGTGGCGATGACCACATCAGCATCCTCGGCATCCTTGGCATTGGAGGCCCAATCCCAGCGGGCGGCACCCTTTTCCAGCTCGGCGGCGGCCTCGTCCACGCTCTGGTAGGTGGCGGCGGGCTGCTTGCCGGCGAAGATGGCGTTGATGCAGTTGGTCGACTTGTAGCAACGTTCGCCCACGTTTAGCAGCATGTTGGCATCGGCGGGGAAGTAGATGTTGACCACGTGATCGTTGTTGAAGTTCTTGTTCAGCAGGATGTCGACGAAGCCGGGATCCTGGTGGGAGAACCCGTTGTGATCCTGACGCCAGACGTGCGAGGTGACCAGGAGGTTCAGGCCGGCGATGGGCTTGCGCCACGGGATCTCGCGGACGGTGGCCTCCAGCCACTTGGCGTGCTGGTTGATCATGGAGTCGATGACGTGCACGAAGGACTCGTAGGAGCTCCAGATGCCGTGGCGTCCGGTCAGCAGGTAGCCCTCCAGGAAGCCTTCCATCTGGTGCTCGGAGAGCTGCTCGATGACCTGGCCGGTGTGGGCCATGTGCTCGTCGGTCAGCTCCGACAGGTAGTCGGCATCCCACTGCTTGTTGGTCACTTCGTAGGCGGCGGCCAGACGGTTGGAGGCCGTCTCGTCGGGCCCGAAGATACGGAAGTCGGTGGGGTTCTTGGCCAGCACGTCGCGGGTGTAGTAGCCCAGGACGCGGGTGGCCTCGGTGGCGCCCCAGCCGTGGCCGTGCTTCTTGATGTCGATCTCGTAGTCGTGGATGTCAGGCAGCTCCAGCGGCTTGAGCAGCCGGCCGCCGTTGGCGTTGGGGTTCTCGCCGATACGCAGGTCGCCCTTGGGCATGAAGCTGGTGACCTCGGGACGCAGGGCGCCCTTCTCGTCGAACAGCTCCTGGGGCTTGTAGGAGGCCAGCCAGTTCTTGAGGACCTGGAAGTGGGCCTCGGTGTCGCGGGCGGAGGTCAGCGGCACCTGGTGGGCGCGCCAGGATCCCTCGGTCTTCTTGCCGTCGATGAACTTGGGGCAGGTCCAGCCCTTGGGGGTGCGGAAGATGATCATGGGGTAGAAGGGACGGGTCATGTCGTCGGTTTCGGCCCGGGCCTTGATGTCGCAGATCTTGTCGAAGACGGTCTCCAGCATGTCCGCGAAGCGACGGTGGATGGACAGATGGTCCTCATCGTCGAACCCTGCGACGAACTCGAAGGGTTCGTAGCCCATGCCATGGAAGTACTCATGCAGCTCCTCGTCGGAGATGCGCGAAAGGATGGTCGGGTTGGCAATCTTGTAGCCGTTCAGGTGCAGGATGGGCAGGACGATGCCGTCGGTGCGTGGGTTGACCAGCTTGTTGGACTGCCAGCCGGTGGCCAGAGGGCCGGTCTCGGCTTCGCCGTCGCCCACGATGCAGGGCACGAAGAGGCTGGGGTTGTTCATAATGGCGCCGTAGGCGTGGGAGAGGGCGTAACCCAGTTCCCCGCCCTCGTGAATGGACCCGGGGGTCTCAGGCGCGAAGTGGGAGGGGATGCCTCCCGGGTAGGAGAACTGGCGGAAGAACTTCTGCAGGCCAGCCTCATCGTTGGTGATCTTGGGGTAGTACTCGCTGTAGGTGCCATCCAGGTAGGACTGCGAGGTACCGGCGGGGCCGCCATGGCCGGGGCCCATGATGATAACGGTGTTCTGCTGATGGTCGGCGATCAGACGGTTGATATGACCCAGCAGGAAGTTCAAGCCGGGGGTGGTGCCCCAGTGACCGACCAGACGATGCTTGACATCCTCCCGAGTGAAGGGCTCCTTCATCAGGGGGTTGCTGCGAAGATAAATCTGTCCGATGGAAAGATAGTTGGCCGCCCGCCAATACTTGTCGACGGCCTCGAGGGTCTCCTCGGCGATTGGGGTCTCCAGCTTCGCCCAAGGGGTGCCGATAACAGGATTCGTCATGTGTACTCCTGCACTTTAGTGCGATTGTTTATTTACTTCGGTTACGGGCTTGTGCAGTGTCATTTCAGGCATCTGCCGGGTCCGTACCCAATGCCTACATGGTACGTGAACGAGCAGACTTTTCTGAACGTTTTCTTGCAGTGTGTGTTCGCTCTTGTGAGAAAATGCGATGGAATTGTCTGCTTGCAGGCATGTATTTCCTCTGGGGGTGCGACCAGGCCGCAATGACGGTAGCATTGTCGAAAACTGCAACCATACTGGACTTGTCCGCGGGCGTTGAATCGTCGCTCTTGGACATCCGTTGCAGATATAGCTTACATATATATAAGGAGTCATATGGCACAGGGTCCCGTCCTGGTGGTCGATTTCGGTGCGCAGTACGCTCAGCTGATCGCTCGTCGAGTCAGGGAGGCAGGGGTCTACTCCGAGCTGGTGCCTCATTCGATGAGCCTGGAGCAGATGTTGGCCAAGGATCCCAAAGCGGTCATCCTCTCCGGCGGCCCGGCCTCCGTCTACGTGGATGGGGCGCCTACCATTGATAAGAGGATTTTCGAGTCGGGGGTGCCTGTGCTGGGCATCTGCTATGGCTTCCAGGTCATGGCTCATGAGCTGGGCGGCGAGGTGGACAAGGCGGCCCTGGGGGAGTATGGCAAGACCGAGGCCTTTATTGACAGTGCCAGGGGGATACTGCAGGATTCACCCACACGGCAGGATGTGTGGATGAGCCATGGTGTTGCCGTCAACCGTGCGCCTGAGGGCTTTGAGGTTTTGGCGCATACCGAGGGTGCTCCGGTGGCGGCCATGCAGGATCCTTCCAGGGGGCTGTACGGGGTCCAGTGGCATCCCGAGGTGACCAACACTCCTCTGGGGCAGGACCTGATCGACTGCTTCCTGCATCAGTGCGCCGGACTGCCGTCGGATTGGAACGCTTCGGGAATCATCGAGGAGCAGGTGGAGAAAATCCGTCGTACGGTGGGTGATGACCAGGTCATCTGCGGCCTGTCGGGCGGCGTTGATTCAGCCGTGGCGGCCGCCCTGGTCCATAGGGCCGTCGGCGACCAGCTGACCTGTGTCTTTGTTGATCATGGGCTCTTGCGCAAGGGGGAGGCCGAGCAGGTCAAGCATGATTTCGTGGCGGCCACTGGCATCAAACTGATTGCCGTGGATGCTTCGCAGGACTTCCTGAGTGCACTCAAGGGCGTTTCCGAGCCTGAGCGCAAGCGCAAGATCATTGGAGAGAAGTTCATCCGCACCTTTGAAAAGGCTCAGCGGCAGGTGATTGAGGAGGCCGGCAAGACCGGCAAGGAAGTCAAGTTCCTGGTGCAGGGCACACTCTACCCTGACGTGGTCGAGTCTGGCGGTGGAGACGGAGCGGCCAATATCAAGTCCCACCACAATGTGGGTGGTCTGCCCAAGGACGTCAAGTTCAAGCTGATCGAGCCCCTGCGCACTCTCTTTAAGGATGAGGTCCGGGCCATTGGCACCGAACTGGGCCTGCCTGATCAGATTGTCTGGCGTCAGCCCTTCCCGGGTCCTGGTCTGGGCATCCGCATCATTGGCGAAATCACCCGTGAACGCTTGGAGACTCTGCGTGAGGCTGATGCCATCGCCCGCGAGGAGCTGTCGCGAGCCGGACTGGATCGGCAGATATGGCAGTGCCCGGTGGTGCTGCTGGCCAATGTGCATTCGGTAGGTGTGCAGGGTGACGAACGCACCTATGGCTCGCCGATTGTGCTGCGTCCAGTTTCCTCTGAGGATGCCATGACCGCCGACTGGACACGTCTGCCCTATGACGTGCTGGCCACTATTTCTACACGCATCACCAACGAGTGCCCGGGCATCAACCGCGTGGTCCTGGATTGCACCTCGAAGCCTCCGGCAACCATCGAGTGGGAGTGAGTATCTGGGTCGACAAGCCATATGGCAATGTGTCAAAGACAGTATCGCTGGTCAGATGACTTGTCGGCCCATGTATTTGGTGCTTGGGCTATTAAATGTCAATGGTCGATAGAAGAACTCAGATGCTACAATTCGTTCTTTGTTGCTCGCTGATGGCCGCGTTGATCCGGTTGACCAACTCATGGGGATGTTCCACCCCGAGCACCAGTCGGTCATAGTGTTCGCCCTTGAGTTGGATGACTATGGGACTTTCCGGTCTGGTGACATTCCAGAATGTTATCTCCCCATGCTCGGTGAATGTACCGGCCCATTTACCGGGAACATGAAGGCCGAGTGCACGCCAGCCTTTGGCATCATCAAGAATGCCCGGATCCTCGCTCGCACCTAGAACATGCTCGATTGGCATCACTAATTTTCGCTTGAACGACCACATTTTATCTAAACCCTGTGGTTCAATCTCCAGTGTTCGCCCGACAATTGCCACCTTGTTGTTCATGACTTGTTTCTTTCATTATCAGACTGCAACTGAACATGTGCACGTTGCAGCAGCCTCTCGCCAAGGAGCGTGGCGACATTAACGGTGACGGCGTTGGTATCGCCTGATTCCGAGCAGGACAGCTTCACAAGGTAATCCCTGACCAGCCCACGAACCTCCAAATCATGATCTGACAGCTCCATGAGTGCCACCAATACCAGATTGAGCACTTTTGAATCGCGCGATTCAGAATCCGTTGCATCATGCAGCGCAGCTACGAACATGCCACGCTTGCTGCCGAACGCACCGTAGAGACTACCTCGGAGCAGACCCGTGGCCTTGACGAGAGCATCGATCGACGTGCCCTCATAGCCATGCTCCAAGAAAACCTCGCGGGCACGGGCAAGCACCTCATCATCATCGAAGCTTCTCTTGCGACCCATGCTCGCCAAGATAGCATTATTTGACTAAACAGTCAAGAATGATAAACGGTTTTTGTCCATCACTATCGTTCCTTCTTTTTGAAAGCTGTAGATGCTAGGAATAGTGATTTGCTGGCTAAACTGCCAGCAATGAACGCAAGAATTAAGACCATGAGGATGGCCTCCATCCGAGCATAAAATTGCGATAGGAGGAGTAATAACCAGCGTAATAGCTATGTATCTCAACTGGCACCACTTGCCATGAAGGACTGTCCATGATCTTTTTTTGATTGAATGTATAAGGAATACAAGTATCAGCTGGGTAGCCACGTGAATTGTTAAACTTGTATACGCAGTTTTTGAAAAACGGTTACAACCAGAAAGTTCTCGGTGTAAATACCACCCCTTCAATGCCGCTAACGATAATATTGCCAATCCAGATATCTATAAATGAAGGCGGAACCCGTTCCGCGTCTCTTCTTGGTTTCATTCGGCCCTCCTTTAATTACAAGAAAAGTTGGCAACCATTAACTTTTCCGGTGTCAGTGGTCATCAGAATTGCAAATACTCAGAACATAAATCAGCTGAAGTGCTCCCGTGCTACTCTGTCAATTCCAATTATTTCCAACAGGACTCTGAGGACATTTCCTCCAATCAGAGCTGCAGCATAACCGGATTGCAGTACCCATTTGTACTGGGAATTCCGTTCTAGACTTTGCGTAGTGTACTGATTCCGCTGACGATTTCAGAGACCTGGACGCCGTATTGGGTAACGATCAGTCTTATCTAAAATGAACCCTCCCAAATTAAACCTTGGTCGGATCTGGTTATTTGAAGGTCAGTTATAAGAGAATGTTGCGCTAGCTAAGAAGTTACCCAGTTTTCAGCGAAATGTGGAATGGTCCCGGGGTCAGCATTTTTAATCTCTGTTAAAAGCTGATCCAGTCAATCGGTCAATTGATCAAGTTCTGCAGTGCTGAGTGATGAACTATCTTCTCCTGTTTGAACCTGTTCGATCCTTGGCTTTTGCGCTGTTGTAGTGAGTTCGAAGGCGCCAGCTGTTCCAGTAACATCAACATCAGCCCCGCTGACACGCTTGCGTCCACTAGGGTCAGTAGCTTGTGTATTCTTTGACCGCATATCAATCTCCTTTGGTTGACATGTATACCAAACGACTTAGCCGTACATTAGCTATAGAAAACGAAAAGCCAGCATAATTGCTGATGAGATAAATACTGCGGGTAAGCACGCGATTACTCGAAGTCTTCTATAGCGCAATTGGAGAGCTCTTCACCGGCTCCGATTATTGCGATGGGCAAAGTTTTAACGAAGTAGTCCAAGACACGTCTGACCGAGATCTTCAGCAATCCACGCAGGCATTGCGGGAAGCACCATCAGCAATCATCAAGACCAGAGTATGGCCACACTGGTCTTACATCCGGTAAAAAGGGGAAGTCGGTTCATCGACACATAGCAGCGGAGAAAGCGGCAAGCATTATCTTGCTGGGGGAGAAGGTGTAGCTAAACAAAACAGTCCCAATCATGGTGAGCCCGATGTGTAGTAAATTAGATGACTTCGAGGCATACCCATATGTCCAGTATGTCCTATTCGCTTGAATGGGACGGGTGGGACTCACGGAATATTGCGATCGGTGTCCAGCAGACTCTTGATGCCTGTTCCATTTGCATTGCGTTCGATTCGGGAAGTTCTCGCGATCACTTGGGCAAGGTACACGGCTGATTTCAGGCTTAGACTCGGCTCTGCGCGCCTGAGTTCACGGATAAACACGACTTGATCCTTGCTAGGATCTATTTCCTCAGAAGTGGCGATGCTTTGAGCCCATTTCACTGCCGCAGCCATCGGGTCTTTGCAGTCAGCAAATATCATCGTGACTTCGATCCTCGGATTGTTGTCATTGGTTAAGCTCATGGCTTTTCCTCTCAAAGTTCCTGGTGCTCATTTTCTGGCCGCTGAAGTGCTGACCACTTCTAGCATACAGTGGCGAGAGTCGTCGTCACAGGAGCCGCCGAAACCCCAATGCAGAACTGACCTCACTCAACTGTGGGGGCGGTAAAGAATGAGACAATTGACGGTGTCGGCGAGAGCACCGGAGCGGTATCAAAATCCCTAAGCGTGAGTTCCGCAGGGGAGGCATAGGTCTAAGACTCTCGGCGTTCAATGAAGTGGTTGACATATTCGGTTCCTTCCGATTAATGCCAACGTTCTTGTTTTACTAATTTGTTTACTCATGTTGATTCAGGGGTCAGCAACCGTTAGCGATATTAGAAACAATGGATCCCATGATATTCGACACAGCTACTCCACAAGCTACGGAGGGCTTCCCGATAAGAGACAGAATCGCTGGCGTAGCTGACGTAGATCCTGGAGCATCTATTTCAGAAAGTGCTGGGAGGTCATATGGGGTAGCATACGTCAGGTACCCTGAGATGAGTGATTTCGTAGTCATCTGCATGTAAGCCAACATTCCTGTGGATTGGGTCGTAATGCAGGCCTACATTTATGGATATGCAAACGAGGCGGCCCATTACTATCTGCAATAAAACGGAGAGAATTATCAGATAAAAATTCAAATTCAAATGCTCAGTACAACAGCATCGCCTACGACTTAATTTCATAACAATTATATAACAACAGCATGCTGTCCAAACAGACCTCTGATTTCCATATGCGAGCATAAAGGGGCTGGTCGATTGCATCGAAGGCGAATTCAGGTTCGTCGGTGGGACACGGACGGAGGTCATGCCGCCGTACAGTACACATTCTCAGTGGTGTGGTCTCTTTGCCTTTCCTTAAAAGGCAAAATATTGGGAATTTTGATCCACATAAATTTAAACTTACAATCCTCATTATTTAATGTACGTTTGTACCCGACTAATCCCCTTTTCGATTTCCTTCCTTACCTACCTGACAATCTGCGGTAAATAGATTGACGTATAAAAAATTGTTTCACTTATTGTTTGATTGGTAATGTCCCCATTGAGAAACATGATTGTACCTCTAGAGGTGCATCTATTTGACTGTCCCTCTGAATTGTTTGCCGGGCGCTTGCCCAAGGGGCAAGGGTCCGGCAGTGAGCACCTAGTTAAGTGGGGATACAGTTAAGGGGTTTTAAGGAGTACAGCCGGCCTTGATTGAGGGCGTTCTGTATTCTGACAATTATTTTGGTGTAGCTCATCTTGCTTATTTTTTGTAACGTTCATTTGATCGGTGCCTTGAGCGAGCGTTTATATTCCTGCAGCCATTCCTTAGTCACTGGTTCGATTCGTGTTCCCCCCTTGCCGTCCGGATTGGCCATGAGTATGCGAATCTCCTCGCCTTTCCGGGCTGTACAGAAGGTGAACTCCACGTTGGTTGCCACCCCCCATTCCCCTCTTGTGTTGAGAGCAATCAGGGAGATCTCGCCGGCCTTGCTGTAGCGGTTCCTCAGGAGGTCGTCAAATTCGTAGACTGCAGAATCGCAGGCCTTTTGAGGGGTCAATCCGCTGCCCATCAGAGCGACGATCCGATAAGAGAGACATCCCTTCATGATGTCTTCTCCCAGCCCGGTGGCGGCCGCCCCTCCGATGGAGCTGTCCACATAGAAGCCCGAGCCGGGCAGGGGTGAATCGCCTACTCTGCCCGGTTCCTTCATGAAAAGCCCCGATGTTGATGTGCCAGCAGCCATCGAACCATGCGCGTCCAAGGAGATGGTCCCGACCGTATCGTGCCCTCGATAGGGGCCGGCGGACTCCGGTGTTGTGGTCTTGGCGGCTTCCAGCTCCCAACGTTTTCTTGCTCTGTCCGTCAGCATGTTGCGCATTTCGAACCCGTTGACCTGGGCGTAGCGGGTCGCACCCTGTCCGACTAGAAAGCTGCTGGTATGGCGTCGACTCAGTTGCCTTGCCACGGATATGGGGTGGAGTACATGCTGGATGCCGGCCACTGCGCCCAAGGCCATGCTGTTCCCGTCCATGAAAGCGGCATCCATCTCCATCTCGCCTTCCCGGTTCGGCAAGGCGCCATAACCGACGGAGGTGTAATCCGGGTTGGCCTCAACTTCTTGAATCAGCCTCTCGACAGCGTCGCCCGCCTGGCCGCCCTCTTCAAGACCGGAACTGGACTTGACCATACCTTCATAGGCCATCCGCCAGGTAGCAATAGATGCCCAAGTGGACTGATCGTGACTGGCTTTCTGCGGGGATGAATCACACATTTCCTTGTTTCTTTCTGTCGGTATGGTTGTTTGGCTCTTCCTGACCGGAACACGAATGCAGTTAGTGTGCCGATCCTCAGCCGTTCGTCGAATGATCAAGCTGATGGACCGTGCTCTTGAGAGCAAACTGTCAGTAGCGGGCTTGCCTTGCTCGCATGCAGACAGCAATGATGTCCTCTATCCTATTCTTGTCTGTTAATGACAGTTACTAAAGATACTTCTTGTTTTGTAGAATGTCATGTTTGTGCTCTTAATCGTTTGTCAGATATCAGTTTTGCATACATGCCATTAAGTCGCTTTAAAGACCGGATACTAATAATGTGCTCGCTAATCGCCCTATGGCAGATCTTGATAATTCATAGTAACATGAAGTCTTTGGCATGTATGATTCTGAATTAGGTATATACTGTTAACAAAACAGTACCTTTCGAAGTATTCATGACCAAGATGGTTCATGGAATCCGGTTGTTTTGCAGTATATGAGTGAAGGAATCGCTCCCCATCACGAATGGGGAATGTGCTGACAGTTCCGAGGAAGGAACCTTCATGGGGTCAAAAGAGGTACAGTGAACAGCAGTCCACCGATTTTGATGCTAGGCACCTTATCTACGTCATTTGAAGGCTTTGCAGCCAATACCACCGGGATCCTCGGCTCCCTGGTTACTCGTTACCTCTTTCCGGGTTTCGGTCAGGGTACTTGGCAAGAAAGACCCAGGTTTCATGATCATGTGTACAGGAGTCCGCTATGTGCGTATGGCTCTTTATGATACTTTCGTTGTCAAGAAGGGCAAGCTGACCATCTGAGGTCCGGTTCGAACAATTCGTGTTAATCAGCAGAAACAGAGGTAAGTAATGAGCAATACCGTGGAATGGTTCAAGCAAGCCAAGTATGGAATGATGATTCACTGGGGTCTCTATTCGCTCCTGGGAGGGGAGTACCAGGGAAAGTCGTCAAGCAACTACGCGGAGTGGATCCAATCCAAGCTCCAGATTCCCAACAAGGAGTACGAACGCCTGACCCAGGCCTTCAATCCCATCTACTTCGATGCCGATGCCATAGTCGATCTTGCAAAGCGTTGCGGCATGCAGTATCTGGTCGTCACAGCAAAGCACCACGACGGCTTCGCCATGTACCGATCCCTGGTAGATGCTTACAACGTCTATGACGCGACACCATTTCACCGGGATGTAATTGGCGAGTTGTCCCTGGCCTGCCGCAAGGCTGGCCTGCGATTTGGCCTTTACTATTCTCAAGATTTGGATTGGCATGAACCGGATGGCGGCGGATACCTCTCAAATGACATCGAGACGGCGGGCACCACCTGGGACAACAGCTGGGACTTTGTAGGGGAGAAGAACTACGACCGTGCGTTCAAGCACAAGATCATGCCGCAGATCGAAGAGATCATGAGCAACTACGGGGAAATATCGGTCGCCTGGTTCGACATGCCCATGACTCTCAGCGACGAGCAGAGTCAGACCATCTACGATACGGTCAAGCGCCTACAGCCCGACTGCCTGATTAATTCCAGACTTGGCAACGGTCGCTACGACTATGTCTCGTTGGGAGACAACGAGATCCCTGAGGATTCGGATGCCAGCGCCAAAGCCTCCTCGGAGGAAGATGTCGATTACAATTCCGTCGAAGGATTCAAACCCTCAAAGCTCGGCCTTTATGAGACCGCCGGAACCATCAACGATTCCTGGGGATTCTCATACCATGACCAGAACTGGAAGAGCCCGAAGACCATTCACGATTACAAGGCCCATCTGAACAAGTACGGCATCAACTACCTGCTCAATGTTGGTCTGGATGGACTGGGACGAGTCCCCATGGCGGCAGAGCAGGCGCTCCTAGGAGCTCAAGCTCTAGAGGCTTGAGGAGTCGGAATTCTGCCAATTGGCGAGGGACTCTGTGGTAAGGATGCTGATCCTGTCCCACGGAATCCCTTGCTGACTGTCTGCTTCATTGTGCATAGCTTGGCGGCTTTCAAAAGCGAGCTTTTTGTATTCAGCAGCAGTGAATCTAAGAAGCTGTGGACCGGTTCATCTGAATGAACATGCCCTAAATGCCTTTATTCCTTTGAAACTCGACGGTGGGGTATCGTTTGATACCTTTTTTATTGTCTACAAGTCCTTAGCATGGACCATCAGATAGTCCCATGCACGGGTGGGGAGCAGAGCATGAAGGGCGACCAGAGGCTTGGCGCCGAAGCCCAGAAGGTAACGTGGACGGGGATGGCGTACTGTCGAGGCACGTACGATGGTCTTGGCGATGGTTGATGGTTGGGTCAAATGTTTGCTGGAGTACAGTTTGCGCAACCCTGCAGCAGCTCGGGATCCTGAGTCTTGATAGGCACTCTTCCGAGTAACCGTCTGGAGATGGTCGGCGGCGATTGCGCCCCAGTTGGTGGCAATGGCTCCGGGCTCGATCAGGACCACGTCGATGCCGAAGGGACGCATTTCCATGCGCAGGGCGTCGCTGAAGGCTTCAAGGGCATACTTGGTGGCATGGTACCAGGCACCCATATAGGTGACCATCCGGCCAGCCATGGATGATGTGTTCACGATCCGGCCGCTTCTGGCTCGGCGCATGGCGGGCAGTACCAGCTGGGTTAAGCGGGCAAGGCCGAAGAGGTTGACCTCAAATTGTCGTCGGACCTCTTCGATGGGGACCTGTTCGACCGGGCCATAGGAGCCATATCCGGCGTTGTTGATCAGCAGGTCGACGCGTTTTTCCTTCTGCAGAATTCGTGCGACAGCCTTCTCAATGGATGCAGAATCAGTCAGGTCCATCTGCACAGCCGTCACCCCCTTGTCGCCAAGCGGCTCCAGCCGTTGAACGCGTCGTCCTGCTGCATACACTCGGTATCCATGCTCTGCGAGCATTCGAGTGGTTTCATACCCAATGCCGCTGGTGGCCCCTGTGACCAGTGCAACTCGAATGGTCATTTCCTCACCCCTTTTGGCCGACACATCCAAGAATTCTGTCTCTTGCCTGTCTTTGAGGCAAAGTATATGACAGAGATCTCAATGCAGGGACGCAACAGTCGGATAAGGCGAATCTCGCGTCCGAGTTTGGTAGTGCGACACAACTTTGACAAGACTTTTACCCGAATTCGTTCTTGCCGAGCATAGTTTACAGACCGTAGTGAAGAGATAGGACCCAGGATGCAAACGACCAATGCTTCGGTACGGGATGAGCTTGTATGGGAAGGGGTATCTGAATGTGTTGATTACGGATTCGCAGGCTGCGGCTTGCGAGAGACTCCCAAGGGAGCCTTAAGATAAATCTCTGAAATTTCGAGATTAGTCTGGTCTGTCTTGTCATAGGCACGTTTATTTTGGATGCTTATCGCGTCCGCAAAATGGAAGCGCTTGGTCAAATAATGGTCGCGTTTATAAGATTGCTGGAACTTCGCTGTATTTTAGAAATAATGCTGATTGTAGATTCCGCAGGAGGTTTCAGCATGCAGGGCACACGATTTACCTATTGGTGGCACGGATTCGATCTGTGACGCCGCGTGCCTTGTAGGAACGGTTGCATGGATCGGAACCCACCGGCCCTGCAGTCGTCGACAGCATTTCCCATGTATCGTCACCGCATAGTCGGTAGGGCAGCACCAGCGACAATGGTTGTAGTAACCGCATGGGAAAGGACAAGCCAATGACATTGGCGGATCATATGAATGCCAGGGTCAAAGCTCTGGCGCCGAGCGACATACTCGAATTCAACAAGGAGATCGCCGGAATAGACGGCATCGTGAAGCTGACCCTGGGGGAGCCTGACTTCTTCACCCCCGAGCACGTCAAGCAGGCGGGCATTCAGGCCATCCAAGACAACCACAGTCATTACACCGAAAGTCGCGGTATGCCCAGCCTTCGCAAGGCGGCTGCCGACTATCTTCAGGCCAAGTATGGACTCGACTACGACCCTGACACACAGATGGTGATAACGGCCGGGGCCACCGGAGGCATCTTCTCGGGCCTGACCGCCATGATCAACCCGGGTGATACGGTCATTCTGCCCACGCCCATCTTCCCGCTCTACATCCCCATTGCCCAGCTGAGCGGCGCCAAGACCGTCTTTGTCGACACCTCCGACGACGGCTTCATTCTCAAGCCGGACAAGCTGGAGGCCGCCATCGAAAACAGCGATGGTCCGGTCAAGGCCCTGGTACTCAACTATCCGACCAATCCCACCGGGGTGACCTATGCCCGCCAGGATCTGGAGGCTCTGGCCCAGGTGGCGCGCAAGCACGGCTTCTTCGTGCTCAGCGATGAGATCTACGCCGAGCTGACCTACCAGGATACTCACGTGTCCATGGGCACTATCCTGCCCGAGCAGACAGTCGTTCTTGGCGGGGTTTCAAAGTCCCATGCCATGACTGGATGGCGTGTCGGCATCGCAGCTGGCCCCGCCGACGTTATTGATCAGATCAGCAAGGTTAACGAGTTCACTATTACCTCGGTGACCACCAACGCACAGTATGCGGCCCAGGAGGCTCTGACCAAGGGTATGAATGACACGGACCCGATGCGCGAAGCCTATCGCAAGCGGCGGGACTATCTGGTCAAGGCCCTGCCCGAGGTCGGTCTGGATGTCATTGATCCCAAGGGCGCCTTCTATATCTTCGCCCGGCTGCCCGAGGGCATGCGCGACAGCTGGAGCTTCGTCTATGACCTGGCTCGCAAGGCCAAGGTGGCGGTAATCCCCGGGGCAAGCTTTGGACCCGGGGGCGAGGGCTACATCCGCATCTCCTACGCTGCCTCCATGGAGGACCTGCACACTGCCGTGGAGCGGATCGGCGACTATATGCGCGCTCAAAATCGCAGCTGATTGCTCTAGCGATTCATCCGGGAACCAACAAATAACCATCAATGAAGACTGTTGCAAAGGACAGGAAAAATGACCAGCATTCTTATGTATTCAGTACGTCCCGACGAGCAGGAGGCCATCCAGGCCTGGGCGCAAGCCAATGACATTCAAGTGGATACCACTGATCACGATCTGGGGATGAAGACTGTTGACATGATCAAGGGATACGACGGAATCGTCATCCAGCAGCACGCTGCCTTGCCCGAGCCTGAGCTCTACCAGCGGCTCAAGGAGTATGGTCTCAAGCAACTCACTTTGCGGATCACCGGGTATGACATCGTCAACCTGCAGGCCGCTCGGGAGAACGGGTTGGTCGTCACCAACGTACCTGCCTACTCGCCCCGGTCGGTCTCCGAACTGGTTCTGGCCCAGGTCATGCGTCTGGTTCGGCATCTGGGGGAGGCCAGCGCTCGCGAGGCCAAGGACGACTATACATGGGCTGGGCTTCAGGCCCACGAGATCCATAACCTGACTGTGGGGATCATCGGCGCCGGCAAGATCGGATCAGCCGTGGCCAGAATCTTCCGGGCCCTGGGCTCCACCGTCATCGCCAACGATCCGGTTCACCGCCCCGAGCTGGCAGACACACTTGATTACGTGGATTTGCCCACCCTTTTGAAACGGGCCGACATCGTCACTGTTCATACGCCGCTGGACGATACCACCCATCATCTGATCAACGCGCAGGCCCTGGAAGCCATGAAGCCCTCGGCCTTCCTGATCAACGCCGCCCGAGGCCCCATTGTGGACACCCCGGCCCTGATCAAGGCCCTGCAGACCAAGTCCATTGCCGGTGCCGCCATCGACACCATCGAGGGGGAGGCCGGCATCTTCGAAAATGATTTGAGCGGAACCAAAGTCGACAACCAGGCACTGGAGACCCTCAAGGCCATGCCCAATGTGGAGGTCTCGCCCCACATCGGCTTCTACACCGATGCCGCCGTGACCGCCATGGTCGACATCTCGCTGAACGACGTGAAGACCATTCTGGAGGGCGGCACCAGCGAGCATCAGGTTGACTGACGCTATTGTTCCTGCGACCCGGACCGGGCGCCGACCTGCTCAGGCTGGATTCTGAGCAAAGGTGATGGTGCCCTGGTCTGGGTCCATGCTTTCCACGATGGCCAGGGACTTAAGGTTGTAGCCCTCTTCGCGCAGAGTGCGGCCGCCCTCCTGGAATCCCTTCTCCACGGCGATGCCGATGCCCTCGATGACGACCTTGGCGTCATGGCAGATGTTGATCAGACCGTGCAGGGCGTTGCCCTTGGCAAGGAAGTCGTCAAGGATCAGTACATGCTCGCCTTCCTTGAGGAAGCGCTTGGCCACGATGACGGGGTACTCACGCTGCTTGGTGAAGGAGTAGATGCGGGCTGTGTACTGGTCGCCGTCAAGGTTGATGGACTGGGTCTTCTTGGCGAAGACCACCGGCACGTCCCCGAAGTGGCGGGCGGCCAGGCAGGCGATGCCGATTCCGGATGCCTCGATGGTCAGAATCTTGTCGATCTGGTGTCCAGCGAACAGGCGGGCCCATTCAGCGCCCATGTGGTCGAAGAGCCGCACGTCGCACTGATGGTTGAGGAAGGCGTCCACCTTGAGTACATTGCCAGGCTTGACCGTGCCCTGGCGGCGGATTCGCTCCTCAAGTTCCTGCATGTCATCGTCCTTGTCGTCATGAATGCGGGGCCCCTATGGTCCCGACGGATAGACACCAAGATAACCCGGTTCTGGGACTGTTGTCCGTCGCCCTGATCCGCCAGGTTTCACCTCCAGCGGATTGGAGTGTCTTCCTGGCGTGTCAGCCCGTCAATCCGCGGATTCAAGGCCCTGACTGTTACAGTGAAAATTGACCGCAATGGTCACGCATCGTCACGGTGCGTTCAAGGACCTAAGGAGGACCATATGGGGATTCTGGATGATGCAAAGGATGCCATGAAGTCTGCCGGCGAGAAGATTTCCGATGTCGCTGGCGATGTCAAGGACACCGTTATGGACAAGGCATCCGATGCCAAGGACGCCGTTGCCGATAAGATGGGCGACGCCAAGGACGCTGCCCAGGACAAGATGGGCGACGCCAAGGACGCCGCCTCCGACAAGATGGACCAGGCCAAGGCCGATGCCAAGGTCGGCAAGGCCAAGGCTGAGCAGGGCGCCACCGAGGCTGTCAACAACGCCAAGGACCAAGTGCGCAACTGACTGGGTCATCTCGACTTCCCCGACTAAATCCCGTTCGCTTTCCCTATCTAAGGCGGACGGGGTCTTTTATGTCTGCCGGTATGTCTGCGGCTAACCCTTGAGCCAAGATCGATGACACCGCTTTGTGGTAGAAATGGTTGTTTGCCGGGTGTGCGCCATCCGGCCTGTGACGGTGACCGAGACCAGATGGCAAGAGGTGGCTTGTGAACGAGGAACCGGACTTGATCCAGCGCAGCGCCAAGGAGCTGCTCAAGGGGCTCAACGATCGTCAGGCCGAGGCAGTGCAATACCAGGGGCCGGCCCTGCTGATCGGGGCAGGCGCAGGCTCAGGCAAGACCAGGGTGCTGACCCGCAGAATCGCCTGGATCCTCAGTCAGTTTGGTGCCTGGCCCAGTCAGATTCTGGCCATCACCTTCACCAACAAGGCGGCCTCCGAGATGCGCGAACGTCTGCGTAGGTTGATTGGGCCTGTGGCCGACCGCATGTGGGTGTCTACCTTCCATTCAGCCTGCGTACGTATTCTGAGGCGAGATGGCAAGGAGATCGGCTTACGGTCGGGCTTCACCATCTATGACACAGCCGATTCCGAGCGCCTGATCAAGCTGATCGGCAAGGATCTCAACATTGATCTGAAGCGCTACACCCCAAGAAACATTCTGAGCCACATATCTGACTACAAGAACAACCTGCAGGATTGGCGCACGCAGCTGCAGGAGTACGCCCCCGACTACCGGCCCGGTCAGCGCGGCCAGCAGATCACCGCCCGCTTCGGCAACGAGGAGGAGCTCTACTCCGTAATCTACGCCGAGTATGAGCATCGGCTGGCTCAGGCCAATGCTGTCGACTTCGACGATCTGATCGTACGTACGGTCCAGTTGCTCCAACAATCCCCAATGGTGGCGCAGTACTACCATCATCGTTTCCGCTACGTGCTGGTGGACGAGTACCAGGACACCAACCATGCCCAGTATGTACTCATGCGCGAGCTGGCCGGCGCCGATGCTGACAAGCAGGATCCCGCCTGGATTACCGTGGTGGGCGATTCGGATCAGTCCATCTATGCCTTCCGAGGGGCTGACATCAGCAACATCAGGGACTTTGAAAAGGACTTCCCCGGAGCCCGGACCATCCTCCTGGAGCAGAACTACCGTTCCACCCAGACCATTCTGGATGCGGCCAATGCCATCATTGTCAAGAACGAGGGCCGCAAGCCCAAGAAACTCTGGACTGCCCTGGGCAAGGGTGAGCCCATCGTGGGCTATGCAGCCGACAACGCCCAGCAGGAGGCCGCCTGGATTGCCACCGAGATCGCCCGGTTGCGCAGCGAGGAGGGCATTCCCTACTCCGACATGGCCATCATGTACCGGGCCAACGCCCAGTCCCGCGCCCTGGAAGAGGGGTTGATCAATGCCGGCCTGCCTTATCAGCTGGTGGGTGGGACCCGCTTCTATGAGCGTAAGGAGATCAAGGACGCCCTGGCATACCTGCACGCCATCGCCAATCCCCAGGATGACGTGAACATGCGGCGGATACTCAACGTGCCCAAGCGGGGCCTGGCCGCACGTGCCGAGGCAGCGGCGACCTCCTATGCGGATCTGCATCAGGTCTCCTTCTGGGAGGGGGTGCAACATATAGAGGAGGTGCCCGGGGCTTCCACGCTGATGGTCAAGCGGATGAAGGCCTTCAGGGATCTGATCACCTCCTTGACCGGCTTTGCCGCAGAGCACGATACCAAGCCGTCTCAGATCGTCGAGAAGGTTCTGGAGGAGTCCGGCATGCTGGATGAGCTTCGCAAGTCGGTTGACCCGCAGGATGCCTCCCGGCTTGAGAACCTTGGCCAGTTGCAGTCCGTGGCCGCCGAGTTCGAGCAGAAGACTCCTGACGCTACCTTGGCAGGTTTCCTGGAGACCACAGCACTGGTGGCCGACTCGGACCAGCTGCCAGGCCTCGGCGACGACTCAGGCAAGGTGACGCTGATGACCCTACACACGGCCAAGGGCCTGGAGTATCCGGTGGTCTTCCTGACCGGCATGGAGCAGGGAACCTTCCCGCACTCCCGCTGTCTGGAAGATGCCGATGAGATGCAGGAAGAGCGTCGGCTGGCCTATGTGGGCGTGACTCGTGCCAAGCGGCGTCTCTACCTGACCCGGGCGGCCGTCCGCTCTCAGTGGGGGCAGGTCAATGAGATGCTGCCCAGCCAGTTCCTGGACGACATCCCTGACGAGTTGATCGACTGGAAGCGTCGACAGACAGGAAACGAGCGGATGCGCGCAGGTTGGGACCTGGGTGATGACGAGGACGAATTCGGTGGTTTCGAGGATGAAAGCGATGGCCGAGCGTTCGGTCATCGCTCATTCGGTGGGTTTGGCTCCGGATCCGGGTTTGGCTCTTCCCGCAGTGGGTATGGACGCTCGCGAACCTCCTCACAGCGTTCGTTTGGGTCATCAGGGTATGGCTCTCGCGGCTCCTCCTCAAGAAATGGAAGAGTCACGACCAGACGCAGCACAACAAGCTCATCGTCAACCTCACACGCTGGCAGGGCCTCAGCCCAACCAAAATCGAATGGCCTGTCCATTCAAGACTTTTCCCTGGGTGACAGGGTGGCCCACGACCAGTATGGCCTGGGCAAGGTTGTCGACATTCAGGACAAGGGGCACAACTCGGTCCTGACCGTGGACTTCGGTTCTGAGGGGACCAAGAGGCTGATGCTGCGCTTGGCACCAATCGAAAAGCTCTGAACGATCACGACTCGGAGCCTGTCCAGGGGGCGAGACCGCCGAACCTATGCGCTCATCTCTCTTGCAAGGATAGCCATTCTACGGCGAGCTGGGTCCGGTTGCCCAGGTTGGTCTTGGCTAGGATAGCGGAAATGTGATTGCGGACGGTGCCCTCGCTGAGATAGAGCCGCCTGGCGATGGCCTGATTATCGAGGCCATCGGCCACAAGAGCGACGATTTCACGTTCGCGGTCCGTCAGTGTTTGGAAGCGTCTGGGGCGAGGGTCGGCTGGATCTTTTTGCGTCTGCTCCTCTTGCTTGCCAAGTGAGAGATTAGCCACTGCTTCAGCGCCAAGAACCGTCTGACCAGCCATCACAGCTTGCAGGGCCGGCACCACTGAAGCCACGTCCTGCTTGATCACATAGCCCTTGGCACCCAAGGCCAGGGCGCGGAAAATATACTCCTTGTCCGCAAAGGTGGTCAGAAAGAGCACTCGTGCAGTCGAATCCATGGCGATGATGCGCTCCGCCGCCTCCAGGCCATCCATGCCAGGCATCTGCACATCAAGCAGCAGCACGTCAGGCCTCCCATCAGCTGCCTGGTAACAATCCAGGGTTGCCTGACCGTCATTGGCAGTCCAGAGCACGTCTGCAGCGCCGGTTGCCGTCAAAATTGTTGACAGGGACGAGCAGACGATCGGATCGTCATCAGCGATAGCGACTTTCATGCCATTACCTTCCTATCCTCTACGTGCTCAGTTGCACTGCGGTTGAACCAGGGCTCCTTTGGCAAGGATACGAAGACCTTCCATCCTTTTCGGTTGGGTCCGCTGTTGGTTGTGCCGCCCAGGGCTCTGGCCCTGGCCTCTATATCGGCCAGCCCCATGCCGCGCCGGAGCTCTGGTTTCTTATGACGCGAGCTGTCAGGTTGCGAGTGCTGAATTCCGCCGTCGTCTTGAACCACCATCTGCCAGAAGGCCGGTAGGTCGCGCAGAATGACCTGTGCCGACTTGGCCGAAGAGTGGCGGACCGTATTGGTAAGGGCCTCACGAACAATGCTGGCCAGGCAACGGCACACCGGTGCAGGCGCTGTCTTAATGCCGTTGTTCAGATCGACCTGTAGCCGCCCCATAGAAGCCTCGGAGCTGGCATCCTCCATCTGGGATGCGAAGTCGGTGCCCTCATCCTCCAAGTCATGCACCGAACGACGAATTGTGGTCATTGCTTCGTCTAAAGTCTTTCCGACACTATCAAAGACTTGCTCGGTACTCTGATCGCCTTTGCTCTGAGCAACCACCCGGCCAGCCTGGGTCTGCATGATGGCTCGAGTGAGTAGGTGGCCTACATTGTCATGAATATCTCGGGCAATCCGGGTCCGCTCGGTTAAGTGTGCCATCCGGGTCGCCTGGGCCCGCTCCTCGTCCAGGTCGTTGATGCGGCCATGCAGTTGGCGGATCCTGTAGCGCTCGGTGTCTTCAATCTGCCATACACGACCCTTAGCTACGGCCAAGTGCGCGCACGTCAGTCCGCCGCCTTGCGCCAGTGCTGAGGTCAATAAAGCCAGCAGGGCATAGCGTTGGGGGAGGCCTCTGAACTGTATGAGGTCGGCCATGCCAGGTATCAGCCAAAAGAATGCCGGCAGCAAGGCTAAGAGCAGCCTGGGCCAGACCAGCCCAGAGTCCTTGGTCTGGGGGACCTTCATACCGACTGACCCGGTAGCCGGGACCATGCTTCCGAGTCCGACCCCCGCCTCAAAAGCCAGCGCTGGCAAGAAGAAAAGCCAGTCTGGTATAAATGTTGCCAAAAGCGACACCAGAGCGCCACCCCACATGGAACCCGGCGCTGGCAACAGCCATTCGCACAGGGCTCCTGCGGCTACTGAGGCCAAGAGGCCTGCGATCAGGATTCCTGAAATCTCTGAACCATACCATGATCCGCATAAGGTCCCCAGACCAAGCAGGACCAGCCAGCCAGCTATCCTGCCCATGAATGTCTCCTCGCCCTGTTGCCCTATTGTCTCAAATAGTAATTGGCGGGCTACCCGTTCCTGAGCCTATCCGAAGGCAGGACTACCCATGACAAATGTCATTGGTCTGATTTGAGCATCCACAACATTGATGACGGCTGTCATGGTGTTGGGCCAGTTGTAGCTGGGATGATGGAATCATGAACAGTTCACGTGAGCAAGAGCCGGCCCTGAAGGTCAATGCATTGGTGAAGCGCTACGGTGACATGGTGGCCTTGGACCACTTCGACATGGAAGTCAATCGAGGCGAAGTTTTCGGACTGCTTGGTCCCAATGGTTCAGGCAAGTCAACCGCCATCAACTGCATACTGGCCCTGCTCAGCTTTGAATCGGGGACGGTTCGGATATTCGGGCATGAGATGACCCCGACCTCCTATGACCTCAAAAGTCATATCGGCGTGGTTCCTCAGAATGTGGCTGTTTTCAACGAACTGAACGTGCAGGAGAACATCGACTATTTTTGCTCCCTCTATGTGCCTAAGAAGGCCGACCGCAAGGAGCTGGTGGAACAGGCCATAGACTTCGTAGGGCTGGGCGACTTCCGCAGGTTCCGCCCCGGCAAGCTGTCGGGCGGTCTGTTGCGCAGGCTCAACATCGCCTGTGGCATCGCCCATCAGCCCGACCTCATCTTCTTTGACGAGCCCACCGTCGCCGTGGATCCCCAGAGCCGCAACGCCATCCTGGAAGGTATCGAGCGGCTGAACGCCCAGGGGGCCACCGTAGTTTACACCAGCCATTACATGGAGGAGGTGGAGCAGATTTGCACGCGCATCATGATCATGGACCACGGCCGACAGATTGCCCTAGGCACTGCTGAGGAGCTCAAGGGCATGGTCCAGGCCGGCGAGCAGGTCACTGTCGAGACACTGGATTTGAAGGAGTCTACACTGGCCAAGATCCGTGCTCTGCCTCTGGCCCAGTCCGTCGATTATGACGGCAAGGAATTGGTTATCCACTGCCGGCAGGGCGAGCACAACTTGCAGGATGTGCTGACGGTCCTGGAATCCACCCAGACCAGCTACGGCCACCTGACCAGCCGTCCGCCATCCCTGAACGACGTGTTTCTGGAACTGACCGGCAAGGAACTACGCGACTGAGCGCGGTCCCTAGGCTCAATTGCCGTAAGGAGCACATATCTATGTGGAACTCATTCCTGATCAACGTCAAGACCTCGATACGCAATACCTCCTCCCTCTTCTGGGTACTGGCCTTTCCAGTCATATTGGCCGCTCTGATGCTGGGCATCATGGGCAACCTGCAAGACGGTTACTCTGCCGAGGCGCAACATTTCGCCATAGTCTCTGACGCCAACTGGAAAGCCAGCCTGGGCGCTGACGAATTGGTTTCATCACTATCGAAGAAACCCAAGGCCGGGTCCGATGACACTCAGCTGCTTATCCCGACGACGGTGGCTTCCAGGGCCGAAGCAGACACACGTCTGGATAGTCAGAAGGACATCGGCTACCTGTACGCTGGTTCTGACGGACGGGTCAACATGGTCCTGTCCGATCGTGAAGCCGCCAACATCCAATCCGACTCAACTGCCTCAGAAGGCATAACGGTCTCCATTCTCTCCGCCTCGCTAGTCAGCTTCAATCAGGCCAACGCTGCAAGGTCAACCTTGGCCTTGCCAAATACTCAAATACTGCTGCAATCCGCCCGACAGACCTACACTAAGCAAATCCGTCTGACCCATATCAATCCTTCGATGACCGCACCTTACTTCTTTGCCGTGCTCGCTATGGCCTGCCTTATCGGCGCCAGCACCGCAGCAGAGATGATTGCCAGGACTCAGCCCAACCTTTCAGCCCTGGGAGCCCGACGGGCCAGTTCTCCCAGCTCCAAGTGGCGGCAGGCAGCGGGCGCCTTCCTGGCCTCCTGGCTCTTCTCCGCAGTCAGCCTTCTGGTCGCCTACATCTTCGTCCGCACAGTCTGCGGCGTGCAAACCGGTGGTCGTGACCCGATAGCCCTCATGGCCATCGCCGTGGGCACCTTTATGGCTACCGCTTTCGGCTCTATGATGGGAGCGATCCCTAAACTTTCCACCGAAACGAAGGTTGGCCTGGTCATAGGCATCGACTGCACGCTGAGTGCCTTTATCGGCCTCTACGGTAGCCTGGCTATGGACCTTAATAACGCCATCCAGGAGCATGCTCCGATCCTCCACCTGATCAACCCTGTCAAGCAGGTCTCCAACCTCTTCTACGACATCGTCTACTACGACAGCCTGGCACCCTTTGCCCGCACCTGCGGCATCCTGGCTATCATGGCCGCCATCTTCCTGGCCATTTGCGGTCTGTTCCTAAGGAAACAACGTTATGAATACTTGTAAAACAGCGCTGCGCGTCATCTGGGCGCATAAGTTCTACCTCCTCTTGTATCTGGTGGGCATGAGCCTCATCATGATTGTCATCGGTTCCACGAACATGCAGGCCGCGGTACGTGCCAATGCCTCAAGCTCGGTTGGTCGCTTTGAACCCGCGAAGGCGAAAATAGTCGTTATTAACAGGGACCACGGCAACCAGGTTGGTTGTGCGCTGGGCCAAGGTCTGGAGCGGTATCTGGGCAAGTCGGCCCAACTGGTGACAGTCGAAGATAGTCCCCAGGCCCTGCAGGATGCCAACGTATCCGGCAAAAGCGATTTGACCGTCATCATTCCAGCGGAATATGGCCAGCGCTTTCTTGATGCGCTTGAAAATACTGCTGCCCAAGCTCACAGCGGTAGCAAAGCCCCTGGTTTCCCTAAAGTTGAAACAGCTGCCTCCTATAATTCCAGCCGCGGCAGTTTGGCACAACTGCAGGTGGACAGTTATTTCGATGCTCTTCGTACTGCTCTGCTGCCAGATCTGGGCCAAAACGGTCCCATGGAGCTGCATTCGTCTGCTGCGATCAAGGATGCGGCTGCCTATGCAGTATCGCACTATGCCAGCAACCAGCCACATGTGGGCATCCATGCCAGCCCAAAGGATGATGACCATGGCGCCCTCTTGGAAGGTTTCGCCACCACCGTCGGCCTGGCTGCCTTTCCCTTGATGACAGCGCTGACGGTCTGTGTTGCTACGCTTTTCGGAGCCTTCAGCTCTCCCGACCGACATCGACGCCTGCTTGCCTCTCCAATGCGTTCAAGTAGCCTGAACGGACAGGAGCTCACGGCAGCCCTCATCCTCGCAGGCTTCTCCTGGATATATTACGTGGCACTCGTCGCCTTCAGCATGGCGGCGTCAGGGGTGTCTTTGGCTTCGCTTGGCTGGGGGAGGGTGCTGCTGAGCTTTTTCGTCATGCTGATATTCGCTGTGTCGGCGGCCTCCTTTGGATTCATGCTTGCTCAGTTCAATCCTTCCTCTTCTCTTATAAACTCGGTAGGGGTCATCTTCGGCTTGGTGGTTATGTTCACCTCCGGGTCAAGTTCGGGAGGCCCCCTGCCTCCGGTCATGCAGACCATCGGCAAATTGACTCCTGGCTGGTGGTACAACACCACTGTCCAATCAATCATGGATTCACGTGCAGCAGGTCTGACCTCTTGGGGTCTTCCGCTGATCGTGGTTGCCCTGTTCGCTCTGGCCTATGCCTGTGTCGGTCTCATGGTCTCACGCCTCACCCGCACTCGCGCCACCCTGGTCGCTCCTGTCAGTTCCGACCCAAGTATGATTGGGTAGTTTTCCTGCATTCATATCATCTTTCTGTCAACAGTTTTGCTTATGATAATCTACCAAATATTAAATTATTTTAGATAATAGAGTCGGCAGAGGTTTTCGATAGCGCCTAAACTAGATGCAGCATAACTGAAGAAGTAAACGATATGAACATACTCGTTATTCAAGGATCACCCTATGAAGGTAGTTTCAGCCATACCAACGCCCAGGCTTATGCACAAGCTGCCCGGCGTAAAGGCCACACGGTCGAAATGATCGACCTCAGCCAGGAAGACTTCGACCCGGTGCTTCGCTACGGCTATGTCAAGCACATGGAAGACGAATCAGCACCTAAGCGTTATCAAAGCATGGTCGCCCGAGCCGACCATCTGGTCTTTGTCTTCCCCATTTGGTGGGCAGGTGAACCGGCCATCCTCAAGGGCTGGTTAGATAGGGTACTCACGCCACAATTTGCATACCGGTATGAAAGCAGCCTTAAATCGGAGGGGCTGCTCAGAGGCAAGACGGCGCAAATTATCAGCAGCAGCCATGGGCCGGCCTTCGTCTCCAAGATGTATGGCTCAACCGTGACCCGATGGAAGTACTCCATCCTGAAATTCTGCGGTATCAAATTCACCGGGGCCAGCATTCTGGGCCGCATAGACTCGAAGGTTGATACACCTGAACGCCGCGAAGCCTTCACTCAGAAGATTTGCAAGACAGTACCCTCAACAAAGTAAGGCCTGTCAGCCTTATTGAGATGCTTATGTGTCTACGTCGCTAAGTAATGGACCTTTGGTCGCCAATGTCGAAAAGCGCCGGCGCGGCATTCAAAAAAGGGCATATGCCATGCCATTTATTCGTCCGGATTCATGGCAAGCCTGGCAATCACACATGTCAGCAGTGTCACCGTGACCACCCCAGCGATGATCAGGGTCATGGGGCAGTGGTCGATCAGCGGGCCGAAGGCGGCCTGTCCCAGTGGAATCGCGCACATGCATAGGCTGTTGGTCAGTCCTATCACCTTGCCTATCAGCCCTACAGGGGTATGAATCTGCTCATAGGAAAGGGAGGTGATGTTGACCGTCTGCACCACTCCCGCAGCCAGAGCCATGCACCCGGTGACCAGGGCGAAGAGGACACGAGTAGGCAAATGCAGAAGCAGCCCTGCGGCAATGGGCAGGAGGACCAGGGCGCTGCCCGAAAGCAGCATGGGTATCCGTTGCAGATAGAACCAGGTTGGGCGGATGGACACCAAGATGGCTCCAAGCAGGCTCCCGCAGGCCAGTATTCCTTCGGCCAGCCCCTGCATGGCATTGTTCAGACCCAGCGTACGAGTGACCATATATGGTAGTGCCACGTTGACGTAGGAGGCAAAGATCAAGTTGGCCGCCAGACTGAGTCCTATGACCACTTTGAGGTTGCCATGCCGGACCAGAAATTGTGCCGCAGCTTTGGTGTCCGCGACCAGATGGCTCACCAGTGCCCTCGGACCTTGGGAGGTGCCCTGTGCTGGTTCGGGAATCCTGACCGCAATTCTGATCCAGACGGCAGAAAGAAGACATACCAAGGCAGCAACCCCGACTACTTGCACGATTCCGAAGAAGCCCATGACCATGCCGGCCAATACTGGTCCGATCATTCCTACGAGGGAGATCGCCTGGGACACCAGGGCTGATGCGCGGGTCAGGTCTTTTCTGTCTACCAGGCAGTGGAGGGCTGCTTGCACCGTTGGGCTGTAACAGGCCCTATAGGCATTGACCAGCATCATGCAGGCCACGGTCAAAAAAACCGGGTCGATCTTGCGGCTGATCAGGATGTACAAGAGTGCTGTCAATGCCGACAGAACGTCCAGGACTGCCATGGTGGACTGCTTGTGCAACCGGTCGGCCAGAGCTCCGCCCAGGGGGGTCAGGAGAATGGATGGAAGGACTGCCAGAGCGGATGCCATGCCATAAAGTGATGCCGATCCTGAGATGTTGAGCAGGTGAAGTGGGAGGGCGAAGACCAAGCATGTTTGCCCTAGATTAGATAGAATCTCAGTCGTCAGAAGAGCAATGAATGGCAGTGTCAGCAGCCCCTTGCCCTTGGAGTGGCCCATGTTTGAGGTTTGGCCGCTAGCGGGCGGGTTCATATACTGCCTTCGCTTTCAGTCTTTTCCTTGTTGTTGCCTTTGGTGTCGGTACCGAAGGATGCCAGCGAGTCGGAGAATCCCTGGTCTTGCAGGGGGATACCCAAGCTTTGCATGATCGTGAAGAAACAGGCGGCTCTGGTGCGTAGTTCAGCCTGCCTACCACGGCGAAAGAAAGGCAGCAGCCACATGTTGGCCAGCAAGCGGAGAATCTCCGCGGCTTGTTTGACGTGGTCCACGTGCAGTGAGCCGTCCTGATTGCCTTGTTTCAAGAGATCGACAAAGTCGTCCCGCTCGTCCACCATGGCGGTGAATTCCATGCCGATCATCTTGGGATTAGCCTTTGGATTGAATTTGCGGAACATCAGCTCCGCGGCCTCCAGTCTCTTTTGCGCTCGCCCGGGGGAGAAGAGCGACTGCAGCTGCTCCAATGCCGTGCCTTGTTCCGTCCGGGGTCGGGTCTTGTCGGTTGTCTCGCTCATGGTCCTCATCAACCTATCGGCCACGGCATCAAAGAGGTCTTCCTTGGACTGGAAGTGATGGTAGACGGCTCCCTTGCTCAAGCCTCCGGTCGCATCGATGATGTCCTGCATGCTGGTTTTGTCGTAGCCCCGGCTGGTGAAGAGCCCGGTTGCGGCTTTGATGATTCGTTCCTGCGTCAGCTCAGGGTGTGCGTTGCGGGCCATGGTCGTTTTCCTTTCAGGTCGATGATGATGAGCCGTCGTCGATTGGATGGTGAGGCTGCCATTCCTGCGTCAATTTCATACCGACCGTTGGTATGAATATATCACAACACTCTCCTCTGGCAGGTCAGGCACATGTGGTTTAATAAACACTTGGTTTGCGCATTTGTGCGTGAATCTATCTGGAGTCTCAGCCCATCAATGGGTCGGCGGCCGCAAGGTCGTTCGTGCTTGGCACGGTGAAGCATTGGAGAGGCCTGACTCGACGGTTCCGGCCGTCTTCGTTCAGATAACGACAGAAGCAAGTAAGGATTGCATCAATGACTAACATTCAGCGTGCACGTCGGCAGGTCCGCCTGTCCCGTGCTCTGGGCATTGCCCTGACGCCCAAGGCCCAGCGCCTGTTCGAGAAGCGCCCCTATGGCCCCGGCGAGCACGGCCGCAGCCGTCGTCGCACCGAGTCCGATTACGCCGTTCGTCTGCGGGAGAAGCAGAGGCTGCGCGCCCAGTACGGCGTCTCTGAGAAGCAACTGCGTGCCGCCTATGAGCGGGGCACCCACGAGTCCGGCCAGACCGGTGCCGCAATGCTTCGCGAGCTGGAGTGCCGCCTGGATAACCTGGTCCTGCGCGCCGGCATCGCCCGCACCACCGCTCAGGCCCGTCAGTACGTGGTTCACCGCCACATCCTGGTCGACGGCAACATCGTGGACCGGCCCTCCTACAGGGTCAAGCCCGGCCAGACCATCCAGGTCAAGCCCAAGAGCCAGACCATGGTGCCCTTCCAGATCGCAGCAGAAGGCGTCCACCGGGATGTGCTGCCAGCAGTCCCCGGCTACCTGGACGTGGACCTGGCCTCCCTGAAGGCCAGTCTGGTCCGCAAGCCCGAGCCGGAGGAGATTCCGGTTCAGATTAACATCCAGTACGTGGTCGAGTTCTACGCTCGCTGACCGCCAGCAACTTTGGGGCCCCGGTTTGTCCGGGGCCCTTTGCATACCAAAATCTGCCGCTTCTGCCGAAGCATGGGTGGGATAATAGAGGCATGTTGCTCCATCTGTATGCTGTCCGCCATGGACAGACCTATTTCAATCGCTACAACCGTCTCCAGGGATGGTCCAACTCGCCGCTGACTTCATCGGGGCTGCAGGATGCCGACCGTGCAGGCCACAAATTGAGCCAGGTGAGCTTTGCGGCCGCCTACTGCTCGGACACCACACGCGCCCAAGAGACAGTCCACAGGATCCTGGACAAGAACCAGTCGGAGAAGAAGCCTGAGCCGGTCAGTGACAGCCACTTCCGTGAGCAGTTCTACGGCTATTTCGAGGGACAGGACATGGCCATGGCCTGGTGGGCTGCAGGCGCGCCTCATGGGGCTGGCACCTATCAGCAGATCGTGGACCGTTTCGGCCTGGCAGCCACCAGGGACTTCCTCAAGGAGGCAGATCCCTTTGGCGATGCCGAGTCCGACAACGAGTATTGGACGCGGATTGCCGGCGGATTCGCCCTGATTGCCTCCGGCCAGCACCTGAAGAATGACGACCGCGTCCTACTGATCTCGCACGGCAACACACTGCTTAGTTTGGTCAACCGCTTCGGCGGGGGCAGATATGACACCAGCAGCCGCCCAAGCAATGGAAGCGTCACCATATTCGACTTCGATACGGATGCCCCTTTTGAGCGGGCCCTGCAGGTACGGTCCTTCAATCGCTGAACCGGCTTCAACAGGCCGGTCATGTCCTGGACTGATAGACGGCGCGTGCTAGCGTTGTCCCCAGTATCGTACCAATGGAAGAGAGGTAGCAGATGGACGTAGGACAGATTGCCGGCCTGATAGCGGCTATTGCCTTCGCTATCCTGGCGGGGTTTCTGATCTATCCCCTGATTCGTCTGGGGAAGCTCTTCGATCAGCTGGCGCAGACCATCAAGCAGACGGGCGATCATGTGGTGCCCACCCTGGACGAGTCCACCAGCACGGTCACTCAACTCAACCAGACTCTGACTGACGTCAATCGCATCTCCGCAGCGGCCTCAACCACTGCAGGCAACGTCGGTGCTCTAACCGATCTGTACGGATCAATGCTGGGCAAGCCGGTCATCAAAGTAGCAGCCTTCCTATATGCCTTGCGCAAGACGATTTCGTCATTCCTTTCAGGAGGCCGTGACAACGCTGGAGTCCAGTCCTCAACAGCCAAAAAGGCCAATGACGGCCAAGGGAACGAGGGGAGGACCCGCTGATGTTCAAACGGATCTTCTGGCTGGGGTTGGGCGTGACAACAGGCGTGGTCCTGGTGACCAAGGCTGAGGCCTATGTGAGGGCCAATACCCCCAAGCGTGCCCGGGAATTCGTTCTGGGCGAGGACCAGGACCAGGTGGCCTCTCGGACCTTGTCCGGACTGGTGCGCCAATTCACCCAGACAATGCATCAGCGGCAGGACGAGCTGGACCGCCGCTATCTGGACCGTTTCCAGGGCTGAGCCTGGGGCGGACAGACCAGGACAGATGCACCTGGTCGGTGTAAAATCACCATATTCAGCTATGAGTCCGGAGTGCGGGCGACCTGCTCGTGCCCCGGACAACCGAGTCATTTGGACAACCCGCAAGCCCGTCGGCGTTCACCGGGTCTGAAGGAGCAGAAGCAGCATGCGCACATCGGAAATCGCCAAGCGTTTCCTCGATTATTTCCAGGGCAAGGATCATCTGGTGGTCCCATCCGCATCCCTGATCTCGCCCAATCCCACCACGCTCTTCACCATCGCCGGCATGGTCCCCTTCATCCCCTACCTGTTGGGGGAACAGACCCCGCCCAAGAGCCGGATGGCCAGCAACCAGAAGTGCGTGCGCACTCTGGACATCGACGAGGTGGGTAAGACCACCCGTCACGGCACCTTCTTCCAGATGCTGGGCAACTTCTCCTTTGGGGACTACTTCAAGGAGGAGGCCATCCACTACGCCTGGGACCTGCTGACCAAGCCCCAGGACCAGGGCGGCTACGGCTTCGACCCCGATACGATCTGGGTGACCACCTACACCGACGATGACGAGGCTCGCTCCCTATGGAAAAACGAGGGCTTCGACCCCGAGCACATGGAAATTTTGGGCATGGAGGACAACTTCTGGACCACCGGCGGCCCCGGCCCTGGCGGCCCTTGCTCTGAAATCTATGTGGACCGTGGGCCTGCTTATGGCAAGGAGGGCGGCCCCTCGGCCGATGAGAACCGGTACATCGAAATATGGGATCTGGTCTTCGAGAACTACGAGGTGGACAACGTCCGCTCCAAGACCGACCTGCACATCGTGGGCGAGCTGGAGCACAAGAACATCGACACCGGCGCCGGATTGGAGCGCCTGGCCTACCTGCTTCAGGGCAAGCAGAACATCTACGAGACCGACGAGGTCTATCCCGTCATCCAGGCGGCCGAAGGTCTGTCCGCTCGGCACTACGGCGATGACGCCCAGGATGACGTGCGCTTCCGTGTGGTGGCTGACCATGTTCGCTCGGCTTTGATGATCATGAGCGACGGCGTCCGTCCCAGCAACGTCGGCCGTGGCTATGTGCTGCGTCGTCTGCTGCGCCGGACCATCCGCTCCATGAAGATGCTGGGCGTGGACCAGGAGGTTCTGCCCCAGCTCTTCCCGGTCTCCAAGGAGGCCATGGCTCCCAGCTACCCAGAGCTCAACGACACCTTCTCCGAGGTGGCCGAATCGGCCTATGGCGAGGAGCTGGCCTTCCGCCGGACCCTGGACAAGGGGACCACCATTTTGGATACGGCCGTCAACAAGGCCAAGAGCGGGAAGGGCGACCCCGAGGTTTCGGGCAAGGATGCCTTTACCCTGCATGACACTTACGGCTTCCCCATCGAGCTGACCCTGGAGATGGCTGCCGAGCAGGGTGTCAAGGTGGACCAGGACGAGTTCCGAAAGCTCATGAATGAGCAGAAGTCCAGGGCCCGCGCCGATGCCATGAAGAAGCGGCACAACGTCGATCTGAGTGTCTACGACGATATGCGCAAGAGTCTGGACGAGCCTCAGGTCTTCCTGGGCTACACCGACTTCTCCAGCCGCTCGACCGTCCTGGGCATCATCCAGGAGGGCAAGGGGGCGGTTCCGGCTGTCAAGGCACCTGCTCAGGTTGAGGTTATTCTGGACCGCTCGCCCTTCTACGCCGAGGCCGGCGGCCAGCTGGCCGACCAGGGTGAGATATTGACCGACGATGGAGCCGTCCTGGAGGTGGACGACGTGCAAAAGCCCATCAAAGGGCTGACCATCCACCGCTGCCGGCTGACTGAAGGAACGCTGATCCTGCAGGCCAAGGTCACGGCCACCATCGACCGGAACCGGCGCGGCGCCATCGCCCGCTCGCACACCGCCACGCACATGGTCCATAAGGCTCTGCGAGAGGAACTGGGTCCCCAGGCCACGCAGCGCGGTTCCGAGGATGCACCCAACAGGCTGCGTTTCGACTTCCAATGGTCGCAAGCTCCCAGCCGCCAGGCCATGGATGCGGTGGAATCCCGTGTCAACGACCGCCTGCGGGACAACCTGGCCGTGACCGCGCAGGAGATGAAGTATGACGATGCCATCGCCCTGGGCGCCATGCATCTGTTCGGGGAGAAGTACGGCGACGTGGTCCGTGTGGTCTCCATTGGCGAGGACGGCTGGAGCCGTGAGCTCTGCGGGGGAACCCATGTGGATCACGTGGGCAAGATCGGTGCGGTCTCCATCATGTCCGAAGCCTCGGTGGGTACCGGTGTTCGTCGTGTGGATGCCGTGGTGGGCCAGGGCGCTTACGAGTACAACGCCCGTGAGCACGCCCTGGTCTCTCAGCTTTCCGACAAGCTCAACGCCCGCCCTGACGAGCTTGAGTCAAGGATTTCGGCCCTGCTGGCCAAGCTCAAGGAGTCCGACCGCCGACTGGCGGCCACCTATGAGCAGCAGATGGCCCAGGCTGTGCCCGAACTGGCCAACCAGGCCTTGCATGCCCCGGGCGAGGTCAAGGTTGCATCCCGGAACATGGGACATTTCGGCTCGGTCGATGCTCTGCGCAAGACGGTGACCGACCTGCGGGCCCGCATGGGCGAGGAGTACCCGGTTGTGGTCGCACTGGCCGGTGTAAGCGAGGATGGCAAGCCCGTCATCTTCGTAGCCACCAACCAGGCGGCCCGTGACCGCGGTCTCAGGGCCGGCGATTTGGTCAGGACGGCTTCCAAGGTCCTGGGAGGCGGCGGTGGGGGCAAGCCTGACTTTGCCCAGGGTGGCGGCCAGGATGCCTCGGCCATCGATCGGGCCTTGAAAGCCCTGAGTGATCAGGTCCAAGAAGGCTGAGCTTCCCGTGGGATCACAGACAGCCGTGTGGCTGGGGGTGGATCTTGGTGAGGCCAGGGTGGGTCTGGCCCTGTCGGACCCGGAGCTGACCCTGGCCTTTCCCGCTGGCAACATCAAGGTTCAGGGCGACTACTTCCAAGCCCTGGACCAGGTGGAAGACCTGATTATGGACAAGTGTGTTTCCAAGGTTGTAGTCGGACACCCCTTGCTTCTGAGCGGCCAGGCTGGTCGCAGCGCAAAAAAGGCGGCCCGTTGGGTGCGTGCATTGACTGGACGCCTGCAGGAGGCCGCCCAGGATGCCGACATTGCCCCTGAGCAGCTGCCCAGTGTAGTATTGCGAGACGAACGACTGACGACCGTCAGCGCCCATCGTCAGCTATATGATGCCCGCGTGGACGGGCGAAGACATCGTCCCGTGGTCGATCAGCAGTCCGCTGTTGTGCTGTTGCAGTCGGCCCTGGACGACCAACGTGCCGACAAGGAGTGCTAATTGGCCGACGACATGCAGGAATTCTTCCAGAACAAAGTTCAGTGGGTTACCGATGGGCAGGCCCCGGTTTCCGCCATGCCGCCGCGTCCTCCTCATTCGCGCCGTGAAATGCGCCGTCGGCGCGAAAGGCGCAAGCATCGCAAGCAGATCATGATCGTTATCATCGCCCTGGCTGTTGTGCTGGCCACCTCATGCGTAGTGATTCTGGTAGGCGGGCTGCGTCATGGCGCCCCTAGGATCGTAGCCACCAAGGAGGTCGCCCCTGACTATCCAGGTCCCGGCGGACAGCCGCTGGAGTTTACTGTCGAGAGCGGTCAGGGTGCTGATCAGGTGGGTGCCAATTTGGTCAAGGCCGGGGTGGTCAAGTCCACGGCAGCCTTCCTGCACGCCATCACCAGTACCCAGTCCGAATCCAGGCTTCTGCCCGGCGTTTTCGATCTGCGTTTGCGGATGAAGGCCTCGGATGTGGTTGCCATTCTGACTGACAGCAGCAAGGCTGGAGGCTTCCTGCAGGTGCGGGCCGGCGAACGGGTCCGCGACGTGGTCGCCCGGGCCGCCCAGCTTTCCGGTGTTCCGCAGAGCGAATTCGACACCCTGATTCAAGCCAAGGGCGAGGGCATCCTGCCCCAGGAGGCACAGGGCAACTTCGAGGGGTGGCTGCAACCTGGCGAGTACGACGTGCGCAAAGCCGGGTCGGCCAAGGCCATTTTGAGCAATCTGGTGTCCAAGCGAATCGAGCACCTGGACCAGTTGGGCGTGCCCGGTGGTCAGGATCGGCAGACCATACTCAATACGGCCTCCATCACCGAGGCCGAGGTCAACAAGTCGGAATACTACAGCAAGGTGGCCCGGGTCATAGAAAACCGATTGGCCAAGGGGATGCCCTTGGGCATGGACAGCACCGTGGCATACTCCAACAATGTCTCCGCCTTGAAGCTGACCGATGCCATGTTGAAGAACGCCGATGACCCCTACAACACCAGGGTCCATCCGGGTCTGCCTCCAGGCCCCATCGGCAGCCCTGGGGATGAGGCCATCCAAGCAGTCATGCACCCTGAGTCGGGCGACTGGCTCTATTTCGTCACTGTGAACATGGATACAGGAGAGACCAGGTTCAGCGACAACCAGGATCAGTTCAACCGGGATGTCAAGGAGTACAAGGCCTGGGAGTCCCAGCACAACCAGCAGGGCGAGTAGCGCTTTTTCCCTGGATTTCAAGGTCTCAATTGTCAACTAGATGCATACGGCATTAGAAGGCATTGATTATTAAGGCCGTTACCGCTGCGGCGAGGATGATCGGGACATAGGCCAGCGAGAGTGGGGTGTTTGTTCTGTCTGATCTGCGGCGGCGTGCCAACCAGACCAAAGCCAGTGCGACCAGTCCCAGCAGCCCCATCATCAACCACCAAACCAGGATGGTTGTCCATCCCAGAACTGACAGGCTCAGGGCGACCAGACCCGTGGCGGTCACGTCGCCCAGCCCCAAGGCACCGGGTCGGACCAGGGCCAGCAGAAACTGAAGGCCTGCAGAGGCCAGAGTCAGCAGCAGGCACTGCGTGAGCAGCATCATCCGACCCCGGATTAGCGCAAAGACCAGCAGGACCACGGTCTGCAATACCAGTCCCACGAGCACCAGAAGACGTGGGACTCGCCGGGTGCGGATATCGATCAGGGCCAGGAGGAGGGCGATCAGCAGTCCCGGCGCTGGGATGAGGTAGACCATCTTCTAAGATAATCATACGTAGCCCTAACCTGGCAAACGAGGAACGAACGAGGAGCTTGAATATGTTGCGCTGGCAGACGGCAGGGGAATCCCATGGAGAGGCCCTAGTGGCCATGTTGGAGGGTCTGCCCGCCGGGGTTGCCGTGTCCACCAAGGATATTGAATCAGCCCTGGCTCGCCGACGGTTGGGCTATGGTCGCGGGGCCAGGATGGGCTTTGAGCAGGACCGGGTGCGACTGTTGACCGGTGTCAGGCATGGACGGACGCTCGGTTCGCCAGTGGCCATCGAGATCGGTAACACTGAGTGGCCCAAGTGGGAGCAGGTGATGAGTGTGGACGAGCTGCCTGCCGATCAGGAGCCTCCGGCCACCGGTCGTAATGCACCACTGACCAGGCCCAGGCCCGGCCACGCCGATCTGACCGGTATGCGCAAGTATGGGTTTACAGATGCGCGTCCGGTACTTGAGCGTTCCTCGGCCAGGGAGACTGCCTCCCGGGTTGCTCTGGGATCGGTGGCTGCCGACTTCCTGCAGCAAGCCTTGGGCATACGAACTGTCTCCCATGTCATCTCTATAGCCGGTGTCGGCTTGGAGGGTCATGAAGTCACGCCCGGCCCAGAGGACGCACCCGCCTTGGATGCCTCGCCGGTCAGGACTCTGGACAAGGACGCTGAGAAGCGGATGATGGCCAGAATCGATCAGATCAAGAAGGACGGCGACACCGCTGGTGGGGTCTTCGAGGTCATCGCTTATGGCGTGCCTGCGGGCTTGGGCACTTATGTGGAGGACGACCGGCGTTTGGATGCGGCCCTGGCCAGCGCCTTCATGGGCATTCAGGCCATCAAGGGCGTGGAGATCGGCGACGGATTCAGCGAGGCTGATCGTCCAGGATCGCAGGCCCATGACGAAATGGAGCCCGGTCCTGACGGCACCATTCGCAGGCTCAGCAACCATGCAGGCGGTCTGGAGGGTGGCACGTCCAATGGCCAGCCCATTAGGGTGAGGGCCGCCATGAAGCCCATCTCCTCGGTGCCGCGGGCTCTGCGTACGGTGGATGTGGCCACCGGACTGCCTGCCCAGGCCATCCATCAGCGTTCCGACGTGACCGCCGTGCCTGCCGCTGCAGTGATCGGCGAAGCTATGATGAACCTGACCCTGGCGCGATTCGCTTTGGAGAAGTTCGGCGGCGACTCGCTCGAAGAGGTTCGGCGCAATGCCCAGGCCTACCTTCAGTCCTGGCCCGAGCATCTGCGGTGAGGGGCGGTCTTGCATGATTGAAAGCAACAGCATGCCCAAGGCCGTCGTCATCGGCATGCCCGGTGCGGGCAAGACCCGTCTGGGCAGGGAGACAGCCACCCTGATCAAGGCGCCCTTCCGGGACACGGACCAGTGCATTGAGGAAGAGGCAGGCCAATCGGTCAGTGAGATCTTTGACGCTCAGGGCGAGCAGGCTTTCCGAGACATGGAGACCGGGGTGATCCTGGACCTGCTGAAGGACTTTTCCGGTGGAATCCTGTCCTTGGGAGGAGGTGCTCCAATGAGCACCGAGGTCTTTCAGGCGCTGCAGGAATATCGGCGGGCAGGCGGAGCTGTGGTCTACCTGCAGATCGACCCGGAGGAGGGGGTCAGTCGGGCGGTTCGGTCGGATCATCGCCCCCTTCTTCGCGGTGCCGCATCGGAGCGCTGGATGGCCCTCTATCGTGAGCGCCGCAGCGTCTACCAGGAGCTGGCCACCATCACCCTCAAATCCAGGAACACCACCCCCCGGGCCCTGGCCCGTCGTCTGGCCGATGCCTTGACTGAGCGGGTGGTTCACGTAAGCGGTCCCGACCCCTACGATGTCAGGATCGGTGCAGGAGTGACCGGGCGGTTGCATGAGATGCTTGGAGACCAGGCCATGCGCGTGGCCCTGATTCACACCCAGCCCGTCCAGCGCCATTCGGACCATGCCCGTGCCCTCCTCCGTCAGGCCGGGTATCAAGTGGTGGATCTGACCATTCCCGATGCGGAGGCCGGCAAGACCATTCAGGTCAGCCAGGGGATCTGGGAGCGCCTGGCCACCGAGGGTTTCACCCGTTCCGACGCGGTTGTAGGACTAGGTGGGGGAGCGGCTACAGACCAAGCTGGGTTCATCGCTGCCACCTGGATGCGAGGTATCCGTTATGTGAACTGTCCGACCTCTCTGCTGGCCATGGTCGATGCCTCTACCGGAGGCAAAACCGGCATCAACCTGGAGCAGGGCAAGAATCTGGTCGGCAGCTTCTATACCCCTGCCGGTGTCCTGGCTGATCTGCGAACCCTGCGGACCCTGCCCAATGAGATTTTTGTAGAGGGCCTGGGCGAGGTGGCCAAGTCTGGTTTCATCATGGACGGCGGCATTCTGAGTGAACTTGAGGAGCGGGCCGACTCCCTTCGTTCCTTCGATGGGCAGGAGTCCGACCAGTGGTTGGGCACGGTGGTCCAGGATCTGATTGAACGCACCGTAGAGGTCAAGGCCCGGCATGTCTCAGTGGACCTCAAGGAATCCGGCTTGCGGGAGTTCCTCAACTATGGTCACACCCTGGGCCACGCCATCGAGAAGATTGAACACTTCACCTGGCGGCATGGTCAGGCCGTGTCCGTGGGCATGGTCTTCGCAGCCGAGTTGGCCAGGATCACCGGCCACCTGGATCAGGATGCGGTCGACTACCACCGGCAGCTTCTTTCCTCCCTAGGCTTGCGAACCTGGTGGAATGGGGGAGACTTCGACCAGGTACTGGCGCTCATGCACAGGGACAAAAAGGCCCGCGGCAACAAGTTGCGGTTTATCATTCTTGATGGTTTGGGCGAACCCACCCACCTGGACGACCCGCCGGTTTCGGCGCTCAAGGAGGCCTTCCAGGCCATACGCAAGGAGGAATGACAGATGGCGGATGCCGACAAGGGTAGGCAGACGGTTCTGGTGGTCAACGGACCCAACCTGGGTCGGCTGGGAGTGCGCGACCCTGATGTTTACGGTCGTCAGGATCTGGCTACTCTGACCCGTGACTGCGAAGACTGGGGTCAGCAACTGGGTCTGGATGTCCAGGTGTTGCAATCGGACGACGAAGGCCAGGTCATTCGCTGGATGCATCAGGCCGTGGACCAAGGCAGCGCAGTGGTGCTCAACCCGGCGGCTTTCACCCACTACAGCTACGGGCTTGCCGATGCCGCCGTTCAGGTCACCCAAGCAGGGTTGCCGCTGATGGAGGTTCATATTTCCAATCCTTCGTCCAGGGAGGCCTTCCGCCGACGCAGCGTCATCTCACCGGTGGCCACCGGCACCATCACCGGCATGGGCTTCTATGGCTATCGGCTTGCCCTGGAAGCTGTGGCCCATCTGTTGGAGAGCGCATGAGTGAGAGCGGAGAGACCGGCAAGAAACTCTCCGCACCGCCCAAGGCCATCCTTGTCCACGGCGCCAGGGTCCACAACCTGCGCAATCTGGATGTCGACATTCCTTTGAATCACTTGGTGGGCATTGCCGGGGTCTCGGGCTCCGGCAAGTCCTCCCTGGCTCTGGGGGTCCTCTACGCCGAGGGGTCCCGGCGTTATTTGGAATCCTTATCCACCTACACCAGGAGGCGGATGACCCAGGCCCAACGCCCCCAGGTGGACTCGGTGCGCTTTCTGCCGCCGGCTTTAGCTCTGCGTCAACGGCCGGGCGTGGGAGGCATGCGCTCCACTTTCGGCACCGCCACCGAGCTGCTCAATGTACTTCGGCTGATGTTCTCACGGCTGGCCAGCCATGTCTGCCCCAATGGCCATCGCCAGGAGCCCACCCTGGCTGTGGCAGCCGAGATACCCATCGCCTGCCCTACTTGCGGTGCTAAAGTGGAGCCTCCCAGCGCTGAGGAGCTGGCCTTCAACTCTCTGGGAGCCTGCCCTACCTGCCAGGGGACCGGGACCGTGCGCGAGGTGGACGATGCCACCCTGGTTCCCGATGGCAGTCTGACTATCGACCAGGGTGCCGTGGTGCCTTGGCGAACCTTCGGTTTCAACGTCCAGCCAGACATCGTCCGCGAGTTCGGAGTCCGTACCGACGTACCTTGGCGGGACCTGACCGATCGGGAGCGGAAGATCGTTTTCGAAGGGCCGGCTGAGAAGAAGCACATCACCATCACTTCGGTCAAGGGGGTTCACGAGCTGGACTTCACTTTCCGCAACGCACGCTTGACCGTGACCGAGGAGCTCAAGAGGGCTAATGATGACAAGCGACTGGCCAAGGTGGCCAAGTTTCTGACTGAGCGGACCTGCCCGGACTGCAAGGGTACCCGGCTCAACCAGCGAGCGCGTCTGCCTGAGATCAATGGGGACAATCTGGCCACGGTTACCTCCTGGCCTCTGGACAAGGTGCTGGGCTGGGGTCGAAAGTTGCCGCCCACGCTGCCTGAACCCATGCAGCCCATGGCTTCGGCCCTCTGCAGGACCCTGGACGAGATGGGCAGGCGGTTGATTCAGTTGGGACTGAGCTACCTGACCTTGGACCGCTCCAGCGCATCCCTGTCCACAGGTGAGAGGCAGCGGGCCCAGCTAGCCAGGGCGGTGCGCAATGAGACCACAGGCGTGCTCTATGTGCTGGACGAGCCCTCGACCGGTCTGCATCCTGCCAACCTGGAGGGGCTTATAGGGGTCATGCGCGACCTGCTGGCTGATGGCAATTCGGTGGTTTTCGTCGACCACGATGTCAAGGTCCTAGAATCAGCCGATTATCTGATCGAAATGGGTCCCGGGGCAGGGGAGCGCGGCGGCAAGATCCTGGCCCAGGGAGCTCCTGAACGGATCGCTGCGAATCCGGACTCGCGCATCGCAGGTTTTCTGGATGGACGCGAACCTGTTCTGGTACGGGACCGTCACCCTATGCCGGCAGGAGATGGATGGATTCGCATGCAGTCAGGACTCATTCACACGGTCCGCCCTCTGGATCTGGCCATTCCTCGTGGGTGCATGACGGCTGTTACCGGCGTATCCGGCTCAGGCAAGACCACCATGATCCTGGAGTCCTTGGTCCCGGCCCTGCAGGCTTGCATCCAGGGCGACCCCATGCCCAAACATGTGCACAGTCTGGACCCAGCCGGCATCGACAGGGTTCGTCTGGTGGATTCCTCGCCCATCGGCATCAACGTGCGCTCCACGGTGGCCACCTACTCAGGGCTCATGGACCGGTTGCGCCGCCTCTTCGCGGCCACTGACCAGGCGAAAAAGGACAAGCTGGGCATCTCAGCATTCTCATACAACACAGGATCACTGCGCTGTCCCCAGTGCGACGGAACCGGCCAGATCAGCCTGGACGTGCAGTTCCTGCCCGACATCCCCATCACTTGCCCCAGCTGTCAGAGTCGTCGATATCGTCCGGAGGCCGAGCATTACCGTCTGTCCACACCGGCACACCCCAAGCCGCTGAGCCTGCCCGATCTGCTGGCCATGGAGGTGGGCCGGGCGCTGGAGGTCTTTGCGCAGGGCCGCGAGTACACGGCCATTCGCCGAGGCTTGCAGACTTTGAAGGACTTGGGTCTGGACTACTTGACACTGGGAGAGGACACTCCCTCCCTGTCTGGCGGGGAGGCCCAGCGGCTGAAGCTGTCCAACGAATTGGGCCGCAGGCAGAATGGTTCCATGTTCGTCTTGGACGAGCCCACTACAGGTCTGCATCCCTTGGATGTGCGCGTCCTGATTGGAGTGCTGGAGCGTCTGGTCAGCAAGGGGGCCACAGTGGTGTTCATCGAGCACGATCTGGACATGATCGCCAACGCCGACCATGTGGTCGATATGGGTCCGGGCGGCGGCGATCGTGGCGGAAGAATCGTAGCTCAGGGCGACCCTGAATCTGTGGCCCGCAACCCTGATTCAGTGACCGGTCGCTACCTGGCTGACCACCTGCATCTCAGCCGTCCCTGAAACCTTCCGTACTCCTCGAGTGTTGGCTGGTTTCTGGTCGCTCCTGCCTGATAGGCTGAAGTTCCATGGTCAGAGAACATGGAAATTCGCAAGGGCATATCACCAAACACATTTTCGTCACCGGCGGCGTGGTCTCTTCACTGGGTAAGGGACTGACCGCATCATCTCTGGGCCGACTGCTGAGAAGCCGCGGAATCCGCGTTCTTCAACAGAAGCTGGATCCCTACATCAACGTCGATCCGGGGACCATGAACCCCTTCCAACACGGCGAAGTTTACGTGACCGAGGATGGGGCCGAAACCGATCTGGACATCGGCCACTATGAGCGTTTCACCGATGTCTTCCTCTCCCAGAAGGCCAACGTGACCACCGGTCAGATTTACCAGTCTGTTCTCCGCAAGGAGCGGGCGGGGGAATACCTGGGCCAGTGCGTCCAGGTCATTCCCCATGTGACCAACGAAATCAAGAGCCGCATGCGGGCCCAGGCCAACGACGATGTGGACGTGATCATCACCGAGATCGGCGGGACTGTGGGCGACATCGAGTCTCAGCCCTTCATGGAAGCCGCCCGCGAGGTGCGTCGGGACATCGGCCCGGACAACTGCATGTTCGTCCATGTCTCCCTGGTGCCCTACGTGGCCGCCGCCCACGAGCTCAAGACCAAGCCCACCCAGCACTCGGTCATGGCCCTGCGCCAGCTGGGCATCGCCCCCGATGCCCTGGTGCTGCGCTCCGACCGGCCGCTCAACCAGGGCATCAAGGACAAGATCTCCCTCATGTGCGACGTGGATGCCGAGGGCGTGGTCAACTGCGTGGATGCGCCCAGCATCTACGACGTGCCCAAGATCCTCTATAAGGAGGGTCTGGATACCTACGTTGTACGTAAGCTGGGGTTGCCCTTCCACGACGTCGACTGGAACGAGTGGGAGGACCTGCTGGACCGAGTCCACAATCCCCGTACCAAGGTGGCCATCGCCATCGTGGGCAAGTACATCGACCTGCCTGACGCCTACCTGTCGGTTATCGAGGCGCTGAAGGCCGGCGGCTTCGCCAACCGTTCCCAGGTCCAGGTCAAGCTGGTGGCAGCCGACACCTGCGAGACCATGGATGGTGCCCGCAAGGCCCTGGAGGGTGTGGACGGAATCGTGGTCCCCGGCGGCTTCGGCATCCGCGGCATCGAGGGCAAGATTGGCGCCCTTCGCTACGCCCGCGAGACTGGCCTGCCTGCCCTGGGACTCTGCCTGGGTCTGCAGTCCATGGTCATCGAGTTCGCCCGCCACGTCCTGGGGCTGGAGGACGCCAACTCCTCGGAGTTCGAGCCTGACTGCGAAAACCCGGTCATCGCCACCATGGAGGAACAGAAGGATATCGTGGCCGGCCATGGCGATATGGGCCACACCATGCGGCTGGGCGCCTACCCGGCAGTGCTCAAGCCCGACTCCCTGGTGGCCCGGCTCTATGGCTCCACCGAGATCTCCGAGCGTCACCGCCACCGCTACGAGGTCAACGTGGCCTACAAGGAGCGGCTGGACAAGGCCGGCCTGCACATCTCGGGCACCAGCCCGGACGGGCAGCTGACCGAGTTCGTAGAGCTCTCCCAGGACCAGCATCCCTTCTACGTGGGCACCCAGGCTCACCCGGAGTTCAAGTCCCGGCCCACCAAGCCGCACCCCCTCTTCGCCGGCCTGGTCAAGGCCAGCCTGGAGCACGGAGGCCAGGAGGCCGCCTGAGGTCAATCCGTTTTCAAAAACGTTGACTATGATCGCCCGTTTCCCTCTTATGGGAAGCGGGCGATTGTCCGTATCGGTACTGTTGTCAAGAGGAAGGGCCGGATTCCTTAGAGAGCGTAAGCCGGGGTCTGGCGGTTCACTATGGTCCCGGTTATCCTGTAATGGTGTGAACGGCCGCATATGGCGGCCGTGCGTGTGTTAGGAGGTCTCAGCTCGTGGACAGCACCTCGCAGCGGACAGACACATCGCGGGATGTGGAAATGAGCCAGTACGTGGCCGACCGCTCCCGCGTCAACGAAGAAAAAATCAAAAAAGACGACCAGATCATCTCCGAGTTCGGCGACTATACCTATGGCTGGCACGACTCCGATGACGCCGGGCGCAATGCCCACAAGGGCATTGACGAGGATGTGGTCCGTGCCATCTCGGCCGACAAGGGCGAGCCTGATTGGATGCTGCAGATGCGTCTCAAGGGCTATCGGGCCTTCATGGAAAAGCCCATGCCCAAGTGGGGCGTGGATTTAAGCGGGTTCGATGCCGACGACTTCAAGTACTATGTCAAGCCTTTAAAGGAGCAGGCCAAGGACTGGAAGGACCTGCCCGACGACATCCGTACCACCTATGACCGGCTGGGCATCCCCGAGGCCGAGAAGAAGCGGCTGGTCTCCGGTGTTGCCGCCCAGTACGAGTCTGAGGTCATCTACAACTCCATTCGCGACGACTTGCGCAAACAAGGGGTCATCTTCCTGGATACGGACACGGCCTTGAAAGAGTACCCGGACCTCTTCCGCAAGTACTTCGCCACGGTCATCCCCCCGGACGACAACAAGTTCGCCGCACTGAACACGGCGGCCTGGTCGGGCGGATCCTTCGTCTACGTGCCCAAGGGCGTCCATGTGGACATCCCCCTGCAGGCCTACTTCCGTATCAACACACCCAACATGGGCCAGTTCGAGCGCACGCTGATCATTGCCGACGAGGGTTCCTACGTCCATTACGTGGAGGGCTGCACAGCACCCATTTACTCCACTGACTCTTTGCACGCGGCCAACGTGGAGATTGTGGTCGAACCTCATGCACGTGTGCGCTACACCACGGTCCAGAACTGGTCCAACAACGTTTACAACCTGGTCACTCAGCGTGCCTATGTGCGCGAGGGCGGCACCATGGAGTGGGTGGACGGCAACATCGGGTCCAAGGCGACCATGAAATATCCGGCCTGCATCCTGGCCGAGCCCTACGCCAAGGCCGAGACCCTCTCCCTGGGCTTCGCCGGCAAGGGGCAGTACCAGGACACGGGCGCCAAGATGATTCACCTGGCACCCCATACCTCATCCACCATCGTCTCCAAGTCCATCTCCCGCAACGGGGGAAGGGCCGCTTACCGAGGCCTGGTCAAGATCATCAAAGGCGCCGAGAAGTCCTCTTCTTCGGTGGTCTGCGACGCCTTGCTGGTGGACGACTACTCTCGTTCGGATACCTACCCGCACGTGGATGTTCGCGAGGACGACGTTTCCATGGCTCATGAGGCCACCGTCTCCAAGGTCTCCGAGGACCAGCTCTTCTATCTGATGAGCCGCGGCCTGGAGGAGAAGGAGGCCATGGGCATGATCGTGCGGGGGTTCGTGGAGCCCATTTCCCGGCAGCTGCCCATGGAGTACGCGTTGGAGCTTAACCGCTTGGTCGAATTGCAGATGGAGGGTTCGGTAGGCTGATGTCACAAAACAGCGAAATAACCATTCCGCATGCGGATCCCAAGGATCCCTATGCTTTCCCGGCCACCATGCCGTCCAGTGCCGACAAGGAGCCACGTTCCTTCAACCCTGATGACTTTCTCATGCCTACCCGCAAGCAGGATGATTGGCGGTTCACCCCCATCGACCGGATGGAGGAGTTCTTCACTGTCTTCAAGCCCAGCGGTCTGACCAAGGTCTCAGTCACCATGATCGACGGGTCCGAACCGCCCGCGGATCAGGTCAGCTTCAGCCAAATTCCTATGGATCAGGCTCCCTGCGGCACCGTCCTCAAGCCCAGCGACCGAGCGGCAGCCGTGGAGTGGGCGAGCGGTAAGCAGGCGACTGTGGTCAACCTCAAGGGCACGCTGGATCAGCCTGTGCTGGTCCGTGTCAACGGTGGCGGCCCCGAACTCGATGCTTTCCACTTGGTGATCAAGGCCGAAGCGGGCACCAAGGCCGATCTGGTGGTCGAGCACCAGGGCCAGGCACGTCTGGCTGAGGGGGTTGAAATCGACATCGGTGACAATTCGCAGATGTCGACCACCTTCATTCAGGAGTGGGACAAGGGCAGCAAGCATGTAGGCAACCACCGCATTCATCTGGGCGCCGAGGCCTCCCTGCGCCACTCTGTGGTCAGTCTGGGCGGCGATGTCGTGCGGCTGCGCATGGACCAGGACTTCGGCGGCGAGCAGGGCGACCTGAACATGCTGGGCATCTACTTCGTCGATCCCGGCCAGCACATGGAGCACCGGACCATGGTGGTGCACAACCATCCCAATTGCAAGTCCCGTGTGGTCTACAAGGGTGCCTTGGACGGAATCGGCGCGCACACCACCTGGGTGGGCAACGCGCTCATTCAGCCGACTGCGCCTGGAACCGACTCATACGAGCTCAACCGGAACCTGGTTCTGACCCCTGGGGCCATCGCCGATTCCGAGCCCAACCTGGAGATCGAGAACGGCGACATCATCGGGGCAGGCCATGCGAGTTCGGTCGGACGCTTCGACGACGAGGAGCTCTTCTACTTGCAGTCCCGCGGCATTCCCGAGCAGGAAGCCCGCAAGCTGGTGGTTCGAGGCTTCTTCGGTGAACTGGTGGAGGAGATTGACGTCCCCAGCGTCTCCGGGCACCTGATGGGGGTCATCGACCGCAGGCTGGCGGCCGGCGAGGATCAAGAGATGCAGCACGTTTTGGAGGAGAACTGACATGTCCACATTGGAAATCAAGGATCTGCACGTCTCGGTGGAGACCAAGGAGGGTCGCAAGCAGATCCTCAAGGGGGCCACGCTGACCGTCCACTCCGGTGAGACCCACGCCATCATGGGGCCCAACGGGTCGGGCAAGTCCACCCTGGCCTACACCCTGGCCGGGCATCCCAAGTACGAGGTGGATTCAGGCCAGGCCCTGCTGGATGGGCAAGATCTGCTCAAGATGACCCCAGACGAGCGAGCCAAGGCCGGGCTCTTCTTGGCCATGCAGTACCCGGTCGAGGTGCCCGGTGTATCCATGACCAACTTCCTGCGTACCGCCAAGACCGAGGTCGACGGCAAGGCCCCGGCCATCCGTCAGTGGACCAAGGATCTGAATGAAGCCATGAAGCGGCTACGCATGGATCCCAAGTTTGCCCAGCGCTCGGTCAACGAGGGCTTCTCAGGCGGCGAGAAGAAGCGTGCCGAGGTCCTGCAGCTGGAGCTGCTCAAGCCTAAGTTCGCCATCCTGGACGAAACCGACTCCGGTCTGGACGTGGATGCCCTGCGCATCGTCTCCGAAGGGGTCAACAGGGCCAAGGAGAATACCGGCATGGGTGTGCTCATGGTTACCCACTACACCAGGATTCTCAAGTACATCAAGCCTGACATCGTCCACGTTTTCGCAGATGGCCGCTTTGTGAAGACCGGTGGCCCTGAGCTGGCCGACACCCTGGAGGAGACCGGGTACGACCAGTACCTGCCCGAGGGCGCCGACTCTGAATCAGCCCTGGCCTGAGGATAAGAGAAGAGGTCCGCAATGGTCATTGATGACAGCATTCGACAGCAGTTTCCGATTCTGGACCAGCAGGTGCATGGCCACCCTCTGGTCTATCTGGATTCGGCTGCCACTGCCCAGAAACCCCTGGCGGTCATCGATGCCGTTCGGGACTTCTACCTGAAGGACAATGCCGGGGTGCACAGGGGCGCCCACGAACTGGCCGCCCGCAGCACCGTGGCTTTCGAGCACGCGCGCTCACGTGTGGCTGCCCTGGTCGGCGCAGAAGGCCAGGAGGGCAGCGAGGAGATTGTCGTCACCGCCGGGGCCACGGCTGCTCTGAACCTGCTCGCCACCGCCTTCGGCAACGCCAGTCTGGGTCGCGGAGGCAAGGCGGCGCGTCGATTTGCGCTGAAGCCCGGGGATGAAGTCGTGGTCAGCAAGGCCGAGCACCACTCGGTCCTGCTGCCCTTCCAGGAGCTCTGCTATCGGACCGGAGCAGTCCTCAAGTACTTTGATCTGGACCCTGAAGGCCGTGTTCTGGCCGATACCGCCGACCAGGTCATTACCGAGCGAACCAAGGTGGTCGCCGTCACCCACGTCAGCAATGTGACTGGTGCCATCACTGACATAAAGCCCATCGTCCGCCGTGCCCATCAGGTGGGTGCCCTGGTGGTGCTTGACGTTTGCCAGTCGGTGCCTCATCTGCCTGTGGATCTGCACGCCATGGATGTGGACTTCGCTGCCTGGAGCGCCCACAAGATGTATGGCCCGACCGGTGTGGGCTTCCTCTATGGCCGTAGGGAACTCCTGGAGGCCCTGCCTCCGGCATCATTCGGCGGTTCCATGGTGGAGTTGGCCTATCTGGATCGTCCTGCCAGCTATATGGATCCCCCGGCTCGGTTCGAGGCCGGTACACAGCCGGTGGCACAGATGATCGGGGCCGGAGTAGCCGCCGATTGGCTGATGGATTTGGGCATGGATAAGGTGGCCGAACATGAGAAGGCCATCACCGCCGGTCTGTTGAGGCTGGGGGAGTTGGACGGAGTGCGCATCCTAGGTCCGACCACACCAGAGGACCGGATCGGCACGGTCGCTTTCGACGTTCAGGGAGTCCATCCCCACGACGTAGGCCAGTATGTGGATTCGCGTGGTATTGCCATCCGCGTAGGGCACCACTGCGCTCAGCCGGTGCATCGTCACTTTGGCCTGATGGCCTCCAACCGGGCCTCTACCGGCGTCTACAATACTGTGGCCGACACGGATGCCCTGCTGGATGCCGTCTCCGGCGTTCGCGGCTTCTTCAAAGTAGGCTGAGGGTCTTCACCGGCGGCACATTGACGGTTTTAGCAAAGACTTACTGGTAGGTTTAAGGACATGGCGGATTTCGGGATGGATGACGAAGAACTGGAGCAGATGTACCAGGAGGTGATTCTGGACGCAGCCCGTGATCCTCACGGGCGCGTAGGGGATCAGGCTGATGGGGGAGAAGACTCCGATGGCGACGGCGTGACCATCCGGGTGGAGCACGAGGCCTGCCTGGCTGCCGAGTCCCATCAGTTCAACCCCACCTGCGGGGACCAGGCCACCATCCATGTGGAAGTGGCGCCTGGCGAGCAGGGCGGCCCCGACCTCATCCAGCGAATCGTCTGGCAGGGTTCGGGTTGTTCCATCAGCCAGGCCAGTCTGTCCATCATGGTGGATCTGGTCCAGGGGCAGACTGTTGATCATGCCATGGACCTGGCTGCTGACTTCCGCAGGCTCATGGAATCTCGCGGAGCCGGACTTGAGGATGAGCAGGCCCAGGACGCTCTTGGCGATGCCATGGTCTTCCAGGGTGTGTCCAAGTACCCCATGCGAATCAAGTGCGCTCTACTGGGCTGGGAAGGCATGAAGGCCTCGGTAGCCCAAGCCCTGTCAGCTGGACGTGAGGGCAGCGAAGGTGAGAAGGAGGAGCAGGTATGAGCGGCAATACGAATCTGGTTCCCGAGCCACAGGACTCCATTCTGGCCTCGGTTGGCAGAGCCATCAGTGATCCTGGCACGGCGCAGGCGCTGGCCAGCAATCCCTTGGGCGCGGAGACAGTCCTGAAATCGGCCGAGGGCACTTCCATGCGTAAGGTCGATGGCCGGGAGGATAAGAAGTCCGATTCGGCCAAGTCTGACGATAAGCCTGTTGACACAGCTACCCCTGAAGCTTCCACTGAAGGTGCGTCGGCTGGACAGGGTTCGAATGTAGAATCCGCGGAAAGTGTGTCAGCCACCAATGGTGAGAAGCCTGCGGATCAGAATGCCGCTGATGCCGAGGCTGCTGCTGAGGAGGCCATCCCTCTGAAGGCAGTTGACGACATCGGCCGGGCCACTGCAGAGGATGTCAGGGAGGCCCTGCACCAGGTCATCGATCCCGAGTTGGGTATTGATGTGGTCGATCTGGGCTTGGTCTATGGCATTGAAATCGACGAACTGGGACGGGCCATCATCACCATGACCCTGACCACGCCGGCCTGCCCGTTGACTGACCTGATCGAGGATCAGTGTGCCAGCGTCCTGGCGGGCCTGGTCGAGGAGTTCCGCATCGATTGGACCTGGTCGCCACGTTGGACCCTGGACATGATCACCCCTGAGGGTCGTGAACAATTGGCCGCCATCGGCTTCAACTTCGAGAACATGCCCACCTATCAGTGAGACCATCCGCCCGGTAGATGGTTTCGGGTCCTCCCATGTGAATATACTGATGATTCCGGTCCGCCGTGACCGGCACGGCGCACGAGAGAAAGCACAGTGAAATGGCATTGTCCATGGGCTGGAAACTGCACGGCGACGGGAAAACATTAGCTCCGGGCGAAGTGGTGGAACCCGATGAGCGACTCACATGGCCACGTACGGCTGGCATCGGTGCGCAGCATGTCATTGCCATGTTCGGCTCCACTTTCCTGGTTCCCATTCTGACTGGATTCGACCCCTCCACCACCCTCTTCTTCACGGCCATGTCCACGGCCCTCTTCCTGCTGATCAACCGCAACCGTCTGCCCTCCTACCTGGGCAGCTCCTTCGGCTTCATCGCCCCGGTCCTGGCAGTGACCACCGCCCACAAGGGTCTGGCTGTGGCCTCCTTCGGGATCATGGTCACCGGCGCCCTGCTCTTCCTGATTGGTCTGATCGTCCACTTCGCAGGTTCGCGATGGATCGATATGATTATGCCCCCGGTGGTCAACGGTGCCATCGTCGCCATCATCGGCTTCAACCTGGCCCCCTCGGCCTGGAAGAACTTCAAGTCGGCCCCGCTGACCGCCCTGATCACCCTGGTGGCTGTTATGCTGATAGCCGTCCTCTTCAAGGGCCTGATCGGCCGTCTCAACATCCTTTTGGGCGTCATTGTCGGCTACATCTTCGCAGTCACCCAGGGCCAGGTGGACTTCGCTGCTGTGGAAAAGGCTGCCTGGTTCGGTCTACCTCACTTCCACACTCCTCAGGCCGACCCATCTGTCTTGGCCATGTTCATCCCCGTGGTGCTGGTCCTGGTGGCCGAGAACATCGGTCACGTCAAGTCGGTGGCCCTGATGACCGGCCGAGATTATGACGATCAGATCGGAACCGCCCTGATGGCCGACGGACTGGGCACTACGCTTGCCGGGCTGGGTGGAGGCTCGGGCACCACTACTTACGCAGAGAACATCGGCGTCATGGCCGCCACCAAGGTCTACTCCACGGCCGCCTACTGGTGTGCCGCCATCTTTGCCTTCCTGCTCTCCCTGTGCCCCAAGTTCGGGGCCATTATCAACACCATTCCCACCGGCGTTCTGGGCGGGGTCACCACCATGCTCTATGGCATGATCGGCATGCTGGGCATCCGTATCTGGGTGGAGAACAAGGTGGACTTCGGCAAGTCCGTCAACATGACTGTGGGTGCCGTCGTCATGATCGTGGGCATCGCGGACTTCACCTTCGCGGTGGCCGGAGTCAGCTTCAACGGCATCGCCATCGGCTCGGTTGCCACCCTCATCATGTACCACGGTTTGAAGGCCATCGGCCGCTGGCGGGGGACCATCGACCCTGACGACTACATCCATGAGGATTCGCAGGCTGTCTCAAAAGAGGGCTGATTGCGTAGGGTCATCCGTTTTCCTTGGTCGCCTCATGTTCGGATGTTGTCTGTGATCAGGCATCGCCTGATGCCAAGGGTCGTCTGATGTCAAAGATTGTCTGGTACTAAGTGCTCGACCCGGCCATGGAGTGAAGCGACTGAGGCACCATGAATCTGCTATGTAGTACGGGCTCGATTTACAAGCTCAGTCAGTCGCTTAGTGGGTTCAGTTGGTTGCCAGACATCAGTTGGCTGCCAGAGATCAGTTGGTCGGCTCGGTCAGTTTGTTAACGAGCTCAACTGGCTGGCTGGGCTTAGTTGCCAGACTTGGTTCAGCCAGCATGCTTGGGTCTGGTCGCGTAAAAGGCCACGGCACTTGAGGCTGCTACATTCAGGCTGTCCACCTCGTGGCTCATGGGGATGCGCACGGTCAGGTCCGCCCGGGCGATGGTCCTGTGGCTCAGCCCGTCGCCTTCGGTACCGAATATCAGGGCCAGGCGATCGATCTGGTCAGTCCCTGGTCCTAGGCGTTCAGCCAATTCATCCAGGCTGATGGCATCCCGGTTCAGGGCCATGGCCGCCGTGGTGAAGCCGAGATCATGGAGTTGGCGCATGCCTTGGTTGGGCCAGGCGTGGACGTCGTCGCCGCCAATCCTGGTCCAGGGAACCTGAAAGACCGTGCCCATTGAGACCCGTGCGGCCCTGCGGTAAAGGGGATCGGAGCAGGAGGGGGTGACCAGGACCGCATCCACCTGCAGGGCTGCCGCAGAACGCATCAGGGCGCCGATGTTGGTGTGATCAACGATGTTCTCCATGACGGCCACCCGCTTTGCCGAGCGGCAGATCTGCTCTACTGTAGGCAGAGGCCAGCGTCGCATGGCGGCCAGCGCGCCCCGATGCAGCCGGTACCCGGTTATGGTCTTGAGCTGAGCAGGACTGGCCACGTAGATGGGAACGTTGGGTCCAAAGGCTGCGTCCACCTGGTCGAACATGGAGCTCATTCCCTCAAGCCAAGGCTCCTCGACCAGGAAGGAAATGGGCTCAACCCCGGCATCCAGGGCACGGGCGATGACCTTGGGGGACTCGGCGATGAACAGACCCTTGGCTGGTTCCAGACGATTGCGCAACTGCGGCTCGGTCAGCCTGGTGTAGGCCTCGATTCTGTCGTCCTCGATGCAGTCGATTCTCACCTTCAGCACGCCTGCCATACCTCCTTCTGGTTCTGACAACAGCATAGGCGGCGCGACCGAAAACCAAGTCTTGATCATTTCGGTGAAGAAGTCAGACGACAAGTCAAAAAGAGCCGTATGGATCAGCTGCCTGAATCAAAGCCACGATTCCAGCCATACATGGATTTACGAATTCTATATGTGACACTGATTCTCAGCAAATATATAAATTAGAAAAGATACGAACCTCAGCAGTCACCAACGACGTGGAATCGAGTGTCCGGAACGGGAGTTGAACCCGTACGCCTGTATATATATAGGCACTAGCACCTCAAGCTAGCGCGTCTACCATTCCGCCACCCGGACAGGTGCGTAATCGCAACGGAAATAATCATAGCATCTCAGGCGGCATTGCGCACTGGTCGATTGGGGGAGCGTGTCGTCGTAGGCGAGTGCTTTTCGGCAGCGGGCTGTAGCCTAACACCATGACCGCACCCCTCTTCCTGCTGGATCCCGACCATGATGATTCCCCATTGGCCAGTGATGAGCTCCATACAGGCTGGCGCCTGACCCTGCCCGAGCACATCCGTCGCCATGCCCTGGGCTCCATGAGGCTGAAGAACGGGGACCAGCTGGATCTTTCAGACGGAGATGGACTGCGCATCAGCGCCCTGGTCAGGGATGCATCGACCGGCTTGGTGGAGGTCACCACTGTAGGACGCCAGGCACCTCCCGAGAAGGAATTGATTCTTGTTCAGGCTCTGGCTAAGGGCGGTAGGGACGAGCAGGCCATCGACATGGCTACCCAGATCGGGGTGGATCAGGTCATGCCCTGGCAGGCTGACCGGTCCATAGCCAAATGGCGGCCCGGCCGCAACGACCGGCACTGGCAGACCACCTTGGACGCGGCTACCGAACAGAGCCGAAGGTCCTACCGTCCTCGACTGCTGGACAAGGTGGACAGTCATGGTCTCGCATCTTGGTGCCGGAAGGCGACCGATCAGGGACGTCTGGTCCTGGTACTGCACCAGGATGCCGACCTTGGATGGGATGCGGTCCGCAAACGCGTAAATAAGCTGCCGTCGGGCTCGTCGGTTGCCATAGTTGTGGGGCCCGAAGGAGGCATTGCCGATCAGGAGATTCAGGGCATGATGAGGCAGGGGGCCCTACCGGTCCGGCTGGGGGGCAACATCCTCCGTGCCGCTTTGGCCGGACCTGTGGCCTTGACCCTTCTGGCGGACATGCTGGGTCGTTGGCAGTCAGAAGCCCCTGAGCTCAGCGCATGAAGTCGCGCGCAATATACGACCTCGACAATAAGATGGGTAACAGCGAAAACGCCAAAAAGCCATGTCGGCAAACGGTAAGGAGTGGTCATGAGCGATGACGATCGACAGGAGGACTGCATTTTCTGCAAAATCGTGGCAGGGGAGGTCCCCAGTGAAAAGGTCTATGAGGATGAGACCGTCTACGCTTTCAAGGATGCCAACCCCAAGGCCGCCGTCCATGTCCTGATCGTCCCGCGTCACCACTACGCGTCCGTGGCTGAATTGGCCAAGGCCGATCCCAACACCCTGGCCCACATCGTCCAGGTGGCGCAGCAGATCGCCGACCAGGATTTCCACGGAGCCTACCGGCTGATCTTCAACACGGGGGAGGATGCCGGCCAATCGGTCTTTCATGTCCACGCCCACGTCCTGACCGGACAGGTGCTGCCCGAGTGAAGCCCATGTTCACCATCGTCATCGTGCAGGAAGGGAATCCGTGGCGGTAACTACGCGAACCCTGGAGATTCCGGAGGGAATCGACCCGGTTCAGGTGTTGGGGCCGGAAGACGCAGTCATTGACAGGATCGAGCATGCCTTCCCGGCAGTGTCTATCCTGGTTCGTGGCAACCGGATTATGCTGCGGGCTCAGGACCGGCAGGGCGACGTTGAGGCGGCACAGATCAGGGATCTACTGACCGAACTCATGCAGAACGCCGATCAGGTTCCCGTGGATGCCGATCAGGTGGGGCGAATACTGGACCACCGTCGTTTGGGGAACGCCGACGCAGCCGATTACTCCCATCCGGAAGAGCAGAAAATTACAGACCGCAATACTCAGGATCGCAATACGATAAACCATACTTCTGTAGACCGCGATTATGGGCAGACAGCTATGGCAGAGTCGGAGCGGAACAACGCTCTGGAAGGCATTGACCAACCACGTCAGGCAGCCCCAGCTGCAGTTCGCCGCCGCCCTCTGACCCAGGCTTCCAAGGGTCCGATCAGGCCCAAGACCGCTGGCCAGTCCGCCTATGTGGCCGCCATTGAAACGCATACCATCACTTTCGGCATTGGTCCGGCCGGCACCGGCAAGACCTATTTGGCAGTGGCCAAGGCCGTTCAGGAATTCCGGGCCGGCCGCATCGGCCGCATCATCCTGACCCGGCCTGCTGTGGAGGCGGGAGAGAGCCTGGGCTTTCTGCCTGGCACCCTCAATGAGAAGGTCGACCCCTATCTGCGGCCCCTCTACGATGCCCTGGCCGACATGCTGGGCACTTCGCGGCTCCACCGCCTTCTGGCCGATGAGACCATTGAAGTGGCCCCGCTGGCCTACATGCGGGGGCGCACCCTGAACGATGCCTTCGTCATCCTGGACGAAGCGCAGAACACCACCCGCAGGCAGATGAAGATGTTCCTGACCCGCTTGGGCTTCAACACCAAGATGGTCATCACCGGCGACGTCACCCAGGTGGATTTGGGTGGGCCTGCGTCTGGTCTGGCCACTATCGAACAGGTTCTGCACGGCATCGACGATATTGCCTTCGTGCACCTGCAGGCGGCCGATGTGGTGCGCAATCGGCTGGTCGGGCAGATTGTCCGGGCCTACGACCGCGCCGATCAAGCCCGCAGCCGGAGACGGGAGCAGGCATGAGCGTTGAAGTGACCAACGAGACCCAATGGCTGATCGATGCCAAAACCTTCTCCGATCTGGGAGTGTGGGTGCTGGACCAGATGCGGGTGAGCACCCAGTCCGACATGACTATCATCTTCAACGATCCCGAGCCCATGGCGGTGCTGCACGAGCGCTGGATGAACCTGGTCGGCCCTACTGATGTCATGAGCTTCCCTATGGACGAGCTGCGTCCCGGCGACGAGAACCATCGGCAGGAGGGCATCCTGGGCGACATCGTCATCTGCCCCTGGGTGGCGGCACAGCAGGCTCTGGCTGCCGGTCATTCCACCATGGAGGAGATGCTGCTGCTGGCGATTCACGGCACCCTGCATCTGCTTGGATACGACCACGCCAGCAGGGAGCAGGAGGCGCAGATGTTCGGACTGCAGCGCCAGCTGCTGCTGACCTTCCTGGCCTTGCGCCAGGGGCCCATTGCGAATGCCGCGCTGCCGGCCGGAGCCACCAATGCTTTGGAGATCTATGAGCGGTACGGCCGTGGTGCCTCTCAGAGAGGCAAATCTCATGAATGAGCGGACCATAGCCGCCATGGTGGTCATGGCTTTGGCCATCATCGCCTTGGTCATACTCTCCCTGGCGCTGGCCGAGGCCCAGGGGGCGCTCAACAGAGTGACCCGATCCAGTCTCAACAATTTGATTTTGGGCCTGCAGACCGACCAGGAACTCAGCCAGTTCTCCAGGATGAAGCGAATCGACCGCATTCATCGGGCCCAGAACCTAATCTCCCAGCGGCAGGTGACTGGAAGCGCCTGTGCCTTTTTCCGCATCATCTGTGACATCATGGTCGGCGTCCTGGTGGCCTGCATGGCTGCTCTTGGTGGCATGCCTCTCTGGGAGCAGCTGCTGTGCGGAGTGGTCATGGCCATCCTGGTGGCTGCCATCTCCGTCACCCTGGGCCCTCGTGGTCGTTCCCGTCAGCCCATGGAAGCGTTGCTCAAACACGTGCGCCTGGTCGGGATGGCTGTTCTGTTGACCCCCTTCAAGCGTCGACGGCAGGCTGAAGCCAGTGCCCGCAAAAACCTTCGCGGCGAACTTTCCGACGACGAGGAACTGGAGAAGATCCAGATCGAACAGGGTCGGGCCATGGTCGACCAGCTGGTGGAGGCCGGTGCCTTTGATCCCGAGATCTCCGAGATGTTGAAGAATGTGCTGACACTATCGACTACGCTGACACGCGAAATCATGGTTCCTCGCACCGACATGATCTGCATCTCCAAGGATGCCAGTTTGGATTCGGCTCTGAAGCTCTTCTCCCGGTCGGGATTCTCCCGTATTCCCGCCATTGGTGAAGACGTGGATGACCTGGTCGGTATCGTCTATTTGAAGGACGTGGTCCGTGCCCTGGCCTTCAACCGCAAGGGTGACAGATCAGTTGCCTCCATCATCCGTCGTCCCGTTCTGGTGCCAGAGTCCAAGCCCGTGGACGACCTCTTCCACTACATGCAACGCTCACGCCACCACCTGGCTGTGGTTGTGGACGAGTACGGGGGCATAGCCGGTTTGGTCACCATTGAGGATGCCATCGAGCAGATCGTGGGCGAGCTGGAGGATGAGCACGACCGGGTCCAGCACGACGAGCCCAAGCAGATCGGCCCGCATACTTGGCAGCTGCCGGTCCGCACGCCTATCGCCGACCTGGAGGAGCTCTACGAGATCACCATTGATGAAGATGACGTAGATACGGTCTACGGTTTGTTGACCAAGCTGCTGGGCTCCGTGCCAGTTTCAGGCTCATCGGCGGTGACCCGAGGAATAAGATTGACCGCCGGCGAGGCGGTCGGCCGTCGCAAGAAGATCGCCACCATCGTGGTCGAGCCAGCCAACGGATCCAACATCGCCCTGGACCTGGAAGACGGTGCTGAGCAAGGAGACGAACAGGCCGACAGGGATCAATCCGAGCAGGACAGTCAGGAGAATTCATGACCAAGGAAGAACAGAGCGAGGGCAAGGCACCGGTCCACCGATCGGGTTTCGTGGCGGTAGTGGGCCGACCCAATGTGGGCAAGTCCACGCTCATGAACGCCCTGGTAGGCAGGCCCATCGCCATAGCTTCCTCAAGGCCAGAGACTACCCGCAAGGCCATTCGGGGGATAATGACCCGCCCCGAGGCCCAGGTGGTCTTGGTGGACACCCCAGGCATCCATCGCCCGCGTACCTTGTTGGGCCAACGGCTCAACGACGTGGTGGAGGCATCCCTGTCGGACGTGGATGCCATTGCGTTCCTGCTGCCCGCAGACCAGGCCATCGGTCCAGGCGACCGTCGCATTCTCAGCCGGTTGCGGTCCGATTTCGCCCATAAGGACAAGGACGGCAAGTGGATTTGGCGAAAGCCTCTGATCGCCGTAGTGACGAAGATCGACCAGCTGAGCAAAAGCCAGCTGGTGGACAAGCTCCTGCAGATCGGGGCCTTCGCCGACTTCTCCCAGATTGTTCCGGTCAGCGCCCTGGAGGCTGACAACGTGGACGAGGTGGCCAAGGTTCTAATGGATGTCATGCCCGAAGGCCCTCAGCTCTACCCTGACGACCAGCTGACCGAGGAGCGTCCCGAGGACATGATTGCTGAGCTGGTTCGCGGAGCCTACCTGGAGGAGCTCAACGACGAGCTGCCCCACTCCCTGGCAGTTCGTGTGGAGTCAATCGATCCGGATCCAGAGGGCGGGCGCGACACGGTCCATATAGGCATTTATGTAGAGCGTGACTCCCAGAAGCCCATCGTCATCGGGCGGGGGGCTGAGCACCTGGTGCGCGTGAAGAAGAAGTTGCGCACCGCCGTCAACCGGACCATGGGTCGCAAGGTCCGGTTGGATTTGCACGTCAAGGTCGCCCGCAACTGGCAGACTGACCCCAAGCAGTTGGAGCGCCTGGGGTTCTGATCGTGTTCAGCGGCGGGGTGCCGGGGTGCGCTTGGCCGTATACATCCGGGTGTTCAGCAGGTCAGCGTAGCGCTCGATGACCTTGGGCCGAATCACCTTCATGGATGGTGTCATCAGACCATTGTCCTGGGTGAACTCCTCGGGCAGGATGATAAACTTGCGCACCGACTCGGCCCGGGAGACGCCCTCGTTGGCCCGGTCCACATACTCCTGGACCTCGGCCCGGACCACAGCGTTCTGTGCTGCCTCCTGAAGGGACATGTTGCGATCCAGACCCTTGGAGGCCAGCCAGGGACGCAGGGCTGTTTCGTTCAGGGTGACCAGGGCTGAGATGAAGGGGCGCTTGTCGCCCAGAACCAGGGCCTGGGAGACAATTTCGGAGCGCTCGATGACCTCCTCGATGGGCCTGGGGGAGACGTTCTTGCCGCCGGCCGTGATGATCAGGTCCTTCTTGCGCCCGGTCAGGAAGAGGAACCCGTCTCGGGAGAGCCGTCCCAGGTCGCCGGTGGCGTACCAGCCGTCCTCTGTGAAGGAATCGCGGGTGGCCTCCTCATTCTTGTGGTAGCGGTGGAATACACAGATGCCCTTGATCTGCACCTCGCTGTCCGAGGCGATGCGGATGGTGAATCCTGGGAAGGGGATGCCCACCGAGCCCCGGTGGTAGGGGGTGCCCAGGGGGTTGAAGGCGCAGGGTGCAGTGGTCTCGGTCAGGCCGTAGCCCTCATAGACCGGAACATTGGCGCCGCGGAAGAACCCCAGCAGCTCCGGGTCCAGGGGAGCTCCTCCGGAGACAATCCACTTGGCCCGCCCGCCCAGGACCTGGCGCAGAGAAGAATAGACCAGCGGGTCATATACGGCTCTCCGCAGGGCGCTGCGCCTGGTCGGCCATCCCTGACGGGAGATGTCCTCCATGTATGTGCGTGCAGCCCGGGCCGCCCCGTTGAAGATCCTGCCCTTGATGCCGTGCCCGGCCTTCTGGGATGCGGCGTTGTAGACCTTCTCGAAGACCCTGGGCACGCCGATGATGACCGTTGGCTTGGACTCCTGCAGATCGGACAGCAGGGTAGCCAGACCAGAGGAGATGTAGACGTGCATGGTCCCGTAGACGACCCCGTAGCTGATGGCCCGAGCAAACGTGTGGGCTTGGGGCAGGAAGAGCAGGATGGATCCATCCGGGTCGTGGGTCAGATTGGGAATGAAAGCGTTCAGGTTTCTGGCCAGCTGGCAGTAGTGCTCATGGGTCATCTCTACGCCTTTGGGCGCCGCAGTGGAACCAGAGGTGTAGACGATGGAGCAGAGGTCGGTCTTGTGGATGGAGTTGATCCGCTCGTCAAGCTCGGCGTCGCTGACCGATTCCCCATAGGCCTGCAGTTCCTGCAGGGCCCCGGATTCCAGGCAGGCGATCCGCTCCAGGGTGGGGCACTCCTTGTCGGCCCCCTCGGCCTTGGCGCGCATCTCTGTGGTCTGCACCACCAGTAGCCTGGCATCGGAGTTGTTGACGATGAATCGGATTTGCTCGGACGAGTCGGTGTCGTAGATGGTGGCGATGACCCCGCCAATGGAGAGGACCGCGGCATCCACGATGTCCCACTCATAGCTGGTCCTGCACATGAAGGCCACGGCATCGCCCTTCTTCAGCCCGTAGTGCATGAAGCCCTTGGCGGTGGTCCTGATGTCGTGCAGAATCTCGCGGCCGGTCCGGTAGGTCCAGCTGCCGTTCTCCACAAAGTGCAGAACCGGCTGGTCAGGAGTGCGGCGGGCCCGATCAGCGTAGATGTCGTAGACGGTCATGTCGTCTGGCACTGGACCCATACCGGCGGTGGTGGCCGAAAGCAGTCCCGAGGCTGGATCCATGCGCGTGGTGGTGGCGTAGTCAGCTGACCAGAAATGCGTATTGGGCAGGGCGAGGGCTTCCTGGGCGGCGCCTGATGGATCCGCAGCCTCCTCGCCCGTCGGTCCCTCCCCATGACCCACCTGGTGTGCCACAAAAGATTTGACCGATGCTAGTAACGACACGTTGTCTCCTTCAATAATCGCGGGATATGTCCAGAATAGCCGTTTACTTGGAGAAGGGCGGGCCCGGTGCTAAAGTAGGCACGTTGCTTTGGCGAGGGAGGCTTTCATGGCCTCCGTTATCGACTCGGCTGGATCATCGGCGGCCTTTTCTTTTGGGCGGTCCGGAATCCGACGCGGCGATGCGCCAGGACCGGCCCAGGTCGGTCTTGAGGAACCACTCAAGGAAGGAAGCCAACATGGCTAACACAATTAAGCTCGAGGGCGAAGTCCGCGACCAATTTGGCAAGGGGGCGGCACGCCGCATGCGCGTGGCCCAGCAGATCCCCGCCACCATCTACGCCGGCGGCGCCCAGCCCGACTACATCAAGCTGCCCATGCGCGAGACAACTTTAGCTCTGCGTCGCGCCAACGCCCTCTTCTCCATCAGCTTCGGCGGGCAGACCAAGACGGCGGTGGTCAAGGACGTGCAGCGCAACCCGGTCAAGCGCCAGGTAGAGCACATCGACTTCTATGAGGTCCGCGCCGGCGAGAAGGTCACCGTGGAGGTGCCTGTCTTCGTCAGCGGCGAGACCAAGGGCGCTGCCGTGGCCTTGGTCGACACCCAGAACCTGCAGGTCCGCGCCGACGTTTCCAACCTGCCCGAGCGCATCGATATCAGTGTTGAGGGCCTGGCAGAGGGCGACAAGATCCTGGCCAAGGACATCAAGCTGCCCGAAGGCTCCGAGCTGATCATCGACGATATGGAGGAATCCATCGTCTCCGTCGAGATCCCCAAGGAGGAGAGCCTGGAGACCCCCACCGAGGAAACCGGACAGACCGAGGCGGAAGCTGCCCCGGAGGCCGACGAACAGAGCGAGTGAACCAAGAGGTTCGATCTGCAAGGCCGTGGGATCATCACGATCCTGCGGCCTTTTTGCCTATAACGGTCACTATGCGAAATACGCTGAACGGGCCAGGGTCTGCCTATGCGATAGTTCGGGTACCGGGCATCGCCATAAGCATAGCGCCCGAGCAACCAATACAGTAGCAAGAAGAAGTGGTAGATAATGGCAGAGCAATCACATCACGACCCGAAGGCACTCAATGAGTTGGCGGACGCTTTCAAGGTCATTCCCAACGATCATCCCGCCTCTGACGAGGAGCGTGCCCGGCTGATTGATAAGCCTGCCTTCGGCCAGCTCTTCTCAGACAACATGGCCCACATGGGATGGACTTCAAACGACGGCTGGAAGGACCGCAGGGTTGAGCCTTACGGACCGCTCAGCCTGGATCCGGGCGCCTCGGTGCTTCACTATGCCCAGGAGGCCTTTGAGGGGCTCAAAGCTTACTACCATGACGACGGCTCCATCTGGCTCTTCCGGCCCGATGCCAATGCTCAGCGCTTCTACAATTCCGCCAAGCGTCTGGCCCTGCCTCCGCTCGAGCCCGATGACTTCCTGGGATCGGTCGCGGCCTTGGTCCGCCGTGACGCGGCCTGGGTGCCCAAGCGTCGTGAGTATACGCTCTATATGCGCCCCTATATGTTCGCCTCCGAGCCTTTCCTGGGTGTGCGCGCTCCACATGCGGTGGATTATTGCGTCATCGCCTCGCCCTCGGGACCCTACTTCGCCGGAGGTGTCAAGCCGGTCAGCATCTGGGTGGAAGACAAGTGGTTCCGCACCGGCCCCGGCGGCACCGGCTTCGCCAAGTGCGGCGGCAACTATGCGGCATCCCTGCTGGGTGAGAACCGCGGTGCTGAGCACGGATGCGAGCAGGTCTGCTTCGTCGACGCAGCCACCAAGACCTACCTGGAGGAGCTTGGCGGCATGAACATGTTCACCGTCCACAAGGACGGACACCTGGAGACCCCTAGCCTGACCGGAACCATTCTGCCCGGCGTCACCCGCAACTCCCTGATCACCCTGGCCCAGGACCACGGCCGTGACGTGGTTGAGACCATGATCCGTCTGGACACGCTGCTGGACGACATCCGCTCCGGCGAGGTCACCGAGGTGTTTGCCTGCGGGACCGCCGCCATAATCACACCGATCGGGCGCTTCAAGTCTGAGAACTTCGACGTTGAGGTGGCCGATGGTGGTTCAGGCAAGGTTACTATGGACTTCCGCAACGAGCTCCTGGGCATCCAGCTGGGCGAGATCGAGGATCCGCACGACTGGATGTGGAAGGTCTGTTGAGCGCTGACTCCATTACTGCCTGATAGGTCTTGAAAGGAAAGCGGCTTCAGGGTGATATTCCGCCTTGGGTCGCTTTCTCTCATGTTTGTGGCCTTGTGCACATCACCGGCCTGTTCTGCTGTGTGTTTGGCTAATCTATAGACGGACCTGAGTGCGGGACGAGTTCGGGAGGAGAGGCGCGTGATGAAGACGGCCTTGGAGGGGAACCTGATCTTCATGGTCATCGAGTACCTGGGCATCCTAAGTTGCGGTCTTTCAGGCGGTCTGGCTGCTGTGCGCAAGGGCTATGATATCATCGCCATTCTGCTGGTTTCGTGGATCAGCGCCTTGGGCGGCGGGGTGGTCCGTGATGTCCTGCTGGGTCAAGTGCCACCCAGCGGCATCACCGATAAGGGCTCGGTCATCGTTACCCTGGCATCCGGCCTGGTCGTAGCTGTCGCTCATCCTGAAATCAGTAGGATGACCTGGTCCATGCTGGTCACCGATGCCATGGCCCTGGGGTCTTTCGCTGTCAACGGGACCGCCAAGGCTTTGATGTGTGGAACCGGGGGCATGACGGCCATCTTTATGGGCATGGCCACGGCCCTGGTAGGCGGCCTGCTGCGAGACATCCTTCTCAACCAGGTGCCTGCGGTCATCCAGGACCAGCATTGGTACGCTCTGCCTTCCCTGATCGGTTGCCTGCTGACCCTAGCCTCCACGCGCGCCCAGCAGCACGGGCTCTATCCGGCACGGGTCGACATGGCTCTGGACCTGGCCATCGTGGCCCTGGTGGTCGTCCTGCGCATCATCTCGGTGAAATTCGACATTCTGGTGCCTGGGGCAGTGGACCGGCGCTCGGCCCGGCTGCCGCTCAACGATGCCCAGCTGGCCAGGGCCATCCGTCATCTGATGCGCGGCCGGTCGAATATCAGCGTCACCATCAAGCACACCGACGAGGATACCGGTGAGAATCCGGATGCGAATTCGGGTATCAAAAAGGGCCGGTGATCCAAGCGCTTGGATCACCGGCCCTTTGGGGCACCCGGTTCAGAGGGCGTTGACGGCGTTGGCCAGACCGGACTTGCGGTTGGCGGCCTGGTTGCGGTGGATTACACCCTTTCCTGCAGCCTTGTCCAGACGACGGGCGGCCACCTGGTAAGCAGCCTGAGCGGCCTCCTTGTCACCGGCATCCACGGCATTACGCACGGAACGCACTGAGGTCTTGATTGCGCTCTTGACCTCCTTGTTGCGCAGGTGCGCCTTTTCGTTGGTGATGACCCGCTTCTTCTGCGACTTGATGTTTGCCAATGTTGCTCCAAACGATGAATGTATCTGTACAGACAACCCACCATAATAGCACCCGACCGGGAGAAGAATCCTCTTGGAGCGGGCGCTTCGGCCCAGGGCATCGTCTAGAATCGTTAGACCAGACATACGTGTGAGGAGAGCAGACCGGTGCAGGAAGCCAAGAACCAACCAGGATTCACCGACCAATCGCTGATCCGCAACTTCTGCATCATCGCCCACATCGATCACGGAAAATCCACGGTGGCCGACCGGATTCTGCAGCTGAGCGGAATCGTGCCCAAGCGCGAGATGCACGATCGGTTCCTAGACAGGATGGACATCGAGCAGGAGCGCGGGATCACCATCAAATCCCAGGCAGTTCGCCTGCCCTGGGTCAAGGACGGCATCGAATATACCCTGGGAATGATTGACACTCCCGGTCATGTGGACTTTACCTACGAGGTCTCCCGGGCCCTGGAAGCCTGCGAGGGCGCGGTACTGCTGGTGGACGCCACCCAGGGCATTGAGGCACAGACCCTCTCCAACCTGTATATGGCCCTGGAGGATGATCTGACCATTATCCCTGTCCTCAACAAAATCGACCTACCCTCGGCCGAGCCGGACAAGCATGCCGAGGAGATTGCCAACCTGATCGGTTGCTCAACGGACGAGGTGCTCCGGGTGTCGGGCAAGACCGGCCAAGGTATCCGCGAACTGGTGGACCGGATCGTGGACCAAGTGCCAGCCCCTAAGGGGGATCCCAAGGCCCCGGCCCGGGCTCTGATTTTCGACTCGGTCTATGACTCCTACCGGGGAATCGTCACCTATATCAGGATGGTGGATGGTGAACTCAAGGAGCGCCAGAAGATTCGGATGATGGGCCGGGGGACCGTGCATGACCCCATCGAGTTGGGTGTCATCAGCCCCGACATGACCCCCACCAAGGCCCTGGGCGCCGGTGAGGTCGGCTACGTCATCACCGGCGTCAAGGATGTCAGCCAGTCCAAGGTGGGCGACACAGTCACCACCGAGGCAAATCCCGCCAAGGAGCCCCTGCCCGGCTATCAGGACCCCCAGCCCATGGTCTATTCCGGGCTCTTCCCCATCGACAACGCCCAGTTCCCCGAGCTGCGCGACGCCCTGGACAAGCTCAAGCTCAACGATGCGGCCCTGGTCTACGAGCCAGAGACCTCGGTGGCCCTGGGCTTCGGCTTCCGCTGTGGCTTCCTTGGGCTGTTGCACATGGAGATCGTCACCGAGCGTCTGAGCAGGGAGTTCGGCATGGACCTGATCGCTACGGCCCCCAACGTCACCTATCAGGTCACCATGGAGGACGGCAGCGAGCACACGGTGACCAACCCCAGCGAGTTCCCCGATGGCAAGGTTCGTCAGATTCTGGAACCCGTTGTCAGCGCCGATATCATCACCCCCAAGGAGTTCATTGGACCGGTCATGGAGCTCTGCCAGGACCATCGCGGGCAGATGGGGACCATGGAGTACCTGAGTCCCGAGCGCGTCGAGATGCACTACAAGATGCCCTTGGCCGAGATCGTCTTCGACTTCTTCGACCAGCTGAAGAGTCGAACCAAGGGCTACGCTAGCCTTGACTATCAGCCCGACGGGACCCAGTCCGCCGACCTGGTCAAGGTGGACATCCTCATCCAGGGGGAGAAGATTGATGCCTTCTCGGCAATCGTCCACAAGGACAAGGCATACGCCTACGGGGTGATGATGACCAAGAAGCTGCGCAAGCTGATTCCCCGCCAGCAGTTCGAGATCCCCATACAGGCGGCCATAGGGTCCCGGATCATCGCCCGGGAGACCATCAGCGCTCTGCGCAAGGATGTGCTGGCAAAGTGCTATGGGGGCGACATCACCCGCAAGCGCAAGCTGCTGGAGAAGCAGAAGGCCGGCAAGAAGCGCATGAAGATGCTGGGACATGTCGAGGTGCCCCAAGAGGCCTTCATCGCCGCCCTGAGCACGGGCCAGGCCCAGGATCGGGACACCAAGGACAAAATCCGGGCCGCCGCTAAGAAGGAGGGCTGAACGGGTGGGATCCTACCAGGTCTACATCCATGTGCCCTTCTGCATGCGCCGCTGCGGCTACTGCGACTTCAACACCTATACGGCCCGTGACCTGGGCGGTGGCGCCAGCCGTGAGCATTACGCCGACCTGGCCATCCAGGAGATGCGCATGGTTCGCGACTGGCAGACCTCTAGGGGGCTGATAGAGCCGCCCGTGTCCACCATCTTCTTCGGTGGAGGTACCCCGACCATCCTGCCGGCCCAGGATCTGGTGCGCATGGTCGAGGCCGTAGCCGACCTCTGGGGCCTGTCCTCCGGGGCCGAGATCACCACCGAGGCCAATCCTGACACTGTGGATCGGACCTACCTGAAGCAGTTACTCCGGGGCGGTATCAATCGCGTTTCTTTCGGTATGCAGTCAGCGGTGCCCAGCGTCCTGGCAACCCTGGATCGTACCCATACCCCGGCCAATGTGACCAATGACGTGGCCGCTGCTAAAGACTTGGGTCTCAGGGCTAGTGTGGACCTGATCTACGGGACGCCGGGGGAGCGGCTTGAGGATTGGCGGACCAGCCTGCAGGCGGCTCTGGACCTGGGCGTGGAGCATGTCTCCGCCTACGCCCTGACACTGGAGCCCACCACCAAGATGGGCCGTGCAGTGCGCCGGGGCCAACTGCCCGCGCCCGATGACGATGACGAGGCGGCCAAGTACGAGATGGCCGACGACATGCTCTCTGAGGCGGGCCTCTACTGGTATGAGATCTCAAACTGGGCCCGCCCCGGCCAGGAGAGTCGTCACAACCTAGGCTATTGGCACAACGTGGACTGGGCCGGCATCGGACCTGGCGCCCACTCCCACTATCGTGCTCTGGAAGGGGAGGGCACAGGCATGGCACCGGTGGAAGAAGCCCGGGAACCGGAGCCCGTTTCCTCCGTTTCGCCCGGGTTCAGGGCCACCGGAAAAGCAGCAGCTCAAGAGGCCGATCCTGGGGTACGCTGGTGGCTTTCGCCGGAGCCCGGTCTGGGGGAACGGCGTGCACGGGCCATCCGCTCCTGGGACATCGCCCACCCAAGGGACTGGGCGGCCGCCATGGATGCAGGACATGTGCCCTGGCAGGATGCCGAGCTTCTGGGCTGGAGGCAGGACCTGGAGGAGACGGTCATGCTGGCCCTGCGCCTGCCCGAAGGCCTGGGACTGGATCGACTGACCAGGCTGGCCGGTCGTCCGGCCGATCCGAAGATCCTCAAGGATCTGGTCGATCAGGGCCTCCTGCTGCCCGTGCCTGACAGAATTCAGGTGACCCGCCGGGGCCGCCTGCTCAACGATCTGGTCATCGATCAGGTTCTAGAGGCGGTAGGAATTCGTTAGACACTGCGGAACGTTACACGGATGTCACCTGTGGATGCATTATTCTGTTGATTCACCATTGACAAGGCTCCTCAAGGGCGGAGCATGCCGGCCCCGCCCCCGTCCACGAATGAGGTGATTGCGGTGTCATTCACGGCCCCTCTCGATTTGCATGTCCGCGGCCCCCAAGGGCTCTATGACCCTGATACGGAACACGATGCCTGCGGTTTCGGCATGGTTGCCACCCTAAACCGACGGGACGAAAGACTGATCGTCGAGCAGGGCATCCGCGTCTTGATCAACCTGGACCACCGAGGAGCCGTGGGAGCCGAGCCCAACACCGGCGATGGGGCCGGCATCATGCTCTCTATGCCCGACGAGTTCATGCGCACCCGGGTCTACCGGAATCTGCCCGAAGCCGGCCACTATCTGGCGGGCATGGCCTTCTTGGATAGGGACCCGGCTCAGGCTGCCGGCCAGGAGGAGGCCATCGCCTCCATTGCCGGCCAGGAGGGGCTGCGCGTTCTGGCCTGGCGGTCAGTACCCACCGATCCGGACGGATTGGGCCTGCAGGCTCTGGCCTCCATGCCCCGCTTCCTCATGCCCATCATGTGTGACGCCGGTCCTGAGGGCCGTGGAGATCTGGATCTAGAGCGGCTGGGCTACCGGGTTCGTAAGCGCGCCGAGCACGAGCTGGGTGTCTACTTCGCATCCCTGTCCTGCCGAACCATCACCTACAAGGGCATGCTGACCACCAAGCAGCTGCAGGGATTCTTCCCGGACCTGAGTGATCCGGCCATGAAGGCCCGCCTGGCCATCGTCCATTCCCGCTTCTCAACCAATACTTTCCCATCCTGGCCCTTGGCCCAGCCCTTCAGGATGATCGCCCACAACGGGGAGATCAACACCATTCAGGGCAACCGCAACTGGATGTCAGCCCGGGAAGGAATGCTGAGCTCGGAGCTGCTGGGCGATATGGCCCCGCTGCTGCCGGTCAACACCCCCGGAGCCTCGGACTCGGGCACCTTCGACGAGACCCTGGAACTGCTCCACCTGGCGGGTCGGTCCTTGCCACACGCCGTCTCCATGATGATGCCTCCGGCCTGGCAGCAGGATCCGGACATGGACCCGGATCTGAAGGCCTTCTACGAGTACAACGACACCCTGATCGAGCCCTGGGACGGCCCGGCGGCCATCGTATTCACCGACGGAACCCTGGTGGGTGCCCAGCTGGACCGCAATGGCCTGCGCCCTGGCCGCTGGCAGCTGACCGATGACGGCCACCTGGTCCTGGCCTCGGAGGCCGGTGTCCTAGAGGACACGCCCCAGGAGTCCATCGTCTCCAAGGGCAGGCTGGAGCCGGGGCGCATGTTCCTGGCCGACACCAAAGAGGGCCGGATAGTGCCCGACAGCGAGATCAAGCGCCAGCTGGCCGGTCTGCACCCCTACAGGAAGTGGATTTCCGAACGCACCGTCCGCCTGGACGATCTGCCCGAGCGAGAGCATGTCAATTACTCGCGCATCTCGGTCCACCGTCGGCAGCAGGCCTTCGGCTACACCCGGGAGGACCTGACCATGCTGTTGGGTCCCATGGCCGAAACCGGCAGTGAGCCCATCGGCTCAATGGGCAATGACGCGCCCATCGCCGTGCTCTCACGCCGGTCCCGCATGCTCTTCGACTACTTCACCCAGAAGTTCGCCCAGGTCACCAATCCGCCCCTGGACTGGGAGCGTGAGGAGCTGGTGACCAGCATCGCCTCGGCCATCGGGCCCGAGCCCAATCTTTTGGAGGACACCCCCGAGCACGCTTGGAAGATTCACATCGACCTGCCAGTGGTGAACTCCGTCCAGATGGCGCAGATCAAGCGTCTGGACCGGGCACCGGTCCTGGAAGGCCGCTTCCGCCCCCGTCTGATCCGCGGCCTCTATCAGGTGGCCGGAGGCGGCAAGGCGCTTGAGGAGCGTCTGGAAGCCATCGAAAGGGAGGTGGATCAGGCCATCGAGGAGGGCTGCAATGTGCTTGTCCTGTCCGACCGGGACTCCAACCACATTTGGGGACCCATACCCTCCCTGCTGCTGACCGGGGCCGTACAGCACCATCTGCTTCGTCAGCACACGCGCACCCAGGTCTCCCTGGCGGTGGAGGCCGGCGACGTGCGCGAGGTCCACCACGTGGCCCTGCTGATTGCCTATGGCGCAGCCTGCGTCAATCCCTACCTGGCACTGGAGTCTGTGGAGAATCTGGCCAACAGCGGGGACTTGCACGTGGATGCCAAAAAGGCCTCCGACAACCTGGTCCGGGCTTTGAGCACCGGGGTCCTCAAAATCATGAGCAAGATGGGCGTGAGCACCATCATGTCCTACCGCGGCTCCCAGCTCTTCGAGGCCGTCGGACTCAGTCGGGAGGTCATCGACCGCTGGTTCACGGGCACTACCTCCCTGGTGGGCGGCATAGGCCTGGATGAGATCGCCGCCGAGGTGGCCTATCCCATTGAGTGGACCGCTGGCTCCGGGCATGATCTGGAAACAGGCGGCAACTACCACTGGCGCCGCACCGGCGAGGACCACCTGAACGACCCAGAGTCCATCTTCCTGCTCCAGCAGTCCACCAAACGAGGGGACTACGGGCTCTTCAGGGCCTACACCGACCATGTGAACGCGGCGGTCAAGCAGGGCATGACCCTGCGCGGCCTCATGGAGCTGCACTCCGACAGGGCGCCCATACCGCTGGACCAGGTGGAGGCCGCCGAGTCCATCGTCACCCGCTTCTCCACTGGAGCCATGAGCTACGGGTCCATCTCCCAAGAAGCCCATGAGACCATGGCAGTGGCCATGAATCGGCTCGGGGCCAGGTCCAACTCGGGCGAAGGTGGCGAGTCCCCGGATCGAATCGCAGACCCGGCCCGAACCAGCCGCATCAAGCAGGTGGCCTCGGCCCGATTCGGGGTCACCAGCGACTATCTGGTTTCGGCCACCGACCTGCAGATCAAGTTGGCCCAGGGAGCCAAGCCGGGGGAGGGTGGCCACCTTCCCGGCGCCAAGGTTCCCCCCTGGATCGCCCAGGTCAGGCGCTCCACACCTGGGGTCGAGCTCATCTCCCCTCCGCCCCACCATGACATCTATTCCATCGAGGATCTCAAACAGCTCATCCATGACCTGAAGATGGCCAACCCGCGGGCTCGCATCCACGTCAAGCTGGTCTCCGAGCACGGGGTGGGAACCGTGGCCGCAGGCGTGGCCAAATGCCATGCCGACGTGGTCCTCATCTCCGGCCAGGACGGTGGAACGGGAGCGGCGCCCCTCAATGCCATCAAGCACGCGGGCACCCCCTGGGAGCTGGGCCTGGCCGAGACCCAGCAGACCCTGGTCATGAACGACCTGCGCTCGCGGATTGTGGTCCAGTGCGACGGGGAGCTCAAAACCGGCCGCGACGTTGTCATAGCCGCTCTGCTGGGTGCCGAGGAGTTCGGTTTCGCCACCACGGCGCTCCAGGTGGAGGGCTGCGTCATGATGCGGGCCTGCCATAAGAACACCTGCCCCCAGGGCATAGCCACCCAGGATCCGGAGCTGCGCTCCCGCTTCACCGGTCGGCCCGAGGATCTGATCAACTTCTTCATGTTCATGGCTCGCCAGGTGCGGGAAATTCTGGCCTCCTTGGGCTTCGCCAGCCTGGAGGAGGCAGTCGGTCACGTGGAGTGCCTGCGCCGGGACCCCTCTGTGCAGACCTGGAAGAGCCAGGGCATCGACCTAAATGCCATTCTGCGCAAGCCGGGCCCCACTCCGGGCACTGTGCTGCACCACACTCAGGCCCAGGACCACGAGCTGGACAAGTCACTGGATGTGGATCTGATCAATCAGGCCATCGACGCCTTGGACGAGGGTCGGCCGGTGGCCATCAGGGGAACCGTGCGCAACGTCAACCGGAGCGTAGGTACCATGCTGGGCTACAGAATCACCCGCAAATACGGTGCGGCCGGCCTGCCCCCGAACACCGTGGACATCACGCTGACAGGTTCTGCCGGACAGTCCCTGGGTGCCTTCATTCCTAGAGGCGAGACCATTCGGGTGATCGGTGAGGCCAACGACTATGCAGGCAAGGGCCTGTCCGGCGGCCGTCTGGTCCTCCACGCTGCCCAGGGAGTTCGCTTCGATCCTCACGAGACCGTCATCTGCGGCAACGTGGCAGGATTCGGTGCCACCTCAGGCGATATGTTCGTGGCTGGACGGGCCGGGGAGCGCTTTGCCGTGCGCAACGGTGGCGGCCGCTTCGTGGTCGAGGGTCTGGGCGACCACGGTTGCGAGTACATGACCGGTGGCCTGGTGGTGGTTCTGGGTTCCACTGGACGCAACTTCGGCGCTGGCTTCTCGGGAGGGGATGTCTACCTGCTGGATATGGATACCTCCCGTCTCAATCCTGAAGCCTGGAATGACGGCTCCCTGCTGGCCCTGGAGCCCGACCAGGACCAGGCAGCCATGCTCAAGGAACTGATAGCGGAGCATGTCCGGCTGACTGGCTCAAAGGCTGCAGCCACCCTGCTCGCGGACTGGCCAAACGCGCTGGCCCGGTTCACCCATCTGGTACCCCGTCGTTATTTGGCCATGAAGCAGGCCATGGAAGAGGCCGAACGTGAGCAGGTGGACTTCAACGAGCCCGGCGTCTGGGATGCCACCTACGCCCAGGTCATGGAAGGAGCGCACTAATATGGTCGACCCCAAGGGATTTCTCAAGGTACGTACCCGGCACGAGCTGGCCGAGCGCCCGGTCGCTGAACGTCTGAAGGACTGGCGGGATGTGCACCAGTCCACCGGCCCCGGGCCCTGGACCGCCGAGCAGGCCGCCCGCTGCATGGACTGCGGCACCCCCTTCTGCATGACCGGCTGCCCTCTGGGCAACCTGATCCCCGAGTTCAACGACCTGCTGTCCCGGGGCCGCTGGGAGGAGGCCTACGAGCGGCTGAGCCTAACCAACAACTTCCCGGAGTTCACCGGACGAATCTGCCCTGCTCCCTGCGAGTCCTCCTGCGTGCTCTCGATTCACCAACCGGCCACCACCATCAAGCTTGACGAGCAGACCATCATTGACCAGGCCTGGTCCCTAGGCCTGGTCAAGCCCCGGCCTCCGCAGCGGTTGACCGACATGACTGTGGCTGTGGTCGGGTCGGGTCCAGCAGGGTTGGCCTGCGCCCAGCAGTTGACCAGGGCCGGACACACGGTAGTTGTCTATGAGCGCGCCGATGCCATAGGCGGCCTCTTGCGTTACGGCATTCCCGCCTTCAAGCTGGAGAAGTCCCTGCTGGATCGCCGGTTGGAGCAGATGGAGGCTGAGGGGACCCGATTCCGCACTGGCATCGAAATCGGCCGAGAACTGGGTTGGGACCAGCTGCGTGCCCGATACGATGCCCTGGTGGTGGCCATCGGTTCAACTGAACCCAGGCGTGTGGACCTGCCCGGACGGGAGCTGAAGGGTATCCACTACGCCATGGACTTTCTGCCTGACCCCACCCGTAAACTCATGGGCCGCGAGCCCATCAACGACATCGATGCATCCGACAAGAACGTCATCATCATCGGCGGCGGCGACACCGGGTCGGACTGCTTGGGCACGGCTCTTCGAGAGGGCGCCAAGTCGGTTACCGTCCTGCAGATCCGGCCTCGGGAACCCACATCCAGGCCTGATAACCGGCCCTGGCCAACTTACGCCAGGCTTTACAATCCCACCTCCTCCATGGAGGAGGGCGGCCACTACGAATACGCGGTGGACAGCCTGGAATACCTGGGTGCCGGGGCTGATGACCGAATCAACCTGGACCAGACCAGCGCCCCCACCGGCTTCGACAGGGACGATGAGGGACGAGTGTGCGGAGTTCGCGTGGTGGATGTCAGTCGTGACGACCAGGACCGAATCATTCCCCATCCCGACACCGAGCGAGTCCTGCCGGCAGACCTGGTGCTGATCAGCATTGGCTTTGCCCATCCGGAGACGGTCACCCTAACAGGACAGACCGGCGTAGGACTGGACCCTCGCGGCAACGTGGCCCGTGATGCCGACTATGCCACCGACCGTGACGGGATCTTCGTGTGCGGTGATGCCGGACGCGGCCAGTCCCTGGTGGTCTGGGCGCTGGCCGAGGGTCGTTCCTGCGCGGCGGCAGTGGACCGGTATCTGACCGGCGCCACCGAACTGCCTGCTCCCATTCGAGCCGATGAGCGCGCCATGACTCTGCCTGCGGCCGACCGGTACCCACGCTAATATGAAAAGGTATGGTGCCGATCGAAGGGATGGAGGCAGTGGGATATGACCAACCGCGCTGAACGTAGGGCGCAGGCCAAGCGGAGCCGCCGTAGCGGCAGCGACGACCGGAGGATGGCGGCCAAGGGCAGGGCCGGAGTGATGGACGAACGGGCCTTGCAGGAGCGTTCCCGTCGGCTGGAGGCTGGCCAGGGCGCCGAGTGGAAGCCCACCGGGCACACCGATGACCTGGTGCAGAAGGACTCCGTGGACCCCAACAATCGCAACCCCCGTCTGTTGAAGGCTCCTAGTGGTGTGCGTGAGTGGCTGCGAATCCTGGTCTGGGCCCTGATCATTTGCTCCGGCCTGGCCTTCCTGGTCTGCATGTGGTTGCCCCACGTTCCAATCTGGGCCACCATCGCCATCGCGGTGGTCTTCTGCCTGGGCGTACTGGGGCTCTTCCTGGTCGGCGGCAACCGGGACAATCCCCGACTGGACTCCTACGGAACGGCCCTGTGACCATGACCGAAAGCGTGGCAGAAAAGCAGGCTGTGCTCATGCAGCATGTGGGATTCCGCCGTCAGGGCCGGGTCATTCTTGACGATGTCAATCTTGAGGTGGACCGCGGGCAGAAGTGGGTACTCTTCGGACCCAACGGTGTGGGCAAATCCACCCTGGTGGCCATGATGAGCACCAGAGGCTTCCCCAGCACCGGCAGCGTAGAGATCCTGGGCAACCGGCTGGGCAAGGTGAACGTCTTCTCCTACCGGCATCGGATTGGTCTGGCCTCGGCTGGCCTGGCTAAGACCATCAGCCCCCAGGAGGATCCCTACGACGTGGTGCTGACCGCCTTCAGCGACACTACCGGCCGCTGGAGGGAGACCTTCACGGCCGAGCAGGAGGAGGCCACCCTGGCCTTGATGGATCGGTTCGGCATCGCCTACCTCAAGGGCAAGCGCATGTACCGGCTCTCCGAGGGGGAGCGCGGCCGGGTGCTGATATGCCGGGCGCTGATGGCCAATCCCGACCTGCTCATTCTGGACGAGCCGACCACAGGACTGGACCTGGGTGGCCGTGAGCTGGTGCTCAGGGCCCTGAGCGACATAGGCAGGGAGGACAGGGACAGGACGGTCATCCTGGTCACCCACCGGCTTGAGGAGATTCCTCTGGGCTTCGATCGGATAGCCATGATGGGACGACGTCCTGTGGACACTGCAGACACAGGCGATCCGGATCCTGGCACCATCGTCTACCAGGGGCCCCTGGAGGGTGGACTGACCGGTCCACGCCTGAGCGAGCTCTTCGGTCTGGACCTGACCGTGGTCCACCGCGACGGACGTTGGGGTGCCTTCGCCGTCTGAAGGCCACTTGCCGCCGAAGTTCTGACATGCCCGTATCAGCTCAAGGAATAGCAAATTCGTTCACCGAGGCGCGGGTATAGACTGTGGTGGTTTGTCTGCCCAGGGACCGCGGCAGACCAGTATGCGTGAAGGATGTTGACGTGATCAAGATATGGACCCGCTACCTGCGGCCTTACTGGCTCCAGGTGGCCGTTCTGGTGCTCTTTCAGGTGGCGCAGACGGCCTTGAACCTCTATCTGCCCAACCTGCAGGCGGACATCATCGACAAGGGCGTTGCCGTAGGCGACCAGGATGCCATCTACAGGATCGGCTGGCAGATGATGGGGATCACCGCCATTCAGATTGTGGCCAATGTGGTCGCCGTCTACTGCGCCACCCGTCTGTCCATGAGGATGGGCTACGAGCTGCGCAGGGACCTGTTTGCCTCGGTGGAGGGCTTCAGCCTCAACGAGATCGAGCGCTTCTCGGCGGGATCCCTGATCACACGCACCACCAATGACGTTCAACAGATGCAGATGACCACCATGCAGACACTGATGATCATCCTGCAGGCCCCGGTCATGCTGATCGGCGGTCTGGTTTTGGCCCTGCGCCAAGACGGCCCCCTGACCTGGTCGTTGGCGGTCATCGTCCCACTTATCCTCTTGGTGGCCCTGGTGCTCATGGGGAGGATGGGACCCCTGTTCACCCGCCTGCAGAACATGCTGGACTCCGTCAACCGCCTGGTCCGCGAGCAGATCTCCGGAGTGCGGGTCATCCGAGCCTTCGTTCGAGAGAAGACCGAGGCAGCCCGCTTCGACAAGGCCAACCGCGACGTCTATGGTGTTCTGATCTCCACCGGCCGGCTGATGAGCATGATGGTGCCGCTCATGTGGTTCCTGCTGAACATGTCCAATGTGGCCATCATGTGGTTCGGCGGCCGCCGCATCGACTCCGGGGCTATGCAGATCGGCGCCCTGCAGGCCTTCATCCAGTACCTGATGATCATTCTGTCAGGCCTGATGATGGCCGCCATGATGTCAGTCATGCTGCCCAGGGCCGCTGTGGCCGCCCGAAGGATCAACGAGGTCCTGGAGGCCACCAGCGAGATCGCAGCACCCGAGCATCCATACCGCAACGAGCACCCCCAAGGGTTGCTGGAATTCAAGCACGTGGACTTCAGCTACCCGGGCGCCCAGGACCCGGTCCTTTCGGACATTTCCTTCACCGCCCGGCCGGGCACCACCACGGCCATCATTGGGGCCACGGGATCCGGCAAGTCCACCATCATCCGACTGGCCAACCGCATGTTCGATGTCACCGACGGCCAGGTCCTGGTGGACGGCCACGACGTACGCGAGTACGACCCCGACCAGCTGGCCCTGATCTTTGGACCGGTCCCGCAGAAGGCCACCCTCTTCACCGGCACCATCCGCGACAACATGCACTATGGTGACCCCGACGCAGACGACGACCGCATCTGGCAGGCCTTGCGCATCGCCCAAGCCGAGGACTTCGTCCGTGAGATTCCCGAGGGCCTGGATGCCCGCGTGGCCGAGGGTGGCACCAACTTCTCCGGCGGGCAGAAGCAGCGGCTATGCATGGCCAGGGCCATCCTGCGCAACCCCCGCATCTACACCTTCGACGATTCCTTCTCCGCACTGGACATGACCACCGACCGCGCCCTGCATGCGGCCTTGGTGCCGGTCACCCGCGAGGCCACCCAGATCGTTGTGGCCCAGAGGGCGGCGTCCATCCGCCAGGCCGATCAGATTCTGGTACTGGACCGCGGTCGCATCGTGGGCCGGGGCACCCACGACGAGCTCATGGAAGACTGTCCCACCTATCAGGAGATCGTCCAGTCCCAGGGCGGGCAGGGTCCCGACGTGGAAGAGCTCAGCATTGACGAAGGGAGGGCCGAGTAGATGGCTAAGAACTTGAGCACGAACACAGGCTCGCAGGCCGTGGGTGGCCGCCGTCACACCGTAGGCCGGTTAGTCCATTATCTGCTGGCCAGCCCTTGGAGAGTCATCGTTATGGTCCTCGCCGGCATGACCGCCGTGGCCATGATCGTCATCGGCCCCAAGGTAATGGGAGAGGCCACCAACGTCCTCTTCGAGGGACTGCTCGGGTCCATGCTGGTCAAAATGGGTGCCAAGCCCGGCACTCCCAAGCAGGCTGTGATCGCCTATCTGCAGTCGCGCGGGCAGGACAAATTAGGCCGGATGATCGACTCCATGAACGTCCAGGTGGGTGTGGGCATCGACTGGGCACGCTTCGGCACCATCCTCATGTTCGTCATTGGCATCTACCTGATCTCCATCCTGGTCAGGCTGGTGCAGAACTTCCTGATGACCCGGCTGGTCTCCGACGCGGTCTACACCATGCGCAGGCAGATAGAGGACAAGCTGGACCGGCTGCCCCTGCAGTACTTCGACCGGACTCCGCGTGGCGAGGTCATGAGCCGGACCACCAACGACATCGACAACATCTCGGGCACCCTGCAGCAGATCCTGGGCGAGCTGCTCTTCTCGGTCTTCTCCATCATCGGCGCCTTCATCATGATGCTGACCATCTCGCCCCTGCTGACCCTGATAGCCTTCATAATCATCCCGGTCATGGCCCTGTGCGCTGGCGTCATCCTCAAGAAGACACAGCCGCAGTTCACCCGACAGTGGATTCGCACCGGACAGGTCAACAGTCATGTGGAGGAGATGTTCTCCGGCCATATGGTAGTCCGGGCCTTTGGCCACCAGCGCAAGGCTGAAGAGGAGTTCGAGGAGCGCAACCAGGAGCTCTACCAGGCCAGTTTCAAGGCCTCCTTCTTCTCGGCTCTGGTCACGCCCATGTCGACCTTCTTCGGCAACCTGAGCTTCGTGATCGTGGTCATCATCGGCGGCGTGCATGTGCTCAACGGCAGCATGAGCCTGGGCGGTCTGCAGGCCTTCACCCAGTACACCCGTCAGGCCTCCCAGCCCATCGGCCAGCTGGCCTCCATGGGCACCATGCTCCAGTCCTCCCTGGCTTCCTGCCGCAGGGTCTTCGACTTCCTGGACGAGGCCGAGGAGGTGCCGGACATCGAGCATCCCGACCATCTTGGCCAGGAGACCGGAGACAAGGTCGAGGGCCATGTCCGCTTCAATCATGTCCGCTTCTCCTACAATCCGGCCGAACCGCTGATTAAAGACCTTTCCATCGAGGCCAAACCTGGACAGACCATAGCCATCGTCGGGCCCACCGGGGCGGGCAAGACGACCCTGGTCAACCTGCTCATGCGTTTCTACGAGATCCAGGGCGGGCGCATCACCATCGACGGCGTGGACACCTCCAGGGTGACCCGTCACGACCTGCGCAGCCACTTCGGCATGGTCCTGCAGGACACCTGGCTCTTTGACGGGACCGTCCGCGACAACCTGCTCTACGGGCTGGACGAGGGACAGACCATCCCAGAGCAGACCATGATCAACGGGGCCAAGGCCACCCACGTGGACGAGTTCATCCGCAAGCTGCCCCAGGGCTACGATACGGTTCTCAATGAGGACAGCAGCGAGCTAAGCCAGGGTGAACGCCAGCTGATGACCATCTGTCGGGCCTTCCTGTCTGACCCCGACATCCTGATCCTGGACGAGGCCACGTCCTCGGTGGACACCAGGACCGAGCTGCTGGTCCAGCAGGCTATGAACACTCTGCGCAAGGGCAGGACCTCCTTCGTCATAGCGCACAGGCTGTCCACCATCCGCGACGCCGACCTAATTCTGGTGGTGAACCACGGCTCGGTGGTTGAGCAGGGCACCCACGACCAGCTGCTGGAGCGAGGCGGCGCCTATGCATCCCTCTACAACTCTCAGTTCACCAAGGGCGAGGAGGGCTGAGGAGGCATGAGCCTTAGACGCGGTCCGCTGAGCGTAGGGGAACGGGTCCAGCTGACCGACCGGCGTGGCCGCAAGCTGACGGTCATGCTGGAACCTGGCGGTTTGACCCAGACCGATCATGGCCTTTTGCCGCACGAGGCCATGATCGGCCTGCCCGAGGGATCCGTGGTAGTGACCATCTCGGCCGACAAGTGGCGGCAGATGCGCCACAAACAGGATGCCAGTACTGACGCAGAAGCGCCTGACAGGGCCAAGCCTTGGAAGTCCTCACGAGGCATCGGGGGATGGGCTTTCACCGTTATGCGTCCACGGCTTGAGGACTACATTCTCTCCATGCCTCGGGGCGCTCAGATCATGTACCCCAAGGATGTGGCCCGAGTCATCCTTCTGGGCGACATCCGTCCCGGCATGAGGGTTCTGGAGTCAGGAGCCGGCTCAGGGGCCATGAGTCTGGGTCTTCTGGATGCCATTGGCACAGAGGGGAAACTGACCAGCATTGAACGGCGGGAGGAGTTCGCCCGGGTGGCTATGGGCAACGCCACCGTCTTCTTTGGGCAGCGCCCAGCCCAGTGGGATCTGCGTACCGGCGACTTTGATGCCATTGCTGCCGACCTGCCGGAGGACGGATTCGACCGTATCGTTCTGGACATGCTGGACCCATGGAACCGTCTGGAACAGGCCTATCGTGTCATGGCAGCCGGAGGCGTGCTGACCGCCTACGTTACCACCACCACACAGCTCAGCCGATTGGCCGAGGCTCTGCGTGCAGACGGACGGTGGACCGAGCCAGAAATCATGGAGAGCCTGGAGCGCTCCTGGAAGGCCGACGGTCTGGCGGTCCGGCCAGAGCATGAGATGATCGGACACACCGGCTTCCTCTTGATTAGCAGAGCCATGGCTCCGGGCCAACAGGCTCTTCGCAAGCATGTCCGGGCCACCAAGGACTACCAAACCGATGTAGATCAGAGCCGGCGGCCTGACACGAGCAGTAAATTCAGTCAGGAGCGTGAGATGCAGGACGTGGAGGATCTTGAGGATCTGGAGCTGCGCCGGGTCTCCGATCGTAAGCTGCGCAAGGTGTTGCGCGACCTGGACCATCAGGTGCGCACCTTGCAGGGAGGCCAGGGTCAGGAAGGCTGATCGCCCATGACCCGTACTTTCAGTCAGCTCTGCCATAATGGAAAAGATGCCTGATATGAACTTCGGGAAAGGAAGCATGCATGGGTTTACGAAAAGGTCTGAAGGCCGAGGATCTGCGCAGGTGTAGCCGAACTCTTATGCTCATGCGTCACGCCAAGACCGATCGCCAGGGGTCACAGGGCGATCGCAGCCGTCAGCTGACCGACCGTGGCCAGAAACAGGCCCGGATCATGGGCCGTGGATTGACTGCTTTGGGTCTGGTTCCCGACCGCATCATCTGCTCGGGTGCGCCCCGAGCCCGTCAGACCCTGGACGGCATGCTCAAACCTCTGGGCGACGGACCCCGTGTCGATTACCGGGAATCCCTCTACGAATCGGGCATGCAGGCAGTCTTCGACGAGCTGGCGCAGACCGAAGACCGTGACCGCCGGGTCCTGATCCTAGGGCACGAGCCCACCATGTCTATCTGCTCACAGTGGCTGGCCGAGGACAACTCCGATCCCGATCTTTTGGACCTGCTCAATCTTGGACTGCCGCCGGCCACCATGGTTCTTCTGGGCTCTGAGCGACCCTTGACCGACTGGGGAACCCATCAGGCCCGTTTGCTTGGTATTCTTGGCCCGCAGGACCTGGAGGACTGACTGGCGGAACGAGCTATAGGCAACCCTTCAGAGGCAGTCTTAGTGACCAACAGCCCCCTGCCCGTAGTCCTGTCGTTATCGATTCAAGTTATGGCGACACCTTATTTGCACCAATTACCCGCCGCCCCCCGCCGCTGATAGGCTGACCGAAGACATCAGGACGAAACTGGGAGGTTTCATGGCAGCGATTACATCCGTGTCCGGGTTCCCGCGCATCGGTGCGCATCGTGAACTCAAGAGGGCCATCGAAGGCTACTGGAAGGGCGAACGGAATCTGGACGAGGTCCGGCGCACGGCCGCGGACCTGCGTGCCAGGCATTGGCAGCTTCAGCAGGAGGCCGGCGTCGACCTGATTCCCGTCAATGATTTCAGCTACTATGACCAGGTCTTGGACACTTCTATCCTCTTGGGCGTCGTCCCTAAGCGCTATCGGAAGCTGGGCCTGGGCCCCGAGGACACCCTCTTCGCCATGGGCCGCGGCTACCAGGGGGAGCAGGGTGACGTGACCGCCCTGCCTATGAAGAAGTGGTTCACCACCAATTACCACTACCTGGTTCCCGAGATCGACCAGGACACCAAAATCGTTCTTGAAGGCGACAAACCCTTCAAAGAGTTCCAGGAGGCGCGCGAGCAAGGCATCGCCGCCAAGCCGGTGCTGATAGGCCCATACACCTTCCTCAAGCTGGCACGCGGTCCTCAGGGCGAGCTGCTGGATCCCGACCCGGCACTGGTCCAGGACCTGGCCAAGGCCTACGCGACCATACTGGAGCGGTTCATCGGCCTTAAGGCCGACTGGGTGCAGCTGGACGAACCCTACCTGGTCCTGGACAAGGAACAGGGCGACCGGGATCTCTTCGAAACCCTCTACCAGCCCATTCTCAAAGCCCGTGAGAGCGACAAAGGCAAGGTCCGTATCCTCCTCAACACCTACTTCGGCCATGTGGGCGACTGTTACGACCAGCTGGCTGATCTGGGCTTCGATGGCATCGGCCTGGATCTGGTCGAGGGCAGGGATGAGAACCTGGCGGCCCTGAAGGAGCACGGCGTGCCGGATGGAACCACCATCTTCGCCGGCCTGGTCAACGGTCGCAACATCTGGCGCAACGACTACGCAGTCAGCCTGGGCCTGCTGGATGCCCTGCACCAGGTGACCTCGAACGTGGTGGTGTCCACCGCATGCTCCCTCCTGCATGTGCCCTACACCGTGGCCGACGAGGATGGGCTGGATGCCGACACCGTGCGGCCTCACTTCGCTTTCGCCCTGGAGAAGCTGGGCGAGTTGCACGACCTGGCTCAGTTGGCTGATGCCGACGAGGACCAGCGTCGCTCCAGCAAGGCTCTTGCCGATAACCAGAAGCTCTTCGACGGCAGCCGCGTACAGCCCGACCCCCAGGTGCAGCAACGCCTGGCCGGCCTTAAGGACGAGGACTTTGTACGCACCCCGGCCCGGCCCGAGCGCCAGAGGATCCAGGCCCAGGAGCTGGATCTGCCCCTGCTGCCAACCACCACCATCGGTTCCTTCCCCCAGACCGCCGAGGTCCGCGCCGAGCGGGCCCGCCTGCGCAAGAAGGAGATCAGCCAGGAGGACTACGACAGCTTCATCGCCCGCAAAATCGACCAGGTCATCGACCACCAGGAGCAGATTGGCCTGGATGTTCTGGTCCATGGCGAGTTCGAGCGCAACGACATGGTCGAATACTTCGGCCAGAACCTCAAGGGCTACCTGTTCACCCGGAATGCCTGGGTCCAGTCCTATGGCACCCGCTGCGTCAAGCCTCCGATCGTCTGGGGGGACATCTCCCGCGCCCGGCCCATCACCGTGCGCTGGTCCTCATACGCCCAGTCCCGCACCGACCATGTGGTCAAAGGGATGCTGACCGGTCCGGTGACCATTCTCAACTGGTCCTGGCCCCGCGAGGACATCGATCACAAGCAGCAGACCCGCCAGCTGGCCCTGGCCATCCGTGATGAGGTCCTGGACCTGGAGGCCGCTGGCATCCGCATCATCCAGATCGACGAGGCCGCCCTGCGCGAGAAGCTGCCGCTGCGGCGCTCCGACTGGCACAGCCGATACCTGGACTGGGCCATTCCCGCCTTCCGTCTGGTTCATTCCGGGGTTAAACCCACTACCCAAATTCACACCCACATGTGCTACTCGGAGTTCAACGACATCATCAAGGACATTGATGCCATGGACGCCGATGTGATCTCCTTCGAAGCCTCCCGCTCCGATCTGACCGTTCTTGATGCCATTCAGGAGGCCAAGTTCGAGACCGAGGCAGGCCCTGGAGTCTACGACATCCACTCGCCGCGCATCCCCTCCACCGAGGAGATCGTGGACCGGATCCACGCCATACTGAAGAAGCTCGATGCGGCCAAGGTATGGATCAATCCCGACTGCGGACTCAAGACCCGAGGCGATAAGGAGACCTGGCCCAGCCTGGAGCACATGGTGGCCGCCGCCCATCAGGTGCGCGCGGAGCTATCGTCCAGTCAGGAGTCGGATCATGCATGAGCCTATCTTTTCCCTGGAGGTCTTTCCCCCCAAGCGTGATGCCCCGGTGGGCACCATCTATGACACCCTGGATGGGCTTGAGGGACTGATGCCCGACTTCATCTCGGTGACTTACGGGACCGGTCGGCGCTCGGACCGCACGGCCACGGCCCGCATAGCCAAGACCATACATACCGAATATGGCATCCCTGCCGTGGCGCACTTGACCGCCCAGTATGCGGACCGCGAGGTGATCGACCAGGCACTGGACATGTTCGACGATGCAGGGGTGGCAGCGGTGCTGGCCCTACGCGGCGACAGCGTGGAGGGCCGTGAGCCCGCCGGAGTATTCGAACATGCCAGCGACCTTGCAGCCTACATCCGCTCCCGTCGGCCCAACCTGTCGATATACGGAGCTTGTTATCCGGAGACCCACCCGGAGGCCGCCTCGCCCGAGGAGGACATGGAGAATCTGCGAATCAAAGTCGATTCCGGCGTGGATCATCTGGTTTCGCAACTCTTCTACGACAATGCTGATTTTCTAGACTTCCTGGACCGGGCTCGGGCAGCCGGCATCCAGGTGCCCATTGAGGCTGGCATCATGCCCATCACCAACGAGGGCCAGGTACGGCACATGAGCGAAGTCTGCAAGGCGCGGATCCCGGCTGCGGTCGAGTCCATCCTGGATCGCTGGGGTGACGACCGGGCCAGCCTGCGCGAGGCGGGCATCATCTACGCCTCACAGCAGATCGCCGACCTGGTGGCCCATGGAGTGGACGGTATCCACCTCTACTCCATGAACCACTCCGGCGTCACCAGGCGCATCTGGCACAACGTCCGTCACCTCTTCCGACAGGTTGGCGCCAAGGAGGAGCCGGTCAGTAGCCAGAAATGACCGAATAAAAGCAGTTTAGGCCCCGCACCGATGACCGTAAAAGCGTGATTTCCGGCTTTCAGCGACGTTTTCGGCCTTGATCATCGGTGCGGGGCCTCAGCCATGGGCAGGCTTTGAGCGCAACTCTGTTCAGCGGCGGTATTATGCCAATCAACAGCCCAAGAACCATCGCTCCGATGGTTATCCAGGAGGCCAGATCACGTCCCAACAGAATGAGAATCACCACCAAACCGACCCCGACCAGAGGTAAGACCGGTGTCCAGCGTTGTTGCGAATCGGTAAGTCGGTCGTTTTTCTTCGGCAGAAGTCCGCAAATCAGTCCCCATGCCAGTCCTATCAGGGCACAGACGACGGTCAGGAGGATATCGGTCAGTTGCATTCTAGGATTCCTTCGTTCATGATTGTTCGGGTAAGGCTTTTCTGGCGCCACACATGACCGCTATGCGTTCGAAAACAGCGCAAACGTCCAGCAAATCGCGACAGATGGAGAATGCTGCGGCCCTCGGAACGCATCCTCTTAATGTAGTTGAGCAACTCAACGGACTGCATGACAGACAAGGAGGCCGTCGGCTCGTCCATCTGCATCAGGATAGCCGTTTCATGCATTCCAGGTCACTTCCTCTACGATGATCGACCTGCGGACTTTGTTGACACATCAATGTGTTTGTGGGCGCTATCGACAGCCATCCTAGCCGCCACAGAGCGAAATCGATAATGGGTGGCGGATAGTAAGCACCTCTATAGAAACCATGGTGTCAGGGAAAGCGTACGTTGAAGGGTCTCCCCGAGGGGATTTGAAACAGGTCTCAGGTTGTGCTCAGAATGCCTCCCAGGACCACTACCTCGGGATTCGTCGCATTGTCGATGCGGATAACGGTGTCACCTATGATCCGCCGACATTGGCTGTTGTATCCTTTCTCTGGTTGAGGCAGCGTAGAACGGCAGCCTGTTTACTAGGCCCATCCTGATTTTCACTACATATACTGCGCATTTCGGGATGGCCGCAAGGGCTGACGACCCGTCACCCCTATAATGCCTGTACCGGTTCTGCAGATATCAGAGGCGTTGCGGAGCCTGAGGAAAGGCAGGGGATAAGTCATGGCAGATCCGGCGCGACCGTCCACTTCGACCCTAATACACCTTGGGCTGCACGACCTGGACAAGGCCCGGGTTAGGCTGGATCGGCTTGCCCGCATGGTGGACGATCAGGAGCTGGAGCAAACCCTGGTCCAGAGCCTCGACCAGGCCTGTGATCCGGACGAAGCCCTTGCTGGGCTGATACGAATTCTGGAGCAGTATCCACAGGGAGCCCGGCCGGACTTTCTTGCCGGATCCCCAATGGAAAACAAAGAGGCCGCCCAGTCGCTGATCAGGGTGTTGGGGGCCTCGGAGGCCATGGGCCGACTGATGCGCTCGCGGCCGGAGTTGGTAGAGGCGGCCACCTTCGACCCTGACCACCTGGCTGACTGCACGGCGGAAACCAGACAGAAGCGGGTTCTTGACGCCTTGGATAAGGCGGAGGCAAATTCGGACTCCGTGCCCTCGCTGGCGACCTACGCCGATGCGCTGCGGTTCGAATACCGGCTGCAGCTGGCTGCCGTCATGGCCCGGGATCTGGCAGCAGAGGATCCTCTAGAGCTGGAGCCGGAAATCAGCCGCGCTTTGTCGGACATGGCCGACGCTGCAATACAAGGGGCTCTGAGCATCGCCAGTCGTCAGGTTCCCAATGCGGATTCATGCCGTCTGACGGTCATTGGCATGGGCAAGCTGGGTGCCCAGGAACTCAACTACGTGTCCGATGTGGATCTCATGTACTTGGTGGAGCCGGCTTCGGGGGCGGACACAAGCGAGACAGATCCCATCGCCGTGGGTACTGCCATGGCCGTCCTCCTGCAGCGGGTCTGCCAGTCGGTCATCCCCGGTTCGACGGAGCCGCCGCTCTGGAAGGTCGATACTACCCTGAGGCCCGAGGGACGTGACGGCCCTCTGGTGCGCCGTCTGGCCTCCTACGCTGACTACTATGCCCAATGGGCTGAGAATTGGGAGTTCCAGGCTCTGCTCAAGGCCCGTCCGGTTGCGGGCGACAAGGACCTGGGCGAGGACTATTCGGCCATGGTCGAGCCCCTGGTCTGGGGAGCATGTCAGCGACCCAACTTCGTCTACGATTGCCAGCGGATGCGCCAGCGTGTGGAGCGGCTGATACCAGAGGACCGCAAGGAGCGCGAGATTAAGTTGGGCCAGGGCGGACTGCGGGACGTGGAATTCACCGTCCAAATGCTCCAGCTGGTTCATGGCTCCAGCGACGAGGATCTGCATTGTCCTGCCACCCTGGATGCCCTGCAGGCCCTGTCGCGCGGCGGCTACATTTCACGCAAGCACGGCGACCAGCTGGACCATGACTACCGGTTTGAGCGGGTCATGGAGCATCGTCTGCAGATGTGGCAGCTGCGTCGCACCCACCTCTTTCCAAAAATCAACCGTTCAGGCGCCCCCGGCCATCGGCCACCCAGCCTGGAAGAGCTGGAGAATAACCGTGATCTTCGGCGACTGGCCCGGGCCTTCGGACTGCATGCCGACCAGATGCTGGCCCAATACCAAGCCACCAGGATCGAGGTCCGCAACCTTCACCAGGCCATCTATTTCCGTCCCATGCTGCCCATCAACGCCCAGGTGGACGAGGATGAGGTCAGCCTGCGCCCCCAGGCGGCACGTGCCCGATTCGCATCTATTGGCTTCGCGGACCCTGATGCAGCCATTCGCCATGTCACGGCCCTGACCACAGGGGTCACTCGATCGGCACGTATCAACCGGATTCTCATGCCCGCCGTCCTTCAGTGGCTGGGGGAGGGGCAAGACCCTGACATGGGACTCCTGGGCTGGCGAACCCTGGAGGAGCACTTCGGCGGCAAGAGCACCTACCTGGGCTTTCTACGGGACTCCACCTCCGCAGCCCGCCGCCTCTGCCATATCCTGTCCAACTCGCGTTACCTGTCCGGCGCCCTGGCTCGATCCGTCCAGTCGGTGACCTGGCTGGGTCACGATCAGGATATGATCCCCCGTGATCGAGCCACCTTGGACAAGCGCGCTGCAGCTTACCGAACCCGGCATGCGGACTCGCTGGAGGATTTCGCCACTGCAGTGCGGGCCATGCGCCGCCAGGAAATCGAGCGGATCGGGTTGGGCTGGATGAGCGGTGTGGACGATCAGCAGGCCTGCTTAGCGGGCATGTCCGATGTTTACGATGCAGCTATCGATGCCGCCCTGGACTGGGCCGTGGACCACCGTCTGGGTCAGACAGGTTCGAGTGATGAAGAACCGCGTCAAGCGCCGGCAGAAATGGCCCTGATTGCCATGGGCCGTTACGGGGGCAGGGAGGTCAACTTCAACTCGGACGCCGACATCATGCTGGTATACCGTCCCGCATCAGGCGCCGACCAGGACCAGACGGCTGAATTCGCACGTGGCGTGACTGCCGATCTGCGGGCCGTCCTGGCTGGACCGGCCAGCCTGGAGCCCGGCATCGACCTGGACTTCGACCTGCGTCCCGAAGGACGTCAGGGGCCTCTGGTGCGTTCCCTGGACTCCTACCAGCGCTACTACCGCGACTGGTCAGAAACCTGGGAACATCAGGCCCTGATCCGTGCCAGATTCGCAGCTGGGAATGCTGTTCTGGCCAAGGATTTTCTGGAGGGTATAGCCAATCCGCTTCGCTACCCCGAGCAGCCGCCCAATGAGGAGGAGCTAGGGCAGATCCGCCGCCTCAAGGCCCGAATGGAGGCGGAGCGACTTCCGCGCGGCGTGCGTCGGGATCGGCATCTGAAGCTGGGTCGGGGAGGGCTGTCTGACGTGGAATGGACGGTTCAGCTCCTCCAGCTGCGTCACGCCCACGATCTGCCTGAGCTACAGGTCACCGGGACGCTGACCGCCTTGGATGCCTTGGAGTCTGCGGGACTCATAGAGGCCAAGGATGCCAAGGCCCTGCGCCGCAGCTGGGTGCTCTGCACCGCAGCCCGGAACGCCAACTTCCTCTGGTCCGGTCGTGTCTCCCAGGCGGACATCCTGCCCGACGACGGGCAGGTTCTGGGGGGCATCGCGGTCTGCCTGGGCTACCCGGCCCACCGGGGCCAGCACTTCGTCAACGAGCTGCTAGCGGCCATGCGCCGCTGTAGGCAGGTCATGGAACGACTCTTTTACGGCCGCTGACTCTGGGTCCATCCGGGGTCGTATGCTTGTTCAGGTCACATAAGGTGGCCACCTTGAGGAAGGTGAGCCGTTGTCCCAACAAGTTGATCACGCATCCAACACCTCTTCCGCCGTCGTTCCGCTTCGTGGGCGAAGTGTGGTTACCCTCGACGACATTCCCATGACCCAGATCCTGGACCTGCTGGATCGTGCGGCCTACATAGACACCCATCGCCGTCAGGTGGCCCACACCTGCGACGGCCGGGTCCTGGCCACGCTCTTCTATGAACCCAGCACCCGCACACGGCTCAGCTTCGAGACGGCCATGCTCCGTCTGGGAGGTCAGGTCATAGGATTCGCCGGCGCCCAGCTGGCCAGCGTTTCCAAGGGGGAGTCCATCAGCGACACTCTGAAGACGGTCTCCAACTACGCTGACATCGTGGCCATCCGCCACCCTAAGGAGGGTGCTGCCTTGGTGGCCTCCCAGGCGGCTACGGTCCCAGTCATCAACGCCGGTGACGGTGGGCACATGCACCCGACCCAAACCCTGACCGACCTGGCCACCATCCGTGCCCGCAAGGGTCGGCTGAACCATCTGACCATCGGTCTGTGCGGGGACCTGACCTTCGGTCGTACCGTCCACTCCCTGATCACCACCCTCTGCCGACTGGGCCACGTGGACTTCGTCCTGATCAGCCCCGACGAGCTGCGCACTCCCGAATACGTTCTGGAACGGATCCGCTCTTCGGCCGATTGCACCTACCGTGAGACCGGGGATCTGAACGGTGTCATCGGCGATTTGGACGTGCTCTATATGACCCGCGTCCAGCAGGAGCGATTCTTCAACGAGGACGACTACCTGCGTCTGCGTGACACCTACATTCTGGATGCCGACAAGCTTCGGGCTGCGCGCCCCGACATGGCCATCCTCCATCCGTTGCCCAGGGTCAACGAAATTGCCGTGGAGGTGGACGATGATCCGCGTGCGGCCTACTTCCAGCAGGTTCGCAACGGCATGCTGGTCAGAATGGCCCTGGAGAGCGCCTTGCTGGGCGACGAGCTGCCCGGTTACCGCAAGCAGAAGGAGGTGGCGGCATGAAGGTCACCAGCATTGTTGACGGCATCATCATCGACCACGTTCGTGCGGGCACAGCTTTGAAGGTCTTGCACTACCTGCGCGTGGACCCGGCGAAGACCCGGCTGGCCCTGATCATGAATACGGACAGCCGCAAGTACGGTTCCAAGGACATCATCAAGATCGAGCAGACCGGTGATCTGGACCTGACCGCCCTTGGGTTCATCGCCCCCGAGGCCACCGTCGATGTAGTCAGGCAGGGCCGGATCGTCAGCAAGCATCAGCCTGACCGGCCAAACCATCTGGTCAACGTCATCACCTGCGTCAACCCTCGTTGCGTCACCACGGTGGAGACTGGTGTGGACCAGCGCTTCCACCTGGACGCTGCCGGTGTCTATCGCTGTGACTACTGCGACGAGAAGGCAGAAGACTGACATGCGGCTGCTGGGGTTGACTGATTGGCGCACCGGCAGGGCGGTCGATCTGGTGCTTCCCCAGACGGTTGACAGCACGCTGATTGACGAGACCGGCGCCATGTCGGCAGAGGTGGATCAGATAGACGCCTCGGGGCTGGTACTGGCTCCGGCCCTGGTAGACCCGCACGTCCACCTGCGCGACCCTGGCCAAACTGACAAAGAAGACATGGTCACCGGCACAGCTGCCGCAGCTGCCGGAGGCTACGGGCTGATACTGCTCATGCCCAATACCCAGCCAGCCATGGACGGCCGTGCGAGGATGGCCGATGGGCGTACGATCATCGACTACCTGGAATCCTACGAGCAGGACCATGGGCTGAGCCTGCCGGTGGACTACGACCTCTGCGTGGCGGCCACTCTGGACCGGGCCGGCAGGCAGGCCTCAAACCCAGACGACTGGTCGAGTCACCTGCCTGGCCGCGGATACGACCATCCTGTAGTGGCCATCAGCGATGACGGATCGGCAGTAACCGATCAGACCCTGGAGGCCGTTGCTGCCAATGCCCGAGAATTCGACCTGCCCATCCTGGATCACTGTGAACACCACGAGCATGGTCAGGTCAACCTGGGGGCCGTCAGCCGCAGGATGGGGCTGGAAGGGATTCCCGCCTCCACCGAGACCGCCATTATCAATCGGGACATCGAACTGGCAGAACGTACCGGCACCCGGGTGCATCTGCAGCATGTCAGTACTGCCGGGGGATTCGAGGCTGTTCGCCGGGCCAAGACCCGTGGGTTGCCGGTCACCTGCGAGACCGCACCCCACTATCTGGCCCTCTGCGACGAGGACCTGCTGCGTTGCGGCAGCATGGCTAAGATGAACCCTCCACTGCGTTCCCGCGCTGACCAGCAGGCTGCACTTGAGGCCGTAGCCGACGGCACCGTGGACATGATTGCCACCGACCATGCCCCCCACACCAGCGCTGAGAAGGCACTGGGGCTCAAGGATGCCCCCAACGGCATCATCGGTCTGGAAACTGCCTATGCAGTCTGCAACCAGGTCCTGGTCGAGAGCGGGCTCGTCAGCCATGACCGCCTGATCGAACTCATGTCTCTGGCTCCAGCCGAGCTCATGGGCATGCGTCGGCTCCTGCCCGAAGACCTGCCCTCGCATACGGCGAACAAGGTCAATAAAGCCGGTCACCTGCAGCTGGAGGCCGACCGTCACAGCGATGCCAATCTGCCACCTGTTGACCTAGTCATCTTGGACCCCGAGGCCAAGTGGGAGGTAGATCCCAGCCGCTTCCATTCCAAGTCACGGAACACCCCTTTCGCCGGAGCAGGGCTGGCCGGACGGGTCATGGCCACCATAAAGGATGGGCGTCTGGTATTCTCCCGCCTGCCCGCAAGCCGCGTCATCACCAGGGAAAGGATCCGAGCATGGACCGACTGACTGCGCTCGTCCAGGACAAGAACAATCCGACCGTGGTCGGTCTGGATCCGCGACCGGAACTGCTGCCCAGCCAGCTGATCGAACAGGCCAGACAGCGCGCAGCCCGGAGCATGGCTCAGATGGGCCTGGACCCCAAGGACCTGCAGCAGACCCAGGGCGAACAGGCTCAGGCTGTCTGGGCGGACCACCTGGCCAGGGCTTATCTGCGCTTTAACCTGGCCATCCTGGAAGGCGTGGCCGACCTGGTGCCTGCAGTCAAGCCTCAGATTGCCATGTACGAGGCACTGGGACCTTGGGGCATCAGGGCCTACACCGGCACCTGCCGAGCCGCAGCCGACCGTGGCCTCTATATCATCGGGGATGTCAAGCGCGGTGACATCGGCTCCACGGCTGAGGCCTACGCCGCCCACCTGGACGGGCTCCCTCTACCCTTCACTCCTGGGCAGACGATCGACGGGCCGGCTCACAGTGGCGGGAGATTCCCCTGGTACGAGGATGCCCTGACCATCAATGTCTACCTGGGCTCCGACGGGGTGGAACCCTTCCTGCAGGCTGCCGAGCACATCCAGGGCGACTTGTTCGCCCTAGTGCGCACATCCAATCCCTCGGGCAGCCAAATACAGGAACTGGGCCTGGACACGGCCTCAGGCGGGGGAACCATTTATCAGCGCCTGGGAGATCTGGTGGAATCCTGGGGACAATCCTCCATCGGGGAATCGGGTTACTCCAGGCTTGGTGCTGTGGTCGGCGCCACCCATCCTGAGGATGGCGCCCTTCTGCGGCAGGCCATGCCCCACACCTTTTTCCTGGTCCCCGGTTACGGAGCGCAGGGCGGTTCAGCGGCCGACGTGGTGCCCATGTTCGACCAGTCCGGCGGCGGCGCTGTGGTCAACTCCTCTCGGGGAATCATCGCAGCCTGGCGGAAGGATCCGGACTACAGCCCGCGGCTCAGCGTTCAGGCGGCCCTGGGCATGGTCACCCGCGATGCCCGCCAAGCTGCGCAGGCTATGAAGGACGATCTCAATCAGGCGATCAAGGAGGCCCGATGAAAACCAACCTCTTTATATCCACCAGTCGGGTGGAAGAACAGGCCGAACGGGCAGGTCGGCTGCCTGGACGGCGTACTGCCCAGGTCACCGGCATGGAGCCCCTGGACCGGCAGGTCTGGCGAATGACCATCCGCGACCCTTACCTGGCCGCCCACGCCCCTGCAGGAGCCTTCATCAACCTTTACTCTGCAGATCGCATGACCATGATGCCCAGACCTTTCGGTATCAGCCGGGTTCTGGCGGGCGAGCAGATCGAGATTATCTTCGCCGTAGTTGGCCAAGGGACCAATGAATTCTCCCTCCTACAACCGGGCATGGCTGTGGACCTGCTTGGGCCCCTGGGCCATGGCTTCGACCTGGAGAAGCCCGCAGACTATCTGCTGGTAGGCGGCGGCTTGGGTGTTCCTCCGCTGATTCGCGCAGCCCAATGCCTCCAAGGCCGGTCCGGTGTAAGCACCACCGCCCTGCTGGGCTACCGGGACCATCGGTTCGCCGATGCCATCATGGGCTCGCTGACCGATCGGCTGGAGTCCATCGACAATGCCTCCGGGGATGTCATAACCCTCTTGGATCGGGTTAGCGGCGACATCGATACCGAACGGACCATCATCCTGACCTGCGGACCCTTGCCCATGATGCGGGCCGTGGCCGCCTGGGCCCGCAAGACCGGCCTGCCTGCCCAGTGCTGCATGGAGTCCCGGATGGGTTGCGGCTATGGTACCTGCGTCGCCTGCGTGGTCGATACCGTTGACGGCAGGCTCAAGGTCTGCAAGGACGGCCCGGTCTTCGCTGCCGATCGTCTTATCTGGGATGCAGAAGGAAGCAAGGAGATGCCGCGATGAGCCAGCGGACAATCGCAGAGATGCAGACGGCCATAGCCATGGATCCTCTGGAGCCGCACGTCTGGCGGCATGGCACTGTTGTGGCCGGCACGCCTTGGAAGAACCCGGTGGGTACCGCCTCGGGCACATTCAACCTGGATGCCTGCGGGGGTTATTACGACGTCTCCCAGATGGGCGCCATTTCCACCAAGGGGGTTTCGCCGGTTCCCTGGGAAGGCAATCCAACGCCAAGGACCGCCGAGAGCCCAGCCGGCATGGTCAACTCTGTTGGCCTACAGAACCCGGGCGTGGACCATTATCTGGTGGACGAACTGCCCAGACTCAAAGCCCTGGGAGCCACCGTGGTCACCAACGTGGCCGGCCACAGCGACGAGGACTACGCCATCGTTGTGGAACGGCTGGCAGACTCCCCGGCTGATATGTTGGAGATCAACGTCTCCTGCCCCAACGTCTCACATGGAGGGATGTCCGTAGGCACTGATGCCAAGGCTCTGAATCGGTTGATCACCCGGCTGCGGGGCCTGACCGACAAGCCCATGGTGGTCAAGCTGACCCCCAACGTCACGGACATTGTGGAGGTGGCCCGAGCGGCCGTTGATGGGGGAGCAGATGCCCTCAGCCTGATCAACACCCTGGTGGGCATGCGCATCGACATCAATACAGGCAAGCCTATCCTGGCCCAAGGCACCGGTGGTGTCTCAGGCCCCTGCATTCTGCCCATCGCTTTGTCTTTTGTCTGGCGGGTGCGCCAGGCATTGCCCGACATTCCCATCATCGGCATCGGAGGAATCGACTCGGGACGCACGGCCTTGGAATTCCTCTATGCGGGGGCCAACGCCGTGGAGGTGGGGGCTGCGGCCCTGGTGGACCCTGTGGCGCCCATGAGGGTGGCCCGCGAACTGGATGATTTGTTGGACAAGCGGCCCGATTTGGCCGATTTGCTCAAGAAAGGTGAGTGCTGGCGATGAGCGCATCCGCAACAGAAAACAAGACCGACCATGACGGGGATGCCCAAGAGCAGACCCGCCGCATCCAGGAGGGCTTCACCAGCTTCCTGCTGCAGAGCGGAGCGCTCAAGTTCGGTGACTTCACCCTGAAGTCAGGGCGACGCTCTCCCTACTTCATCAACGCCGGGGCCTTCAATGACGGACGGCTAATTGCCCTGCTGGGGGAGTTTTACGCCCGGACCATTGTACAGGCTGTGAAGCAGGGGACCCTGCCCGCCGACATCGACACGGTATTCGGCCCGGCCTACAAGGGAATTCCCCTGGCCGTCTCCACCGCCATAGCGCTGAGCGGGGCGCACGGCATGCCGGTCGGCTACACCTTTGACCGCAAGGAGGTCAAGGACCATGGCGATGGAGGCCTCATGGTCGGCACCCAGCTCAGGGATGGCATGAGGGTGCTGCTGGTGGATGATGTCATGACCGCCGGGACTGCGGTCCGACAGGTGATGCCCAAGATCATGTCCCAGGCCAAGGTGACCATCGTCGGCCTAGTGCTCTCCGTGGACCGAATGGAGCGCACCGGACAGGGGCAAGGCTCGGCCGTGGAGTCCATCATGGACGAGTTCCACTTCCCGGTTATCAGCATCGTCAACGTCCGCCAGATCTTTGGCGCGGCCGCCTCTATGAAGGGTCCGGACGGGTCGCCCATTCTGGACCAGCGCACGGCCGATGCCGCCAGGAACTATCTGGCGCGCTACGGTGCCTGAGCAAATGCCTGGCTCATATCGATATGTTGATTGTGCGTGCAGGGCCGCATTGACGCACATTCTTCGAATGGTCATTCTGTCGGATGACCCTCGTGTAGATTGGTAAAGGTCCGACGGGCACGCCGACGGATCATCATCGCAAGGAAGGCCATGGATCATGACGAAACCGCTGGAGCAGAATGGTCATGAGGAACCGGACCAGACTGAGGTCGACGAAGTGAATGCCGCTCCTCAGACGAATTCAGAGGAGACGGCCAAGCCTGCCGTTTCTGACACAGCAACTAGTGCAGAGAAATCTTCGGATGAGGCAGAACCTGCTGATGAGCGTCCTTCGACTGTTGAGGAACCGGAAGAGCCAGGCCGGCCTGCTCAGCGGTCTCGGAGGCTACCGCTAATACTGGTTGCGATCGCTCTTGTGCTGGTGCTTGTAGCCGGCTTCTACATGCTGTGGACTAGCCGTTCAGGAGACGACCAGTCAGCCCAAAAGCCTTCGTCGGAAGTATCGACCGCCCAAGTCAGCAAGGGCCCCACTGGGGATGCCAAGGCCTACAAGGCACTGCAAGCGGTCACCGTCAAGCCGTCAGTTGCCGACGACCAGGGAGGGCTGACCGTCTCAGCTAAGGGAGTCGGCAGCAAGAAGAAGGTTGCTGGTGTGCCTACCCTTGAAATCTTCATGGATCCTATGTGCCCATGGTGTGGCAAGGTGGGCCGGGTCATTGATCCCCAGCTGCAGCGCATGATTAGCGCAGGCCAGATCAACGTCACCTACAACTTTTTGAACTTCCTTGATTCGGCCTCCAGTGACCAGTACTCCAGCCGCGTCGACAACGCCCTGGCCATGGTGGCCCAGGAGGATCCGGATCATCTGCCGGCCTTCGCCGCCGCCGTCTTTGCTACCGACTTCCAGCCCAATGAAAGCTCCTATCAGGCCGTCTCCGACGCGCGCCTGGCCGACCAGGCCGTTGGGGTGGGCGTGCCCAGGTCCCTGGCAGACCGTTTTGCCCAGGGCACCTACAGACCATGGGTGGACAAGGTCAACGCCTATGCCATCACCCGCAAGGACGCCAAGGATGCCAAAGGAGAGTTCTCGACCCCCACCATCATGATCAACGGCAAAGTCTGGGATTTGACCGCAGCTGCAAAGAGCCAGGGAGGCCTGGAACATCTGGACCGGGCCCTGCTCAAGGCCCTGGGACTGAATTCGCAGGATGTGGGTCACCAAGGGAAGATGCCATCCATCGGAGCCCGAGGAACAGCGCTGAAAGCAGAATAAGCGGCAACTGCTAAGGGCTATGATCTGTGGCAAAAATTAAGGATTGCCGTTATCAGTTCGGTTGTTTGCCTGTTAAGCCTTTGTTGGTTCGGCTATCGCTTGCCTGACTATTACTTGCTTGACTCCTGCTCGATCAGCGAATATCCGTGGTTGGACACCACCTGGCGTAACTTGTCCAAGTAGAGTTCGGCGGCATGGGACAGCTTGGTCCGGCTGTTGACGATCCAGCCCAAAAGCATGGATTCATCCGACTCCAGGGGGACACTGACGATCTTCTCGTTGTTCAGGTCCTCGTTGTCGATGCCAGTGCAGACCGTGTAGGCGTTGAGCCCGACGATGAAGTTGAGCATCGTGGCCCGGTCGCTCACGGTGATCTGCTTGGGGGAGTAGTCGGGCCAGACTGCCTCCTCTGCAAAATAGAAGGAACCCTCCTCGCCCTGCTCATACTGCAGGAAGGGGTAGGGCTCCAAGTCCTTCATGGTCACCATGGCCCGATCAGCCAAGGGGTTGGTCCGGGCGATAAAGACATGCAGATCTGCACGGAAGAGGGGATGGAAGTCCAGGTGTTTCTCACGAAGCATCTTGGACAGGACCCGTTTGTTGAAGTCGGACTCGTAGATGATGCCTATCTCGGACTGAAGAGTGGCCACCTGGTCAATGATATCCCTGGTGCGCGTCTCTCGTATGGTGAATTCGTACTCATCCGAATCGATGGAGTTGATCATCTCCACGAAAGCTTCCACAGCGAACATGTAGTGCTGGGTTGAAACCCGGCAGAGCTGCTTGCGGGGCCTGACCTGCCGGTAGCGAGCCTCCAGCAGGTCGGTCTGATCCAGAATCTGCCTGGCATAGGTAAGGAATTCCGCCCCGTCTACTGTCAGAGCAATCCCCTGGGAGTGGCGGGTGAAGATTTCGATGCCCAGCTCGTTTTCCAGCTCCTTGACCGATGAGCTCAGAGCCGGCTGGGAGATGTAGAGCTCGTGCGAGGCCTCGTTCATGGAGCCGCATTCGACAATCTTGACGATGTAGCGCAGTTGGAGCAGTGTCATGTAAGCAAATCTATACCCAAGTCTCTATCGGCCCAAGGCCGCGGTTTCAGCTATGCCCTGGTTCGCAGCCTTCTGATCAAGATAGTGACCCGGACCCATGACTTGAAGATTGCCATCTTCATCGGTCTTGAAGTTGTAGACCATAGGAACGCCCGTGGGCACGTTGATGGACCGGATGTCCTTGTCGTCAACGTCTTCAAGGACCTTGATCAGGCTCCGAACCACGGAACCATGGGTGACGATGAGCACAGTCCGACCTTGGGCCAGGTTGGGGGCTATCCGGCTTCGCCAGTAGGGATGCAGACGGAGCAGCAGATCCTTGAGGCACTCGGCGCGGATCTCGGCCGGATTCTGGCTGTCCAGCCCGTCGCCCATGGCAGGGTAATAGCGTGGATCCGGTCCCTGAAAGTATGGTGAATCGGTTTCGATGGCAGGCGGCCTGACATCGTAGGAACGTCGGTAAATGTCGAATTGCTGCTGACCATAGCGTTCCAGCATGGCCGGTCGCGTCTGTCCCTGGAATGCGCCATAGTGGCGCTCGTTCAGCCGCCAGGTGCGCTCTACCGGAATCCAGGCCCGATCAACCAGGTCCAGCACCGTGTTGGCAGTGACGATGCTTCGGGTCAGCAGAGAGGTGAAGACCATGTCGGGCAGCAGGCCTGATTCCTTGAGCAGCTGTCCGGCATGGCGGGCCTGTTGCAGTCCGCGATCCGTCAGAGGCACGTCCACCCAACCGGCGAAACGGTTGACCGACTTCTGAGTCCAGACGCTTTCTCCGTGACGCATGACGATGAGCTGCGAGGTCATCAAATCGACTCCTTTTCTGATGACGTGTTTTTAGAACCAGAGCGAGCTGTTTTCGAAGAAGAGGGAAGCATCGTCGCCTTCCTGGGCGGATTGGTCGATTTGATCAGCAGACCCTGCGGCTCTTGACATGACCAGACCTATAGCCCTGGGCAGAGCATCGGCCACCTGGCCGGCACGGATCGGCTGCCCCATAAGCCCTAAAGCTATCCCGTGACCTTCCTGCTGGCTGTCCTGGGCTACCAGATCCGCAAAATCCTGAGGCTTACGCGGGTCGAAGATCAGCGGTTGCTCCCAGCCGGTCTGCCTGCCTCCGCTGGCCAGAGAACCGGCAAGCCCGTGCACGAAGGCCGCAGCAGCTGTTAGATCCACCATCAGCATGGCATCATCCTGGATTGGTCCGGCATTTTGTGCCAGCATGGCCCCGATGGTTCCGGAAAGCACGTCTCCTGATCCGGCTGTAGACAGCCATGCTGGGCCGAAGCCTGTGGTCATGACGCGGGGACGGTCGGTGCCGTCCTCGCCGACGACCAATGTAATGGCCCCCTTGAGCAGAATGGTGGCCCCGGTCAGCTGACAGGCTCGGATTGCCCAGTGCAGGGGTTCGGCCATGACCAGGTCGCCGTTCACGTTCTCGCCATGCGAGTTGAGTAAGGCGGCCATTTCGCCAGCATGTGGGGTAAGCACCGTGCGTGGGCCCAGCCGGTCCGGCAGCAGATCCAAAGCACCGGCATCGGCTACTACCGGCGGGTCAGCTGCTGCTTCATCCTCGTCCAGGTCTGCGGCCTGACGGCTGAGTATATCGGCAATCAGATCACGCTGATCGTCCTGGCCTTGAGGTCCAGCTGCCTCCTGTGCTTGCCTGGTGGGTACACCAGAGCCCAGAACCCAGGATTCAACCCTTCCGCGGCCCAGGACGGTCTCGGGCAGCTCTTGCAGGATCAGGTCGCCCACCTGCTCGGGGCCGCAGTAACGGATCATGCCCACGTTGCCGTTGGCAGCAGCCTTGCTGGAGAGCAGCCCGGCGCCATGGTAGAGGGCGGATCCGGTGACCAGGCCGACCACGCCCCGACTGTACTTGGTGTCATTTACCCGAGGCGCTCTCAGGAGACTGGCGCAGTTCTCAGCGCTCATGCAGGAGACGCTGGGGACCAGGGCCGAAGTGTCAAAACCGAAGTCAACCAGGACGATTCTGCCGCAGACATAGGCTGCCGGGGGCAGCATCAGGCAGGGTTTCATGGCTCCCATGGTCACGGTCACATCTGCCGGAATGTAGGCACCGGGAAGTGTGCCCTCGTCCACGTCCAAACCGGAGGGGGTATCCACGGCCAGCACCAAGGGCCTATCCTGGCCGGCGGGGTCGTGCCAGGCTGGTCTGTCGGGCAGACCGCTCTCCATGCCCAGTTCTACGGCCAGAGCAGCGGGAATGCCGCGCAACGCCCCCTTGAGGCCGATACCCGTCATGGCATCGATAATCAGATCCGCCTGTCGGCACAGTTCCAAGGCCTGGTCCATCTCCTCGGATGCTTGGTCCGGTCCGGAGGGGGTCTCGCAGCCGGGGATGGCTGCCTGGGGATCCAGGGCCGTGACCACTCCGCCGGCGCGTAGAAGAGCATCCAGCCCACCCTGGTGCAGGCTGCGTCCGGTGGCCACCACAGTCACGTCGGCCCCGTGCCCGGCCAGATCAGCTGAGGCATAGAGCCCGTCGCCGCCATTGTTGCCGGCCCCTGCCAGCAGGACGATCCTGGCGCCTGCCGGCTCCAGTCCAGCCTGGGTCAGCATGACATCGGCCACGGAGGCCAGGGATCCGGCGGCAATGCGCATCAGAGGCACCCCGTCATCCAAAAACGGCTGCTCCAGGGATCGGATCATGTCGGCTGAATAGGCGCTGGTGGCCAGGGTCCGCCGGGCTTCGCGGCGTTCATCTGGTGACGGCTTCATGGCATCACACCCCTCATTCAAAAGGTCCACGTGCGGCGGCACGGCCGGCCACGTGCTGGCTCCACTCTATCCGATGGCCATGTCCTGCAAGCGTTATAAGGTCTGCCTATTTACGAGGGCAGGAAAGGAAATTCATGCAGGGATTCGCAATGCCGAACCCGGGCCAGATTATGGCAGTGGTCCTGACGGTGGTCCTATGTGGCCTGATCGGTTTCGAGCGCGAGTTCCTCAAACACGACGCTGGCATCCGCACCCATATTCTGGTGGGTCTGGGCAGCTGCCTGTTCACCATGGTCTCCCTTTACGGCATCCAAGCCGCTGTAGGCAACTACTCTTGGGATGCCTCCCGAATTGCGGCCGGAGTGGCCTCGGGCATCGGCTTCATCGGCGCCGGGGTCATATTCTTCAACCACGATTCTGTCAAGGGTCTGACGACGGCCAGTGCCATCTGGGTGGCCGCTGCTGTGGGCATGGCCTGCGGGGTCCAGCTCTTCGCCATCGCCATCCTGGCTGTCGTCTTCTACTTCCTGGCCGTTCTGGTCATCGCACCCATCCTCAAGTGGTTCCTGCGCAACCGTCAGAACACAGTTCTGCGTATCGTCTATCAAGACGGCCACGGCTGCCTGCGTGAATCCCTGCTGCTGGCCACCCGCATGGGCTTCGAGTCCCGGGTGCTGACCATCCACGAGCTGCACCGGGATGCCTGGAAGGGCGCCGATGTCACCGTCAACCTGTTGGGCAAGGGGGACGTGACCGAGCTGGTCGAATCCATAGGCCAGACTCCTGGGGTCAAAGGGGTTGAGGTCCTGGGGGAGGACGACTGACCCGCTGACGACACAGACGACCCACAGCCATGGGCCAACAGGTGGCTTCCTACTCTTCGGCCACCAGATCCAGATAGTCGTCGCTCCAGAGGTCCTCGTCACCGTCGGGCATGAGCAGCACCCGTTCAGGGTTGAGCGCCTTGACGGCCCCCTCGTCGTGGGTGACCAGCACAATGGCCCCCTCGTACTTGGCGATAGCCTTGAGTATCTCGTCCCGCGAGGCGGGGTCCAGGTTGTTGGTGGGCTCGTCCAGCAGCAGGACGTTGGCCCGGCTGGTCACCAGGGTGGCCAGGGCCAGGCGTGTCTTCTCGCCACCCGAAAGAACCTTGGTGGGCTTCATGGCGTCGTCCCCTGAGAAGAGGAAGGAGCCCAGGATGGTCCGCGCCTGGGTGTTGTCCAGGTCCGGGGCCACATGCTGTAGGTTCTCCAGAACGGTGACATCGTTATCCAGGGTGTCGTGCTCCTGAGCGAAGTAGCCGATCTTGGCCCCATGCCCCAGGGTCACCTTGCCCGTGTCGGGCTGCTCGATGCCGGCCAGCAACCGCAGGGTGGTGGTCTTGCCAGCGCCGTTGTATCCCAGGATGACCACCCGGGAGCCCTTGTCGATGGCCAGGTTGATGCCGGCGAAGACAATGTTGGATCCGTAGGCCTTGGACAGGTCCTCGGCCATGATGGGCGTGCGGCCGCAGGGAGCGGGATCCGGGAAGCGCAGGTCGGCCACCTTTTCTGCCTTTTCCGCCTCCTGGGTGTCGGCCAGCAGGCGCTGGGCGCGGCGCATCATGTTCTGGGCGGCCACGGCCTTGGTGGCCTTGGCGTGCAGGCGGATGCCCTGCCGCATCAGGCGGTCGGCCTTCTTCTCGGCCACCTCGCGTTCGCGGCGTCGGCGCTCCTCGTCCACCACCCGCTGGCGCAGGTAGGCCTTCCATCCCATGGTGTACATGTCGATGCAGGAGCGCTGGGCATCCAGATGCCAGATGCGGTTGACGGTCTCGTCAAGCAGCTCGGTCGAGTGTGAGATGATCAGAAAGCCGCCCTCGAACCGGCGCAGGTAGCCTTTGAGCCACTCAATGGAGTCGGCATCCAAATGGTTGGTGGGCTCGTCCAGAATCAGGGTGTCGGCATCGGAGAAAAGGATTCTGGCCAGTTCTACCCGTCGGCGCTGACCGCCGGAGAGGGTACCCAGTGCCTGCTGCAGTGTCTCTTGGCTGAGCCCCAGGCTCTCACCCATGACGATGGCCTGTGATTGGGCCGCATAGCCTCCGGCGTTCTCAAAGTCCTGCTGGGCCTTATCGTAGCGCTTCATGGCCTTTTCCATGATTTTGGGATCCGGATTGGTCATCTCGGTCTCGGCCTTACGCATCCGCTGGATGATGGATGCGATGTCCCTGGCGCTCATGACCCGGTCCAGGGCGCTTTGCTCGGAATCACCCGCATGTGTGGACTGGGGCAGGTATCCCAGCTGTCCGGTCACCCGCACCTTGCCGGCCGAGGGAAGCATGTCTCCGGTGATGACCCTGGTCAACGTGGTCTTGCCGGCGCCGTTGCGACCCACCAGGCCGATGCGGTCGCCTTTGGTCACATGGAAGTCGGTGGCTTGCAGCAGTAGTCGGGCACCTATTCGGATCTCAAGTCCCTGCGCCTCAATAGCCATGCCGCCTCCGACCCCGCTTTCCTTGTGGATTCAAAACTTGCAAGGAATCATGGTAGCAAGAAGCAAGCCCTGCCAGTGCGTCTCGGCTGACGGGGCAATGGATGAGCCGTGGATGAATCAGCGACGGACCAGTCTGAACTTGCTCCAGGGGAAGTAGACCAGGAAGGCGCCCACGGCCGTCAGGGCGATGACCAACACACCCATGGCGGCCGCGAAGGAGAAGATCCTGATGCCGATGCCCAGACATGCCCAGATGACCACCAGGCCGAAGACCCAGTCTTTGCCATGCCTGTTCATCAGATAGGCTACGGCCAGGAGTGCGCCGACCACGATGATGGTGGCAAATCCCTGGACGGCATTGCTGACCTTGTGCCCGGCGACCACCATGTATCCTGCGTTGACCACGGTGGCCACGCTCAGCCAGCTGGCGTAGATGGACAGGGGAATCCAGTCCAGGGCCTTGGCGGCGGTCGGGGTTCCGGCCTTGGTGGCGTCCCTGCGCACTAGGGCATAGAGCATCCAGGCCAGCACAGTCAGAACGAGGATGATGACCAGGGCCCAGAAGTTGCGCTCCATGTGCCACAGAGCCAGCCAGGCGATATTCAGGCAGCAAGTGGCCACAAAGAGCAACCCGCTCAGCGTGAAGGGCAGGAATCCCAGGCGTTTGCGGCTGGGGCCCGCCAGGCAGAAGCGGAAGAGCCATATGGCCAGGGCAATGTAGATGACCCCCCAGATGGCGAAAACATAGCCGGCGGGCATGATCCAGAGGTCGACCTTGCGGGCCAGGCCACCTACGGTCGTGCCATTGAAGTGGTAGACCTCCGCATAACCGTTGAAGCCCACCATTGCCACCCAGGCCACCCAGAGCAGGATGTCCTCGAAGAGCTTCCATCCGCGACCCTTGGAGGATTCCTGTTCCTTTTCAGGCTGATTCTGCTTTTGATACTGCTCTTTTGCTTGTTCCTGAGCCCGATTTGATCCCTGCGTCGCTTCATTGCTGCTGCGATCAGAGCGACCTTTGCCTCCATTGGCGGTCTCATCAGCACTGGTTTTCCCAGCCGCTGCCTTCTTTGACGAATCATCAGACTGCTTGGCTGCAGTACCCGAAAGCGATGAACCCGAAGCAGACAAGTCTGGAGTTGATGAATCCGAAGCCGACGAATTTGAAGATGCCGAACGTGCATCTGTCGAACTCCGAGTTGCCGATGCAGAGCTCGATTTCGTGGAACCTGCACCTGCTGAATTTTTGGCTGATTGGCTGCCCTGCATGGCAGGGGAGGTACGCTTGGCTCTCTCGACCGGATCCTCCTTGTCGGTCCAGAGTCTGCGCGGATTGTCCTTGTCAGTCATGGCACATGCTTCCTCTCCTTGCCGGCCGCAACCGTACTGCCGCCATGGGGATGGCCCCGGGCATGGGCCGACCGGCCTCTGCTTCAACTCTAAATCGGCCAGCCTGACTCGGTGGTATTGACCACCCGGTCAGGACTGCCGCCGGTGCTAGCCTGAAGCCGAATGCCAGAAAGGGGAGTACAGCATGGCCGAACCTTCACATAGATGCGACTGGGCTCGAGTAGACGACCCGCTCATGCGCAGCTACCACGACCATGAGTGGGGCCGCCCCCTGCATGGCTCCCAGAGGCTCTTCGCTATGCTCTCCTTGGAGATATTCCAGTGCGGGCTCAGCTGGCAGCTGATCCTGCATCGTCGTCAGGCCTTCTTCAAGGATTTCAACAACTTCGATATTCAAGCGGTCGCCGCCTTCGACACCGACCGAATCGACCGTCTCATGGCCGACCCTGCCATCATCCGCAATCGACGCAAGATCGAAGCCACGGTGGCCAATGCCGTCGTGGTCGCCAGCCAATTCCCCGGGGAGGAATTCGACCGCTACTGCTGGTCCTTTACCGGTGGGCTGACAATCAATCACGACTACCCGGACGATTCGTCCATACCGCGCTACGACCACCTGTCAGCCATCGTGTGCAAGGACATGCGCGACCTGGGCCTACGCTTCCTGGGCCCGGTGACCGTCCACTCCTTCCTCCAGGCAGCCGGCATGATCAACGACCACCAGCACGACTGCTTCCTCAACGGTTGCAAACGCCCGCCTCTTGATTCGCCGGACTTGTCCATCTAAGCCGTCATCGAACACCTGTTCGAATTATTCGGCCCAGGCGATATTATGGTCAGGCTCTGGCCTCAGCCTTGGCCATGGGTCTTCAGGGAAGCGGATGGGAAGCACGTGAAGCAGCAGAACAAGCCTATGTCGATAGTGGACGCGGCCATCGAAAACCCGCGCATGATCGAATCCAAGGGGTCCCTGGTGGCGGACCTGTCCATGGTGCCCAACGACCGAAAAATCGTCATCCAAGGCGCCCGGGCCCACAACCTTAAGAACGTCAACCTGTCCATACCCCGCAACCGGATGGTGGTCTTCACCGGCCTGTCAGGCTCCGGCAAGTCCTCTCTGGCCTTCGACACCCTCTTCGCAGAGGGTCAGCGCCGCTACGTGGAGTCCCTTTCCGCCTATGCCCGCCAGTTCCTCGGCCAGATGGACAAGCCGGACGTGGACTTCATCGAGGGTCTGAGCCCTGCCGTCTCCATCGACCAGAAGACCACCAACCGCAACCCCCGGTCCACCGTGGGCACCATCACCGAGGTCTACGACTACTTGCGTCTGCTCTTCGCCAGGACCGGCATTCCCCACTGCCCGGTCTGCGGGGCTGAGGTGCGCGCCCAATCGCCACAGCAGATCGTCGACACCCTCATGTCCAGGCCCGAGGGGACACGCTTCCAGCTGCTGGCCCCCATCGTCAAGGGCCGCAAGGGCGAGTTCGTGGAGACCCTGGAGCTCCTGCGCTCCGACGGCTACTCCCGGGCCATCATCGACGGGGACATGCACCAGCTGTCCGACTCCATCAAGCTGACCAAGCAGAAGAAGCACACCATCGAGGTGGTGGTGGACAGACTGGTCATCCGCGAAGGCATGCGCCAGCGGCTGACCGACTCCGTGGAGACCGCCCTGCGACTGGCCAAGGGCACTGTGGTTGCCGACTTCGTGGATATGGATGCCAAGGATCCCGAGCGTCGCCAACCCTTCTCCGAGAAGCGGTCTTGTCCCAACGGCCACGAGCTGGAACTGGACGAGATCGAGCCACGGACCTTCTCCTTCAACGCCCCCTATGGAGCCTGCCCGGCCTGCACCGGCCTGGGATTCAACCTGGAGATCGACCCTGAGCTGGTAGTGCCCGACCCGGAGAAGAGCCTCAAGGACGGGGCCGTGGAACCCTGGAGCGGCACCAAGAGCCAGCAGCGCTTCTACGGCCACCTGCTGGATGGTCTGGCCAAGGAAATGGGCTTCTCCACCTCGACCCCCTGGAAGGACCTGCCGGAGGAAGTCCGCCATGCTGTCATGTACGGGCACGACTTCAAGGTGGATGTCTCCTACCGGAACCGCTGGGGCCGCCTGCGCGAGTACACCACCGGATTCGAGGGCGTGGTCCGCACCCTGATGCGTCGCCACGACGAGACCGACTCCCAACCCATGAAGCAGTATTACGAGTCATACATGCGCGAGGTGCCTTGCCAGGTCTGCCAAGGCAAGCGCTTGAAACCCGAGGTCCTAGCCGTGACCGTGGACGGTCTGTCTATCGCCCAGGTCTGCGATATGGCCGTATCCGCCAGCCTGAAGTGGGTGGAGGGCCTGCATATGGGGGGCGCCCAGGCCAAGATCGCCGGGGAGGTCCTCAAAGAGATCCGCGCCCGCCTGCGCTTCCTCAACGACGTGGGTCTGAACTACCTGACCCTGTCACGGGCCGCAGCCACCCTCTCCGGTGGCGAGGCCCAGCGCATCCGTCTGGCTACGCAGATCGGCTCGGGCCTGGTGGGCGTCATGTACGTGCTGGACGAGCCCTCCATCGGCCTGCACCAGCGGGACAATGATCGGCTGATCAAGACCCTGCAGCGGCTGCGCGACCTGGGCAACACACTGATTGTGGTCGAGCATGACGAGGACACCATACGCCAGGCCGACTGGCTGGTCGATATTGGCCCGGGGGCCGGCGAGCATGGCGGTGAGGTCATCTTCTCCGGGCGCTCGCAGGACCTGGTCAAGGCCTCGCGTTCAATCACCGCAGACTACATTGCCGGTCGTCGTTCCATCGAGGTGCCCAAGCGCCGCCGCAAGACCAGCAAGACCCGGCAGCTGACTGTGGTGGGGGCTCGGGAGAACAACCTGAAAAACCTCAAGGTCTCCTTCCCACTAGGGGTCATGACACTGGTCACCGGCGTCTCCGGCTCCGGCAAGTCCACACTGGTCAACTCCATCCTCTATCCGGTCCTGGCCGACCAGCTCAACAACGCCCGCATCGTGCCTGGCAAGCATACCCGGGTGGAGGGCGTGGACCAGGTGCGCAAGGTCATCCATGTGGACCAGAACCCCATCGGTCGCACCCCGCGCTCCAACCCAGCCACCTATACCGGCGTCTGGGACAAGATCCGCCAGCTCTTCGCCAAGACCCCGGAGGCCCAGGTGCGTGGCTATGGTCCCGGCCGCTTCTCCTTCAACGTCAAGGGCGGCCGTTGCGAGACCTGCCACGGTGACGGAACCATCAAGATCGAGATGAACTTCCTGCCCGACGTCTACGTGCAGTGCGAGACCTGCCATGGCAAGCGCTACAACAGGGAGACTTTGGAAGTCACCTACAACGGCAAGACCGTTTCGGACGTGCTGGACATGCCCATCGAGGAGGCCGCCCACTTCTTCAAGGCCTATCCCTCCATCGCCCGCTACCTGGACACCCTGGTGGACGTGGGACTGGGCTACATCCGCTTGGGTCAGCCAGCACCCACCCTGTCTGGAGGCGAGTCCCAGCGGGTCAAACTGGCCACCGAACTGCAGCGGCGCTCCGACGGCAAGACCGTCTACATCCTGGACGAGCCGACCACGGGCCTGCACTTCGAGGATGTCCGTAAGCTGCTCAAGGTCCTTCACGGCCTAGTTGATAAAGGCAACACGGTCATCGTCATCGAGCACAACCTGGACGTGATCAAGACCGCTGACTGGATCATCGACCTTGGACCCGAGGGCGGCGACGGTGGCGGCACAGTGGTGGCCCAAGGGACTCCTGAGCAGGTGGCCGCCAATCCAGACAGCTGGACAGGCAAGTATTTGAAGCCCATGCTGGATTCCGCCAAGGTAGCCAAGGCTGCACGATCATGACCCGCAGCTGCTTCGAGCGTCACACGCCGCAGGTATGGCGACGCACCGCTCAAGCCCTGGAGGAGGAGTCCGCCACTGGCACCACCACCGGCGTCAACAAGAACGGTGCACCCCTGCTGGGGGACAGCCGTGATCTCTTCCGCCCCAAAACATCGGACATTCCAGCCCAGCCAGGTGTCTACAAGTGGCGGGATGGCGACGGTCGGGTTATCTATGTGGGCAAGGCCAAGAACCTGCGCAACCGTCTGACCAATTACTTCCAGCCCCTGGAAAACTTGCATCCGCGCACCCAGACCATGGTGCTGACGGCCCGGAGTCTGGAGTGGACCGTCGTGGGCACCGACCTGGAGTCCCTGACCCTTGAATACACCTGGATCAAGGAGTTCGACCCCCGCTTCAACGTCAAGTTGCGTGACGACAAGACCTACCCCTACCTGGCTGTCTCCGTGGGAGAGGAGTTCCCCCGGGTCTGGATGACCCGTGTGCGCAAGCGGCATGACACCCGCTACTTCGGCCCCTACGCCAAGGTCTGGGACATGAAGCACACCCTGGATGCCCTGCTCAAGACCTATCCTGTGCGGACCTGCACTCCCGGCGTCTTCCGCAAGGCCAAGCTCAGCGGCCGCCCCTGCCTGCTGGCCTCCATCGGCAAGTGCTCGGCACCCTGCGTGGGCCGGATCAGCGCAAGCGACCACCGTCGTCTCTGTACGGAGCTGACTGGGGTCATCACAGGCAGGCTGGGCAAGAGCTACCGGACCAGCCTGACCAGGAGCATGCAGAAGGCCAGTAAGGAGCTGGACTTCGAGAAGGCCGCCCGTCTGCGCGACCAGATCGCCATGCTGGATACGGTCATCGAGCAGAACGCCGTGGCCTTCGCCTCCAACGTGGATGTGGATGTCTTCGGCGTGGCCTCGGACGAACTGGAGGCCTCGGTACACGCTTTCTTCGTGCGCTCTGGAGCCATCCGCGGCGAACGCAACTGGAGCGTGGAGCGGGTCGAGGACGTCTCCGACAGCGAGCTGATCAGCGACCTGCTTGTGCAGGTCTACTCGGACCTGATGAATGAGAACGACAGCGAACTGCACAAGCTGCCAACAGAGTCGGACACACCCGTCTCCATCAGCCAGGACAGGGATGCCATGGGCTCCACCCAAAAAGTCACGGCCCTGGATGCCGAGGCCCGAGCCAAGGCCACCAGGAGCCGGCATCGCCATCAGGACCAGACCGGACGTGCCGACCTGCTGGCCCCCATTTCTCCAGTGCCTCCCGAGGTCATTGTCCCTATCCAGCCGGATCGGACCGGCGACTTGCAGGAGTGGCTGCGGGAGCTGCGCGGATCCGCAGTGACCATCCGTGTGGCCAGTCGTGGTGAGAAGAAGTCCCTGATGGACCGGGCCAACGCCAACGCCCGCCAGGCCCTGCAGCGCAGCAAGCTCAGTCGTATGAGCGACATGGGCACCCGCACCCAGGCCATGAACGACGTGGCCAAGGCCCTTGGGCTGGACCGCGCTCCGCTGCGCATCGAGTGTTACGACATCTCCAACACCGTGGGTGGCCAGTTCCAGGTGGCCTCCATGGTGGTCTTTGAGGATGCCGTCCCTAAGAAGTCCGAGTACCGTCGATTCGCCATTCGAGGCGAGGACGGCAGGGGCGCTGTGGACGATATGAGCGCCATCTATGAGACTCTGACCCGGCGCTTCCGTCACGGCAACATAGCCGGTGACAGCGGTGACAGTATGGAGGCCGAGCGAAAGGCCAACGACAAGGCGCCTGAATTGGTGGAGCAGGAGGAGGGGGCCATCGTTCAGCAGAACACCGCCACCCGCCACTTCGCCTACAAACCCAACCTGATCGTAGTCGATGGTGGCAAGCCTCAGGTAACAGCCGCGGCACGGGCCCTGCACGACTGCGGTGTGGACGATGTGGCCCTCTGCGGGCTGGCCAAGCGACTGGAGGAGGTCTGGGTGCCTGACGATGACTATCCCATCATCCTCAAGCGCCAGTCCGAGGGCATGTACCTGCTGCAGCGCGTGAGGGACGAGTCTCACCGATTCGCCATTACCTACCACCGTCAGACTCGGCGCAAGGGTGCCCTCCGGTCGGCTCTGGACGAGATTCCGGGCATCGGCCCCGCCTACCAAAAAAAGCTGCTCAATCACTTTGGATCAGTCAAGCGCATGCGCCAGGCATCACAGGAAGAGCTGGAGGCCGTCAAGGGCATCGGCTCTGCCAAGGCCAAGGCCATCTATCAGACCTTGCATAGTGACCAGAACCAGACCGGGGACAGCCAGCGATAAAATGGCTCAGGAGGCTGGCAAAGAGCCATGCCATGATTTGATTGGTGCGTGATTGCAGATATGAATGGACCTGATCGTCGTTGTGCCGTTCTGGGCGACCCAATCAGCCATTCCCTTTCGCCTCTTTTGCATAGATCAGCCTATGCCGCACTCGGCCTGGACGGCTGGCGCTACGACCGTGTGCGCGTGGATGCTGACGGCTTGGCGGACTTTATCCACGGTCTTGACCCGTCCTGGGCCGGTCTCAGTCTGACCATGCCCTTAAAGAGTGCTGTCGGCGCCTTGGGCAACTTTAGTGATTTCTGGTCTAAGACCCTGAGGGTGGCCAACACAGCAGTCTTTGAGCAAGGCGGTCCCGGGAAAAGGCCGTCTCTCTACAACACCGACGTGGAGGGTATCGTAGCCGCCCTGCTGGAGGCTGCCGACCGCTGCCATGCCGATGAAGACCCTGACGATTTGGCTGCCCTGCTGGAGGCAGCATGCCAAGGGCAACAAGACCAGCTGCCCGACCAACCGTACACAGGAGCGCGGGCTTTGGTCATCGGCAACGGGAACACAGCCGAGTCCGCCTTCTGCGCCTTGAAGGTGTTGGGAGTCGAGCGTGTAGACCTGCTGGCCCGAAATCCGAAGCACTGTGACCACATGCTGGACCTCGCTTCTCGATTGGATCTGTCTGAGCCAGCCGTCACCGCCATGGACCAATCTGAGACAGCCAAAAAGGCTCTGACCGGGGCCGATATTGTCGTCTCCACCCTGCCTGCGGGAGCAGCCGACCCCCTGTCTGATCTACTCAGTACAGTTGAGACTCCTGACGCCAAAACTTCCGAGGCAGAGACAGCCAAGGCCGATACTTCCGGCGCCAAGCCCGCCGATGCCATTGGCACCGATGAAGACGGACGCCTGGGCTCGGTCCTGCTTGATGTGGTCTATGACCCCCGACCCACCCCGCTCATGAAGGCCTTCTGCCGTCAGGCGGGCGCTCGTGCCATCAGCGGTGAACGCATGCTGCTCTATCAAGCCGTGCGTCAGGTGGCACTGATGACCGATCGACCCCTGGCCGCTGTTCCGGCAGCTGCTATGGACCGAGCCTTGAGGGAGGCATGACGATGACGACGGGAAAACCGCCCTTCGCAGGCTTCGAGGTACTGCTAATAACGGGAATGTCCGGCGCAGGCCGCACCCGTGCTGCCGACTCCATGGAGGACATGGGCTGGTATGTGGTTGACAACATGCCCCCGCGTCTGCTTGTACCCCTGGTCGACATGATGACCTCCGCCGGAAGCTCCTTGCACCGCCTAGCTGCTGTTATTGACGTCCGTTCCCGCTCCTACTTCGACGACCTGTCGGCTGTGCTCAGCCATCTGGACGACCTGGGCGTGCGCTGCCGCATCCTCTTTCTGGACGCCTCTGACCAGGTTCTGGTCAAGCGCTATGAGTCCGTCCGCCGACCACACCCCTTGCAGGGCTCCGGTCGCCTGATCGACGGCATCCACGAGGAGCGCCGCTTGCTGGGCGGTCTCAAGGAGCGCGCCGACATGGTCATCGACACCTCCAATCTGAGCATCCATCAGCTCTCCACCCGCCTGTATGAAATGGTCCTGGGCTCCGGCCCGACCACAGTGGGCGTGCACATCATGAGCTTCGGATTCAAGTACGGCTTGCCCATCGATGCCGACTTCGTAGCGGATGTGCGCTTCCTGCCCAACCCCTACTGGGTCCCCGAGCTGCGGGACCTGAACGGCCATGACGGCCCGGTCCGTGACTATGTGATGGCCAGCAAGGGCGCCAAAGAGTTTCTGGATGCCTACACCACCGCCATCTTGACCGCGCTCAGCGGCTATGCGCGTGAAGACAAACACTATGTGACCATCGCCTTTGGCTGTACTGGCGGACAGCACCGTTCAGTGGCCATGGCCGACGCTCTGGCCGTCCGATTGCGGTCCCGGGGAATGGAGGTGACGGTTTCGGCCCGCGAGCTGCCGCACCGTCCCCGCGGATAGCCAAAGGCGCAATTTGTCCAAGATATTCGATATCACAGTAATCCGGTGGTCGGCATGGCAGGTGTGTCGTGCGACCGAGAAGTATTCATTTTTCAGTATTTTTTCGTAGGAGGACGGCTCTTGGCCCTACTTGATGATGTCAAAAGCGAGCTGGCCGCGATTGACAACGAACCCCCCTCTGCCAAGAAAGCACAATCGGCGGCCATGATCCGCTTCGGTGGCGGTCTGCACATCATTCAGCGCCACATTGTGGTGGAAGCGCAATTCGACTCCCTGCCAGCAGCGCAGTGGTTGCAGAACACCATCAGGGACGTCTACGGCCATGATTCAGATCTGATCCAGGTCAAGCGGCAGGCCCCCACCGGCAACCTGACCCGCTACTCGGTCCGCGTGCTGCGGGCAGGCGGTGCCCTGGCCCTGCAGACCGGACTGCTGGACCGTCGCAAGCACCCGGTTCGTGGTCTTCCCGCCGACATCGTCTCGGGCAATATCGCCCAGGTCAAGGCCGCCTGGCGAGGGGCCTTCCTGGCCCATGGCGAGCTGTCCGACCCGGGCAAGGCCTCCTATCTAGAGATTGTCTGCCCCGGATCCGAGGCCGCTTTGGCCCTGGTAGGCGCCGCCCGCCGTCTGGGCATCAACGCCAAGGCCCGCCAGGTGCGCAGCTCCGAGCGTGTCACTTTGCGTGACCCGGATGTGATCGAGCGCATGCTCAACCTGATGGGCGCCCCCAAGTCCTCCAGGGAGTGGACCGGCAAGCGCAGCGACGGTGAATCCCGCGGCAAGGCCAACCGCCTGGCGAACTTCGACGATGCCAACATGCGCCGCTCTGCCAAGGCAGCCGTGGAGGCCAGTGCCAAGGTCACCAAGGCCTTCGAAATTCTGGGCGACGACATCCCCGAGAATCTGCGTGCAGCCGGCCAGCTTCGTCTGGACCATCGTGAGGCCTCCCTTGAAGAGCTGGGCCGCCTGGCCGATCCACCGGTCACCAAGGACGCCATCGCCGGACGCATCCGCCGTCTGCTGCAGCTGGCCACCAAGGTCGAAAAGAAGAGGGCCGAGGAACAGACCAAACAAGAGTGAGATAGCTCACACAGGTCGGTCTGCCTGAGTACCATAGCAGGGGAGCGGGCGCATGGACCCGCAGTCAGAAAGGATACGCATGAAAACACTGAAGAGCCTCGGTGATCTCAAGGGCAAGCGCGTGCTCGTCCGCGCGGACTTCAACGTGCCGCTGGACGGCACCACTATTACAGACGACGGCCGCATCCGCGCCGCCTTGCCAACCATCGAGCAACTTCGTGGCCAGGGCGCCAAGGTTATCCTCATGGCCCACCTGGGTCGCCCCAAGGGCAAGGTCGTTCCCGAGCTAAGTCTGGCCCCTGTGGCCGACCGCCTGGGCGAGCTGCTGGGCGTGCAAGTTCCTCTGGCGGAGGACACCTACGGTCCCGATGCCCATGCCAAGGTGGCCGCCATGAACGACGGCGATGTAGTCCTGCTGCAGAACGTGCGCTACAACCCCGAGGAGACCAGCAAGGACGAGGCTGAGCGTGATGCCTACGCCCGCAAGATCGCCGACCTGGGCGATGTCTTCGTTTCCGACGGTTTCGGCGTGGTCCACCGCGCCCAGGGCTCCAACTACTCCGTCGCCAAGTTCCTGCCCTCTGCCGCAGGTCTGTTGGTCGAGAAGGAAGTCAAGGCCCTGTCCAAGGCGACCGAGAACCCCGACCGGCCCTTCACTGTGGTCCTGGGCGGTTCCAAGGTCTCCGACAAGCTGGGCGTCATCGAGAACCTGCTCAGCAAGGCCGATCGTCTGGTCATCGGCGGCGGCATGGTCTTCACCTTCCTCAAGGCTGAGGGCTATGAGGTTGGCTCCTCCCTGCTGGAGGAGGATCAGGTCGACACCGTCAAGGGCTACATCGCCACCGCACGCGAGAAGGGCGTGGAGCTGGTCCTGCCCACAGACATCGTGGTGGCTGACGAGTTCAAGGCGGATTCGCCTCACCAGGTGGTTCCTGCTGACGGCATCCCCGCAGACAAGATGGGTCTGGACATCGGTCCCGACTCTCAGAAGCTCTTCCACGACAAGATTGTGGACTCCAAGACCGTGGTCTGGAACGGACCCATGGGTGTCTTCGAGTTCCCGGCATTCGCCGATGGCACCCGGGCTGTGGCTCAGGGCCTGGTCGATGCCACCAAGGCCGGAGCTTTCACCATCGTCGGCGGCGGCGACTCTGCCTCGGCCGTGCGCAACCTTGGCTTCCCTGAGGATGGCTTCTCGCACATCTCCACCGGCGGCGGCGCCTCCCTGGAGTTCCTTGAAGGCAAGGAACTCCCTGGCCTGAAGGTGCTGGAGTAAAATCGGCAAACAGACGGGCAATGCCGGGTCACCGGGTTTCGCATCCGGCGGCCCGGCATTGTTGTTGTTGCGCGGATGGAAAGGTCTGGTATGGCACGCATTCCCCTGGTGGCCGGCAATTGGAAGATGAACTTCGACCATCTGGAAGCCACCTATTTCGTGCAGAAGCTGGCCTGGCTCCTGCGCGACGCCCACTTCGACCGCAGGCGTTGCCAGGTGGCTCTAATGCCCGCCTTCACTGCTCTGCGTTCCGTCCAGGTGCTTGTGGAGGCCGACAACCTGCCCATCGAATATGGGGCCCAGGCTGTTTCCGTTACTGCCCAAGGGGCCTTCACCGGTGATGTGTCCGCCGACATGCTGGCTCAGCTGGGCTGTAGCTACGTCATCGTGGGCCATTCCGAGCGGCGCAAGTACCATCCTGAGGACGACGCCAACATCGTCGACCAAGTCCGTGCCGTATTAGCTGCGGACATGAAACCCATCCTTTGCGTGGGGGAGAGCTACGAGGAGCGCCGCCAGGGCATCCAGCTGGACTTCGCCGTGGGCCAGGTCAACGACGTCACCCGCGACCTAGCCAAGGAGGACATGGCCAAGCTGATTGTGGCCTATGAACCAGTCTGGGCCATCGGCACCGGCATGGTGGCCACTCCGGACACTGCCCAGCAAGCTGCACGTGCCATTCGCAACCACATCTCAAGCAATTTTGGAGAGCCAGCCGGCCAGTCCGTGCGCATCCTATACGGCGGCTCGGTCACCTCCAAGAACGCCTCTCAGATGATCAGCCAGCCGGACGTGGACGGATTTCTGGTGGGCGGTGCCTCCCTGGATGTGGAGGAGTTCGCGCGAATCGTGCGACTGGCCGCCAAGGGCTGATGCGTTTTTCGCCGGGTATCTGTATACTTGTTCCCAGTTCCTTACATGGAGGTAAATGCCGTGACCATTGTCAAGATTGTGCTTGAAGTCGTTGTGATTCTTGCCAGCGTACTGCTAACCATGCTGATTCTGTTGCACAAGGGCAAGGGTGGCGGCCTGTCCGATATGTTCGGCGGTGGAATCGGCTCCAACGCTGGAACCTCGGGTGCAGCCGAGAAGAACCTGAACCGGTTGACCATTATTGTCGCCTTAATCTGGGTGGCCATCATCATCGCTTTGGACCTCATTTCCAAGTACAAGCTGGCCTGATTCCAGCAACCAATACATGAAATACCCAACCCCGGCATCAACCGGGGTTTTCCATATTTGGTTGATTTTCCCTATGGCTGTTGATCATGCCGATCTACCAGCGCCCTCGACCTCCTATTTTGTCATGCAGGTTTGTCGCGATTCTGCAGAGATGTCTCATCCATGAGGTCTGTACACGAGGCCCGTTTTCTTCATCCATAGTGCAAGGCCCATAGTCCTTGACTATTACCACAATAAGTCATTCACAATTCATCAATAATCCAACGATTCTGCCGCCTGACCTATAGAGTGGGTAATGGTGTGCCGAACGAGCGGCGCATCACACAATGTCGTGCAAGCGAAGCGAGCGAAAGGATGTGCTCATGGCTGAGCAAGCTGCACCGAGCCTGGAGGGCTGGTTCTGCCTCCACCTCTTCTGGAAGATCGATTGGGCCAAGTGGCGCCGAGTGCCTCAGAACGAACGCCGGGAATGCCTGGATGGGTTCGAGACCCTGGCCGCGCAGCTGGATGCTGTCCAGTCCCAGGGCAAGGGAAGCCACTACTGGTGCCAGGTCAATGGGCAAAAGGCCGACCTGGGCCTGATGGTCCTCAGGGAGACCCTGGACCAGCTCCAGGAGGTCGAGACCTCCCTGGAGAAGCTGCGCCTGTCCGATTATCTGGTGCCGACCATCTCCTATGTATCAGTCACTGAGGTGGGCCTCTACTCGGGCAAGCCGACCACGGACCGGGGATGGTCCTACGTCAATGCCAGCCTTCATCCCAAAACGCCCGACAAGCCTTACATCTGCTTCTACCCCATGTCGAAGACCCGCGTTCCGGGCGCCAACTGGTACACGCTGCCCTACGACCAGCGCAAGGCCTACATGCACGACCATGGCAAAATCGGCCGTTCCTACGCCGGTAAGGTCTCCATCATCCTGACAGGCTCCATCGGCCTGGACGACTACGAGTGGGGCGTCACCCTCTTCGCCGACGATCCTGTTCAATTCAAGAAGATCGTCACCGAAATGCGCTACATCGAAGCCAGCTCCATCTACGGCGAATTTCCCTACTTCCTGGTAGGCACCCAGGCTGATCCTGAGCGTATTGACAAGCTGCTCACGGACCAGTTGGGACAGTAACACCATGTCGACAAGAGAGAGAGAAGATCGATTCTTTCCACGCCCATTTGGTTCTTCATGGTCATCGTCTTCATCACCCAGCTGGATGGGGGAGCGGTGCCGACCATGCTACCGTCCATCACCCGGACCTTCGGCCTGACCACCATGGGCTCCTCCTGGGTGGTGGGCCTGTACACCCTGGGTCTGGTGGTGGGCACTCCCATCACCTCCAACCTCTCTGACGCCCACGGGACCAGGAAGGTCTTCCTCTGGGAACTGTCCTTCTGGTTCCTTGGATGTTTGATGACGGCGGTCTCGCCCAACTATGCGGTCATGCTGCTGGGCCGGTTCATCCAGTCCCTGGGAGACAGCGGCATCATGGTCCTGTCCATGAACGTCCTTCTGCAGCGCGCCCGCCGGAACAACCAGGGTAGGAAGGTCTCCACGGTGGGCATCATCGCCGGTCTTTCCGCCATGGTCAGCCCGGTCTTGTCTGGCATGCTCCTGGGCATCACCCACGGATGGCGGGCCTACTACTTCATGATGCTGCCCTTCCTGGCCGTTTTGTTCATCCTGGCCTGGTTCATGATGGGCGACTCCCAGACCGACCGCGCCTGGAAGACCGACTACCTTGGCCTGGGCTCCTTCAGCATCGCTCTGGCCCTGCTGATGGTAGCGATCACCTTCCTCCAGTACGGAACCACCTACTTGGCCCTGATCATTGGGTGCCTCATGGTCGCAGTGGTGGCCGGCGTGATCTTCCTGGTGCATGAGCGGAATCTGGACGGTTCAAAGGAAACCATGCCCTTCCTGCCCATCCACCTGCTGAAGCTGCCCTCCTATGGGCTCACCCTGCTGCTGGGGACGCTGGGAGGCATGTTCTTCTCCCTCTTCGTCTACATTCCAACCTATGTCCACTCTGTCTTCGGGCTTCCGGTCCGCTCGGCCGGCATGGTCATGGTCGGTGTCGGGCTCGGCTCTGTGGTCGGATCCTGGCTGGGCGGGCTCCTGGTCGACAAGTTCGGCTACCGGACCACGCTCGTCTTCTCCTCATCGCTGATAGGCCTGATGGGCCTGATGATCACCCTGACCCTGCACAACCTGCAGCTCTTCATGGTCCTGTCCTTCCTGATGGGGGTGGGCATGGGCTCCATGATGTCCTCGCCGCTCCAAGTCATCGCCGGAAGGCTGGCCGGTCCCGGGAACCGTATGCAGGCCATCGGCGGGCTGTCGGCCTGCAAGAAGATCGGCACCACCATCGCCCCACTGCTCTTCGCCTCGTCTATTGAACTGGGCAAGGTGGGCGGAAAGGCCGGGCTGGCCTCCTACAGGAACATGTTCCTGGTGGTCATCGTCATAGCCCTGGTCAATATCGTCCTGACATACTGCATTCCATTTTCACAGAAAGAAGTTGCTAATGACTGAACCTACAGCTGTCCTCCTCATGGCTTACGGCACCCCCTACCAGGAGTCCGACATCAAGGGGTACTACACCAATATCCGCCATGGGCAGGAGCCGCCCAAACCGCTCATGGACCAGCTGGTCGGCCGCTACAAGGCCATCGGTCTTCCCTCGCCCCTGGCCAGGATCACCACGGCCCAGCGCGACGGTCTCCAGACTGCGCTGGACAAGGCCCACCCCGGTGCCTACAAGGTCTACGAAGGGCTGAAGTACATCACTCCCTTCATCAAGGATGCAGTCGACCAGATTGCCGCAGATGGCATCACCAGGGTCATTGGCCTGCCCCTGGCCCCGCAGTACTCCTCCTATTCGAGCGAGGACTACCACAACCGCGCCCGCAAGGCCGTAGAGGCCCACACGGGCATGGAATACCTGCCTGTGCGGTCCTGGTGGAACCATCAGGAGCTGATCCACTTCTGGAGCGACCAGCTGGTGGCCAAAAAGGATCTGACCGACCGGCCGGACACCAAGGTGATCTTCAGCGCCCACTCCCTGCCCCTACGCATCATCCAGGGAGGGGACCCCTACAAGGATGAGGTCATCGGTCTGTCCAATGCCGTGGCTCAGGCCGCCGGTCTCAATGAGGATCAGTACGTGCTGGCCTGGCAATCAGCAGGCCGCACCGAAGAACCCTGGATCGGCCCTGATTTCGTCACTGTGGCCAAGGACCTGATCACCAAGAACGGCATGAAGACCATCGTCTCCGCCTCCATCGGCTTCATTGCCGACAACCTGGAGATCTGCTATGACGTGGACATGGAGCTGGCAAAGGCCATCGAATCCTCCGGAGGCACCCTGACCAGGCTGAACATGCCCAATGACAGCCCAGCCCTGATCGCCACCCTGCAGCAGGTGGTCGAGGAGACAAAGGCTGAGTAACTGATACCAATTGTGCCCCGTCCGGTTCAAACCAGACGGGGCACAATCTTTAATAGCAGCGACTGACAGTCAGGCGCTCAGCCGTTGACGCGGTCGATACCCTTCTGCACGTCGGAGAGGACCGAATCCCAGGAGTCGATGAAGGCGGCGACGCCATCTGCCTCCAGCTTGTCGGTGACATCCTTGATGCTGATGCCCAGGTCTGCCAGCTTCTGCATCACCTGGTGGCTCTCCTGGTAGGTGCCTTTGACTGAGGGAGCGCCGTTGCCGTGATCGGCCAGAGCGTTCAGGGTCTTCTCAGGCATAGTGTTGACCACGTCAGGTGCCACCAGCTCGTCCACATACTTGCAGTCGGAATAGGCGGCGTTCTTGGTGCCAGTGGATGCCCATAGCGGGCGCTGGCGCTTGGCGCCCTTGGCTTCCAGGTCGGCCCAGCGAGGATCGCTGTCGAAGGCCTTCTCGAAGAGCTCGTAGGCCAGACGGGCGTTGGCCACAGCAGCCTTGCCCTCCAGGGACTTGGCCTCGTCAGAGCCATTGGCCTCCAGCAGCTTGTCAACCGCAGTGTCCACGCGGGAGACGAAGAAGGAGGCGACCGAGCCCATGTGCTTCAGGTCATGGCCGTTCTTGTCGGCCTGGACCATGCCCTCGATGAAGGCATCGATGACCTGCTTGTAGCGTTCCAGGGAGAAGATCAGGGTTACGTTGACCGAGATGCCCTTGGCCAGGGTGGCTGTGATGGCAGGCAGGCCCTCCAGAGTGGCGGGAATCTTGATCATGGCGTTGGGACGGTCGACCTTGGCCCAGAGTTCCTCAGCCTGCTTCTCGGTCTCTTCGGTGTTGTGGGCCAGACGAGGGTCAACCTCGATGGAGACGCGTCCATCCACATAGTCGGTCTTCTCAGCAACCTCGCGGAAGATGTCGGTGGCGTTGCGCACGTCGGTGGTGGTCAGCTCGCGGACGGCTTCCTCGACGGGGATGCGGCCCAGCTGCTTGAGCTGTTCGTCGTAGGGACCCACCTGGCTCAGGGCCTTCTGGAAAATCGAGGGGTTAGTGGTCACGCCCACCACATTGCGCTCGGCGATCAGCTGCTGCAGATTGCCCGATTCGATGCGGGTGCGGCTCAGATCGTCCAGCCAGATCGAGACACCTGAATCGCTGGTGCGCTGGGTGTTTGCATTTTCTGCCATCTTGTCACTCCTTATTTGGGTTCCCGATGGAATCACATTCACTATGCACTACCGGGAAGTCTGTTGCTGTATTCCCACAGACCCGCGTTTCGGGCGTGCCTGCAAGGGGAGGGGGCCGGCGTCACGGACGGCCCCCCGATTGATCACGATGCCGGGTTCAGCGGGCCCGACGGACTTCCTCCAGGGAAGCTTGTGCTGCTTCGACCACATGATCGGCGGTGATGCCCAGGTCGCGCATGTTCTCGTCGCCGCTGCCCTGCAGGCCGAACTGCTCGATGGAGACGGGCTTGCCATAGCTGCCCAGGTACTTGTACCAAGGCGTGGCCAGTCCGGCCTCAACGGAGACACGGGCCTTGACGGAGGCAGGCAGAACAGCTTCCTTGTACTCGTCATCCTGCTCCTCGAACCACTCAAGCGAGGGCACGGAGATGACGCGGGCCTTTACGCCCTGCTCAGCCAAGGTCTTGGATGCAGCAACAGCGTGCTGCACCTCAGAGCCGGTGGCCATGATCAGCACGTCGGGCTGGCCATCGGTGTCGACCAGCACGTAGGCGCCCTTGCGTACGCCTTCGCGTGCCTTGGCCTTGGTCTCCTCCAGGGTGGGCACGCCCTGCCTGGTCAGGATCATGGCCGTGGGATGGGTGTTGTCCTTCTCGAAGAAGGCGCGGTAGGCCTCAGCGGTCTCGTACTGATCGGCTGGGCGCACAACCTCCATCTGGGGGATGGCGCGAATGGCGGTCAGATGCTCGATGGGCTGGTGGGTGGGGCCATCCTCGCCCAGGGCCACGGAGTCGTGGGTCCACACATACAGGTTGGGGATGTCCATCAGGGCGGCCAGACGCACCGAGGGGCGCTCATAGTCGCTGAACTGGAAGAAGGTCCCGTTGTAGGGCCTGGTGTCCGAACCCAGCAGGATGCCGTTGGTGATGGCGCCCATGGCGAATTCGCGCACGCCGAAGTGCAGCTGGCGGCCGTACTTGCTGGCCTTGGGCCATTGGACGGTCTTGTCAGCCTCGGGGGCGAAGGAGACGGCACCGTTGATGTTGGTGTTGTTGGAGCCGCCCAGATCGGCGGATCCTCCCCAAAGCTCGGGCATGATGGGGGCCAGGGCGTTGATGACTGCACCTGAAGCCTTGCGGGTGGCCACCTTGGAGCCGGGCTCGAAGCCAGCCTCCAGGTCGTCCAGGGCCTTGTCGAAGCCCTCGGGCAGCTTGCCGGCATGGATGCGGTCGTAGAGGGCAGCCTTGTCGGGGTTGGCCTTGCGCCAGGCCTGGTACTTCTCGTCCCAGTCCTTGTGGGCGGCCAGGCCGCGCTGGGCGACCTCGCGTGCGTGGGCCAGGGCCTCCTCGTCAACCTGGAAGCTCTGCTCCGGGTCATAGCCCAGGGTCTTCTTCAGGCCGGCGACGGCCTCGGCACCCAGGGCTGAGCCGTGGGCTGAAGGATCGTTGGTCTTGCCGGGGGTAGGCCAGGCCATCAGGGTGTCCACCTTGATGAACTTGGGCCGGTCGGTGACCTGCTCTGCCTTCTCCAGGACGGCAGCCAGGCCCTCGACGTCCTCCTTGTAGGAGCCGTCAGGCTGAATGAAGCTGAACTCGTCGGTGTACCAGCCGTAGGCCTGGTAGCGCTTGAGGATGTCCTCGCCCAGGGAGATGCGGGTGTCGCCCTCGATCTGGATGTGGTTGGCATCAAAGATGACGGTCAGGTTGCCCAGGCGCTGGTCGCCGGCCAGGGAGCTGGCCTCGGAGGAGACTCCCTCTTCGACGTCGCCCTCGCCACAGATGACCCAGACCTTATGATCGAAGGGGGACTGGCCCTCAGGTGCGTCCGGATCCAGCAGACCGCGCTCATAGCGCTGACCATAGGCGAAGCCCACGGCCGAGGCCAGACCCTGGCCAAGCGGGCCGGTTGTCATTTCGATGCCGGGGGTCAGGCCGTACTCGGGGTGGCCGGGGGTCCGGGTGCCAGCGGTGCGGAAACGCTTCAGATCGTCCAGGGTCAGTCCGTACCCGGAGAAGTAGAGCTGCACGTACTGGGTCAGCGAGGCGTGGCCGCCTGAAAGAATGAACCGATCACGTCCGACCCAGTCAGGGTCGTTGGGGTCGTGACGGATGAAGTGCTGATAGAGCGCGTAGGCGATGGGCGCCAGCGAAATAGGGGAGCCGGGGTGGCCGCTTCCGGCCTTCTCGACCGCGTCGGCCGAGAGGACCTTGGCCATCTTGACAGCCCGCTCATCGAGCTCGGACCATGTGAAATCTGCCATATGGTGCTGCTTTCCTTCCAATCTAGAGGTCTCCATGTTCGACTTATGTCGAAAATGTTCGATTACCTTCACAATGCGTTTCCATGGTATCGGTTTGAGACGACACAATTCGGCTCTTCGCGCGACGTTTTGGCACTCTCATGGCCCGAGTGCTAATAATGAAACCATGACGGAAGGAGCGACATTGCCTAATACCAGACGCATGCTGGTGCTGCGCGCGGTCGTCGAGGACTATATTCGTTCTCGCGAGCCGGTAGGGTCGGGTTCGCTCACCAGAAATCATCAGCTTGGAGTCAGCTCCGCCACCGTGCGCAACGACATGGCGGCCCTGGAGAGCGAGGGCTACCTGGTTCAGCCCCACACCTCGGCCGGCCGCATCCCCACCCAGAAGGGCTACCGTTACTTCGTCGACAGGCTGGCCACCATCGTGCCCCTGTCCGCCGCCCAGCGCCGGGGGATCAACGCTTTTCTCTCCGGGTCGGTCAACCTGGAGGACACTCTACAGCACGCCGCCCAGCTTCTGGCCCAGATTACCGGGCAGATCGCCGTAGTGGCCTCACCCTCCCTGGCCAGCTCGAACCTACGTAGGGCTGAACTCATAGGACTTAGCCGGGGAACCGTACTTATGGTGGTTATCACCGACACCGGCCGGGTGGTCCAGCGTACCCTGCATGGGCCCCTTCAGGAGGACCCGAACGCCCTGGCGGATCTGTCCGACCGAATCAACCGGCAATGCCAAGATCTGCCTCTTGACCGTGCCGCCGACCGCTGCCGCATGCTTGCTGACTCCCTTACCGAGGGCCGCGACAAGTCCATGCTGCGCCTGGTGGCCACAGTCTTCGACGAGATGGCTACCCGAGAGCAGACCAGCGGCCTCTACATGGCTGGCACTTCCCAGCTGACCCACAGTCAGGCCGTCTCCCTGGGGGATCTGGGCTCATTGCTGGATGCCCTGGAGGAGCAGGTGGTGCTCATGCGGCTCATGCGGGCGCAGAGCGAGCTTTCCCGCGAGAGTAACGGGGTCAGCGTGGCCATCGGCACCGAGACCCGGACTCCAGAACTGGCCCATGCCTCTGTGGTGACCAGTGGATACGGGCACGCCAGGGCCAGGCAGACCGACGGCTCCGAAGCCGACGAGCCAGTCGCATTTGTGGGCTCCATCGGGCCTACCCATATGGACTATCCAGCGACCATGAGCGCGGTTCGTGCTGTGGCCTCTTACTTGACCGGTTTTCTAGCCGGCGACGGGGAGCCGTGACCGTCAAGGCAACGGCACAAGTCATAGGTATCGTGGGCCCATGCAACTATGGGTCGAGAGGGCATCAAACGAAAAGGATGATCGGTGGCAGATTACTACGAGGTTTTGGGAGTCGACCGCGGCGCGAGCGATCAGGACATCAAGCGTGCCTATCGCAAGATGAGCCGCAAGTACCACCCGGACATCGCCGGGCCTGAATACGAGGATAAGTTCAAAGAGGTCAACAGCGCCTACGAGGTACTCTCCGACCCTGAGAAGCGGCGTATGTACGACGCGGGCGTGGATCCCAACGACCCTCAGGCCTCCCAGGGAGCCGGCCCCTTCGACATGGGCGACGTCTTCAACCAGTTCTTCGGCGGCGGCTTCGGGGGCTCCACCCAGGGGCCCATTCCGCGCACACAGCCCGGCCGGGACTCACTGGCCCAGGTCTCCGTGGACATGAAGACCGCCATTTTTGGCGGCGTTGTACGCACCCCCATCAGTACCTATGGCCTCTGCCAGGAGTGCGGCGGCTCGGGTGCCCAGAAAGGGACCTCCCCGGTGACCTGCCCGGTCTGCAACGGCAAGGGCTATGCCCAGAAGGTGGTGCGAACCCTGCTGGGCCAGATGATGAGCCAGGCACCCTGCGAGCGATGCGAGGGCCACGGCACCATCATCGAGCACCCCTGCCCGGTCTGCAACGGCCACGGCCGTGTGCGCACCCGGCGCGAGGTGGGCGTCAACGTGCCCGCAGGCGTGGCTGACGGCTCCCGGCTACGGCTGGCCTCCCAGGGCGAGGTAGGCGAGGGTGGCGGTGCCGCCGGCGACCTGTACGTGGACATCACCATCAAGCCCGACAAGCGCTACACTCGCAGCGGCCAAGACCTGCATTGCTGGATTGCCGTGCCCATGACCTGGGCCGTGCTGGGCCACCAGGTTGACTTGGAGACCTTCGACGGCCAGCGACAGGTGGACATTCCCGCCGGCTGCCAGCCCGACCAGGAGATCACCATCAAGGGTCTGGGCGTCACCAGGCTGGGCAATCGCGAGGAGCGCGGCGACATCATCGTCCACGTGCTGGTCCAGATTCCCACAAAGCTGGATGACGATCAGCGCCGCCTGATTGAGGACTTCGCCAACAGCCACGACTCCGAAGCCAAGCAGGTCCCGCAGAGCGCCAAGCCTGCCGGAGTCGGGGGCCGCAAGGGGATCTTCGGCAAGCTCAAGGACATCTTCAGCTGAGTCAGCCCAGCAGCGACCGGCACATGGACCTGTACTCGCTCACATAGCCGCCGCCGAAGAAGGCACAGTGACCGGCGATGGCGTAGAGCTGCCAGAGTGTAGTCCGATTCTGGTAACCGTCCGCCAGCGGATGCACGCTCTGGTAGCCGTCCAGAATCTGCCCTAGATAGGGGATGCCGAACAGCTGCAGCATGGCCAGGTCCTCCTCGCGATGACCGCCGTGAGCTGCAGGATCGATCAGAACTGCTTGGGTGTTCCCGTCGTTCCTGGTCCACATGACGTTCCCGCTCCACAGGTCCCCGTGGACCCGGGCTGGCTTGTCATTGGCAGCCGCACCCAGCAACTCCGGCAGGGCCTGGATCACCTCTTCGGTCATCTTCATGTCCTCGCGGTTCAGTGCTCGCCGATCCATGGCCATGCTCACCATGGGTTCAAGCCGCCCCTTGGCCCAATATGTGGCTGGGTCGTCCCAGGCACCCACGTCCATGGGCAGCGGATCCTGCAGGGGGCCGAAATAGCAGGTGCCCGTGTAGCCCTCGGGCGCGGAGCCGAAGTGGTCGGCCCCGGCATCATGCATGTGGGCCAGCTGGGCGCCGAAGCGGTAGGCCGCGCCAGGCGTGGGGGAGGCGGAGGTCACCTCCTCGATGTCCAGATAGTCCGGGCCCCAGTCGTAGACGTCCACCACGCGGGGACCGCCCTGCGCCTGCGCCTCGCCCAGCCATTTAAGTCCGCGCCCCTCGCACTCGAAGAATCCCGCCGGGGCCCCGCCCCTGGATTTTCTGTAGGTCTTGGCCATGATGATCCACACCCCTATTCGTCGAGTCGTCGATTCCGACAAGATCCATTGTGGGCATTCTGCGAGACATGCCCGGCCCTTGGTTCTTCCTGCCTTGCGCGGTGGCTATGCTTGCCATTGTTGTCCGACATAGCAAGAGGGGTCCATGAATTTCTTCGAAGCCATTCTGTTCGGCCTGGTGCAGGCCCTGACGGAGTATTTCCCCGTCTCATCCAGCGCCCATATCCGCATTGTGGGCGGCCTGCTGGGCCAGGACCCGGGCGCAGCCTTCACAGCCATCATCCAATTCGGCACTGAGCTGGCGGTCCTGCTCTACTTCCGGCATGACATTGCCCGCATACTGACTCATTGGTTCCGTTGCCTGGCCGGCAAGGACGGCTCCTCCTGGCGCGAGCGGATGGGATCCAAGGACCATGATGCGGCCCTGGGCTGGTACATCATTCTGGGAACCCTGCCCATCGTGGTGGCGGGTCTGCTCTTCCAGAAAATAATCGAGACCAAGCTGCGCAACCTCTGGATCACCGTGGTAGTGCTGATCGTCTTCGGTCTGCTACTGGACTACTTTGACCGCCACGGCCGCCAAAACAAGGAGATCCGCCAGATGAATGCCCGAGACGCCCTGCTCTTCGGCATCGGGCAGATGCTGGCCCTGATCCCCGGCGTATCCCGCTCGGGCGGCACCATGACCTTCGGCCGCGCACTAGGCTACACTCGCGAGTCCGCCACCCGGGTCAGCTTCCTCATGGCCATCCCCGCCGTCTTCGGCGCCGGCATCCTAGAGACGATCAAGTCCTTGAAGAACATCAATGCGGACGCTGCCTTCCCCGGTTGGGGGGCCACCATCTGCGCCACAGTGGTCAGCTTCCTGCTGGGATACATCGTCATCATCGCCTTTTTGAAGATCGTCTCACGCTTTTCCTACCGGGGATTCGTCATCTACCGGATCGGCCTGGCCATCTTCGTGGCCATCATGCTCATGGTCGGCGCCCTGCCCGCCGTAGGCGGCGTGGCGGCCAACTGAGCCTGCAAGAACTGCCGAGGAATTCGGCGCTCTCCTGAATAAGTGATAATATTTTGTCACATGTTGCCCATGGTTCTTAGGGGTGGAATCAGTCCAGGCCTGTATAAGGTTTGTGGTCAATGAGGCATCATGAATTTTGGGGAGGTTTGAAGTGGTTTCGTCGTCTAGGTCTGCTGATTCTCGCAGTCATAGGTTTGGTCTTCGGTCACTCATATCGACATTGGTGCTGATACCCCTGCTTCTGACCGGCATGGCTGCCGGCACCGTTTTCGCCTCCGACGCAGATGTCAACGGGGGGGGGGTCGCTATACCGATCCGGTAGATAACGGTTCGCTTGGCAATTTACAACCGACTAGTCTGCCTTCTCCGTCACCGCTGACGACCTCATCTGTTTCACCGTCGCCTGCTCAATCTCAGTCTGAATCAGCTCCGAGCAATTCTCACGAGGATGCCAAAACCCAGTCAGCTACTGCCGATTCCCACACTGTGGTATTTGATTCCGCCAATGGAGGCAAAGCAGAACGCGTAACTGTGCCGGATGGTTCCTTGGCGTCACCGCCTATTCGCAATCCACAGCGTGACGGCTATCGTTTTGACGGCTGGGCGGAGCATGACGGGATCATGGATTTCCGCACCCCGATCACCAAAGACATCACCTTAAAGGCTAAGTGGACCGCGGTTACTGATTGGACTCTGAGTCCCGACCATGGTCCGGCTTCCGGCGGCACCAGCATCACCGTTACACCTCCGAACGCGGATTCCCTTTCCTTTAGCACGTTGGAAGCCCGTGACGACAAGCTGATCGGTGTGACCGGCGATGGCCGCCTGTTCACGTGGACAACGAACCATAAGATACCCGTTCAGGTGCCATCACCTCGAAGTACGTCTGGCGACGTGCGATTCATAACTGGAGTCGTTGGCAGGAACCGTTACGCGGCCTTGAGCCGGGACCACCGCATCTACACCTGGAATGGGAGCGGGGATACACCAGCCTTGCTCGCCTCAGACTCCACGACCTACGCCAGCATCGCCATGACTCCTGGCCACCTCTTAGCAGTGAATCAAGATGGCCTTATATGCGCATGGACCAGTAAGGGGAAGCTGACAGGAAAGGCCATGAGCCTGCCCAAACAGGCCTTAGCAGTCAAGGCGGTTGGCAATGCTGATCGCCTGCTCGCCTTGGATAGCAAGGGCCAGGTATGGACTTGGAAGCCGGATGCCGTCGATATCAATCAGATACAACCCGTCAAGGTCACCAGCCGCATTGTTCAGATATCATCCATGGATCATGGCTTTATACTTCTTGACTTAACAGGTCAGATTAGCTATCTGGATAACGAACAAAGCCAGCCAAAACCGCTTGTTTCATCTGAACTTTCTGCCATTACAGCCATAAGCAGTAACGTTATGCAAGCAACTCTTATAGACTCAAAAGGCCGCATCTGGGCCTGGAAGCCCGGCGAAGCGCCCATATGTACGACCGATGGGAATCAGCAGTACATGCAAGCCGCCGAAGCCGCCGGCAGCAGGATCACCGCCATCAGCAGGACGGGCGACATATATAGGTGGAGCCTGGACGAGCAGGGCCGGCCCGGCAAGCCAGCAAGGCTCGACACCAGCACCGCGCCCACACTGGAATCAGCCAGCATGGACGGCCAAGCATTGACGTTCAACAAGAACGACGACGCCTGGCAGGCGGAGATTCCCGCCCACAAGCCAGGGCAAACCGCCATCACCATCGCCGGCAGGCAGGACGGCCAGCCCTTCACCAGGAGTCTCAACTACACGGTCGACCAGCCCCTGACCAGGGAGGAGGTGCAAAGCCCCACTTACACGGTCACCTTCAATGCAGAAGGCGGAAACCCCAAACCCGCAGACCAGAACGTCTCCACCCCGTACGGCAGGGCCAAGCGTCCCTCCCCCGACCCGGCTCGCCAGGGCTACCTGTTCGACGGATGGTTCATCGGGGAGGTCGCCTATGACTTCAGCAGACCCGTCACCCAGAACCTTACCCTCACCGCCAAATGGACCTTCAAAGACCCCAACAACACGTGGAAAATTAACCCTGATAAAGGCAGCCAGACAGGAGGCCAACAGACCACCATCACCCCGCCAGACATTCCCAGGCGAGGCATCAGGTTCAGCCAGGTCAGCGAAGGAAAAGAAGGGAAAGATACCTATTTGACCAATTTTTCCTTGGCTTTGGGCAGTGACGGGAACGCCTACGCCTGGGGGAAAAACGACCATGGCCAGCTCGGCGACGGGACGTACACCGACCGGACTACGCCGGTCATGGTGCAGAAGCCTGCCGGCGTGCCTGCGGATTTCACCTACGTGCAGGTCAGTGCCGGAGGTGCCCATTCGCTGGCCCTGGGCAGCGACGGGAACGTCTACGGCTGGGGATTCAACCGGTATGGCGAGCTCGGCGACACGACGAGAACCGAACGGAATACGCCGGGCAAGGTGCCCAAGCCTGTGAATTGTCCGGACCTACCAGCGGATTTCACCTACGTACAGATCAGCGCCGGAGAGGATGATTCGCTGGCCGTGGGCAGCGACGGGAACGTCTACGCCTGGGGATGGGACTGGGATGGCGAGCTCGGCGACGGGATGGAGGGCGGCCTTTGGCTTGAGTCGCACAGAACGCTGAAGCCTGAAGGCACACCCACGAACTTTGCCTTCGTGCAGGTCAGCGCCGGAGGCGCTCATACGCTAGCCATAGGCAACGACGGAAACGCTTACGCCTGGGGATTAAACAGCACTGGTCAGCTCGGAGACGGGACGGACACCTACACCCAGACTAAGCCGGTCATGGTGAGGACGCCTGATCGCAAGACGTATCCGGACGTGCCTGCGGATTTCACCTACGTGCAGGTCAGCGCCGGAGACGCTCATACGCTAGCCATAGGCAGCGACGGGAACGTCTATGCCTGGGGAATCAATGTTGATGGCGAGCTTGGCAATAACAGCGAAGGTGACTTTGCAGGTTCGTCTGTTCCCGTGCGCGTGCGCGACCCAAGCAGCCCCACTGACGCGAGCAAAGGACTGAAAGCCACACAGGTCTACGCCGGAAGCCATCATTCACTGGCCGTGGGCAGCGACGGATACGCCTATGCCTGGGGAGAAGACAAGTATGGCAGGCTCGGCAACAACAGCGGCGGCTCTTCGAGCGTTCCTATTCATGTGCGCGACCCCGCCAGCCCCACTGACGCGAGCAAAGGACTGAAAGCCACACAGGTCAGCGCCGGAATGTATCGATCGCTGGCCGTGGGCAGCGACGGGAAAGCCTACACCTGGGGATACAAAGCCTACACCTGGGAATACGACCACGCTTCCGGTGATATCATCGACGGCGCCACCAACAACTGGAGTGTTCCAGTGCCGGTGGAGATCAAACTGCAGCTGGTGATCACCGGCGTCAGATTCGACCAGACCCCCGTATCAGAACTGAAGCTCGGCGATGGCGGCAGCGTGATCGTGACTACGCCTGCACACATGCCGGGCACGGTCACCGTCAGCGTGGACTACACGGTGCTGGGAGGACCCCAGCAGCCGGACACCTCCCTCAAATACACGTACTTGGCTGCAGGCGTGCTCCCAAAGGCGGGCGGGGAAGGCATCCTGCTCGCCCTGGCCACCGGCATGACCAGCGTGGGCGGGGTCCTGGCATCCCGCCGCCACCGGAGGGAGACACGCCTGCTGTCACACGCTTCGCACGAGTAAGACAGGCCTGAGGCGGATCAATCCCCCCGCCCCGGCCCACAAAAGGGGGCAGGGAGGCCAGTGTCAGTCAAGGCTCAACCCCAAGTGAGCCGACGCTCCCTCCCGCGCCCCCACCACACTTACGCCTGCTGGAGTTCAAGGCAGGCATGAACGCACCTCCCGCCTGGGAGTAGAGGGAACACGGCCGGGCCAGCCACGGGCAGAAACCCGCAGCCAGCCTTGCCGTTGTTTACTCATATAGGCATATGTTGTATAGACCTGTTCAACATCTTTGGTCAAGTCGCCTTTGGATCCAGCTGACATCTAAAAGTACGTGATCAGGCTCACATTATTCCTGTACCTTGTCCTAGGCATGCTATGGTACTTATCCTCAGCTTCTGAATTACTCAGTTTCCCATGATTACCAGGTTTCCGCTCTCATCCAGACCTGCAGGATTCGTGTAAAGCAGCTCCGCTACAACATCGAGTCCATTCCGACTGGCCGGGTTTGCGAAAAGCAAGATTCAGCCGCCTTCTTGCGTTACCATGAAAATTCATTCGGCACCTCAGCACTCCTGCGGTCTCAATAGGTCGTATGTAAAGGACTGAAGTGCACAAAAGAAGGTCTAATATACGGGATTAGAGGAGGCCGATTGGCTGGTATGGAGGTGATGGACCATATCACGCCATCCAATACCTTTCGCTTCCCGCAGCACCAACCGGTGGTTACAAGCCGCCCTGTTAGGATGTTGAGGATCAGCCATGCATTTCACAGTAGACAACCTTGAAGAGGTATTTCCCCTGGCAGAATTCATAGCCGATTCCTTCGGTCCCATGGCCGAGATTGTTGTGCATGACATCACACGCCCGGAAAATTCCATCGTCTTCATCCGCAACGGCCAGCTCTCCGGACGCTCCCTGGGCGACGCAGTCACAGACCAGACCCGACAACTGGCCATACGGGCCGACCAGGACGGGGCCGACTTCGTCTCCGACTACAGAGGGCGCCGGCTGAACAAGCACGAGTTCCGCGTCTCCTCCTACCTGGTCCGCAACCGGGAGCAGACCGTCATTGGTCTGCTTTGCATCAGCATCAACATTACCGAGTTGCAGCAGGCTGCCCATGTGTTGCAGACGCTGTCCTCGATCGACTCCGACGATGTACAGATCTCCACTGAGACCTCCCGCCACCACGTGAGCGAGGAGCCCGCGGAGAACATTCGCAGAATCACCAGAGATGAAGTCCGCCAGTTCAACATTCCTATGGACAAGCTGACCAAGCAGGACAGGCTGGAGATCATTCGCAACATCAAGGACCGGGGCATCTTCCTCATCAAAGGCGCGGTGGGCATCGTAGCCCCTGAGCTCAAGATATCAATTCCCACCCTCTACCGGTACCTGCAGGCCCTGAAATAAGGGCTAAAAAGTAAGACCTCCGGCGGCAGGAGAGGGGGGTATATTTCTGTGCCGCCGGAGGAGCTTTACAGCACGGCCGCCGCCATTGGCGACAACCGGAACATGGCCATACATACAAACCACGCAAGTATTACATAGGTAAAACAGGGAGCCCTCAGTTTCCTCGAGCTGGGGTGCATTGCAGATTCAGCCAGGCTAGATACGTGCTCTCATTGGCCTAGGCCTTTCTTCATGCTATCACCTCTTCAAGGATGTATCAGGTACTCCCGTTTCTGACAGGTCCCCCGACCTGCTACTAAGAGCAAATTATCACAAGGTCCCGGACATACTCAACACTCCGTTCGCTATCCGCCACGAAAACCGGTCGACAGCCACTGTAGTTAAGCATGAACAGCAAACTTCAGTCATGCTGGTAACAATAATTTATTACTTGCATCTTTGCCGGGGAATGACTAATGAGGGATCATCGAGAATTCAGAAAGTTCGTAAAATGCCAATCGCTGACTGAGAACTATCGGTAGATAAAAGATAGGGGAGGGGGAAGGAGAAAATCCAGGTGGGCGATGCAGGAATCGAACCTGCGACCCCTTCGGTGTGAACGAAGTGCGCTAGCCGCTGCGCCAATCGCCCGGATTGGAAAAGACCACCGAAGTGATCCTCGTGGGCGATACTGGATTCGAACCAGTGACCCCTTCCGTGTCAGGGAAGTGCGCTACCTCTGCGCCAACCGCCCGGGTCATTCTCGTTTCGAGAGAGAGGTGGGTACGAGAGTCGAACTCGTCTATACGGCTTTGCAGGCCGCTGCCTAACCGCTTGGCTAACCCACCGTATTGGTTAAACTGCTCGAAACCTCGAGCGGGCAACGGGACTCGGACCCGCGGTCTCGACCTTGGCAAGGTCGCGCTTTACCAACTAAGCTATGCCCGCACATTCAACTTTCACCGTGGTGGTGACTGCCGAAGCACGTTGCACTACTGTAGCGTAGACCTCCGCACTTGGCAAAAAGCGCGTGTCGCCGCGTCATAGAGCCACCCTCCGCTGACGGCAAAGCCGCCAAGTACAAGGCTTCCTACCGGTAGGGTGAGAGGTATGAGTGAAGAAGCCAGGCAGCACTGCACCATGGTGGCCGCCTTCGATGGCTGGAACGATGCGTGCTCAGCCTCGACCAACGTCATCCGCCACCTGTTAAACGTCTATGAGTCCCATGAGATCGGCAGCATTCCGGGCGATGGGTTCTACGACTATCAGATGTCACGGCCCATGCTCTGCCACGTGCAGGGTCGGCGGCGAATTATCTGGCCCTCTACCAAGATCTACCGGGTGCAGATTGATGATACCCACACGCTTCTGCTGGAGATGGGCCCGGAGCCCAACTACCACTGGAGCGACTTCTGCAGGCGCAGCATCCACTGGGCCGAAGACGATGAGGCGGAGGCCATCATCACACTGGGCGCCATGTTCGCCGACTGCCCCCACACCAGGCCCCTGCCCATTGACGACCTGGCTGGCGACCAGCCCAAGACCGACACCGATGGCCACTCCGGCCCCATAGGCATCCCCACCGTTCTGGACGCCCTGGCCACCCAGGACGGCTACAGCACCGAATCCATTTGGGTCTCCGTGCCCCAGTACCTGGGTAGCGACGAGTGCGCCCAGGGAACCCTGCAGCTGCTGCAAAGGCTCTCAGCCATGCTTGGCGTCCACCTTGACGAGGGGGAGCTGCCCCGCAAGGCCGCTGAATGGAAGGCCCAGGCCGGCATGCTTCTGCGCTGCAACGATGACCTGGCCAACTATGTCCACCGTCTGGAGATGGATGTCGACCAGGCCCAGGTGGACGAGCCGGCCGCCGAAGAGCTGGTCCGGGAAGCCGAGGATTATCTGCGCTCCATGGGCAACAAAGGCCCCTCCTTGTCTGAGTGACGACCTAGGCTGTGGGTCGATAAACCATGTCCAGCCTGCACCCTGTAACGCGGGCTCCGATAGCAAGGACGGCATTCATGACACAGTCGAGCATCTCCATCATCGTCAAAGGCGAACGGAAGGAGGTGGCGGCGGATCAGACTGGCGTCCAGCTTTTTGCTGACGACAAGGACATCATCGCCGTCGACCTCAACGGGCAGCCACGCGACCTCTACACACCCCTGCACGAAGGCGACAAGGTCGATCCCATCACCTTGGAGAGCGACCAGGGACTGGCCATCATGCGGCACTCGGCAACCCACGTCATGGCTCAGGCCGTCCAGGAAATTCGCCCGGACGCCAAGCTGGGCATCGGCCCGGCCATCAAAGATGGCTTCTATTACGACTTCGACGTGGACAAGCCCTTCACCCCCGACGACCTCAAGCAGATCGAACAGCGGATGAAGAGGATTATCAAGTCCTCCCAGAGCTTCCGTCGTCGCGTGGTGACCGAGGAGGAGGCCCGCAAGGAGGAGGCCGACCAGCCCTACAAGCTGGAGCTGATCGGAGCCAAAGAGGCCGAGATCAATAGTGAGGAAGCCACTGAGGTGGCCACCGGTGGCGAGCTGACCATGTACGACAATCTGGACCGCGAGGGCAACACGGTCTGGAAGGACCTATGCCGTGGCCCCCACCTGCCCAACACCCGCTACATCCGCTGCTTCAAGCTCATGCGAACGGCAGCCGCTTACTGGCGCGGGGATGAGAAGAACCCCATGCTCCAGCGCATCTACGGCACTGCCTGGGCCAACAAGGACGACATGAAGGCCTACACCGCCCGCCTGGAGGAGGCCGCCCGCCGCGACCATCGCAAGCTGGGCGCCGAGATGGACCTCTTCTCCTTCCCTGATGAGATCGGGCCCGGACTGCCCGTCTTCCACCCCAAGGGCGCGGCCGTCATCAACGTCATGGAGGACTACTCCCGCCAGATGCACCGGCGCAACGGCTACTCCTTTGTGCAGACCCCGCACATCACCAAGGGCCACCTCTACGAAATCTCGGGCCATCTGCAGTGGTACAAGGACGGCATGTACCCGCCCATGCACCTGGATGAGGAGAAGGACGCCAACGGCAAGGTCACCCGCCAAGGCTTCGACTACTACCTGAAGCCCATGAACTGCCCCATGCACAACCTTATCTTCAAGTCCCGGCAGCGCTCCTACAAGGAGCTGCCCCTGCGGCTGTTCGAGTTCGGCACCGTCTACCGCTACGAGAAGTCCGGCGAGGTACACGGCCTGACCCGCGTGCGCGGCCTGACCCAGGACGACTCCCACATCTACTGCACCCGTGACCAGATGAAGGGGGAGCTGACCAACCTGCTCCAGTTTGTGCTCAAGGTGCTCAAGGACTTCGGCCTGAACGACTTCTACCTGGAGTTGTCGACCAAGGATCCCAACAAGTTCGTCGGTTCTGACGAGGTCTGGGAGGAGGCTACCAACACCTTGGCCGAGGTGGCCAAGGACTCCGGGCTGGAACTGGTTGACGACCCCGAAGGCGCCGCCTTCTACGGGCCCAAGATCTCCGTACAGGCGCGCGACGCCATCGGGCGCACCTGGCAGGTCTCCACGATTCAGCTTGACTTCAACCTGCCTGAGCGCTTCCAGCTGGAGTACATCGCAGCCGACGGCTCCCACCAGCGGCCGGTCATGATCCACCGGGCCCTCTTCGGTTCCATCGAGCGCTTCTTCGCCATCCTGCTGGAGCACTACGCCGGCGCCTTCCCGGCCTGGCTTGCACCGGTCCAGGTGCAGGCTGTGCCCGTGGCTGACGAGTTCGCCCCCCACTTGGAGCACCTGCTGGACGAGCTGCGCGATGACATGGTCCGCTGCGAGATCGACCGCTCCGACGATCGCTTTGGCAAGAAGATCCGCAACGCAGCCAAGTCCAAGGCACCCTTCATCCTGATTGCCGGCGAGGAAGATGTTTCCAAGGACGCGGTCTCCTTCCGCTTCCGCGACGGCAGCCAGCTCAACGGAGTGCCTGTGAAGCAGGCCCGCGCCTGGATCAACGAGGCCATCAAGGTCCGCGCGCAGATCAACTCGGCAGACGACTTCCGAGCGAATACCTCCTGCAGTCAGGACTGACCAATGTTCGAGCATCTACGGCGCCCCTGGAAGCGCATCATCGCCCCTATCGCCCGCGGCCTGGTTCATCTGGGCGTGAGCGCCAACGGTGTCACGATCATCGGAGCCGTAGGCACCACTCTGGTCGCCATCGTGACCGGGTTCACCGGCTGGCTCCTGCCCGGGGCCATCGTCCTGGCCATCCTGGTGGCCTTCGACTCCCTGGATGGTTCCGTGGCCTCGCTGACCGGCGGAGGCACCCAGTTCGGGGGCTTCCTGGACTCCACCCTTGACCGGATAGCCGACTGGGCCGTCCTGACCGGGGTCATCATCTACCTGCGCCGCCACGAACTGGCCTGGGTGGCGGATGGCAGCCACCAGGATCCCGACATCTGGGCCCAGGTCGGCATGGCTGCAGCGCTCTTCGCTATCATGACCTCCTTCGTCACCTCCTACGCCCGGGCCCGGGCCGAGGCAGAGGGCTTCGAGGCCAAGAACGGCATCGCCACCAGGTCGGATCGGCTGGTCATCATCCTGGTGGGCATGGCACTGACGGGAGCCGGGCTGCCCCTGGCTGTGCTCAGCTGCTTCCTGGTACTGCTGGCCCTGCTGGGCATCGTCACCGTCTGGCAGCGAATCAGCCACGTCGCCAGGGACATGAGCCGCAACCCACAGCCTGCCAACCCCAACCACGAGTGAGCCTATGCCGGATCGACTGCTCATCTTTCTGGCACAGCACGCTCGTTTGGTGCCCGAGAGGCTGCTGCGCGGCCTCTTCCTGGCGGCGGCCGACCTCTGCTGGCTCTTCCGGATAGGCGGTGTCAGACAACTGGAGCGCAACCTGGCCCATGTCATGCCAGAGGCCGACCATCGCGTCCTAAGGCTGACATCGCGCCAGGGCATGCGCTCCTACTTCGTCTACTTTGTCGAGGCCCTGACCGTGGGGGCTCGCACCCAGGAGCAGCTGCTGGCACGCATACACGGTGGCGGCAGCGCCTACCCGGATCCGGCCAAGAGCGACATCGGCCTGCGCTCCCTGCCAATCGGCATGGGCCACCAGGGCAACTGGGACTACGCAGGCTTCTGGGCCTGTTCCACGGTTGGACAGGTAACCACGGTGGCCGAACGGCTGCGGGACCAGGGAATGTTGAACACCTTTGCGGACATCCGTCGCCGTCTGGGCATGAACATCCTGCTGACCGGCGAACCGGACATCACCGGCCGTCTGACAACCCTGCTACGGGACCCGGGCCAGGTCGTGCCCCTGCTGGCCGACCGCGATCTGAGCCGCCGAGGCGTATTCGTCAAGGCCTTCGACTCCTGGATTCGCGTAGCTGCCGGGCCTGCCGTCATCGCCTTGGATGCCCGTCTGCCCCTGTATACCGTGAACATGCATAGGGAAAAGCTGACGGGGGAGCGCCGCCGGCAGGCCAAGACCCCCTACGGCTATGTCTGCCAGGTGGACGGGCCTATCGCCATCGAACCCTACCTGGATATGCCCCGGAAGCAGGCCATCAACGATCTGACCCAGGCCTGGGTGGACCAGTGGGCGCAAGGCATTCACGAGCATCCCGAGGACTGGCACATGCTCCAGCCGATTTTCCTTGAGGATCTGGATCTTTCCCGGATGCATGACCTGCCGGACTCCATCCTGGCCCAGGCATCCAAGAACAAAGGGAGGTGTCAGGCATGAAAGCACCCGAGCAAAGGCCTGAAGAGGAGCCAGAACGGGACGCCATCAAGGCGCCTCTGCGGGTGGGGATCATCTCGCCCTACTCCTTCGAGACCCCAGGTGGCGTCCAACTGCACATCCGCGACTTCGCCAGGCATCTTATGGAACGCGGCCACCAGGTGCAGGTTCTGGCTCCAGGCCGACGCACCCAGGACATGCCTCTCTGGGTGCAGACCACCGGCTCCTCCTTCTCCATTCCCTACAATGGATCCGTGGCCAACCTAAGCTACTTCGGCGTGGTCGGCCACAAGACCATGCAGTGGGTCAGGCAAGGCCACTTCGACATCCTGCACCTGCACGAGCCCGAGGTACCCTCACTGAGCCACAAGCCCCTGCGGCCCGGATTCATTCCATGCCCCTATGTGGCCACCTTCCATGCGGCCTTCGATTCGACCCCGCTGGCTTTGAGGCTGACCAGACGCTACCTGCGTCGATACTTGGCCAATATCAGCCAGGCCATCTTCGTCAGCCCCTCGGCCATGCAGAACGCCCAGAACCTGCTGGAGCCGGGCATACCCAGCCAGATCATCCCCAATGGCATCGAGACCAGAGCCCTGCGCAATGCCCGGCCACGTCCAGAATGGCAGGGAAGCGACCGGCAGCCCACCATCGGCTTCCTGGGACGGATGAAGGAAGAGCGCAAGGGGTTCAAAATCTTGGCCCAGGCCGCACCTGCCATTCTGCAGCGTGTGCCCGGAGCCCGTTTCCTGTGTGCAGGTGACGGCCAGGGGGAGGCCCGGACAATACTCGAAGCCGTCGATCCCGGACTGGCCCAGCACTTCACCTTCCTGGGTCGGATCAGCGACGAGGACAAGGCCTCCTTCTACCACAGCCTGAACCTGTATGTGGCCCCGCAGACCGGGGGAGAGAGCTTTGGCATCGTGCTGGTCGAGGCCATGGCGGCTGGCTGCCCTGTGGTGGCCTCGGACCTGCCCGCCTTTGAGGATGTTTCCCAGAACGGCCACAGCGCGCGTCTATTTGCCTCCGGAGACCCCAAGGACTGCACCCGGGTGGTCCTTGAACTACTGAACGACCGACCCACACGCCTGAACTTGGCCTCGTGCGGAATGCGTCGGGCCAACGACTACGACTGGGAGCGGGTCACCGACCAGGTTCTGGATGTCTATGCCCGGGCCCTGGCGGCCAGGCCCGATCATCGCCGAGGCCTGCTGGGCAGGCTGGTGGGTCGGAGGGCTGGTTCTCTTTACGATGAAGCCTCCACGGAAGGGCCTGAAAACCCGTAAAATTGTCAAAGAGCGGAACTAGAATTCCATTCGTTTACGCATTCGTACCGTCAGGAGACATATGTCAGGGCATTCGAAGTGGGCGACCACCAAGCACAAGAAAGCAGCCATCGACGCCAAGCGTGGCAAGCTCTTCGCCAAGCTGATCAAGAACATCGAGATCGCTGCCCGCACCGGCGGCGGTGACCCCGACGGTAACCCCACCCTCTACGACGCCATCGTCAAGGCCAAGAAGTCCTCTGTGCCCGCAGACAACATCACCAGGGCCGTCAAGCGTGGCTCGGGCGAGGAGGCCGGAGCGGCCAACTACGAGAGCATCGTCTACGAGGGCTACGCTCCCGCCGGCGTGGGCATAATCATCGAGTGCCTGACCGACAACCGCAACCGTGCGGCCGCCGAGGTCCGTTCCACCCTGACCAAGGGCGGCGGCTCCCTGGCCCAAAACGGGTCGGTCAGCTTCAACTTCGAGCGCAAGGGTCAGATCATTGTCCCCTCGGAGGGCCTGGACTACGATACGGTCTTCGAGAAGGCCGCCGAGGCAGGTGCTGAGGACGTGCAGGACAACGGCGAGAGCTACACCGTGCTGACTGCCCCCGGCGATATGGTCACCGTACGTAAGGCCCTGCAGGATGCCGGTATGGACTACGACTCCGCAGACTTGGTCCTCAACCCCAAGAGCGAGGTCACCCTGGACCTGGACTCCGCCCGCAAGGTCTCAAAGCTGATCGACAACCTGGACGATCTGGACGACGTGCAGGATATCTACAGCAACTGGACTGCGCCCGACGAGGTCATGGCCCAATTGGACGACGAGTGACCTTATGATCGTTCTCGGCGTCGACCCGGGGCTCACCCGATGCGGCGTTGGCGTCATTGAAGCCGGTGCATCGCGCCGGCTTTCCTTTGTTCATGTGGACGTCGTGCGCTCAGACCCCGAACAGAGCCAGGACCTGCGTCTGCTGACCATCTACCAGGGGCTGACGGCCGCCTTGGACCGTTTCAGTCCCGACGTGGTATCAATCGAGCGAGTCTTTGCCCAGTCCAATCACAACACCGTGCTGGGAACCGCTCAGGCGGCAGGGCTAGCCATGCTGGGTGCTGCGCAGCGGGGGATTCCCGTGGCCCTGCACACACCCACCGAGGCCAAGATGGCCGTAACCGGCAACGGCCAGGCTGACAAGATCCAGGTGCAACGGATGGTAGCCCGCATCCTGGGGCTCAATCAGCTGCCCAAGCCTGCCGATGCCGCCGATGCTCTGGCCCAGGCCATCTGCCATGCCCTAAGGCCTGCCGGGGCCATCCAAGGTGGGGAACGCGAGGAGCATCTGACCCAGGCCCAGCGTCAGTGGGCCCAGGCCTCTGCCAAGTACGGCAAGCACCGGGGAGTCCAGCGAGACATGTAAGCTGATTCGAACAGACGTTCGATTCTGAACAGACGTTCGATTCTATTGAGGGGTGATCAAGTGCTGGCAATGCTGACCGGGCGGGTGGCCGCCATTGAAACGGGCTCGGCGGTCATTGATGTTTCGGGAGTGGGTTTCGAGGTGCGCATGCCTCAGTCAGATCTAGCTTCCATGCGGGCCGAGTCCACGGTCACCGTCTACACCGCTCTGTCCCTGACCCAGGACGCGCTGACCCTCTACGGATTCCTCAGCCGCACCTCCAAATCCCTCTTTGCCCAGTTGCAGAAAGTCAGCGGCATCGGACCTCGCGTGGCCCTGTCCATTCTTGCCACCCTGAACTCAGACCAACTGGCCCAAGCCGTGGCTGACGGCGATGCTGCGGCACTATCCCGGGCGCCAGGCCTAGGCAAGAAGGGTGCTCAGAAGATCATCCTCGAACTCTCCGGAAAGCTTGATTTGGATGCCGGCACGGGCAGACAGGGGCCAGCTCAGACCGACGATGGCGCCCACCAGGTGGTTGAGGGACTGATCTCCCTGGGATGGCTACAGCGTGATGCCGAGCAGGCTGTTGAGCAGACATGCCGCGATGGAGGCTACACCCTGCCCCTGCAGTCTGCCGACATTCCCAAGGTGCTCAAGCAGGCCCTGACCCTGCTGGACAGGGGGCGCTGATCCATGGCTGACAAGCAGATATCTACGGGGTATATAGATACCCAGAATGGTGATGCGCAAGAGGAATCCCTGCGGATGGTCTCGGCCAGGCCCATCGAAGGCGAGCCGGTCAGTGACGAGGAGCTGCGTCCGGAAACCCTGGACGGGTTCATCGGGCAGCCCCGGCTCAAGGCCCAATTGAGCCTCTTTTTGAAGGCTGCCAAAAAGAGGGATGTGGCCCCGGATCATATTCTGCTCGCAGGCCCCCCGGGCCTGGGCAAGACCACCCTGGCCATGATCGTTGCCCATGAGCTGGAGGTTCCCATTCGTGTCACCTCGGGGCCAGCTGTTCAGCATGCCGGCGACCTGGCCTCCATCCTGAGCTCTCTGGAGGCCGGTGAGGTGCTCTTCATCGACGAGATCCACCGTCTGCCTAGGGCCGCCGAAGAGCTGCTCTACATCGCCATGGAAGACTTCCGGGTGGATGTCATGGTGGGCAAGGGCCCCGGAGCCTCCTCCATTCCACTGACCCTGCCCAGATTCACGGTCATCGGAGCCACCACTCGTGAGGGCATGCTGCCCTCGCCCCTGCGAGCCCGTTTCGGCTTCACCGCCCACCTGGACTTCTACCCGGAGGAAGAGCTGGAGAAGTTGGTCGAGCGATCAGCCAAGGTGCTAGGCATTGTCCTACAGGATGACGCCGCCCATCAGCTGGCCCTGCGCTCCCGTGGCACGCCCAGGATAGCCAACCGCCTCCTGCGCCGTGTGCGTGACTGGGCCATAGTCCACGATCTTGACCGGGTCGGTCCCGATGATGTCAAGCAGGCCCTGGCCCTCTACCAGATCGATTCCGAGGGGCTGGACCGTCTGGATTTGGCCGTCCTCAAGGCCATCGTCAACAGTTTCGACGGTGGTCCCGTGGGCCTGAACAACCTGGCCGCCATGGTGGGCGAGGAGGCCGAGACGGTCGAAACGGTCTGTGAGCCCTACCTGGTGCGCGAGGGCTTCTTGGTACGTACACCAAAAGGGCGTGTGGCCACTTCCAAGGCATGGGAGCACCTGGGCCGCAAACCGCCCGAGGATGTCATGAAGCTGTTCTAGACTGGGGTCTTCGCAGCAATGCATATCGCCGTTTGATACCCGCCGAAACAAGGAGTGGAAACAACCATGGGATCCATGATTTTCATGATCGTCATCATCGCACTGATGATCGCCATGATGTGGGGAAGCTCCCGCAAAAGCAAGCAGCAGCAGGCCGCCGTCCAGGACTTCCGTCAGTCCCTACAGCCCGGTGACGAGGTAGCCACCACCACCGGTCTTCTGGGCAAGGTCGTTTCAGTTGACCTGGAGAAGGAGCAAGTAGTCATCGACTCCGAAGGTTCGCAGTCCCGCTGGCGCATCCAGGCCATCACCAGGCCACCAATCGTCCCCGCCTACGTTCACGACGACGAGGTTGATGAAAACGGCAACCCCCTGCCCGAGCAGGTTGAAGGCCACTCCGAGGATGTGGATGCCCCAGTCGAGGTCACCGCCGCTGAAGACGATGACAAGGCCGATGATGAAGAACGCACCGCTGACGATACTGCCACACAGAACTTTACAGCCTCAGAGGGCAAGGATGAGGCCGGAGCCAAGTCGAATACCGAGCGGGAGCCGGAGAGCAAATCAGGCAAGGCCGAGACTGCAGAGAAGTCCGACGACGCTGACGAATCGGATTCGTCCAAGGATTCTGTCGAATCCAAAGAATCCGAGACTTCGGATTCGACTTCCGCCAAGTCGTGAGCATTATACGCCCGCCACACCTTCCGCCAGGCTGACTCTGAACGGAAACGCGGCGAGCGTATGATGGCCCCGTCAACCACTTCCAAGGAGCAAGACAGAAAGAAGATCATGGCTCAATCGGACGATATCAAGGTTGGAGAACTTAAGCAGGTGGGCGATGACGACGCCGCTTATCTGATCTCATTGATCCGTACCATTCCGGACTTTCCGAAGAAGGGGATCCTTTTCAGGGACTTTATTCCGGCCATGTCGGATCCCAGGGGATTGGCCATCATCCTCGATGCCATGAAGCGCACCCTCCCCGTGAAGCCAGAGGACTTCGATCTGGTAGCCGGCCTTGAAGCACGCGGCTTTCTGATTGGTCCCCAGCTGGCCAGCGATCTAGGCAAGGGCTTCTTGCCCATGCGCAAGGCCGGCAAGCTCCCCGAGCCCACCTACAGCCAGGAATACGCCCTTGAATATGGCAACGCCCGCATTGAAATCGAGCAGGGTTGCCTGCAACCAGGCCAGCGAGTCCTGATAGTTGATGACCTGATTGCTACCGGCGGTTCCGCCCAGGCAGCTGCACGTCTAGTGGAGCAGGCTGGCGGTCAGGTTGCTGGTTTCAGCTTCGTCATGGAGCTCAACGGGTTGGATGGCCGCAAGGCTCTGGGTGCCTACCCGGTCACCTGCCTGATGAACATGCCCGCCTGAGCACGATTGGGGGATCAGCACCATGGATTTGTACGAATATCAGGCCAGGCAGCTGCTCGCTGAGCATGGGATTTCCCAGCCAAGGGCTGTCTATGCCTCAACTGCTGAAGAGGCCGGGCAGGCAGCAGACGTCATAGGGTACCCATGTATGATCAAGGGCCAGGCCACCATCGGTCACCGGGGACAGGCGGGAGCCGTCAAGCGAGCCGAAAATCACCAGCAGGCTGTGGCACTGGCCGAGGCCATCCTGCCCATGAACATCGACGGCCATCCAGTCAGCGGGATCCTGGTCACCGAAGCCCGCAATATCCTGCACGAGTATTACCTGTCCATCTCAGTGGACCGCACCTCCCGGGACTACGATGTCCTGGCCACGGCCAGTGGCGGCACCGAGGTGGAGACCATCGCCCGTGAGCACCCCGAATCGGTCCGGCGCCTGCACATCGGCCCACTGGAGGATTTCGACAGGCAGGCCGCCCGCACCATGGCCGAGCGCATCGGCTTCTACCACGCAGATCTGGAGCAAGCCACACAGATACTTTTAGGCATGTGGCACACCTTCCAGGACAGCGACGCGACCCTGGTCGAGATCAACCCCTTGGCCAAGGTGGGCGACCCGGATGACGAGGCCACCAAGCATCTGGACGCCCTCGATGCCAAGATCTCCCTGGACGGGAACGCAGCCTTCCGACACGACGGTTGGAAACGCTTCACGGACCCTGCACAGGTGGATCCCTTGGAAGCCAAGGCCAAGGCCGCAGGCCTGCACTATGTCCATCTTGACGGCCAGGTGGGTGTCATCGGCAACGGTGCAGGACTGGTCATGAGCTCCTTGGATGCGGTCGCCGGGTCAGGACACCGACAGGGTGTTCCTATTGGACCGGCTAACTTCTTGGACATCGGCGGCGGCGCCTCTCCAGATGTCATGCGCACCAGCCTGGACGTGGTCCTCTCCGACCCCCAGGTTCGTTCGGTCATGGTCAACGTTTATGGAGGTATCACCTCTTGCCAGCAGGTAGCCCAGGGCATCCTGGCAGCCGTGGATGCTGCAAGCAAGCAAGACCAATACGGCGACCAGCCCATTGTGGTCCGCTTCGACGGCAATGAGGCTGCAGAGGGACTGGACCTGCTGGCCAAGGCCCAGCAACCTCGGCTCAAGGTGGCCCGCACCATGGAGGAGGCGGCAGACCAGGCCGTGGCCCTGGCCGCTCAGGCAGGAAAGGAGACGGGACGATGACCCTCTTCATCGAGGACGGCGCCCCCGTTATGGTCCAGGGCATGACCGGTCACCAGGGCATGGTTCACACGGCCCGCATGATGGCGGCCGGCACCAATATCTTGGCCGGAGTCAATGCCCGCAAGGCCGGAATGACGGTGGATTTCGACGGTCCGAATGGTCAGGCCCATCATGTGCCCGTATACGCCGATTGTGCAACAGCGCGCAAGGCGACCGGAGCCCGTACCTCGGTGGTATTCGTCCCGCCCAGATTCGCCAAGGATGCCATGGTCGAGGCCATCGAGGCCGGCATTACCCTAATCGTGGTAATCACCGAGGGCATTCCTGTGGCCGATACCGCATATTGCGTGGCCCTGGCCAGGGAACGCGGCAGCCGCATCGTCGGTCCCAACTGCCCAGGACTGATGACCATGTCAGGCCGGCCCAACGGCGCCGGCGTAGACCTGGGCATCATCCCGCAGGGCATCGCCGGTCGAGGCCCGCTTGGCCTGGTCTCCAAATCCGGTACCCTGACCTATCAGCTCATGGGGGAATTGTCCTCTATAGGCTTCACCGCCTGCCTGGGCATTGGCGGCGACCCCATCGTGGGAACCACCATGCTAGAGGCTCTGCAAGCCTTCAACAGAGATCCTGAGACCAAGGCCTGTGTCATGATCGGCGAAATCGGCGGCTCGGCCGAACAGGAGGCAGCCCATTGGGCCTCCACCCACATGACCAAGCCCATCGTGGCTTACATCGCCGGCTTTACCGCCCCGGAGGGCAAGCAGATGGGCCACGCCGGAGCCATCATTTCGGGCGGCAAGGGCACAGCCGCTGACAAGAAGGAAGCGCTAGAGTCCGTCGGCATCAAGGTGGGCACCACACCCGGCGAGACTGCCCGGCTGGCCCGCGATCTGCTACGGGAGCATGCCATCATATGACCAACAGGGTGAAAGTATGGCTCCGGGGGGCCCTAGAGGCCTTCCTAGCCATACTTATCTACACCGTCGCCCTCGGTGCATGCATGGCCCTGCTCCTGCTCATCATTTCCATCGAGGAGGGCGGGCCATCCCTGTCAATGGCCACCGTGGCCCTGACAGAAACAATCACTCTGCTCACCCAGGGCTGCGGGTTCACAGCCGGAGCCCTGACCCTAACCATCATCCCCCTGCTGCTGACTGGCCTGCTGATATGGATAATCCGTACTCTGGTCGGCCGCATGGGCATGTCTGTCGGTGGCTGCATTGCCGGCTTGGTTGTCTGGATGCTGTGCAGCCTCATTCTCATGCAGGGCAGCCAGACCATTCAGGTCGACACCACCACGGTTATGCTTCTGCGCACCAGCCTAGTTTTTCTACTGGGTTACGGCTGGGCCTGGGTTCGCTCTGAACCTTTCCGTCAGGCTTTTGCCAAACTTATCAAAGAAGCCCTGCCAGTCCAGGTCCGCATGACCATCCGGCTTGGACTTACGGCCGGTGCGATACTCTTGGCCGCCATGCTGGTTGCCGGTATGATCACCGTGGTTGTCTGGATCGCCCTCTATCACGGAGATGTGGGCCGCCTGTTTAAACTGACGCGTATGGGCACTGCCTCGGCTGTGATGACCAGTCTGGCATCTCTGGCCTGGCTGCCCAACCTGATCATCTGGGCTGTCTCCTGGCTCTTTGGAAACGGTTTCAACATCGGCAGGCTGGCCACCTTCACCCTTTGGTCGGGCCACGCCTCCAGTCTGCCCTCGCTGCCCCTCTTTGGACTTTTCCCAGAGCCCGTTTCCCGGCAGGAGGTTCGTCTGATCCTGCTCAACCTGCCTCTGCTGGCGGGAGTTGTTGCCGGCATTCTATTGCTGACCGGTCCCTGGGGAGTCAGAATTCATGCCGCCGTGCGTCAAGCAGGGATAAAATCCCGAGATACCGCAGTCTGCTTCCTTATCGCAACCCTGGCAATGGCTCTGACCTGGCTGGTCACCCTGCTCGGTCTTGCCCTGCTTTTCCAACTCTCCAACGGAGCTCTGGGCCGCCAGCGACTGGCCGGGGTGGGCGTGCCCATTGCCTCCTCGCTACGCATGATCGGAACCTCCCTGGGGGTTGGCCTGCTGGGAGTATGGCTGCTGCCCCTCATCCTCGCCGCCCTGGTCATCATCAAGGACGCCCTGCTCGACTATCTGCGCCAGGCAGACCACAGAAAAACTTCCGCCAAGGCGGGAAACAAGGAAAAACAAAACCAATCACGCGGTCAGGAGAGAAAGGAGCCCAAAGCAACCGACCGAGCAGACACACCACGACAGATCTCGTCCACCCGCAGACCAGGCAAATAGATCCGAGGGTGGCGGGGCGCCTCGGCATTCAAGCATAGGAGTAGGAGTTTCCATGGTCACCACGAATCGAACCATCAACCGAGCACTGGTCTCGGTCTACCACAAGCAGGGACTTGAGGCCCTGGCATCGGCCTTCCGTCAGGCAGGCACCGAGGTCGTCTCCACCGGCAGCACCGCAAAGAAGCTGCAGGATCTGGGTGTCCAGGTCACCCCGGTGGAAAAGGTCACCGGTTTTCCTGAAAGCTTTAACGGCCGGGTCAAGACCCTGGATCCGCACATCCACGCCGGTCTGCTGGCCGACATGACCAACCCCGACCATGTCCAGCAACTCAAAGACTTGGGCATCGCCCCCTTCGACCTGGTAGTGGTTAATCTCTACCCCTTCGAGCAGACCGTCCTTGATGGTGCAAATGCTGACCAGTGCTTGGAGCGCATCGACATCGGAGGCCCTGCCATGATCCGGGCCGCAGCCAAGAACCATGCCAGCGTGGCTGTGATCGCCGACCCGGACGACTATGCTCTAGCCGCCGAGCGCATTGCTTCAGGCACCGGTTTCAGCCTGGCCGAACGCGCACGCTTGGCTGCAAAAGCCTTCGCCTTGACCGCCTCCTATGATGCGGCCATCGCCGAGTGGACAGCACACACATGGGTTGACGACAAGCAGGACAAGGTAGAGGATCAGAAACCAGCCCAGACGTTGACTCGCACCTGGCGTCTAGCCAGCCAGCTGCGCTACGGGGAGAACCCTCACCAGAAGGCCGCCCTCTACCTGGACCCGTTGGACCGGGACGGCTTCGCTGCGGCAGAGCACCTGGGCGGGGCCAAGGAAATGAGCTACAACAATTATGTAGATGCGGATTCCGCCTGGCGTTCGGTCTGGGACTTCCCAGACCTGCCCGCAGTGGCCGTAGTCAAGCACTCCAACCCCTGCGGTCTTGCCGTGGGTGAGGACATCGCCCAGGCCCACCGCCGCGCCCACGCCTGCGACCCCATGAGCGCCTATGGCGGGGTCATCGCCGCCAACCGCACAGTCACCCTGGCTATGGCCCAGCAGATCAAGCCGGTCTTCACCGAGGTGATTGTGGCACCAGGCTATGAGCCCGAGGCCCTTGACCTGCTGCGGACTAAGAAGAACCTGCGCATCCTGTCTGTACAACGTCGCCCGCGTCAGCGCCCGGTCATCCGTCCCATCGACGGGGGAGCACTAGTCCAGACGCCCGACCTGATTGACGCTCCTGGCGACAATCCCTCCACCTGGCGTCTGGTCTCCGGCAACCCCGCCGACCAGGCGACCATGGATGATTTGACCTTCGCCTGGCGCGCCATCCGCTCCGTAAAGTCCAACGCCGTGCTCCTGGCCAACCAAGGAGCGACTGTGGGCATCGGCATGGGCCAAGTCAACAGGGTGGACTCCAGCCACCTAGCAGTCGAGCGGGCCAATACTCTGGATGAAGGCCGTAACCGGGCCAAGGGCTCGGTGGCCGCTTCCGATGCCTTCTTCCCCTTCGCAGATGGTCTGGAGTACCTGATCCAGGCCGGCATCAGGGCCGTGGTACAGCCGGGAGGGTCCATCCGTGATCCCGAGGTGATCAAGGCCGCCCAGGATGCCGATCTGACCATGTATCTGACCGGAACCCGCCACTTCTTCCACTGATAAAACCGGACCCCGCGGTCAAATGACGCCCTACGACAAAATCCTTGACCGAGGGGTCCAATACGGTGCTATGCTGAATGAACTGAGCAGCGATGATGCTGACTAGGTACCCATAATTCAAAGGAGATATTGTGACCTATCAGACAGTCAATCCTTTTAACAATCAACTAGTCAAGACCTATCCAGATGCCACCGACGAGGACCTGGAGAATGCCCTGGCCCGCGGCCATGACCTCTACAAGACATGGCGCAAGCAAGAAGGCCCCGGAGACCGTCCCGCACAACTACGCCAGGTCGCCAAGCTCTTCCGTCAGAATGAGGATGCCCTGGCAGCCAACATGACCCTGGACATGGGCAAGCTGGTGGGCGAGGCTCGCGCCGAGGTGGAGCTGTGCGCGGACATCGCCGACTACTTCGCAGACCACGCCGAGGAGCTGCTGGCTCCCGTCCCCCTGGACAATCCCGCTGGCAAGGCCTACTACGTCAAGCAGGCCACCGGCATCGTGTTCATGGTTGAGCCTTGGAACTTCCCCTACTACCAGATCATGCGCGTGTTCGCCCCCAACTTCATCCTGGGCAACCCCATGATCCTCAAGCACGCCTCCAACGTGCCAGGCTCGGCTGTGGCCTTCGAACAGACCGTAAGAGAAGCAGGAGCCCCCGAGGGCAGTCTGACCAACCTCTTCGTCAACTATGACCAGGTGGACCGTGCCATCGCCGACCCCCGCGTCTCAGGCGTGGCCCTGACCGGGTCGGAGCGCGGCGGCGCCTCCGTGGCCAAGTCGGCCGGAGCCAACCTGAAGAAGTCCTCCATGGAGCTAGGCGGCAACGACGTCTTCATCGTCCTGGATGACGCTGACTGGGATCTGCTCAAGAAGGTGGCCCCAAGTGCCAGGCTGATGAACGCCGGCCAGGTCTGCACCTCCTCCAAGCGCTTCATCGTCACGGAGAAGCACTACGATGACTTTGTCTCGCTCATCGTCGATGCCTTCTCGCATGCGGTTCTGGGCGATCCCAGCAACCCCGAAACCACGCTGGCACCCATGTGCATGGTCTCCGCCCGCGACAACCTGGCCAAGCAGGTCGAAAGCGCTGTGGCAGGTGGAGCCAAGGTCGCCTACGGCAACAAACCCTACGATTCGCCGGGGGCCTTCTTCACTCCGACGGTTCTGACGGACATCGACCGCAACAACCCTGTATACAACCAGGAGATGTTCGGCCCTGTGGCCTCCATTTACAAGGTGGCCAACGAGGATGAGGCCATTGAACTGGCCAACGACTCCAGCTACGGCCTGGGCGGTGTGGTCTTCTCCTCGGATACTGACCATGCGGATGCTCTGGCACGTCGCATCGAGACCGGCATGACCTTCATCAACGGCGGATGGGTGACCATGCCTGAGCTGCCCTTCGGCGGCATCAAGAACTCTGGCTACGGCCGCGAGCTCTACAGCCTGGGCTTTGACACCTTCGCCAACGAGCATCTGATTTTCCAGCACAAGAACTGATTCGACTGCTCCGGCTTCTTGTTGAAACAGCGACCGTGTCGTCATCGTCCAAGAGCGATGGCGGCACGGTCGCTTTGCGTCAGCGGCGCTGGTAGGCTCGAACCGGCAGATCAAGTGCAGCAACAAATGGAGGTCGTCGGGAATGCGCAAACTGGGGAGCATGGCAGACGCAGATAAGGCCGAGAACCCGGATCTCAAGCCCCCGCAGCCGTACAAGTCATCTGGTCGAGGCCATCCCTTCGTCTCGGAGGCTCAGGAGGGTCGTCCTATCTGTGAGGGCATCATCTTTCTGGTGGTGCTGATTGCCGCGCTCGTGGCCTTCCTCGGATACACCTGGGCCGCAACTGGACTAGTGTCCGTCGCGGCCCTGGTTTGTGGCGCTCTGCGTCTGACTCTCAAGGATCGCAGCCCTTGGAAGGTTCGATCAGTACCCTTCGATGCCTTCATTAGCATCGCCCTGGGCATCGGCCTTCTGGTCACCTACTTCAGCATTCAGCTGTTGCTGTGACCCCTTTCGGGCTTTTCGGTCCTCGGTGGTTCAGTTTTCAGTGGGCTTGCCTTTGGATGCCTCGTCACCGTCTTCTGTTTTGGATGCAGTGCGAAGGGGCTCTACCTGAAGATCGGGAATGGTTCCTGCATCGGCAGGGGCAACATCATCCTGGCCACCCTCAGCATTCTTGCCTGAATTGGCGTCATGGCCAGCATCGACATCGGAAAGAGCCGATACATCAACAGTCTGAGCCGTGGTGTCTGCAGGAGCGTTTTGAACCGGTGCAGGAGATGCCTGGGTCGATTGATCCTGAGCCTGGACACCCGCGGCAGCAAAGGCATCAACCTGTACTTCAGCGCCCGCCTGAGTCTGGACACCGGTCGCAGCAAAGGCATCAGGTTGTGTTTGTGCTTGAGCATCTGCGCCCGCCTGTGCAACTGGCTGGGCATCAGTAGCGGTGCCCATGGCGCGCATGGCCATATTGTCGGTGATGATGTTGGTCATGATGATGACCAACGCCACCAGAGAGGCAGCCAGCAGGGGGCAGATCCAGAAGAGCCAGAGCTGCGAGATCGGGCTGACGGCCATGTGCTTGGACTGGGCGAAGATGGCGATGCCGGTAGACCGAGCCGGGTTCAGCCCCGAACAGGTGATGGGGTAGGTGACCAGCACGCCGACGCCGTAGGCCAGCCCAGTATAGAGGGCATGGTTGCGACGTGCGCGGCCGTCGGAGCGCAAGGTGGTGATGGCCGCAGCCACCACGATTATGCATCCGATCAGCTCAGCCACGATGGCCATGGGCGCCCCGAAGGCGATGTGTTGCTGGCCCAGGGTGGCTGCAGCAGGCGAACCGCCGGAAAAACCGTTGACAGAGAACATGAGCCAGGTCCTGTCCGGCACGGACTTGCTGACCGGAATAAGGGCGACGGCGATCGCACCGGCGCCAATAGCACCGATCACCTGGGCGACGATATAGGTCAGTCCGTCCACCATGCCGATTTGCGAGGTGAACATGGCGGCGACGGTGACGGCAGGGTTGAAGTGTCCGCCGGAGACGCCGCCCAGCATGGCCGTCACGGCCAGGTAGGTCAGGGCGGTTCCCAGGACCGGCAGCACCACACTGGGCTGGCCCATGACCAGTTGGCCGAAGCTGTAGGACAAGTAGATGACCGCGCAGATCAAAAAGGTGCCCGCCAGCTCGGCGGCCGCACGAATCCAACGAACATCACGGGGCCTGATCCGCCTGCGGACGGGCTTTGCGGCAATCTGCCCGTCGGCCTGTTCGAGGACCGGCTCAGCACTTGCTTCCATAGTCATGTTCCCCACCTTGCAATCCCTTCGACAACAATGAACAACAACAGTTTCTAGCTTAGGGCAAGCCAACAACACTTCCCTAGGCTCCGATATAGTATGATATGACCTTTCGGCGGCTGCGGTCGCTCAGAACGGTATCCGTTACATATCTATCAGGCCACGTTGGGAGAACGATGCCACATCCATACACACAGGCGATCAGAGCGCACGAACAGCGGGAGGAGGGCATCCGCCTCCAGAAAGTGCTGGCTCAGGCCGGATTCGGCTCTCGTCGCAAATGCGAACAGATCATCACCCAGGGCAGGGTCGAGGTCGACGGCAAGCTGGTCACCACCTTGGGCAGCCGGGTAGACCCCTCCCGCCAGCAGATCCGCGTGGATGGATCCCGCATCCACCTGAACGACAAGCACGTCACCTTGGCCTTGAACAAACCCCGCAAGGTCCTCTCGACCATGGACGACCCCAAGGGTCGGTTCACCTTGCGCGACATCATCGGGGACCGCTACGAGCGGGTCTTCCACATGGGCAGGCTGGACTATGACTCCGAGGGCCTGATCCTCATGACCGACGACGGGGAGCTGGCTCAACACGTCATGCACCCGCGTTATGAGGTGGAGAAGACCTATATCGCTACACTCAGCGGCCACATTGGCGGCAATGTCTGCAGACGGCTGGTCACCCAGGGTGTAGAGCTAGATGATGGCCTGATTCGCTTGGACCATTGCGCCATCATCGACCACAACCGCGAGCACACCATCGTCAAGGTGGTCCTGCACTCGGGCAAGAACCGGATAGTCCGGCGCATCTTCGGTGCCATCGGCTACCCGGTGACCCGGCTGGTGCGCACCCAGATCGGACCCATTCGGCTGGGCGAGATCCGCCCGGGCTCATACCGGGTGCTCTCCGCCGCCGAGATTAAGGCCTTGGATAAGGAGGTCGGACTGTGATCACTGTCGCCATCGATGGCCCTGCGGGAGTGGGCAAGTCCTCCACCTCGCGAGCCTTGGCCAAGCATTTCAGCCTGGCCTACCTGGATACGGGCGCCATGTACCGGGCGGTCACCCTATGGTGCATGGACCGCGGACTGGACCTGGACGTGGACCAGTCTGACCAGGAGGCGATCACCGAGGCCGTGGCGGATTCCATCACCGGCGGCCACCTGGTCATGGGGCTCGACCCAGAACATCCCAGAGTCAGCCTGGACGATGGTGACGTGGATGAAGAGATACGCTCAACCGAGGTATCCGAACACGTCTCCGTGGTCTCTTCGATTCCAGCTGTGCGACATGTCCTCATCGCCGCCCAGCGGGCCATCATGGCCGACCAGGAGCGGGGTGTGGTGGCCGAAGGGCGAGACATCACCACCGTGGTGGCCCCGGATGCCCAGGTCCGTGTGCTGCTGACGGCACGTGAGGAGGTCCGTCAGGCCCGTCGCAGCGGCCAAGCCCAGTCCGGGTCAGCCGGCGCCGAGGATCTGGCTGCCCGGGATGCCCGGGATTCCAAGGTCACCTCCTTCATGAGCGCAGCCGATGGGGTGACCACCGTGGACAACTCCGATCTGACCTTCGAGCAGACCCTGCAGGTCCTGATCGATCTGGTCTCCTCGGCCATGGAGGAGGACTCCTATGACGAGTACGCTCGCAACCTTGACGACTACGAACTGGACGAAGAAGACCGTGCCCTGCTGGAGGGCGGCTCCGAGAACCAGGATGACCAGGACCAGGGCCCCAAGGCCGTAGGCGTGCTGGCCGTGGTGGGAAGGCCCAACGTGGGCAAGTCCACCCTGGTCAACAGGATTCTCGGACGCCGTGCCGCTGTGGTCGAGGACACCCCTGGCGTTACCAGGGACCGGGTCAGCTACGAGGCCGAGTGGGCCGGCACCCAATTCAAGCTGGTGGACACCGGCGGCTGGGAGAGCGATGTGGAGGGCATCGAATCCGCCATCGCCTCCCAGGCACAGGTCGCCGTGTCACTGGCTGATGCCGTCATTCTTGTCGTGGATGGCCAGGTGGGACTGACCGCCAGCGACGAGCGGATCGTCACCATGCTGCGAGCCGCGGGCAAGCCGGTCGTCCTGGCCGTCAACAAGCTGGATGATCGGATGGCCGACTACACCGCTTCCGAATTCTGGAAGCTTGGGCTGGGTGAACCCCATGCCATCTCCGCCATGCACGGCCGGGGGATAGGCGACCTGCTGGATGCGGCATTAGAACAGCTCAGCAAGACCGAGAAGACCTCGGGATTCCTCACCCCGGAGGGTCTGCGCCGGGTGGCCCTGGTCGGACGACCCAACGTGGGCAAGTCCTCCTTGCTCAACCAGCTGGCTCACGAGGAGCGGGCCGTCGTTCACGATGTGGCGGGCACCACCCGCGATCCGGTCGACGAGGTGGTACAGGTGGACGGCGAGGACTGGCTTTTCATCGACACCGCCGGCATCAAGCGCCGCCTGCACAAGATTTCGGGTGCCGAGTACTACTCCAGCCTGCGCACGCAGGCGGCCATCGAACGCTCGGAACTGGCGCTGATCCTCTTCGACGCTTCCCAGCCCATAGCCGACCAGGACTTGAAGGTCATGAGCCAGGCCGTAGATGCGGGCCGGGCCATCGTCCTGGTCTTTAACAAGTGGGATCTGCTGGACGACTTCGGTCGGCAGCGTCTTGAGCGACTCTGGCAGACCGAATTCGACCGGGTCACCTGGGCCGAGCGGGTCAACCTATCTGCCAAGACCGGCTGGCACACCAACCGGCTGGCCAGAGCCATGCGCACCGCTCTGGAATCGTGGGACAAGCGCATACCGACCGGCAAGCTCAACTCCTTCCTAGGCAAGGTTCAGGCTGCACACCCGCATCCGCTGCGGGGCGGCAAGCAGCCAAGGATTCTCTTCGCCACCCAGGCCTCCACCAGGCCACCGCGTTTCGTGATCTTCGCCACCGGCTTTCTGGAGCACGGCTACCGCCGCTATCTGGAACGCTGCCTGCGCGAGGAGTTCGGCTTCGAAGGCACCCCCATCCAGATCTCCGTGCATATCCGCGAGAAAAAGAAGCGCAAATAAAGATGGTAGAAGGTCCCTAGCCCGACTCTTAAGTCAGCCTAGGGACCTTTCCATACCCCTGCAGATTGGGCGCAGCACATCGATCATCTCACTCCAATAGCCTCGCAATGCAAACTTGGCTGACAGTATTTGTGTCTGTCTCCCAGTTCGGGTTTTATTGATTAACCTTTGGGTCACTTAAACAAAAACTCTTGACTATTACTACCGATATTAATTCGGAGTCTGCACATTAAGTAAGGAGTAAATATGATATTTAAGAAAATAGCATACTTAACTCAGGCAAATGCAGACCAGATCGCTAGAAAATGGCACTATAATGGCCAATACAGCTTTTATGATATGGAAAATGATCCAGAGGATCTTGAAGAGATAATCACTCCGAAGTTACGGGGAAATAAGTATTACCAGGTTTTGAATGATAAAGATGAACTGGTTGGTTATTTTTGCTTGGAAAGGCTATCAGAGGAAAAAGTAGAAGTTGGTTTAGGATTGAGACCGGATTTGACTGGACACGGGTTAGGATTAAATTTCGTCAAAGGAATCGAAGAATTCATACAGAATAATTTTAATTATAGAATTACTGTTCTTTCAGTAGCCAGCTTCAATAAACGTGCAATTAAAGTTTATCAGGGCGCAGGATTTAAAATAATGGGTTCTAAAATGCAAAAATCGAACGATGGCGTATATGAATTCCTTAATCTAAGCAAGACTATGAATCGATAATAGGACGTACGAACTTCCCTGAGATCTAAACTGACTAAATAGCTAAACGAATTTTATAGCGTGCACACAGAAGATTGCCTAGTGTGTAGCCGGTCGTTATTGGGGTAATTAGATGAGAAAGGTGATGTGAAAGCTCTTACATCTCCAACAATCCCCGATAGGAGCGCACTGCTTTCGTCCTCATTTCGAGTGCATTCAACCTTGTTGCCATGAAATACAGGGTTTGTGCGGTGTCTGTTATTACAGTTTCTAAGGTGAGAGCAGATTACCTGTCCAGATTATTGCAGCTTGGCTCGTGAAATGATGCTGATGATAAAGGACCGTATTGTCGGGTGCTTGATTTGATCTAAATCAGCTTTGAGTCCTTCAACGAACTCAGGAAGTTCTTACTTGTATCCTGATCTGTCATTTACAGTCTCTTTTAGCTCACGCATTGCATACAGGAACTAATGGTGGTAGACAGGTCCTCCCTGTCCGGCATACTTTCTGCCCGCGTATGACCCATAGGCAAACATGAGTACAAGGACGATTGCCAGAGCGGTTCCACAGGTCCAATAGAGCCTGACTCCGCCATAAGCCAGGGCAGCAAGGATCATGACCACGCCCAGAATCATGGAGAGCACCCCGCCAAATTGCTGACAACGGCGCCAAGCCTCGCGGCTGGAGTAGGCACCTGGCACTCGAAAACCGCTGATGCCGTTGGGTCTGATTTTAGGAGCAAGATTGCCGATGACTATTAGAATCAGACCGGTCAATAGCATGGCGACTTTATCGATGCCGAAATCCGTCGGCCACCAGTCCCAATGAGGATCGGCAGCGGCTATGGAGAACGTATCTATAACAGCGAAAACAATCTGCATGCCTAGCCCACCCAGCAGAAAAACGGTTAAGGTATGTCCCGCTTCATCACCACGTTTAATCAAATATGCGCGCAGGACGAGCATGAGGATGGTCCAAATCAGCGCAATGACAAGACAGAAGCAGGGCATCCAAACCAGCTCCTGGGGAGAGCCCCAGCGATCCACCTGGTTCTGTGCATTCCAATGAAGCGGGACCTTTTCGTTTGGCAGACGATTGACAACTAAGCAGCTTACGCCCAGCATGATCATCCCCGGCAACCACTGAGCCACGACCAGGGTCGGGACGAACCGACCCGCTTTGCCGCCATCAGCCATGAGAATCTCCTTAGGACTCTGAAACCGCCGCCGAATCAGTTTCCGTGCTTGCAGTCTGCGGTACAGGCAGACTTCTCTTGTCGCTGGCGCTTGTCCGCAGGCGGTAGAGCCACTGAATGGTGCTGTCCAGCACACTCAGATTGAGTTCGTAGATGACCCTGGTGCCCTGTTTGTGGCCGACAATCAGGTCTGCTTCTTTCAACTTCCTCAGATGATAGGACAGCTTGGATGGCGTCATTCCCAGCTTTTCGGCCAGACGTCCGGCCTCCATGCCGCCCTGCTCCAAAAGATCCAGCACACGACGACGCAGAGGATCAGCCAGAGCCGCTGTTGTTTCCTGAATAGCCATAAGACTCCTTTTCGATGATTTTCTCTAGTATTTTTATGCTAACATTGTTTCAACCAATATTGTATATCTTCTTCAAATTATATGTGCTTTTCAATCACTGAGCGCAAAATTTTTGACAATCGTTGAGGTTGATGTCTTTCGTGGCAACACTAAACTGTTGAACATACCTACTTTTCTAAAGACAAGGCTGATTGAGCAGAACATTGGCTCTAAGCCGCTGGGCCAGACCCAATCTGAGGTCATGCTACTATGAATAACTTCGGCGGATAGGAGAATTTGCGGCATGGGCGAAAATGGAATAAAAGTCAACATTGGCAAGGCCGCCATCTTCGATCTCGACGGTACACTTCTGGATTCCTTGGGAGTCTGGAAGGAAATCGACCGCCGATTCTTTGCTCGCCGCAACATCCCCATGCCGGACGATTACGCATCTGTAGTAGCCTCCATGCAGACCGGTGCCATTGCCAGATACACCATCGACCGCTTCCACCTTGACGAGCGCCCAGACGATCTTGTGGAGGAGTGGAACGAGGACGCGCTCCTGCTCTACGCCACGGCTGTACAACCCAAGCCACATGCACTCGATTACCTGCAAGCGCTAAAAGCCAGCGGTGCCGCCCTGGCCGTGGCAACCAGCCTCCCTCCGCGCCTGCGACAGGCGGCTTTGAAACACGCTGGAATGACCGATTCTTTCGACCAGGTCTGCAGCGTGGATGACGCCGAAAGCATCGGTAAGGAAGAGCCGGAAATCTACCTGCTGGCTTCGCGGATGCTTGGTGTTGTGCCTGACCATTGCACGGTGTTCGAGGATCTTCTGGTCGCCGTCGATTCGGCCAAGCGCGCTGGAATGAAGGTCTGGGCCATGTACGACCAGTCTTCGGCCAAGGATTGGGACTCCATTCGCTCTGAGGCCGATGGCGCTATCACTGACTTCGCCCAGGCGCCTGCCATCCTCTGACTCGCTCCGCACCGACTGGAGCCAGCTGTTACCATGAAAAGCGTCAAGTAATTTGGTGGAGGCATTATGGGCAATTCAGGCAGAATAAATGCCGGTTGCTCAAGGTGGCTGTACTCACGTTTGCTCGCTCGTCTGGGATTGCAGAATTGGTGGCCAGCAGAGACTGACTTCGAAATGATGATCGGAGCGGTGCTGGTCCAACATACAGCCTGGGGAAACGCGGCCATGTCCATCGAGCAGCTGCGCAAGGCCAACCTGCTCAACCCCTGCAACATGGCCGACGTCGACCTGGCAAGACTGACGAGCTTAATCAGATCAAGCGGCTTTATGAAGGCCAAGGCACGCACCTGCAAAGCCCTGGCTCAGTGGCTGCTGGCTCATGGCATCCGCACCGCCGATGTGGAAGACTGCGCAGATGAAGGCCTGCGTGACGACCTGCTCACCATTGCCGGGGTTGGACGCGAGACGGCGGATGTCATACGGCTCTATGCCTTCGGCCAACGCTGCTTCATCTGGGACGCATATGCACGCCGAATGCTGGACGGTCTGGGGTGGGCCTCCCTGCGGTCATACCAGGAAGGCGAAAAACACGAGGCAGATTTTATTCGGGTTGACCAATGGCCACTCAACGATCTGCGCGAATATCACGGGCTGATCGTCCAAGCAGGCAAAAACAATCGCAATCCCCAGGCCTACGCTGCTTTCCTTAAGGAACTTGGCGGCCCACAAAGCTCCTCCAAATGAGTTGAATCGTTGGGGTTCGGCCTATGACGTGCATGCAAGGTTGCGTACGATTTGTCACAAGGCGTATGACGATACCTCAATACGCCACCTCTACATAGCAACCCTTATAGGGCGCCCCTATGCAGAACCCCCTATAAGGCACCAATATATGGCTGCATCTTATGACCGTATTCACGTGTGACAATCTTGTCCGCACCTCTGTGAATCGCGCACAATAAGGATTTGACTTGACTTCGAGCGAATTGAACTCCGTAGACTATGTTTCATCCGCATACTTGGCAGACGGATCCGCCAGGTAGTGAAGAATGGGGAGCAGGAGCATGAAGGCAGCAAAGTTTGTGAAGCCGGGTCGCATCGAGCTTGAGGAAGCACCGATGCCGACCATCGAAAAGCCCGGAGATGCCGTGATTCGGATCGTCCGGGCCTGCGTGTGCGGATCCGACTTGTGGTGGTACCGGGGGATTTCCTCAATGCCCTCAGGCAGTCACGTAGGGCACGAAGCCATCGGCCGGATCGAGAAGGTGGGCCCGGATGTCTCTCATGTCAAACCTGGGGACTTCGTCATAGCGCCATTCACCCATGGCTGCGGGCACTGCGCGGCCTGCAGGGCCGGCTTCGACGGTGACTGCCTTGATCCGGACAGGCGGGGGAGCGGCGGCTACCAGAGCGAGTATCTGCGTTTCACCAACGCGGACTGGGCCGTGGTGAAGATTCCAGGCCAACCTGAGGATTATAGCGACGACATGCTTGACTCTCTGCTAACCCTCTCCGATGTGATGGCCACCGGTTATCATGCAGCCGCAACAGCCCAGGTCAAAGAAGGCGACACAGTCGTTGTCATGGGCGATGGAGCGGTGGGTCTGTGCGGAGTCATAGCAGCCAAGCTGCGTGGGGCCGAACGCATCATCGCCATGAGCCGGCATGAGGACCGCCAGAGGTTGGCGCGTGAATTCGGGGCCACTGACATCGTGGCTGAACGCGGCGACGCTGCTGTGGAGCAGGTCATGGCTCTCACCGACGGAGCCGGAGCCGATGCAGTCCTGGAATGCGTGGGCACCGAACTGTCCACCGACACTGCTGTCAGAGCAGCCCGGCCCGGCGCAGTAGTCGGCAGAGTCGGCGTACCGCAGCAGGCTACCATGGACACCTCTCAGCTGTTCTGGCGCAATGTCGGTCTGCGAGGCGGCACGGCCGCAGTCACCACATATGACAGGCATCTGTTGCTTGACCAGGTGCTCAAGGGCAGCATCCAGCCAGGCAAGGTCTTCACCAAGCGCTTTGCCTTGGATCACATCCAGGAGGCCTATGAGGCCATGGACCAGCGCACCGCCATCAAATCCCTACTGCTTGTTAGCGAATGAGGCTGCAGCAGTAATCAGCTGATCCCCGCCGCTACTGACTTTGCCAGTGGCGGCGCGTAAGCATGGCTGATCGAGCATGCCTCTTATTTCGAAAAATCAGGGTCGAATCAGGGATAATTCAGGGTAACTCAGGGTATTTCATCCCTTCTTTCGCTGATATCAATGGAAGTGACTGATGACGACAAGGATGACCGTCATACAGGGGCAAGCGACGAACGAGGGCACATGACATCTGCGAGGCGAATCAGCATTACTGAGCGTAGATACCTCGGTCTGGAAGGTCGTCGATGATCATCCAAGTGAAAGATGCAACCATGAATAACCCCAACGTAAGCGAAAGCAGAGGCCCGACACCCACGATTGAAGCTACGGGGCTGTCCATGGTGGTCTCCCCGCGCCGCGGCGATTCACTGACCATTCTCGATGACATCTCATTCACTGCCTATCCGGGGGAGATGACCGGCATCATCGGGCCGTCAGGCAGCGGCAAATCAACTCTGCTGTACTGCCTGGCTGGGCTGGAGAAGGCCACTAGCGGCACTGTGCTTCTGCTGGGCAAGGACATAACCCGTCTGGGGCTGTCGGCCATGACCAAGTTCAGACGCCAGCATCTAGGCTTTGTATTCCAGTCCTACAACCTGATCACCAGCATGACAGTCGAACAGAATCTGGCTCTGCCATTCACCCTTCGCGGATCCCGCTTTCCCAGAAAGACGGCGGATTCACTCTTGAAGTACTTTGGCTTGATCGATCAGAAAAAGCAAAGCGTCACCCTGCTGTCAGGCGGCGAGCAGCAACGTGTTGCCCTGGCCCGCGTCCTGTTATCCGACGCAGACGTGGTATTCGCGGACGAGCCGACTGGCGCCCTGGATCAGGAATCCGGAGAAAAGGTCATATCGGTGCTGAAGGAACTCGCCAACCACGAGAAGAAAACCATCATACTGGTGACGCATAGCAATGAAGTGGCAGGTCAGTGCGATCGGTTGTTTGCCGTGCGCGATGGCCGAATCAGCCAGTCATTCTCTGCGAAAGCGCCCATGGCATGAGAGGCGCTCTGTCCGAACTCAAAGCAGCGCCCATGGTCTGGAGCGCCGTCTTGCTGGCCATGGTCGTATCCCAGACTGTCATCTGCTCCCTCATCGCGATCGCCACGATCATTGATCAGGACTATCAGGGCCCGGAGCAGGTACTTGGATCCACATACACTGGTCCCGCCTTGGCATTCAGCGTGATCATCACCATAGCTGTGCTGCTATGGGTCATGAATTCAGCACTGAATCAACGCCGGCATCAACTGGCGCTCATGGTTTTGCAAGGCGCTCTGCCTTGGCAACTGCTGGCCTGGAATCTGCTGATAGTCATGGGATTATTCATCCTGTCCATTGCAGCCACCTGCCTTTTGCTGCCGGTGATTACGCCCTTGACCTTCGCCATGGTGACAAATCCATTTGATTTGCATTTGACCTATGCCGGCAGCCACCTGTTCGATTCGCTAGGCAAAGGCCTCGCTTTCAGCGCTGCGCCCATCTTCATAAGCACCTTGTTGACTATCCGTTCGCTCTCGAAAATACGACCAATGGAAGCCCTCAGGCAATCCCAGGACCCTCCAAAGCGGATAGGCGTCTTCCGCTTCCTCCTGGGAATCGTATGCTTGATTGGTGCTGGCTGCATGTTGCTGATTCCAGCTTTTGCACTTGCAACTAACCCTCGTGCCAGTCAGATGAGCAGCGATGCCGCTCCAGATCGGATGACGGTATTTCTCGCCTTCGCCATGGGCGGCATGTTCCTCCTGATATTTTCGCTGGCAGCTTTCGCGCCATATCTCCTGCCCGGCTTCACGGCGATATGGACGCGTATTGTAGCGTTGCCATCCAGAACCTGGAGGCTGGCAGGCCAACAGGCTGTCGGCAGCATACAGCGCCAGGGAGCGACGATAATCCCGATGACTGCGGGTCTATCATTGCTGATGACCGTCAGCGGAGGGTTGAGCACAATGATCACCACCTTGCTAGTCGCTTTTCCCCACACACCAGGCAGCGTTCCGGCGACCACAGACATGTTTGCGAGTCTCTTGGCGCTCACTGGACCGCCAATAATCATCGCGATAACAGGTGCAATTGCAGGCACCTTGATCACTTCCAAAGGCAGAGGACTTGATCTGGCGCTGACCTACGTATCAGGTGCTGGAATCGGCCAGCTCAGAGTATTGGGCGCGCTTGACGGCATCATCACTATGATTACCAGCACACTGTTCTCCCTGGTCATCACATTGCTCTGCACCTCATCCCTGACTTTCATGCTCTCACGCTTCATGGGCAAAGCACAGATGAGCGTGCAATGGGGCGCATGGATCGTAGTGGTGCTCATCGTATCCCTGCTTGGTGCCGCAGCCACAGGAATCCAAGCTCTGACCACCAGGTTCGAGAACTCTGTCAGCGTCATATCGCATGCCATCGGCGAGTAATAAAGTCCTGTGGCATACAGCCGGGTACATATTTGAGCCACTGCAAGCCTGCCGACTTCTGTCATTCCTTCAGGTCTCTTGTTAAATCAATTAAGTCGGTACATGCAACGCTCGGGTTGATGAATTTAATTGGTAGGTGCGACTTTGAGCACTTGATGGCTTTCCACCAATACAGGTAAATATTGGAGTATGCGACGATTTGCTACACACGAGCATTTGCAAGGCCCATATGGGGTACAGTCGATGACAAACCGAGACAGGTGACAATCAACCAGTCAAATCTTGTCAACAACAGACAAATGGAGGACCGTCATGGCGCGACCGACCACCAAGGAAGAACTCATCAAGGCGGCTGATGATGGCTTCGACAAGCTGATGGCGTTGCTTGATCCGATGACACCTGAAGAGCGCAATGGCCGCTTTTCCTTCGACCTGAGTAAGGAGAAGGGGGCCCATTGGGCACGCGACAGGAACATCAAAGATGTGCTCGTCCATCTCTATGAGTGGCATCTGCTGCTGTTGAACTGGGTGGAGGACAACCAACAGGGCAGGACCCACGACTTTCTTCCCGACGGCTACAACTGGCGTAATTACGGCGAGATGAATGTGAAGCTGCGGGACAAGCATGATGACACCACCTACGATCAGGCTCTGAACCTGTTTATCGAATCCCATAAGAAGGTCATGGCCCTAGCACAATCGTTCACCAACGAACAGCTATTCACCAAGGGCGCCCTCCCATGGACCGGAAACTCTACCTTGGGCTCCGCCTTCATCTCTTCGACCTCCAGCCATTACGACTGGGCCCTGAAGAAGATACGGAAGTACTTGAAAGGGCGCAAATAAGCGCTAGGACACCTGAAAAGAGCCGGCTTCACTCACAGACAGTAATGGGTTGCCCTGCGACTTTGCGACTAAATTCACAGGATGGGCGACCCTAAAAGCGACATCCCAACATATTCGTAATAGCAATGGAGCATAACCGCGATAACCGCTTGCATAACAGTATGCAGGATGATATCTAGGATGTAGACAACATAGAGAAGGACATCATCAGTGAAACGATCTCGCATTGATCCAGATGCTGATGATATAAGGCTGATCAAAATGGTGGCTGACGAAAATGAATCGGCCTTTGAAGCACTTTACAATAAGTATGCTCATACCGTCCAAACCTTTATTTCCTTGCGAATATCCGACGATGAGGATGCCAGTGAAGTTTTTACTGACACATGGCTGGGCTGCTGGCGTTCCTCAAAAACCTTCCGCGCAGACAGCAAGGTGCTTACCTGGATACTCAGCATTGCCCGGCGGCAAATTTATATGAAACGTCGCAAACCGAAACCACCTGAGCAAATGGAGCAGGCGGAACTTGACTCAATAACCGATGATCAGCTGGAGCCTGTAGAACTGGTCAATAAGGATCTGACGATGGAAATAATACGGCAAAGGATTGATGCACTCCCAGCAGAAATGGCATACACGGTGACGCTGGCATGGCTTCACCAGTTACCCTACCCGGAAATAGCCTCCCTGCTCGACGTTCCAGTTGGGACTGTGAAATCTCGCATTGCCCGGGCAAGGCAGATCCTGCGCCCGCAGTTGACCGACCTTGTTCCAGCCAAACCCCATAAACTGCAGAGCCAGAGATAATTGAAGGGGTGATTATGACAGACCGATATAAGAGCACAAGCTCAGACAGAACAAACCCAGTTACCGGACAATACCAGGGTGAAGTTCAGGAGGTTCTTAGAGAGAAAGAGCTGAATGCCCAGCCAGCAGTTCCGGCTTTTACTAGCGTAATGAAGGCCATCCACCAGAAGCCTTCGCTGGCAACGGATCAACCGATACCATTCATGCGTCGAGTGCGTTCCTGTGGCCCACTTGTTCGGGCACAATTCCGCCTCATACCGCGATATATCCTACTGGTGGAAATTGCGATAGCAGCGTGCTCCGTCTTAATTAGCAACCTTATGCAAGGTGCACGTTACGGCAGTCTCGGTATGCATATCTTTTCAAATATGCTCATGCTCAACATGGCACTGACAATAATCCTGGTCTTTTCCATTAAAGAAGATCGTGAATTAATGCTCAGTATGCCCCTGGGACCTCAAGTTGTAGTAGCTACCAGGCTATTGCTGGCCTTTATCTCCAACATTGTCGTCGGAGGAGCAGCCTTATTGATTGTCACTGCCATCAACCCTGGAATAAGGCCCCTGCCAGTTATTACCCAAACCATAGCCCCCATAACACTCCTGGCGAATATCGTGGCCCTCTTATGCATATGGCAATGCTCTTGGGTTGCACTGCTCCTAGGGGTACTTGCACCACTAGTGAGAACCTTGCAGAACTTGAGATCATCATTTTTCCTACCGGCATGGGTCAATTCGGTACCCACTACAACCGCAGCCTGGGCGGGGACCATCCTCCTGGCAGTGGGACTCCTGTCTGCTGTTATCCTTACAGCCCCTCTTGCCTGGCATACTCAACTCGCCGGTGGAGATAAAAATTAATGAACCTTTTCATCCTCTCTCGCTACTAACTAAGCAGACGGAACGAGTAGCGAACAGTGTCTGGCGGCAGCCGAGGCCAAAACCAGATATGAGGAAGGTGGACGAGGTTGGCTTTCGTAGGTATACAGCTCAAGAGGCTTTATAGGCTGGTATTACTGCCGTTCATACTGACTGCAGGTATTCTTCTTGCGGGCTTCTTACTGGAAGGCATTTGGTCACCGGGCCGCATACGGCCGGTTATGATGGCTCTTACTCAGGTGCCAGTAATTGCTGCTGGCCTATCTACAGCTTTTGTGCTCAATGGTGACCCAATCGTTGAACTTACTGAGTCAACTCCAACTGGATGGCGGAAAGTTCAAGTGACCAGGCTGCTTATCATTACCGGAGCAAATCTTACTGCCGCAGGCCTTCTTTTTATCGGCTTGCATATGATGCGGCTTTGGCCACGTGACATGGGATGGGTGAGCATCATTACCCCGGTTGGCAGTATATTCATTGTCAACTGTCTGGTTTTCCTTATAGCCGTACTCACCACGTCTATGCCAACATCGTCGCTGGCTTGCATGGCTATTTGGCTGTTTTTATGTTTTATATGGGATCCATACATCACCGATCCGGTTCGGCAACGACTCATTCCATTGTTTATTGCAGCAGCAGGCGCAATCTTCGGATGGGACATGTGTGGTGATGCGGAGCACAATGTTCTAAAGGTGGCAGCCCTATGAGGATACTGAGCCTTGTACGCATCACGCTACTGATGTTTTATCGGCGCAAAGCCTTGTGGATAGCCAGCATACCGCTGGCGCTCTTCGCCCTCTTTTTAGCCTATGCTTCTCCTATGTCACCTGGATTCAGCAACACAGATGGTCTTGTCTTTACCGGACAGGTTCTTGCTATGTTCACCCCATTGGCATACGCAGCATCTTTTAGCGACCTTATGACTGCCGGCAAGCGAACAGGTATGGACGAGCTTGAATCCACCTCCCCCTTGCCGATGGCCGTCATCCGCTCGGCTCATGTCTTGGGAGCCTGGGTTATCTGCATATCATCTTCCCTGTTTTTCCTTGTATTGATCGCGGTCTACCAAGCCTTTAAAGGCAACGGTAAGGCAATACTGGTGGCCCTGGCAGTAGCACTTGTCATACTCTCACCATCAATGCTGATCGTTATGGGGATATCCGCCCTGCTAGGAGCCCTGTTGCCCACAATCGTAGCCCGAATTCTTGCCGTCCTGGTATGGGCTTGGCTGGCTTTCTATACCCCCCTCTTACCACTTCCAACGCTCAACGGTGGCCCTCTGGCCGTTATTGGTGATCCCATTGCGCAGGGATGGTTCCACACAGATCCTATGTACGTACCGGCGAACGGCCCCTTTACCGTCCAATCAGGAGTCATATCCCTGCTCTGGCAGGTGTGTATTATCTTCCTTCTTTTCACTGGTGCAAACATAGCCTCCAACCACATAAAAGCTCGGGTCTGACTTTCATCTGACTTTGAAAGGAATTACTCACATGTTTATCTCCATTGACCATCTGACCAAGGATTTTCGGGGGAGACCTGCCGCTTTAAACGATTTGACCGTTGATCTTCCACAGGGCATGATAGGACTTATTGGACCAAATGGTGCCGGTAAAACAACCCTCATGCGTATTCTCACCGGAATAATCAAACCGACTAAAGGTAAAGTTTTTATTGATGGGCAAGACCTGTCTTCGCCGGCCAATAGGCGAAATTTAAAACGACACCTGGGTTATCTGCCACAGCACATCACCCACTACGACAACCTGACACCACTTGAATTTCTTGACTATATCGGCATCTTGAAAATGATTGGCAACAAACACGTACGGCAGGAGCAGGCACATACCCTCCTGGGACAGGTGGGGTTGGAAGACGTGATGAACCTACCTATCCGGGGCCTATCCGGGGGTATGAGGCGCAGGGTTGGCATCGCACAGGCCCTTATGGGCGACCCCCAGCTGCTGGTAGTCGACGAGCCCACAGCGGGGTTGGATCCCGAAGAGCGCATGCGGTTCCGCACACTCCTTGCCCAACTGGGACAGGATCGAACCGTCATCCTCTCCACCCACATACTCGATGATGTTGCACAAACCTGCCCTTGGGTGTGTGTATTACGTTGCGGACGCAACCAGTATGACGGGCCGACAGAGGGACTGATCCATGAAGCTGCCGGTCACACCTGGGTCACGCCCCCCATCGCAGCCCCACCGGATAATGCCACAATCATCAACGGGGAACCCACCCCACAGGGGACAAGGTACCGCATAGTCACCGACACCCCGCCCGCAGGCTCTGCCGAGACCGCACCCAACCTTGAGGACGGATATATGGCTTTGGCCAGCGAGCGCTAGAAACCGTCTCCAAGTATGAAAGAACCTCGATAATTATGAAACGAATCAAGCAGAGCCTCAGAACCCTTTTCCTTATATGCGCCACAATTATTCTGACAGTAGGGGTTGTCGGCTGCACTGATGGCATGAAGCACCCTGAGGAGTATTCCACTGATGGAAGCAATAAGGTTGCAGCCACCAGTAACCCGCAAACAATTTCGAAAGAAGAACTGGGACACACCTGGCCTCTGAAGGTAGATGAGGGCACCGTGTCATGCAAGCTCAGTAAGCAGGGAGACCCCACTCTCCGCTTTACCACCTCAGATGGCGACCAATATGCGCTCAACCAGGTGCAAGACAATGAGCATCTCAAAAGCATTGAGACATTAAAATCAGATAAGAGTAAGTCAGTAGGAACTCTGATGAGTTTCGCCTTCTCGGTCTGCGATATACCAAAATAAACCAGTTTTACAGGGGTTTGCGGCTTGTCTTCTCCAGGTAGTCTATCTGATCTTACCGGGTCCAGAGCAACCTACCGGATCATGCATCTACATTCTGCTGCCACTGTGCTCTTCAACTGACTGGCAGCGCAGTTGGAATCCCTCTTCTTACCACCAAGTTTTGCCCGCCATCGAGAACGAAGCCAAAATTATCTGCTGAAAGATGCAGAGCCTTATGTTTTGACCCACCGGCTCGTTCGAGACATCTAATCGTTGCTCTTGCAATCAAATCACGAATAGGGGAGGTGCTTGATCTTTGCTCATTGACCGTGCGAGTTCAGATAAACTTGAGCCTTCTGTTTGTCGACAGCCAAAGCGGCTGTCAGAATAAGAATCAGGCCTTCTGGAGTGTGAATCCTGGCTTCGAGTGAGTTCCACGGCTTACGTAATGGAGCTGAAGTGGAGCCAGGACGAAGGCGCTCGCATGCATCCACAATCTTGCTGATCTGCTTTTCCGTGACTGCTACGCTCAGGCTTCCTATGGACTCCATCTCTGTGTCAGGGCTGCCAGCTTTGGGGCCACTCTTGCGAATCAGCACATCCTGAAAGGCCCAGCGCCGCAGGTGAATCATCACGCCTGGCATGGTGTATAAATTGATGAAACCCAATCCCTGCGTCCAGAAAACCTCTGATTCTTCTAGATTGTGGCTATACAGGCACATGAACATGGGCATGAGGTAAATGCCCTTATAAGGCTCCGGCGGCTTCGCATCCTTCCCTGGCTCCGGCACGGGACTTATGCTTGCACCTGTATAAGCAGTAGCTTTGGGCTGGTCATGGTTGTGCATGGTTACCTCGTTCTTTAATTGAAGGATTTTCAATTGGGTTGTCAAACAGAAAACGTGATACGTAGATGGAAGATACTGACTGCGTCACTCCCATTTGGCGGTAGCCGGATCTATCCCATTTGCACGAGCCGCAGTTTCGATTGCAGCAAGCATCCATTGCGCCAATCCAGGTTCCAGTTGTTCGTAATGGCGCCTGAAACGCGGGTCGGCCACATACATTCGCCCCAGAATGACATGCATGGACGGCGTCACATGGAACCATGACAAAGCCTGCCGATGCTCGTCAATCAGTTCTAGAACCTTATCTGAGGACGGTGGCAGGCCTTTTTGTTTGGCTTGTGCAAGCTCACTTTCCACGTCTTTAAGCCGGGTCATGTCCTTTTTCTGTTCTTGTTCGGAGCGGGAAGCTTTTCGCTCCGCATACTCAAGCCACTGTCTGCTAGCACCCCAGAGTTCGTATGCTTCCGAAAAGTACTGGTCCTCCTGATCGGTCTTCGTAGGAGCTGAATCATTACCTGACCTTCCCTCGGCAAAGGCTATGAGTCGGTCCAGACGATCCGCAGCTTTCCTAAGATGCTGGATTTTCTCATCAATTCGCGAGCGCTGTCCCTGCAACTCGTCCAAAGCAAGCGGTGTCTTGCAATCGAGCAATGCCTTGATTTGTCTGGCATTGAATCCCATCTCCCTGTAGGTCACAATTCGCTCCAGCCGTGCGACGTCATCCTGCATATATTGCCGGTAATTTGACAGTCCACGAATGGGATAGATCAGTCCTTCCTCTTCCCAGTGGCGCAGCATTCTCCTACTGACCCCTGTAAGTTCAGACATCTGACCGATGCTCAAGCCGCTCTTGCTGCCTTCGCCACTGAATTCGCTCTCGCGTGTCATGCCTTGACCCTAAACCCTGCCATCATGTCAGGGTCAAATCAATTGTTTCCCGGAGTGGGGTGAGGGAGTGTATGCACACACCGGCCCCAAACGCCCCAATAACAGGTTCTTGAGGAGGCAGCTTTTGATCCTGCTTGTTTGCGAAGTATCCCCCCCCGATTATGAAAACGACTAAATCCAGCGTGACTCCTTTCCCATGGGTGCAAATTAGCCTCGTCAGCAGCGACGTGTCCCCTACAGGGGACAGTTTCTTTTCCCGCGTTGAAGGATTGCGCCCGTCGAACTTGCATAGGAATCAGTTGAATTCCGATTGGAAGGGGAGGCGCAATGGCATATACGGACGGAAACAACGACCCGCAACTGGCTGTATCCACACAGGGGTTGGTCAAGGCCTATGGCGGATTCAAAGCCGTGGATGGGCTGAATCTACGGGTGCCGGCTGGCGGGGTCTACGGACTGCTGGGACCAAACGGAGCCGGAAAATCGACCACTATGAAACTCCTTCTGGGATTGACAAAACCGACTGCTGGAAGCATGCGGCTGCTTGGACAGCAGGTCGGGAAGAAGAGCAGGATCCAGCCGGGCCGTGTGGGCTCCATGATTGAAGGGCCCAGCTTCTATCCAGGCCTGTCGGGCCTGGACAACTGCCGCATGGTAGCCGATTATCTGGGTCTGCCAGTTTCAGCTGCCTCAGAAGTGCTAACCAAAGTTGGATTGCGGGGATACGAGAAAAAGAAAGCGGGCGCCTATTCTCTAGGGATGAAGCAGCGGCTGGGTATCGCCATGGCGCTGATTTCGCAGCCGGAGCTCCTGCTCCTGGATGAGCCCACCAATGGCTTGGATGCCGCGGCGGTGGTCGAAGTGCGACAGATGATCATGGACTTGGCTGCATCCGCGGGAGTCACCGTCATCATCAGCAGTCATATCCTGTCCGAGATCGAAAAGATGGCTCCGGTGGTTGGCATCATTGCCGATGGTCATTTGCTCTACCAGGGGACATTGGATAATCTGCGCGATAAGGGTCATATCGATCTACAGGTGTCCGATCCTGGGCTCGCGTCAGAGATACTTGAAACTCAAGGCATTCACCACGAATATATCTGGAAGAACGCAACCCTGCGCATTCCCGAGATGCCCGATCCGCAAATCGGGGCGCTGGTGACTCGGCTGGTATCGCATGGTCTGCAGGTATACCGTGTCGCTTCCGAACGCAAGAGCTTGGAAGAGGCCTTCCTCGAACTAGTGGAAAACCCGCAGAGTCATGCAGCGCAGTGCCCTATGCAGCCGTCAGGTCATAAACAGAGGAGCATACGATGAGCTCTGTCGAATCAATCTCCATGCGGTCCGAAGAATTTAGATTGGGGAAACCGCCACGCTCATCCCATCCTGGAGGGCTACTTACTCTGCTTTCGATGGAGCTGCACAAGTTGAAAGGCTCATCATTCTGGTGGATGGCCTTGGGCATGATTGCTCTAGTCTCGGCATGGTCGGGCTTGGCATTCATAAAACGAGCTGAATCTGCGAACCCTGCCACACATGCCGTGGCCCTTGCTCAAGGTGAGATCTACCAAACTGTTGGCCTACTGGCACCCATTCTTGCCGCTCTGCTGACCAGCCGACTTGCTGTCCTGGAGAGCGGTGAGCGCATGGATCTCAAATGGCGCTCCCTAGGACAGGATGCGACTGAGAGGTTTCTTGCCAAGCTCATAGTTGCTGGGTGTGTGATTACGCTATGTTTCGTAATTCCTCTGACGTGGGTACCGCTGACAGCTTCGGCACAAGGATTCCATCTCGCCGGCAGTCTCGCCGAATACGTACTCGTTCCAGCACTGATTGCCTGCTTCTCAACCATGGCGGTCACAGCTATACAACTCGTCCTCTCGCTGACGATAGATAAACAAGCCATAGGACTGGGTCTGGGTGTGATAGCCGGTCTGATCGGGACTGGACTGGGCCCGATGAATATGCCAGGTCTAGGCTGGCTCTTCCCGGCAGGAATCAGTTCCGCCGCCAGCCCCTTCCTGTCTTCTGCCAGTCCTGATAGTTTTGCCAGTATGACCTTGGTTGCCAATCCCTGGACGAAGGTCCTGACCAGCCTTCTGGCATGCATTATTTGGTCGGGAATATCAGCATTCATCGTCAAGGCCAAGGAGTTATGCCGATGACTAGGCAGTACCAAGCAAACGCTATGACTATCACCCCGATGCATCGCCACAGGCCATCAATCATTGCCGCTTTCAAATGGGAGATCCACAAGGCCGGCAATATCTGGTACTGGCTGGCCACCATGCTCTTCGACGCCATAGGAATCTTCAACGGTTGGGACCAGTATCGGAGCTACAGACCGGACTTCCAGGCTCAAGGGGTGACCTGGGCAGCGGTCTGGGGGCAGGCAATCCTTCTGCCAAGCATGGTCTTCATGCCAGTCCTGGTCGCGGCCTTTGCTGCCCAAATTGAAGCCAACGAGCACAAGGGCCGCAACTGGCAGCGTCTTAATGCCTCCGGCATGGTTGGGACTGCCATAGCTGGGAAGTTGATGCATGGACTGCTGGCATCCCTCCTTACCGTCGCTATCTTCGAATCTGAATTCATACTCGTGGGTGTTCTGGTAGGAGGCTTCGATCCAGCGGAACTCGGTCCCTATCTCTTGCGTGGCGTACCAATGACGTTGGCAGTGTGGGCGATTATGACTCTGTCCCAGGCCATAGCCGCCAGAGCCGAATCCTTCGCCTCGACTATGAGCATCATGTTTCTGCTCACTCTGGCAGGCTGTGCGCTGTCGGTTGCCACACCGGCCTTGGCGCTGCCGTATCCGCTGGCCTTGATCACCACTGCATCCGCAGCCCGTGACATGGGCAATATCGCATCTATGGCCTCTATGGTGGCTTCTTCTATGGCAGCAATTCTCTGGGTGCTGATCAGCCTCCTTATATTCCGGCACGAGGCCCGCAGAGCAGTCTAATTTTGATGCAGAGTCGATGAAGAGAGGATGTAGCACTCGCAAGGTCGCACATTTCAGTGTCTGACAGCATAATGGACTACCAGCAGTTACCAGGAAGAGGCTCATCGATGAGGGCAGACAAGAAGACTCAAGGTTGGATTCAGTTATGGAACCGGCCTTATACGGCCTTTGTGACAGTCTTTCTCTGCGCCATCTACGAGACGATGATGCTGACCAGGCTGATTCTCGCCCCGGGCAGTGCCAATCGAACCCTTTACCAGGTTTTGAAGTCTGACAGCTGGGGCTTGCCCCTGTTCGTGGTCATTATTTTTGTCGCACTTGTCACCCTATGCCTGCGCCGCCTATATCCTATGGCGACCCTACTGGTTTTCAGTGGCCTGCTTGCCCTGACTGCCGCAATCTATGGCTCGGGATGCACCTACCTGATCATTCCCTGGCTCGTCAACCTCTACGCCTGCGCTGTAGAAGCCAAAAGCATGGCATCATTGGCAGCTGGACTGTGTAGTTCCACCATTCTGGGTCTGCTCAGCATTGCACTCTCTACCAACTGGCATCATGATGTCCACTTCACTGACCTTCTATATCCGACTGGTCTGGCATTCGCCCTGTGTCTGACAGCCGCCTTTTTCTCACGCTCAGCAAGGCAGTCGCGCATGTCGGAGCAGACGCTGGAGGAGGAGCGCTCGCATGCCCTCACCTTGGCCCGAGAACGGGACCAGGCTATGCAGCAGTCCAGGGTCGCCGCTGAGTTGCACGACAGCCTGGGTCACGACTTGACCGCCATCATCGCCCTATCCGAAGGGTTGGATCATGCCAGTGAAAAGTCAGAAATCAATGAAGCCATCGCGATGATCAACGAACTGGCACGGCAGGGATTGGATGAGACTCGAACTGCTGTCAAAACCCTGCAATCAAAGGCAGGATCTGAAAACGACCCAGCGCAGTCCACAGGGGAGGAGCATGGCTGGGATGACATCAAACCCATCCTCGCCCACGCCCGTCATGCCGGCATCAGTACTGCCCTGACAGAGACAGGCCGTCGACCACAAGATCCCAGGCAAGCCAATCTTGCTTTCACTGTGACCAGGGAGGCGATCACCAACACCCTCCGCCACGGACAAGGAGTCGACCGTATTGTGGTCTCCTGGGATCACGACATCCAGGACGGCATAACCATTACCGTTCGTGATGATGGCCAACTTTTGAACAATGATGTTGCCGATAGCGGTGACAGCGGTACAGGCCTTGCCAGGTTGAGAGCCGAATTGCAGACTCATGGTGGCAGCTTCCGTTCGGGTCCTGGTCCCGACGGCTGGACCTTGCAGGCTCGCATACCCTCACTAGTCGCAATGGCAGCTGACGACAAGAGTGAGGAGGAAAGTGCATGATCCGTGTCATGATCGTCGACGATCAGCGTCCGACCCGCATGGGACTGGCACTCATGGTCGCTAAGGATCCAACCTTACATGTCGTAGCACAGGCGGCCAATGGACAGGAGGCTCTGGATCAGCTGGCCGCAGCCGCCGGGAATCAACAGCCTCTGCCCGATGTAATTCTGATGGATGTGCGCATGCCTGTCATGGATGGGCTGGATGCCACCAGCCGTATCAAAAAGCTCCATCCTAAAATCAGCATTCTCATTCTGACCACCTACGACGAGGACGACTATGCCTTCACAGCTTTAGCAGCAGGTGCCTCCGGATTCCTGCTCAAGGATGTCAAGACAGCCGATCTGCACAGAGCCATCCATGCGGTGCATGCAGGCGATGCCATTCTCACGCCGCGTATCACGGCTGAAGTCATCAGAAAAGGAGTCCCGAGGCCAAAAGCCAAAGATGAGTGTAAGGCTCGCGAGCAATTTGCCCAGCTAAGCAAACGCGAGCTTGAGGTCGCTTCGCTGGTCAGCCAAGGACTGACGAATGCGGAGATTGCCGAGCATCTCCAACTGCAGCCTGACTCGGTCAAAAAGAACGTCAGCCGTATATTGGCAAAACTCAAGGTCAGGGACCGGATCAACATCGCCGTCCTTTGGTATAAGGCCAACATGGCAAACCACTGAATAACACTGAATGCAAGCGGGCTTATCCCTAGATGGAAGGGGACTACATCCGGCTGTATCTTTTACGGCTTAATCCATATATTGGCGATAGAAGTCCGCCATTTGGTTCATCAACGGAACATCCAGCTCGAAGCCCCTCGACTTGTCGAAATGCTTGGCCGAATATGCGTTATAGCTTTCGTTAGAAGGCTTTTGACCCAGTCGTCTCATGTGTTCCTTGTATTCCTGGTCGAATTGCTTGCGGTATCGCACTGAGTCCTGTGAATAGTAGACATAGGCGTGCCCGCGATCCTGGTATTCACGAAAATGGAATCGTGGGTTGGACTGAAATATCTCATGGAAGAGGTCATAACTATATCTGACCGGGACCACCTGATCGTCACGGCTCTGAGTTATGAAGATTCCTGCCTTGGATTTCTTCAAGCCATCCAAGGCGGTATAGCCCGCAAACTTCCCAAACTTTACATGCTCATACAAGCCCAGGCAGGGCAGGATAAGCGAGACGGCAGGGCCAGCGATTTTTCTGCCAGGCTGACGCATCATATCGATCGAACGATTGCATCCAGAAACCATGACTGCAGCCTTGACCTCTGGGTGAAGGTTGAGAACAGCGCCGACCGCATAGCCTCCCCAGTTCTGTCCGAACAGGAAAAGAGAAATTAGACGATTACATATCTCGATGGGAGTAAGGTAAAATACCAAAACCCTGGCAAACCACAGCTATAGCACGATTTAAAAGCGCTATCTATCCGAAATACTACGAGACCACATGGGGTGCTAACACAAAGCAATCGAATATGGTCGTACGGGCAAAATAAATCGGACTATTGCTCAATGCCCGGCGTTGTTCCTTTACAGGTGTATTACGAAACACTTGACTGACCGACACAACCCCTTCAGCCTCAAATCCGGCAAATCTAAGCTCGTGCTCATCGCGGTCAACCTTCTAATGTCGTTTAGCTGTATTTGGATGACGAATGAGACTGGCCCAACCTTCAAGAATTCATATTCCACGAGCATAATGGTTCCCAAAATACACGTAATGAAAACACCATCGAGTTGAAGAAACTTGTTTAGATCACTGACATGGACACGAAATGTAAAACTTAACACGGAACCCACTAGCATGCTGTCCATGCATCTCGCTTCACTAAGTACCGCCTCCAAAAACCCACCCAGGAAATCGCGTACCACCCCATATAAGTGATTAGAGTGCGTCATGTCGCACCATTAGTTTAGACAAACGCATATAAGCCGTATAAAACTCGACTCGGCTCCCGCCATCGAATAGTAATTGGAATCTAACTATTAGATGTGGAATTTGAGACAAGGTTGCATATAGAGTTGTCCTACAGTTTTGATCACAATACCTTTATGCAAAAATTGCATTGCTGCAAGACGGGAGGTGGGATATATAGACTAATCATTCTTTTTGAACAAGATTACTCTCTCTCCCATAGAGCTATCTGTAAACCTTCGGTCTGTGCCTCATCTTCTGTGATTGGGAACAGAGCAACAATTCTGTATTGACCGAGATATGTGTATATGTTGCGTCTTGTGTCTTGCTTATACATTATGAAGATATGGCGTTTAAGACCTATAGAATTACCATCACGCTTGGAATTCTCTTCTTTTGGCCAACGTTCAATAATGTATTTTCTATTTGGTGTAGATGAAACAAAGTCCCAGTTATCTTTTCCTTCTTTAAAAAATGATATTTGAAGGCTGGTTAAACCTGGAGAGGCAGCAGTGACATGAGGTGAATTTTTTGCATTTAAACCAGTAGATACCGTTGGCGACCATGAGGAATGCTGATAGAAGCTGTAAACTGACGGAACTTGTTGATTTGTAAAACTAACCTTATTTTGCGCCATGAAAGTAAGTGCTTCTGGAATTGTGTGGAATGTAGCCCCCTCATCAGGAATCCTCAATGATTGCGATGCAATGCCAATAGGGTAGGAATCCATTTTTGTTTTCCTCCATATTTAGTGATCCAAAAACTCATCTAACACTTCACTAGTTTAGTATATGTATCATGTACTAAAAGCTGGTTCGTAAGCAGATTTCTGAGAATTTGCAATAGCATTAATTATGGTCCAAGATTCTTTATGTGGCGCTTGTTTTAGATCTTTGTCATTCCTAGCTACCAAAGTTTCTTCTAGAGTTTTATGGACTCCTCGGCACTGCTTGCTTTGCTATGCCTAAGTATCGCTATTTGTCTTATCCTAATAGCTTTTATATGTTTTCAAGGGTCTTCAGAAATTCCTTGCTTATTGGGATTCTTTGCACTAATCCTTCATTTATATACGATTGTTTTGTCTTTGAGAAACTACGATAATTCTATCAATGCCGTAAGAAGTGGCTAATTCCAAAATTGACTTGTTTGCAAAACTAGTTTGTCTCAGCCGCTATCTATTTTACAATATCTTGCTAGCAAATGATTATTGAGCATTTGAAGAAGAAGTGGCTTTTTTAAATTTGTCTATTTTGCTGCTGGTATCTTTACATTTTTCTTACTTTAACCTCATAAGATATATAATACAGTCTTACGCATGATTATTTTATTTTGATCATTGCTTTCACAATCGCATTTATAATGCGTTCATTGTTCTCTCATCGTTATATTTATTTTGGAAATACCATCTTTGTGTAAGGCTTCAATAACCTTTATTGTTAATGCATGTGACCTATAGCGACTTAGGTAACAGAAAGAGCAGTTATAGGTATTTGAATCTTGCTGGTTCCATCATCAACGCCTTACCACTAAATAATCATTGTGTGATATGCGGTACAACCGGCATTTGGCAGCGTCGCCGCTGACTTCGGCGTTTCAATAGCTGTGACAGGGCAGATTGTTACTGCTGTGATGGGCGGGTATCTTATCGGACTGGTACTGCTGGCTGATCGCTTCTCGCCTGGTCGATTAGTTCCCATTCAATTGGTTGGACTTTCCATCTTGCTAACAGCCGCAACCAGCGCTCCTACTGCAGGAGTTTGGTAGGCGTATTCGGACTTGTCGGGGTCGCTTCCCCAGTCGCTACAGAAGCCGTTTCCGCCGTCGGGCGGTTCACGCCGCTCGAAGTTCGTAGCAGCCCAGTAGGAATCGTTCTTGCAGGAAATTCGGCTGGTATTCTTCTTAGCCGCTTCGTCGGAGGAGCCTTGACGAGCTTGCTTGGATGGCGCGTGGCATGCTTATCTGCTTCGCAGCCCTGCTCGTAGCGACAGGCATGCTCTGCGCAATCGTATAGCCTCGACATCAGGAACAAACCGGAAACAAAGGTTCGTACTTTGCCACTCTGCGAGCGCTTCCTCGATTGCTGCGCATCTCTCCAGCACTTCGACTAACATCCGTAACCGGCACGCTCTGGTTTTCTGCTTTCAATCTCGTTTGGATCAGCCTTTCAATAGCACTCTCCAAACCGCCTTACAGTCTGAATCCTACGCATCTTGGGCTCTATAGCCTCGCCGGTGTCTCGGGACTGCTCGTGACCAGATGGGCCGGCAGCCTGACCGACTGTCACGGTCCGCATGTCGTCGTCATCGGTTGTCTGATCGCAGCCGCAATCGGCGCGACCATCCTGCTCATCGATATCGGCAACCCCGTACTTTGTGTAATCGGGCTCGCCATCTTTGATGCCGGTTGCTTCGGCGACCAAACAGCTAACCGAGTCGCCGTAGTATCCATCGATCCACCTCAGTTTGGCAATTACAGCAGCATGTATCTCACTCTCTACTACGCAGCTGGTGCCATAGGCTCATCCTTAGTGATGCCAATCCTGTTAATTTGCTGATGGACCAAGGTGGCCGTCGTTTGAGTTGTTTTGGCCGCCGCGGGCGCGCTCATCCAATTGCTGAGCTGTAGGATAAAAAGCTCGAATAGATAGCACTCCATCAGTCCAACGATATTCATTGGAGGTCCTGCCCAATTTGAGATGCAAGCTATTTATGATTGGGCAAGAAACTCCAACTCCCGACGCGACAATCGGCCAATCGGAACTCGCGGCGTTGAGCGTTTGAGGGCGGGGCCGTCTAAGCGAATTAGGGAGTGGACCGCCAACACCACGCACACCGCCCGTACCATTTGGGCAGTTTCTCGTCAGCCTTCGCAGGAGTCACAGTGCTGTAGTAACGCCACCGTGAGCGAGTTTACCAACAACCGGCTTATTACAAGCAAAATGTAATCACGTTCATTTGGTCGGTCTCAGTAAATTCGCAACCTCGAACCTAATCACAACAACCAATCACACAATAAGCCGGCCCAAGCTGAAATCTAGTCACGCTATTCAGATCGACTGAAAAAAAAAACTACACCGGTGATTTCCCCATAAACTTCAGCAAAGCACCGACAATAGTCGAGTATACTTAAGGCGCATTAAACCTTGAATAATCTTGAAGCAAGAATAATCTGAACACTGCATCTCAATATTGATCTTTCTGCAATCTATTTGCTCCAATGCCACAATTTGAGTTCCCGCGATAGGGGGGGGGGATGAAAGATGTATCCCATGCGGTTTCTGCAGCATAATATTTCATACAATTTTATATTACACCAGGTGAGAAAGGGTTACTTGTTTCCACCAATCCAGATCCAGTTGTGTACCCTCGATTCCTGAAAGCATAAAGAGCTTGAATCTACCGACGTTATTCATGCGTCTCAATTGACCATAATGTCGTCACAAGACTGGGTAGGTCAAACTCATGGATAGCAATTAGCTTTGATTCCAAGGGCAGACTCTTGGAAATGGCGGCCTATCACAAAAGCCCAGCGGAAATTGGCCCTGGAAAATAGCTGATTGATCACCCAACGACACCGCTAGTCAATAAGAACTTGCGCAGAATGAGAATTTATAGGAGATGACTATGGACAGGAAAGAAATCAATAATTATTTTAATGTAGACGACCAGATACTTGGCAGCATGGCAGCCGGATATGAGAAGGAGAACTGGCAAGCTTGGGGTAGGACCGATTAAGGCCAGGTGTCCTCACATGTCAGATGTGCATCTGAAAACGATCTCGGTGCGGCTTTCACAATCGCTTCTCCGGATCATAGATGTCAAAGCTAAGTCGAAGAAGGAAAATCGTACCGGTCTCTTCGGGACACCTTGAGCCGCGCTCTTCGAGACTAAGGCCCAACATCATATCAAGACTAGCTGCCTACAGGACTCCGACGCAAGCATGCAAATTATGGATTAACAAAGCTCTGCCCACAATATTTGAGCATGAACGCCGCTACCTGAGTACTGCCCAGATGCGTGTTTTCCAATGCGTAGCCAACAATTATTTTGGCTCACCATCTACCGTTAGATTTCTTCGAATGAACTGAAACTAATTAGAGTAAAGATATGGGAACATCTGAAGCACAGGTAAAGCTGAATCAGCACAAAGAACCTTTGATGCCAATGAGAAGGCGGGCATCAAGATGGCCGTTACTGATCTGCAATGGTGTCTTGAGAGCTTCCGTGTCATACAACAAGATAAATGGAATTGCCCTATTCTTATGATAATTGAGCTTCCATTCTATATGCAAGTTCTCGTTGAGAGCTTTCAATTGGAACAAGAGCTATTAAGAAAGCATGGCTTGCGCAAGATGCCACTGCCCCATAGCAAAGAAGCTGAGAATTACGAATTGCGCATGCGTCACCGATTGAAATTACTAGATAATACTAAATTTTCCATTCCCACAATGGAAAAAGAGCTCCAAACAATTTCAGATGTTTTTAAGAACCAATTCTGTATGCATCCAATTAAAGTATTGAGACAATTTCAAAAAGACCTAGGTATTTACACCATAAATAATAGACCCGTGGGTTCAAATTTAACAGTAACATTTCATTTAGGTTATGACAATCCTGAAGAAATAGACAGCATGCACCTTTACGAGTTATGCAGAGAATATGGTGCAGATTTGCGTCTTACCTTCTCACTATTCACTGGAAAGACAGCACTTCCTTCTTCCTTAAATACTGCTGATTTCAACTGGGCAATAGAATGCAAAGATTATTGCTCAGAGAAGTATTTTAGAGACAGATATGCCACAGGCCTATCTACTTCGCGAAAAAGAATACTGTTTCTCGTTGAGTCAGCAATTAATAATATCCTTTTCGTTGCGCCCAAGATCGAGTTTGGCTTCCACGGAACTTATTTTCGCAAACTTGTGCTTATCGCGTATCACTCTTTTAGAGCAATCCGACAAGTAATCCCCCAGAGCACCGAAAAATCTGCTCTTGCATCATTAAAAGACCTTACAGTATACAGTCCGGTGGCAGAATTGTTTAATTCCAAACAGGGACATATCCTCCGTAATCGCTGCATGCATTACTTAGATACCGGAAAACAGATAAATTTTGATAAACCCGACCCAGAAAACTGCATTGTAAGATCGCTATTCCCAGACATGAAGGCAGATGTACTGGGGAAAAAAATATACAAAAGTTTGTTAGAAATCTCTAACTTTCTTACTTATATGTAGCGGTTTTTACGATGTAACTGCAATGCATCCAAGTTTGCCGTTACACGTAATGGCTCTCAAGTTTCCGTCAGGACATATCAAATAACTATTTTTAGCAAAAAGGAATTCACGCCTTTCCGAAGCAGTGATAATATAATACACTGACATGGTTTATGGATTTTGACATGTCGTGCACTTGTAGAACAATCCGAATGACACAATTCTAATTAGTCACAGATGCTCAATACGTCGGAATTAACCCCAACGCATTAGTGAATTAGAAACCGAACTATGCAGTCTTACATCAATCCAAAAGCGCTCAGCAATAATTCCGAGGCTCTTTAAAATCGAATCGCTGTTATTGGTCGGGCCGGCGGGATTTGAACCCGCGACCCCTTGACCCCCAGTCAAGTGCGCTACCAAACTGCGCTACGGCCCGACAGTGCATCAGCACCGAGTAGAGATACTAGCACAGCATAACGGGGCCGACAACGGTCCGGCGAGTCCCAGCAAACAAGTCCAGACAGACCGGGTCGCGTGATCAACTTGCTATCATGTTTCTGGACGGTCGACGCAACCCGCGTCGACCGCAAGTCGTCCCAGCCCGGAAGGGGTTCCATGAGCACAGACGTTTTCGACCTTTCGGCCGCGAAGATGCGAGACAAGGGCATGAGCGAAGTCTCCATCAACCAGTTCAAGCAGCTTTACGAAACTTGGGAACGGGGAGACGCCAAGGCCTGCGTGCGCGAGAAGGATGTCACCCCGCTCAAGGACGTGCCCCGCACCAAAGACATCCACGACACCATGGACATGGACATGGCCCTGGATGCATTCTCCCGCACTGCCTTCATCAAGCTCAACGGTGGGCTGGGCACCTCCATGGGCCTGGAGAAAGCCAAATCCCTGCTGCCCATCCGTCGCCACAAGGCCCGTCGCATGCGTTTCCTGGACATCATCATGGGCCAGGTGCTGACGGCCCGCAAGCGCCTAGGGGTGCCGCTGCCGCTGATCTTCATGAACTCCTTCCGCACCTCGCACGACACCATGCGCGCGGTCAAGCAAGACCGTCGCTTTGTTCAGAAAGACGTGCCCATGGAGATCATTCAGCACATCGAACCCAAGATCGACGCTGAAACCGGCCGTCCGGTCGAATTCCCAGCCAATCCCGACCTGGAATGGTGTCCCCCCGGCCACGGCGACATCTTCTCGACCATCTGGGAGACGGGCCTGCTGGACACACTCAAGGAGCAGGGGATCGACTACCTGTTCATCTCCAACTCCGACAACCTGGGCGCCCGGCCTTCAAGGACCCTGGCCGGTTATTTCGCGCAGTCCGGAGCGCCCTTCATGATCGAGGTGGCCAAGCGCACCGATGCTGATCGGAAGGGGGGCCATATCGTTATCGACAAGGCCAGCGGACGCCTTATCCTGCGGGAGATGTCCCAGGTGGACCCGCACGACCGCAGCTCAGCCATGTCTATCCGCAAGCATCCCTACTTCAATACCAACAGCATCTGGGTCAGGGTCGATGCCCTGCGCGACAAGCTGACCGAATACAACGGCGTACTGCCGCTGCCCATCATCGAGAACCGGAAGACCGTGGACCCCACCGATCCATCCACTCGCCCCGTGGTGCAACTGGAGACCGCCATGGGCTCTGCCGCCACGCTCTTCGAAGGAGCCATCTGCGTACAGGTGGACCGTATGCGCTTTCTGCCGGTCAAGACCACCGATGACCTGTTCATCATGCGCTCCGACCGCTTCCATCTGACCGACTCCTATGAGATGGAGGATGGCAACTACGATTTCCCAAACGTTCAGCTGGATGAGCGCTACTACAAGTACATCGCCGACTTTGACGAGCGCTTCCCCTACGGGGTTCCCAGCCTGGCGGCTGCCAACTCGGTCACGATCGAAGGCGACTGGACCTTCGGCAGGGATGTGACCCTGTATGCGGATGCTCATCTGAGTGATCAGGGGCGCTCCTCATACGTCCCCAATGGTCAGTATGTGGGACCCCAGGGAATCGAACCGGACGAGTGGGTCTAAGGCCAGTCTCAGCAGGGTTCAGCCTGTCAAGAAAAGGTACCGTATTTGGGTGTTTGGCTCCCACGGTCCTGAAAATCAATCTATGATAGATAAACGTGCGTTAGGCGCACTGATACACAAATTTTAACGATACGCGAGGACTGATGGCAGAAGGCACGAACGGAAGACGGCGTTTCTCGGATAAATGGGGCAAGCACGAACTTGATGTCCTAGCCGTCTTATCGTCAGCTTTCCCGCAATGGCTTACATCTCGGCAAATAGCCCAACGGGTCAAGGCCTATGCCGACTCCTATGGCGAGCTGGCTGACCAGGCCGCCAAGGCAGCTTTCGCCAAGCAGTTCCAGCGTGACCGCGCCAAGCTGGCAGCTATGGGCATAGCCATAGAATCCCGTCAGCCCGAGTATTCCTCCAAGTCAGAGGGGCAGGATTTCGCCTCCTACCGTCTGCAGCTGGGGGACGAGCCCCGCATCCGCATGCACTTCAATCAGGAGGACATGCCAGTACTGGCCGCGGCCAACTACCTAGCGCGATCCATAGCCATGTCCCAGGAGGCCAGCGAGGAGCCGACCCGACCGGTCTCGCGCACCACGCCCCGGGTACCGCAGGTGCCCATCCCTGGCCTGGGCCTGGACTCCATAGCCCCTGGATTGGGCACCCAGCGCATTCCCGACGATCTGGTCAAGGTCATCGATTCCCGCCGCTTCGCAGCCACTGTGGACGTGGACGGGGAGAACCTGAACGTGGCCTATGCCGACTCCGATGACCTGGCCATGTTCGTCCTGGAGCACCCCGATGCCTCCATCGTCAGCCCTCAGGAGGCCGCAGATGCCTTCCGGCGCCGCCTGGATGCAGCCGCCCGCTTCAAGCTGGCCGACGAGTCTTTGAGCCCTGGCGCGGCAACGGTCATCTCTCCGGAGATTGCCCGGACCAGCGTCGAGCATTTCGCCACTGACCTAAGCGACGATGACACCGACCTTCGCCACGCCCGTCGGGTCAGTGCATCCTCCTTCCAGACCGGATCCGAGGTGGACCGCCGCCTGCGGCTGATGCTCTTCCTGTCCGCCCACCTGGGCGAGGAGTTCTCCCTGGCCGAGCTGGCCGATCGCTTCATCGGCCATCCCAACAGCAAGGAAGAGCTTCGCAAGTACGTCAATACCATCCATAAGGACATCAACACCCTTACTACGGTCTCAGACGACGGCGAGATGGCCGGTAGCCAGTTCTTCGACATCGACTGGTCCCTTCTGGACGACAGCGGCATCGTCTCAGCCACCAACTCGCTGGGGTTGGAGCGACTGGCCGGCATTTCACCCCAATACTTGAGTATGCTGACCGCCTCGCTCAACTATTTGGCCCATTCGCCCCTGCTGCCCGAGCAGTCCCGTACTCAGGCCGAGTCGCTCTACCAGCGCCTGCGCACACATGTTGGACCTGGTGAGACACCCTGGCTATCCCTTACCGGCTATGAGACCGAGCCCAAGAGCTTTTCGGTAGTCCGCCGGGCCATCAAGACCGAGTCCTTGCTGGACATGGAGTACACGGACGCCGCCGGCCGCACCCGCCGCAAGGTGGTGGCACCTGCCAAGATCTTCGTGGATGAGGGCGTCTACTATGTTGCCGCCTGGACCGATATAGGCGATGCAGCAGAGGGCACTGAGGCTGCGGATGCTCCCTCGGATTCCAGCCGCCACCTCAAGCAGGGCACCGGACGCAACAGGCAGTGGCAGGTTCTGCGAATCGCCAGAATCGAGCACGCAACCATCGTCAAGCCCAGCCATAAGGTGGAGTTCCCGGATGTGCCGGTCAGCGAGCTGCGCAAGTGGTCCTTCGACAATGGCACGGCTGCGGTCTTCATCACCGACCGGCCGGATCTGCCCTACATCAAGTCCCTGCCGGGCGCCTCGGTCGAGCCATGCGGATCCGGGCAGAAGGTCCACCTGACCGTCTCCTCGGACTCATGGTTCGTGGCCTTCTGCATCGCCCACGCCAAGCACATCACCGCAGTGGCGCCCAAGACCCTGCGCACCATGATCCTGGCCCGCGCCCAGCGCGAGATCACCATCAGCGACGCTCACGACAAGGAGCAGGACCGGCACTAGTCCCGGTCGGAGAGGAGTGCCATGCCTGGATGGATCTGGATCTTTCTGGTGATTTTCATGCTGGCCATGCTGATTGGCGGAGCCGTCTACGCCATCCGCCACGCCATGACAGCCGGCCGCTCCATAGGGCGGGTCTCAGACGATCTGAACCGACACATGCCCCAGCCCCCAGTTGCAGGACAGTCCCAGGCAACAGACAGGGCTGAAGGTCCGGCTTTCGCCCTGCCCCTGTCGCACTCAACCGAGCGCTACAGCCAGGCCCACGCCCAGGTTCTGCAGCGCAGGGAGCAGCGCAGGAGGAATCATGCCCGCGTCTGGCGGCGGTGGAAGCAGTTCAATAAGTAGTTCTTGGAGGAATATGTCAGGTCATCGTCACCACGGACAGGATTCATCAACATCCGAACCGGGGCCGGCGGAACGCTACGCCCGTTTCAGTCGTCATCGTAAGCGAATGACCGGGGCGCCCGCACGTTTTCAGTCCAAGTTGCCCTTCCCTCTGGACGACTTCCAGCTGGAGGCCATCACTGCTCTGGAGGATGGCGACAACGTTCTGGTGGCCGCTCCGACCGGCGCCGGCAAGACCATCGTAGCCGATTTTGCAGTATTTTTGGCCCAGGAGCAGAACGTCAAGACCTTCTACACCACCCCTATCAAGGCCCTCAGCAACCAGAAATACCATGACCTGGTCGACCGCTACGGCGAGGACCGGGTGGGACTGCTCACCGGCGACACCTCCATCAACTCCGAGGCGGACATCGTAGTCATGACCACCGAGGTCCTGCGCAACATGCTCTATGAGCAGTCCTCCACCCTGACGGCCCTCAAGTACGTAATCCTGGATGAGGTCCACTATCTTGCCGACCGCTTCCGGGGACCCGTCTGGGAGGAGGTCATCATCCATCTTCCTGCCTCCATCCGCATTGTGGGGCTGTCGGCCACCGTGTCCAACGTAGAGGAATTCTCCGACTGGATTTCATCGGTGCGTGGACGCACCCATCTGGTGGTCTCCGAACGCAGGCCCGTACCGCTGGAGCAGCACGTCCTGGTCCAGGCCGACAGGCACACCGAGCCCGAGATCCTGGACCTGTATCGACACGACAATTCAGGACGGCAGACCCCAAAGATCAACCCACGTCTGGTCTCCCGGCTGGCCCAGCTGGACAAGGCAGGACAAGAACGTGCCCAGGCCCGTGATCAAGGACACCATCACCACCATGGCCGCGGCGGCAGGCCAGAGCGACGGATGGGGGAGCGGTATCGTCCAAGCCGGGCAGACGTGGTCGATGAGCTGGACTTCATGGACATGTTGCCCGGCATCTACTTCATCTTCTCCCGTACCGGCTGCGACCAGGCCGTCCAGCAGTGCATCCGGGCAGGCCTGCAGCTGACTACTGATGAGGGGGCCCGCCGAATACGGCACATCGTGGACTCCATGGCAGCCGGCCAGCTCAGCAAGGAAGATCTCAAGGCGTTGGGATTCTCCCAGTTCCGTTTCGCTCTGGAGCAGGGCTTCGCCGCCCATCACGCTGGCGTGGTCACCCTCTTCCGGCAGATAGTCGAACATCTGTTCGAACTGGGACTGCTTAAGGTGGTCTTCGCCACCGAGACCCTGGCTCTGGGCATCAACATGCCTGCCCGCTGCGTCGTGGTCGAGAAGCTGGAGAAGTTCGACGGCACCGGCCATGTAGCCCTGACGCCCGGCGAATTCACCCAGCTGACCGGTCGAGCCGGCCGGCGCGGCATCGACGACATCGGCCATGTAGTAGTGGTCGACCACCGGGACTTCAGCCCCAAGACCATGGTGGCCCTGTCCAGCCGGAGAGTCTATCCGCTGCACTCCAGCTTCCGACCCACCTTCAACATGGCCGTCAACCTGCTCAACTCCTCCAGCTACACGCGTGCCCGGGATACCCTGGACCATTCCTTTGCTCAGTGGGAAGCCAACCGATCAGCCTCAGAGCTGGAGGAGCGCATCGAGACTCTGACCAGCGGCCTGGAGGACTACCGTAAAGCCGCCCAATGCAGCCGTGGCGATCTGATCGAGTTCATGCGCATCCGTGCAGCCCTCTCTTCGGCCCAGAAGAACGATCGCCGCCGTTTGAAGCGTCAAAGGTTCACCAGCGAGAAAACTCGCGACCAGGCATTCCGTGACCTTGACCGGCACATCGACCAGCTGCGCGAGCAGGAGCGCAACCATCCCTGCCGCCAGTGCCCGGATCTGCCCAAGCACCTTCGCTGGGGGAACCGGTGGATTCGCATGGACAAGGAGCTGCAACGCACCCGTGAACAGTACGAGTCCAAAACAGGATCAGTCTCGCGCCAGTTCGACAGAATCTGCCAGATTCTGGCTGACCTGCACTACACCCGTCCCGTCGACCCTGATGACTGCCGATTGACGCGCAAAGGGCAGCTGCTTCGGCGCATCTACAGTGAGCAGGATCTGAGCCTCGCCGAGATTCTGGATCGAGGCATCCTCAACGATCTGGAGCCCGCAGAACTGGCGGCCGCCGTTTCCGGAATGGTCTACGAATCCCGCCGTGGGGTAGGAGAGCAACCGGGGGAGAGGGCCGGGTACAAAGCTCCCAGGCTGGTTGAGGCCATGGAGGATATGAAGCGTCAGTGGTCCCAGGTGCAGGAACGTTGCGATCAGGCCGGGTTGGAACTGCCCCCGGAACTTGATTTTGACTTAGGGCCGACCATCTACGACTGGGCCTGCGGTGACTCTCTGACCACCATCCTGCGTGACAGCGATTTGACGGCGGGGGACTTCGTGCGCAACGCCAAGCGCCTATCTGACGTGCTCACCCAGATCGTCCAAGTGGAACCCTACCTGGGCAGGGGAGGGCATCACCTAGCCAGGGCAGCCAGCATCGCCGCCGACCAGGTCAATCGCGGCATTGTGGCATATACAGGCGTGGAGTGAACACGGCCGCAGACAGGGAATAAGTTTCAGGTCAACACTGTTCTGTAGCTTGGAGGCAGTGACGGACACGAGTAAGGAGGAATCATGGCAGAGCGCAGTCTTCGCGGCATGAGTATTGGGGCGAAGTCCCTGGAATCCGATCAGAATGTGGACTTCGCGGCACGCAGCGAGGTCGCCTACATCTGCCCCAAGGGCCATCGGACCATTCTGCCCTTGGCCGAGGGCGCTGAGGTGCCGCAGGAGTGGGAGTGCCGCTGCGGGCAGATCGCTCACCTTGAGGGGCATGACGAGCAGGAGTCCGGCAAGACCGGCAAGCCGACCAGGACCCACTGGGACATGCTGCTGGAGCGTCGGTCCGAAGACGAGCTTAAGGCTGTGCTTGACAAGCGTCTGAAAATGCACCGCGAAGGATGGTTCCCCGACTATGAGTAAATCACCGCGCCGCCTGGTTCTGCTGGATCTAGACGGTACCCTGACTGCTTCACATCCGGGCATAATCGCATCTGTGATACAAACTTTCAAAGAGCTCGGTCATCCTGTACCCGATGAGAGCGCACTTCGACGATTCATCGGACCAGCTATCGAAGTATCCTTGCGCCACAACGGGATCAGAGAGGAAGACGTCGATAGGGGCGTTCAAATCTACCGGCGTTATTACAGCGAGAAAGCAGCATTCGAGGATCCTGAGCATCCTGGACAACACATCCCTGGACGCCTGCTCGCCACAGTCTTTGACGGCATTCCCGAACAGCTGGATCGTATGCGCGAACATGGTCTGACATTGGTTGTAGCCACCTGTAAACCCGAGTACCAGGCTCTGCCGGTCTGTGACCACTTCGGGCTGACATCACTAGTAGATGGTGTCTATGGCGCCAGCAAGGACTCCACACGGATCACCAAGGCCCAGGTCATCACCTACGCACTTGAGCAGATTGGCTTCAATGCAAAACTCGACGACAGGGCCCTTATGGTCGGTGACCGCTGGACAGATGCCGATGGTGCGTTAGAAACCGGCCTGGACTGCCTAGGATGCCGCTGGGGCTATGCCGAACCTGGAGAACTCGAGTCTCACGGCTGCTACAGGATCATTGACCGAGTCGATCAATTGTACCTGGCTGCCGATGATTACTTCGACAAGGATCGGACTCAGCACTGAGTCGACTAGAACTGTATAGAACCGTTGCATCTATTAGTGCCACCCGAGATCACCTTGGTCACCCTTTACGATTAGTGAGCAATACTCTTGCAGCGTCAACAAGTTGACCGTAATAAGCAGACAATGAAATCGCTGGAAGACGTCTAAATTAAAATCATGACCTAATAAGCCGATAATGTACGTTATGTCAAATTACTTATTATTTTTCTCCCCCGTTAGGCCGCCACATGGCTTCCGCACAATGTTGTCCTCGTCGATCATGCAGCCCGTTGACGCTGCTCGTGCTGATGCTCCAAACGCTGGCGCAGACGCATAGCCGTCAGCTCGTCAATGGGCCGCTCAGGCAAGCCTGGTGTCAGCTGTCCGGTAGTCAAATCCACATGGTCGCAGGTCTGCAGTTCCAGATCCATCCGATGCCAGATAGCACCCACAGAGATAGCAAAGACGGCACGCCCGGACTGCATCAAAGCGAAGACCTGATCCGGGCCTGAACACTCGCTAACCTCGTCCCCGTCGCAAACCACAGTCACATGCTCAAGCTGACCGACTGTCCGATGCTCAAGATAAGCCACGGTGCTCGTTGCATTGACCAGGTTGACACCGGCATCCAGGAGTCGCTTGAGAACCGCCAGGATGACCACATCTTTAAAAGAATATAGCCTGCGGGAGCCTGATCCATGTGAGGCCTTGATTGAGGGCTCTACAATCCGTTTGCGGGCCCAGTAATCCAGCTGCCGATAGGTGATACCGGCCACCTTGGCCGCGACAGTTCCCCGGTAGCCTCGGGTCGTGCCCTCGGCCTGCTCAGCCGAGAAGAGTTCCCCCTGCACCAGCGTCGGCACCTCTTCGGCCATGCCATGCCCCCTATCAGCTCTTGGCGATAACTGCCCGATTGTCGAAGTAGACCAGCCTGAATTTGCCGATCATGATCTCGTCGCCGTTGTGCAGGTCGGCCTGGTCCACGCGTTCACGGTTCACGTAGGTGCCGTTGAGGCTACCCGTGTCCTCGACCCTGAAGCCTTGGTCAGTCCGTACGAATATGGCGTGCGCCCTGGAGACTGTCGAGTCGTCCAACAGAATATCCGCTTTGGGATCACGGCCCACGCTGACCTGGTCCTCATCGAGCAGATAACGCGATCCCGACACCGCTCCCCTGGTAGAGATCAGCAGGGCTGTACCCTCAGGCAATCGGGCCATAGTCTCCAAGTCGTCCTTGGTCAGTGGACGGTCACCGTTGGAGGTGACTGGAATGTTCAGGGCCGGCATGCCAATGATGGTCGTCTCGCCCGCAGTGGGAATAGGTTCTGTCATAACTGTCTATTCTACAGGCTTTGCATACTGATAGTCCTGCACGCGTCGAACCTGGTCGATTCTGACACTATCGGACTGCTCCACGGACACGGATGCATGGAATTGGACCTTGATCCGCGAGCCCACTCCCCCGGCGATCTGAATGGCGTTCTGCAGGCTATCCGGGTCCCCGATGGCCTTGACGACATAGGGGCTTTGCAGCTTGGAGTGGTCGCACTGCAGGCCGGTGCGGGTATCCAGCAGATAGGTGTTGGTGACCACCCGGACATCGTTGAAGGATATGACCTCGGCCCCTGCATTGCGCAACTCCTCGATTAGGTTGAACATAGTCGAGGCATCCACACGGTCGCTGTCCTCGGTGACAGTCACCACCACTCCCCTGCCCTGGGCTGGCAGCCGTCCGGACAGGATGCCGCTGCTCTGCTCGTTCTGCTGGGCGATGCGGGCGGCTTCCTTTTGCTTGTCGGCGGCGGACTTTATAGAGGTCAGCTGCTGGTTGAGTTGGCTCTTGCGCTCCTCCAGCTTATCGACCTGATTGCTGGTTTCGTCCAACACCCGCACCAGCTCTTCCTCCGACAGGCTTTGGTAAGAGGACTGGTTGTTGCGCACTTGGACGGCGTACCCGAAGCCCAGCAGGGCGCACATAAGGGCCACCAAGACGCTGGTGACCAGCCTGACCCTGGTGGCGTTGGAATTGAGCGTGCGCAGAGGCCGCCGACGTACCACCGGGAAAGCACCGGTCTGCGTATCGTCGGATGGAGCCCTGACCCGCCCAGGCCGCCTGGGTGGAATACTCTCGGGCATCCGTTCATCGCGCTTCTTCCTGAGGGTGTGTCTCATATACTCACCCCTTGAAAATGAACCGTCGAATGGCGGAGACGTTAGAGAAGATGCGGATACCCAAGACCACGATGACAGCTGTGGACAGCTGGGAGCCCACGCCCAGCTGATTGCCCAGGAAGACCAGCAGAGTGGCGGTGATCACGTTAGAGATGAAGGAAACCACGAAGACCCGGTCCGAGAAGCTACGCTCGAAGTAGGAACGGACCGCGCCCATGAGTGCATCCAGGGCCGCCACCACCATAATGGGCAGGTAGGGCTGCAGGACGATGGGAATGTCTGGCTTGAGGAAGATGCCCGCCACCACACCTAGGATCAGGCCTAGAATTGCCGACATGTCAATGACTCCTTCCGGCATAGGACAGATTGGGCAGACCGACTGCATTCAGGTTCAGGCGCCGCTGCTTGTTCACATTGACGGTGATGTTCGCATTCTTCAGGTCATGCAGGCGGCTCTGCAGATCGCTGCGAGACATCAGATCAGACAGTGCACCCTGGTCGCCTATGGCCTCAATCTTGTAGGGTGCCTCGATGGAAGCGGTCCCCACCAGGATGGTCTGACCGGCCGTGCGCACTGATGTCTGTGTCCCTATTCTATTGCCGTTGATGGCAATGGCCTCGGCTCCCGCGGACCAGAGCTTGGTCAGGAACCACTGCAGATCCTGGTCGGTGACCAATTTGATCTGATCCGCATTGTCTCGGACATCCTTGGAGGCAATAGGGTTAGCCAGGGTGATAACGATGCCTTGGCCCTGCACCTTGCTGGTACCGTTGGTCAGATCGTCGGCGGTCTGGGTGCCGTTCTGCCCCTGGCCGCCAACTTGACCCGAAAGCGTGTCGATCTTTCCGTTGAGGTCTGAAATCTGGCTGTTGAGGTCATTGGCACGTTTGCTGACCACCTCCACTTGGGAGATCAGCTTTTCACGTACCTTCTGACGCGGGTCCCGGTGCAGCACCTGCACTATGCCCGTGCCAGCCAAACCAACCAGCACACAGATGACAAAGACCAGGATCCTGTTGACCCAGACGCTCAGCGGTGATCTGCGTTCAGCAGGCAGCAGGCGGGCATCCTCGAACATAGGATCCATGGGGCGGTTGGTCAGATCGTCTATCAGCCTCAAGGACTCATCGGCCATGCGCCGACGAATGGACTCCTGTGAGGGCTCAGAGCTCTCTTCATCAACATAGTGGCGTTCCAGACCAGAAGTGGAATGCGAAAAAGCCGCCCGGCGGTGAATCAGGGCACGGTCGGGCGGCACGGGGAAGGATTCAGGCATCCTCTGCGGTTCAGTCATGATGGCGGTCCTGACGAATCAGTCCGATGCCTTGACGTGCGTATATCAGCCCTGCCAGCCAATAGAGGCCCACCCCCCAAATGACGGCTGCCAGGGCCACCAGATGAAAGAAGCGGAAGAAGGGTGAAGTACCGACATCCGCAAAGATCAGGGCCGGTATAGCCAGCATGAGCACGGCTGTGCCAGTCTTGCCCGCGAAGTGAACCGGCAGAGGACCATAATTGTGCTGAGCCAGCACCAGAACCAGCAGACCCATGAGCACGTCCCGGGCCCCGACCAGGGCCAGAAGCCACCAGGGCAGGATTGAGGCTATGCTCAGGGCGAGGACGGAGCAGAGAATGAGTAGACGATCGGCAACCGGATCCAGGATCTGCCCCAGCTTGCTGACCTGGTTGAACCTACGGGCAATGATTCCGTCCACCCCATCTGACAGGGCCGAAATCAGCATGACCACCAGAGAGATGATCAGGTGCCGATTGGCCACCAGGTAGGCAATAAGAGGTATGGATAGGATACGGAGCAGGCTGATGACATTCGGTACAGTGAAAATCACAGACCGCGGCTCAGGGCTGTACCTGCTGCGTGAAATTCGATCAATCAGTGCCATCCGACTACATTCTAGAAGCTTGAAGGGCTGTTACAAGGATGGCACGCGCACCAATCTCATAGAGGCGGTCCATTAGGTTGTTCACCTGGTCCCTGGGGACCATGGCCCTGACTGCCGCCCACTGCTTGTCATGCAGGGAGGAGACTGTCGGCGACTCGTACCCGGGCGTGATGCCTACAGCCATGGCTACACGCTCGACCGGGATGTCGTAATCCATCAGTACATAGCGACGGGCTGTCAGCACACCCTCCAGCCTACGGGACATGACCGCCAGCCGCTCATCATCCGGATCCAGGCGGGGCGACCTGATGAGAATCCCCTCCGATTTCAAAATGGGATCGCCGAAGACCCGAAGCCCGGCGTTGCGCAGGGTGGTGCCGGTGGAGACCACATCGGCGATCAGGTCGGCTACTCCCAGCTGGACTGACGACTCCACTGCCCCGTCCAAGTGGATCAGTTCAGCCTTGAGCCCTTTGCTGGTCAGGTAATCCTCAAGAAGCCGGTCGAAAGTGGTGCCGATCCGTTTGCCGTCCACGTCCTGCAAGGTGCTGATGGAGCTGTCTTCTGGAGCAGCGAACCTGAAAGTGGAAGCGCCGAATCCCAGCTGCGTGACCTCGACGGCCCCAGTACCAGAGTTGAGCAGAAGATCACGCCCCGTGATGCCCAGATCAATGGTTCCAAGGCCGACATAGACCGCTATGTCGTTGGGCCTTAAGTAAAAGAGCTGGATGTCGTTGTCAACGTCATCAACAACCAACTGCCGATCATTGGAGCGCAGACGATAGCCAGACTCTGACAGCAGCCTCCATGCGGGCTGGGACAACATGCCTTTATTGGGCACCGCGACCTTCAACACGGCAACCTCCTAGTTGCGGAAGCGAATCTACAGTGGGACAGGATTGGGGTCACAGGTACCTGTAGACATCCTCCAAGGTAATGCCCCGATCAATCATCATGACCTGAATGTGATACAGCAGCTGGCTCATCTCCTCAGCCGTCCGCTCCTTGCCCTCATACTCGGCGGCAATCCAGGTCTCCCCAGCCTCTTCATTGATCTTCTTGCCGATGAAATGCGTGCCCTTGTCCAGCTCGTCTACTGTCAAGGACCCTTCTGGGCGCTCCTTGGCCTTGGTCGTGAGCTCCTCAAACAACCCATCGAAGGTTTTCATCTGGCTATCTCCATTCTTCCCGCAAAACCTGTCAGTCCTTGTAGCTTACCTGCGCGGCCTGCCTGATCTGGTCAATGGCCTTGGCCGGGTCGTCTGCGCCGTAGACCGCGGAGCCTGCCACCAGGACATCGGCTCCAGCCTCTGCCACGATGGGAGCCGTGGTGGGGCTTACCCCGCCATCCACCTGGATGTGGGTCTTAAGACCGCGAGCGGTGATCTGGTTACGCAGGCGGCGGGTCTTAGGCATCTGATTGTTCAGGAACTTCTGGCCGCCGAAGCCTGGCTCCACGGTCATGACCAGAATCATGTCAAACTCTTCGAGAATATCGAAGATCGGCTCCACAGGTTCGGCAGGGCGCACGGCCAGGCAGGCCTTGACCCCCATGTCGTGCAGCTGGCGGGCCAGACGGACCGGGGCATGGACGGCTCCGGTATGGAAGGTGACAGAGGCAACACCCAGCTTGGCGAATTCAGGGGCCCAGCGGTCGGGGTCCTCGATCATCAGATGTACGTCCACTGGCAGGTCGGTCACTTTGCAGATGCGCTCCACCACGGGCTCGCCAAGCGTCAGGTTGGGAACAAAATGGTGATCCATCACATCCACGTGGACCATATCGGCATTGGCAATAGCCTTGAGATCCCGCTCCAGGTTGGCGAAATCGGCGGAAAGAATGCTGGGTGCTATCTGAATGCTCATGGAGATTATTCTATGTTGTACGGAAGACCGGCGGCACCGGTTTGTGGCTCAATTGCACAGGTCCCGGCCTTCTGGCAACCGAGCCCTGACCTACTTGCTCTGGCCCTCGGATTCCTGACGTACCTCTAGCTCGGTAATGGTCCTCAGCTTTTCGGACAGCAAGGAGGTCGGCTTGCCCTTGCGCGCTATGAGGACGAAGGCTGCAGCCGCCAGGAAGAAGACCGTCATGGACACCCAGACGTTGATCCTGACACCTAGGAATTCGTGGGCGAAGTCGATGCGAAGGGCCTCGATCCAGGTGCGCCCCAGGGTGTACCACATGACATAGAGGGCGAAGAGGGAGCCGGCCTTGAGGATGTTCACGGCCTTGTGGCCGATCCAGACCAGGAGGGCCGCACCAATCAGGTTCCAGATCATCTCATACAGGAAAGTGGGCTGGAAGAGGGTGCCGGTCGGACAAGTGGTCCCGTCATAGCACTGTTCGCTACTGCCGATGGCGGAACCTGCAGCGTCGATCTTCAGTCCCCAAGGCAGCGTGGTGGGAGCCCCGTAGAGCTCCTGGTTGAACCAGTTGCCCAGCCGCCCGATGGCCTGGGCCACCAGAAGGGCAGGAGCCACGCTGTCGGCCAGCAGGGCGGTCGGGTAATTCTTGTGACGGCACCAGGCCCAGGCTGCCAGAGCTCCCAGGAAAACCGCACCCCAGATGCCCAGGCCTCCGCGCCAGATGCGCAGGATGTCAGCTGGGTTGCCATCAGCTCCGAAGTAGCGTTCGGGGGTGGTGATGACGTGATAGAGCCTTGCACCAACGATGCCAGCTGGAACCGCACAGATGGCGATGTCCAGAATCTGGTCAGTCCGACCACCCTCCTTCTTCCACCGCCTGGTCGTAATCCAGGCAGCCACGATGATGGCCAGGAGCATGGTCAGGGCATAGAACCGGATGGTGACCGGCCCCAGATGGAAGCTGGATATTCCCGGCGATGGAATGTAGGCAAGCGTCATAAAGCCCCAATCTAGACCCTGGGCCTTACAGCCCCACTCACTTCCTGGCCTGGGAGATGCCCCAGCGCAGGTCGGAGCAAATCTCAGCCAGGGCCGCAAGAGCCTTTCTGCGGTCTTTCCGTGGTCTGCCCTCGTCATCCAGAAGACAGTGGACCAAGGCCGATCCGACGATTACCCCGTCTGCATAGGCGCCAACCTGAGAGGCCTGCTGGGCAGTCGAAACCCCGATGCCCACGCACACATAAGGAGCGCCCGCATGTCTGACTCTTGCCACCAGGTTCTGGGCCGAATTGGACATGCTGGTTCGTTCGCCGGTCACTCCCATTCGTGAGGTCGCATAGACGAATCCTCTGGCTGCTCGAGAGGTGATCTGCAGGCGTGTATCAGTGGAGTCGGGCGAGACCAGATAGACCCGGTCAAGCCCATAGCGGTCAGACTGCTCTATCCATTCCCCGGATTCATCGACAATCAAATCCGGGGTGACAAGCCCGGACCCGCCAGCCTCGGCCATGCGCTGGGCAAAGTCCACTACGCCATGATGGAGAATCAGATTCCAATAGCTCATGACCAGAGCCCTTGCACCGTCCGCCTGGACCTGGCGAACCGCATCGAAGACACCCTCGACCTTAACGCCATTGTCGATGGCGCACTTGCTGGCTGCCTGGATTACTGGGCCATCCATGACCGGGTCGCTATAGGGCAGTCCGATCTCAACGATGTCGACTCCGCTTTTCACCATGACCCGCATGGCCTCCAGGGATGTTGGCACGTCGGGGAATCCGTAGGGGAAGTAGCCGATAAAGGCAGGCCTGCCCTGCTGCCGGAGGGCCTGCAAGGTGGATGCCACCGGGCTGGTCGCGCGGCTGAACCCTTTGGGCTGGGCGGGGGCTTTTTGCCATTGCCATATCTGGTTGACCATCATCTGGCCTCCTCTTCCGCTTGATCACTCTTGCCGTGCCCGGCCTGGGCTTCCAGCGCACTGGCCTCCTGCTCGGACAGGTAGCCGAACCATCTGCCCGCAGTGGCCACATCCTTGTCGCCTCGGCCCGAGATGTTGATCAGGATGACAGGATTCCTGATTCCTTTGCGCAAAAGGTCGGTGGCCGCCTTGCTGGCTCCGGCCAAGGCGTGCGAAGACTCCAGGGCGGGGATGATGCCTTCGGTCCGGCAGAGGTCGCTGAAAGCCTGCATGGCCTCCTTGTCGGTTGCGTAGTCATACTTGACCCGGCCTATGTCGTGCAACCAGGCATGCTCAGGTCCCACCGAAGCGTAGTCCAGGCCGGCGGAAATCGAGTAGGTGTCCATGGTCTGGCCTTGGTCATCCTCCAAAAGATAGGACTTGGTCCCCTGGAAGACGCCGATCTGGCCTGTCCCTGGCGACAGGCGGATGGCGTGCTCGCCTGACTTGGGCCCGTTTCCACCAGCCTCGTATGCGTAAAGGGAGACTCGGGGATCATCCAGGAATGTGTTCATGATGCCGATGGCGTTGGAGCCTCCGCCGACGCAGGCCACAACCCCATCAGGATGGTCGATGCCGTACGCAGACAGCTGAGCGGAGGCTTCTTCGCCGATAATCTTCTGAAAGTCCCTGACGATGGTCGGGAAGGGATGGGGTCCTGCTACCGTGCCCAGCAGGTAGTGGGTGGACTCCACGTTGGTCACCCAGTCGCGCAGGGCCTCGTTGATGGCATCCTTGAGAATCCTGGTTCCAGTGGTCACCTCGACGACTTCGGCGCCCAACATTCGCATCCTGGCCACGTTCAGGGCCTGTCTGCGGGCGTCGACCTGCCCCATGTAGATTCGGCATTTGAAGCCAAGGAGGGCACAGACCGTAGCCGTGGCCACACCGTGCTGCCCAGCTCCGGTCTCCGCGATCACGCGGGTCTTGCCCATGCGCTTGACCAGGAGCCCTTGACCCAGGGCGTTGTTGATCTTGTGCGCGCCCGTATGGTTCAAATCCTCCCGTTTCAGAAAGACCCTGACCTGGCCGCCGACCCGATCGCTGATCAGCTTGGCGAACCGAGGCGCAGGCGTCAGAGCCGAGGGACGCCCCACATAGACCCGGTTGAGCCTATTCAGCTCCTCACGGAAGGCCGGATCGGCCTTGGCCTCCTTGTAGACACGCTCCAATTCGTCAAGGGCGCCAACCAGGGCCTCAGGTACATAACGACCGCCATAGGGGCCGAAATAGGGACCGTCATGGGTAGAGAGGGGCCTGGCCTCGGCAGCCTTGAATCGATGACCAGCCTGAACCAGCAAGCGAACCGTCCCCTCCTGGTCCTGGGAGGTGACCAGACCTTCTCCTATCAGGACTGCATCGGCCCCGGCCCGGGCGTACCGCTCCAGCTCGACCGTCCCGAACACTCCGGACTCAGCCACCTTGACCACGTCCTTGGGCAGGTTGGAAGCTAGACGGGCATACTGGTCAACGTCAACACTCAAGTCCTTCAGGTTGCGGGCGTTGATGCCAATCACCTTGGCTCCGGCCGCAATGGCACGCTCGATTTCCTGACGATCATGCGTCTCGACCAGGGCGGTCATGCCCAGACTCCCGGCCAGATCGAGCAGGTGCTTGAGGCGGGTGTCATCCAAGGCCGCCACAATCAGCAGGATCATATCGGCCCCATTGGCTCTGGACTCCCAGACCTGGTAGTCGGAGACGATGAAGTTCTTGTTGAGCACGGGAATGCCCACTGCCTGCCTGACCTGTCGCAAATCTTCCAAGGACCCCAGGAAGCGTCTGCCCTCAGTCAGGACAGATATGGCTGAGGCACCCCCGTTGGCATACTGTCGGGCCAGGGCAGCAGGATTTTTGATGTCGGCAAGATACCCCTTGGAGGGCGAGGCGCGCTTAATCTCTGCGATAATCGGAATGCCGACGCTCTCCCTGAGCAGTCGGGCGGCATCCAGAGGTTTGCGCTTCATGCTCCTGACCTGTTGCTTGAGGCTTTCCAAGGGAATCTTCTGTACCCGGCCCCTAGCATCCTCCACGGCGCCGGCCACCAGTTCATCCAAGACGGTCATAGAGCCCTTCCCTCCAGTTTTCTGTGTGTTCCCTGCAACAACCTTAGCGTCTTTCTGCACTGGATGGCCCTTCCTGACTCTGCATTTCCGCCTGAGTGCGATTGCCTTGCACTACCGGAAGCGGTCCGCCGGCTTCGAAGCACGACCTGGTCCCGGTATGGCAGGCCGCCCCTACCTGGTCCACCTCCACAAGAAGCGCGTCCCCGTCGCAGTCAATACTGACCCCCTTGACATACTGGACATGCCCGGAGGTGTCCCCTTTCCGCCAGTATTCCTGCCTAGAGCGGGACCAGAATGTGACTCTTCCTGTTGTCAGGGTCCGTCTAAGGGCCTCCTCGTCCATGTAACCGACCATGAGCACCTGGCGACTGTCATACTGCTGGACCACTGCGGCCACAAGTCCCTTGGCGTCCTTCTTGAGCCTGGCCGCTATGCTCGGGTCCAAACGCTCTTCCTGGTCCTTCGAAGACTGTGACATTGATCCTCATTCTCCTTTATTCAGCTAATTAATTCGGCTAGTTTGTCCGACATAACCTTGGCGATTGATTGTTCACGGTATGGGTATGGTTTCCCGATGGCTGCCAACAAGGCCTGCACAAGCCATGCACCGTATGGTGCCGAAATTCTTTGCGGGATTGGTTCAGGCCTGCCATCGAACCGGATACCCGGCCGCATGGAGCGCCTGCTTGACGTCCTTGATGGACACCTGGCCAAAATGGAAGACGGAAGCCGCCAGGACCGCATCAGCCCCAGCCTTGACCGCAGGAGGAAAATCGGCAGCCTTGCCTGCCCCGCCGCTGGCGATGAGCGGAAGGGATACTGCCTTGCGCACGTCGGCGATCATTTCCAGATCGAACCCTTGACGGGTGCCGTCCGCATCCATGGAATTGAGGAGAACCTCGCCGGCTCCGAGTTCCTGAGCCTGCTTGACCCAGTCAACAGCATCGATGCCGGTAGACTGGTGGCCGCCCATGGTGGTCACTTCATATCCCGAGGTAATGCCCTGTGCATTAGATCGGCGGGCATCGACCGAGAGCACCAGAACCTGGCGACCAAACCGCTGGGCGATATCGCCGATGACCTGCGGGTTGGCGATAGCTGCTGTATTGATGCCGACCTTGTCAGCCCCGGACCGCAGGAGAGTGTCGACATCCTGCGGGGTGCGCACGCCTCCGCCGACAGTCAGCGGAATGAAAATCTGGTCGGCAGTGCTTTTGACCAGGTCCACCATGGTGGCTCGCCCGCTGCCCGAAGCAGTCACATCCAAAAAGGTCAGCTCGTCGGCTCCCTGTTGGTAGTAGGCGGAAGCCAGTTCGACCGGATCACCCGCATCGCGCAGATTCTTGAAGTGGACGCCTTTGACCACACGGCCCTGGTCGACATCAAGGCAGGGAATGACACGAACCGCAACCGTCATGCGACCTGCCTTCCTGCCTGAACCAAATTGTTTGAGTCAAAACTTTAGCTTCTGCAGTGTCTGATGACTACCGCATGTCCACACTATGGCATGACAAGATTGCAAAACGCTAAATCAGGCCTGAAGCTTGACGGCCTTGGCTGCCAGCTGTCCGCAGGCGCCGTCAATGTCCGATCCGCGGGTGTCCCTCATGGTTGCAGTGATACCGGCCTTGTGAAGGATATCCAAGAAGCGCTGCTCATCCTCAGGCTTGGAGGCCGTCCAACGAGACCCCTCAATCGGATTCAGAGGTATGGGATTGACGTGCGCCCAGTCGTCCCCATAGTGGTTGAGGCGCTTGGCCAGAAGACGGGCATGCTCGGCCTGGTCGTTGATGCCTCGCATTAGGGCATACTCGATGCTGACCCGTCTGCCGCTGGCCAGGTAGTAGTCGTGAGCTGCATCCAGAACCTGGGTCGTGTTGAAGCGCCTGTTCATGGGCACCAGCTCGTCGCGCAACTTGTCGCTGGGGGCATGGAGGGAGACGGCTAGACGGACCGGAATTCCCTCTTTGGTCAGCTTGCGGATGCCGGGAACCACGCCCACCGTGGACACAGTGATGTTCCTGGCCGAGATGCCGAATCCCTTGGGCGGCAGGGCACTGATCTGCCTGACTGCGGACATGACAGCCCGGTAGTTGCCCATGGGCTCGCCCATCCCCATGAAGACGATATTACTCAGACGTCCCGGGCCCCCGGCAACCTGTCCGGACCTCATCATGTGAGAGGCGGCCCTGACCTGTTCCAGAATCTCGCCAGTCGACATGTTCCGAGTCAACCCAAGCTGACCGGTGGCGCAGAAGGGGCAGCCCATGCCGCAACCGACCTGGCTGGAAATACAGAGGGTGGCCCTGGAGGGATATCGCATGAGCACGGACTCGATTCTGGACCCGTCGAAAAGCTCCCAGAGAGTCTTGATGGTCGTCCCTTGATCCGCTTTCTGGACGGTGACTGGGGTGATCAATTCAGGGAAAAAGCGGCGAGCAGCCTCTTGACGACTGGCCGCAGGGAAATCCGTAAAGTCACCCGGATTGATGGACAGGTGATTGAAGTAATGGTTGGCCAGCTGAGAGACACGGAATTTCGGCAGGCCCAGTTGAGCGCAGACCTCCTGACGCTCCTGCTGGTCCATGTCCGTAAAGTGGCGCGGCGGCTTACCTCGACGTGCATGGTCGGCCGCCAGAACGTCCCTGAAGGCACCATCTTTGCCTCCGGGGGTGATGCCGGTTTCAGGCTCGGCACCGGTCATGTCGACATCTGTCATACCTCTACCTCATCCTGTATCAGCTACTCAACCCGCCAAAACTATGGAAAACACGTACAGTCAATTCCGATTACAGACCAGTGATCAAAAGGACCAGTGTGATGAATGGTGCGGACATGAGGATGGAATCCACCCTGTCCAGCACTCCGCCGTGGCCCTTGAGCAGGTGGCCCATGTCCTTGATCCCCAGGTCTCGTTTGATCAAAGATGCGCTCAAGTCGCCCAAAGTGCCAGTGGCGCCGACCATGATGCCCATGAGCAGGGCGACCCACCAGATCCGCCCCCAATCCGCCATAGGATAGGTGGCCGCAAAGATGACCAGAGCGCCGACCAGACAGCAGAGCATGGAGCCTAGGAGACCCTCCAGGGACTTGCCGGGAGAGATGCGGGGCGCAATCTTATGCTTGCCGAAAAGCGAGCCGAAGAGAAGTCCGCCGATGTCGCTCAGGGCAGGCAGGAAAATCACCATGAAGGCGTGCGCGGCAGGATGCCCGCCGAAGGTAGTGGGCAAGGTTATCAGACAGGCCAGGAGGGTGATGTAGACAACAGTCAAAAGAGTGACGCCCACATTGGCAAGGCTGCTTAACTGGCTCTCCGCTTTTGCAGCACCGTAGGAGGCATCGACCATGGTCTGTGCATCCTTGCCCGACAGCTTGGCATTCACCGCCTTGAGCAGACGGCCACCCAGGCGATGATTGCGAGTGGCCGCAAGAGCCCCGATCAAGGCAGTGACCAGAACACCAGCGGTCATGACCACCACGTGGTCCGGCGCGTAGAACGAGGCCAGCATGGTGGCCGCCGAGCAGATCCAGAGCTCTATCACCGGTATATGCAGACCTGCTGTGGCAAAGTCCACCCTGAGCTCCCAGAGACCCAGGGTCATGAAAATCACAATCAGATAGATGAATGCGTCGATTCGCACAAGGATGCAGGCCAGGATGATGACGACCAGAAGCGCGCCAGTGGCCACCGCCTGCGGCATGTTGCGCCCGGTCCGCTTGTTCAGGGTTTCGACGGCATCCTGACCTGTCTTCTCAGCGGAGCTTTCCTTGGTACTCATGAACAGTGGATCCTCCCAGGCGAATCAGACCTCGAGGATTTCCTTCTCCTTCGCATCCAGGAGCTGGTCGATCATGTCGTTCTTCTGCTTGGTGACGGTCTCCAGCTCCTTCTGCAGCCGGTTGCCCTCATCCTCGCCCAGATCGCCATCCTTGACCTTGCCCTCCAGCTCTTCCTTGACCTTACGTCGAATGTTGCGGACAGCCACCTTGCCCTCCTCGGCCTTGTTCTTGGCCAGCTTGACATAGTCCCGGCGACGCTCCTCGGTCAGCTCGGGCATGGTGACCCTGATGACGTTGCCGTCACGGCTGGGGTTGACGCCCAGGTCCGAGTCGCGGATGGCCTTCTCGACTGCGCCTGCCTGAGAGGGGTCGAAGGGGGTAACGGCCAGGGTGCGGGGTTCCGGGACGCCAATGGATGCCAGCGACTTGATGGGCGTCGGAGTGCCGTAGTACTCCACCATGATGTCGTTGAGGAAGGAGGGGTTGGCACGCCCGGTCCTAATTCCCGAGAAGTTCTCCTTGGTCGCCTCGATGCTCTTGTCCATCTGCCTTCCGGCCTGGTCCACCACTGTGGTCATGATCTGCTCCTTGCTGTATGGACCATCCGCCTGTACGCGCGAGGTCCGTCATTCTTATACTCTACGGCCATGGGGCCTCAGGGGCCAAGCGGCGCGGGGTGTGTGCCCGCAACCGGTCACACGGTACGATCAGGACCGCCGTGGACCAAGGTGCCCAGGCGCTGACCTTTAAGCGCCCCGGTCACGTTGCCTTCACCCTCCAGTCCGAAGACGCGTATGGGCATGTCATTGTCCCGGGCCATGGACAGCGCTGCTGCGTCCATGACGGCCAGGTTGTCCACCAGGGCCCGCTGGTAGCTCAGATTGGTGAACATGCGCGCAGAAGCCTGCTTGTGCGGATCAGCCGTATACACACCGTCCACGCCGTTCTTGCCCATGAGGACCTCGACGCAATGTATCTCCAAGGCCCGCTGGATGGAGACCGTGTCGGTTGAGAAGTAAGGCATGCCGGATCCGGCGCCGAAGATGACCACGCGTCCCTTCTCCAGGTGGCGGATGGCCTTGAGCGGAATGTAGGGCTCGGCCACCTGGCCCATGGTGATGGCTGTCTGCACCCTGGTGGCCTGACCATCCTGCTCCAGGAAGTCCTGCAGGGCCAGGCAGTTCATAACCGTACCCAGCATGCCCATGTAGTCACCGCGCGAACGTTCGATTCCGGCCTGACTGAGCTCGGCTCCGCGGAAGAAGTTGCCACCGCCCACCACGATGGCCACCTGAACGCCGCCCTGCACCGCCTGGACGATCTCCTTGGCCACCCGCTTGACCACCTTCACGTCAATGCCGACCTCGCCTCCCCCGAAGGCCTCTCCGGAGAGCTTGAGCAGCACACGACGAGGCGATGCTTGGTTTTGCGCTGAATCGGATCCGGTCATAAAAGCCCTTTCTCCAGACATGATGACGGGCGGTGTACGCCGCTAACAGGGTATCCGTGCTGGGCGACAACCCCTCTTGAGCAGACCGAGGGGATAGGCCCTGGGAATTGACTTAGGACAAAAGAAGGGGAGCGGCTACGAAAGCCACTCCCCTGCCATCAATGCCGGACGTTTGCCAGTCCCTTAGACAAGATCAAGCAGACGACACAAAACATTGCTGGACTACTTACTACTCCTCGTCGCCCTTGCCGACCTCGAGACGTGCGAAGGCCAGAGCCTTACCGCCTGCCTGCTTGAAGAGGTCACCAATGGTCTTGGATGTGTCCTTGACGTACTGCTGCTCCAGCAGAACGGTCTCCTTGAAGAAGGCGTTCAGACGCCCCTCTACGATCTTGGGTATGATCTTCTCGGGCTTGCCTTCGGCCTGGGACTTCTCAGTGGCCACGCGACGCTCGGACTCCACCACATCGGCGGGCACATCCTCGCGGCTGAGCCACTTGGGGCTCATAGCGGAGATCTGGAGGGCCACCTCATGGGCGACCTGGGCGCCGGCCTCATCAGTGGCGATCATGGCCACGATGGATGGGGGCATCTCCACAGACTTGCGATGGGCGTAAATCTCTACACGGGGACCTTCAACTCGGGCCACCTGGCCCACCTTGACGTGCTCATGGAAGAGAGCACCAGCTTCCTCCACGGTCTCCTTGACGGTGCCTGACTTGGATGGAGCGGCATCGACCTGCTCGGCATTGGAGGCATCAGCCTTGGCCACGTCGTCGATGACCTCCTGGCCGAACTCGACGAACTGAGGGGTCTTGGCCACGAAGTCGGTCTCGGAATTGAGCTCAACGGCGTAGCCGATCTGTCCCTGTCCACCCTCAACGACGGTGGAGGCAATCAGGCCCTCTTGAGCCTTGCGGCCCTCGCGGGCGCCTGCGGCCTGGATGCCGGTGGCGCGGATGATCTCCTTGGCGCGGGCCATGTCGCCCTCGGCCTCGGTTAGGGCCTTCTTGACGTCCATCATGCCGGCGCCGGTCTGGTCACGCAACTCCTTGATCAGTGCAGCGGTGATTTTTGCCATAAAACTCTCCTATCTGGTCTTTCCTGAATGCATCATCTAGACGCCAAAGTTCAGGCGGCCTGATCGGCAGCGGGGGTCTCCTGCTGCTGTTGCGCGGGCTGCTCGGCCTGGGGAGCCTGGGCGGTCTCCTGGGCCTGCTCCTGCGGCTGTCCATCCTTGTTCTCCAGCAGATTCTTCTCCCACTCGGCCATGGGCTGGTCAGAGGCCTCCTCGGTCTTGGCAGCCTTGCCAGAGCGCTCCAGCAGACCGTCAGCCACGGCATCGGCCATCAGCCGTGTCAGCAGCTCAACGCCGCGAATAGCATCGTCGTTGGCCGGAATAGGGTAGGTGACAAGCTCAGGATCCGTATTGGTGTCCACCAGGGCCACGACCGGGATGCCCAGCTTGTTAGCCTCGGAGACCGCCAGGGCCTCCTTGTTGATGTCGACCACGAACAGGGCCGAAGGGGTGCGGCTCATATTGCGGATGCCGCCCAGCTGACGCTCCAGCTTGTCCTTCTCGCGCCGCAGGAGCAGGAGCTCCTTCTTGGTCAGTCCCGAGCCATGCACGTCGTCGAAGTCCATCTCCTCCAGCTCCTTCAAGCGGCCAACCCGCTTGGTCACGGTCTGGAAGTTGGTCAGCATGCCGCCCAGCCAGCGCTCGGAGACGTAGGGCATGTTCACCCGGGTGGCTTGAGCCTTGATGGCCTCCTGGGCCTGCTTCTTGGTCCCCACGAAGAGCACGGTGCCGTTGTGGGCCACGGTCTGCTTGATGAAGTCATAGGCTTGGTCGATCAGACCGAGCGACTTGAAGAGATTGATAATGTGGATGCCGTTGCGCTCCATCAGGATGTACTGCTTCATCTTGGGGTTCCAACGACGGGTCTGGTGTCCGAAGTGGACGCCGGCCTTCAGCATTTCGCTCATGGTGATCTGTGCCATGTCCGTACCTTTCATTGTCGGTTATTGCCTGGCCATGTGCACCTGCATGCAACTCCGAGGAGCCGACCGACACAGGACGTCGCGGACATGGCGCGAATTTACGGCGTGTGTTTGGGAATACTCTTGGCGCGCATGCCCACCCGTGACAGCGGACCTGCGCAATGACACGCCAAGTTACTATAATACCCGAGGCCAATGACCTCGGGAACCGTGTTCGCCCTCTGCCTACCTGGCTGATCTCAGCTGCTGCATGGCCTGGCGGCGAACATCGCTCTCCAGCCGATCCACATAGACATGGCCGTCCAGGTGATCGCACTCGTGCTGGATCATCCGACCCATGATGCCATGGCCTTCGAGAGTCACTGTCTTGCCGTCCAGATCGATGCCGTGGGCTCGTGCGTAGTCGGCCCGTCTGGTCGGATACCAAAGGTTTGGAAGGGACAGGCATCCCTCCTCGCCATACTGCTCGCCGGAGGTCTTGTCGATGACCGGATTGATGATGTAGCCCACCTTGCCGCCGATATTATACGAGAAGACTCGCAGGCCCACGCCGATCTGGTTGGCCGATAGGCCTGCCCTGCCCGGATCGTCGACAGTATCCACCAGGTCACGCACCAGACTGCGCACAGCCGGGGTGATGCTGGTAACAGGATCGCATGGTGTACGCAAAACCGGATCGGGAACCACTCTGATTGTACGAATCGCCACTGCCTACTCCTCGTCATCCCGGCCGTCGTGGCCGTCCTTCTCGTCCTCCGGAGCCGCTTCCTCCTCCTGGCGGCCATCACGCTTGCGTCCGGTCATGCTGGCCAGGGAATCGCTCATAGTGGTCCGTGCCCTGCTGACGATGTCGTTCTCTTTAGCAGCGGGTTTGGCTGGCGTCCTAGGCGCATAGAGGACCTTGTCCACAAGTTCGGCATACTGGCGGAGCACCTCGGGGCGCACAACCTTCAGGCTGGGGGTCAGGGTACCGTCCTCCTGGCTGAAGTCCTTGTCCAGCACCAGGAACTTCCGCACCGACTCGGCCCGCGAGACGTTGCAGTTGGCCTTGTCCACATACTGCTGGATGAAGGCATGGATCGCATCGTTATGGCTGGCCTGCTCCATGCTCATGTCAGCGTCCAGACCCTGCGAGGTCAGCCACGATTTCAGCATGCCGACATCCAAAGTAACCAGGGCGCCCACGAAGGGTCTGCCGTCGCCCACGACCACGGCTTGAGAGACTATCGGACAGGTGCTGATCACATCCTCCAAAGGTGCCGGACTCACGTTCTTACCGCCGGCGGTGATGATGACGTCCTTCTTTCGGCCGGTGATGAAGACGAAGCCCTGATCGTCGATCTGGGCTAGATCGCCGGTATGCAGCCAGCCGTCCTTATCAAGCACGGTGGAATCCAGCTCGGGCTGGTGGTAATAGCCCATAAAGACGCTGGGGCCCTTGACCAAAAGCTCATCGTCGTCGCTCAGCCTGACCGTGATGCCCGAGCCAGGTCGACCGACCGACCCAACTTCGTTGGCATCCTCGAAGTTGACAATGCAGGGGGCAGCCGTCTCGGTCATTCCGTATCCCTGAATGAAGGTGATCCCGTCGATTCCGTTGAAGAAGTGGGCCAGGTCGGCGTTCATGGGTGCGCCACCGCAAGCCAGATAGCTCAGGTTGGAACCCAGGGCGGACTCGATTGTGTTGCCGACGGTTTTGGTGTAGAAGGCGTGAGCCAGGCGGGTCAGCGGCGAGTGGCCGCGCCCCTCCTGCTCGTCCTTTGACCACTTGATGAAGTGCCTGGTGGCCTTGGCAAAGACCTTGCCGGCCAAACCTGTGCCGGCCTTCTGCGAGGCGGCATTGTAGACCTTCTCGAAGACTCGGGGCACGCCCAACAGATAGGTGGGCCGGAAGGTGCGCAGGTCAGTCAGCAGGTGCTTGGCGTTGGAGACGTATCCGACCACGCCCTGAGCGCCGATGGCCACGTACTGGATGTAGCGGGCGAAGCAGTGGGCCAGAGGCAAGAAAAGCATCAGGCGGGAGGGGGCTGCCAGCATGTGGTAGAGCACATCCCAGCCGACGAAAACGATGTGGACGAAGTTCCGGTTGGAAAGCATAGCGCCTTTGGGCTCACCGGTGGAGCCCGAAGTGTAGACGATGGTGGCCAAATCGTCGGCCTTGACCTGGGCGATGGCTTGATCCAGGCGCTCGTCGTCAATCCCCTGGCCGAATTCGCTGACTGCATTCAGGCCCCCTGCCTCGAAATTGAAGACATACTTGAGCTTGGGCGATGACCCCCGGACCTGCTCAAGGATCTGCGCATGCTCCGAGTCGCCGGCAAAGGCCAGAACACAGTCCACGTCCTGAACGATCTTCTGGGCCTGGCTGGGCGAGTCGGTCTCATAGATGGGCACAGAGACCGCCCCGATGGCCGCGCAAGCAAAGTCCGTGACCCCCCAGTCATAGCTGGTCGAGGCGTAGATGACTACGGTGCTGCCTTTTTCCACACCCAGGGCCATCATGCCCTTGGCCACGGCACGAACTCGCGCGGACATCTGCCCGGCCTTGACATCGTGCCAGTTTCTGGTCATGGGATCCTGCCACTGGGCAACCAGCTCCTCAGGATCGCGAGCGGTGCGTTTTGCCAGGAGCGAATAGATGGTGTCCTTGTCCGTCGTCGGGTGTTGAAGCTCGACCGTATATTCACGCAACATACCCACCATCATATGGGTCAACCCGCCAAAGCCGCCGCCTAGCCCATGTCGAAGCGTACACAGACCCAGCGCGAACCGCTCCTTGCGACAATCATGTTGGCAAGCACAGTGCGCTCGCCGACCAGGAATCCGATAGTGGTTTCGTATCGGTCACGGTCCACGCGGTAGATCTCAACCAGTTTAGGAATCAGCGGCAAGTATGTCATTCCGGCATGATCCGCAGTACGAACCATGCCCAGATGCCGATCATTCAGCAACCGGGCCAGTAGGGCCAACCGTTCCATGCATACGCGGTTGAGCACACGCTCCAAGCTCTTCATCGGCAGACGGCCCCGTAGCACATCGAAAACCCTGGAAGCCAGTGCGCACAGGTTGACGAGAATTCGCTTGAGACCCCCTGGCAGGCCCTCATTCTCAGCAACATCTTCCGGCCGAACGAAATTGACTGTTCGCACTGTCAGATTGATGTCGCCGAGTCCGAGCGGCACCTGTGTACAGGTGGACGGCCACCAGCTGTCGAACTCCTGTCCTTCTGGATCCTCGATTGCCTGATCATTATCCCAGGCCGGTGCCAGATCCATATACTCCGTCATACTTCTCTCCTTGCACTTCGGCGTGCCTGATCCCCCTCCGCGCACCGGGCAACTGACGCAACGACAGCGATTACGTTCAGAACAGGAATGCGCAGAGGAATTGTAAATGTAAGTGTTGTGAATAAATAGGCTGTGGATGTCTTCTTCTGCTTAGCTGCGTGGAGCAGGAGTCACTGCCACACGGCACTTTTGGAAGTTCTTGACATCCACGTAGCCGGTGGAAGCCATGGCTCGCCGCAGAGCCCCGATGAAATTCAGACTGCCATCGGTGCGATCGCTGGGTCCAAAAAGTATGCGCTCCAGGCTCCCCACCTGGCCGACCTGGACCCTGCGACCCCTTGGCAGCTCAGGATGATGGGCCTCGGCCCCCCAATGCATGCCCTGGCCGGGAGCATCGGTAGCCTTAGCCAGAGGCGTGCCCAGCATGACCGCGTCGGCCCCCATGGCCAAGGCCTTGACAAAGGACCCCGATGTGCCCGTCTCACCGTCGGCGATGACCTGAACGTAGCGTCCGCCGGACTCATCCAGGTAGTCGCGACGCGCCTCAGCCACATCCGAGATGGCCGTAGCCATGGGGGCCTGAATGCCGATGGTGGCGGAGTCAGTTGAGGAGGCTCCCCCGCCGAACCCGACAAGAACCCCAGCGGCACCCGTGCGCATCAGATGAAGAGCCGCCTGGTAGGTGGCGGCCCCGCCAACGATGACCGGAACGTCCAGGTCGTAGATGAATTTCTTCAAATCCAAGGGCTCATGGCTGGTAGAGACATGCTCGGCCGAGACCGCCGTCCCACGGATCACGAAGAGATCCACGCCCGCATCAACCACCGTAGTGTAGAACTCCTGCGTGCGCTGAGGGGACAGAGCCCCGGCCACTGTGACTCCGGCCTTGCGAATCTCCTGCAGACGGCGGGTAATCAGCTCTGCCTTGACCGGCTCCCGGTAGACCTCCTGAATGACCCCAGTCGCCTGCTCCGACGAGGCATGGGCTATCCTGTCCAGCTGCGGACGCGGATCTTCATATCGGGTCCACAATCCTTCCAGGTCAAGCACACCCAATCCACCTAACCGTCCCAGGGCAATTGCCGTCTCGGGGCTGGTCGCCGAATCCATAGGCGCCCCCAGCAAAGGCAGGTCGAACTCGTAGGCATCCACCTGCCAAGCCGTGGAGACATCCTGTGGATCCCTAGTCCTCCTTGAAGGGAGTATGGAAACATCATCGAGCGTGTAGGCGACTGTAGCCTTCTTGCCGAGACCAATTTCGATTTCCTGTGTCATGTCTGTCAGCCTAGCGCCTCATGATGACGCTCCGGCGTGCTACGAACGGGTTACGAGCAGGGGAACAGAGAGTAACAAACTTGGGATAGAACTGTTCGCGAGCGCAATTGCGGCATCGGGAGCAGGATCCGGCCCCCGACCCGCCGACCGATAGGAGGCCGCCATGGACAAGATCGCCGTGAAGGGACGCATCGTCGAGCTCGACGGTGACGAGATGACCCGGGTCATCTGGAAAATGATCAAGGAACGGCTGATTCTGCCCTATCTGGACGTGGACCTGGACTATTACGACCTGGGCATTCGCAACAGGGATGCCACCGACGACGAGGTTACCGTGCAGGCGGCTCAGGCCATTCAACGCGAGCATGTGGGAGTCAAATGCGCCACCATTACCCCGGACGAGGCCCGCGTAAAGGAATTCGGTCTTAAGCGCATGTGGAAGTCGCCCAACGGCACCATCCGCAACATCCTTGGTGGAACCATCTTCCGCGAGCCCATCGTCATCGACAATATTCCCCGGCTGGTTCCCGGATGGACCAAACCCATTGTGGTGGCCCGCCATGCCTTCGGCGACCAGTACCAGGCGACTGATTTTACCGTTCCCGGGCCGGGAAAGCTAAGCGTCATGTTCACTCCTGATGACGGGAGCGACCCGGTGACCAGACAGGTGACCATCTACCCGGGTCCGGGCGTGGCCCAGGTGCAGTTCAACCTTGATGATTCCATCCGTGACTTCGCGCGTTCCTGCTTCAACTATGCCCTGCAAAGGGGCTATCCGGTCTACCTGAGCACCAAGAACACCATCCTCAAGGCCTATGACGGTCGGTTCAAGGATATTTTCGCCCAGGTCTACGAGCAGGAATACCAGAGTCGGTTCGAGGAAGAGGGACTGACCTATCAGCATCGGCTGATCGACGACATGGTGGCCTCCTCGCTCAAGTGGCCGGGAGGATACGTCTGGGCCTGCAAGAATTACGACGGTGATGTCCAGTCTGATGCAATAGCCCAAGGGTTCGGGTCTCTTGGCCTTATGACCTCCATGCTGATGACGTCCGACGGGCAAACTGTAGAAGCCGAGGCTGCCCATGGGACCGTGACCAGGCATTACCGGCGATGGCTCAAGGGCGAAACCACCTCTACCAACCCGATCGCCTCCATTTTTGCCTGGACCGGCGGACTCAAGCAACGGGCTCGGCTGGATGATACGCCCAAGGTAGCTTGGTTTGCGCGAACTCTGGAAACTGTGGTTATAGAGACCGTGCGCTCCGGCCGCATGACCAAGGACCTGGCCAGCCTGGTCGGTCCTGATCAGCCCTGGCTGGACACCGAGGGCTTCATGGATGCCCTGGACCATGCCCTTGCTGAACGTATGGCTTCAGCTACGACAGAGGCCAGGGACAGCAAGGCGGACTAACAGATCATCACACAGAGCATCATCTCCTAGCTATTGCAAACGGTCAATCTGTTCGGATCGGTCTTGACCGTCTGCCCCTTGGCGAGAACCTCGTCACAAAAGCAAGGAGGTTCCATACGCTCCTGCCCGAGAGCCATACAATAGTTGCTCGGGACCCGGCCAGAGTCGGGCTCTGTCAGGATGAAGGAGCGAATGTGAAGAAGACCGGCTTTGCACGGCATTTGTCCGACTTGATGACCCTGCTGGCATGCCTGGTCATGGTCGCATCAGCAAGTGCCTGCGGTCCGGCCATAAGCGGGGGGAGACAATCCCCGACCACCCCGCAGAGCCAGGCGACCTCCACGGCAACTGCCGAAGTACCCGGTCGGGTGGCCATTTTCACTCCCTCTGACGGCATCACCCTCTCCCAGCACACACCCATCAACAAATGGGCCGCCCTGGTTCCAGAGCTCAAATCGGCACTGACCAAGGAACATCTTTCCAGCAAGCGCATCGACGCATACACCAGCGGGAATCTGGAGGATCAAAGCAAAGAACTGCAGGACTACGTGGTCAACCGTCTTTCGGAGCGCAAGGCCGAAAAGACCTCAGAGCCGACCACATTGGTGGTGGCGCCCATGACCTCGCCAGACTCCATCACCCGCCAGTATGGCGACTATATCAGCAAGTCACTGGATGTTGATGCCAAAGACAAGGCGAGTTCACGTCTGGTCTCGTCTCTGCGTCTGGCTGCTGGAGCGGGCATGCATGTGGTGCTGATGGCCAACCAAGTACCGGGCATTCAGCCGGATCTATTCGTACAGTTGTCTGACGCACGGGCCATTGGTCAGATGCAGGCGGAGAAGCTGGCCAGCAAGCTGGAGCTGGACAAGGCCAGCAAGGACAACCCCTGCCACATCGAGATCCTGCTGCCGAACCGTCCTGCCGATGCATCCTCTGATGCATCCTCTGCTGACACGGGTGCTGAAGCCAACCAGGCTGAACAGGACCAGCAAGAGGATCAGAATTCCTTCCCCGCCCAGGCCTTCGCCGGAATCTGGCAGGTGCTAGGTCCATATTTCAAGGATGGAAGGGCCGACAGTCCCTCGGGACGCCTGCAGGCCGATAGTACCGAGCGGGACTGGCAGGCTGTCGCCTTCGATCCAGGCAAGGATGCCTCGGCTACAGGCAAAGAGCTGGCAACCCGCCTATCCATGAACGACGACGCCAAATCCCATACCGAGGTAGACGGCATTCTGGCCATGAACGACTTCATCGTTTCCGGAGTGGTCTCTGAGCTCAGGGATTTAGGATATCGAGGTTCGTCGGCGGATGTCAACCCGGAGATTTCCATATCCGGCATCGTGGGATCCATGGCCGGCCGTCAGGATCTGCACCGTCAGCGCGTGCCCAAACCCGCCCAGAGCCCTGCAAGCCAGAATTCGTCGGGGTCGCAAGCGGATTCTTCGCAGAACACGGGCAAGACCCAAGAATCCACGTCCTCCGACGACCACACCGCCTGGCCTATCATCAGTGGGTATGGCGCCTATGCGGACAACATCCCCCAAATCGTGGACGGACAGCAGTGGATGACCGGACTGGAAGACAGACTGGGGCTTGCGGGTGATATTGCCAAGGCCTGCGTCAACCTCAACAGCCAGGGCAAGGTGCCAGCCATGGATACGATTCAGACCGTCAATCAGGACGGCAAACAGTTACGCCGCCTGTCAAGACCTTTGGTTGCGGTTTCGGCATCCAACCTCAAGGCGACGCTGATCGACACCGGCTACATCAAACCTGCCGATGCTGGTCTTTGAGCATAGATCTCCTGCTCGATCCGATCCTCATACCGCTTGAGAACCTCCTGACGGCGGGGCTTGTATGATGCGGTGAGCAGACCGTTTTCACGAGTGAAGTCCTGGTCCAGAATCAGATAGCGGCGGATGCCTTCGGCCCGGGATACCTGAGCATTGGCCGCATCCACTGCACGGTCGACCTCGGTGCGGATAATGGGGTTCTCCCCAGCCGCAGCGGCCTCTTTCAGGGGCTCAGCGCCCTGGTCCCGCAACCAGCGGTCGACCTCCTCGGAATTGAGGGTGATCAAGGCCGAGACGAATGGCCTGCGGTCTCCAATGACCATGCAGTGGCTGATAATGGGCGAACGTTCAACAGCCGTCTCCAGCAGCGCCGGAGAGATGTTCTTGCCGCCAGCAGTAATGATGATTTCCTTGCGCCGACCAGTCAGCCGAACGAACCCGTCCTCGTCCAGACTTCCCAAATCGCCGGTCAGCAACCAGCCGTCGCGAATCTGCCTGGTGGTGATTTCTGGATGGTTGTGGTAGCCCATGCAGACATCGGGGCCCTTGACACAGAGCTGGCCCTCCTGGTCGATGCCCACGGTGATGCCGGGCATGGGCAAGCCGATGGTGCCCAACCGGTAGCCCTTGGTAGGGTTGACCGTCACCGGACCCATGGTCTCGGTCATGCCGTAGCCCTCGAGGAGGGGCAGACCTATGCCGTTGAAGAAGTCCGCAATGTCCCTGTCCAGGGGTGCTCCGCCCGAAATGGCATACTTGACCCGGCCGCCCAAGGCCTCGAGGATGGGATCGTAGACGGTTCCCGTATACATGAGGTGCTTGGTCTTCAGCGACATGGGAACGCGGGTGCCGTTCTGTTGATGACGGGACCACTGCCTGGCCACCCCTGCAGCATCCAGGAAAATCCTGCCCCTGGCGCCTGTGCCGGCCCGCTGGGATGCGGCGTTGTAGATCTTCTCGAAGATTCGCGGCACAGCCAGGATGAAGGTGGGCTTGAAAGTCTGCGTGTCCTGCAGCAGATTGCGGATGGACCCGGTGAGCCCCAAGGTGAGATCCGTGGCGATGGCGAAGAACTGCAGGCAGCGGGCAAAGGCGTGGGCCAGAGGCAGACAGAGTAGAAGCCGCCTGCCCTCGCCCAAGCAGATGTCGGGAACCGCCTGAGCACCCGAACGAACGGTGAAGACGATGTTGCTGTGGCTGATCTCTATGCCCTTGGGCTTGCCCGTGGAGCCTGAAGTGTAGACGATAGTGGCCAAGTCGGAGCCTCGCACCGAGTCGGCCCGGGATTGGAAGTCTGCCTGGTCCACCGCCCGTCCGTAGGCGGTCATGGTGGTCAACGCCCCCCTGGTTATCACATACAGATCGTTCAGATAGGCGCACTGGGAACGAACCGCGTCCACCCGGGCCCTCATGTCGTCATCCTCCAGAAAGGCCATGCCCACATGGGAGTCGTTGAAGATGCGGCGGATCTGATCGGGCGAGTCTGTCTCGTAGACCGGCACCGTAACCGCTCCGATGGACAGGATGGCCATGTCCAGGGCAGTCCACTCCCATCGGGTGTGCGAGACGATGGCCACCGAATCCCCACGGCTTATCCCCCGAGCCATAAGCCCCTTGGCCAGCCCGACCACACAGTCCCGGAACTCACGGGCCGTTATGGTGCTCCACTCACGTCCGCTTCGGTATTCAATCAAAGGATCGTCCCCCAGGCGGACCACCCTGTCTTCAAGCAGGGAGAAGACGCTGGCATCGGCATCTATGGGCTCCTCAAGCGGACGCGTGAATTCTTGCTGAATGTTCTGCATGACCACTCCCTGCTGAAACGGCGTTATGATTAACGATTCTAACCGCTCCCCCGGGCCAGCGATATACCCGGTCTGCAGACGCGCGCGTCATCTGAATAACTGTGGCACTGCTATAAGGGTTTGAGACGAATCCTATGATTTCCGACCTTAGCGCCGGGATCCAAATAGCGGCCTTGACTGTCTTTGAGACCCCAGTGCAGACACTCCTGAGCACAGTGGTCCGAGACCCCCTCTACTTTCCCCCAGACCATGCCGGCCTGAAGTCGGGTTCCCGCCGGCAAAGAGCTCTGCGCAGGCTCATAGGTGGAGACCAGATTGCCGTGACGAATGGAGACCACGTCCTTGCCTGCTACGGAACCTGCAAAGGCGATGACACCGTCTGCCGGAGTCATGATACGCCTGCCCTGCTGCGCTGCCAGGTCAATCCCACGATGACCGCTCAGCCAGGGATGATCCGGCGGATCAAAGGAACGAATAATAATTTGCGATGCGGCATTATCGCCAGTCAGGGGTTCAAGGGGCCACAGCCAGCCCTGGCGGCAGGCTGCAGTCGATGATGTAACTCGACCGTTCTGCGCCGGAGCTGCAGCCGAAGGCAGGGTCGGCACAGGCTGAGCCATGACAGTTGCCGTGGGCCCTGCGGCCGACAGGACCAGTGCCAGCATCAGCACCAGCAGAGTCCTGGGAAACCAAGGAGGCCGACAGCCGGAAGGCATAATGGGCATCCGGCCGGTAATCCGTTTGATGTCCTTGTTCTTATGGTCACGCGCACAGGCCATAGGTGCACCTTCCCTCCGTCATCGTGAACACCCGATTGAGCGTTCACCATCAGGATGGATTGGATGCCAAGGCCGCGTGAGCCGGAAAGAGGCATGTGGTCGAATATCCAGTCGTCCACATCCAGATAGACCGTAAAGGTACCACACCCTAAAACCTTGAAAGGGTTCCCAGCCCAGATGCCTTTAGCGGCCTTTTAAGCCAAATGAATGACCGTCCAAGAGATGGGAGGCAGTTGAAGATTCAAGGCATACTCATCCATCTTGAAGTCTTTCCGGGCATGCATGACGACCCGTTCCTGGTCTTCAAGAGTATTGCGTGCCGAGGGGTCGTCCTCATGCAGGGTGCTGACTGTGGCTTGTCTGCGTCGATCCTGTTCAGGCAAGGCGATTCTGAAATCAACAGAACTGTCAGGGCTGCGGTTGACCACAAAAACGCTTAGTGAACCGTCGGCACCCCTGACGGCGACTGAATCGGTCATGGGCACCTGACCATAGCGCGAAGTCTCATAGGTGTCGCCGCTTTGCAGACTCTTGAGCACGTTGCCGCCTCGTGCATAACGAGCTGTCAGGGCGAAGGGGTAGAAAATGGTCTGCCGCCAAGCAGGACCGCCGGGCTCAGTCATGATGGGGGCAATGACGTTGACCAGCTGGGCCAGGCTGGCTGCATGAACGACATCGGCATGCCTGAGCAGGGTAATCAGCAAGTCGCCCACCACCACGGCATCTGCTGCCGAATAGACATCCTCCAAAAGCGGCGCGCCTAGAGGCCAATTGCCGATGCCTTCGGGCGATCTGCTGGCCTGAGCCTCCTGGTACCATACATTCCACTCGTCAAAGGAGATGAAAACCTGATGATCGCTGCCCAGCCGGGCACGCGAGGCAGCAATGATGGCCGCCACATCGGTGATGAAACTGTCCATGTCCACGCCGGAAGCCAGAAAGCTGGCCATGTCTCCATCCTTAGGTGCGTAATAGGCATGGCATGAGAGGAAGTTCACATTTTCGAAGCAGCGCTCCAGGACTGTACGCTCCCAGAGGCCAAAAGTGGGCATGGTGTGCGAGGAAGACCCGCATACAACCAGATCCAAGTCCGGGTCGATCATCCGCATGGCCACAGCCGTCCGGTTGGCCAGATCAGCGTATTCCTGTGCACTCTTGTGGCCAATCTGCCAGTCGCCATCCATCTCGTTGCCCAGACACCACATCTTGATGCCAAAGGGACGATCATGGCCGTTGGCCCGCCGTCGTTCGGACAGCTCGGTACCTGATGGCACATTGCAGTATTCGAGCAGGTCCAGGGCTTCCTGCATGCCCCTGGTACCCAGGTTGACGGCCTCCATAAGCTCGTTGCCGCCCAGCTTGTCCAGCCAGTCGCTCATCTCGTGCAGGCCGAATTCGTTGCTTTCGCCGGAGTGCCAGGCCAGATCGAGACGGCGAGGACGGCTTTCGCGCGGTCCCACACCATCCTCCCAGCGATAGCCCGAAACGAAGTTGCCACCTGGGTATCGGATGGTTGTCACGCCTAATTCCTTCACAAGATCCATGACGTCGCGGCGGAAGCCCTGCTCGTCTGCTGTCGGATGCCCCGGTTCATAAATACCCGAGTAGATGCCCCGACCCAGGTGCTCCACGAAAGATCCGAAGAGGCGATCGTCAATGGGTGTAGACTCCTGCTCCTCATCCACCTTGAACTGTGCCCCGCTCCTGTGATTTTGCTGCCCTTGCGTCACTGTCTGGCTCCTTCGTTCTGACTTTATCGTCAATGATTCTCGTCCATCTCCAAAACTATGGATCATCTGAATAGTACAACGTTGCTAATTCGGCCAGGCACCTGTCTGTCGCCTCATGCAATACCGAAAAGGCGCCCTCCGGGTGCCAAACGAAAGGCTACATAATCATTCATCTGTCATGAGAGAAGCGAATCTCCAAAATAAACTGGCAGCATTAAACCCTGGATCAGGAGACTCCAACAGCAATTCAATAGACTGATCGTCCCGATACTCGTGTTGACAACAACCAAGACCATTGGGAATAACAGGATTGCATGTGTCTGAACAATCGCACTATATAAAGAAACCGCCGGAAGACCGGCGGTTGAGAGCTCCCGCAGCTGGGCTTGAACCAGCGACATTTCGATTAACAGTCGAACGCTCTGCCAACTGAGCTATGCGGGAATGTCCCGTTCAACTCTCGCTGAACACAATTACCATACTATAGTCAGGACCTTCGTATCCGACAACTTGGCGTGTCGATTACATGAGGATCTTGTCCATCGGCATGGCTGAATCAATAGAGAAGTCAGGAGCAGAGGGAGGCAGGCCGGCCTGAACCAGATTGACGCCCAGCATGGCCACCATGGCACCGTTGTCCGTGCACAAGTTGATCTTCGGAATACGGACCTTGACGCCCTCCTCGTCGCCGAACTCCTGAAGCCTGCCGCGCAGCTGCGAGTTGGCCGAGAACCCGCCGCCGACAATCAGGGTATCCGTGTCGAACCGGTGGCAGGCAGCCATGGCCTTGCGGGAGAGGACGGTGGCCACGGAGTCCGCCAGCGAGGCGCAGACATCATCCACGGGAATGTCGAGCCCGGCCTGCTGTCTGCGCTCGACCCATCGAGCCACTGCGGTCTTGACCCCCGAGAAGCTGAAGTCATAAGGATGCTCGGCTCCGGCCCGGCCCTTTGTCAGCCCCTGGGGCACGGCGATGGCGTGGGGGTCGCCCAGACGGGCATGACGGTCGATGTGGGGACCGCCCGGATAGGGGAAGCCGAGCAAACGTGCAATCTTGTCGAAGCACTCCCCCGCCGCATCGTCCAGGGTGGTGCCCACCACCTGGACCGATCGCGCCAGATCATCCACGTGCAGCAGCGAGGTGTGGCCGCCGGAGACAATCAGAGCCAGGGCATTCTGGGGGAATGGACCGAATTGGAGCTGGGTGACCGCTATATGGCCGATGACGTGGTTGATGCCGTACAAGGGCTTTTTCGCCGCCCAAGCCAGCGCCTTGGCACCGGAAACGCCTACGGCCAGGCATCCAGCCAGTCCAGGACCGGCCGAGACCGCTATGGCATCGACCTGGGACAGGTTCATATCCGCATCGTTCAGGGCCTTGGAGACGACCGGCACAAAGGACTCAGCGTGTGCCCGTGAGGCGATCTCGGGTATGACGCCGCCATAGCGGGCATGCTCGTTCATGGAGGATGCCACCACGTTGGACAACAGCCGGTTGCCCTGAACCAAGGCGGCCGCGGTCTCGTCGCAGGTGGATTCGATGCCAAGCACCAGAGGCTCACTCATGGTCAATGATCCTTTCCTGTCCTTTCGAAAGCTTGTTGCTGACAAAGCCCACCGGGCCCGGTCCCACCGAGATTAAGGGCCTGGTCATAACCCAGGCATCCACATCCTCAGGCTGATAATAGCCTTTGCACAGACCCGTCTGTGAGAAGCCAAAGTCCTCGTAGAGGTCGATTGCAGCGGAGTTGTCTACGCGCACTTTCAGGTTCATGCGCTGCAGACCCTCGCGATCGGCTCCAGCGATCAGCCTGGCCAGCAAGAATCCTGCAATACCTCGATTCCGGGCTTCCGGCAGCACCCCGATGGTCATCAGCTCGGCATCCTGTTCACCAGACCAGTAACCTCCGTAGCCCAGGATGGCTCCCTGGTCATCCCATACCAGGTAGGTGCGTGAGGGCGCAGACAGCTCGAACCGCAGCGCCTGCCGACTCCAGGCTTGATCGCCGAAAACGCTCGCCTCCAGATCGACCAGCTGGTCCAAATCCCCCGAGGCCACCCCGCGAATCATGACTGGACGGCTACGTGTTTGAGCGGATTGGGCACGGAGACATCCGGCCTACGAAGGTAAAGCGGCTCCACAGGGTCGATCAGCCCCTGTTGGGCACGTCGGCATGCACAAGCAGCCATCAGGCTTGTCCCGTCAATCCTATCCTCCAAGAAGGATCCCTCGTCCAGCACAACCCGTATATCAGATTGCTTGTTCAGACGCTCCCATTGGTCAGCGTAGCGACCGGTTCCGTGGCCGCTAACGACCATGGTGACAGGATCTTGGTCGGGGGACCTCCGCTCTTCTACCATAGCCGCGATCTTCTCACAGATAGCTGCTGGATAGTCGATGCTCATCTCGGTCAGCGGCCTGGCCTGGCCCTCCACGTCTCCAAAATCGTCAAAAAGACGATAGTAGAGCTGGCGACGTCGAGCATCATTGACTGCCAGGACCAGGAGCCGGGTATGGTCTTGGTCCTGCTGCTTGAACTGGCTGTAGGCATAGCGGGCTTGCGGCTCCAGGATGTCCTGTCCAAGCAGACGGGCACCCGTGGCAAAAGCCAGGGCCTTGGCGGTGACGATGCCTGCCCGCAAACCAGTGAAAGGCGCAGGACCCAGTCCCACTACGATGGTCCTCAGTTCGTCTGCAGACAATCCAGCCTGGTCCATGACCTTGGCGATATTGACTTGAAGACGTTCCACATGCGAGCGCGAGTCGGTCTCGATGCAGGGCTCCCTCCCGGGCAGCCCCACAGTCGAGCCATATGAGGTATCGATCACTAAAAGGGGCGTATCGCTCCCGCTCATGCCGTCATCGCCTTTCTCAGCTCCTCCAGTCTGGTGGCCCATGAAGGACCCACTCCACGCAGACGTACCATACGCTGACCCTGGGAGCTGGGTGGAGCGTCAGGATCTTCCCGGGCGTCCACGGGTCGGCTGATGGTCACTTCCAAACGTTGATCGGCCAGCGCCGAGGCCATCTGCTCCCCCCATTCCATCAGGATGATGGTGCTTTGACCCGGATCTTCCAATTCCTCGTCCAGACCAAGGGACTCCAGCTCGTCCAGAAGCCGATCCACGGCATCTTCGCCAGGCAGATAATCCTGTCCGCCCAACCTATAGGCATCCACATGAATCAGGGTCACAGGTGAGCCGTCGGACAGATGGCCGTGCAGCTCTCTTGCGATGGTGAACGTAGGCGAGACTACAGGGCCGTCCACTCCAAGTCCGCTGCCCAGCCCCTGGGCCAGCGTGGTCTTGCCCGCCCCCAGAGGACCAGACAGAAGAATCACATCCCCGCCATGCACACACGAGGCCAGGTTTCTGCCCAGGCGTTGCATGTCCTCGCCCGTAGGCACGGCCAGCTCAAATCCATCCTGCTGACCGGCGCTGCCCTGCAGGCTCATGCCAATGTCCTTCCCTTGGCGGCAATCAGCTCCACTGCCCGTTCCAGAGCATAACGAGCATCGCCGCTGCTGGTCTTGCTGACCTCATCTGCCTGGGCCAAGGCCTCAATGCAGGCTGCCAGACCGGAGGAGGTCCATCCATGCAGCTGCCGTTTTGCCTCCCGCAACTGCCAGTAGGCGGCCTTGGCCTCGGCTGTTGTGATGGATCCCGATTCGATGGCCGCCTCCTTGCCCAGCGTCCGCAACTTCAGAGCCAGTACCCCAATTAGAGAAACCGGTTCATTGCCCTGTTCCAAAGCTGAACGCAGAGCGACGACGGCTTGGGCCGGCCGCCCAGCAAGGGCCCTGTCCGCCACGGCGAATCCGGATACAGCCGGATTATCAGTCAAATACCGGTTAACGATCTCCAAGGTCATGGGGTCCTGGTCAAAATCGAAACAGAGCTGGGAGCACATGGCGGCCAGTTCAGGAGTACGTTCGCCCAGGACATCCACCAGACGCTGGGCCGCCCGTGGCTGGATGCGGCGCTGATGGGCCTTGAATTGTCCATAGACGAAGTCGATCTTGTCATCGAACTTCTTCAGATCCGGCATCCGCTCTATGACTGCTCCAACTCGTTCCATCTGGTCCAGAAGCCTGCGGCCCCGGTTGCCCCCGTCATGACGTGCGATGACAATGCTGGATTCGGTTTCTGCCGGCTCGCGGCAAAAATCCACCAGGGCCTGAGTCAAGGCCTCATCGGCCACCTGCAGATCATCCAGAAAAACCACGGCCGTCTGACTGAGCAGAGAGGGTCCGACCGCCTCCTGAAAGGCGTAAGCGTCGCAGTCTGCCGCGTCCATTTCTATGTATTCGCTGTCCGGATGGGCTGCACATGCCTGTGCACACAGTTCCTTGACGCGTTGCCCGTTGAGGAAGGGATCGCCACCAACCACCAGATGGACGGAAGGGTTCTCCTGCTGAGCTTTGGTCATGCCTCAAATCTCCCTTCATCACTGGACATTGACGTCGGTCGTTTTTGAAGACCAACTGGGCCAAAAGTCCATAGGTCTGTTGCAGCCAGCCCCTGATTGACGCCCAGGCCGACGGCCGAAAGGGAACCCCCGAAGCCACGTTTGTCGCAGTTGACCATGAACAGTCCCGCCTCCGGACGCGGATGAGTCGAATCAGCCGGTGATCAATCACGGCCATGAGACCCAGACCAAGCAGGCAGGCACTGCCAACTGGCCCCGATGGCCAAGCCGCCGGAGCAATAGCCTCGCCCATCCATTTGGCGGCAAAAGCCATAACTCCGGTACCCAGGGAGGTCAGTCGGGCCAGCAAGAACCCCACTGGAGGCCACACCCAGGAGGTGAGCAGAGCCAGCAGGCCGGTCACTGTGGCAGCATCGACCACAGGAGTGACTAACAGGTTGGCCAGCGGGGCCAGCAGAGGCAGTCCTGGACTCATCAGCATCTGCACGGGCAGCGTCCCGGCCTGGGCACACAGGGTCGGGGCCAATGGACGTGCAAGAAATGCTGGAAGATGGTCTTCAAGAAAGGCCGTCAAACGCCGGTTGCCCAGACCGATGCCCAGCACGGCTGCGCAGGAGAGCGCAAAGCCGAAACTTGCTGCCATGGAAGGCCGCAGAATTAGTATCAGCAGCACACACCAGGACAGGGTGTTCAATGACTGGGCAGGCCGACAGGCAGCCAGAGCCAATGCCGAAAGAAGTCCCATGGCCTGAGCTCGCAAGACTGAATCCCCGGGAACCATCAGCATACCCAAACCCATATAGGCTGCAGACAAAACCAAGGCCATCAGCAAGGGCGGCGAGCGTAGGGCCCGCATGATCGAAACCAGCAGCGAGGCCAGGATCATGAAGTGTCCGCCGGAGACGGCCATCAGATGCAGGATGCCAGATGCCCGGAAATTCTGGGTTAGACGAGCAGCATATGCAGGCTCCACTGCCGGTCTGCCCAGAGAACCACCCGACCCGGGTAGGGCTTGGTTACCCAGGATGCCCATGGTCAACCCCGGCACCAGGATTCGCCCCTGGTCATCAAGCCCGCTGGTCTGTTCAAGAAAGGCCTTTTGCATACGAGCTATCAATCGTCTACAGGGCCCTGGCGGCCTGACCTGTTGCAAGCCCTCCTCCACGGTCAGCCAAGGCATAGGACGGCCGTACGTGGGGGGTGCCAAAAGGCCTCGCGCACGATACTGTCCGCCCTGCTGCAACAGGCATGACCGGCTGCGAGCGAAGAGCACGATCCGTTCATCGGAAGGCATGCGCACCCCGGCCAAAGTCACCCATTTCAGTTTTAATTCCGCCTGACAGTCCCAGCCTCGCCGAGAGGATGCGCTCATAGGGCCCACAGCTCGGCCATGCACCTCGGCAAGTGCCTTCCCCTGCCGAATCTGACGGGCTGCAGGCCCATTACGCACTGATTCATGACCAACTGCAGCGGCAGTTGCTACAGCCAAAGCCACCGCAGTCAGGACGGCGAGCATTGGTAGCCTCCGAGGACCATACCAAGCGGACACCAATGTTTGCAAGGCGGAAACAAGCATGGAAGAAGAACGGAATGAGGAAGACTTGCAATCAGAATAGCCCCTGAACCCGGTGTATGAGCGTTTGCCTGAGAACCGGCGTAACCACTGAATCCGGATATCCCGATGAGTCGTATTCTTATAAACGGTGTCTTTGGTGTTCGTGGTATTCACGCAGGGTGCATTCCGATGGTTTTCGTTCCAACGACTTTTGTCCCTATGATTCTTCTGCCCAGGACTCGCACAAACTCGGGACAGCTGGTTCCGTCTGCGTAAGCGAGGGGACCGCCGACATATCTGACTTCTGCAATCGGGATCCTCTGTGGCGGACAAGCAGACGAGTTTGATGGCAAGCAGGACCATTGCAAGGAGTAATGGAAGCGCTAGGGCAAGCGGCATTATCCAGACCGCCATGCCCATGCTTCCACCGGGTGTACTCCCGCCGGCCATAGCACCTCTGGACTCCTCCGCCGTCTTGGCCCAATCACCGCTCTTGCCTGATACTGGCATGACTGCGCCCATGCTCCTGTCCAGAAGCCATAGGACCAGTAGTGCAACCGCCCAGGCCAGACAGGCAGCGGGGAGCATTCGAAGATTGCAGCTGCCGTTCTCCTGATCAATTGCATCGTGAACCCCAGCGTGAACTCTTGAATGAACGGCCATCATTGCGCCATCAAATATGGGCGTAAGCGGGCCAAGGTCTTGGCACCGATGCCGGGGACATCCAGGATCTGGTCTACCGAAGTGTACCGACCGCCGATGGCGCGCCGGTGCTCCAATATTTTTGCAGCCTTGACCGGGCCAATTCCCTTGACATTTTCCAGATCCTGCTGGCTGGCGCTGTTAAGATTCACGCGTCCCGCCTGGTCTGCTGACTCCGAAGAGGAACTGGGGGCCGGCACAGCAGGGGCATTGTCGGCCTTTTCAGTATGTTGGGCGGAGTCTGAGGCCGGATCGGCCTGCTCGCTTACTACTGCGCTCGAAGTGTCCCGGCTACGTTCATTACCCGAGGCTTGCTTGCCTCGGTGTGCAGCGCTGTTCACATTACCGTTCGCAGGAGCCGATGAACTGGTCCCGGATCCGTCAACGGCTGCTCCTGCAGCCAGCGCCCGTCCCTGCTGGGCCAGCAGGGTCAGACTTAGGGCAAGAGCCGACACCAGAATAAGGATGGCTGTCAAGGCCTGGAGGGGCGTAAACGACCAGACGGGCCGATTCCGTCGGACCTGGGACTTGGCCTTGCCTTCGGCTGACCCCTCCGAATGAACCGATTGATTCAGGGCCAAAGCTTGTAGGGGCGGCGCTGGCGGCTGGGTGATGTTGATGCTCATGGACCCAGCCTGGCATGAAAAGTCCCCCGATATGAGGTCGGGGGGCTATGTGGTCGAAGGTCGTCATCCGTCCACAGCCTGGCTGCGGACAGTACAGGATCAGGCCGGCACGACCGAAACGATCTTAGGGGCCTTAACAATGACCTTCCGCGGCTCCTTGCCACCCAGCCGCTCCTGGACGGCGGGCAGTTCCAGGGCCATGGCCTCGAGTTCATCAGGCGCGATGTCGGGACTGACCTGCAGCTTGCCGCGGACCTTGCCTTTGACCTGGACAACGGCGGTGACCGTGTCCTCACCAAGATAGCGATCATCCCAGGTCGGCCACTGGACGTGCGCCAGGGACTCCTTGTGTCCCAGACGGCTCCAGAGCTCCTCGCAGATGTGCGGGGCGATGGGCGAGAGCATGAGCACCAGGGGCTCAATGGCTGCCCTGGGCGTCGGATTCAGCCCGGTCAGATGGTTGTTGAGCACGATCATCCTGGCGATGGCCGTGTTGGGCCGCATGGCCTCCATCTCCACCGTCACGTCGTGGATGGTGGTGTTGAGCAGCTTCAGGGTCTTCTGGTCGAGCTCACCCTCGTCCAGAACCACCTCGCCGGTCCGTTCGTCCACCACGTTGCGCCAGAGCCGCTGCAGGAAGCGCATGCCGCCCACCACGTTGCGCGTATTCCAGGGCCGGGACTCGTCCAGGGGTCCCATGCTCATCTCGTAGAGGCGGAAGGTGTCGGCCCCATAGGTGCGGTACATGTCGTCAGGGGTGATGATGTTCTTCAGGCTCTTGCCCATCTTGCCGAACTCGCGGTTGACCGGCTGCCCCTGCCAGGTATAGCTGACCTTGCCGCCCTCATCATGTTCCTCCACCTCGGCAGCGGGCACGTATTGGCCGCGCTGGTCCGTGTAGGCGTAGGCCTGGATCATTCCTTGGTTGAAGAGCTTGTGGAAGGGCTCCTTGGACGAAACGTAACCCAGATCATAGAGCACCTTGTGCCAGAAGCGGGCATAGAGCAGGTGCAGTACCGCGTGCTCAACACCGCCCACGTAGAGGTCGACACCGCCTGACTCCCCGGCCGTGGCGTTGTGCTGGGGCCCCAGCCAGTAGTCGTATTCCTCCGGATCGACCATGTGCTGGTCATTCTTGGGATCGATGTAGCGCATGTAATACCAGCAGGAACCGGCCCAGTTGGGCATGGTGTTGGTGTCCCTGTGGTAGACCTTGGGCCCGTCACCCAGGTCCAGGGTCACGTTCACCCAATCCTGGTTGCGGCTCAGCGGGGCCTCCGGGCTGGACTGGGCATCCTCGGGGTCGAAGGTCTTAGGCGAGTAGTCGGGCACGTCTGGCAGGGCCACCGGAAGCTGATCGTCGGGCAACAGATGGGGCAGGCCCTGGTCGTCATAGACCACCGGGAAGGGCTCGCCCCAGTAGCGCTGACGGGAGAAGAGCCAGTCGCGCAGCCGGTAGGAGACTGTCCCATGGCCAACGCCGGCCGACTCCAGCCAGGCAGTGACTTTCTCGATAGCCTGGTCAACCCGCAAACCATCCAAGCTGAGCGAGTCGCCAGCGGCCTGGGTTGCCTGAACCGAAGAGTCGACCACAATGCCGTCGTGAGAGACGAAAGGTGCCTTGCCCCGATAGTCGTCCAAGGTCTGTCCGGACTCAGCCAGTGGGCTGACCGTGTAGACGACGGGAAGGCCGTACTTGACGGCGAAGTCGTAATCGCGCTGGTCACCGCCTGGCACAGCCATGATGGCTCCGGTACCGTAGTCCATCAGCACGTAGTCAGCAGTGAAGATGGGCAACTTGGCCCCGGTGATGGGGTTGATCGCGTACAGCCCGGTAAACAGGCCGGTCTTGGCTCCGCCCTCGTCCACGCGATCCTTGGCGGTCTTGGCCTCGGCGGCCCGTCGGTAGGCTTGCACACCCTCAGCAGGATTGACATAGCCGCCCTTCCACTGCTCGGGCACATCCTCAGGCCACTCCTGTGGCAAGTGCTGCAGCAGGTCGTGCTCTGGGGAAACCACAGCGAAGGTAGCACCGAAAAGCGTGTCAGGACGGGTGGTGTAGACCTCCATGGTCTGATCGCCGTCAGGGCTGGGCACGGTGAAGTCCACCGAAGCCCCGTGTGACTCCCCGATCCAGTTGCGCTGCATGAGCTTGACCTTATCGGGCCAGTCCAGGATATCCAGATCCTCCAGAAGCCGGTGGCCGTAGGCGGTGATGCGCATGGACCACTGCTTGAGCTCACGCTGGTAGACCGGGTAGTTACCTCGTTCCGAGCGCCCCTCGGCGGTCACCTCCTCATTGGCCAGGACCGTGCCCAGTCCGGGGCACCAGTTGACCGGCGAGCGAGAGATGTAGGCCAAACGGAAGTCGTTGAGCACCTCGGAGCGCTCGGCCGCGTCCAGGTCATCCCAGGAGGCATCGGCATGGCCGGGGATGGGCCTGCTTCCGGACTTGAAGGCCTCAACCAACTCGCTGATGGGCCTGGCCGAGCCCGTCCCTCCATCTGCACGGCGGTAGTCGGGGTCATACCAGGACTTGTAGATGCGCGAGAAGATCCACTGTGTCCAGCGCACGTAGTCGGTATCGATGGTGGCGAAGGAGCGGCGGTCGTCGAAGCTGAGCCCCAGCCGGTGCAGCTGCCACCGCATGTTGGCGATGTTCTGCTCAGTAGTGACCCGGGGGTGCTGGCCGGTCTGGACCGCATACTGCTCGGCGGGCAGGCCGAAGGCGTCATAGCCCATGGCATGCAGGACGTTCTCGCCCTTCATCCGGTGATAGCGGCTGACCACATCGGTGGCGATGTAGCCCAAGGGGTGGCCCACATGCAGGCCCTTGCCCGAAGGATAGGGGAACATGTCGATGACGAAGTAGGGACTGCGGCCCCCAGCATGATCTCCCTGGGCATCCGTCAAGTCGCCCTTGGTGTTGGCGGCCCAGAAGGTGCCCTCCTTGTCCCAGCGCTGCTGCCAGCGCTCCTCGATGGTCTGAGCCATGGCGGCATCGTAGCGGAATTGAGGCTGTTCGGATTCCTGGGTCTGCTGATGATCCCTGTCTTCATTCGCGTTCATATCGTGAATTATCGCCATTCACATGGACACAGCCAGGCTTATGTCCAGCATCCGTCATCCTAACCGGAGCTGTGCTCAGTGGTCGCCAGGCTGCAGGGTGCGAGCTGCGGCATTGATGGAGAAGCCGATGGACTTGGAGGCCCGACCCAGTGCGGCCTTGAAGGATCCGTCCCGCATCATCCTCTTCAAAGCCTGGTCAATGACATCCACCAGCTCCGGATCCCCGTGGGGCACGCCGATACCGTACCGTTCATGGGAGAAGGGATTGCCGACCAGGCGCAGCTGGCCGCCGCCGCGAACATGAGTCAGGCCGGCCAGGGCAAAGTCGTCCCCGCTGGCGGCATCAGTGTCCCCGCTGAGCAGGGCCGTGATGCACTCGGGGAACTCCTCCCGCTCCTGTACCTGGGCTTGGGGGGCCAGCGAGCGCACCAGAGCCCCGGAGGTGGACCCAGATGCCACGCAGACCCGCTTTTGGGCCAGATCCTCCACCCCGGCGATATCGTTCTGAGTGCGGCGAACCAGCAGGTCCTGCCCCGCAGCCAGGTAAGGCCCGGCGAAATCCACCAGCTTTTGCCGTTCCTGGGTGATGGAATAGCCAGCCACGACCATGTCTACCTGACCTTGTTCGAGCATGCGCTCGCGGTCCGCAGGCTTCACCTGGCGGAAAACAATCTGCGACTCGGCGTATCCAAGTTCGTGGACCACGTACCGGGCCACATCCACATCCAGACCCCGGTACTGGCCGGACTGGGCGAATCCAAGCCCGGGCTGGTCGAAGGAGATGCCCACGCTGATCTTGGGCCCGATGGAACCAGCCCGGTAGCGATCCTCCTGGCGGTCGCACCCGCTCAGGGGCACCGCCAGAACCAGCGCAACCAGAGCCGCCGCAATCCTGCGTGCAAACATAACCGGCCCCTACTTGAACATTCTCGAGCGCGTCAGGAACCAGGTTACCAGGGCGGTCAGCAGGCCTGACAGAATCACCACGACCGCAAATCCCCAGGGCTTGTCGGTAAAGGGCATGCCGAACATACCCTGGTTGAAGTTCATGCCATACATGGAGAAAATCAGCGTGGGCACCGACAGGCTGATGGAGATGATAGTGAAGATCCTCATGACGTTGTTGACATTGTTGGAGACAATGGAGGCGAAGGCGTCAGTCATGTTTGAAAGCACGCTTGAGTAAATGTTGGCCATCTCGATGGCCTGCTTGTTTTCGGTAATCACGTCGCCCAGAAGATCCTCGTCGTCCGGGTAGCGCTTGATCCGCTCCAGGCCGGTCAGCTTCTCCAGGACGATCTCGTTGGACTTGAGGCTGGTGGCGAAGTAGACCAAGGTCTTGTTGAGCTCCAACAGCATGAGAATCTCTCTGTTCTGCATGGAGTGGCGCAACTTGAGCTCCAGCCGGTCCGACTCGCGGTCGATGATGCGCAGGTAGCGCAGATAGAGGGTGGCGTTACGGTAAAGGATCTGCAGGATGAAGCGGGACTTCATGAAAGTGTTGAAACCCCGAATGGTGCCCTCCATAAAGGGATGGAGCAGAACCGTGTCCTGCATGCAGACGGTGACGATCAGATCCTCGGTAACGATGATGGACAGAGGAATGGTCTCGTAGTAGTCCCGCCCGTCGCGCTCCTCGGCCCGGGGAATGTCAACGATGACCATGGTGTATTCGTCCTCCACGTCCACACGCGAGCGCTCCTCATCGTCCAAGGGGGCGCGCAGGTCAGCCAGGTCGATGCCCGTGGTCTGCGAGACGTTGGCCAGCTCGACATCGGTGGGCGCCGATAAGCATATCCATGAGCCCTTGGAAGCCTTGCCGATCTGCTCGATCTGCCCGTTCATGGTGCTGAATACTCTCATCATCGCCATCACCGCCTCTCGTGCTCGAACCCGGCCGACGTGTCTGGCCGAACCGATAGTAGCAGATAACCAGTTGCCGCCGTGTTCAATTTCGCAGGGTAGTCCCTGGTCACCCCCTCCATGGGCGCAGGACGGCGGGTTGGATTTTGGAGGCGTCGAAGCGGAAATGACCGGTGATGGGACGATGACCGGGCGATTCCAGGTAGTCGTTCTCCCTGGCGCGCTGGCCCATGTTATGCAGAAGCAAGGGAATACCCCGGCTGTCCCTTTTATCCGAGGCCATGCCGATGCGCCAGGAGGTATCGAAGATGACGATGTCGCCCTGCTGCCACTGGTCGGTGGCCGCGATGTCGTTGGTCAGACGCTGGGCGTGCCGGGACAGGAATACGCCGAGGACGTTGGTGCGTCTGAAGTCGATGTTCGGATCAGGCCTGCTGATGACTCCGGCATAGGCCCCAGGAGACGAGGCGATGTCAGCGTCGACCATGGCTTTCAGATCGTAGCCGGCCTGTCGGAAGGCCCTCCAGATCTCATCGGTACAGGCACCCCGGTCATCGGGTGGATAGCCGCCCTGATAGTAGCCGCTGTCATAACGTGGATGGATGCGTGCCTCCTGATGGGCTCCACGCACCATAGCCGTGTAATCGTCCACACCGTCGTGGTTGTAGTCCACAGGCGAGATCAGAGGCGGGTGGACAGCAGTCTGCTCAGGAGAATACCCGAGAGGGCTATGGGAAGCGGTCTTGCGGCCGTTTGCAGAGGAACTTTGATTATCATGGCGAGCAGATCCGACACCCATCAGCCTGCCAGCCAAGGCCAAGGAGCCCGCCACAATCAAAGCAAGCGCCAGCAGAACGGCCACCCACCGCAGAACAGTCGTCCGCCCACGACTGTTGCCGCTACGGCTTTGCTCTGTCGGCACGGCGGTCACCTCATCCGGTTGCGAAGGGGTCTGCCATCCATGAACCGACGAAGATTATCCAGGCAAATTTCCCGAACCTTGTCCATGTTGGAGGGGAGATGAGCTCCCCCGGCTACATGCGGAGTGAGCAGGCAGCGTGGTTGCCTCCAGAGTGGGTGGTCTTCAGGCAGAGGTTCCGGTTCGGTCACATCCAGCCCTGCACCGAAAATGCCATCCTTATCCAGGGCTTGGGCCAGAGCCATGCAATCCACGGCATCTCCCCTGCCCGCGTTGATCAGCACGGCGGTGGACTTCATCAATGCAAGACGATGGCCGTCGATGATATGTCTGGTCTGCGGCGTTGAAGGCAGGGCCAGAGCCACTACATCCATCTCAGGCAGCAGGGCATCCAGATCGTCAAAACCAGCCAGACGGTCGAACCCCTCCACCGGCTGGTCGGGATGCCGCCTGATACCGATGGTCCGAGCGCCTACAGCCTTGGCCAGACGAGCGAAGGAGGCTCCGATATCCCCCGTGCCCAACACCAGAACCTGGCAACCGCGCGGTGAAAGGACAGCCCCGCGAGGTTCCCAACGGCCCATGCGTTGATTGTCCCGGTAACCAGGAAGGTCCTTCATCAGGGCCCACATCATGGCGAACATGTGCTCGGAGACCGACTGCCCGTAAACGCCTGAGGCACTGGTCAACATGGCATCCGGAGGCAGAACCCCCGGTTTCAGGTAGGCATCCACACCCGCGCTGCTGGTCTGCAGCCAGACCAGGTTACGGCAGGCAATCACCTGCTCGGCCGGCGGATTACCCAAAATGATCGTGGCCTCCGATCGGAGGGATTGAGGGACATCGATGAGCCAATGCATGCTCTGCCGCATGTCCGTGTCGACAATGAACTCCTGATGAACGCCTGGAGCCGCCTGAAGGAATTCCTGTCGCTCACCCTTATCCAAGGGCAGGCAGTTGATGATCAGCTGGTCCCCGGGATGGTCCTTGTTCCGCTTTTCATCCCGCATTTCGGCATCGACTTTGCCTGTCATGGTCCGCCGCCTTTCAGTTGCTGCCGACCCCCTTGGTCGCCCCTTGCCCTCATGCTAGCGCACTAGCAAGCTCAAAACGACCCAAGACCATTCGAGGATAAAATCCATCAAATAGCTCACAATCCCTGCAATTCCGGGGCAACACACTGAGTTGCTCCATTCGCCAATCCCGGTGTACTATAAGCAAGGCTTCACCAAGCAAGGTAAGTACGGGGCTATGGCGCAGCTGGTAGCGCGTCTCCATGGCATGGAGAAGGTCGGGGGTTCGAATCCCCCTAGCTCCACGATTAATCCCGGTCCGAAAGGGCCGGGATTTCAACGTTTAGAGCACATCACGCAACCGGCGAAACCGACTTTGAGCGCACTTTGAGCGCACTTTGCAGCAACAGCTCGTTCATCGACTTCCCCACCGAATCCAGGTCCTCGTCGAACAGATCCGCATACACATCCAGGGTCATCGCAGCCGACGTGTGACCCAGCTGCCGCTGGATGGCCTTCACGTTCGCCCCGCTCTTGACCATCAGGCTGGCCGCCGTATGCCGCAGGTCATGGATGGTCATCCGTTTCAACCCGGCCGCATCGCACGCACGGGCAAACCACTTGCCGCCATCCTTCGGCGACACCGACTTCACGTATCCATGGAAGCTCCCCGTGAACAGCAGCTCGTCAGGACCACGCCCGCCAATCAGCCGGTGCAGCCTGTCATCGAGGACCGCGGGAAACACCACGCTGCGCTCGCTACCGGTCTTGGGCACGTCCACCTCCATCCTGCCGTTGACTTCCGTTGCGGACACTCTGACCTGCATGCGGTGCCGGCGGAAGTCCACCAGGCCTATTCGCATGCCGATGCACTCGCCCCACCTCATGCCGGTGGTCCCGAGCACAAGCACCAGCACTGAGCGCTGGAAGCGCTCATGGTCGGCGTTCCAGTTCCTGCCAGGTATCAGGCAGGCGTCCGAAAGAGCGTACAGCTGCCGCTCGGTGAGGTAAATGTGCGGTTTGCGCCGGCGCTTCGGCAGGGTCACCTCGCGGGCCGGATTTTCGGCGAGCAGCTTGTCAGCCTTCGCGTCGTCCAGTATGCCGGCGAGGATGCCGTATGCCCGGATGACGACGCTGGCGCTCTTCGGCTTGCCCTCGTCGCCCGAGGACAGACCGGCCACCCACCGCTGTATCTCGCTGCGCTTGATGGAGCGGATGGAGCGTTTCGCCCACCTGGGCCCTACATGCACTTTCCATGCCGTCTCAAGCGTGTAGTAATAGCTGGCCTTGACAGCTATCTTCTTCTTCGCCAGCCACGCAGGGGCCAGCTCCCCCACCGTCCTGCGCCCCTTGGAAACATCGACAAAAGTACCGTCGTTGAGCTGCGTCTCCAGTTTGGCTGCAAACAGCTCCGCGTCCTTCTTACGCGTGAACCCCCGCTTGATGGTCGGCCTGTGGTCCGGGGTCCGATACCGGACCATGTACCGCCGGCCCTTTGCCGTCTCGTATGCGCTCACACTCGCCATGGTTCGCTCCATTCCGCCCCGACGCTAGAATGTAGCGTGAGGCATTTCTCATCGATTTGTTCTCACCGCCCCGTCGCATGGCAGTGCAGACGGGGCATTTTTGGGTCGTCCTACTGGGCCGTCCAGCCGAACACCTCCGGCTTGTCGTTGGATCCGCGCACATTGCAGTTCACGGTCACATCACGCTTCGCGTTGTACTCGTTCTTCACCGTGGCCCTGAACTGGAGCAGCACGCTGTCTGGCGACCACATCGGCTCGGCTGCATCAGTTATGAAATGCGGTTTGAACCCGTAAGGGAACTCTCGCCTACCCCTTTGCTTGCAAGCCAGCTGGGCGTAAGCCTGGGTAAGACCACCCGAAGTGGACTTCTCTACGCTGGGAGCGGGTGTGTTCTGCTGCTGCACCTTTTTCTCAGCCCTTTCCTTCTGCTTCTGTTCGCCTTTCTCACGGGTCTCATCCAGGGAACTCTTCACTGTGAGCTTTACTTTCATATCATCGGTCTTGGTGCCCCCCTTGGGGTCCTGACCAGTGACCATGCCATCGAAGCCGATGCCGCCGGTACCATCCTTGGCATCGTACATGAACCCTGCCTTCGACAAAGTCGCGGCGGCGTCCGAGAAGCTTTTCCCCGTCACGTCAGGCACCTCCTTCTGCGCGCCGCAGGCGGACAGGCTCAGCACCATCGTCAAAGCCCCAATCACAGCCACAATGCCGCGAGCGCGTATTCCAGCCTTCATCTGTTCTCCTTCTCGTCAGGCCTTGACGTTGTTCGAGCCACATTCTGTAATCATGTATGACTTGGACGGTCACACCAAGCTCCGAGGCTATCAAAAACGTGTCACCGTCATATATGGCCTCGGCGCTCGCATACTCCACCGGATTGACGAGGCGCAAGGCTGTCTCTTTGCGTGCCCTGCGTTCGCCTTTGGTGCCGGCTAGCCCGCAACCTGAGTCGTGGTGTTTGGCGTGCACGAGCTCGTGGCAGAGGGTGCAGCGGTATTGCCAGTCGGGCAGGCATTCGTTCAGCATGATCGTGCGGTTCTTGTCCCAGTAGAACCCGCATAAATCCGGGGCAAGTGCGCGCTCTTCAATCCTGACTTCAAGCATTGTTGCTTCGCGCAATAGATCAGCTATATCAGGATGTCTCATGCCTGCTTTCTCCCTCTGAATCTCAATCTCGTGGAGTCTCCCTTTCCATCGCCGCATTCGGATCGCGTAAAGCGGCGATATCGAAATCTTCCGGATGAGCCGCAACCTGATCCAGTAATTCATCCAGCTCATCAGCTCTTGTGTTGGGCTCTTCGGCTGTTGTCTCCAACATCCGCATGACAGCAGATGCTTCAAGGCCAAGCAAGCGACAAAGACCGATAAATTCATCTAGGGTTGGGACGCCGGCCGTCATGTTGAGCAGGCCACCAAGTCGACCATGCTTAATTCCTGTTAGCCCCTCGATAGTTCTTAGTGATAATTTACGCGGATCTTCTTCGATGCGGCGATTGATGAAGGCAACAAACGTCTTGTCTACATCCGACCATGTTCGACCTTTTAATGCCATGTCTCAACAATAACCAATTGTCCAAATAATTCGACAAACGGCGTGTTGTACTTGTCACAATGACCAAATATTTGTACAGTTTTTCTATGACCAAAAATTTGGACACATTGACTTCGTTGACAATGGACGAACTTCTTCGAACAAAAAGGGCCAGCGGTATCAGCAATGTGCAACTAGGACAGGTCCTAGGTCTCAACCGTCAGTCTGTCGGTGCCAGATTCAACAAACAGCACAACATGTCTCTGGACGAGTTCATCGGGACAGCGAAGGCAGCCGGCGAGCTTCCCTCCGAAATCCTCCGGCGCGCAGAAGCACGCTCAACAACGAAAGTCGATGCAACACCTTCCGCGCTCTCAGAAGAGGAGAAGAGATGAAGAAGCTGAACTTGCCCAAATATAGGAGAGATCAGTTCTCGGCTGCATCAAACGTCTTTTTTGACGTACTCGCAAATCTTAACGACGTAATAGGGCAGAACGTCATTGCTGGGCGGCCGGAGCCTCTGGACCGGGAGCAGTTGGACGGGCACCTGGCTGGTGATTTTCAGCATCCGTTTGCTGATCGGAATGCCCGATCTGAGGAGCAAACAAATTGATGTCATCAATAGCTGCCTGGGGAACACCCAGCGTAACCGAGACGGCGGTTATGCACGGAAGAAGCTTCTGCGTCAAAAAACTCATGAAACTTTTGTGCTGCTCCGGTTTGGTTGAAGAAGTAGCCACCACGAACAGCGATGACTGCAGCCTGGAAAACGCAGTGTCGAGCTTAAAGTCACCGGTCGTATCGTACAGGTCCAAGGCCACTTGGACTTCATGTGCGAGGAGAAGCACGTACCGTTTCAGCTCCGACGGGACCGACAACGGCTCCAAAGCTTCACGCAGAGAACCGACGAGCTCCCGCACGCTGTCACGGCGTTCCTTTGAATACACGTTCACCTTGTCCCCAAGCAGCCGTTTCGCAATCCGTAATGCCATCTCGCACTCGTTGCTCAACCCGACACCCCCCTGCGGGATTGGGATATTGGGGTCTCTGTTCTTGTCCCGATGGAAAATTTCCCCAACAGCCCACCAGAGGTCCCTTATGCATTTGGCTGCAGAACCCGCCTCCTTGTCCCCACTGGCCGCCGCGGCCGATAACGCTTCATCAACTTCAGCCATAGCGGCCGATAAGTCGCCGAACTTAAACACCTCGCTATCGCTCGTGGCTCCTTCGCCAAGGAAAAACTTCAGCAGGTATGCAGCGGAGTTCATGGCCACTTCCATCACACTTCCCCTTCGGTGAGAACCGCACCCGACATGCGGCTCTGCAATCCATCTTAGGGGACCGTCGGGGCGGTTTATTCCCACCGCCCCGGCTTCATCTTTGCAGAAGAAAAGAAGAAGCCGCTGGTGACGCAGCGGCTTCATAGACAAGAAAGTTGGTCATTCCAATGTCTGACAACAGTATACCCGCCGAGCCAAAGCAGCGCATGGAAAAGCCCAGGCAGGCCACGCTGATGATGCTGTACGCCCCACGGCAAGGAACCGCCGGCCCTCCGGCTCTCATACCAGCGCGGCGACGCGGGCGAACGTTCCCTGCCGAAGACCGGACTTCCCACAGCAGGGAACGGGAGAACCGATATGAGCTTCCACGGGTCGGCAGCCGGGCAGGCCGGCCTGGTGAGGTGCCTACACCAGCTCGCGCCTCAATTCATCAACGCAGTAGTGAAAACTGCGGAACGCAGCGGGGAGGGACGGCGATGACTGCGATGAAAGCGTTCCTGTTTCTGCTGGCAGGGTCGGCCGGCCTGCTGCTCGCAGGCTGGGGGTCGACATGGCTGGCATACGCACTCACCAAGGGCGTGCTGTCCTTGGCGCACCTGGCGGCAGCCGCCGCCGGCCTGGCCCTGGCTTCATACGGACTAGGGAGGTGGGAGCTGTGCGACTGAGGCAACCCACGATAGAGGATCTGCTGGAGGCCCCCACCCGTGAGGGCGATCCGTCCACCAGTTTCGAGGCGGCCGGCCGGGTGAAGGTCAAGGAGAAGCAGCGGCTGGCCCTGGAAGCGTTGCTGGACCTGCGTCGGCACAACGCCGCACCGGTCGAGGCATGGCGGGTGGATCGCAAGGCCCAGAGGATTCATGAACGGCGTCACCCGCAGGCCCGTCCGCTGGGCGAGTCCACGATTCGCACGCGCCTGTCCGAGCTATGCCGGCTGGGCCTGGTGGAGGTGGCGGACCAGGGGGGCCGCAGCGAGGCTGGGGGCCGATGCTCGCGCTACCGGCTGACACGCGCAGGCATGGCAGAAGCGAAGGAGGTGCGCGATGGGTGCCAGGACGATTGAACGGCCCGGGGCCGAGACGCCATGGTCTCCTCGGAGGGTTTCCGAATACCTGGGGATCCCGGTCAAGACCCTCGCCCTATGGCGGTTCGAGGGCCGGGAATTGCACGAGTATTACAAGCTGGGCCGCGCCGTCAGGTACGACCCGGCTGTGGTACGGGCGTACAAGGCCAGCGCCCTGCGCCAGAGCACCGCGGAAGGAGGCAGCGAATGCTGACACCCAATGATGTGCATGACAAGGAGTTCGATACCCATCGCCTGCCTGAGGGCTACGACATGGATCAGGTCGATGCCTTCCTGGACGAAGTGGCGGACACCATCGCCGCGGTCGGCTGCGAGTGGGCCAACGCGCGCAGCAGACGGATGGCAGCCGAGTCGCGCTACCTGGCGCAGCAGTCATGGGCCAAAGCGGCCTGGCTGTCCAGGGCCCGACATTTCCGCGGGGGGACAGGCCTGTCGACGGCGTTGGAGAGGTGCTGGCGTGAACGCGGCTGAGCGCCTGTTGGTGCATTTCTGCCGGTACCCGTCCTTCCGGGCGGCCTTGTCGAAGAGCGACCTGGTGATGTGGCGTCGATTGGATCTGATGCGCCAGGGAGTCGAATGGAAAGAGGAATCAAATGATTAATGAAGCAGCCGTAAGCGTGCACGGCAACCTGACCGCGGCTCCCGAGCTGCGTACGACGGGAACAGGCAAACGGATGGCGGGGTTCACCATCGCCTCCACGCCCCGGGCCTACAACAGGCAGTCGAAACAGTGGGAGGACGGACAGACCGTGTTCCTGCGCTGCACCGCCTGGGAGGGGCTGGCCGAGCATATCGCCGCCAGCCTTGACAAGGGCAGCGCGGTGCTCGCCACCGGCAGGCTCTCTCAACGCTCCTACACCGCTAAGGACGGGACGGAGCGCACCGTGATCGAGATGACCGTGGACGACCTGGGCCCCAGCCTGCTCAGGTCCACTGTCCAGGTGATACGGGCCCACAGCGATCCGGGATTCCAGGGAGCCGACAACGGATGCGGGTTCGGGAGCGACGATGGCCAACCCGAGTTCTGAACCCCGCGTGCTGCCGTTGGAGAAGCACCAGGTCCGCTGGGCGGTCCATGAATACTACGACCGCGACGGCGGCATGAGCGCCTGGCATGCCTTCGACCGCTGGCTGGGCCAGATCAAAGCCAGGGCCTGGAAGGAAGGGAGGCTCTCCGCGGAAACCTCCAGGCGTCTCCCCAACCCATACAAGGAGAGCTCATGAGGCAGACGATAGCAGCCATCATCCTGCTGGCAGCAGCCATAGGCATCGCCTGGGCCGCCAGCGGGGACCACGACGAACAGGAACCCGGACCGCGCCCGCGGGACGGAGAGGAACCGACAGAGGAGCAATCATGAGCAAACGGTGCGAAAGCCCCGCGGCCGAGGATATGAACGGCAGGCACGTGCGGGGCGAGACCTGCATGTGCGCTGAGGCGGATGAACAGTGGGCTGCCGATGCCGTCAGGCAGGCGCTCCAGCGCGACACGATGCCCCCCGCCCGGTTCACGCCTGCGCGTTTCAAGGATGCCCGGTCATGAAGGGCGGCTTCGCGCAGTTGCGCAACGACCTGTGGACGAACGAAAAGATGCGGCGCATCGCGCAGGAGCATCCCAAGGAGTTCGCCCTGTGGGTCATCTCCATCAGTTTCTGCAGCGACAAGCTCACCGACGGCCAGATCTCCGATTACGCAATCTCGGAGCTCCTGGGGGCGAAAAAACGACAGAAAGAACGCATGTTCGAGCTTGGCCTGTGGGACGAAACCGAAGACGGAGCGTGCGTGCATGACTACCTGGAATCGCAGAACTCACGAGAGGAAATCGAACAGATGAAAACATCAAACGCCAAGCGACAAGCCAAACACCGGGCAAAACAACGCAAGGATAACGCCGACGGTAACGCGTTACGTAACGGCACCGATAACACGCAAATAACGGATACAAACCTAAAACCTAAAACCAAAAACCAAAAAGAGAGAGAAAAAGAGAACCCCTCCCCCTCCGATGATGATGGTCACTGGCCCGACGTGGATGCGTGGCATCCGTCGCCGTCCTGCTACCAGCGGGCGGTGGAGCTCCGGGAGCGCGGCCTGCCTTTCGTGGACGTGCCGGACCTGGAGGCCGAGTTCCGCGACGCCATCAAAGCCAAAGGCATCCGGCACTACGGCTACCGGAACCTGGACGCCGCGTTCGCCTCATGGATCACAAAGCGCGCCAAGAGCCTGCGCGACGAGCGACAGGCAGCCACCCCGGGCCTGCCAGCCACAGCCGACGCGATCCCCGCCAAGCCACACAAGCACACCTGGAAGTGCACCCACGTGCGGGACCTGCTGCGCTGCGAGGACGGCGAAAGCCCGGACGTCGACCTGGGCTGCCGCCTGGCCGACCTGCTGAACACAGGAACCAGCCCGGACCAAGCCCTGGAACAGCTGGGACTGCGCGCCCGAACGGACGAACTCAAGGAGATCGCATGAGCGGTAACCATCGAAGCAACCTGCCACACCGACTGCTATGGATCGACGTGGAAACCACCGGCCTGAACCCGGCCTCCGATCTGCTCCTGGAAGCGGAGATGCGGGTGACGGACCTGCAGGCCAAGCAAGTGAAGACAAGCCTGCACACAGTCATCGCCCCCCGACGGACCCACACAGACGGGCCGTCGGCATGGGCACAGCGCACGCATAGGGACAACAGGCTGCTGGAAGAGAGCCGAACCGGACTCAAACAAGCTTCAGCCCAACGCATGTTCGCAGCCTGGCTCCGCCGCCAAACCAAACAAGCCGTCCTGCATCCGGCAGGGTCAAGCGTCCACTTCGACACCAAATGGCTGGACCATACCATGCCAGGCCTGCTCGAAAACACAAGCCACCAGCACATGGACGTATCCAGCCTGCGCATCCTCCTCGATACCATCCGCCCGGCGCTCGCACACCGCATCCGCGAGCGCATACCTGCCACCGATCACCGCACGTCTCATTGCCTGGACCGGGACATCGCAGAGTATCAGATGATGCTGGACGGCCTGAGAGCCGCTGGCGGTGGGTGCTTGCAGGTGGCGGAGGATTTGCGTGGAAGCGAGGTCCATGGTTTTGAGGTTGAGCACTCGTTTGACAAGTCCAGCCGTGATTCCGAGGCGGAGATGCCGCAGGGAGGCCACTATCCGTCGGGTGACCTGTGGAATGGGGGCCGGTTATGAGCCGGCGCTGTTCTCATGTGTGGTTGTGGAAGATGTGGGAGGAGCAGGCATGAGCAACCAGCCCAGCGAACAGGTCAAACGTCTGGTGGACCGGCGCGACAACTGGCGGTGCGTGCGTTGCGGCAGGCCCTTGGGCTCCACCTGGATGAACCGGCACCATCGTAGGATGCGTTCGCACCGGTGGCCCGGCCTGCATGAGGCGTCAAACCTGATTCTGTTGTGCGGGTCCGGGGACAGCGGCTGCCATGGCGACGTGCACGGGAGTGCTACGGCCGAGGCATACGAGAAGGGCTGGCTGGTGCATGCCTGGCAGGACCATCCCGAGATGGTGCCTGTCCTGACCCGCCAGCATGGCTGGGTGCTCCTGGATGACCAAGGTGGATGGACACCGGTACAGATACCGACGGACATGGAAGGAGTCAATCATGAGTGAGACGAGGAGGAACAAGGGCGTGGACGCGCTGGTCCCGGACGAGGCCACCCCGGAGATGCTGGTGGAGCTGCTGCCCAAGGCGCAGGGCATTCTCAAGGCTTCTGCCTCCTACCTGGCCCTGGTGCGCAGGGCCATGGACTCCAAGACCAAGCAGGAGCACCTGCAACGCTGGGGCGACATCGACCCAATCACTGAAGTGGTCTACGACACCGCCGGTCTGGCCCAGCGGACCCTGGATGCGGGCCTGGCCATCGAGACCATGCTCTCCAAACCTCTCAAATCGCGTGAAGTGGTCATGCTCGCCGACCTGCGTAGCAGCCTGGAAGGAATCGACCAGCAATGAACGATGAACTGAAACGGGCCGGCCCTGCTCCTAGCCCACTTCATCCTCGAACACGTCAAGGAGGGAAAGCGATGAGAATCTTGCTGGACGACGGCCTGCACGCCGACCCCGAAGCACAAATGGCTGCGCTGGGGCAGGGGCGGCTGTTGGACGGCCACGGCTTCTCCGATGCACCAATGTATGAGCACAGCGAGTCAGGACTCGTCGACAAACCGGTGGTGAATGAGGAGGGCGAGCTCGATTTCGAACGCTACGCCCGTCTGATAGGTGCGAAGCACCCGGACAAACGGAAGCCGGAGGAGGCAGCATGAGCACGACGACACCGGAGGACAACAGGACTGACCGGAAGACGGGCGTCACCTGGAGCAGCGGCAGAGACAGCGAAGGCGATTACGCCTGTATCTCGCATGAGTCCTGGTCCGAGCAGAGCGGACAACCGGATGTGGATGTCACCCTGGCTGCAGACAGCCTGCGCCTGAGCCTGTCCGGCGACCAATTCGACATGTATGCCATGGTCGACGTGCCCACGGCCCGCAAGCTGGCCCAATGGATCCTCGACCACACCCCCTCCCCCGAAGAGCCGCCGGAGCAACACGAACGAGTGTCGGCCCTCCAGGCTGAGGCATGGCGTCAGGGACACCAGGACGGGTACCTGGATTGGTTCACCAGACGGCAGAGCGGCAACCCCTACAACCCCAAGGAGGAAGCATGACCAGCAACGTGCTACGCGAATGGATCCTCACCTGGGCCCAGGCAAGATACACAGTCGAGCAGACCGCCAAGCTGCTAAGCCAACCGACGGCGAAGAGGCGGACCGTCGTTGACCAGGAACGAACGACAGAGAAGGGGCGCGCATGAACCAGACGGTCAGCCAGGACCACGACCACCGGCATCTCGACCAGGACCTGCGCACCTTGCGCGTCTACCTACCCGACCTGCGGCTATTGGCGGCTAAGAAGGCGTCCGTGACAGCCCACAGCTCCCGTGCGGGCCTGCGCACCACTGCTCCCATTCCCTTGAACGAAGGCGCATGGAACCTCTTGGAGGACATCGAACACTTCGCGTGGAGCCTGGGGCGGGCCGTGGGCGTGCGCCAGCGGCACGTGCCGACCGAGGGCCTGCTGGCCGCCGCCACCAATCGAGTGGACCGCCTGCTCGCCCGGCCTGACGCGCCCATCATCAAGCGGATGGCCGCGACGCTCGTCCAGCGCATGGGCCGACAGTTCGAGCCGCCAGAGGACCATACGCTGATAGGCTACTGCCAGCAGTGCGGGTCCGAACTGTGGTGCGCCCAGGACGACCTGGAATCCGGCTGGACCGTTTGCCCATCCTGCGGCAGGACCCTCAAGGTCATGGAGGTGCAGCAGATCAGGATACTGCACCTTGCCTCCTGCGGTACTCAAGGCACCGCCGCAGGATTGTGCGACCTGTTGAAGCGATGTGGGATTGGTATCAAGCGCAACACGGTCACCCAGTGGCGCAAACGTGGTATCATCCGCCAGGTGAGCGAACAGGAAGGCAAACCTGTATATCTGCTCTGGGATGTGTGGCAGGCTTTGACCAGGCGGACTGTCACCGAAAATTGACAAGCCAACTGTCACCGCCAACACTAGTAGTGTTGGTCATTCCTGGCGAAGCCGGGGCGACATCCAGCAAGACTGAAAACAGAGCTTAGCAAAGACCGGCATACAGTTCATTCTGCTTGCCGGCCTTTCCTTATATATGTATAGTGCTTTATGATTCAGGCCTCATTGCCTCTTATCTGTTTCAATTCATTTTGGTATCTATCGTAACATTCAGCGCAATAGTTGGGATCGGGTGACCTATCCGCTTCTGTGATGACTTTGCTGCATTCTAAACACAGATCTTCGTAATACGGATCTTCGTTTTCCATTGCCATCTCCTTTGTTGATTTAGATATACGCAATAACACTGTATACCAACTTCCTGCATTCCCCTTGTGTTCCCTACTGCACCCACGTTTATTTGCTGGCTGATTTATTGACGGGAGTCGCCATGAACCTCATCATAAGAACTACCGATATGGAACGACCGGATGATGTCTATCAAGGAGCCAAGGGCTACCGGGTGGACCGCAAAGGTAACCTCATCGTCTGGGGCGATCATTCAAAGACCTGGGCCATCTATGCTCCCGGCAGGTGGGAGTCGGCAATGTGGCAGCGCAATGGGCAGGTGCAATAACCGCAGGGCTAACGGGTGGCGGCGCGACCAGGTGACGGCCAGGGTCAAGGCGGCCTACGACATCTGCCACCTGTGCGGGCAGCCGGTCGACAAGACCCTGCCGGCGGGCCTGCCCGGCAGTCCCGAGGTCGATGAGCTGGTACCGGTCAGCCGTGGCGGGTCGGCCACCGACTTCTCCAATTGCTTCCTGGCCCATCGCTGGTGCAACCGCATCAGATCCAACCACACCGTGGAATGGGCACGGGAACGCATCAGACAGCTTCAGAAGATCGGCCGTGCAGAGGACATCAGGTCCACATCATTACCGCTAGAGACCAGCGGCGACTGGTGACCCTGGGGGGAGGACCCCTCGGGTGGCCTGAACGGCAGCCTCGGGTGCAGTGCTGATCTCTCCCCGGGCGATACCAAGGAAAATGAAAAACGTCGCAGGGCACCGAAGCGTCGCATGCCGGGAGCCTTACTGCCGACTGGCGAGGAGGCAAAGGGCATGAGCCGCGGTAAAACGTCGCACGAGGCCCTGTCCGCCGAGATCCGCAAATGCCCGCAATGTGGCAAGGCTTTCATCCCCTCCCGCAAGGACCAGAAGTACTGCTCGCCGGCCTGCCGCAAAAAGGCCAGCCGCGAGCGCACCCGCCTGGCCTCCTCTCCCCGTCAGCCCGCCGGCCAGGCCAAGATCATGCGCCGCCGGCGCAAGGATCCCGAGCGGCTTACCCAGGAGGACTTCGAGGAGATGGTCGACCCGCTGCCCTCCTACGAGGACATGCTGCGCCTGACCGTGCGCCGGCTGAGGAAAGCTATTGAATCCGACGAGACTTCCAGCCGTGACTTGCCCGCCATCTCCAGGCAGCTGCTCGCGGCTTCCAAGGAGCTGCAGGACTACCGGGAGGACGACGACCCGGTCGCCGCTCTGGACGACCAGGAAAGCGAGGCGCAGGATGTCCCGTTCAGCGCCGAAGCTATCTGAGGCCGCCCGCCACCTGCTCATCCCCTCTGGCATCGTCTCCTCGGAATGGCCCAGGGTCAGGCAATTAGCGCAGGCCCTCCTGGGCATCGAGTTCGACTACTGGCAGGACGCGCTGGGCATGCTCATCCTGGCCAAGCGAGCCGACGGAAGGTACGCAGCAGGCATTGGCGGTGTGGTCATGAGCCTGTGCCGGCAGGTGGGCAAGACATTCCTGATCGGATCCTTGGTGTTCATGCTGTGCATCCTGCACCCCGGACTCCTGGTCCTGTGGACCGCCCACCGCTCGCGCACCTCGGACGAGACGTTCGGCGACATGCGCTCCATGGCCCGACGCAAAGGCGCACGCCGGCGCATCGCCCGCATCCGCAGCGCCAATGGGCAGCAGGAAGTCGCTTTCGTCAACGGCTCTCGCATCCTGTTCGGGGCCAGGGAACGCGGGTTCGGCCGCGGGTTCAAGGGCGTGGGCATCGTCATCCTGGACGAGGCACAGATCCTGACCGAGACCGCTATGAGCGACATGGTCCCCGCCATGAACACCGCCGACAATGGCCTGCTGATCATGATGGGCACCCCACCCAAGCCCGGCGACCCCAGCGAGGCATTCACCATCCGCCGCCAGGAGGCACTAGCCGGCACCGATGACATGCTCTACCTAGAATTCAGCGCCGACCCCGACGCAGACCCCGACGACCGCAAGCAATGGGCCATGGCCAACCCCTCCTACCCTAGGCGCACGCCGGCCAGCTCGATCCTGCGCCTGCAGAAACAGCTCAGCCCTGACAGCTTCCGGCGCGAGGGACTCGGCATCTGGGACACCGTCGCCGCCAGCAGCGCCATCGACCCGGCGCAATGGCGGATGGCGGCCACCGACGAGCCGGACACCGCTGGCCTGGTCGGCTACGCCATCGACATGCCCCCAGACCGCTCGAGCCTGGCCATCGGCGGCTGCGTCAAGCACGCAGATGGCAGCGCCCACATCGAGCTCAAGGCCTTCGAATCCACCCGGTCCAAGGGCAGCGCCTGGGCCATCGACTGGATTGCCGACCGGTGGCCGCGCACCGCTGCCGTCGTCATCGACGGCCAGTCGCCCGCCATGGCCCTCCTGCCTGACCTGAAAGCCCGGCACGTCAAGGTCATCACCACCAGCGCCCCAGACATGGGACGCGCCTGCGGAAGGATGCTGGACATGCTCAGGGACGGCAAGCTCACCCACCTGGCCGACGGCAAACAGCCCGCCCTCGACATCGCCGTGGCCAACGCCACCACCCGCAACATCGGCGGCTCAGGAGCAGTCGGCTGGAACAAGCTCGGCTCCGACATCGACATCAGCCCCCTGATCGCGGTGACGCTCGCCCTCTATGGAACAGCGGTCACCAAACGCGACCCCAACCGAAAGCAGAGGCTCATACGATGATCATCCCGCCTCAGACCATCAGCGGCCTGACCAACGCTGAGCAGACCCTCTACCGCAGGCTCCTGCGCCGCCTGCTTGAAAAACGCGCCCGCAACCTGATCCGCACCAAATACTACGACGGGCGCAACGAACTCAAGGACATAGGCTACAGCCTGCCGCCCATCGCCAAGGACATCGACATCGTCGTGGGCTGGCCCGAGAAAGCCGTCGAAGCGCTCGCCAACCGTGTGGTCCTGGATGGGGTCACCACCCAGGACGGCTCCGAGCTGTCAAGGCAGGTGTCCGACCTGATGGACGCCAACGGCCTGCTGCAGACCGCCCAGTCCGCGCATACCGACGCGCTCGTGCACTCATGCAGCTTCCTGGCTGCCCTACAGGGCGACACCTCCATCGGCGAGCCCGAAGCCATCATCCAGGAGTTCACCGCGGACGTGGCCACCGGCGTGTGGGACAAGCGCCTGCACGGCCTGGCTGCGGCCCTCCTGCTCGACGTGTCCGACGACGGCAAACTCCTGCAGGGCATGTACCTGATGGACACCGAGCACACCGTCGGCATCGTGCAGTCCGGCCCTGTCTGGCAGGTGTACTCGCGCACAGACCACGCCGGCCAGCGCCTGCCCTGCGAACTGCTGGCCTACAAGCCCGACGCCAAACGCCCCTTCGGCCGCAGCCGCATCAGCCGCACCGTCATGAGCCTGACCGACAGCGCCGTGCGCACCTTTCTGCGTTCCGAGATGCAGGCCGAGCTGTATTCCGTCCCGCCCCGTTACTTTATCGGAGTCAGCGAGGACATGTTCACCGATGAGGATGGGGGCAGGATTCCCAACTGGAAGATCATGCTGGACCAGGTGCTGGCCATCCCCAGCGATGTCGACGGGGAGCAGCCCACCGTCGGTCAGTTCCCGCAGTACAGCTTCGAGCCTCACAGCGCGCAGCTGCGTCAGACAGCCACAATGTTCGCCTCCGCCACCAGCCTGCCGCCAGACGCGATGGGCGTGCTCACCGACAACCCCTCCTCCGCCGAGGCAATCGATAAGGCCCAGAAGGAGCTGTGCCTGACTGCCGAGCAATGCCAGTCCTGGTTCGGCCCCGCCTGGCAGCGCATCATCGCAAGGGCCCAGAACCTGGCCGGCCCCGACGGAACCACCCAGGCGATCTCCTGCCAATGGCGCAACCCCGCCACACCGAGCCGAGCCGCGGCAGCAGACGCCGCCGTGAAACTCGTGCAGGCCGGCATCCTTCCGGCCGACAGCGACGTGACCTACGACATGCTCGACCTGTCCGACCGCCAGCGCCGCACCCTGCGCGGCGAGCAGCAGCGCGCAAGAACTCAGGAGCGCATCGACCAGCTGAAAGCGACCATGCTGCATGGACCGGAGGTGGATGATGAGTCTCAACGACCTGCATCCAAGCCCGGACCGCATGCGGGAGCTCCAACGGCTGCTTGACCAGGCCCACAAGGACCACCGCAGGAATCTCGATGCCCTCCGCGAGACTGCGGCCGACGAACTGGAAGTGGTCCTCTCACGCGACCCCATGGACGCGAAAGACCTGATAGCCCAGTACGCCAGAGACGCCAGCCAGATGGCCAACGACTACTATGACACCCTGCGCACCCTATGGGCCGAATACGGAGATGCCGACTTCCCCACGTTCGACCACACTGCCCTCATCGACCCCGACCGCACCCTATGGCAGGTCCAGGGCGGATTCAACGATTCGGACTTCGCCGGGCTTACCTACCAGGAGGTCGCCGAACGCCGGTCACGGGCCCGCAAACGCATCGAGGACCTGTGGCCCGACCTGTCGAACCTGGATGACGCACAGCAGTTCATCGCCGAAATGATCGCAGCATCGGAACGCCTGACACTGCAACGCAACATGAGACTGGACCCAACCAAACCCAGATGGGCTAGAGTGCCGGCCGGCCCCACCACCTGCGCCTTCTGCCTCATGCTCGCCTCCCGCGGCTTCGCCTACCTCAGCGAGGAGTCAGCCGGTCTAGGAAACTCCTACCACCCTCACTGCGACTGCCGCATAGTGCCCAGCTGGGGCAAGCAGCACCTCGCCGGCTTCAACCCAGACCGGTACCGCCGCATGTGGGACTCCACAGGCAGCGGCAACTACCGCGAACGCCTGGCACGCATGCGCACCATGTACCCCGAGCAGCTCAAGGATGGGGTCGCCACGGATAGGACACGTACCGCCTGGAAGGACGAACGGCGCATCCTCTCCCTGCAAAACGAAAAACCGCATCCCCAAAGCGTCTGGGACGCCCGCCAGCGAAAACTCGGCATCCCCACATCAAAGGACGTGCTGGAGATGCACGAAATCGTATTCCTCGAACGCTTCGCCAAACTCGGCAACCACTACCGATGGATCCCCAAGGACAGACGAAAGTTCTTGCCCACCAACGACTTCCACTGGAACGAGCAGGACGGCGACTACGAGCTGAAGTCCATGCAAACCGCCAAATACTCGCACATCGCCAAACGCATCTCCGAAGCCGCCAGCAAGGCAGCCAGAAAAGGCGTCACCAAGGACTCCTTCATCATCGACCTAGGCGACACCGAAGTGCCAGACAAGCTCATCAACCAGCTTGCGCTCTATAACGAGCGCACGCAAACACCCATCAAGAGACTATGGATTCTCAGCAACAACGGCCTGAAGGAGGTCACACTGAAAAAGTAGAGCCAGGAGACAATCCCCTGGTTTCCGTAGGTTATTTCACTACCCCGGAGGGCCTCCTGGCACTATCCAAGCTACCACACCCCGGCTAGTTACCCAAGAGGACAACGGGAGCCGACTATAACTCGGCCGCCTCAGGCTACGCAGGTTCGAATCCTGCACCCGCCACCAGATCCTCTCACAGCACCATCTTTCGCGGACCCCGCACGCCGCGTCGCTAACCGTGCGTCCGACCAATCCAAGGAGAAACCCCATGCACAACCATCCCGTGCCCCTCCGTATCCGCTGCGTCACCAACCCCGACCCCAATCCAGCATCCGGAGGCACACCCACGACCGAGCCGAAACCCTCGGATCCAAAACCCGCCGACCCCAAGGCCGGCCGGTCAGACGAGTCCAAGGAATTCAGCCGAGCGCTCGCCAAGCGCGCCGCCGAGATCGAGGCCAGGTACGCCGACTACGACGAAATCAAGTCGAAAGCGGCCAAGCTTGACGAGATCGAAGAGGCGAAAAAGAGCGAGATTGACAAGTTGCGCGAACAGGCCGAGCAGGCGGCCAAGGAACGCGACGAGCTCAAGGCGGCCCATGAACGCGAGCTGCTGCTCGGCTCAATCGCCGATGACACCGGGCTGAGCCGGGAGGTCGTGGCCCTGCTGGCCGGCGAGGGGGACGCGCTCAAGGCGAACGCGCAGAAGCTCCAGGAGGCCATCGGAGAGATCACCGAGAAGCAGCAGGGCACCAAGCCCAAGCTGCCGCCTGCCAACCCGCCGACCGCAGGCGGCGACTGGGGCCGTATGAGCCCCGCCCAGCTACTGGCCGCCGCCTATGCGGACCAATGAACACCATCTGAAAGGAGCCATCAACCATGGCCGTCACACTAGCCGAATCCGCGAAGCTCTCGCAGGACATGCTCGCCAAGGGCGTGCTGGAGACCTTTGTGCAGTCCAGCCCCATCCTGGACCGAATCCCCTTCATGCCGATCGAGGGCAACGCCTTCTCCTACGATGCGGAAGCAAGCCTGCCGGGAGTCGAGTTCCGCAACGTAAACGAGGGATACACCGAATCCACCGGCACCGTCAACCAGAAGACCGAGTCCCTGCACATCCTGGGCGGCGACGCGGATGTGGACACCTTCATCCAGAAGACCCGCAGCAACCTCAACGACCAGCGGGCCGAGCAGACCGTTCTGAAAACCAAGGCCCTGTCCTACAAATTCCAAGACACCTTCTTCAACGGTGACACCGCCGTGGATCCCAAGGCCTTCGACGGGCTACGCAAACGCCTGGTCGGCAGCCAAGTCCTGGAAGCCGGCGTCAACGGCGCTCCAATCGTGGGCTCCACCACAGCGGAGATCCACGCCTTCCTGGACCATCTGGATGACCTTCTGGCAGCCGTGCCAGGCATCAACGCCCAGAACGGCGCAATCTACGCCAACTCCGCGGTCGTGCGCAAGATCGGATCCGCGCTACGGCACGTGAGCCTGGATGCCGTCCTGGAGGAAGACATCGCCGGCAAGCGGGCCATCCAGTGGAACGGCATCCCCATCCTGGAGGCCGGCACCAACCCGGACGGCACCCAGATCCTCGCACAGTCTGAGACCCAGGGCACAGCGACAGCCACCTCCAGCATCTACGCGGTGCGGTACGGCTCCTCGGAAGGCGACCAGGCGGTCACCGGCTTGACCAACGGGGGCGTCAACGTGCAGGATCTGGGCCAGCTGCAGGACAAGCCCGCCTACCGCACCCGCATCGAGTTCTTCGTCGGGCTTGCCGTTTTCGGCGGGAAGGCAGCCGCACGACTGAAGGGTGTCATCAATGGCTAGCAGGAAGACCCCCGGCGCAGCAGCCAAGAAGCATACTGAATCGGAGCCGACCCAGGCCGTCACCGCGAACGAGCCCGAAGATGCGCAGACCGAGCCCGTGCAGGAAACCCCCATCGAGGAACCCGACAAAGAGAAGGAGCCGCCAGCAGCCCCCGCCTCTTCCGCGAAGGACGAGCCCGACGGCCGTTACGAGACCTTCGAAGCCACCCGCCCCGACAAGGTCCGGGTGCGCATCACGCGCAACCTAGACACCGGCGAGCAACGGGTGGACGAACTCTAGGAGGAACCATGGGCGGACGAGACGAAACCCCGCAGGACAACGCCTTCGCATCCGTTAAGGAGTTGGAATCCGGCTGGCACAAGCTGACCGGGGACCAGCGCAGCAAGGCCGGCATCCTGCTAGCCCGGGCCTCGCGCAAGATCCGGGCCACCTGCCCCCGGTGGGCCGACTACGAGCTGCAGGAGCCAGGCATCTGCGCCGACATCTGCTGCGCCATGGTCCAACGGGCGCTGGCGGCCGACGAAAGCGGTCTGCCAGCAGGCACCAGCCAGGCGAACGAGACCACCGGCCCGTTCACCAGCGGTTACACGTTTAGCAACCCGCTGGGCGACCTCTACCTGCTCGACAGTGAGAAAAGGTCGCTCGGCGTAGGTGCCGCGCGCAGGGCCTTCGTCATTCAGATGGGAGAACCGGTTGGAGACGATTGAGGTTTACCGGGGGCTTGCAGACACCGACGCAGACGGAAACACCTTCCAGTCCGGCCTGCACCTGTGGAAAAGCATGCCGGCGCTGGTGGCACCTCTCCAGAAGGACACCGCCGCCGACACCGACTCGCTGGCGGTCGAATACAACTGCACGCTCTACATCCGCTCCCCCGAGCCCACCGGCATCCGGGAGAGCGATGTGGTCAGGGTCAGGGGGCGCATGGCCCGGATTGAGGGCACTGTGGCCGTCTGGCATGACACCGCCGGCCGCCACATCGGCGAGGTCATGAACGTGTCGATTAAGGAAGGCTGAACATGGCAAAGCGGTGCAAGTTCGTATTCAACCGGCAGGCGTTCAGCAACGAGGTCTTGAAAAGCCAACGAATCCAGCAGGTGGTGCACGAAGCCTGCGAGCGGGCCGTTGACCCCGATCCTCATGCACGCATCAAGGTCAGGGACCAGAGCGAGGGCAGGACCCGCAACGGCGTCACCCTAATCACCGACGGGCCCAACGAGACCAAGAACGGTGCCTTGACGCAGGCGCTCGGGCGGGTGCGCATATGACGCCGCCAGCCCGTACCCCCAGGATTGAGGCCACGCTCCTGCCCTTTCTGCGAGCCTGCTTCCCCGGCGTGCACTTCGGCAGCCTGCGCGACAAGGGCAATCCGCTTCTGGAGTGCGTTCTGGCCGGGGAGCCGCAGGGCATGGCCACACCCGTCAGCCAGTACGTGCGCCTGCGCCTGAGCGTCATCGCCCGCCGGGAGGACGGCACCGGCGACTTCGCCAAGGCACAGAACCTTGCCGCCGACATCATCCACGCCATCACAGCCGGCGGCCTGCCCTTCCCCATCGTGTCCGCAGCACCCTCCTCGGGCCCCATGCGGCAGGCGGACGGGCCGCTCATCTTCGCCTACGCGATTCTGCTTCTGCAGGTATCTACCACATAACCCGACAAACCGCATGCCGCCACATGCCTTCACCTCTACAACAGTCAAACCCGAAAGGCACATACGGCAATGACCAAGCCAGACACCTCCTACATCACCAGCGGCAACAACGCCGACCTCGTCAAGCTCATCAAGGACTACGCGCTCTTCCTGTTCAAGGACGGCGAGGAGTTCACCATGCCTGCAGACACGGCATGGCAGCCGCCGGAGGGCAAAAAGCCCGTCGGCTACAACTCCGAAGACGGCGCGACCCTGCACCCCGAGCCGGGCGACACCACCGACATCAAAGCCCACAACGGCGACATCGTGGTCTCCGAGACCGAGCCCGGATACTGGACCCTGCAGATCCCCGGCATCGAATGCAAACGCGACATGGCCGAGGCCTACTTCGGCGTGGCCGCCGACGAGCACGGCGCTTTCCATATCAGGGACGCCACCACCAACCAGCGCTACGGCTTCGTGCTGGCGGCCCTCGACCAGTACGCCAACCCCATCATCGTGTGTGGCGGCAAGGCCAAGGTCAGCGACCGCGACGACCTGACCCTGACTAACACCGACACCATCAAGTTCACTGTCACCCTGCAGATGGCGAAAGCCTCCGACGGCTACCAGTTCCACGCTTACGGACTGCTCTCCGACGAAGCATCGCCCGCCACCACGCCGAAGGCGGCCGCGAAAAAGGCCTGATATCCCAGAACACGCATACTTCCCTCCCCCGCTGGATGGCGGTCTCGCGGGGGTGGGAACCCTAACCCAGAACAGACCGCCCCACCACAACAACAATCAACATCCAGGAGACCGCCATGAGCGATAAGACCACCTACGCCGTAGTTGAACCCCAAATCGATGAGGACGAGCAGGAATACCCCCAGGTCCATCTGGAGGCCTTGGGACTGAAGTTCGACCTGCCCAACCTGAACAGCAAGGCCGGGCTGCCCTTGGAAATCATCCAGATGATCTTCATTATCAAAAGCAAGGTCGTCCTCTCGGAGGAAGAGCAGTATCAAGCCATGGCGGTTTTCCTGGCTTACTTCGAACAGATCCACCCCACCCTCTGGAACAAGCTACGCAGGTCCGACAACGCCATGGGGTGGCTGACCGGAATTGTAAAAGCCTGGGCAACGGAATCCGGCATCGACCCAAAAGCGCTTACCTCCTCATCCTCCACGGACAGCACCGAGGAGCATTAGACGCGGACTGGCAGCAGCGCTACCGCACGACCTGGCGACCAGTAAGCCTGCGCGCCTGGCTGAAAGCCCCGGCAATGAGCAAACCCAGCCCCAATATCGGCTTCGGCACTGCCTGGAGATTTACACGAGAAATACTGCGGAACCACACCAGCAGCAGCTATGCCGCACTCGCAGGATGGTCCTACATCCCCACGGGTGCCGAGATTGCCTTATGGGACCAGATGGAGCTTGAAGGCAGACTCAAACACAAAGGCTATCGCCCTTGGACCGACGCCAGGAACAACCTCTTCGCGCCGTCCCGCCAGGAAACCAGCCAGCAACACGCGGAAAGGCTCGCCCGACGCAAGCGTCTTCAGGACACTTTCCACATATCCGACTGACCCGACCGCCATCGGGACCGACCTAAGAACAAAGTAGGAGCAACCGATGGCACAGGACGTGGGAACCGTATACGTCCAGGTCGAGCCCTCCGGACGCGGCTTCGGACGAAAAATCGAAGGCGACCTCGGCAATAGCATCGACAAAGCATCCACCCGTGGTTCAACAAGCCTTGTCGGCAAGATGGGGGATGCCTTCAACAAGATCGGCAAGACCGGGCTCGGAGTCATCGGCACCATCACCGGCGGCATAGCCGGCCTTGCAGCTAAGGGAGGCTTCGGCCGGGCGCTGGCCATCGAAAACGCGCAAGCCAAACTCAAAGGCCTAGGCCACTCCGCCGGCGACGTGACCGAAATCATGAACGACGCGCTCAACTCCGTCAAAGGCACCGCCTTCGGCCTGGGCGATGCCGCCACTGTCGCCGCCAGCCTGAGCGCATCAGGCATCAAATCCGGCAGCCAGATGACCCGTGTGCTCAAGACCGTGGCCGACACCGCCCAGATCTCCGGTCGCAGCCTCACCGACATCGGCACCATCTTCGGCTCCGTCGCCGCCCGCGGCAAACTCCAAGGCGACGACATGCTCCAGCTCATGTCCTCCGGCATCCCCGTCCTCCAACTCCTCGGCAAGCACCTGGGAAAGACCAGCGCACAGATCTCCGACATGGTCTCCTCCGGCAAGATCGACTTCCAGACTTTCGCCGACGCCATGGAGGAAGGCCTTGGAGGCGCAGCGCTCGCCGCCGGAAGCACCTTCCAGGGAGCGTTCGACAACATGCGTGCGGCCATGGGCCGGCTCGGTGAAGAGTTCGGCACTCCAGTCCTGAACGCGGCCCGCGACCTGCTCAACAAGCTCAACCCGGCCATCGACGCTGTCGCCAAACAGCTCAAACCATTCGCCGACATGTTCGGGGACAAGCTCGCGCCGGCTGTCAAACAGGCCGGCGACTGGCTGTCTGCGTTCACCGACAACCTCAACAACGGTAAGGAATCCATCGGCGACCTGGCCGGCAAAATTGCCTCGCTGGCGGCCGGGTTCGGCGTGCTGGCCGGGGTGGGCGGCAACGTCAAGACCGTCAGCGAAGCGTTCGACAGGATCGGTCATGCCGGAGACAAAGGCATCAGCGACCTGCTGTACAAAGTGAAGGGCCTGCCGGACAATCTGCAGGGTGCCATGGGCGGCCTGCAGCAGTTCAAGGGCTACTTTAACAAGGATCTGCGTGAGGCGATGGCCGTCGACGGCGACCCGTTCGCCAATGCCTTGAACCGCATAGGCAAAGGCGTGGACGGCCTGACCGCCCCTTTCAGGAACATGGGCTCCAAGCTGGCCGACACCAACATCGGCGGGAAGATCGCGGGACTGGGCTCCTCACTAGGAGTGGGCTTCGGCAGGCTTTCCAGCGTGGCGGACATGCACTTCCAGGTCTTCTCCACCCGTATGAGCCAGGGCTTCTCGTCGGCTTTCGACAAGCTCGGGGGTAGCAAAATCGGCTCAGCCTTCACACGCATAGGAGCCGGCATCAAAGGGGCGTTCGCCCCCTTGGCTTCGAATGTGAGCAATCTGTTCGGCGGGCTCGGCGACATCATAGGAGGCCCGCTGCAGGCAGGCCTTGGCAAGGTCGGCAGCCTGGTCGGCGGATTCTTCGCCCCAGGCAACTTCCTGAAGTTTTTCGGCATCGGCGCGCTCGCCTCGGCCCTGGTCGCCGGAATCGGCCTGCTCAGCCAGGGCATGGATGGCGGACTGGCCGCCATGATCAACGACATCGCAGGGAAGGCCCCGGCGATGATCGGCGAGATCACCGCGAAGGTGCTGGCCGCCCTGCCGGGGATCATGGCATCGGGAACTCAGGTGATAGTCAGCCTGATGGACGGCATCACCGCCGCCGCCCCCTCGCTCATAGCAGGTGCCGCGCAGATCATAGCCTCCTTGGTGCAGGGGCTGGCCCAGAACCTGCCGCAGATCGTCCCGGTCGCTCTGAACATGGTGATGACGCTCATCACTGCCCTGGTGCAGCAACTACCGCTGATCATGTCGGCAGGCATGCAGTTGCTGAGCGGAATCATCCAGGGACTGGTGGCCGCACTGCCACAGCTGGCCGCGCAGATACCCATGATCATCACCACGTTCCTCACGGCTCTGACCTCGATGCTACCCCTCATATTGACCGGCGGCATGGATATCCTGCTCGGTCTGATCCAGGGACTGGTGGCCGCACTGCCACAATTGACTGACCAGGTGCCTGTCATCGTCACTTCCATCATCACGACGCTGGCCCAGAACCTGCCCCAGATCATCCAGGCGGGGACGCAAGTTCTCCTGTCCCTGATCGATGGTCTGGTCAACGCTCTGCCCCGGCTCGTCGCCCAGGTGCCGGTGATCATCGCCAGCATAGTCAACACGCTGGCCCAGAACCTGCCGCAGATCATCACCGCCGGCATCCAGATCATCGTCACGCTGGCGGGTGGACTGGTCCAGGCCATTCCGAGGCTGCTGGCGGCCTTGCCGCAGATCATCACCGGCATCAAGAACGGCTTCGCGCAGGTCAACTGGGGGGGAGTCGGCATCAACATCATCAAAGGGATCGCGGCAGGTCTGGCCGGTGCCGCCAAGCAGCTCGCCCAAGCCGCTGCAGATGCAGCCGGCAACGCCCTGGACTGGGTCAAGGGCAAGCTCGGCATCCACTCTCCCAGCCGCGTATTCCGCGACGAAGTCGGTGTGATGATCGGCCGGGGCATGGCACTGGGCATCACCGACAGCCAGGACACTGTCAATCGCAGCCTTTCCCAAATCGCGCAGGGCATGACTCTGGACGGGCACAGCTTCGGCCTGCCTGCCCCGGCGCTTTACGGCGGCTACGGCCAGGCAGGCAAAGCGGGCCCGCCCGACGGGATGCATGACGTGGTAGAAGCCATTCGCACCCTGCAGGCGGCCCTGCCCGGCATCCTTGACGACGCTCAGCCTGACGGCATGACGGAAAGGGACCTGGGAAGGATGGTGAGACGGTATGCATGACGAAGTCATCTACAAGCCGGGCACACCCGGGCTGTCGGACATCCATCTTGATGCCGGGTCCTTGTATGTTGGGCCTGCACCTGAGCTCCGTGCCCGCCGCTGGTCGTACACGCTGACGGCCCGCTCGCTCAAGGGGCTGACCCGTGTGGCCCGTGAGGCGACCTGCACTCTGTCCGCGCTGTCCTGGTCCGAGCTGGACCGGGCGGAGATGGCCTTCGACGCGGATGTGGCGGCAAAACGTCCGGGCATCCTCGTGGACCGCGGGTGGTCCTGCCGCGCTCTGGTCGTCAAAAGCGACCCGAGTGAGATAAGGCCGAAGCTGGTGCAGACCTCTTTGACCGTCGTCCTGCTCGACGGGGTCTGGCGCAGGCCTACCACCACGGCTTTCAACCCCACACAGATTCCCGCTGCGCAATGGTTGGACCTTCCCTTCGACTTCCCTATGGACCTGGGGCCTTCCCGGCTGGGGGCCCAGATCAGCAACCCGAGCCTGACGCCGGCGAGGATCAGGCTGGTGGTATACGGCCCGGCCGTCAATCCATACATCATGATCGGCGGCAACCGCTACCAAGTGGACGTGCCCGTTCCGGCCGGCGGCTATCTGACGGTCGACGGTGTCGCACGCACCATCGAACTGACCTCGGCGGACGGCGACCGCATGGACTGCTTTGCCCAAGGGCGTCGCGGCTCAGGGCTTCACGGCGGCGAGTACATCTTCCAACCCATACCGGCAGGGAGCAGCGAGATCTCCTGGCCCTCCAGCTTCGGCTTCGACCTGACTGTCTATGAGGAAAGAGGAGAGCCGCCGTGGATCTGATCGTCACCAACCGCGACCGCAAGGACATCGCAGCACTGACCGACTACACCCTCGACCTGGCCTACGGCGCGGACGAGAATAACTTCACCCTATCCTTCCCCGACGGCCCCAGGCTGACAGCCGGCTGCCTCGCCTACATGGACGGCACTGAATACGGCGGTGTGGTCGCCTCCGTCGGCACGCGCCGCACCCGCACAGGCACCATCCTGACCTACAAGGGCCCGACCTGGCATGGGGTGCTGGCCGAGCGAGTGCTGTGCCCGGATGCCGGACAGGATTACCTGACGGTGGACGGGGACGCGAACCGCGTGCTGGACGATCTTGTCGAGCGGGTGGGCCTGTCCGTCCTGATGCGCGCGGAGGGCACGGATTCAGGCGTGCGAGTGAGCGGTTACCAGTTTGAACGGTACACGGACATGTACACGGGTGTACGCAGGATGCTCAAGGCGTCGGGAGCGAAGCTGCTGATGGGCTACAGGGACGGGCTGGTGCGCCTGTGGGCCGTGCGTGCGCAGGATTATACAGACGAGGTGGACTCGGACCGGATCGAATTCGACGCTGAACGCGACTGGCGGCCAGTCAACCATCTGATCGGCCTGGGCGAAGGCGAGTTGAAGGAGCGGGCGCGCTCCGACTGGTACGCGGACCGGGACGGCAGCGTGAGCCAGACCCAGACCCTGAACGGCCTGGACGAAGTGGCCGCTGTCTACGACTACAGCAACGCCAAGCGCGAGGAGCTGTCAGACAAGACCCGCGACAAGCTCAAGGAGCTGCAAGCCCAGGGCAAGGTCACGGTCAGCGTGTGCGAAGGCCAGCCCTTCGACCTGGGCGACATCATCACCGGCCGCGACAACGTGACCGGGCTGACCGTGTCGGCCGAGGTGTCCAAGAAAATCGTCAAGGTCGAACGGGGCGTGATGACAGTGTCCTACGAGGCCGGCCGGGAGACCAGCGCCAAGCAGGACCTGTCCGGGCGGGCCGAAAGCTCGCCGGGCGGCCACTCCTATTACGCGGGCGAGGGACTGCAGCTGGACGACTACACGTTCCGCTCCCAGGTCACCCCCGCCGGCCTGGACGCGGTGCGTCACACGGCCGAGCAGGCCGGCACCGTCGCCGGCGACGCCTCGGATCTGGCGGCAAAGGCCCTCAATGCCGCGCATGAGGCGAAAGGGGTCGCGTCCGGCAAGACCCGTATCAGGTATGCGGACGTCGCCCCGTCTGGCCCAGCGTCCGACACGGTTCCCGGCGACCTGTGGTACCGGCTGGGCGACGGCTCCTCGGTCATCGGCATGTGGGTCAGTGACGGAAGCACATGGATTCCCAAGTCCCTGTCCGGCAACAAACTGATCGCGCCGGGTTCGGTGGGTTCGTCCCAGCTGGCCGACGGGGCGGTCACCCCGGCCAAGATGCGGGTCCGTGACATGAGCAACCTGTGGCCCAACCAGCGCTTCGAGGACGACGGCCCGGTATTCGGTGCTGCCAGCGAAGTTGCGCCCCCGGTCGGCCGGGCCCGCCTGATGGGGTCGCGCGAGCATTTCGCACCCGCCTCTACCTCCTTCGAGGTCACCCCTGGCGACACCATCGCCGTTGAGGCGACCGTCAAGCCCGTGCGCGGAAGCCTGGACCTGCACGCCGGCCTGTGTTACACCAACCAGTCCAACGGCAACACCATGGACTCGTACACAGGCGGAGCCAGGACGGGCGCGACCTACCCGGGCGGATGGGAGCGCGTGCGATGGCTGGTCAGGGTGCCTGCCGGCAAAAGCCGCGCCGTCGCCTGCTTCGAGATTGAACAGGGCATCGGGTCTGAGCCGCCCTTCGGCGACACCCAATGGCTGGTCTCCGACCTGACGGTGCGCCGTCTGGACCGTGAGCCTGCCACTGATGGGCAGCTGGGGCACGTGCGCCCCGACGGCACCAGCGTCACCATCGACGCCGACGGCGTGATCAGCGCCCACAGCGACGGCGGGCTGGCTAAGCACCCCGTGGGCAGCGTGACATGCAACACCGACGGCCGGGACCCCGCCCGCTACCTGGGCGGCATCTGGCAGCAGCTCCCCTCCCTGGGGGCCTTCATTTACGAAAGGATCAAATAATGGCTGTGACCAAGAACATCACCCGGTATGTGTGTGACCGGTGCGGCGCGTCCGCCTACCTGCCCGACAGGGACCCCAGGTCCAGCGAATGGCATCCCGTGCAACGCGTCACCAGCGACGGGGCCCTCATGGACCTGCTCCTTTGCTCCGCCTGCCACAAGAACTACCGGTCCCTGGCCGTGCAGCAGGATGGTGAATACAACAGATGGATGATCCCCACGGCCGGCGACAAGGAGGAGCAGGCATGAGTGCGCACCTGATCACTGGCTTCGCCGGCAAGCCTCACATCAGCTCCGATGACGTGGGCGCGCTGCATGCCGGGGTCATCGGCCCAGGCAACTATGTCCTGGACACCCGCCAGGGCCTTAAGGCCTCCATGAGCAGCGCCAACACCTGCCTAATCGCCCCCGGCGACCTGCTCATGGGCGGCCGGCACGTCGCCTTCCCCGACGCCACCGCGGTCACCATCCAGTCCGGCACGCAGGGTATGCGTCGTGCCGACATGGTCGTCTGCCGCTACACCAAGGCGTCCAATGGGGTCGAGACTGCGGCCCTGACTGCCCTTAAGGGGCAGCCGGCCTCCGGCGCGTCCGCCGACCCCGTCTGGAACAAAGGCAGCATACCGGACGGCGCGACCATCGCGGACATGCCCCTGTACCGCATCCCCTTGGACGGCATCAGCGTCGGCCAACCCGTTCCCCTCTACGACAAGTTGCCCAGCATGTGGGATTCCCTGACCCGCACGCCCGCCCCGGTCGTCCTGATCAGTTCGAAGTGGGGAACGGTCACCGGGGCGAGGGCCGGTCGCATGGTCCATCTGACCATCAACTGGAAGTCCGCAGCCGGCGGGTCCTGGGAGTCCGGCGCGATCGGAGTCCTGCCCGACGGATGGCGGCCAGTCATGGACGTGGCTGCCGCCTACCAGGGCAGGGACGGCGGCTCGCAACGCCAGATCCTGATCCAGTCCGACGGCACCGCCACCTACCAGAACATGGGCGGAACGCAGAACACCGGCGGGTTCATCGCAACCGTCTGCTACCTCAGCGCCTAGCATTCTCCAACCCACAGGCCGTTCGGCTGGCCTTCCCCGGTTGGCATCCCAACAATCCCAGACGCGCCACCCAGCCGAAACCAGGCCCCTGCGCGTAGGTATCACCGACGGAAGGACGACCTCCCCATGCCCATCGACCTGTCTGACGCAATCATCGTGGCCATCATCAATTCCGTCGCCCTCATCTGGGTGGGGTGGCTGCAATACCGGCAGGGCAAGGAGCTCAAGGCCCAACGCCAGACCCAAGCCCAGGACGACCGGCAGTCGGCCATGGAACAGGGCATGCGCGCCCTGATGAAGAGCCAGCTCGTAGCCATCCACGAACGCTACGTCCAGCACGGCGAACCCATGCCCATGGAAGTCAAGGACGAAGCCGACCAGGTCTACGACGCCTACCACGTCCTGGGCGGCAACGGCGTGGGCAGCGAATTGCACCGCCAGATCATGCAGGCCCACGTATCCGACGACCGACCCGAGGAGCACCCATGAGACGCCGCACAGCCATCATCCTCAGCGTCCTGGCCTGCCTGGCCGCTGGAACGCTCGCCGCCCTGGGCGTCACCCTCCTGCTGGGGGCTGTCCTGCGCCGCCTCCTGCCCCTCCTACTGGGAGTCTTCTACCTGCTGGCCGCATAACACCAACCGCGGAAACCAAACCTATGGCCGTCCCTGCTCCTGGGGGCGGCCTTTCCTATGCCCTATCGGGCGGAGAGGGGGCCGGTCATGGCTCTCAACGGAATAGACGTGTCGAGCTGGCAGTCGGGCATCGACCCGGCCGGCATGCCCGCCGATTTCATCATCGCGAAGGCCACGCAGGGCACGGGGTACGTCAGCTCGGCGTGCGCCCCGCAGGTGGACGGTGCGCTGGCAGCCGGAAGAATGGCCGGCGTCTACCACTACATCGATGGGTCCGGCGCGCAGGCCGAGGCCCGGTACTTCGTGGACCAGGCGCGGGGCTGGCTGCACCGCGTGGTCCTGGCCGTGGACTGGGAGTCCGGATCGAACGGCGCATGGGGCGACGTGGGCTACTTGGACGCGGTGGTCGCCGAGATCATCCGGCTGACCGGCGTCAAGCCGCTCGTCTACGCCTCAGCATCGGTGTACGGCCAGATCGCCCAGGTCGGCCAGACCCATGACTGCGGCCTGTGGGTTGCGCAGTACGCGTCCATGGGCTCCACCGGCTACCAGGATTCGCCTTGGAACGAGGGGGCATACGGGTGCGCCATGCGTCAGTACTCCTCCAACGGCAGGCTGCCCGGGTACGACGGGCCGCTGGACCTGGACAAGTTCTACGGCTCCCGTGAGGACTGGCTGGCATACGCCGCCTCCGACGGTTCCCAGCAGCCACCCACACCGTCCGTCACCGTGCCCATCCCTCCGAGCGTGGATATTTCCGGCGGCGACTCCTATACCGTCCAGCCCGGAGACACGCTCTCCGAGATAGCCGAGCGGTACGGCACATCCTGGCAGCACCTGGCGCAGATCAACAACATCGCCGACGCCAATCGGATATTCCCTGGACAGGTGCTCCGCATCGACTCAGCCGCGCCGGCATCGCAGACTTCCCGCGGCTCATACACCGTCCAACCCGGAGACACCCTGTCGGCCATCGCCGCACAGTTCGGCACCACGGTCGGCGCACTGGCTTCCGCCAACGACATCGCCAACCCCGACCTCATCTACCCCGACCAGGCCATCATCGTGTCCGGCAGACCCAACGGCGGCGGAGACAATGTCTATACGGTGAAGTCCGGAGATACCCTGTCGGCCATCGCCCAGGCCCTGGGCACCAGCGTGGACCACCTGGCCCAAACCAACGGCATCAGCGACCCCGATCTCATCTATCCAGGACAGGCCATCAACTACTAAGGAGACCAGCAATGACAGATCCAAGCACCATGCCCGAGCACACCACCACCCAGCCGCCCAACGTACTGTCCTCACTGGCCGCGTGGGCCAGGGCCGCATCCATCCGCGCAATCAAAACCGCAGCCCAGGCGGCCGTCGCAGCCGTCCCCACCAGCGCCGCCACCATCGGCACCGTGGACTGGCTCCTGGTCGCCGGCACCGCCGCACTGGCCGCCCTCATAAGCCTGCTCACCAGCATCGCCGGCCTGCCCGAGGTCGACTCCGGAGCCAGCGTCCGGCGGATCGCCAGCAGATAAACCCCACCAAGCACAAGCGCCCCCGCCTCCGACAAACCGGAGAGCAGGGGCGCTTTTCTGACTCCCGGCCGTATGGATTATCACTGGGACCAAGTCACCCTGTAGAATCTTCCCCCACGGATGTGGCACTCAGCCCGTACATCCCGATGAACGACACCAGACGTCCGTAATCACCCGTCTGCATCCTTTTATCCTCACCATTATCGTCATCATCACGTCTGTCATTCTCGCGGTCTCGCGCAATCCGATAACCCATCACTCCGACCTCCACCAGCATGACCAGACATATCAAGGCCATCAGCGGCCACTTGCCAGTAGGAACCAGAGAGACGTCTACAACCAGCAGGCAGCATATATTCAGCAACGATATTGCAGTATCCGTTTTATGTTTTTTGTTTCTTTCCCATGAAGAATCTTTCTGTCAGCATCCCAAGGAATGTAATGCACGCCGTCGTATAGGCCATCAATGTACCTATCCAACAAGAGGTGGGTCATCCCCGCGGACACGAGGAGCGCAAGGTTTACCTTTCAAATAAACCTTCTATGGCGGATCATCCCCGCATGGGCGGGGACCACATAACAGAGGAAGCAAGTGGGCGAGGCACAATCAACGCCTTCAAGCTGAAATCATCCCCGCATAAGAAACGAGCAACCTTCACTGACCATGTGACCGCTTCGGTGCGCCCGGGAAGAGGTAATACACCCTCCCGGCGTGTCGTGGTGGATAGGGTTTTCCCCAATATTTAGTTATTCTCTGGTGTTGTGGTACTACATATAGTGGTACACTTTTCTAAGCGTGGGGAGACTTGACCTACGGCTCGTATTGTACATATTATGTATATGCGAACTAAGCCAGACCCCGTCTGGCTCGCGTGGCCGCCTTAACCGGCGGCCATCGTGCTTATAGAGTGGGGACACATGTATAAGCCATTCCGCACAGTGAATGAACAGGTGCAGATACTTGAATCGCGAAACCTGATTGTTGGCGACGACTCATCGCACTATCTCCGTCGCGAGGGATATTACGACATAATCAATGGCTACAAGGATCTGTTTCTCGACAATAAGCCCCAGTCACCTGGACAAACTGACCATTTCGCCGACACGGTCACATTCGAGGACATTTACACCCTATTCCTGTTTGACAGAAACCTAAGATTCCTGATGTTCGAAGGCTTGGCGAAGGCTGAGGCGGTATTCAAAACGGCCTGTTCCTACTGCTTCATGGGTGAGCACAGGACAGAGACGAACCCATATCTCAACGTTGGTAATTATGATCAAAGTAAAACCGGGAGTGCCAACAAGCTGATCAATGCGGTATTCAATAAAATCCGAAATAATAATGACGGGAATCACCCCAAAAAGGAAAAAGACTATATACGGCATTGCATGATCAGCCATGGCGGGGAAGTACCGTTGTGGGTGTTGGCAAATGATCTATGCTTCGGACAAGTGAAGTGGTTCTTTCAAGTCCTGGACAAGGATATGCAGATAAAGATCTCGGAAGAAATCACCGAAATCTATAGGCATACTCGTCAAGGACAACATGAATATAAAATTAAGACCGACAAGCTTCAAAGGATTCTCAATAGGCTCGTCTTCTTCCGCAACATCTGTGCTCATGACGAGCGTCTGTTCTGCGCAAAATACGACAATCGTGAGAACGAGTCTGTATTCGCGGCAATAAACGATTTGCGCTTCTTCCTAGACAAGGATGACTATATTGCCTTCTACAAGCGATTTCTTCAACTCCTTAGTGATATTAAGCATAAGCTTCCTAATCAATGGGCACGATTGCACGAGAGTATGGGAATAAGGCACGAGGACGAGCTAATGACCAAGCTGGAAAAGTACGAGGGATGTCAAACAAGCTCTGCGGTCATCACCGATCCCGAGAATACTAGAAACAAGCCGTGAACATAAACGCGCAATACTGCGGCCGGTGACATTTCAGGGGTTCAATCAAAGCACAAAATGGCGAAGGAGCCACTTATCCACATTCCCCAAACAGGTCGCCTGATTATGAGGTTTTCTTATAACCTGGTCTTGTCATGCCGTCCGGCTCCCCCGATAATGCGGACGGCATGATGTTTCTTCATGTTCCTTGTATTCATTGGTCGGTGATGTTTTCACACTCCGTCGTCTTGTTCCTTGCAGAATCGCTCATTAAACACTTGAATGAAATATGTTATGGTCACAAACGATAAGACAGCGTTGGCAAGCGAATCGGTATTTTGGAATACGCTTTTACCAGTAGGAGGCATCGTGAACGCTGCATAAGTGACAAAACAAATGCCAGTTATACAATACGGCGACGTTCTTAAAAACCAGCGCAAATTTAATGAGTTTATTATGTCATAACCTGCATATATCACTACGATTGTCTCAATCGTGCTCATGGCGAGGAAAGGGATATTGTAGATAAGAGATTTCTCGTCGACCATTGTCAGGATCATTGAGTACAGACAGTAAGCGAACGAAACGCAGACAACAGCAATAGATTGCGTTTTTTTGATGCCGAAAATGGTTTTATATGATGGCCTGGATGTATTTTCAGCAGAAAAACAATAGGAAAATATCAGAAAAACGTACGGAACTGCTACAATGCCAATTACTGCGAAAAATAGCATATGGTGGGGATAATCAAATTGATACCATCCCAAAGAATAGGATACCCAACAAAACAAAAAAAGCCCTATCCCCACAATTACCGATACTAAAGCTATGCATAGCGTATGTGCCATATCAGACGTATGTTTAGCCATGCTCGCTCCCCTGCAACAGTTGCGAAATAGTATACTGTTTTTTGCTTTACTGTTCTACCATGGCGGCAGTATGCATTTCGATTTTATTCGAGATACTGGCTGAGTGTGATGGCGACTCTGCCTTCCATGACGTGGCGTACATGTCGTAGAATCCGAGCATGCAGGAGCTAGTCCAGACCCGGGAGGCCATGATGTCGCAGTCGAGAATGCCAACATCCCGACATAAGGCAGTGAAGGTACGGCGCAGACCCGTCTCACACTCATGACCTACTACGATGACGCCCAGGACGTAAGCATGCGCCCCAGCGGCTACAACCCGGCAGACCAGAGCACGACCATCGCGCGCCACCTGCAGATCAAAGCCACCATGGAACGCCATAAGGACGCGCTACTCGACAAGCTCCAAGACCCCACTCTCACACTGAAAGAGCGCTCGCAAATCGAGGCGGCCAAGGATGAAGTCAAACAGGACATCGCGGCAATCAGGGTATGGGGAAGCAATGAGGACTACGAGCGGATGCGACGCAAGTACGACAGGATGATACACCGGCAATTTTGAACGCATTTTGAGCGCAACCCATCTAAAATTAACTGTTCTAACTGTCCTAGAAGGCATACGAGAAAATGCCGATAAAAGCCAATCAGGAGTAGGCTTCAACGTCTTACGCATACTCCCGCTTGATTCATCGTTTTTGCTCATTTTAGGGTTCGAATCCCCCTAGCTCCACAGATAGAATCCCGAGGTCACCTCGGGATTCTTTTTTATATCCAATGCCCTTGCATATGCTGGAGCCTGGACCAAGACAGCACTGCCAAACTCCAGTACGGCGTAGACGGACGATCCCGTTCAATGGCCGTCTGCACTATATAGAACACACATCTCGATATCTCGATCAAGTCTTTAACCCCAGATTGCCTGCAATGTTTTTATCTCCCACTCCACTGGGTGGAGCTCGTTCAGTTCCCCATTCTTCCGTGCGAATCTTGCCTGCTGCATCCGTCGTACTGACAATCTTCCAGGGGCCTTACAATGATTCTGATTAAAAATGTCGCAGTCTATCTGCAGACAGATTAATAGGCTCATCGCAGCGACTCCGGAGGCTTGTACAACAATGACCAGAACTGAAAAGGGCGCACTGGGCGCGCTTACTGGGTTGTCCTTAGGGGACGCGTTGGGCATGCCCACGCAGAGCATGAGTCCTGCAGCAATACATGAGGCCTACGGCAGGATCCACACCCTTTGCGATGCCATTCCGGATCAGCCCATAGCTCCCGGTATGCCTGCAGGGTCTGTAACCGATGATACCGAGCAGGCGTTGATCGTGGCGGAACTGACTATCGAGGGTAAGGGACACATCGATCCGAAAGAGTTTGCCAAGCGTCTTCTGGCCTGGGAGGATGACATGAAGTCGCGTGGATCGCTCGATTTGCTCGGACCATCCACCAAGCTGGCCCTGGAACAGGTTCGCCAGGGCGCGGACATCATGACCACAGGAAGGACCGGCACCACCAACGGAGCCGCCATGCGAGTCACTCCGGTAGGCATAGCCAACAGGCCCGAGGACACCAGACGACTGGCCAATCGCATCTACGAGTCCTGCCAGGTCACCCACGACACGGTCGCAGGCTTCCAAAGTGCTGCGCTGATCGCTACGACAGTCAGCCTGGGGCTTGAGGGGATGACCGTTCGCCAGGCACTGAACGAGTCCTTGCGTATGGTGCCCGCCATGGAAACGTCCGGGGCCTGGACTCCGAAGGCATCGGTCCCCGCACGCGCTCGCCAGGCAATACGACTATCTGAGGAATTCAGCGATGAGGACGATTTCGAATGTCACCTCATTGAAGACTGCGGGACCTCGGTCGAGGCCAATGAGTCTGTGGCAGCCGCCTTTTCCCTGGCTTGGAGATTCGCCGACAATCCTCAATCGGCTCTGTTCGCCGCAGTCAACCTTGGTGGCGATACGGACACCATCGCCGCAATGACCGGCGCAATGACCGGCGCGTGCACAGGTCCCGAGGTCTTCGACCCTGCACTCTGCTCCCATGTAGCTTCGGTATCCCACCTCGACCTGCAGAAAACTGCCCGTGGCCTGATTGCCCTAAGGTAGCAAAGCGCAAAACGAATACCGTCGAATCCTTCAGGAACACAACAATGTAAAATCCACTCAACCCCAAGACCATGGGGTCCACCCAGACCACACCACAGGACTGAACAGACAAGTCATCACTACATCCAGTACATCTTGAGTCGAAGGAGACAATCCATGTCAACTGCACCAAAGGAGGGCACCATCCTCTCCAGAGTCGAGCAAAGGGGCATCGAACCTGTGCCCGAGGACCAGAGGAACGGATCGCCCGGACAACTCTTCTGGGTCTGGTTCGCCGCCAATATCTCAATTCTGGGAATCCCTCTGGGAGCTACCCTGATTGCCCAGGGTCTCAACCTCTGGCAGGCCGTGCTCGCCACGATCATCGGAGCCTTCGGATCCTTCGCCCTCGTCGGCATCATCTCCATAGCCGGCAGAAGAGGCGGCGCGCCCACGCTGACCCTGTCCCGGGCCATTTTCGGCGTCAGAGGCAATGCAGGCCCCACGCTGGTGGCCCTGCTGTCCAGACTGGGCTGGGAGACGGTGAACACGATGACCGGCGCTTTTGCGCTGCTCTCCCTGATCGCCATCATCTTCGGAACCTCAGCCGATGCCAAGCGCTCCCCCCTCCTGACCTTCGTCTGCATTGCCGTCTTCGTGGCCTTGACCGTGGTGGTCTCAGCCGCCGGTCACGCCTTCATTCTCACCGTGCAGAAGTGGGCCACCTGGATATTCGGCGCCCTTACACTCCTAGTGGCCATCTATCTGGCCACGACCGTCGACTGGTCCTCCTTCCTCGGCAATGCCCCCGGCTCAGCCAGTGCTTTCTTGATTGGCGTCGGCACCATAGCTGCGGGGACGGGCATCGGCTGGGTCAACTCCGGTGCAGACATGGCCCGTTACCAGAAGACCTCGGTAAAATCAGGCCCTCTGATCCTGACCGCGGCGGCAGGCGCCGGAATCCCCCTGGTCGTGGTCATCGGCCTGGGATCGGTCCTGACAGCAGGCAACTCCACCATTGCCTCCGCCGCCGATCCTGTCGCCGCGGTTCGAAGCGCTCTGCCTGCATGGGTTTCAATCCCCTATCTGATTGCCGCATTTGCAGGCCTGCTTATGTCAAACAACCTTTCCGTATATTCGGCCGGCCTGACCACCATCACCCTGGGCATCAGAATCCCCCGCGTCTATGCGGTCGTGGTCGATGTGGTGGTGACCACCTGCGGAGCCTTGTACTTTACCTTGGGTTCCGACGGATTCTACGGCCCCTTCGTCACCTTCATCTCCCTGCTGGCAGTGCCACTGAGCACCTGGGCAGGCATCTTCCTGTCAGATATGATCTTCCGCAAGCGTTACGATTCGGACGGCCTGCTGAATCTTCAAGCAGATTCCCCATACTGGTATTGGCACGGAGTCAACCTCCCAGCCATCATCAGCTGGCTGGTGGGGATAGTCGTCGGCTTTCTGTTTGTGACGGCCCAGGTCTCCAAGAACGAAGTCTGGTTCTCAGGACCGCTGTCCGGCAGCTTCCTGGGCAGGAACGGCCTAGCATGGCTCGTATCCCTCCTCCTGGGAGGAATCCTCTACGCCATTTTGCACCTCCTCTCCAAGGATTCCGTGGCGGTGGGGAGCAGGAGCCATGACTGAACCCAGCATCCTCCATCTGGGTCAGGTGGTGGTTGACCTTAGCATGGACATCGACCACCTCCCGGAGCGTGGAGGGGACATTTTCGCCAGACGAAGTGCCATAAAGGTTGGCGGCGGATACAACGTGATTCGCGCAGCCAGGCAGATGGGAGCGCCCATAGCCTACATGGGAGCGATTGGCACAGGTCCGATGGCGGACATGGTCCGTGTGGCCCTTGCCGCCCTTCAAGTTCCCGCCCAAGGGCCTGTTCTGGAAGACTGCGATACCGGATACTCGGTAGCCATGATCGAACCCTCCGGCGAACGCACCTTTGTTTCAGCAAGGGGCGCAGAGACCCGCGTACCAGAGGGCACCTACGAAAGCATGAATCTGGTTCCTGGCGATGTCATCTATCTGAGCGGATATTCCTTCTGTCACAAGGACAATACCCGAAGCCTGGTCGGTTTTGCTGAGAAACACCAGGACGAGGGATTTCCTGTACTCTTCGATGTGGGACCCATGGTGGCCGATATTGAGCTGGATGTGCTTGATGCGGTCAACGGACTGCATCCGATCTGGTCGCTGAATGAACGCGAGGGACCAATCCTGGCGGAACGTGTGGGATGCCAACTCGAAACTGGCGACGTAACCGAGTTGGAATCCCTCTGCCGCTCGCTTTCGCTAAGACTGGACAGTCCGGTGGTTCTTAGGGCCGGCGCTCGCGGTGCCTGGTACTGCCAGCCCAAGAATGCGATGCAAATCAAGTACATTCCCACCCCACAGGTTCGTACCATAGACACCAACGGTGCCGGCGATGCCCATTCGGGCGTTCTTTGCGCCGGCATATTCCAAGGCCTGCCCATCGAGGAGTCACTGATATTGGCAAACTGTGCAGGAGCGCTTTCCACTACTCAGCCCGGTCCAGCCACATGCCCAGATGAGGAAGCCATACGAAAGGCCGCCAGCTCGCTTCAAGGGTGACCAATGCAACGTCGGGAAAAATAAAAGCGACCGCCGACTCCATGCCGACGGTCGCTTGGCATCTCAAAGAAAGATCAGAGCAAGAGGACTCAGAGTTGCTTGCCCAGCTGATCGGCTGCGCGCAGGGCGTGAGCCACATCGGTGGGAGTCACCCCGAAGGGCATGTTGCCCATGGTCTCGTCGGGACCGCAGGCATGCTCGCCGACCTTGAGCAGATCCTCCTCGCTGGCCTGGCCGATGCCGATCTGCTCCAGGGAGGTGGGCAGACCCACGCTGCGGAAGAAGTCATAGACCCCGCGGGTCTCCTCCAGAGGCCGATCCTCAAGGACCAACTGGGCCAGGGTGCCGAAGGCCACCTTTTCGCCGTGCAGCATGGAGTGGGTGCCCTCCAGGGCGGTCATCCCGTCATGAATGGCGTGGGCTGCAGCCAGGCCAGAGCTCTCGAAGCCCAGACCGCTCAGCAGCGTATTGGCCTCGATGATCTTCTCCAGCGCAGCTGTGCGCACACCGGCCTTGGCAGCGGCCACGGCCTTGACCCCATCTTCCAGCAGGGTATCGCGGCAGAGACGGGCCAAGGCAAAGGCGGCCATGGTGGCGTGGCCTCCGGTCATGGTCACGGCGTTCGACTGCACGCAGGCGGCGGCCTCGTAGTAAGTAGCGAAGGCATCGCCCAGCCCTGATACCAGGAAGCGCACCGGAGCCTTGGCGATGACGTCGGTATCCATCAGGACCACGTTGGGGTTGGCAGGCAGGGGCAGATAACGGTCAAAGACACCCTCAGGCGTATAGAGCACGGACAGCCTTGAGCAAGGCGCATCCGAGGAGGCTGCCGTGGGCACAATCATGACCGGCAGATGGGCGAAGTGAGCCACAGCCTTGGCGGTATCCAAGGTCTTGCCGCCGCCGATGCCGATCACCGCGTCACTGCCGCCCAAATGGGCACGATGACGGTCGATCTCCTCCATGGAGCACTCGCCGCCGAATTTCATCAGTTCGTAGGGGATCCCATCGTGCTCAAAGGAGGCGACAATGTCGTCGTGGTAGAGCCCGTCGATGACCGGATCGACGATCAGATGGGCGCCCTTGGTGCCCAGAGCCGCATATTCTCCGGCCAGCTTTCCCATGGCGCCCTCCTGCTGAACATAGGAGCCTGGAGAGCACAGAACCTTGCGCATATACACACCTTTCTCATTGCTGATCCCACCTTCAGGACCGGGACCTTCGAGACGGGCCTCTTGGACCGTCCAAAAGTGACCCTAGTCACATTACATGATGGAATGGGTGTGCCGCGCCGGGTCGTTCGTCAGTTGTGAGGCGAGGGACTGGTCGTTGTCATCGGTGACGACTGTGGTGTTGAAGTCGTGCTTGAGGGACTGGGTGTGGAGCTGGTCGCGTCGGCAGACGGCGAAGGCGAGCTCGTAGGGTTGCCTCCATGCTGCTGACTTTGCCCGGATCCCTGTTCGTTGCCCTGGTTCTGATTCGTTCCTGAAGGTTGATTTTGAGGGGCACTCGGGGTCGACTGATATTCGGGCTCCTCTGTCCGCTGCACCGGTTTGGAGGGGGTCTCTTCATCCTGGTTGGGGGTTACCACCTGGCTGGTCGGTGGGCTGACCACGTTGCGAACCACCTTGTCGGTGCCTTCGCCCTTGGTCAGAGCATTGATGGCCAGGGCGGACAGCAGTACGGCCACCAGGGCGCTGACCACAGAGACAATGATGACGTTGCGCCGGCGCTGATCCAGCTTCTTCTTACTGGTTGCTGCAATGGAGGCCGTATGGGTTCGTGGTCCATTGCTTGACGAAATGGTTCTGCCGGTCTTGGCTGCCGACTCTTCGTCACCGACCGTAGGCATGACCTGGGTGGACCCATCTACCGGGGCCATTACCTGGGTCGATCCGTCGGCAATATTGCTTGAATCGTTTGGATGACCCTTTCCCTGGGCCGGCAACGCCGTGGTCTGTCCATCGGCGGCTAAATCGGCACTCGATTCAGTTCTGGAATCGTCATCATCCTTGTCGGCACTACCGCCCACGGACTCCTGAAGCTTCTGGCCAGAGGCTTCCAAAACATTCTTGTAGATCTGCGAGGCCACAGCAGAGACGATGGAACCGATGGCTACGCCGATGATGGATCCCGCCACGCCGATCTTGGCGGCCAGCCAGAAGGAGGTCATGGCTGCAAGAGCGCCGGCGATGATCTGCGCCCAGGAAATGTCATGAAAGAACTGCTTCACTCCGACCCCTTTTGATCCAACGGCTGGTTGCTGCGCTCTTATGGTAGCTGGTGGTCATGGCGATAGTGTGATGGTGGGCCGATCGCCCAAAAACCTCAGTCGGTCTGGACCAGCCCCCTGGGATTGTCCCAGTCACCCCGCATGGCGATGGCTGGTCCACGATTGTAATCAATCATGGACCATCGCAGGCCACCGTCTGGCAGGTCTCGTGGCATCAATCGCGCCCAGTGGGCGTTCCGCATGGTGACCAGGCCCAGGTATTCGGGATACGCAGTGGCCATGCCCAGCAGAGCCTGAAGGGTCTCGGCAATAAAGGACCCATGGGAGAAGACCATGAGATCCGTGTCCGGACCAGCCCGGTGAATCCATCGATTCAGGGTTTCCAGGCCTCGTTTGCCCACCTGGGCCTTGGTCTCGGCACCGTGGAGCAGCTCTCCCCCGGCGCCCCGGGACCAGGATTCGTAATCCTCAGGCCAGCGTTGACGAACCTCCTCAGCACTGGCTCCCTCCCACTCGCCAAAGCTGCGTTCACGCAGCCCGCGATCAAGATGGACCGGCTGATCCAATGGATCGGCGAAGGCATGAGCAGTGGCAGCAGCCCGGCCCAGATCAGAGGAAACCACCAGCAGGTGACGGTCTTGGGGTGCGCCGTCCACATATTCAGCCCGCAACTCCTCGCCGGTCCTCTCCACCTGCCAGCGGCCTACGCTGTTGAGAGGAATGTCAATCTGGCCCTGCATCCTGTGCCCTGCATTGTATGAGGTCTGCCCATGGCGGACCACAGTCATGGAGCGCACATGCCGGCTATCTTTGGCGGTGGTATCTGTGTCAGTCATGGCTTTCCTGAGGATCAGCGAAACGGCTGCGCAGATCATCCTCATTCAGATCATCCGCCTTGGAGGCCAGCTGGCCGTCCGGGTCATCATCGGCAAGGGTGAAGGGATGCTCCAGCTGCAGGTCCACCTGGGGGCAGTCCTTCCAGAGCCGTTCCAGGTCGTAGTAGGCTCGGGCCTGTTTGTGCATGATGTGGATGACGAAGTCACCGTAGTCCAGCAGAACCCACTGAGCCTCCTGGACGCCTTCCCGAGAGCGCGGGTCCAGATTCTTTTGCAGATGAAGCTGCTTCTCCACCTCCTCGGCGATGGCCAGAACCTGACGTTCGTTGCTACCGGTGGCCACCATGAAGATGTCGGTGATGGCAATGGGTTGGGAGACGTCGAAGGCCACGATATCCATGGCCTTGACATCGTTGGCAGCCCGAGCGGCCACCCGGACCGCGTCGATGGATTCCTGCAATGCTGGCACTTGTCACGCCTTTCCTCGTTGTGAAGCAGATGCTGTCATGGTTACCGTTCCCAGGCGGGCTTCCAGTCCGGAACCTGATGCTGGTCATTAGTGGAATAAACCATGGCCCCGTCTTCCACCGGATGGCGGATGACCGAACCGGCTCCGGTCGTGACTCCGTCGCCCACCTGGACCGGAGCTACGAAGAGATTCCCTGCGCCCACGTGCACTTCCGACCCAATCTCGGTCCGGTTCTTATGCACGCCATCGTAGTTGGCCGTGATGGATCCGCCACCCACGTTGCTGTCGTGGCCTATGTGCGCATCCCCTACATAGGAAAGATGGGGAACCTTGGTCCCGTGGTCAATGGTGGCCTTCTTCATCTCGACGAAGGCCCCGGCCTTGGTGTCCTCGGCAAGGATGTTGCCAGCCCTTAGATAGGTCCAGGGGCCGATGTTGGCCCGGGCTCCAATCCGGGTCTCCTGCACGCGGGAGCGCTCAACCTTGGCCTGCGGCTCCACGATCGCATCGATCAGGGTGGTATATGGGCCGATGACGGCATCCGAGGCGATCTCGGTATGACCCTGCAGGAAGCAGCCGGGAAGAATGACGGCATCCCGCTGGATGACCACGTCGTCCTCAATCCAGGTGGTGGATGGGTCCAGGATGGTCACCCCCTGGCGCATGAACTCCTGGCAGACCCGCAGGTTATGGGCCTTAGCCAGATCGGCCAACTGAATCCTGTCGTTGACCCCTTCAACCTTGAGCGGATCAGGAGCGGCGAAGGCCCCGACCCTGCCCAGGCGACGAGCAGTCTCCAAGGCATCGGTCAGATAGAACTCCCCCTGGGCGTTGCTGTCGTCCAGGCCGCGGACTGCCTGTCGGAGCAGGTCAGCCTCGAAGACGTAAACAGAGGTGTTGACTTCCTTGACGGCCAGCTCGGTGCCGGTGGCATCCCGCTGTTCGACGATGCGCAGAACCCGTCCATCCTGGTCACGAATGATGCGACCGTATCCGGTGGGATCGTCCAGATTTACTGTCAGCACGGTGGCGCCGTCGCCGGAGCTGACATGATAGTCGAGCAGACGATGCAACGTGTCTGCGTCCAACAGGGGCATGTCGGAGGCGACGATCAGCACCTGACCGTCGTGTCGAAGTTCTCCATCCAGCTGATCCACGGCGCACTGGACCGCGCGTCCCGTACCCGGTCGGCTGTCCTGACGCACGATGCGCACCTGCGAATCGTAAGAGCGTGCAGCCTGCGCCACCAGGTCGGCCTGATGATGAACTACCACAGCCGTCAGCTCGGGATTCAGAGCAGTCACCGAAGTCATGACCCGCTGCAAGAAAGTCTTGCCGGCCAGGGTGTGCAGAACCTTGGGATGGGCCGAGCGCATACGAGTGCCCTCGCCTGCAGCCAGAATGATGCCAGCGGTCAGCGTCTGCCCGCCGCTCAAAACTCCACCACCCCGCTCTCGGCGATGTCGATCAGATCCTGAATGGAGTCCACCACCTGGTCAGGGCGGTAGGGGAAGGTTTCCACCTCAGATCGTGTAGTGATGCCTGTCAGCACCAGGAAGGTGTTCAGGCCAGCCTCAACTCCGGCCACCACATCAGTATCCATACGGTCGCCAATCATGGCCGTGGTCTCGGAGTGGCCACCCACCCTGTTTAGAGCCGTGCGGAACATAATGGGATTGGGCTTGCCCACAAAGTAGGGCTCCCGGTTGGTGGCCTTGGTCACCAGAGCTGCGACGGCTCCCGCCGCAGGCAGGACACCGTTCTCGCTGGGGCCTGTGGCGTCCGGGTTGGTGCAGATGAAACGGGCCCCGCCCAGAATCAAGCGGATAGCTGTGGTGATGGACTCAAAGGAGTAGGTTCGGGTCTCGCCCAGAATCACATAGTCCGGGTTGATATCGGAAAGAATGAACCCGGCCTCGTGCAAGGCTGTGGTCAGCCCGGCCTCACCAATCACATAGGCCGATCCCCGCGGCATAGTCCGAGACACGAAGTCGGCTGTAGCCAAGGCTGAGGTCCAGATCCGGTCTTCAGGCACATCGATACCCGAACGACCAAGGCGGGCCGAAAGGTCGCGAGGGGTGTAGATGGGATTGTTGGTCAGCACCAGATACTGGCGGTTATTGCGCTTGAGGGTGTCGATGAATTCGGCAGCGCCGGGCAGGGCCGTGTTCTCGTGCACCAGCACGCCGTCCATGTCGGTGAGCCAGGTTTCGATCTTCTTGACTGCCAAGACAGTTCCTTTCGGTTGGTCACCGACCCCAAGGAGGCCGTCTCCGACCGGAATCGGCGAGCGTAAGCTCCCCCACCTGGATTCGAACCAAGACTAAGGGTTCCAAAGACCCGTGTGCTGCCTTTACACCATGGGGGAAAGACGGAGCCCTTCAGGCCCCGCCAGGTTCATTATGCCACAGCCGGACGATTACGCCACGCCATGCCAGGCAGGCAAGGCTTTAAGCGAAGAGGAAGCCCTGACCATGATGAGCTGGATACGTGTCGAAGAGGCGGGCCACCGAGCCGTCCTCGAAGACCGCCTTGATGGCCGAGGCCAGCAGGGGGGCGATGGACAGAACGGTCAGGCCATCCCAGCGCTTCTCCTGGGGAATGGGAACCGTATCGGTCAGAATGACCTCCTTGGCCTTGCAGGACTTGAGCCGCTCCACGGCGGGTCCGGACATGACGCCATGGGTGGCCACGATAGTGATGGAGTTGGCCCCAGCCTCATCCAGCACGTTGCAGGCCTCGGCAATGGTGCCACCAGTGTCGATCAGGTCGTCCACCAGCACGCAGTCCAGGCCGCGCACGTCGCCCACCACCCGGTGAGCCACAGCCTTGTTGGGCTGGGTGATGTCACGGGTCTTGTGGATGAAGGCCAGGGGCACACCTCCCAGACGCTGGGCCCACTGCTCGGCCACCCGGATGCGGCCCGCATCGGGAGAGACCACGGCCACCTTGGACAGATCCATCCGGTCGCGCACATAGTCCACCAACACGGGCATGGCAATCAGGTGATCCACAGGCCCGTCGAAGAAGCCCTGGGACTGGGCAGCGTGCAGGTCGACTGACATGATTCGGTCAGCACCGGCGGCCTTGAGCAGGTCGAACATGAGTCGGCAGGAGATGGGCTCGCGGCCCAGATGCTTCTTGTCCTGACGGGAGTAGCCCAAGAGTGGGCAGACAGCGGTGATGGACCGCGCCGAGGCCCTTTTGAGGGCGTCGATCATGATCAGCTGCTCCATGATGGACTTGTTGACCGGGTCGGAATGGGTCTGCAAAACGAAGACATCGGCTCCACGCACCGACTCCGTATAACGCACATACATCTCGCCGTTGGCAAAGTCGTATGCTGTCGTCTCCAAGACGTCAATGCCGAGTTGATCGGCCACGTCCGCCGCGAGTCTGGGATGGGTCCGGCCTGTGACAAGTATGAGATTTTTTCCTGGTCTGCCTTTGAGTATCGCGCTCACCATATCTCCAAACGTTGTTTTCGCTGAAGCGGACAGCCTCCATAATAATGGCGCGCGCTGACACAGCAGGGCAGTCCGTGTTGGCGAGTCCGACGGTACGCGAAGTTCAGGAAGCCGAGCGGTAGAGCCCGTGCTTGTTGATGTACTGCACCACCCCGTCCGGGACCAGATACCAGACCGGCATGCCTCGGGCCGAACGACGCCGCACGTCCGTGGACGAGATGGACAGGGCCGGAATCTCCAGGGTATCCACCCGCTGGGCAGGCACCTGAAGATCTCGCAGACTGGATGAGTAGCCAGGTCGGGAGACGGCCACGAACTTGGCCAGATCCCACATCCGGTTGGCATCCTTCCAGCGCATGATCTCGGCCACTGCATCCGCTCCGGTGATGAAGAAGAGATCGCTATCGGGGCGCATCCGCTTGATGTCGCGCAGGGTGTCCACGGTGTAAGTGATGCCAGGACGCTCAATATCCACCCGGGAAACCGTGAACTTGGGGTTGGAGGCCGTGGCGATCACGGTCATCAGATAGCGGTCCTCGGCATTGGTCACCGTCTTGTTCAGTTTGAAGGCCGGGCGGCCGGTGGGCACAAAGATAACCTCATCCAGGTCATAGACCCAGGCCACCTCCGAGGCAGCCACCAAGTGGCCATTATGGATGGGATCGAAGGTGCCGCCCATGATCCCCACCCGGGGTCGACGGTTATGGTGGTCAGGCCTACAGGCTCCGTCAATATCTGATGGCTCCTGCCCAGACTCCCCCTCCTTGGACAGTTCAGACATCATCCGGTTCACGCCTGCTCGCCCTCCCGTCTGGCTTCCGAGGCGTTCTCCTCGTTTTCGGACTCGGCCTCCTGGCGCATTTGCTCGGCGCTGGGGTTGACCCTGTCGGGATCGATCCGCTCCATATCGGCATTCCACTCTTCCTGAACCACACGGCGGATCTCGGAATAGGTGGGCAGGGGAAAGCCTGGCTGGTAGGCTCGACGGACCTGGGCCACGCATCCAGTGATGGCTACCAATGAATCGGACAGATCAGCGATGCGCCCCTCCTGCTCCTGCTTGCGGAAGACAGGCACCCGTTCCTCCATGACGGTGATGTCATGCCTGACCTTGTTGAGCTGGTCCTGGTCCAGGTCATACACGTCATCGGCATGTTCGTCGGGCCAGCCAATCAGGACCGCATCGGCGTACTCCAGGCAGGAGCGCTGATCTGCATCCGGGATGCCGTCCTCGATTTGGACCAGAAATACGTACCGCAACAGGCTTAGCCGCTCTGAAGCCACCCTCAGCCAGATGCGCGGATTGTCGTGCTCGCGTTGGAAGAGCTCTTCGATCTTCTCGTTCACGGCCGCACCTGCCCCCTGCCGTAGCCGATCCATTTGGTGGTGGTCAGTTCCTGCAGACCCATGGGTCCTCGGGCATGCAGCTTCTGGGTGGAGATGCCCAGCTCGGCACCCATGCCGAACATGCCTCCATCGGTGAATCGCGTTGAGGCGTTGACCATGATCACAGCTGAATCCACCCGACGGGAGAACTCTTCAACAGCCTCATAATCCCGGGCCAGGATGGCCTCGGTATGGCCGGTGGAGTGACGGTTGATGTGCTCGATGGCCTGGTCAAGGGAGTCCACCACGCGCACTCCCATTTTCAAATCCAGATACTCACGGTCCCAGTCGGCTTCCTCAGCGCGGACCAGCAGTTCTTCAGGCAGACCATGCCCGGCCAGGATGTCCATGGAGACCGCGTCCAGGTGCAACTCGACCTGGGCCTGGGTCAGCGCTTGCGCCACACGTGGCAGGAACTCAGCGGCCACATCCCTGTGGACGATCAGTTTTTCAGCGGCGTTGCAGACGCCCACCCTCTGGGTCTTGGCGTTGACGATGATGGGAATGGCCTGATCCATATCCACCGAGCGATCCACATAAATATGGACATTGCCAGCCCCGGTCTCGATGGTGGGCACGGTGGCCTGCTCTATTACGCTGCGGATCAGCCCTCGGCCACCTCTGGGCACTAGCAGATCAATATGACCGCGTGCCTTCATCAGAGCCTGGGCCCCCTCGCGACCGTATCTGTCTACGGAAGCTACCAGCGCCGGATCCAATCCCTGCTCACGAAGTACCCCGCCTATCAGCTCCACCAGGGCGTGATTGGTGCGTTCAGCCGCGTGACCCCCTCGCAGAAGGGCCGCATTGCCAGACTTGAGGCAGAGGGCCACCACATCGATGGTGACATTGGGTCGGGCCTCATAAATCATGGCCACCACGCCCAAGGGAACCCGCACCTGATTGAGCCGCATGCCGTTGGGCATGTCATGGCCGCGAACCACCTCGCCCAGGGGATCGGTCAGCCCGGCCACCATGCGCACGCCGCTGGCGGCATCCGCGATACGAACCTTGTCCAAGCGCAGACGATCGATCAGACCGGCGCTCATTCCTTCTTCAAAAGCCTGCGTGCAGTCCTGCTCGTTGACTGCTGCAATCTGATCGGCCTGGTCGATCAGTGCATCGGCCAGGGCCAGCAAGAGAGCGTTCCTGGTCTGGCCGGTCATGCCTGCCAGACCTGCTTGTGCAACAGCCGCTGCATCGGCCATGGCACAGACCCGATCGAACACACCCTGACGATTGGAGTTCTCGTTTTCACTCATGTTCGTCAGATCCTTTCGCCCTCGCGGGTCAGCCAGACCCATATTCTGTACCGATTGTAACCCTCAATGAGGGCAATGACGACAGGAGGAGGGAGGGCATTGCTGCACCTCCCTCCTCCAAGGGCCAATCAGTGGGTCTGGTCCAGCTCAGGATAGAGCGGGAAGGCCTCAACCAGCCGGTCTACCCGGGCCTTGAGAGCATCCAGATCCGCCTGGGGGCCCTGGGCCAGCGCAGTGCCGATCACGTCGGCCACCTCCTCGTACTGAGCAGGGCCGAATCCGCGAGTAGCCAAGGCGGAGGTTCCGATGCGCAGACCGGAGGCCACAGAGGCCGGTCGAGGATCGAAAGGCACTGTATTGCGGTTGACGGTGATGCCGATCTTGGCCAACAGGTCCTCCCCCTGGCGGCCGTCCATCTCGCTGTTGCGCAGATCCACCATGACCAGGTGGACATCCGTACCTCCAGTGAGCACGGTGATGCCGTTGTCGGCCACGTCCTTGGCCATCAGGCGTTCAGCCAAGATCTTCGCACCCTCCAGGGTGCGCTCCATGCGTTCCTTGAATTCAGGCGTTCCTGCCAGCTTGAAGGCCACAGCCTTGGCGGCGATCACATGCATAAGCGGGCCGCCCTGGTTACCGGGGAAGACCGAGGAGTTGAGCTTCTTGGCATATTCCTGACGGGCCAGGATGAAGCCGGAGCGGGGTCCGCCCAGGGTCTTGTGAGCTGTGGAGGAGACCACATCAGCATAGGGCACCGGGCTGGGATGCAGGCCGGCTGCCACCATACCCGCGAAGTGGGCCATATCCACCCAGAACTTGGCACCCACTTCGTCGGCGATTTCCTTCATGGCTGCGAAGTCCTCAATACGCGGATAGGCGCTCCATCCGCCGATAATCAGGGCTGGATGGGTTTCCAGGGCCCGCTGGCGGATGATCTCGGGCTCGATGCGGAAGGTCTTCGGATCAACCCCGTAGGATTCGGCATGGTAAAAACGTCCGGAGAAGTTGATCTTCATACCGTGGGTCAGATGGCCGCCATGATCCAGGGCCAGGCCCAGCACTGTGTCGCCGGGCTTGATCAGGGCCTGATAGACGGCGGCGTTGGCCTGTGCGCCCGAATGAGGCTGGACATTGGCGTACTCGGCACCGAACAGAGCCTTGGCGCGGTCCCGGGCCAGGTTCTCGACCTGGTCCACCCACTCGCAACCACCGTAGTAGCGTCTGCCAGGATAGCCCTCGGCATACTTGTTGGTCAGTACGGATCCCTGAGCCTGCAAGACGGCCTTGGGCACGAAGTTCTCTGAGGCGATCATCTCCAGACCACCGCGTTGGCGCTCCAACTCTCCATCCAGCAGTGCAGCGATCTCCGGATCCACCTGCGAGATCGAAGAGTTCAGGACATCGTAGGATTGCTGTACCGGGTTCTCTTCGACCATGGGCCACTCCTTTGTCTATAAGGTCCAGCCACGGATACAGGGCTGGTGGGCAATACTGTACGCCATGCCAACCCCTGGCAGGCCGTGGTGTCCATAGACGGTTTCCTCCGCGAGCCGAGCAAGGCCATGGTTCGGACTCCCGTACGGGGTAGAATGCCCTGGTAATGATCTGTTCGGCGACATGGCGGAGGGGCAGGCAACCATGAGCACATACCACAGCACCCGAGGCGGCAAGGAGCAACTGCAGTCCAAGCAGGCCATAAGACGAGGCCTGGCTCCTGACGGCGGACTCTATGTCAGCGATGAACTGGACACTGAGACCATCGAACCTGCCTCGGTTGCCGGTCTGGAATACAAGGGCACAGCCAAACTGGTCCTTTCGAGACTGCTAAGTGATTACTCTTCCACTCAGCTGGACTCCTGCCTGGACGCAGCCTACGGAGAACAGTGGTCCGATACGGCAATCACCCCTCTGGTGGACCTGGGCGGTAACGACTTCGTACTGGAGCTCTTCCGCGGGCCCACTTCGGCTTTCAAGGACGTGGCCCTGCAGCTTCTGCCAAGACTGATGGCGCTGGCCGGAGACGATGATGAGCGAATCATGGTGCTTACAGCCACCTCCGGAGACACAGGCAAGGCGGCGCTGGCCGGGTTCGCAGACGCGCCGGGCACGGGCATCACCGTCTTCTATCCTCAGGGCAAGGTCAGTCAGATCCAACGCCTGCAGATGGTCACTCAGGAGGGCGGCAACCTGCAGGTCTGCGCGGTTCGGGGCAATTTCGACGATGCCCAGTCCGCAGTCAAATCCATCTTCGCCGACGCTGATCTGGCTCAGGAGCTGGACAAGAAGGCCTCAACCGTTCTCTCATCGGCCAACTCCATCAATGTGGGCCGCCTGGCACCACAGGTCGTCTATTACTTCCGGGCCTACGGGTCCCTGATGGAACGGGGGGTGATAGGACCTGGGGATCCGGTCGAATTCTGCGTGCCCACCGGCAACTTCGGCGATGTGCTGGCCGGATACTATGCCAAGATGATGGGCCTTCCGGTGGCCCGTCTGACCGTGGCCTCGGACCGCAACCGGGTCCTCAACGACTTCCTGACCACAGGTGTCTATGACCGCAACCGTCCCTTCTACACCACCACCTCCCCCAGCATGGACATCCTGATTTCCTCCAACCTGGAACGGATGCTCTATTACATGGCCGACGGCGACACCAAACTGATTGCCTCGCTTATGGCCGATTTGGAGTCCACGGGACGCTACCAGGTGCCTGAGGCCTTGATGACCAGAATCCGCGGGCTTTTCTCCTGTGGCTGGGCCGACGAGGACCAGGTGGCCTCAGCCATCAGCGACTGCTGGGAGGACCGGGGATACCTGATCGATCCGCACACGGCCTGCGGCTACCAGGTCATGACCGGCCAGACCGACAGGAATCCTGCCGTACCCCGGGTGCTGCTTTCCACAGCAAGCCCCTACAAGTTCCCTAGGGTGGTCTGCCAGTCCCTGGGCCTGGAGACACCGGAAAGTGACTTCGACTGCATGGACATCCTGGCCGAGGCCACCGACACCAGGCCCCCCAAGGCTCTGCGCGCCCTGGAAAACGCACCTGTGCGCTTCCAGGACTGCATCGATCCCGGGGACATGTCCGACTACGTCCGCCGTGCGGTCATGCGGTCCTGAAGCTTGACCCAGGACTGCGAGGACAAAGGTCACCGTAATCATTGCCAGATTGAAAGTCTGACATCAATCAATCTCCCCGCGTGCGTAGACCCTGCTGGAAACGCCTGCTGAGACCAGGTTCGCCAACAGGACTATGGCCAGACCAAGGGTTACAGGTTTCCACAGGTCCCTCGTAAGAAAACGCCCCAGCTTGGTCATGAGGGTTCCCCAGTCCATTGGTAGCCACGCCAAGACAATACCGACTAGGGCAATAAGAGCGAAAAGCACCAACAGGGCCCTTAAGGCTTTTACCGGCTCAAGCCAGTAGAAAAGTGGGGCAGCCAAGGCAAAAAGCAGCATTTCCAACACGAAGATAGCCAAGGTAAACAGGGTCGCAGCCTGCCAAGGATCCGAACCCTTCCAAGGCTGACCTCCAGCTATCCGCAAATAGATCGCGAGACTGCAGCATTGAGCCAGGACCAGTAGCATAACAGCCGAATAGCGTCCCAGCACCTGATGATCACGCGAAATAGGCACAATGCCATTCAGACGCGCTGCTGAAGAGGAAAATTCAATGAATAATTGAATTTGCATGGCAGCAGCACCTGCAACGCAGAAACCTGTGACCAATCCACTTACCAAGTCTATATTTCCGTCCTGGTTGTGGCCGGTTACGACCAGAACGCCCTTCAGGACGACTCCTGCCAGTGGTGCAGCAATGAGGAGCAGCACACCCGGCCAATAACCGCCGGTGCCTCCGCTGCAACGTTGCATGTCCAACCTGATCTGCTTGGCTATCGCCTTCATGACTCCACCTCCTTATTTTTGTCGGCCGCAGCAGGTGAGCCCGCGGTCAGTCTGATGATGTTGTCAAAGTCGGCCCGCTCCACCAGGTAGCGGCCCTCTGAAAGCTCCACGGCTGCAGGGGAAGCCGATGCCAGAAAATCCTTCACGTGTTCAGTGGGCACCAGGGCCTCGAAACCGATGGCGGAACGCTGCAGGCCCATCAGATGCGGCATTTGCGCTCTAGCCAGATCGTCCGGTCCCCCTCTCACAACCTGAAAAGCCTCCAGCAGTTCATCCTTGGGGCCAGTGTAGAAAATCGATCCCCGATTGATATAGGTAACGAAGTCAGCCACCCGTTCAAGATCTGCGGTGATGTGAGTGGAGAAAAGCACCGAGTGACGACCGTCACCGATGTAGTCCAGCAGAATATCCATGAGCTCGTCTCTGGACAGGACATCCAGGCCGCTGGTGGGTTCATCCAGAATCAAGAGCCTTGCATCGTGACTGAGGGCAACGGCCAGCATCAGCTTCATCTGCATGCCACGGGAAAGCTTGCCGATTCTGCGGTTTTCTTGCAGACCGAACCGATGCAGATAATCCTGATAGCGATCACTGTTCCAGGAGGGATACATGGGTGCCATCACTGGCTCGACGGCCTTGACCTTCCATGTCTCTAGGAAATAAATGGAATCGAAGACCACACCCAGGTCTGCTTTGACCTCCTCCTCCTGGCTCAAGGGATCACGGCCCAGAATACTGATTTCTCCGTTGTCTCGGCGGATCATATTCAGCAAGAGCCGGATCAGGGTGGATTTGCCTGCGCCGTTGGGGCCTATCAATCCCATGATGTAGCCCATGGGCAGGTCCATGGTGACCTGGTGCAGGCGGAAACCCGTGCCGTCAGCCTTGACGTAGCTTTTCCCCAGGTCGCTGACGCGCAGGGCATAGTCGACCTCTTCACCAGAAGTTGTCATCGGCGGTGATGCACGCATACTGCTATTCCTTTCCTTGTTCGGACGCGGGTGCAGAAACCCTGTTGCCAAGCAGGCCGTCGAGCAGGCCGCGAATCCGGTCCGGCTCCATGCCGGCCCGACGAGCCGTGTCGACCGCCTCGCCCAGCAGGGACTGCACACGGTCCTCCAGATGCTGCCGCATGACCTTGTCTCCGCTGTCGGTCACGAAGGTCCCCTTGCCTTGGATGTTTTCTACCAAACCCTCTTGAGCGAGTTCGGTATAGGCGCGGGTCACGGTCAGCACGGACACCCTGAGCTCCTGCGAGAGATGTCGCAGGGAAGGCAGCCCCTCCCCCGCTTGCAGGTCTCCGGTCAGGATGGCCGAACGTATCTGGTCCTCGATCTGCCGATAAATCGGCTGTCCGGACAGGGATGAGATGATCAGCTTCATCCAAGCCCCTTTCATTGATAGTCGGCACGACCCTGGCTGAGCTGTGCCGGTGTTCATGTATACACTATAACAGTTTGGCCATGAAGACAAGCCTGTCGCTGATCTTCTGTCTACGTGATTCAAGATTCGATAGAAACGGTCTGTAGTGCTGATCTGCTGGCCAATCACGGGTAAAGGCAAACGGCCATCAGAATCGGGTCGCCGCAACATTACTCAAGCCAAGGACGGACACGGTGTACTCAACGAAAAATCCAACATGATCGTACCGCACGGCCACCAACAGCCGAATGAGTACAGTCAAAGCATCAAAATGAAAAGCAACGGAATGACGGATGTCGAGCATGCAGTGGCAAGGCCGCAAAAGGCAGCGATGTCGCCAAGACTTGTCAAAGTCACTAAATTGACGAACGTTGGCACGACAAAGCGTAGACGGCAACCAGACCTATCGGGCCTGGAGCCTGCTGGAGGTCAGAAGCTCCCGAGCGTGCTTCAGGGAGGTCGTAGACTCGCTGCCAGCCAGCATCCGGGCGATCTCCCGCTCTCTGTCTTCGCCCTCTACCTGGCGGACCAGGGTCTCTACAGCATCGCCACCTTCACGTCCTTTGGCCACGACGAACTGTCGATCGGCCCAGGAAGCCACCTGCGGCAGGTGGGTGACCACAATCACCTGGGCGGTGACAGCCAATCGGGCCAGACGATGACCCAGCTCCACGGCAGCCCGACCGCCGACACCAGCGTCCACTTCGTCGAAGATGAAGGTCATCGTTGGGTCGCCAACCTGGGAATCAAGGCTAGCTTGCCCATGACCAGAACCGTCAGGCCCCGATGAAATCCGGCTTTCGGCGGCCACCAGCTCCAGGGCCAGCATGAGCCTGCTGAGTTCGCCGCCCGAGGCGCTCTTACCCATGGGCAGAAGGTCCGAACCGGGATATGGCCTGAAGAGAAAGTCGATCTGGTCCAGACCATGCCCGTCCATGTCCTGGTCCTGGCGTGGCCTGACGCGGATCTCCAGCCCGGCGCCCGACATGGCCAGGGAGTGCAATTCGCCATCGACAAGTTCGCTCAGTCTTCGTGCAGCCTTGCCCCGCGACGCTGACAGTTTCCGTGCCGCTTTCAAGGCGCTCCCGCGAAGCTGCTCAACCTGTCCTTGAAGCTCCTCCAGCTTCTCGGGTGAGGCATCCATGTCTTCAAGCTCAAACGCAGCCTTCTTGCGCCAGGCCAGAACGTCGTCGATATCTGGTCCCCAGCGTCGGGTCAGCTCATCCAAATCGTGAATCCGGGCGTTGATCTTGTCCAGATCGCCCTCCTGGCCTTCGTCATCCAATTGGCTACTCAGGGTGAAGACCAGATCAGACAGATCGGCATTCATCGACCGCAGCCGCTGGGCCGACTCCTGAAAGACCCCCTCCACACCGATGCCTTCCAAAGCGGCAATGGCCCGTTCGACCAGTGCCGTGGCCGATGGTGCGTCAGCATCAGGGTCGATTTGGCCGGAGTCCAAAGCAGACAGCGCAGACATGACTCCCTGACTGATCTGGGCAGCATGCTCAATCCGGTCCCGCTGGGCCTTGAGTTCACGATCCTCCCCGGAATGAGGGCCAACGCGGTCAATCCGGGCAATGGATTCACGAAGATAATCAGCTTGGGCCATCGCGCCGGACTGCTGGTTACGCAGCTCCTCCAGATGGTCCTGAGCCTCTCGGTACTGCCTGAAGGCCTTGGAAAAAGCCTCCAGCTGCGGGCCGTCACCGGCATAGGCATCCAGAAATTCGCGCTGCCGGGCCGGACTGGCCATACGCATCTGATCCGCCTGGCCATGAACAGTGACCAGCATCCCAGCCACCTCCTCCAGCAGGCCACGAGGGGCCGTCCTACCGTTCAGAGCGGCACGGGAACGCCCCTTGACTGGCATGGTTCGGGCCAGGAAGATCTGTCCCTCATCCTCCACGGGCAGGCCAGCCTCGGTTACGGCAGCGGTCACTGGATTCTCGGCTCCTGCCGCTCCAGCATCAAAAATCCCCTGTACCCAGGACTCGCGTGCTCCGGGAGACACCAACTGCGGACGGGCAGCGGACCCTGAGATCAGTCTGATGGCGTTGAGCAGCATGGACTTGCCAGCCCCGGTCTCCCCGGTGATGGCCGTCATGCCAGCAGCAGGGCGTAGCAGGGCATGATGGATGGGACCCAGGTCTCGTACTTCCAGCTCTTCCAACATCAGTGCTCCTTATTGGACTCCGGCAGCTCCCCCTGATCCTGCCCGTTCGCAGCCGCCGAAGGGCGATGCTGCTCCCTCCAGCCGACCACAGGCAGGTCGAACTTGGAGACCAGCCGTCTGGTGAAGGGCACCCCGGACAGCCTGGCCAGCCTCAGGATGTCATGGGACTGTCGCACCACAATACGGGACCGCTTGGGCACTGGCCGCTGACGGCGCCCGTCGTTGCAAATCCAACCGGCCGACTGGGAATCACTCAGGACATCCAGGGTGAATTGCGACTTTGGACCGATGATCAGGGATCGGGCAAAAAGGGCATGGGCAGCAATGGGCACCATCTGCAACGACTGCGCATCCGGCCAGACGATGGGCCCGCCTACCGAAAAGGCATAGGCCGTCGATCCGGTTGGGGTGGCCACAATCATGCCGTCGCAGCCGAAGGAGCTCATCTCCACATCGTCCACTCGGACCGATACCTCGATCATCTTGCCCCGATCATATCGTTCCAGGGTCATGTCGTTGAGGGCCCAGTCGCTCAGTGGTCGATCGGCCCCAGGTATCCACAGGTCCACATGGGCCACCATGCGTTCGTCGATGGAATAGTCATGATCAGCCACCCGACGAATGGCCTCCCCTATCTGGAAGCTCTCGAACTCTGCCAGGAATCCCACATGGCCCAGGTTGACCCCCAAAATGGGCACCTGGGTGCCCTTGACCAGCTCTGCAGCCCGCAGAATGGTCCCATCACCACCCAGAACAATGACAATCTCGGTGTCGTCGGCCACCTTCTGACTGGGGCTGCCGAATTCCGGGGCGGCAATGTTGTCGACGATTGAAACGCGAAACCCGTCCCGGCGCAACTGCTGCTCGACCTCGTCCACCAGGTGGCCGCTTGCCCGGACCCTGCTGTGCGTGACTACGACAGCGCTACGAGCACCCATGGGGCCTCCCTTCCGGCAACAATGATCATCCTATCGGGCCCGGTCAACAGCGGCGCTCATCGTGGCGGGGTCAAGCCAAACGACGACCAGCAGCTGCGGCCACGCCCTGCCCGGTCTCATACCGGGGCGATCCCGTCCCGTCCACGGCATCGGCATCCACCACAACACGGGAGACATCCGTCCTGTCTGGTAGCTCGAACATGGTCGCCTCAAGGGTGTGCTCAATGATTCCTCGCAACCCTCGGGCGCCGACCTTGCGCTCCAGGGCGACGGCCGCAACCCGATCCAAGGCGGCATCCGTGAAGACCAGATCAGCCCCGTCATCCAGGAACATACGCCGGTACTGATCGACCAGGGCATTGTCCGGTTCGGTCAGCACCCTCCGCAACTCATCGGCACCCAGCGGCTCCAAGGTGGAGATGACAGGCAACCGCCCCACAAACTCAGGAAGCAGGCCAAACTGTTCCAGATCCTCGGCCCTGACCTGGCTCATGACCCGGTCGTCGGGCACTCTGTCAGTCCCCTGAGTAGCCGAAAATCCGCTCTCCCGCAGGCCCAGCCGCTGACGAACAATCTCCTCAAGACCGACGAAGGCGCCGCCGCAGATGAAGAGGATATTGGACGTATCCATGATGACCGTGCGGACATCACCATGCCGCCGCGAACCCTGTACCGGCACGCGGGCCTGGGTGCCCTCGATGATCTTGAGAAGGGCCTGCTGGACCCCCTCGCCGGACACGTCCCGGGTGATGGAGGTGTTCTCCCCCGATTTTCTGGCGATCTTGTCGATCTCATCAATGTAGATAATCCCCCGCTGGGCCAGGTCCATGTTGCCGTCGGCAGCCTGGAGCAGCCCCTGCAGGACTGATTCCACGTCCTCGCCTACATACCCCGCCTCGGTCAGGCTGGTGGCATCCACAATGACGAAGGGAACGTTCATGATGGTGGCCAGTGTCCGCGCCAGGTAGGTCTTGCCCACGCCGGTGGGGCCCATAAGCAGGATGTTGGACTTGTCCACCTGGACGCGTGGGACCGCATCCTTGCGTTCAAACGCAGTGTCTGCAGCACGCCCACGGTCGCCCAGGTCCATGTTGACGCGCTTGTAGTGGTTGTAGACCGCCACCGACAGCGTGCGCTTGGCGGCCTCCTGACCGATGACATACCGGTTCAGATAGGCGAATATCTTTGAGGGTGCAGGCAGGGTCACCCGCTGGTCGGCAGCGTCCTTGGCCATGTCCTCCTGAATGATCTGAGCGCATAGACGTATGCATTCGTCGCAGATGGCGCAGGAAGGACCTTTGACCAGGCGGCGCACCTGGTGCTCATCCTTGCCGCAGAATTCGCAGCGATTCAGTCCGTCATTGTAGCTGACCACACGGCCCATGGCTCTCCCTTCCCGGAGAATCCGCAAGGATCGGCGAAATCAAATTTGACTGGCATCGTCTATGATGCCAAAAACATCCGGAGGCCGTGGGTCCCTGGGGCCCGCCGCCATCCGGACGATCAATCATACGCGCAGTCACCGATGCTAATTGCGGTGCTCCAGGACCTCGTCCACCATCCCGTAGTCCTTGGCCTGCTGGGCGGTCAGAATGGTGTCCACCTCGATGTCCTTGCGGATCTTTTCCACATCCTGACCGGTGTGCTTGGCCAGGGTCTCCTCCAGCCAGGTGCGCATGCGCAGCATCTCCTTGGCCTGGATCTCGATCTCGGTGGCCTTGCCGAAGTCCTGCTCCATGGCCGGCTGATGAATCAGCACACGGGCGTTGGGCAGGATCAAGCGCTTGCCCTTGGTGCCTGCCGCCAGGAGAACTGCAGCGGCCGAAGCAGCCTGGCCCAGGCAGACAGTCTGTACATCGGGCTTGATGTACTGCATTGTGTCATAGATGGCGGTCATGGCCGTCATGGATCCCCCCGGCGAGTTGATGTAGATGATCACGTCGCGATTGGGATCCTGGCTCTCCAGAACCAGGAGCTGGGCCATAATGTCGTCCGATGAAGTGTCATCCACCTGGACGCCCATGAAGATGATCCTGTCGTCGAAGAGCCTGGTGTAGGGGTCCTGGCGCTTGTAGCCGTATGGGGTGCGCTCCTCGAACTGCGGCAGCACATAGCGGTCGGTGGGCACAGCGGCCAGGCCGCGAGGGCCTGCCAGTCGACGGGCCCGTGCTACGAATTGCGCTTCTTCAGATGCCATGTGGAGTGCTCACTTCCCTTGATCCGCGGTCATAGTGCCGTGGGTGGTCACGATCCGGTCGACGAAGCCATACTCCAGGGCCTGCTGGGCCGTGAACCAGTGATCATATTCGTTGTCCCGGTAGATCTCTTCCAGGGTGTGGCCAGTCTGCTCGGCCGTCAGCTGGGAGAGCGTGCGCTTCATGTCCATGATCAGCTCGGCGTTGATCCTGACATCAGTGGCCGTGCCTCCGACACCGCCCGAGGGCTGATGCATGAGCACCCGCGCATGGGAGGTGACGAAGCGCTTGCCCTTGGCCCCGCTAGAAAGCAGGAACTGGCCCATGGAAGCAGCCATGCCGACCGCGACCGTAGCCACGTCGGGCTCGATCAGCTGCATGGTATCGTAGATGGCCATGCCGGCCGTAATGGAGCCGCCAGGCGAGTTGATATAGAGCCAGATATCCTTCTTGGGATCCTCGGCCGCCAGCATCAGCATCTGTGCGCAGATGACGTTGGCGTTGACGTCCTTGACCTCGTCCCCCAGCCAGATGATCCTGTCCTTGAGCAGTCGGTTGAAGATGGGATCGGTCGGCGTAGGGGCCTCCCCCTCCTCCATCACGGGACTGGTTGCCAATGAGTTGTTCACCCTGTCTCCTTCGATAAACGTATCTGTATTGAGAGTAGCCCCCGCAATCGACGCGTCCACAGTCTTTCTGCTCTTTGCGCAACCGCTACGACAGGGCCGCACCCAGGCTGTTTCGCCACTGGGTGCGGCCCTGTTCGCTGCTTTGAAAAAGCTACTCCTGATCCTGGGAGAGCTGGTCGGCCACTTCAGCCGCAGCAGAGGCAGCCTGGACGCTCTCGTCCTGCTCCTCCTGGACCTCGGACTCATCCTCGCCCAGGAAGCGGCTCAGGTCCACCTCCTGGCCATCGGGATCCTTGAAGGTGACGGCCCGCATTCCGGCCAGCATACCCTTGGAGCGGCCGACCTCCTGCACGGCCGAACCCAGCTGGCCGTTACGGACGATGCCGTTGATGAAGGCGCTGGGATCCATACCATACTGCTGAGCGATGGAGGCCAGGAAGTTGGTCACGTCAGCCTGGCTGACCGTGATGCTCAGCTTCTCAGCCAAGGCATCCAGGGTCATCTGGTCGCGCAGCTCCTTCTCCACGGTCTGTTCGGCCTCGGCCTTCTCGTCCTTGCTGGCCTTGTCGGGATCCTTGCCGGTGTTCTTAAGCTGATCGGTCACCATGGACTGCTTGATGCCCTTGGGCACCGGGATGTCCAGGCCGTCTTGGAGCTTAGCGATGAAGGCATCGCGGGCGTCAGTGGCCTGCCGACCCTCGGCATCCACCTGGCACTGCTTGCGTACGTCCTCGCGCAGCTCCTTCAGGGTCTCGAACTCCGAGGCCTCCTTGGCGAACTCGTCGTCCAGGTCGGGCAGCTCCTCGGCCTTGACCGAGTTGACCTTGACCTTGATTTGGGCCTTCTCGCCCTGGTGCTCGCCGGCCTCCAGGGTACCCTCGAAGGTGGTCTCTTCCCCGGCGGACAGCCCGTCAAGGGCCTCATCCAGGCCATCCAGCATGGTGTTGGAGCCCAGCTCGTAGCTGACCCCCTGCTGGGAGTCCACGGACTCACCGTCGATGACGGCATCCAGATCGATGTTGGCGTAGTCACCCTTGGTGGCGGGGCGATCCACACTGACCAGGGTGCCGAAACGCTGACGCAGGTTGTCCAGACGCTTGTCCACGTCCTCGTCGGTGACGGCAGGCTTGAGGACCTCAATCTCCATGCCCTCAATGTCGGGAAGCTCGAACTTGGGACGAATCTCCACCTCGGCGGTGAACTTAAGCTTGGTGTCGTCCTTGGCCGAGGAAGGAATGTCCTTGACATCGATTTGCGGCTGGGCCATGGCGTGCAGCTGCTTCTCCTCCAGAGCCTTGGAGTAGAGCTCGGGCACGCCCGCGTTGACGGCCTCGCCCGCCACGCTGGCAAAGCCTACGCGCTGATCGATGATGGGTCCAGGCACATGGCCCTTGCGGAAGCCGGGGATGGTCACCTGCTTGCCGATCTCCTTACGGGCCTGATCCAGGTAGGGGTTCAGCTCATCGGGATCGACGGTGATGGTGAGCCTGACCTTGGTGGGCTCGAGGTTTCTGACGCTGATTTTCACGCTGCGCTCCAATTCATCCAAACCGTTTGATCTGCCAGTAAGGCAACCGTTACATAATAGCGCGAGACAGAGACTCTGACAGGAGCGAAACCTGCCAGGGGCGGGCGCCCTCCTGACGCAAAAAGTCGGCCACATCACGCTTCTCCGGTTCGTCTGTCCAGCAGAGGTTGCGCAGGTAGCGGGGCTTGATCAGAATCTCGTCGGGTGTGTTGGTCCGGCGTCCCACTTCAGTCACCGCCTTGCGCGCTGCCTCCAGCCTTGCAAACCGGTCTGGATGACGATGCCGCCAGATCTGCATGGACTTGGGGGCATTGGTCTCCTCACACCGCGGCTTGGGAGGCACCGGCAGCTCTTCGGTGGGCAGACTCAGCGCCTCCAGAATAGCCTGTTTCCAGACTGCGGGCCTGACCCGGCGCTGGATGGGCGCATAGCGCTCGAACATGCGGTCCTGCTCGCCGCCGGTGTGGATCCTGACCCGCTCGTTCAAGGATCGGATGGCTCGGAACTGCGCGTTGTTGTGCGGCTTGAGTCTGCCGGCCTCGATGATGGCCTTGTCGGGCAGGAGGAGCGTCGGAGCGATGTCGTTGCGTCTGGCCAGCTGATCCCTGACGGTCCACAACGAGCGGGCCACAGCCAGGCCTCGACGGTCATTGTGCAAGGCGTTGATATGCGAGATATGTCGCCAGGGCTGCTCAGGCTCCGGCTTGGGGATTTTGCCCTGCTCCAACAACCAGGCGAATTCCTGCCTGGCCCATTCATTCTTGCCGTGACTGCGCAGGTCCTCCAGCTCGCGCGTTCGCACCTGATTCAGCAGCTCCACGTCCAAGGCTGCGTAATTGCGCCAATCACGCGGCAGTGGGCGGTAGGACCAATCTGCGGCAGAATGCTCCTTGGCCAGCGTCAGCCCCAGGTAGTGCGCGGTCACTGCAGACAGGCCGTAATGCCCCAGATTAAGCATCCTGGCTGCAAGCTCGGTGTCGAAGAGAGAGGAGGGCCTCATGCCCAACGCATAGAAGCCAGGCAGATCCTGAGGAGAGTCATGAATGATCCACTGGGCACCATCAACAGCCTTATTGAATTCCGACCAGTCACAGCCCGCCTTCATCAGCGCCGGTGGGTCCAGCAGGAATATCCCCGCTCCCCGGCGCTTGAACTGGACCAGGTAGTCGTCGTGGCCATAGCGGAAGCCAGAGGCCCGTTCAGCATCCGCGGCCAGCGCACCGCTCCCCTTTGACAGCATTCGACAGGCCCGGCGGTATTCGGCCATATCGTCGATGACCGACGGCACACCCTGGGCGGGCTCTGAAAGCAGCTGCGTCTTAGGTTCCGTGGTCACCTGCGCTCAACCTCTTTTTTAGTTTGTCTTCCATCACGCTACCGGACCGACCGGCCCGGAAAACACACGCCTGAAAGCATAGTCCATGGCCTCAACCCACCGATAAACCCTTGCTAAGCAGACTTCGTCGACAATTGATCGATTTACGGGGTTGATCATTTACCAAGCCGGTCATTCAGCGTGCCCGTCATTTAGTGAATCTGACAGTGAGTGAGTCTGTCATTCGCTGATTGGCTGGCTGGTCTCCGCTCAAGCAAACAAAACTCCCCACGACATCTGCCGTGGGGAGTCACAAGAAAATTAATTGGCTTTCTCCTGGGTCCGTCATGGAACCACAAAGGGTTCTGAGGCTCAGTAGACCACGAAGCCATGGGCCTCCAGCTGCTTCTTGACCCTATCCTTCAGGGCCGCCGAGGGGCCTTTGGCATCCTCCAGTGGGTAGGGAATGCGCAGCTCATGCCATTTGGGCCGTCCAAGCTGATGGAAGGGAAGCACATCAATGTGCTCAATGGCATCCTTGAACTGTTCGCACACACGAGCGACATTCTCGACGTTCTCCTCCGAGTCGGTCAGCCCAGGCACCAGCACGAAGCGAACCCAAATCTTGCTGCCACGGGCAGCCAGACGCTTGCCGAATTCGATTGTGGGGGCCAGCGTGCCGCCGGTCACCTTCTTGTAGGTGGCCTCGTCGCCGGATTTGACGTCCAGCAGGCACAGGTCGATATCGTCAATCATGGCATCGGTGTAGTTGCGATTGAGGAAGCCTGAGGTGTCCAGGCATGTGTGGACGCCCATCTCCTTGGCGGCCCGAAAGACGCGTGAGACAAAGGCTGCCTGCATCATGGACTCGCCGCCGCTGAAGGTGATTCCTCCGCCCGTACTTTTGAAGAGGTCCTGGTAGCGGGCCACCTTATCGATCATGGCCTGTAGGTATACGGGCTGGCCATCGCGCATCTTCCAGGTGTCAGGATTCTGGCAGTACTGGCAGCGCAGGGGGCATCCGCTCATGAAGACGGTCATCCTTGTGCCCGGCCCGTCCACTGAGGTATTGATGTCCCAGGAGTGAACAAATCCGATGTCGCCCGTGCGCAGGGCATTCATACGGTCGTGCCGGTCCAGTCCAATGGGCGATTCGAACCCCGAAAGGCCGCCCATCAGGGTCTGGCTCTGGTAGACCTTGGATTCCTTGAGCATGTGCGGCTGTGTGGTATGGAAGGTGGTGGTCTCCGTCATTGGATCCTCCTGAAAAAGACGAAAAGGGGGCGGGGCCTTGGTGCGCCCCGCCCCATGATTCACCGTCTCATCAACGGTTGCTATCGCACAAGGGCGATCAGTCGGTCACCGCACCCTGGTGGAAGGTGCGGGAGATCACGTCGAGCTGCTGCTCGCGGGTCAGCTTGACGAAGTTGACGGCGTAGCCCGAGACGCGCACGGTCAGGTGCGGGTACTTCTCGGGGTGTTCGACGGCATCCTCCAGCTGCTCCTTGCGCAGGACGTTGATGTTGGCGTGGTAGAGCCCGTGGCCGTTGCCAGCGTCCAGGATGCCCACCAGGTTGTTGATGCGCTCATCCTCGTCGCGGCCCAGGCCGTCAGGGGTGATCGTGTTGGTCAGCGAGATGCCGTCCAGGGCGTCGTCGTAGTCGATCTTGCCCACGGAGAACATGGAGGGCAGCATGCCGTGCGAATCCATGCCGTTCTCGGGGTTGGCGCCGGGAGCGTACGGGGTGCCCTTCTTGTGGCCGGAGGGGAAGGACCCGGTGTTCTTGCCATACTCCACGTTGGAAGTAATGGTCAGAATGGACTGGGTCGGCACAGCGCCACGGTAGACAGGCAGACGCTTGATCTGGCCCATAACGGTGGAGACAGTCCACTTGGCCAGGTCGTCGGCGCGATCGTCGTCGTTGCCGTAGATCGGAAACTCGCCGACGGTCTTGTAGTTGACGATCAGATCGTCGTCAGCGCCCTCGACATACTCAGGGGTGCCCTTGGCATCCTTGTTGTAGATTGGGTAGACCTTGGCGTACTTGATAGCCGACAGGGAGTCAGCGGCGATGGACAGGCCGGACATGCCGCAACCCAGGGTGCGGTAGACCTCCTTGTCGTGCAGGGCCATCTCAATGGACTCGTAGTCGTACTTATCGTGCATGTAGTGGATGATGTTCAGAGCCTCGACGTAGGTCTCGCTCAGCCACTCCAGGGCCTTCTCGTAGTTGTCCTTGACCTCCTGGAAGTCCAGAGAACCGTCTTCCTTGGGGGTGACAGGCTTGATCACGTCCTTGTCGATGACCTGCATGCCGGTCATCTCGTCACGGCCGCCGTTCATGGCGTAGAGCAGGGCCTTGGCGGAGTTGACGCGGGCGCCGAAGAACTGCATCTGCTTGCCAACCCTCATGGGGGACACGCAGCAGGCGATGGCAGCGTCATCTCCCCAGTGGGCGCGAATGTCCTTGTCGGACTCGTACTGGATGGCGGAGGTGTCGATGGAGATACGAGCGCAGAAGCGCTTGTAGCCCTCAGGCAGCTTCGGATCCCAGAAGATGGTGATGTTGGGCTCGGGGCCGGGTCCAAGGTGCTCCAGGGTCAGGGTAGCCAGCAGACGGAAGGAAGTCTTGGTGACCATGGGCCTGCCATCGTCGCCGAAGCCAGCGTCGGACCAGGTGGCCCAGTAGGGGTCGCCCGAGAAGATGTTGTCGTAGTCCTTGGTCCGCAGGAAGCGCACGATGCGCAGCTTCATCACGATGTTGTCGATGATCTCCTGGGCATCGGTCTCGTCGATCAGGCCAGCGGCCAGATCACGCTCGAAATAGACGTCGAAGAAGGCGGACAGGCGGCCGATGGACATAGCGGCGCCATCCTGGCTCTTGACCGAGGCCAGGTAGGCCATGTAGGTCCACTGGACGGCTTCCTTGGCGTTCATGGCAGGACGGCTCAGATCCAGGCCGTACTCCTTGCCAAGGTTCAGCAACTGCTTAAGAGCCTTGATCTGCTCGGCGTGCTCCTCACGGAAGCGGATCCAGTGCTCGATCTCTTCCTCGGTAAAGTCGTTGCGGTAAGGAATCGAATCCTTGTCGGCCTTCTTGCGGGCAATCAGCTCGTCAATGCCGTACAAGGCCACACGACGGTAGTCGCCAATGATACGGCCGCGGCCGTAAGCATCGGGCAGACCGGTCAGAATCTTGTTGTGGCGGGCCAGCTTGATCCTCTTGGTGTAGACGTCGAAGACGCCATCGTTGTGGGTCTTGCGATACCGAGTGAAGATCTTCTTGACTTCAGGATCGGGCTCCTTGCCGGCCTCCTTGAGGGCCTGCTCAACCATACGCCAGCCGCCATAGGGCATCATCGCACGCTTGCAGGGGACATCGGTCTGAATGCCGACAATCACGTCGTCTTGTGTTTCGCCGGCAGGCTTGCCATCGATGTATCCGGCCGGGAAGGCGTCAATGCCAGCCGGAGTGTGGGTGTCCACGTCGTAGACGCGCTGCTTACGCTCTACGGCAAGGAAATTATCGTCCAGGTAATTCCACAGGAACTTGGTCTTCTCTGTGGCCGGTGCCAGGAAGGATTCGTCACCGGTGTACGGAGTGTAGTTTTTTTGGATGAAGTCGCGAACGTCGATGTCTTTCTTCCAGTCCTCGCCCTTGAAGCCCTTCCAAGCCTTGGCTTGCAGCTCTGCGGGAGAGACGGTATTGGTCTCAACTGCTGTCATAGTCAACTCCTTGTTGATATGGTCAATGGCGCTTCCTCACACCACTGTCACTTTCAAGTATAGGGGGCGCATTACCACGGGAAACCGAATCACGACGTGAGCTATATCACACTGCGAGCAGACTCGCAATAGGCGCCACGCCCATATCCTGCAAGCTCGCCCGGCACACCGCCTGAGCCCCGATCCATTCTGATTGCTCAGCCAACTGGTTGCCAACGCTGGTGTGCGATCCAGCGGAAGCTTCATCTGTCAGCTGAGGACTGTTCCTGCCCAGGATCACCCTCCCAGGCCTGCCGCCAACGGCGGTCCTCTTCATCCCATTCCTTGTTCCGGCGCTTGGCAATCTTCCAGGCATCTAGGGCCTCCTGCCTGCTGTGGTAGGGGCCCATCCGCCTGTCCTGTGGAGACAGCTTGCCTTGCTCGGGTCTGCCAGTGACGGTATTGAAGTACCAGGCCGTCCGCTGCTCTTCGGAGCCCATAGCGATCACTCCCTGAAAGCGTTGGTGACGGGCAGCCGCCGGTCCCGGCCGAAGGCCAGGGAGGTGACCTTGGGCCCCAGCGGGTACTGGCGCCGCTTCCACTCGGCCCGATCCACCAGCCGCATGACCGTGTCGACCGTGTCGGGATCGAAGCCGTCGGCCAGAAGGTCGGCCCGACCATGCGCATGCTCGATGTATGCCTCAAGGACCTTGTCGAGCAGGCTGTAGTCTGGCAGGGAATCAGAGTCTTTTTGCCCTTGGCGCAGCTCGGCCGAGGGAGGCTTGACGATGGAGTTGACCGGGATGGGCTCACGCTCACCCCTTGCCTGGGCCTCAGCGTTGCGCCAGCGGGCCAGCTGCCAGACCCGGGTCTTGAGCAGATCCTTGATAGGTGCGTAGCCGCCGACCGCATCGCCATAGATCGTTGAATAGCCGCAAGCCAGCTCGGACTTGTTTCCGGTGGCCAGGGCAAGAAGCCCCTCGGCATTCGCGTAGGCCATGACAATGACGCCGCGTATCCGGGCCTGCAGATTCTCTTCCGCTACCCCTTCCAGATGCAACTGTCCTTGGAAGGCATCAAATTCCGGGCCTATGGCTTGGACCACGTAACGCACGCCCAAACGCTGGGCCAGGTCGGCAGCATCATCCCGGGAACCTTCCGAAGAATAACGGCTGGGCATGGAGATGCCGCGTACATGCTCCCCCCCGCAGGCATCGGCGGCCATGGTGGCCACCAGGGCCGAGTCGATTCCGCCTGACAGCCCCAGGCAGACGCCCGTGAAGTGGTTCTTGGCCATATAGTCTTTCAGCCCCAACACGCAGGCCCGATAGACCTCCTCATCCCCGGGCATCTCTTCGGCCATGCATGACTCACTGGGCAGTGGGCGCTCCCCTGGTGCAGGAAGGGTCCAAGTAGACAGATCCTGGACGAATCTAGGCGAGCGCTCCAGCAAGGTGCCATCCTGGTTCACCACGAAACTGCCGCCGTCAAAGACCAGATCGTCCTGCCCGCCCACCTGGTTCAGGTAGAGCAGAGGCGCACCGACCTGCTTGGCCCGGCGAGCCGCTAACTCGTAGCGGACATGCCCCTTGCCCTCCTCGAAGGGAGAGCCATTGATGGTCACCAGGAGGTCAATGCCCCTGCCAGCCAGGTCGCTGATGGGATCGCCCTCCTGCCAGATGTCCTCGCAGATGGCCAGCCCTATCCGGTGCCCCTGCACCTCCAGGACCACAGTCCTATCCCCCGGGGTAAAAATCCTGTATTCGTCAAAGACCCCGTAGTTGGGCAGGAAGTGCTTGTCGTAGCCGGCCTCGACCCGCCCCTGGTGCAGGACCACCAGCCGATTGCGGGGCCTGTCCTGATCCATATCGGTGCCCACGGTCCCCACGATCACATACAGATGGCCCAGACCCTGCTCGTCCAGCTCCTTGGCCAGACGGTCGGCCCTAGACCAGGCGGCCCTACGAAAGCTGGCACGAAATGCCAGGTCCTCGATTGGGTAACCGGTCAGGCTCATCTCGGGAAAGACCACCAGGGTCGCTCCCTGCTCAGCTGCCTTTCGGGAGTAGTCCATAATAATGTCGGCGTTGCCGTCAAGATCGCCCACACAGGTGTCGATCTGAGCCAGAGCCACCAGCAGATCGCCATCCCGCCGCGGCTGTTTCTCTTGTTTGACCATACCAATGATTCTAAACCGTGCCTGGGCCGGCTGACCGGCAGACAATCCCAAAAGACCGAGGCAAAGAAGCAGGGTACGGATGCCTCAGACCTTATCGGCGCCAGCCTTGCGAGCAGCCCTACGCACCAGCACCGAGGCGACCAGTCCCAGGAGAAGCAACAGGACTGCAAAGCCCATGGCCCACTGGGCGCCTTGGGTGAATCCCTCAGTCAAGGCATTGGTCACTTGAGGACCCAAGGCTCCCAGTCGGCCCCGGGTGCCTTGAGCTCGCATGCCGACGATGGCATTACCTGCAGAGGATTGAACCGATCTGACCAGGCCATCGGCGATCTGCACTGAAATCCCCTTGAGGGCCGTCAGATGTCTTGGCAGCACCAGACTCAGAGCCAGGGAGAGGGCGGAACCGGAAACTGCAGCGCCCAGGGCAGTCCCCCACTGACGAATGGTGGACTGGGTGGCTGAAGCCTGGCCGGACTGGGACACCGGAACACCGGACAGCACCAGACTGGTCAGCTGTGCCGAGGCAAAGCCCAGACCAGCACCGTAGATAATCAGAGTCAGGGTCATGGGCCAAACCGGCACCGACCCACGCATGAGCAGAATGGACAGGGCCACGCCGACGATTTCCATCAGCAGGCCCGTCTGCACCGTGCCTCCAGCTCCCAGTCGGGCTGAGACCACTCGAGCCAGACCCCCCGAAACAACTGACCCCAGGGCCATGACGCCCAGGATGGATCCTGCCCCAAGGGGACTTAGGCCTCTGGCGTTGATCAGGTAGAGAGGCAGGACGAACATGACCGCGAACTGACCGGCGTTGACGATGGCGGCCGTCAGGTTGCCCCAGCCGAAGGTGCCAATGGCGAACATGGACACGTCCAGGATGACCATCTTGCCCTTTCGTGCCCTGGCCAGCTCGGTCAGCGCAAAGGCGGCCAACAGGACCAATCCGAGGATCAGACTGACCGGAACCGGCGACAGGGGCACTGCTGCAGACCAGTGCAGTGGGCCCAGTTCAAATGCGGCACGCGGATGCCACCAGCCGTAGGCCTGCCCCTCGATCAGCGCAAAGACCACCAGGGCCGACCCTAGAGCCGAAAGAAGTATGCCCTTCCAGTCGGCAAGCATCCCCCACCGGTCACCAGTCTGCCGGGGAGCGGACTTGGTCTCGGGCACAAAGACTGCGCTGGCCACGAGAACAATCAGTCCCAGAGGCAGATTGACCAGGAAGATCCACCGCCATCCGATGGTGCTGGTGAAGACCCCGCCCAGGAAGGGACCGACCGCCGCAGCGGATGACATGACGGCTCCCCAGATGCCGAATGCAGTGGCCCGGTGACGACCCCGGAAGGTGGCGGAAACGGTGGACAAGGTGGAAGGCATGACCAGGGAGCCGCCAATTCCCTGAACAAGCCGGGCTAGAAGCAGCACTGTGCCGGAGGAGGCCGATGCAGCGAAGATGGAACCCAACACAAAGATGACCGTACCCACCTGCAGGATCCGCTTGCGCCCGATCATGTCCCCCAGACGACCGGAAGGCAGGAGCAGGGCCGCCAGAACGATGCTGTAGAGAGCGGTCACCCATTGAGCTTGAGCCAAGTTGATGTGGATGGCAGCGATGATGGAAGGAATGGAGACGTTGACAATGGACGAATCCAGCACAATCATGGCCAGACCCAGGGCCAACACCCAGAGGGCACGCCAAGGCGGTGCCGCCTCCTGAGAATCCTGGCTGCCTTTCATACTGCCTTTCTTCACGTCTATGCTTGCCGATCCAGTCATCAGCTCTCCCCCCTCGCCCTGGTCTGCGAATTTTTTGCGACTATACGTCGCGAAAATCCATCTGGCAAGTTCACTCAGCGCGGACAAGCCGCACGCTAAAGAGACCCTTACGGCTTGGCTCTGCTGTAAATAGGCCATATCATATGCCCCATGACCGGCTGAGCTTGATTCATCGTCGCTGCAACCAGGAGGCCGAACCAAGGAGGACCATGCCCAGGATCCACGAATCCACGCTCCAGGAACACCGCGCCAAAACACTAGACCAGATCATTGCCGCCGCCGAGGCCATCCTGCGCACCGGCGGACGCGGCCGGCTGACCATGGCTGAGGTGGCCCGACGCACCAATCTGGCCCGGAATTCCCTCTACCGCTATGCCCGGGATGCCGACCAGCTCTGCGACATGGTCATGGAACGGCACCTGCCCGACTGGGGTCAGGCCCTGGATCAGGCCTTGGGCAGGACAGACGACCCGCGCCGGACAGTCGAGATTTGGACCCGCACCAATCTGGAACAAGCCGGACTGCACGGACATGGTTGGCTGATGAACCTCTATGCCGAGCAACACGACGAGCAGTTACGCCAGACGCTGATCTACGGCAATCCCTCCAACCCCCAGGAGCCCGTCCCAAGGAGCGATCGACCCACGGACCGGCAGGCCCAAGCCCTTCTGGACTTCCACCGGCAGGTCAACCAGCCGCTGATCCAGGCATGGGCAGCCGTGCGGCCAACAGATCCTGCCATGGGCGTGGAAGTGACACGTGGCATCGTCCAATCTGGCATGCGACTGATCGATGCTCTGGACCAGGATCTTGCGCCCGAACAGCGGCAGGAACGGCTGACCATCATCATTGAAAAAGTGACCGCCTGCGCCAAGGCCGTCATCGACACACTGACGGAAGGACCTACATGCGCCTGATCGGCAACATCTGCTGGCTGCTGCTGGGAGGACTGGCCATTGCACTGGCCTGGACCCTGATGGGCATCGTGCTCTGCCTGACAGTGGTGGGTATCCCCCTGGGGGTCCAGGCCTTCAAGATGGCCAGACTCACCCTGACCCCATTTGACCGACAGGTCATCTACGGAGGCGGACTGGGATCCTGGCTGGCCAACCTGCTCTGGATCATCCTAGGCGGCTGGTGGCTCGCTCTGGCCTATCTGGCGGCCGGGCTGGTCACCATGCTGACCGTGGTGGGCATACCCTTCGGCCTGCAGGCCTTCAAGATGGCCCGCCTGGCCCTGATGCCCTTTGGATCCTCGGTGCGCGTCGCCGTCTTATGAAAGGATTGGGAACATGAGCACAGTCATCATGCATACCTCAGAAGGCGACATTCGCCTGGACCTCTTTGACGATAAGGCCCCTGAAACCGTAGCCAACTTCCTGGACCTGGCCGCCGGCCACAAGGACTGGACCGACCCTGAGACGGGCCAGAAGCGTCAGGATCCTTTCTATGACGGGCTGACCTTCCACCGGATCATCAAGGACTTCATGATCCAGGGCGGCTGCCCGCTGGGCACCGGCACAGGCGGCCCCGGCTACGAATTCGACGATGAGATCGACCCCTCTCTGACCTTTGAGGAACCCTACAAGCTGGCCATGGCCAATGCAGGGTTGCGCCGGGACCCCGCCACCGGAAAGACCCATGGCACCAACGGATCACAGTTCTTCATCACCACCGTTCCCACCCCCTGGCTGAACGGGCACCACACTATCTTCGGCCAGGTTGCCGATGAGGATTCCCGGCAGGTGGTCGACAAGCTAGATGCCGTGGCCACCGACTCGGGCGACCGTCCCCTTGAGCCGGTCTTCATCAACAGCGTCGAAGTCCTCTGAGCCGTGTCGGGGATGGTTTCGAAAAAGACACCCAGCAGATTCCAGCCCGGCACACGCAGCTACACCATGTCCCGAATCAGGGGCACAGAAACATCAATAGAACGCCAGGTCCGGTCCTACCTCTTCTCGCGCGGTCTGCGGTTCCGCAAGAACGACAAGAGGTATCCGGGCCATCCTGATGTGGTTCTGCCCAAGTGGCGGGCCATGGTATTCGTCAATGGCTGTTTCTGGCACATGCATCAGGGCTGTGCCAAATTCTCCCTTCCCAAATCCAATGTGGAGTTTTGGACCACAAAGCTGACAAGGAACCGTCTGCGGGATCAGGAGCAGGGCGATAAGCTGAAAGCCATGGGCTGGCGGGTTTTCACCGTCTGGGAGTGCGAGCTGGATGCACGTCATGCCCAAGAAACCCTGCAGAAATTGTATGAGGCCATCACAGCAGATGGCCATTCGAACGAAGGAGTCAAGGATGAGCAGATTGAACGGCAAACGACAAGAGGCTGAGCAGAAGGGAATGCGGGTCAACTTCGCCATTCTCGGCGCTGGAAGTATAGCCAACGCCCTAGCCAAAACGGTGGTCATGATGGCCCAAGATCCGCAGTACAGCCACCTGGTGGCCCCCTATGCTGTGGCCGCCAGGGACGGGGATCGTGCAGCCGACTTCGCCAAAAAATATGGATTCCAGCATTCCTATGGCTCCTACCAGGAACTCCTGGATGATCCCCAGGTGGATCTGGTCTACATCGCCACGCCTCACAGCCTCCACGCCGAGCAGGCCATCGCCTGCATGAAGGCCGGGAAGAACGTGCTGGTTGAGAAGTCCTTCACCGCTAACGCCGACCAAGCCAGGCAGGTCATGGAGACATCCGAGAGCACCGGCCTGCTCTGCACCGAGGCCATCTGGACCAGGTACATGCCCTCGCGCTCCATCATCGACGATGTCATCTCCTCAGGAGAAATAGGCGCCGTCAAAACCGTGACCGCCAACCTGGGATATGTAACCGTGGGCAAGGCCAGAATGACCGACCCCGCCCTGGCCGGTGGCGCCCTGCTCGACGTGGGTGTCTACCCTCTCAACTTCATCGACATGGTCATGGGACCCAAGCCCATCGAACGGGTCTGCACGGATTGGGTCCGCAGCCCGGAGGGCGTGGACAGCCAGAACTCCACAACCATTTTCTACCAGGATGGATCCATGGGAGCAGCAACCAGCTCCATGGTCTCAGTCAGCGACCGGACCGGCCGCATCTGGGGAGACCAGGGTTACCTGCAGTGTGCCAATATCAACAATGTGGAGTCCATCGACCTGTACGACGAGGACCATAAATTGAGGAAGAGCTACCCCATCCCCGACCAGCTGACCGGTTATGAGTACGAGGTGGCCAGCGCCGCACAGGCCATCCTGGACGGCAAGACCGAGTGCGCCCAGATGCCCCACAAAGACACGCTGCGCATCATGGAGCTCATGGACTCCCTGCGCCGCCAGTGGGGATTGGTCTTCCCCTTCGAATCATGAACTAGCACACAGGCCGCTTCAATGATGGAATCATCCCTCCAGAAGGAGTCTTTGCCAATGAGGAGGAGGATGCAGGCAGACTTGGCCTATTTGATGCGGCGGACCTTGCCATGCTCGACCAGGTAGGCACGCCGGGCAAGATCGATCATGGGCAGGTCGAAGGCCGAATCGGTGTAGAAGGCGTCAATAGCCGCCTCCTGGCCCAGGGTCCGCTGAAAGTGCAGGGGCTTGTCAGGTCCGAAGTTGAGGTAGCCCACGGTCAGGGACTCCAAATCCAGAGTGGAGCCGATGCAGTGGTTGATGCCCAGTCGTCGGCAGGCCTCCCCGGCCACCAGATCGAATGAGGCGGTCACCACCACGTCGTCGGCCTGGGGGGTGTACCAATCCATGATTTTGTGCATGTTGGCATCCCAGAACTGGCTGACCAGCCGGTCCATGTCAAAGCCGGGACGCGAGGTCAACCGTCGCAGGTAGCGCGAGCCCACCCGACGCATGGCCGAATCCAGCTGCTCCAGGGTGACCCGGCCCAAGCGGTAGCGGACGGCATAGAAGAGGGCAACCGGCAGGTAGTGCAGCACCCGCGGATCCTTGCGGGCAGTGAACAGGTAGAAGTCAAGCAAACTCTCGCCATCGTAGATGGTGCCGTCGAAGTCCAGTACCCGCATGCCAGCCCTTTCCAGATTAGGTCGCGAAAAGAGAACATTTTAGCATACCGTGGAGCAACGACGGTGATAGTCCCCGACCTTGGACGAGCAAAGGGGCAATTCCTTTTCACCCAAGAGCCTGAGGTAGACAGAAAGTTCCTGGATGATCGACTGGTACAGACATCAAGTAGGGGCAGCCTGGGGAATTATGATGCGCCTGGCCTCTGTTCCGATTGTGGACCATCCCCATGGTGTCGACGGTATTGATATGATGAAAAATGCGTCGTCCATGCTAGGCCGAGGCTAGGGAGTTGCCGGGAATAGGCCTGGAAGGGGAACGGCGCCGAAGGGGTCCATGCGGTTATCGGGTTAACCATGCCCGCAGAATTCTTCGATCTTCCTTACCAGCTAGGGGGCAGCAGCGATGTTAAAGAAGAGCCACTACCACAACCTGAGCAGCTGCATAGCCGGAATCTATCGGCATGCACGCAACGATGCCAGCCGCTATACAGGCGACTCCACCTTGCGGGGCACCCAGGGTGATCTGATTGTATACCTCTATGATCATCCAGGCCTCAGCCAGCGCCAGATAGCCCGGGACCTGTGCGTGGATCCCAGTCTGCTGGCTCGGGATCTCAAGGCTTTGAAAGCCCAGGGCCTGGTCAGCCGTGAACAGAACCCCGCTGATCACCGAATCAATATCATCGCCCTGACCAGGTCAGGCGCAGATATGGCTCGCAAGAGGATCAGGTTGGTCAACAATTGGTGGATTGACCTGTTCAAGCAGAATCCCGACATCGACCCCGAGACCTTTCAAACCGAGTTACGTTGCGTCTACAACCGGCTGCTGGCTAACCAGCTCTGATCTCTCTTCCTGAGAAAGGATTAATACTGAGAAAAGGACCTGGCCGATCTCTTGACCGCCCGTCGACGGTACCAGGCTCATGCCAGGCCTTTTACCTGTTATATCCTTTACGCCCTTGGATCGGCCCTATCAGCCCACCGAACGGCCGGACGTCTCCCAGCCCATCAGGCCCACAACCAGCATGGAGGCCAGGGCCACCAGGCTGATGGTGACAAATATTGAAGTGCTCCCCCACCGGCTGAGCATGGCTCCAATGAGCACGGGCATGAGCACATTGCAGAGCTTGGCAACGGCATTGGCAATGCCTACGCAACGGAAGCGGACAGTGGTCGGGAAGAGCTCGGGCGCATAGACCGCCACCACCGAAGACATGAGGACATAGAGGCTGGCCATAAGCAGGATGCCCACCAGAATGGCTGTGACCTGGCTGGTCTGCGCGGCATAGAGCAGACCGAAGACCGCCGTCAGCAGGAAGGCTGTGACGATGATCCGCTTGCGGCCAATCCGGTCCAGAAGCAGGGATCCAATCAGGCAGCCGAGAGGAGCACCCAGCATCATCAGAGTGCTGATCCACAGGGATCCGCTCAGATCAATACCCCGCTTGAGCAGGATGGTGGGCACCCAGGAGGTGAAAGCGTAGGAGCAGACGTTAGTGGCTGAAACTGCCACAGTCGCCACAATCAGGCCACGGACAATGCTACCCGACGCCTTGGCAGGTACCTTAATTCCCTCATTTTTTCCGGCGAGGGCGGAACCACTGACAGTGCCAGAGTCTGACTCTTTCCGACCGTTATCGGCCTCCAGAAGTTCAACCACCTGGGTGGCCTCGGCCATCCGCCCATGCAGGGCAAGCCAGCGAGGAGACTCAGGGATGTCACGCCGCAAGTACCAGATCAGCGCAGCTGCCAAGCCGATTCCCATGAAGAGCGGCCTCCATGACCAGCGGGGAATGATCCAGGCGCACAGGAGCATGGCCAGGGGCACTCCGGTGTTAGCCACGAGGGAGACGATGGCACTCCAACGGCCGCGGTGCTTGATGGGAGCGAATTCGTTGACCATGGAGAAGCCGGTGACAATCTCGGCGCCCAGCCCCAGGCCGGCCCCCAGACGACAGACCGAAAGGACGGCCATGTTCGGTGCCAGAGCGCCCAGCAGGGTAAAGCCTCCGAAGAGCAACAGGTTGATCTGATAGGCGGTCTTGCGTCCACGCAGGTCTCCGATAAACCCGGCCAGCAGCGAACCCACCAGGAGCCCTAGGAAGCCGGCCGACAGGAAGAGGGAATTCTGGGCGACCGTGGACCATCCGGTGCTCAAGGCCGAACTGGCTACTGCGCTGCCCACATAGACATCGATGCTGTCCATGAGCATTCCCGCAGCCACCAGGGCCACGATCTTGTAGAAAGTAGCCGATTCACGAGCATTGTCTACTCGCCGGGTAATCTCGCGGACCGCCAGGTCGTCCTCGGCCACACCGAGACCCTTTGATTGTTCGGATATGTCTGCTTTGTCAATGACCGCTGTCGACATCGTCACCCTCGCGCCCGTGCATGAGGCAGGCAAACCCCATGCGTCCATGCCAGGCCTGCCGACGACGACAGACTCCTTGTGGGAGCGTGGCGACCGTCAATATGGAAGGCCTGGATCCTGCGGCGTTTCGGTCATTGTGTGGCTGCTCAACGTCTATTGGGTGTTCAGTATAGGAGTCTCGGCGGTCATTGCCTAGACCCGGCGTTTCCCTCCGGCCCGGCGGCCCTGTCCAGGATGGCCCTGATGGCCTCCAGTCGGGGACCGAGCTGGCGCTCATAGCCCCGATCATTCGGATGGTAATAGCGTCGTCCGACCAGTTCGTCCGGCATGTACTGCTGGGGTGCCACTGCGTCCGGCGCATCGTGGGCATACTGATAGCCTTCGTGGTTGCCCCAGGCCTTCATCAGCTTGGTGGGAGCGTTGCGCAGATGAAGGGGAACCTGGCCGATATGCCCGGCATCCACGTCTTCCAGGGCCTGGTTGATGGCCAGGTAGGACGCGTTGGACTTGGGTGCGGTAGCCACGGCGATAACTGCCTCGGCCAGGATCAGGCGGGCCTCAGGCATGCCCACCATGGCCACGGCCTGAGCAGCTGCGACCGTGATCTCCAACACCTCCGGAGAAGCCATGCCTACCTCCTCGGCAGAGGCGATCATGATTCGTCGGGCGATGAAGCGCGGATCTTCGCCAGCCCGGATCATCCGAGCCAGGTAGTGCAGGGCCGCATCCACGTCGGAACCACGCATTGACTTGATGAAGGCCGATGCCACGTCGTAGTGATCGTCACCCTTCTTGTCATAGCGGACAGAGGCCACGTCCATGACCGAGGAGACCACCTTGGCATTGATCAGCGGCCGACGCGCCCCCTTGGCGCGAGGCCCGTCCTCGGTGACAGCTCCCGCTGCAGCCTCCAAAATGGTCAGAGCACGACGGGCATCACCTCCGGAAAAACGCACGATCTGGTCCAAAGCCTCTGGATCCAGTCTTACCTGATCCTTGAGCCCCCGCTGGTCCTTGACAGCCCTGCGGACCAGCTTGGCCAGGTCCTGATCGTCCAAGGCCTCCAGCTTGACCACCACCGAGCGCGAAAGCAGGGGCGAGATGACCGAAAAGCTGGGATTCTCCGTGGTGGCTGCGATAAAAGTCACATCCCGGTTCTCTACGCTGGGCAGCAGTGCATCCTGCTGCGACTTGGAAAAACGGTGGACCTCATCGATGAAGAGGACCGTTTCCTGCCCCTGACTGACCAGCCGCTCACGAGCCTGGGCGATAACCTGCCGGACCTCCTTAACCCCCGAGGTAACAGCCGAAAGCTCCTCGAAATGCCGCCCGGATTGTCGGGCGACAATGTAGGCCAGGGTGGTCTTGCCCACACCGGGAGGACCGAAAAGAATAACCGAGCTGGGAGCCGTCAGACGGTTGTTCGGATCCGACCGGGCCAGGCGCTCCAAGGGGGTTCCAGGGGCTGTGACCTTGTCCTGGCCGACCACCTCGTCCAGGCTTCTGGGCCGCATCCTGACAGCCAAAGGCAGGGTGTGCTCCTCGGGGGGATCAGCCGCCTGGAAGAGATCATCAACCATCTGCAATACCTCATTCCTCGGGGCCCCTATGGCTCCCCGCCCTCACCAGCATAGGCCTGAGCCTGCCACAAATAGCAAGACGAACGCGCTAGACTGGAAACCCATATGGCCGTATCGCCCAGCGCGTAGTTGGGTTCCAGAAATACGGTGTGTGTACAGTTTACTGGTCATCAGCCTGGATATCTTCAGGAAAGTCCGTGGGCGGCAGCAAGGCCTGTCGCCTGAAAAATCGGGACCGGTACAGGTCGGAGCAATAAGGAGAATCGCCAGTGATCGCCAAGCATGTTCGCCAGGGATGGACATCGGGTCCAGGCAGGTGGGTCGTCGGCCTGCTCGCCCTGGTCCTGGGGCTCTCAGCCCTGATCGTCGCCCCCCTGGCCACGCCGGCGCAGGCGACCCAGGACTCCCCCGCCGCGCAGGCGGTCCACGGACGAACCTTCCGCGTCGCCACCGACACCACCTTTGCACCCTTCGAATTCAGGGACTCCTCCGGCAAGCTGGTCGGCATCGATATGGATCTGATCCGCAAGATCGCCGACATCGAGGGGTTCTCGGTGCAGATCCAGTCCTTGGGCTTCAACGCCGCCCTCCAGGCCTTGAACTCCCAGCAGGCCGATGTGGTCATAGCCGGCATGACCATCACCGACCAGCGCAAGCAGGTCTACGACTTCACCGACCCCTATTTCGACTCCGGCGTGCAGATGGCCATCGCCAAGGACAACGACCAGATCCACAGCTACAAGGATCTGCAAGGCACGGTGGTGGCCGTCAAGACGGGCAGCGAGGGCGAGGCTTTCGCCAAGCAGCGTGCGGCCCAATACGGCTTCACGGTCAAGGCGGTGGACCAGTCCTCCACCATGTATGAGATGGTCAAGTCCGGCAATGCCCAGGCGGTCATCGACGACTACCCGGTCCTGGCTTACGGCATCGCCCAGGGCAACGGACTGAAGACCGTGACCAAGAAGGAGCCTGGCGCCTCCTACGGGGCGGCCGTCCGCAAGGGCGAGAACAAGGAGTTCGTGGCCGCCTTCAACGAGGGCCTGGCCAAGATGAAGGCCGATGGCAGCTATAAGAAGCTGGTCGATTCCTATGTGGGCAGCGGCCACTCCAGCAAGAGTGCCCCCGCCTCCCGGCCAGGATTCTTCGAACTGGTCCGCCAGGCCTTCCCCTCCCTGATGCTGGGCCTGCGCAACACCCTGGCCATCACAGCCATATCCTTCGTCATCGCCCTGGCCATCGGCATCATCCTGGGACTGTGGCGGATAAGCCCCAACCGGATCCTGTCCTGGATTGCCCGCATCTACGTGGCGGTCTTCAGGGGCACACCCGTCCTGGTCTGGGCCTTCTTCTTCTACCTGGGTGTCCCCCAGCTGATCGGCCACCGCATCAGCATCTGGCTGGCCGGCGCGCTGACATTGTCCCTCAACTCCGGAGCCTATCTGGTGGAGATCGTGCGCGGGGCCATTGACTCGGTGGACGTCGGGCAGATGGAGGGAGCACGCAGTCTGGGCCTGACACGTCGCATGGCCCTGCGCCGGGTCATCCTGCCCCAGGCAGTCAGATTCGCCACGCCCTCCATCATCAACCAGCTGGTCATCATGCTCAAGGATTCCTCCCTGCTGCTGGCCATCGGCTTCGGCGAACTGCTCTACCAGGCCCAGCAGATCTACGCGGCCAACTTCCGCGTGACCGAAACCCTGTTCATGGTGGGCGTCATCTACTTCGTCGCCATCAGCGCCCTGACCTGGATGGCCAATATGCTCGATAGGAGGTTGCATCGATGAACTTCGAGGACCCGGACATGGACACCGGACGACTGACCCGTCGCATCCGCCAGAACCAAAGTCGCCGCAATCGAGGAGAGTCCCAGATGGCCGTATCCATCCGCGACCTGCACAAGTGCTACGGCGACACCGAGGTCCTCAAGGGGATCGACATGGAGGTCAAGCCCGGTGAGGTCATCTCCATTATCGGCCCATCGGGCGCGGGCAAGTCCACCCTGCTACGCTGCATCAACGCCCTGGAGATGCCGACCTCGGGCACGATCAGCGTCTATGGAATCGACATTTCCGATCCAAAGACCAACATCGACAAGCTACGCGAGCATGTGGGCATGGTCTTCCAGCACTTCAACCTCTTCCCCAACATGAGCGTGGCCGACAACATCATGCTGGCCCCCCATATGCTGCACAAGACACCCAAGGAGGATGCCCGGCAGCAGGCCCTGGACCTACTGGAGACCGTAGGGCTTCAGGAGAAGGCGGACGCGCGGCCCACGGATTTGTCAGGCGGGCAGCAGCAGCGTGTGGCCATCGCCCGCGCCCTGGCCATGCACCCGGACATCATGCTCTTCGACGAGGCCACCTCGGCCCTGGATCCGGAGATGGTGGGCGACGTGCTTGAAGTCATTCGCTCCCTGGCAGAGGGCGGCATGACCATGATTCTGGTCACCCACGAGATGGCCTTCGCCCGGGAGGTCTCCTCCAGGGTGATCTTCACCGATGCCGGGATCATCGAGGAGGAGGGCACGCCCGAACAGATCTTCGGCCATCCGCAGAGCCCTCGGCTGCAGTCCTTCCTCTCCAAGGTCCTGTAACGCCTCGGGGCTAGAGGTCCATCAGTTCCTCGATGGGACCCACCCGGTACTCCTTGAAGACCACCTGGCCGCTCTCCTGGGTGGCATCCAGATCCACGATGCCTGCGATGCCCCAGTCGCGTTCGCCCTCGACGTCGTCAAAGATCTGTTGGACCCGCCAGGTGTGCCCCTGGTACTCGTCACGGTCATCCAGGCTGAAGAAGTCCGAGGACCTGGCCTGGGCATCGGTCAGAATCTGCTCATGGTCCTCGTAGAGGTCGTCCAGCGCGTCGCTCCAGGCCCGCAGGCCATAGCCCCAGTCCGCATCCAGGTCGGCCAGGACCTCCGGCCGGTCGGCGGCCGCCAGTTCCACCCGCTGGAACATGGCATTGCGCACCAACAGGGTCAACCCACGCCGGTCCGCCACCACCTGGTTTTCCACCTTGGGCGGAGCGGCATCCAGACCGCTTGCGACTTCGCCATTTTCGGCCCTGCCTGCGGCCTCCCACTCATCAACCAGGCTGGAATCCACCGAGCGGACAATCAACCCCAGCCAGGCCAGGATGTCCTCCAGCCGCTCATCCATGAACTCTTCGGGCACCGTCCTGCTGAGCGCCCGATAGGCGTCGGACAGATAGCGCAGCAGTGTCCCCTCCGACCGGGATATTCCATAGCGGGCGATGTAGCCGTTGAAGTCCGATGCCGTCTCGATCATGTCCCGCAGAACAGACTTGGGGTGGATCTCATAGTCGTTGGCCCAGGGAACATCCCGGCGGTAGCGGTCGAAGGCCTCCCCCAGCAGCTCCTCCAGGGGCTTGGGCCAGGTCACCTCCTGCAGACGCTCCATACGTTCCTCGTACTCCAGGCCATCCTCCTTCATCTGCTGGATGGCCGCATCGCGGGCCTGCCGCTGCTGTGCCTTGAGTATCTGCCGGGGATCCTCCAGGGTGGCCTCGACCATGGAGAGCAGATCCATGTCATAGTCAGGGTCCTCGGGATCCAGCAGCTCCAGGGCGGCCAGCAGGAAGGGCGAAAGGGGCTGGTCCAGGGCGAAGTCCTCGGGCAGGTCCACGGTCGTGAAGTAGTCCAGGCCGCCGTCGGGGTTCCTTTCGGTCTCGATGACCCCGGTGTCGGTCAGGGTCTGGAAGATCTCGTCTGCCCGGTCCTGCAGATGCTCCTTCTGCTGCGGTGTCTGACGGGAGTCCTCGATCAGGTCCTCGACCCGTCTCCTGGCATCACCGCCCTGGTCGACCTCGTTGAGCACCATGGCGTGGGATATCTTCAGGTGCGGCGTCAGGGTCTCGGGACGTGCTTCGATCAGCTTGTCGAAGGTTCCCTTGCCCCAGGTTACGAACCCCTCCTGGGGCTTCTTCCGCTTGATCCGCTTGAGCTTCTTGGGGTCGTTGCCGGCTTTGGCCACGGCCTTGGCGTTCTCTATCTCGTATTCGGGGGCCTCGGCCACGACCAGCCCGCTGGTATCGAAGCCCATGCGTCCGGCCCTGCCAGCAATCTGGTGGAATTCCCGAGCCCGCAGGCGGCGCATCCTGTAGCCGTCGAACTTGGTCAGTCCGGTCAGCAGGACCGTGTGGATGGGTACATTGATGCCGACCCCCAGGGTGTCCGTGCCACAGATGACCGGCAGAAGGCCATCCTGGGCCAGCTGCTCCACCAGACGCCGGTACCTGGGCAGCATGCCCGCATGGTGGACCCCGACCCCGGTGCGCAGCAGCCGCTGCAGAATCCTGCCGAAGGCCGTGGTGAAGCGGGTGCCGGCCATGACATCCTTGATCCGGTCGCGCTGGCCCCGGTCGGAGACCCCCGTGCTGGACAGGGCCTGGGCCGTCTCCAGGGCGGCATCCTGTGAGAAGTGGACGATGTAGACCGGCGAATCCCCATCGGCCAGCAAGGACTCCACAGTGTTGGGCAATGGGGTGTCCACATAACGGTAATCCAGTGGGACCGGTCGGGGGGCGTCGGCGACGATGTCCACCCCCACCCCGGTTTTGCGCTCCAGGTCCTGGGCGATCTGATCCACGTCGCCCAGGGTGGCCGACATAAGCAGGAACTGCACATCGGGCAGGGTCAGCAGGGGCACCTGCCAGGCCCAGCCTCGGTCCGGATCCCCGTAATAGTGGAACTCATCCATGGCCACACAGCCGATATCGGCATGGCGACCCTCCCTGAGCGCCTGGTTGGCCAGGATCTCGGCAGTGCAGCAGATGACCGGGGCATCCGTGTTGATATGGGTGTCGCCGGTGATCATACCCACCCGGTCGCGACCCAGAACCGAAACCAGGTCGAAGAACTTCTCGGAGACCAGGGCCTTGATGGGAGCCGTGTAATAGGAGCGCCGCCCAGTGCACAGGGCGATGAAATGCATGGCCAGGGCCACCATGGACTTTCCCGAGCCGGTCGGGGTCGACAGAATCACATGGTCGCCAGAAACCAGGGAGAGGACAGCCTCCTCCTGATGCGGCCAGGGGGTGATGCCCCGGGAAGCCACCCAGGAGAAGAAACGGTCGTAAATCTGATCCTCGGTCAGATTGCGGGGGCCTCCCGCCTCAGGGACCAAGTCGCCCAAGGAGACTGGTTGGTCGGTTGAGGCGGTTGAGGAATCAGCATGTTCTTGGACCATGTCCACCAGTCTATCCGGCCAGGCACACAAGTCCGGCCGGACACAGGCTTCGTCAACTAAGTCCAGAAACGGGAAAGCCGCCAGACAGGGAACAGCAAGGAGCTCTTCGTCAGCTCCTGTTCTTGCTGTCTTTGTCGCTGCCGCCTTTCTTCTCCTTCCTGGTCTTCCCCTCGGCTTTCTGCTCACCACCGGAGCGGCTGCCACGGCCGGGTTTAAGGAAGTCCGGAATCTCAAGGCTCGCCTTGTGCGGATCGACCAGCGTGTCGGGCTGGGTCCTGTCATAGCCCTGGATGTAGCGGGTCTTCCTCCAGTGCTGGATGGAGGCATTGGATCCACGGTGGTGGGCGTGGTACTGCAACGGCGCACCGCCGTACCGGTCCTCGTCCACCTCCTTGGCTACGGCTATCTGGTTGACGTTGGAGGGATCCATGATGGCCACGGGCGCGGCCGGCTCCACGAAGTCGGCGGGGGCGGCAGTGCGCTCCTGCATCTTCTTGGGCAGCCAACGGGCGAAGTGCGACAGCAGGAAGCAGACGAAGAAGTAGACCACCGAGGCCACCACCAGGGTCTGCAGGATGTTGAAGTACATGGAGCCCAGACGACGGGACTCCTGCAGCAGATCCGTGTACATGATGATGGAGCCCAGAGCCGTATCCTTGAGGACCACGACCAGCTGGGTCACGGCCGCCGGTAGCATGGCGTAGACGGCCTGCGGAACCTCGATCTGCATCAGCGACTGGGTCCTGGTCAGCCCCAGTGCCAGGGAGGCCTCACGCTGGCCGTTGGGCAGGTTGCCCACCCCCGAACGAATCAACTCAGCCACCACGGAGCCATTGTAAAGAATGAGGCCCAGCACGACGGCCCAATAGGAGGCCTGGCTGACTCCGGCAAAGGCGAACCAGCGCCAGAAGAAGATCATCATCATAAGAACCGGGACGGCCCGGCAGAACTCCACGATGATTCCTGAGACTGCCCTTACCAGCCAGTTGGGCAGCAGACGGCCAAGGCCGAAGACAAACCCAAAGATGACCGAGCCAATCACTGCAACCACCGAAGCCTTGATGGTCAGCCAGAGCCCAGGCAGATAGAAGTCCGACCAAGCTTCGTAGTCCAGGGCCGGACGCCAAAGCTCCCAGCTGAGCTGGTTCTCCCCATCAGGAGGATTGTGCAGCCTCATCAGCACCAGAATGACCACTATGGCGAAGATGATAGCGGCTATCCAATTGGCGATTCGTATGGTGCGCCGACCCTTGGGACCGGGCTGATCGAAGAGCAGCGAGCTCTCATTATCTGGTGCCATGGCCGCTCACCTCCTCACTGCCAGCTTGTTTGACAGGTACGTGGTCAAAGCTCCGATGGGCAAAACCAGAATCACATATCCTAGGGCGAAAATCAGGAAGATGGCCACAATGGCATTGGCGTGGAACTCTATCATCTCGCTCATCAGGGAGGAGCTCTCGGATGCCACGGAGGCGGCCGCAGCCACGGTGGAGTTCTTCAGCAGGGCGATGAAGGTGTTGCCCAAGGGCGCTACCGAACCACGGAAGGCCTGGGGCAGAATGATCTGCGAGGCCGACTGGAAGAAGCTCAGCCCCAGGGCACGGGCCGCCTCGGCCTGGCCCAGAGGCACCGTGTTGATGCCCGAGCGCAAGGACTCGCAGACAAATGCTGCCGTATACAGGGACAGGCCCGTCACTGCCAGCCAGAAGAAGTTGACGGAGAATTCCGGCGAGAAGCTGATCTTGAGCTGTGCGAAGGCTCCCAGGACCATGAAGACCATGATGATGGTCAAAGGCATGTTCTGGAAGAACTCCACATACCCTCGGCCGACGGCCCGCAGGGAGGAGATGGGCGAGATGCGCATGATCACCAGGATGATGCCCAGGATCAGCGAGAAGAGGGCCGACCAGAGGGTCAGCTGGATGTTGACCCAAAAGGCTGCCGGGATGTCGTAGTCGGTGAACAGTTCGATGATGGTTGACATCTCACTCCCCCTCCTTGGGCTTAGGTGGGTTGTAGCGCGGATCGGGTTTGTAATGGGTGCCCCGGGTGTTGTTCTCGAGCGCCCGCTGCCAGGAGCCGTTGGCCTCCATGTCGGCCAGAGCCGCGTTGATCTTGTGGGCCAGCTTGGTATTGCCTTTTTTGATGCCCACACCGTAGTACTCCTGGGTGAAGGGCTTGCCCACCAGCCGCAGCCTTCCACGTGAGGCGGAAGCCAGACCAGCCAGGATGATGTCGTCAGTGGTGACTGCATCGACGATGCCGGAGAAGAGGGCGGTGGCGCATTCGGCGTAGCCCGGCTGCTCCATCAGCTGGACTTCTTTCGCGAACCGTTTCTTGACGGTGACGGCCGAGGTGGATCCAGTCACTGAGCACAGTCGTTTGCCATTGAGGTCTTCGGGGCCACGGATATGGTGGTCCTCCTTGCGCACCAGCAGGTCCTGTCCGGCCACGATGTAGGGTCCAGCGAAAGAGACGGCCCGCTTGCGCTCATCCGTTATGGAATAGGAGGCCAGGATCATGTCCACGTCGCCGTTCTGGAGCATGGCCTCACGCTGCTTGGAGGGGGCCTCCTTCCAGACGATGTCGTCGGGGCTATAACCTAGCTTGTCGGCGATGTAGGTGGCCACGTCCACGTCAAAGCCCACATAGGTTCCGGCCTTCTTGAAGCCCAGACCAGGCTGGTCGAACTTGATGCCCACCCGAATCTTGCCTGCCTCCTTGTCGGAGCCGCAGGCCGCCAAGGAGATCAGGCAACCCAAAGCGCACAGGATCGCGGTCAAATTCCTGGCAAGCCGTTTCAACGGCTGGCCCATGCCATGCATGCTTGCATTCATGCGGATACGCTTCCCTCCTGCTTCAGTGGGTCAGAATCTTGGACAGGAAGTCGGCGGCCCTCTGGGTCTTGGGGTGATCGAAGAAGTCGTCGGGGTCGTCCTTCTCCAGAATCCGTCCATCGGCCATGAAAACGATATGGTCGGCGGCCTGGCGGGCAAAGCCCATCTCGTGGGTCACGCAGATCATGGTCATGCCCTCCTGGGCCAGCTGAATCATCACATCCAGCACCTCGTTGACCATCTCCGGGTCAAGAGCCGATGTGGGCTCGTCGAAGAGCATGATCTTGGGCTGCATGGCCAGGGCGCGGGCTATGGCCACGCGCTGCTGCTGGCCGCCTGAGAGCTGGGAGGGCATCTTGGAGGCCTGGGATTCCACGCCCACCCGGGCCAAGAGGTCCATGGCCAGGTCCTCAGCATCCTTCTTGGGCATATGGCGCACCTTGATGGGCGCCAGGGTCATGTTCTCCAGGATGGTCTTGTTGGCGAACAGATTGAAGGACTGGAAGACCATGCCCACCTCGGCCCTGAGCCGAGCCAGGTCACGTCCCTCCTGAGGCAAAGGCTCTCCCTCGATCCTGATGACACCGGAGTCGATGGACTCCAGACGATTGATAGTCCGGCACATGGTGGACTTGCCGGAGCCTGAGGGGCCGACCACCACCAGCACTTCGCCGGTATCAACCTGCAGGTTGATGTCTTTGAGGACGTGCAGGTTGCCAAAATGCTTCTCGACGTGCGCCAGCTCGACCAGCGGCCCGGAATTATCCTGGACGGGGCGATCCGAGGCCGGTTTCTCCGGCAGAATCCGCTCCGACGGCTGTTTGCTTGTTTCGCTCATATTGGGCAGTTTACTCATCCTTTGTTGCAGAGCGGCCATAGAAACGGTTCTCCTGAAAAGCAGAGCCACTGGCCGAACGCGACCAATTGACCTGCTGCGCGTAAACTGGCCTAAACAATAAGGGCCGAAATCCCGCAGAATTCCAGCCCTTTTAGACTCTCGTCGACCAGTGACGAAGTGCGCTCAGTCGGTATCCTCCTGATCCGGTTCCCAATCCACACCGGTCTCGGCGCGTTGCTGGTCGGAGATGGGCGCCGGAGCCCCGGTCATAGGATCCTGGCCGCCACCGGACTTGGGGAAGGCTATGACATCGCGGATGGAGTCCGCTCCGGTCAGGATCTGGGCAGTCCTGTCCCAACCGAAGGCGATGCCTGCGTGGGGCGGAGCGCCGTATTTGAAGGCCTCCAGCAGGAAGCCGAACTTCTCCTGGGCCTCCTCGGGGCCGATGCCCAGCACTTTGAAGACCCGATCCTGAATGTCGTCGCGGTGAATACGCACCGAGCCGCCGCCCATCTCCTCGCCGTTGCAGACGATGTCATAGGAGTCGCTCATGGCGTGTTCGGGATCCTTGTCGAAGCGGTCGATCCAGTCGGCCGAAGGCATGGTGAAGGGATGGTGCATGGAGGTCCACTTAGAATGTCCCACGGCCACATCGTCGTCGTCCGGGTCGTCGGTGGGCTTGAAGAGCGGGAAGTCCACCACCCAGGTCAGGGCGAATTCGTCGGGTTTGAGCAGCCCCTGGCGACGGGCGATCTCCACACGGGCCGCGCCAAGCAGGGTTTGCGAAGCCTCACGGGGACCGGCTGCAAAGAAGACGGCATCCCCGTCCGTGGCGCCTACGGCCTTCTTGAGGCCTTGGCGCTCGGCATCAGACAGGTTCTTGGCCACCGGGCCCTTGAGAGTGCCGTCGCCAGTGAACTGGACATAGGCCAGACCCTTTGCACCACGCTGGCGGGCCCATTCCTGCCAAGCGTCGAACTGCCTGCGGGGCAGGTTAGCCGCACCCTGGTAGACCACGGCGCCTACGTATGGAGCCTGGAAGACCCGGAAGGGGGTGTTCTTGAAGTAGTCGGTCAGTTCGACGATAGGGTTGCCGAAGCGCAGGTCAGGCTTGTCGGAACCATACTTGTCCATGGCCTCCTGCCAGCTGATCCTGGGGATGGGCAGGGTAACCTCGAATCCTGCAGCCTTCCAGACCTCGGCAATGACCTGCTCGGCCATGGCCATGACGTCCTCCTGGGAGGCGAAGCTCATTTCGATATCCAGCTGCGTGAACTCGGGCTGCCTGTCGGCGCGGAAGTCCTCGTCGCGGTAGCAACGGGCGATTTGGTAGTAACGCTCAAAGCCGCCCACCATCAGCAACTGCTTGAGCAGCTGGGGAGACTGCGGCAGGGCGTACCAGGATCCGGGCACCAGGCGGGCCGGCACCAGGAAGTCACGGGCGCCCTCGGGGGTGGACTTGATCAGGGTCGGCGTCTCGATCTCGCAGAAATCCATCTTATCCAGGGCAGCACGGGCGGCACGGTTCATGGCGGCCCTCAGACGGATGTTGTGCTGCATGGAGGGGCGACGCAGGTCCAGATAACGGTAGCGCAGCCGCACATCCTCGCCGGGCAGCTTGTTCTCGGCCTCGTTCTCCAGGGCTGTGGACACCTGGAAGGGCAGGGCTGCCGACTTAGCCAGAACCTCAATCTTGTCTGCAACGATCTCGATGTGTCCGGTGGACAGGTGTTCGTTGTCATTGCCCTCAGGACGTTCGCGAACCTTGCCGGTGACCTGAATGACGTACTCGCTACGCAGGGGCCGGGCCTCTTCCTCGTCATAGATGACGATCTGCACCAGACCGGAGCGGTCACGCAGGTCGATGAAGGCCACGCCTCCGTGATCACGGCGGCGATCCACCCATCCGGCCACCGTCACCTGGCGACCGACCATATCTTCAGTGACATCCGTGGCGTAGCTCGTTCTGTAAGCCGACTGGCCCATGCTTTCCTGTACCTCCATAATGCTCGGCCTGCCCCTGCGTCAGGCCTGGTATTCCACACTCTGCCGGGCATACAGGCTATCCGGCGTCCACGACACCAGGTCAGCCGGAGTCTGATTCCCGGTGATGATGTTCTTGACCTGGTCGCCCTCCTGCTGGCCCTCCTTGGCAGGGAACCAGACATAGGGGATGCCCAGGTGGTCGGCATAGCGGATCTGTTTGCCAATCTTGGCTGCAGTAGGCGCCACATCAGCGGCAATACCCCTGGCCCGCAGATCCTGGGCGATGTGGTTGCTGATGGTCCGATCCTCCTCGTCCCAGACGGCGACCATGACCGCAGCCGGAGAAACCCTGGAGGCCTGAACCCCGTGGGCCAGCAGGTAGGAGAGCAGGCGAGAAAGCCCAATGGACAGCCCTACTCCTGGATAGGTCCGGTTGCCCTGGCTAGCAAGATTGTCATAGCGGCCGCCGGAACAGATGGATCCCAGGGACTGCGCCCCCTCCAGGAAGGTCTCGTAGACAGAGCCGGTGTAGTAGTCCAGCCCGCGGGCAATCTTCAGGTCGGCGATGACCGAGCCAGGCCGAATGCGGGCAGCCTCGTCGATGATCATGGCCAGCGTCTTTAGCCCCTCAATGGCTAAGGCGTACGAAGAAGACTCCTTATCGATGCCAACCTTGTCAACCAAGGCATCGAACCGCTGGCGCAGCTGCTTGCCATCGTCGGCGGTCAGCTCGGCCAGATCCAGGCACGCCTTGGCCTGATCCTGATTGGCGCCGCACTCACTGACCAACAGGCTGGCCACCTCGTCAGGGCCAATCTTGTCCAGCTTGTCGATCTCGCGCAAAACGCCCTCGACATCCTCCAGACCCAGACCCCGGTAGAATCCCTCGGAAAGCTTGCGGTTGTTGGCATGCACAGTGGGCTTGGGCAGGCCGAAGGCCCTCAGCTCCTCCAGAGCACTCAGCATGACCAGGGGCACCTCGACCTCGTAGTGGTCGGGCAACTCTCCGTTGCCAATTACGTCAATGTCAGCCTGAACGAACTCCCTGAACCGTCCCTCCTGGGGGCGCTCTCCTCGCCAGACCTTCTGAATCTGCCAGCGTTTGAAGGGGAAGGTCAAGTCGTTGCTGTGCTCCACAACATAGCGACTCAGCGGCACGGTCAGGTCAAAATGCAGCCCCAGCCGGCGCTCCACTGGCACATCCTTTTCCTGGCCCAGATCCTGCAGTCGGGAGAGCAGGTAGATCTCCTTGCTGGTCTCCCCCTTCTTGAGCAGGCTGGAGCCCTCTTCTACGGCTCTGGTCTCAATGCCGATGTAGCCGTTCAATTCGAAGACCTTGCGGAGCGTGTCGAGGATGCGCTGCTCCACCACTCTTTGCGAAGGAAGCCATTCTGGGAAACCGGATAGAGATGTGCCTTTTGCCATAAGAACCTATACTATAGGAGGTCAAGGAAAATGGTATTGCCATATTTTGCGATCTCTCCAACACACAAGCCTAAGGAGCTGGCCATGGCCGACAACACCGCCATCACACCCGAGAACACCTCGACACCGCAGGAGGAGCACACCGCGGACGCGGAGGGCCAGGTCGCCGCTGCGACAACGCCCGAAGCCGGGCAGGAACAGGCTGCCCCCGGACAGACCGCATCTACTGAGGATGCACCAACCCAGAGCGCACCGGTACCGGCTGAGCCACAGCCTGCAACTGCGGAAGCACCCGCGCCAGCAGCTACACCTGCTGCGCCCAAGCCCAAGGCGGTTCCCTCCCCCGCAGCTCTGGCCCACAAGGCCCCTCACGTCAAGGCCGCCCCGGCCGCTCCCACCTACAGCCAGGAGGAGATCGACAAGGCAGAAGCCTTCGGCCGGGTGGACGAGCAGGGCAACGTCTTCGTCCGCGAAGGTGACCAGGAGCGCCAGGTGGGCCAGTTCCCCAATGCTGATGCCAAGGAGGCCCTGGACCTTTATGCTCGCCGATACTTGGACCTCAAGGAGAAGCTGAACCTATTCGCCTCCAGACTGCGCAGTCCCAAGATCAAGGCCCACGAGATCGACGAATCCATAACCTCACTCAAGGAGGAGACCAGTCAGCCTGAAGCAGTCGGCGACCTTGCCGCCCTGCGCACGCAACTGGAGCAGCTGGCCGAAAAGGGGCAGACTCGCAAGGCTGAACTGGCGCAGGCACGCAAGGATGCCATGGCCAAGGCCATCAAGGAGCGGACCGCCATCGTGGAGAAGGCCGAAGAGCTGGCAGCATCCCTGGGCGACTCCACCAACTGGCGATCCACAGCAGACAAGTTCCGTTCCCTCTTCGAGCAGTGGCAACACCACCAGCGCACCACCATCCGCATCGACAAGGCCGACGCGGACGCGCTCTGGAAGCGTTTCTCCTCCGCCCGCACCACCTTCAACCAGGCCCGCCGCAAGTGGGCCCAGCAGCGTGACGCCCAGCGGTCCGAGACCAAGCGGATCAAGGAAGAAATCATCGCCGAGGCCGACCAGATCAAGGACTCCACTGACTGGGGACCCACTTCCCATCAGTTCAACGAGCTCATGGACCGCTGGAAGCAGGCCGGGCGTGCAGGACGTCAGGATGACGACGCCCTCTGGGCTCGGTTCCGTCAGGCCGCGGATGTCTTCTTCAACGCCCGTCAGGCCGACCGAGACAAGACCTCGGTCAACGAGCGCGAGAACCTGACCAAGAAGGAGGCCCTGGTGGCCAAGGCCGAGGCCTTGCTGCCCGTCAAGGATTCCAAGGCCGCCAAGCAAGCCCGGCAGGAGCTGGCCAAGATTCAGGAGGAATGGGACGCCATTGGTTTCGTCCCCCGTGACGACGTGCGCCGAATCGAGGGCAGGATGGATGCCGTGGACCGGCAAATCAAGGCCGTGGAAGATGCGGCCTGGAACCAGTCCGACCCCGAGGCCGATGCCCGCGTCTCCAGCTTCGAGCAGCAGCTGGCCGCCCAGCTTCAGGACCTGGATCAGCGAATCGCCGCCGAGCAGGATCCGGCCAAGAAGCAGGAACTGGAGGCCGAGAAGGCCACCAAGGAGCAGTGGATGAACGCCGTGCGCTGATTGTAGCAGTTTCCGTTAGAACCCCCGGCTTAGTCATTGACCACCGGGGGTCTTTCTGTAATAACCGTTAATAACCGTCTTTTTAATAACCGTCTTTTAGACTTTGAGCCGTTGAATTTTCAAGGCTGAAAGCAAGTAATAGGTTTGACGAGATACCGGCAAAATGCCGTCGCGAGAGTAAGAGGAAAAGTAGGCATAACGGTGATTGCAGGGAAAGTCAGATGGCCCGCATATGAGGTCTGGTCGAGCCCTTGGCTCCGGTCAGCCGGTAGGCATCGAAGACACCGTCGATCTTCCTGACAGCCGACAGGAGCGTATTCAGATGTTGGGGGTCGCCCATCTCGAAGACGAATTGACTGACCGCAACCCGGTCACGACCGGTGGATTGGCTGCCCGACAGGATGTTGACCCCGTGGTCGGACAGGACCTGAGTAATGTCCGAGAGCAGGTGGGGCCGGTCCAGGGCCTCCACTTGAATCTGGACCATGAATGTGCCCTGTTTGCCCGTCCAGGAGACCTCTATGATGCGTTCGGGCTGCTTCTTGCGCAGTTCCAGAAGATTCTGGCAGTCGGACCGATGAACCGAGACGCCCTGGTTGCGGGTGATGAACCCGGTGATGGGGTCCCCTGGCACTGGAGTACAGCAACGGGCCAGCTTGACCCAGACATCGTCCACGCCCTTGACCGAAATCCCCTGGGAGGTCTCCGGCCGGCTGGACTTGGTGACCCGCTGCAGGGGAATGGCCTCCTGCTCCACCTCGTCCTCAAGGGCCGACCGGCCGGCATCATGTACCAGCCGGGAGATCACGTTCTGAGTGGAGACCTGTCCGTCGCCAATAGCGGCGTAAACCGCCTTCTCATTGGGATAGTTGAGCTCGTCGGCAGCCCCCACCATGGCTTCAGGGGTCAGCAGGCTGGCCACGGGCAGGTTCCGCTTGCGCATGGCGCGGATGAGCTCGTCCTTGCCCTCCTCGATGGTCTCCGAACGGCGCTCCTTGCTGAACCACTGACGGATTTTGCTGCGGGCACGGGGGCTCTTGGCAAAGCTGAGCCAGTCGCGCGAGGGCCCATCGGTGTCGGACTTGCTGGTCAGAATCTCTACCGTGTCCCCGTTGCGCAGCTTGGTGTCCAGGGGGACCAGGCGGCCATTGACCCTGGCGCCCATGGTTCTGTGGCCAACCTCGGTGTGGACGGCATAGGCGAAGTCCACGGGCGTTGAATCGGCCGGCAGGGAGATGATCTTGCCTTTGGGCGTGAATACGTAAACCTCGGCCGCGCCCAAATCATCCTTAAGGGAGCCCAGGAACTCGTTGGAGTCCGGAGTCTCGCTGGTCCAGTCGGCCAACTGCTGGATCCAGGTCAGGTTGTCCTCCTGGCTCAGCTCCCCCTCCTGGCGTTCACGCTTGACGTCGGACTTGTCGGGCTGGGAGAGCTCGCGGCCTGCAGAACCGTTCTCCTTGTACTTCCAGTGGGCGGCGATGCCGAATTCGGCGCGGCGGTGCATCTGCCAGGTGCGAATCTGGATCTCGACCGGCTTTCCGCCCGGGCCCACCACCGTGGTATGCAGGGACTGGTAGCGGTTGGTCTTGGGCATGGCGATGTAGTCCTTGAACCGCCCAGGCACCGGGCTCCAACGGGCATGGACTGCACCCAGGGCAGCATAGCAGTCGCGAATGGTATCCACGATGATGCGCACCCCAACCAAGTCGTAGATGTTGGCGAAATCGTGCCCGCGCACGATCATCTTCTGGTAGATGCTGAAGTAGTCCTTGGGCCGCCCTGTCACCTGAGCCTTGATGCCCTGAGCATCCAGATCCTCGTGAATCTCGTCCAGTATCTGCTGCAGGTAGACCTCCCGCTGGCCGGCTCTGCGGGAGACAAGGACCACGATTTCATTGTAGATCTTGGGATAGAGGGTCTTGAAGCTGAGTTCCTCCAGCTCGGTCTTGATGGCGTTCATGCCCAGCCGGTTGGCAAGGGGCGCATATACGTCCAGGGTCTCACGAGCCTTGCGCTGGGCTGATGAAGCCTTGACATAGCGCCAGGTGCGGGCGTTGTGCACACGATCAGCCAGCTTGACCACCAGGACGCGCACATCCCGGCTCATGGCCACAATCATCTTGCGGATGGTCTCAGCCTGGGCCGAATCGCCGTAATCCATCTTGGATATCTTGGTGACCCCGTCCACCAAGCCAGCCACCGTGTCGCCGAACTCGTCCCTGCACTGCTCCAGGGTGTAGTCGGTGTCCTCCACGGTGTCGTGCAGTAGACCGGCCGAAACTACCGTGGGCCCCATGCCAAGGTCGGCCAGAATTTGTGCCACAGCCAGTGGATGGATGATGTAGGGCTCGCCAGACTTGCGCCTCTGGTCGGCATGCTGGACCACGGCCCGGTCATAGGCGCGCTGAAGCACGGACAAATCCTCATCAGGATGATGGGCGGCGCAGATCTCCCAGATTGGCATCAGGGGGTTGAGCGGATCGTCGCTGACCTCACAGCCCAAGGCTCTGGAGGACAAGCCAGAAGGGGCCTGGTCGCCGACATCATTGCTACAGACGCTGCCCTCCTGAGTGACCATTCAAGCCTCCAATATCCCGATATAATGCACCAATCCTACACTTCGATATAGCCCATTCAGGTCGCTCGTGTCCGAACCGCGCCTCAGCGGCCGGTCGAGCCGAATCCGCTATCCGAACGCGCCGAGCCAGGCAGGCGTTCAGCAGGCACGAAACGGGCCTGCACGTAACGCTGGATGACCAGCTGGGCGATGCGCTCCCCAGGCTCGAAGTGGACCGACTCATGAGGATCCAGGTTGATCAACGGCACCTTGATCTCGCCCCGGTACCCAGCATCAATCGTCCCCGGCGCGTTGAGCACGGTCACCCCCATTTTCACTGCCAGCCCCGAGCGCGGGTGAACCAGGCCGACGTACCCGTTGGGCAGGGCCAAGGCCACTCCCGTGGGAACTAGCGCCCGCTGGAAGGGGGCCAGATCCACAGCCATCCTGGTTCGTAGATCGGCCCCGGCATCGCCGGGCATGGCGTATTCCGGCACGTCGGCCCCGCCCAAGGACTTGAACAGGACCTCGACCGTTTCGGGCTCGTTGTAGGACTCGTCATAGGCCATCAGGCGGCGCACTCCTTGCAAACGGGCTTGCCGTCGGGGGTGGTGTAGGCCAGTTGGCTCCGGTGCTTGACCAGGAAGCAGTTGGAGCAGATGAATTCATCGCCCTGCATGGGGATGACGGTCACCGAAGAATCCTCATTGCTTAAGTCGGCGCCAGGAAGCTCGTAGTCCTCGGCGATGGCGTTCTCGTCGTCGTCCAGATCGGCCCCGGCATCCTGGCCGCTTTTGCCGAGCTCCTGCAGGGATTCCTCGTCTTCATCCTTGTCTCGCGGGGTATCGTAATCTTGTGCCATCGTGTACCCTTTCCTTGTTCGACCAGTCACCTCGTATACCGGTCATTCCACACGATATGTACTGCGCATAGGATACACGATTTCAAAAGCACGTAAAATACCAACCGTAGGGCACAATGGAAATACCTGAGGCCGTGTAAAGGAACCGTAAGAGGATAGGGGCGTGCATGTCTGAGAATGGGACCAGGATGGCCAGCTTTGACCATGTCGACGACAGGGGCGATCTGGTCTTCGTCTGTGACCACCGGCACTTCGCCGTACGGGTCGACGATGCGCTTGATCGCGCCATTCTTGAGGCCAAGCAGGTCAAGGAGGAAGAGGATGTGGATCCCCAGACCGGCAAGTCCAAGCCCCTGCCTGTCTCGGCCATCCAGGCGGCTGTGCGTGCCGGCGCCCGCCCCGAGCAGGTGGCACAACAATACGCTGTCAACGAAGCGCTGGTACGGCGTTTCGCGGCCCCGGTGGAGACCGAAAAGAAGTATGCCATAGAGCAGTTCCTGACCATGCCGGCGCCCAAAGGGTCGGGCGGGCGAAATTATCAGGAACTGATCGGCAAGGTGCTGGCCCGTGCCGGGGTCAGCCTGGCACAGGTTTCCTGGCAGGCCACCAGACGAGGGTACGAACCCTGGAACATCAACGGCGTTTTTACGCTGGACAAGCGGATTTTCAACGCCCGCTGGGCCTGGAACATGCATGACAACACTGTGACCTGCCTGAACAGGGCAGCCAGGATGCTGCTGGATGATTCCGCAGACGACCATGGCCAGGATCGGCCCGATTTGGACCAGGGCACAGCCGAAGAGATCGATGACCAGACTGACAGGCGCCCTCCAAGCCAGGACGATGCCTTTGCCCAAATAGAGGACGAGGAAGAGGACCATGGATCGGGCGACCAGGAGAACGGGGAGCGTCAGGCGGCGCTCACCGCCTGGCTCTATGGCAAACCCAAGGAAGGCCAGGAGCGGACAGCCGGGCGAGAACCCAACCACCTCAGTGCCGAGCTGACTGAGGACCCCGACACGGCTGAGCATCCCCCAATCAGGGACACCGAGTCCACCATGGTCCTGCCTGTTCAGAGCCATGGGCAGAGCCAGGCTGACCAGGAGCAGCTCCAGCAGCCGGATCAAGGCGATGATGCCAGTCAGGACGGTCAGGAGGACGAACCCAAGGAGGGTCGCCGGAGCAAACGCGCCAAAAAGCACTCCGGACGGTCGGCCGTACCCAGCTGGGACGAAATCCTCTTCGGCAAGTAGCTGTAGGGTTCTATCCCCAGCAGTCAGACCAGATCGATCAGGCAGGGAATCTGCGTCTCCAGACGGGTCCAGGAGCCATGGACGCCAGGCAGTCTGGTCGCTGCATCAGTCTGATCAGCCGAATTCACCAGGGTGACCCGGTCACTGGCCAGAACCAGAAGGTCACCGATCATGGGGCGAATCCGAACGTCCACCGGGCCGAAGATTCCCCTTTCGATGGCCTGATCCCGGGTCAGCACCCAGGCCCGCTCCCCCAGACGCTCCCGCCAACGGGCGGCCACGACCTTGGGATCCGCCCTCTGGTCCAGATAGAGCATGACGGCCCTGGGCTCGCCGCCAACCAGTCGCACTTCCCGGTTCAATTCCGGGTCTTGAGCGATGTCAATGCGCTGATCCGGATCAGCTTCGACCATGCCATGATCGGCTACGATAACCGTCAGCGTCCCGGCTGGCAGGCGGCGATGAAGCTCAGCCAGCTGTGCATCGGTCGCTTCGAGAGCGGCCACCCATTCTTCGCCCTCCCAACCGCTGTGGTGGCCCACCTTGTCCACATCGCGGATGTAGAGGTAGGTCAGCCCTGGCTGGCGGGCAGCCTGGCAGGCGGCCAGGAGACGCTGACGGGAGTGGTTGTGGGCCAGGTACTCTCCGCCGCGCAGAGCCGCACGGGTCAGGGCGGAGTCGCGAAAACGCGGCAGGCCCGAAGATGTCACGCGGACCCCTTGCGCCTGGAGGGTCTCGAAGACAGTTGGACGGCGCTGCAGGCACTCGGGGTCCTGGGCGCCTCTGAACTGGATCATCTGACCAAGCTGGCCGGTGTCGGGGTTCAGCTGTGTGTAGCCGGTCATACCGGTCAGTCCAGGGCTGGTCCCAGTGCCGAAGACCCCCATGGCCGCCACCGTAGTCGAGGGCAGGCTGGTATAGAGGGGACGCTGGTTGATGGGTTCGGACAGCAGCGAGCGCAGGTAGGGCACATGGCCCTGACGGCTGACCAGGTTCCAGAATCCCAGACCATCCACAAGGACGACGACAACCGACCGGGCATCAGGCAGCCCCAGGGCCTCCTGGAGGGCCTTGGCAGACGGATGAACGTCAGTGGCCACAGGCACTCCCAGACATGCGCTCAGGGCGGGCAGGACAGCGGACAGATGCCGAGGTCCGCCAACATGATTGTCCCCCGCCTGGTCCCCGTATTGGATAGGCAGACTCGGCTCCAGCAGTTCCTTCATGTCAGGTGTATCCAGACCCATACCTTCCATTCAAGCACGGTCAGACCCCAGGCCGACACCGGACCCAGCAGGCACGCTTTGGCGGACCGTCCGGTTATCATAAGGCGGAACGTGAAGGAGCAGGAGCTGGAGCATGGCAACTCATCGCAGGAGCAAGGCGGCGGGGTACGACCCCCGGCAGGTCAAGGAGCACATCGTCGAAACCCCTCTGAACGAGGAGATGAGCAAGTCCTTCCTGGAATACGCCTACTCGGTCATCTACGCCAGGGCCCTGCCCGATGCCCGTGACGGACTCAAGCCGGTCCAGCGACGGATCATCTACCAGATGGGCCAGATGAACCTCAACCCGGACCGCCCATACATGAAGTCCGCCAGGGCCGTGGGCGAGGTCATGGGCAAGCTGCATCCCCATGGCGACTCCTCCATATACGAGGCAATGGTCCGCCTGGCACAGCCCTTCGCCATGCGCCTGCCTCTGGTCGACGGCCACGGCAACTTCGGATCCTTGGACGACGGACCGGCGGCCTCCCGTTACACCGAGGCCAGGCTGGCCCCGGCGGCTCTGGGCATGAACGCCGACATCGACCAGGACACGGTGGACTTCTCCCCCAACTACGACAACAAGCTCAAGGAGCCCCAGGTCCTGCCCTCGGCCATCCCCAACCTGCTGGTCAACGGAGCCTCGGGCATCGCCGTTGGCATGGCCACCAATATGATCACCCACAACCTGGGCGAGGTGGTGGCCGCCGCCAAATATCTGATGGCCCACCCGGACGCAGGGCTGGATGAACTCATGCGCTATGTACCCGGTCCGGATTTGCCCGGAGGCGGGATCATCGTAGGGCGGGACGGCATCCGCAAGGCCTACGAGCACGGCCGGGGGGCCTTTGTGACCAGGTCCGTCACCCACTTGGAAAACGTGACCGCCCGAAAGAAGGCCATCGTGGTCACTGAGCTGCCCTTCATGGTGGGCCCTGAGCGGGTTCTGGAGCGCATCTCCGAGGGGGTGCGCAACCACAAGCTGGAGGGCATCTCCAGCGCCATCGATCTGACCGACAGGCACAACGGGACCCGCCTGGTCATCGAGATCAAGACGGGATTCGACCCAGGCAAGGTCCTAGGCAAGCTCTTCAAGTACACGCCCCTGGAGGACTCTTTCACCATCAACAACGTGGCCTTGGTCCATGGACGACCCAGAACCATGGGGCTCAAGGAGCTGCTGGAGGTCTGGGTGGAGCACCGGCGGACGGTCATCCACCGTCGCAGCGAGTTCCGCCGCAAGAAGGCCCTGGAGCGTCTGCACCTGGTCGAAGGGCTCCTGCTGGCCTTGGTCGACATCGACGAGGTCATCCAGGTCATCCGCAGTTCGGACGACGCGGATGCGGCTAAGACCAAGCTGATGGCGGTCTTCGACCTGGATCAGACCCAGGCCCAGTATATTCTCGACCTGCGGCTGCGGCGGCTGACCAAGATGAGCAGGATTGAGCTGGAGGGCGAGCGCGACGACCTCAAGAAGCAGCTGGAGGAACTGGAGCGGATTCTGGACTCCTCGGCCGAGCTGGACCGGGTGGTCATCCAGGAGATGGATCAGGCGGTGGCCCAGTGGGGCACACCCAGGCGCACGGTCATCCTGGACCAGGAGCCATCCGGAGATCTGGCCCCTGTGCAGTCGGCAGCCAGTGATCAGCAGACTGCTCAACAGACCACCAGTAAGGCCAGTGCTGGCCGAAAGGCTGCACTGGCGGTCAACGGAGGAACCAGCCGCAGCGAAGATGGTGGCGATCTGCACATGGAGGACAAGCCCTGCACGGTCATGATGAGCGCCACCGGACTGCTGGCACGCAGCACTCCAGGCGCCCTGGATGCATGGCGGTCCCGGCCACGCAACCAGGACCGGGGGCATGACGACCAGATCATAGCCATATTCGCCACCACCACCCTGGCCACATACGGCCTGGTCACCACAGCTGGACGGCTGATCACCGCTCCTGTGGCCGACCTGCCGCTGATCCCGGCCACCGCCAACCCCAACCTGAGCGGAGGCATCGTGGCCGACGAGCTCCTGAGCGGAACGGCCAGCACCGAACCCCAGGCCGACGAGCACGCCGTCACCGTCATCAATATGACCGACTCCCGGCCTCTGGCCCTAGGCACACGCCTGGGCAAGGTCAAGCGCTGGAACCGCGAGTCGCCGACCACCATGGACTCCTGGTCGGTCATCGACCTCAAGGATGACGACCAGGTGGTCTTCGCAGCCCCCTGCCAGGACGGGGACCGCATGGTCCTTATCTCTTCGGATGCCAGCCTGCTGACCTTCACCGGGGACAAAGTCCGACCCCAGGGCCGCAATGCAACAGGCATGGCGGGCATACGTCTGGCCCAGGGCTGCCAGGTCGCCACCTTCGCGGTCGTACCGGCAGGGGAGATCGGCTGGACCTACCAGGAGACCGGCGAGGATGGCATGAGCACCCAGGCCGGGGCCGTGGTCCTGACCGTGGCCGGCGACTCCGAGGCCCTGCCAGGCACCGAGAATGGATCGGCCAAGCTGACGCCGCTGGAAATGTATCCGGTCAAGGGCCGTGGCACGGGCGGCGTGCGCTCCCAGCGCTTCCTCAAAGGTCAGGACACCCTGCTGCTGGCCCGGGTGGGCTCCTGGCCCCTGCATGCCAGCACTGCTGCCGGATCGCCGGTCGAACTGCCCGACGTGGACATGCGACGGGATGCCTCCGGCCAGGAACTGGCAGCACCTATCGCCTTCGTGGCATGAGGACGCTCAGCAAAGGCTCAGTAGAGGGCCATGCCGCCCGGCCCGGCCGTGAATCCGGCAGCGGACATGGCCATGCCCACCGGTTCGCGCATAGTCAGGGGTCGGCCATTGGCATCACTGAAGAGAATGCGTCCCTGCCCACCCCGCCTCAGCCATGAGGCCAGCTGGGCGAAGGCGGCCTCCAACAATCCACGGTCCGGCTTGCCGAAGACCAGCAGATGATGACCCTTGGGTGCCGCATAGACCAGGGCACGGCCTCGATTCTGCACCATGAGGTTCCCCATGCGCCGAATGGGCCGACCGCTGCCATCCCCCGATGTGGTTGGCCAGGCAAGAGCCGTGCCATAGAGGTTGGCTGGATCGGTCACGTCCATGACCACGGGTTCGGGGGGCCGCTGCTCGGAATCATCGTTAGCGCGCTCATCCTCTTGGAAGCCTCTGAGCTGGTCAATCACCTCCCGGGGGGCGAACTGGGCGCCGCCGAAACCGTCAACGATGACTCCGCGCGTCAGCTGGCCGGCCTCCTCCATGCGTCTGCAGACCTGATAGAGGGCCGAGAATCCGCCAGGGAGGGACCGCACTTCAGACAGTACCGGAGCCAGGAGCCCATAACGGTCCAGGATGGCTTGCTCCTCGTGGACCAGGCGGACGGTCCGCTGCCGGTCAGCGTACTGGCTACTACCTCTAAGCTCATCGCTTGAATCATCCTTGTGAGTCCCTGACGCACCTCCCGCTGCTCCGCGCTCATCCGCAACCAGAGTCCAGAACCCCTCCGTAGCCGCTGACAGCGCTGATGATCCGGCTGTCCGCGTCAAGGCCGAACGACCCAAGGGCCTGCCGCGTCCACGCAATCCATGAGGCAAACGGCGGGTCCTACCTGAGGTCTGTGGGCCTGACCCTCGGACAAGGCGCCGTACTGGAGCCAAGGAGGCGTTGGTGACCATTCCACGCCTGACCAGCCACCAGAGCGACCGGGCCAGAGCCTCCTGGTCGGGGGTCTCAGAATCAGTGGAATCAATGTCACTTCTGCCCCGATCGGCGCAGGCTCGCAGAAGCCGATCGAAGCGGTAGGCTCCGCCATCAGCCAGAACACCCAGCAAGGTCTCTTCCAGATCGCCCGCGTTGCCCGAGTTGCTCGACTTGTCGGCCTCATCCGTGACCGGTAAAGAACCGGCAGCTTGTGCTGGCAGCTCCTCATCTAGGTCCTCAGCCAGATAAAAGGTCATGGCGCCCAGAGGCCCCTCACCCTGTTCGGAACCCACCCAGACCACCTGGCCCGCGGCCAGCAGATCGTCCATCAATGCGGGACCATAATCACGCACCCTGGCCGGGAAGATGGCCGATTCCCAGAGCGCAGGCGGAAGAGCCAGCCCTTCCAGTTGCCCGACTACCTCCAGTAGCCCCTCAGTGCCCATCAGAGGTTCCTGACCGAGGGGTGCCAGACCCTGCCGATGAAGAAGAAAGTCGCTGTAAACATGACCGGGAACGGGGCTGGCAGCCTTGCTGGCCTTGGCCAGGGACCTCGAGCGCAGTCGACGGAAGACCTCGGGATCCAGCCATCCTCGACGGGGTTCGCCTCCCTCCCATCCGGGCTCACCATAGGCACTCAGGTCAGGACGGGGGAAGACCCCGGTCATGAGTAGCTCGCGTGCGACCATGGAACGCAGTCTGTCCTCCAAGAGGGCACTGCCCAGGCCCAGGTGGCCAGCCAGGTCCTCGGTGGTGAACGGCCCATGGACTGCAGCGTATTGCCTGACCAGCTGGTCGAAGGCCTCGCCGTCTGATTCCTTTGTTGGCTGAGGGGATGGCTGGATGCCTGGGCCCAGGACCGCCGTAAGCCGCCCCGCCTGACCAGCCCATACCCAGCAGTCGCGAGCGCCTAGCCTGATCTGTACCACCCTGTGTTGGGCCTTCAGCTCTTCCAAAATGACTAGAACCTGTGCCTCCGTCGCCGGTTCGTCCTCCTGCCCGCGCATGCGCCGACGAATCCCCGCCAAATCCATGGGGCCCAGGATACGCAGCAGGTCGGCCAGTCCTTCGACCCCCTTGGCCTGGGTCCTGGGCGAAAGCCGCTGCAAATCAGCGGTCACCTGGTCTACTGTCTCCTGGTCCAGAAGGTCGGCTATGTCCACCTGGCCGACCATCTGCTCCAGCAGGTCGGAGTCGATGGCCAGCATAGCGGCATCGCGCTCGGCCTTGGGCATGTCGTACTGGTACATGAAGGTACCCAGGTAGCCGAAGAGCAGCCCTGAGGCCATGGGCGAGGGGGTCTTGGTAGAGGCCGGGACCAGACGGACGTTCCCCTGCTCCAGGTCGGCCATCAGCTCGCGCAGGACAGGCATGTCATAGACGTCCTGCAGGCACTCGCGCATGGTCTCCAGAACCAGGGGGAAGTCATCCTCCTTCAGGGCTGCGTCCAGCAGACGGGAGGCCCGTAGACGCTGCTGCCAGAGCGGAACCCTGCGGCCGGGCTCCATCCTGGGCATGTAGAGCGAGCGGGCTGCGCACTGGCGGAAGCGGGCTTGGAAGAGCGCAGAGCCAACCAGATGCCGTCGAACCTCGCGTTCCACCTGATCGGGAGTGAATCCGAATATTCGCTGATCTTCCAGGAAGGCATCCGTGTCTGGAATCTGCACGACAATGCCGTCCTCGCCTGCCCAGACGGATCCGTCGTAGCCGCGCTCGCGGGAGAGCCGTGCGGTGATGGCCAAAGCCCAGGGCTCGTTGACCCTGCGTCCGTATGGCGAATGGAGGACCAGCCTCAGGTCGCCCTCCTCGTTGGGGCAACGCTCGACCACCAGATGCCGGTCGTCGGGCACCTGGCCCGTAGAGGCCTGCTGCTCGGCCAGAAAGGCGGCCAAATTGTTGATAGCAGGACGGTCCAGGCCGTCCTCCAACAGACGAGAGCAGACAGCTTGAGTGAAGCCCGGCCGACCGGAGGCGGTCTGGACCGCCGGTATCAGACCCTGGGACAGTTCCCTGGCAAGCTTGCCGAGGCGACGGCCGAAGGCAGGGTCACGTCCAGTGCCTTCACCATGCCAGAAGGGCAGTCTGGCTGAGCGTCCCGGAGCGGGTACCACCACCACACGATCGCGGGTAATCTGCTGAATTCTCCAAGAGGTGGTACCTAGGGTGATCACATCTCCCTTTCGGGACTCATAGACCATCTCCTCGTCCAGCTCTCCTACTCGACGGGGTTTGCCGCCGGCGGCCTCTGAAGGCATGACCACACTGTAGGAGCCACGGTCGGGAATGGTGCCTCCGGAGGTAACCGCCAGGCGTTGCGCGCCGGGGCGGGCTGTCAATGTGCCGGCCTGGTGATCCCAGACCAGGATGGGGCGGAAGGCGGTGAAGTCCTGTGAGGTGTAGGCGCCGCTGAGCATGCCCAGCACCGCCCGATAGACTTGCTGGTCCAAGTGGGCGAAGGGTGCAGCCCGTCTGACTGTGGCAAGCCAGTCCTGCTCCTTGAGTGGCCCCATGGCAGCTGCGGCCACCGTCTGCTGAGCCAGAACATCCAAAGGACTGCTGGGCATGATGGTGGGTTCGATATCGGCTTGGACCATGCTTTCCATGCTGGCCGTGCACTCCAGGATCTGCTCACGAGTCAGGGGGAAAAGCCTGGCTTGCGACACCCGTCCCACCTGATGGTCGGCCCGGCCCACCCTCTGCAGCCCCGAGGCGGTCGACAGCGGGGCATTGACCTGGATGACCAGATCGACCGAGCCCATATCGATGCCCAGCTCCAGGCTGGAGGTGGCTACCACGCACCGCAGCCTGCCGGCCTTGAGGTCGTCCTCAACCTGGCGGCGGCGCTCCTTGGACACCGAACCATGGTGGGCCATGGCAATGGGTTGGTCGACACTCAGGCCGGAAGTCCTATCGGAAGTGGACCCAGTGGCCGAATCGTAGTGGGCGGGCTCCCTGTCCTGCCCAGCCCTGCCGGTGGACTCAACTGTTTCATGGGATAAACCTGGCTGGTCGTGATTCAAGGCCTGCAGATCTGACTGATGCAGGTCGTTCAACCGGGCGGTCAGGCGCTCGGCGAGGCCCCGTGAGTTGACGAAGACCAGGGTGGTGTGGTGGGACAGGACCTGGTCCAGAATGGCCCGTTCGACGGCAGGCCAGATGGATCCGCTTCTTTGGTCGCCATCCTGCCCATCCTGGCCCAATTGGCCGGGCGGCGCAGCCAGATCGCCCATGTCCTCCAGGGGTTCGATAAGCCGTAGGTCCATGGCTGTGGACGACTTGGGCTGAATCAGGCTGACGGGACGGCTGCCTCCCAGAAAACGGGCCACTTGCTCGGGCGGCCGGACCGTAGCCGACAGACCTATCCGCTGCACTGGCCGTCCGACCAGGTCGTCCAGCCGCTCCAGGCTCAGCGCCAGATGAGCCCCGCGCTTGTTGCCCGCCAAAACGTGGATTTCGTCCACAATAACGGTCTGGACGTTCTTCAGTGTGCTGGCCGTCTTTGAGGTCAGCATCAGATAGAGCGATTCGGGGGTGGTGACAAGAATATCCGGAGGATGAGCAGCCAGAGCCCTACGGCCGCGGGCATCGGTGTCCCCAGTGCGGATGCCCGTCCGGACCTTGGGCACTTTTCGTCCCTGTCTGGCGAAGCGCTCGGCAATGCCGTCCAGCGGATTCTGCAGGTTGCGGGCCACGTCCGTCCCCAGGGCCTTCATGGGCGAGACGTAGAGCACAGCGACACCTGGTTCCCGAGAGCGCCGAGGCCTGGTCACGAGCTCGTCAATGGCCCAAAGAAAGGCAGCCAGAGTTTTGCCTGAACCGGTGGGCGAGATGATCAGCGCATTGCCGCCCGAGCGGATGGCCGGCCAGGCTTGTACCTGGGTCGGCGTGGGACCTTCGGGAAAGGCCTGACGGAACCAGTCCGCCGTCTGCGGGGAGAAATTACCCAAGGGATCGTCCATATGCGTCACGCTCCTCTCCCCGTCCTTTTGGACATTCCTGAAGGTCAATCAGGTATCGATCTTGCTCCGGTCGAAGTCGTCGGCATTGTCCACGATGAACTGCTTGCGGGGCGGTACGTCGTCGCCCATGAGCAGGGGGAAGATGCCGGCCGCCTGAGCGGCATCCTCCATGCGGATACGGCGCAGCATGCGGGTCCTGGGGTCCATGGTGGTGTCAGCCAGCTGGTCGGCGTCCATCTCACCCAGACCCTTGTAGCGCTGCACATCGGGATTGTAGTCGATGTGCTTGGCCTGCAGGTCGGCCAGCTTGCCTTCCAGCTCATCGTCCGAATAGGTGTAGATGAACTTCCCCTTGTTCTTGCCTGCAAGAGCGATTCGATGCAGGGGCGGCACGGCTGCATAGACCCGCCCGTTCTCGATCAGGGGCCGCATGTAACGGTAGAAGAGGGTCAGCAACAGGATGCGGATGTGTGCGCCGTCAACATCGGCGTCGGTCATCATGATGACCTTGTTGTAGCGGGCCTGGTCGATGTCGAAGCTGGCTCCCGAGCCAGCACCAACCACCTGGATAATGGAGGCGCACTCCTTGTTGGTCAGCATCTGGGACAGGGATGCCTTCTGCACGTTGAGGATTTTACCGCGGATGGGCAGCAGTGCCTGGAACATGGAGTTTCGGGCGGCCTTGGCCGTACCCAGAGCGGAGTCGCCCTCGACGATGAACAGCTCAGCAATGTCGTCGTTGCCAGGCATGGAATCCGAGAGCTTGGAGGGCATGGAAGCTGACTCCAGGGCGTTCTTGCGCCTGGTGACCTCCTTGGTCTTGCGTGCCTGGACGCGGGCGTGCATCTCGCCGACGATCTTCTCCAGTACTTGGCCGGACTGCTCCTTGAAGCCGCGCTTGGAGCCACTGATCATTTGGCCGAACTGATCGTCGGTCATTCGGGTGACGATGGGTTTGACCTGGGCTGTACCCAACACATCCTTGGTCTGGCCCTGGAACTGCGGCTCGGCGATGCGTACCGTGACCACGGCCACCAGCCCAGCCAAGACATCGTCGCGCTCCACCTTAGTGTGAGAGTCCTTGAGGTTGACCTTGAGGCGGCGGGCATTGGCCTCCACGGCCTTGCGCACCTGACGGGTCACGGCGTTCATGAACCCGTCCACGTGCATGCCTCCGCCGGGTGTCTCCACCACATTGACGAAGCTACGGACGACTGAATCGTAGTCATTGACCCAGCGCAGGGCGATATCCACCCCGCAGACACGTTCCACCTGCTCGGCATGCAGCTCGCCGTCCGAACCCACTCGCTGGGTCTCCTCCTGGTAGGTGTCCTGCCCACTGATCCGCCAGATGTCGCTGACCGGCTCACCCTTGGACAGGAAGTCAACAAAGTCCGTCACCCCACCGGTGTGAAGGAACTCCTCCACTCGCTGATGGCCGGACTCGTCCTCCGGCTGCAGCATCAGCCGGTCGGCCAGCTCAGTGGCCGAAAGATTGGCGTCATCCCTCTCATGATCCGATCCGTCGGAATCAGAGCCATCTGAATGTCCGACCGAGGTTAGTGCAGCATCTGCCTGCGTGTCCTCGGCACGTTCGTCTCCGGCACCTTTTTCAGAAATGTCGCCGTTGTCAGACGATTCACGAAGGTTCTCATGAATGTCCTGATCGTCCTGGACCGGAGCGGGGTCGCCGTCAACCTCCAGGCGCAGGTCCTGTTCGGCGCTTCCTGTAGCCGGAATGCGGTCGTCAATCACGGTGATCTTGAGGCCGGGCACCAGGAAGCTGGTCTGACGCACCCGGTCAATCAGCTGGGCGTAGCTGAACCGGGCCGTAGTGTTGAAGATTTCTGGGTCAGCCCAGTAACGCACCCTGGTGCCGGTGCGGGACTTGGGCACGCTGCCCACTACCTCCAGGGGCGTAGGCCGGTTCTTCCTGGTGCGTTTAAAGGGCGAGTCAGGCGATGGATGCTCCGAATCTGGGTCCTGGTAGGTGCCAGGATGACCCTGGTGGAACCGCATCCGATGGGTCTTGCCATCCCTGTCCACCTCCACGTCCAGTCGGGAGCTCAGGGCGTTGACCACCGAAGAGCCCACTCCGTGCAGGCCGCCCACAGCCGTGTATGAAGAGTTACCGAACTTGGCGCCGGCGTGGAGCTTGGTCAGGACCACCTCCACGCCGGTCAGCCCTGTCCGAGGTTCAATATCGACAGGGATGCCTCGGCCGTTGTCGTCAACCTCGATAGAGCCGTCCCGGTGCAGGATGACCTTGATGTGGTCGCACTGGCCGGCCAGGGCCTCGTCCACGGCATTGTCGATGATCTCCCAAAGGCAATGCATGAGCCCCTGGCTGTCCGTGGTCCCGATGTACATGCCTGGACGCTTACGTACTGCATCCAAGCCATCCAGGACCGTCAGACTGCCGGCACCATAGGACTTTCCCTTATCAGGCTTTTTCGCCACCATTTACCTCGCCGTTCACCTCATGGCGCCCAGGAGGATACAGCTCCTCACATGGGCCGTCGCTTACGCACCGATGACCATTTCTAGCAAGGAGGCCTCGACAGTGTCAGAGTCTCCCCACCGGGCGTAGAGGTCACTGATCCAGGAAGTCCCGCAGGGTCTGCGAGCGCGAAGGATGCCGCAGCTTGGACATGGTTTTGGACTCGATCTGGCGGATGCGCTCACGGGTGACCCCGTAGACACGGCCGATGTCGTCCAGGGTCTTGGGCTGCCCATCCTCCAGGCCATAGCGCATTTTAATGACACCGGCCTCGCGGGGGCTCAGGGTCTCAAGCACCTGCTGGAACTGTTCCTGCAACAGGGAGAAGGCCACAGCATCCGAGGGGGCAATGGCATCTGTGTCCTCGATCAGATCGCCGAACTCCGAGTCGCCGTCCTCACCCAGAGGGGTGTGCAGGGAGATGGGCTCACGCCCATACTTCTGGACTTCCTGAACCTTCTCGACAGGCATGTCCAGCTCCCGCGCCAGCTCGTCGGGGGTGGGCTCGCGGCCCAGGTCCTGCAACATCTGACGCTGAACGCGGGAAAGCTTGTTGATGACTTCGACCATGTGGACGGGCACGCGGATGGTTCGGGCCTGGTCGGCCATAGCACGGGTGATGGCCTGGCGGATCCACCAGGTGGCGTATGTGGAGAACTTGTAGCCCTTGGTATAGTCGAACTTCTCCACAGCGCGGATCAGACCCAGGTTGCCTTCCTGGATCAGATCCAGGAAGAGCATGCCCCTGCCGGTGTAACGCTTGGCCAGGGAGACCACCAGTCGCAGATTGGCCTCCAGCAGATGATCCTTGGCCTTCTTCCCGTCATTGGCAGCCCACTTGAGCTCGCGGCGGCGCTTGAAGTCCATGCCCTCGCCCTCGGTGTCCAGCAGATGCTGGGCATAGAGGCCGGCCTCGATACGCTCTGAAAGGTCCACCTCCTGCTCGGCGTTCAGCAGGCTGACTCGGCCAATCTGCTTGAGGTAGTCCTTGACAGGATCGGCAGTGGCGCCAGCGGTGACCACACGACGCTTGGGGTTGCCTGAGGGGGTAACATTCTCGTCGTCATCAGAATCGTCGACAACGAAGGCACCCTTGACCTTGGCAGCGAGGGCATGAGCGGCCTTGCGGTCCTCCTCGGCCTCATCCTCGACCTGGGAGGCCTCATCCTCCTCCTGATCGTCCTCGTCGGGTTCGTCCTCCAGCTGATCCTCGCCCTTGTCCAGCTGGTCGTCCTCCTGGTCCTCTAGCAGGTCCTCGTCGGGCTCTTGCTCCTCCTGCTGCAGGACAGGCTCCTCTTTGACCTTCTTCGTGGTCTTGGAGGCCGAGCGGTGGTTCATCTTGGTAGCCGAAGTGCCGGCAGTGGCGGTCTTGCGGGCTGTGGTCTTGCGGGACGCCTTGCTGCTGGTCTTGGACCTGGTGGCGGTCTTGGTCTTGCCGGCGGTTGAACTGGTCCGGCCCTTTCCGGTATCCACTGTGGCTGTCTTGGCTGACTTGGTGTCCTTCGTGGCCAAATTCTCCTCCTGGATCATCCCACCCGCCGACACTGCTTTTAAGGCACAGCTATGGCAAGGTCAAATCGTAGACTCACTAAGTGAACCACCCCAGGGGGACGATTATTCCCGATTCAGCCCGATTGCCTCCAAGCTGGGTCGATACTGCGGCCGATCAGTGCTAGAACGATGGCGGCCAGGCTGCATGAGCGGTCGTCGTCCAGGGCTCCCTCAGCAAGACCGGACGCCAGGGATCCCCCACTCCACCAGTCGACATAGGCCGCGACCGCCAAGGGCTGGGACCGGAACCCCGGCGGAACCTTATCCGCCATAGCCTCAAGCATGGCCAGTCCAGCCTGACAACGTGGTTGGTCCGGCCGTGTCGCAGGATCCTTGAAGACCGCATCCAGAATGCTGCAGAGCGCCGTGACGTTGGATGGATCGTTGGGACGAACACACAGGTCCAGCAACCGATCCCTGTGCAGACCAGGCTCAGGCGCCAGGATGGACAGAATAAGCCCGTCGCGTATGGCCAGGGTCTCCTTGATGGCCACAGCCAGACGGTCAGCTGTATCGGAGTCCAAAGGCGGGTACGGCTGCTGCCCTTTCAAGCCGGCAGTCCAGTCCGTCAAGGGTTGCCGGAGCCATCGCCTGTCAGCATCTTCCACACCCCATCGTCGTCGGCCCTCTCGGTAGTTCTCAACAAGTTTTGTCATGCCTTCTTCGTGCATGTCACTCATACAGTCATCGCCTCCCATCCGCTCCCGGTCTGTGGTCCGGGGAGCCTTGGCACCATCCTGAACCAGTTGGAACCGTTGGGAGGGCCACAGCCGATCATGTGGTCAAGTGGGGTCATCCATCCACCATGTTCCTTGCAGCCATGGGCCGTGCAGCCCGCCCGCTGGGCAGATATGCAGATAGGCTCTAAGGCATGAAGAGCGTGACAGCAGCACGGGTCGAACAGCGTATGGAGGAACTGCTCCAGCGCCATTTCGACTACCTGACTGCTACAGGGCCCGGACCGGACCATCCCCTAGATGAGGACCCCTCCCAGGAGGCTTTGCAGGCGGTCATTCTCCAGGCAATCGAGGCTGGCCGAGGCGGCAAGCGGCTGCGTGCCCTGCTGCTCTGCGACGTCTGGAGGGCTCTGGAATCCGAGCAGAATCCAGACCGTGAACAGGCGGTAGTGGACCTTGCCTGTGCCCTGGAGGTCTACCAGACTAGCGCCCTGATCCACGACGACATCATTGATGGCTCCCCCCGTCGTCGGGGCCGCCCAGCCGCGCATCTGGCTCTGAGCCGGTCGGTTGCCGAAAACAATCCAAACGACCGGGCCCCCGCCCGACCTGATGCTCGCGGCACTGGCTTGGGCATCCTCCTTGGCGACCTGCTGGCATCGCTGAGCACGGCCCTGGCCCTCCAGGCGGCTGCCGACCTGCCTCAGGGGCCGGCCATCGGCAGGGTCTTCCAAGCTATACAGACAGCTGTGGTCACCGGACAAGTCCTGGACATGGGGATGGAAGAGGCTTCCTTGGACGATCCGGAACGTCTGCGCAGCCAGGCCATGCACACCATGGCATGGAAGACCGCCTCCTACACCACCATGGCCCCCCTGGCTCTGGGGTTGCTAGCTGCCGGAACGGACCTGGAAGAGCATAAAGTGTCAGTGCACGCCCTAGGACTGGATCTGGGACTGGCCTTCCAACTGTCGGACGATCTGCTGGATGTGGCAGGCGACGACCGACACACCGGCAAACCCGTGGGAGGCGATATTCGCGAGGGCAAGCGGACCGTCCTCCTGGCCGACACTCTGGCCATGGCCAATCCTGACCAGGCCAAGGAGGTTCGCCGTCTCTACGATTCCCCCTCCCAACGCCGCAAGGATACCCAGGTGAATATGGTCCGTGACCTGATGCAGTCCTGCGGGGCCGTAGAGGCCAGTCGTCGACGCATAGCCGACCTGTCCGTCCGAGCCCAGGCCCGAGCCCAGGCCCTGGCCGATGACCTGCACCTGTCTGCCAGGGGCCGAACCATCTTCCTGAAGGCCTGCCGACGCTTCCTGCCGCTTGCCACCACCGCCGGGTATCATGAACGTGTATCTTCCATTGATGCCGAGGCCGGTCAGGCCTCCGAGGTGCAGAGGGCCGGACAAGACGAGCATGAGTGAAGCGGACGAGAGGACAAGCGACCGGATCATAGACGGGCGCTACCGCATTCTACGCGAGATTGCGCAAGGTGGCATGGCCACGGTCTACGAGGCTCTGGATCTGCGGCTGTCCAGGCATGTGGCGGTCAAGATCATGCACACCATGCTGGCCCAGGGGCCGCACAGGGCCCAGTTCGAGGAGCGTTTCCGCCGGGAGGCCAGGTCTGCGGCCGCCATCGCCAACCCCCACATTGTCCAGGTTTACGATACCGGCGTCGACCAAGGTCTGGACTACCTGGTCATGGAGTATGTCCACGGAATAAGCCTGCGGAGGGACATGACCCGTCAGGGCGTCTATCCCCTGAAGGAGACCCTGCGCATCGTGGGCGAAATCCTGGACGGCCTGGCCTCCGCCCACCGAGCCGGCGTCATCCATCGCGACATCAAGCCAGAAAACATCCTCATCAACGACCGCGGCCATGTGGAGATCACCGACTTCGGCCTGGCCCGCGCCGCCGCTCAAGCCACTCTGTCCTCGACAGGCATGCTCATGGGCACGGCCGCCTACCTGGCACCCGAAACCATTGAGAACAATGATGCCTCCCCCCAGAGCGACCTCTACGCCGTGGGCATCATCGCCTACGAGATGTTGACCGGCACGGTCCCCTTCGCCAGTGACAATCCGGTAACCATCGTCTTCAAGCACGTCCACGAGGATGTCCCCTCCCTGGCCAGGGTCTGCCCGGGAATCGACCCATCCGTAGCCGCCCTGGTCTCCGGACTGACCGACCGCTCCCCTGAAAATCGCCCAGACAACGCAGGCAAGGCCCTGGAGAGCCTGAGAAAGGTGGTCAGGGGACTAGACCGGCAAGCCATGGACTACATGTTGCCTGCAACAGCCACAGCGGCCGTAGTAGACGCAGCAAGCGGAGAGCCCAAACTCACCATCGCCGGGACCCCTGGACACGACCCTGAGATGCCCGAATCGCTAACTCAAAGAGCTACGGCACCCAGTGACGATGCCGAAGATGCAGCCACACATACCATTGCTGCAGCAACCGACCCGGAGGGTTCAGACACGGTCCTGGCTGTGCCCGCCCCGCCCGAAACCGATGCGGACGCAGCGACCAGACGCTATCGGCTCAACGACGTGGACACTCCCTCCCAGGCCGAAACTACAACCGTTCTACAGCCTCAGGACCCGACGACTTCCCCCGCCGATGTGGCGGCTGTCCCGGCTTCTGTCCAGACCATGCAGCAAGGCGCTGAAGCAGCGAAACCCAAGCACCGGCATCGGGGCTTGATCATCGTGCTGGTGATTCTGCTGGTACTGGCCCTGGCTGGAGGCGGCGGAGGCGCCTGGTGGTATTACCTGGGTCCGGGCAGTTATTACGCACTGCCCAAACCGGATGACATCTCCTGCTCCGAGAATCAGGAGTGCAAGGTTATTGGCGCCGACTACGCCAAGTATACCCGCACGCTTAAGGTCGCAGGCATTAAGGTCTATACCGACTATGACTTCAGCGATCAAGTGCCCAAAGGGGCCATCATGGCTGCGGATCCCGATGCGGTCGGGGCCCATATCAGCAAACGTGGCGGTCGCCTCAACCTGACCGTCTCCAAAGGGGTTCGCCAGGCTACAGTGCCCAAGGACATCCTGATGCCAGACACCTCCAACGGCAAGGACCCCGTCCAAGCCCTGAAAGCGGCTGGGTTCGACAAGATCGTCCATGACTCATCCAAGGACCAGTACTCCATGGATATACCTGAAGGAGCGGCGATTTCAGTGGAGCCGGCCCCAGGGACCAAGACCCGGCACGATACCAAGGTCAGCCTGGTCCTGTCCAAGGGTCGGATGCCCGTGGCCATGCCCGACATCATCGGCAAGGCCAGGGACGATGCCAAGGCGGCCCTGGAAGCCCTTCGGCTCAAGGTCAACTACAGCGAGGACTGGTCAGACACGGTACCTCGCAACCAGGTGATTTCCGCCTCCCACCAGGCCCAGGAACAGCTTCACTGGGGCGATGCGGTCAACGTAGTGATCTCCAAGGGGCCGCAGTCCATCACCATGCCCGACGTGAAGGGCAAGAGCCAGGACGAGGCCACACAGATCCTGCAGGGATACGGACTCAAAGTCAACATCTCCGCACCGCTGGGCAACCTGACCCATACGGTGCGAATTCAGGATCCCAACCCCGGCACCCGAGTCAAGGTGGTCAATGATGACGGCTCACCAGCCGTCGTGACTCTGACTGTGGTCTGACTACGCTATTCCCTGCAGTCCGTCGTCAGCCCAGTTCTTCTTTGCTCTCATGCGCCTTGATGACCTGAGCATACACATCCACGTAGCGCTGCCCGCTCATCTCCTCGATCTCCTGCATAATCCTGTCGGTCAGGTTGCGGATCTCCTCGTGGGTGAGGCTGTTGACCGGCACATAGGGCACAGTAATGGGCTTGCCGAAGATGACCTTGGTCTTGCCGCGGTGTGGAAGCACATGGCCGGGTTCCTGAAGCTGCCGAGTACCGATGATAGCGGTGGGCACCACTGTCGTTCCAGTCTCGAAGGCAAGCCGCGCCGCCCCGGTGTGCCCGCGGTAGAGCCTGCCGTCAGGGCTTCGCGTACCCTCTGGATGGATGCCGAAGATATGTCCGTGTTCCAGGATGGAACGTGCGGTTTCCATGGCTCCCAGTGACTTGGAGCCGCCCGACCTATCGACGGGGAAGACTCCGACCGAGCTGAACCACCACTTCTTGAACTTGCCCTTTATTCCCTTGCCGTTGAAGTACTCGGCCTTGCCCATGAAGTGGATCATCCGCGGGCAGGTGATGGGTAGGAGGGCATCGTCGATGACGGCCAAATGATTGGAAGCGATGATGGCAGCCCCCTGCTTGGGAATGTTCCCCGTGCCTTCAACGGTCGGTTTGAACCAGGTACGCGCCAACGGACCGAGCAATTTGACGAAGAACCAGTACAGCACAGAGACTCCTTGGTAGCGAATGCGTGCGGCCGAGGTTACGATGGTTCTATGACCGAGCACAAGCATAACGACGCCGGGAATCAGTATAACAGCGAGGCGGGAACCGGGTCCTCACAGGGGAACGATGAGTGGATGGACTTCCTGAACTCGCACGCTGACGAACTAGGTTCCCTGGAATCGTCCAAGACGGCCAAGGAATTCGAAAAGAAAGCTCGGAAGTCCGAGAAGAAGGCAGCGCTGAGGGCCGAGGACTTGAAGCGCGATTCCTTCGTCGGCGGCTCCGGGCCACGCGATTTCCAGGGCAGGAGCTGGCTGGACACCGACGAGGTCATGGACCAGTCGTCGAACTTTGCGCCGCCTAACCCTGACCTGAGCGACCTTGGCAAAAGGCGGATGGCCTTCATCATCATGACGGTGCTGGGCCTGGTCTGCTTCTTCCTGACCATCCTGATCCCCCGCTGGTCCGGCTTGACCGGCCTGCTGGCGGGCTTGCTTCTGCTGATAGGCATCGCAGGATTGATCATTGACCGGAAGAACTTCCGCGATGCCTCAAGTGGCCTCTTCGATGATGACGAACGACACTACCGGCGATGAAGCTGTGAGCCGCCATATATAAGCCGCCAATACGTTCGGGCCTCGCTGGCAGAAACATCAGCCAGCGAGGCCCGAACAGTTGTGGCAACCGTGAACCTACACCAAGATCGGGCGACGTGCCCGTTCCTCTTGCTGGCAGCGGGTCTGCGCCTCCTGGGCTCCGTGAATCCAGGCGGCTAGCAGGTCGGCGGCCCTGCCCTGGTCCACAACCTCCGTAGCCAGTTGGTAGGCCTGAGCAAACCGGACACTCAGATCGGCTTCGGGATCAGCTTCGATCTGTGTGCCGTCAGCTACGATGGCCGACGCTGCATTGAGCAGGGCTGTTGAACGGGAGGGAATCGACTTTCCAGCCAGGAAGTCCCTGACGACACTGGCATTGAAAGCTGGATCGCCGCCGCGTAGGTCATCCAGATCGACCGGATCAATACCTAGCTCACGAGTCGGGTCGAAGGACCGCTCCTCCACCTTGCCCTGGTGTATCTCCCAAATGGAAACCGGGCCGGTCGGGGCCATCTCGTCAAGGCCTTCGACCGAGGTGTAGACCATGCCCTCCTGACCGCGTGAGGCGTAAACCTGGGCCATCATGGGGCTCAGCTGACGCTGGGCGCATCCAATGGCCACATAGCGCGGGTTAACCGGGTTGGTCAAGGGTCCCAGCAGGTTGAAGACGGTCGGAATGCCCAGCGACGAGCGGACAGGTCCTGCAAAGCGCATGGCAGGGTGGAAGGTCTTGGCAAAGACGAAGGTGATGCCGTAGCGGTCAGCCATGGCGGCCACCTCCTTGGGCGGCAGATCCAAGGGAAGACCCAGCTGTTCCAGACAGTCGGCGGTGCCGCTCTTGCTGGATGCGGCCCTGTTGCCGTGCTTGACGATCCTGACTCCTGCTGCTGCAGCCACGATGGCGCCCATGGTCGACAGGTTGACTGTTGCAGCCCCGTCGCCGCCAGTACCGACGATGTCGGTCACGTCGCCACTGACCTTCAGCGGCACCGCATGACCCACCATGGCCTTGGCAGCCCCTTCGACCTCCGGACTGGTCAGACCCAGAGTGGACTGCATGGACAGGGCGGCCCCCACCTGCACCGGGTCGGCATTTCCGTCCATCAGGTCGTTCATGCACCACTCGGCCTCATCCGCGCTCAGGTGTCGACCGGACACCAAGGAGTTCAGGACGGATTTCCAGCTAAGTGGCCGCATGATGACTCTTTTCCTTCGAAGAAGCGGGGCTGGATGCCCTGCTGTTTGCTCTAGGTTTACTGCCCTGCCCCTCCCTGACACAAGGACATCCCACATTTCGGTCACTTGTCTACCAATATATGGAAGCACCTAATCCAATATATGGAAACGGCCACCGCCCTAATGAGCGATGGCCGTCAAGTAGATCAGCAACCCTGCCTAGGCAGTCCGCTGCAGATTATGCATACGTGTCATTTCTTCTCGTTCTGGCCATGGCACATCTTGTACTTGCGTCCAGACCCGCAGGGGCAAGGAGCGTTTCGAGGCGTGCCTGGGAAGGTACGGCCATCGGCCCAGGGCGAGTGATCTTCTACGGCCTTAGGCCTCTTATTGGCGGGAACCTTGCCCTCGGCATGACTGATGGGCGCAGGTCCTACCGGAGCCGGAGCGCTAGCGTCATCAGTCTCGCTCGCTTCAGCGATATCCTCGGAAGAGTCTTTATCGGAATCCTCTTCCGAATCCTCCTGGACGCTACCAGCAGGAGCACCTTCGTCACGCTCCTCGGCAGTCTCTTCGATGTCAGTGGTCTCGTCCTCGGCATCAGGCTCTTCAGGCGCCTGATAGTTGACCGGCTCGGACTGGCCCTCCTCATTCTCCTTGCGCTCCTCGCGGGCCCGCCGCTCGTTCTCCTGGCTGGCCGCGATCTGCTTGAGGTCCACGTTGAAGAGCAGCTGTACAGTCTGCTCCTTAATGGCATCGATCATGGAGTTGTACATCTGGTAGCCCTCACGCTGGTACTCGACCAGAGGGTCACGCTGACCCATGCCGCGCAGGCCGATGCCGTCCTTCAAGTAGTCCATCTCGTAGAGATGCTCACGCCACTTGCTGTCCAGGACGGAGAGGACCACCTGGCGCTCCAGCTGCCTGGAGCTCTTCTCGCCCAGCTCATCCTCACGCTCCTGGTAGATGGAATCGGCATCCTCCACGACCTTGTCGGCCAAGGCTTTAACGGCCTTGTCACCCTTTAGATCCTCCAAGGAGTCCATGGTCTCATCCTGATCAAGACTGATCGGATACACGGAGGCCAGCGCCTTCCAGAGCCCGTCGGCATCCCAGTCCTTTGGCTTGTCCGAACCGTTCTGAGCCCCGCGGATGTATGAGGTCACGGTCTCTCGGATGAAGCGGAGGATGTCCTCATGAATGTCCTCACCCTTGAGCACGGCCTGACGCTCGCCATAGATGACCTGACGTTGCTTGTTCATCACGTCGTCGTACTTGAGCACGTTCTTGCGAATCTCGTAGTTGCGGGATTCAACGGACTTCTGTGCATTGCGCACACCTTTGGAGACACTTTTGGTGCCAATGGGTTGACCTTCGGGCAGACTCTTGGAGGACATCATTCGGGCCACCAGCTGGGTGTTGAACAGGCGCATCAGGTCATCCTCCAAGCTCAGATAGAACCTGGACTCACCGGGGTCACCTTGACGGCCGGAACGGCCGCGCAGCTGGTTGTCGATTCGACGGGACTCGTGCCGCTCGGTGCCCAGCACATAGAGGCCGCCCAGCTTGACGACCTCCTCATGCTCGTCCTTGACCTGCTCCTTAACGGAGTCCAGCATCTTGGGCCAGCGCTTCTCATACTCCTCTGGTGTGTCGTCTGGCGAGTAGCCCTGCTCCTTGAGCTTCTGATCGGCAAGGAACTCCACATTGCCGCCCAACATGATATCGGTGCCGCGTCCAGCCATGTTGGTGGCCACGGTCACGGCCCCCTTGCGCCCTGCGACTGCCACAACCGCAGCCTCACGCGCATGCTGCTTGGCGTTGAGGACCTGATGGTCGATGCCGGCCACGTCCAGCAGGGAGGAGACCACCTCGGAGGACTCCACGGATGCGGTGCCCAGCAGAATCGGCTGGCCCTTTGCATGCCGTTTGGCAACATCGCGGACGATGGCGGCCAGCTTCTCCTTCTTGGAGCGATAGATCAGATCGTCCTGATCCTTGCGGATCATGGGCTTGTTGGTGGGAATGGGCAACACACCCAGCTTGTAGGTATTCATGAACTCGGCGGCCTCGGTCTCTGCCGTGCCGGTCATGCCCGCCAGCTTGTCGTACATACGGAAGTAGTTCTGCAGGGTGATGGTGGCGAAGGTCTGGTTCTCGGCCTTGACCTCCACACCCTCTTTGGCCTCGATGGCCTGGTGGAGACCCTCGTTGTAGCGGCGTCCCTTGAGCAAACGGCCGGTGTGCTCGTCCACGATCAGGACTTCGCCGTTCTGGACGACATAGTCGCGGTCGCGCAGGAAGAGCTCCTTGGCCTTGATGGCGTTGTTCAGGTACCCGATCAGAGCGGTGTTAGCGGGCTCATAGAGGTTGTCGATGCCCAGGTAGTCCTCCACCTTGGTGATGCCGGGATCCAGGATGCCGACGACTTTCTTCTTCTCGTCGACCTCGTAGTCCTCATCCCTGGTGAGCTTGGGGACCAGCTTGGCGAACTGCCGATACCATCGGGTCACGTCGCCTTCGGCCGGGCCGGAAATAATCAGAGGAGTTCGTGCCTCGTCGATCAGGATGGAGTCCACCTCGTCCACGATGGCGAAGTGGTGTCCGCGCTGAACCAGCTCGTCCTTGTCCCAGGCCATGTTGTCGCGCAGGTAGTCGAAGCCGAATTCGTTGTTGGTGCCGTAGGTGATATCCGCTTGGTATTGCTTGCGGCGCTCGGCGGGGCGCTGGTCGGTGATGATGCAGCCCACGCTCATGCCCAGGAAGCGGAAGATGCGCCCCATAAGCTCGCTCTGGTAGGAGGCCAGGTAGTCGTTGACCGTAACCACATGCACGCCCTTGCCCTCCAGGGCATTCAGATAACTGGGCAAGGTAGCCACCAAGGTCTTGCCTTCTCCGGTCTTCATCTCGGCTATGTTGCCCCAGTGCAGGGCCGCTCCACCCATCAGCTGGACATCGAAATGCCGCTGGCCCAGGGTGCGCTTGGAAACCTCGCGTACCGTGGCGAAGGCTTCGGGCATTAGGGAATCGAGGGATTCGCCGTTCTCCAATCGCTGCTTGAACTTAGGCGTCTGCGCCTTGAGCTCCTCATCACTCATGGCCGAGATCTGATCCTCGAAGGCGTTCGTCGCCTTGGCCACCCCCTGAAGCTTGCGAATCTGACGACCCTCGCCCATACGGAGGACCTTGTCCAAGACTGCTACCACGTTGCGCTCCCTACCGTTTCTTTATGGCCTTCACACGCCCTCAGCTGGCGTAGGCCCAGACCTTGATTATCTTACGCGAATGCACCGATTTTCTCGAAACCGCTTGTTCCACAAACCCAGCTTCGGCCTTAGCAGCTGGACCAGGCATTGAAGAAGGGCCATTCTCCGGTGGTCAGACAACCTGCCGCCGGGGAATCGCCCCACAGTTCAATATCCGTTCTTCGGTTACTGCTTTCGGCCTACATGCTCAGGCGTATCGATCTCGAAGACGCCATAGCTCCATCCGTGCCGACGGTAAACCACCGATGGCCGCTTAGTCTCCTTGTTGACAAAGAGGAAGAAGTCGTGGCCGATCAGCTCCATCTCATATAGGGCCTCATCGATACTCATGGGCTCCGCGATGTGCAGCTTGCGACGAATGACGATAGGGGTGTCCCCCACCTGCACTTCGACTGACTGGCCCGGCGCCAGGTCCGAGGCCACGGCGCTCTGGGCGCTGTTGTCGGGATTGGACTCCTGGCCCTGCTCTCCCTGATCGCCTGCCTGATTATCCACGGGCAGATCGACGGGCAGGGGCGGATGCTCCAGTCCCCGGCGGTGATCCTTGCGGCGGTCGCGGACTCGCCGCAGACGCTGGGTCAGTTTGTCCAAAGCCATGTCCAGCGCGCTGAACTCGTCGGCGCTGGAGGCCTCGGCGCGAATCACGGTCTTGCCGGCCTGGACAGTGAGCTCCACCCTCTTGGCGCTGTCAGCCTGGCGGGGATTGCCTTCATGTGTCAGAACGACCTGGATGCGCTGGGCATCGGGGGCGATGGCCGTCACCCTGTTCATCTTGCTGTCCACAACATCGCGGAACCGCTGCTTGATTTGGGTATGTCGACCGGTAATGACGATCTCCATGGGAATCTCCTTGCACTCGTGAGCGGACGAACCGCTGGTGCGATGGCGGACTTGGTCACCATCGACTGTGCTTCCGATTGTATCCGAAGAGCAAGGCTGACTCACTGATTGAGCTTGAGGCCACAGCGGAATCATCACCACTGGTACGGTCGTTCAGTTCCGCTATGCTGTATCCCCGAGACCTCTCGGATGGCCGCGGCCCCTCCTCTTGGGAAGGGTTGAGGAACTTCCGGGCTCCATAGAGCACGATGGCGGATAACGTCCGCCCAGGGCGACCTGAGAGATAGCGCAACAGAGAACAGACCGCTCGTCCTGTAAAGACGGGTAAGGGTGAAACGGCGGTGTAAGAGACCACCGGGTCGACGGTAACGCCGACCGCATGGCAAGCCTCATCGGGAGCAAGGCCAAGCAGAAGGCATTCAGGGGTTGCTCGTCCCGCCTTCGGGTAGGCCGCTAGAGCCTGGCGGCAACGTCAGGTCGAGATGGATGGCCATCCGTCGTCCGGATTTCTATCCGGTCGATGACAGAACCCGGGGTATATGAGAGGTCTCATCTTCTCTTCTACTGTGTGGTGCTTTGGCAGCAATCAGCTCAATCAAGAGGGTCGTCAGAAGCGAAAAGGTCTGCTGCGACCTGGTTGAGGAGGTCGGGACTGTGGCCCTTGCGGGATCCAGCACTCCAGAATCGCCGTTTGCGTACCTTGAGATCGAGTCCGGCTGTCTTGCGGGCCACCTTGCGACCGAGCTCATAGGCTGAGTCGACGAAGAGTCCCTCACGAGAGGCCTGGGCCACCACCTGAGCAGCCAGTCCTGAATCCAGACCCTTGCGGGTCATCTCCGAGAGCACGCCCCGCTCCCCCAGTGTTCGATGCAGGCAGGAACGCAGAAGATCCTGGGCATAGGCCTGGTCATTCACAAGACCCAGTCTGGTCAACCGGTCGATCACCTGATTGATCACGTTCGTGTCGAACCCCTTGTCGGCCAGACGACGGGCCAGGGCTCCGCTTGAACGGGCCGCCGCATCCAGCAAAGTCAGGGCAGCCTCCCTGCAAACATCTGCGTCATCCGCATCTGCTCGTGGGACTGCAGGCGCGGAACCTCCGCCAAAGCCGCCAGCACGTGGGTGACGGCCACGACGGCGGGCCTTTCTGTCAAAACCCCGGCAAGAACGGTGCCCCCGGGAAGTATGGTGACCTGCCAGTGATTCGTCAGACATATCAGTATTGGCAGCACTGTCAATATCTTCCAGACTCCCTCCAAATCGAGCGCCATGCTCCAGCCCCAGGGCAGCGGCTTGCACTGGGCTGCTGTCTTCCTTGTAGCTGTCATTCTTCTGGCTAGCAAGGGGGCGAACATCCGCAGTGGGCAGGGAATTTACGGCATGCGGAAAGCCTGAGTCAGACCGCGAATCAGTAGCGAAATCTGGGACTGTTCCCATACCCGCCACACCTACTGAACCTGCCGAGCCAGGCGCACCTGCGGAGTCTGCTTGGAACCGGTCCGGTCGAGAATCCCGCGGCTCTGTGCTGGAGTCGGCAGAATCCTCGGCCTGAACCAGTCGGACAGGATTTTCCTTGAGGAAGTCCTCAGCCGAGATCATCGGGTCATGCAGCCTGGGCAGTAGGCACAGTGCCGTTGACGTCGACAGGAGCTGAGTCGTCTTCCTTGCTGCCTTGGTCGGCATCAGCCTGATCGTCGTTGTTATCCTCGGGGGGAGCAGGGATAAGGCCGAAGGCAACCTTGACCTTATCCTCAATCTCCTCAGTCAGGCCAGGGTTGTCCTTGAGGAACTGACGGACGTTCTCCCTGCCCTGACCAAGCTGATCGCCCTCATAAGTGAACCAGGACCCCGACTTCTTGACAATATTGGTCTGCAAGGCCATATCCAGAACCGAACCCTCCTTGGAGATGCCCTCTCCGTAGAGGATGTCGAATTCGGCCACCTTGAAAGGCGGAGCCATCTTGTTCTTGACCACCTTGACCTTGGTGCGGTTGCCCACCGCCTCGTCGCCGTTCTTCAGAGTCTGGATACGGCGGATGTCCAGGCGGACCGAGGCATAGAACTTCAGGGCCTTGCCGCCAGTGGTAGTCTCCGGGCTGCCGAAGAAGACGCCGATCTTCTCCCTGAGCTGGTTGATGAAAATGGCCGTAGTGTTGGCCTGAGACAGGGCGCCGGTCATCTTGCGCAGGGCCTGGCTCATCAGCCTGGCCTGCAAACCCACATGGCTGTCGCCCATGTCGCCCTCAATCTCGGCCTTGGGCACCAGGGCGGCTACCGAGTCAATGACGATAACGTCCAAGGCGCCCGAACGAATCAACATGTCGGCAATCTCCAGCGCCTGCTCGCCGTTGTCTGGCTGGGAGACGATCAAAGAGTCCGTGTCCACACCCAGCTTCTTGGCGTACTCGGGATCCAAAGCGTGCTCGGCATCGATGAAGGCAGCCACTCCACCGCCAGCCTGCGCATTGGCCACCGCATGCAGGGCCAGGGTGGTCTTGCCCGAGGACTCAGGACCGTAGATCTCGACGATGCGGCCGCGGGGCAGTCCACCGATGCCCAGGGCCATGTCCAAAGCCAGGGACCCTGTGGGGATGACCTCCACGTCCTGGGCAGGCTTATCACCCAGGCGCATGGCCGAACCCTTGCCGAAGCTCTTTTCCACCTGCGCGAGGGCCGTGTTCAAGGCTGCCTGGCGACGGGGGTCGATCCCGCTCTCCTCTTCCTTCTTCGCCTTGCCACTGTTGCTCTGACGTGCCATATGGCTCTCCTTCTTCGTAACCGACCTCACGATGACGACATCCTGATTGACAACCTCACGATTGACAGCCTATCCGTCGTCGGAACCCGTCTGCAGTCCCGGCGCCCGATGTGGTCGAACGTGCCGATGGTCACCGGACCATGGGTATCAGTATACCCGACCATGCGAACAAATGTTCGAAAATCGCCTGGGGCAGGAAATAAATTCGCGGAGGATAAAACCCGCTGATCAGGCTGCCGGCAAGGGCGGCGCATTGTGGTCCTTCCCCCAGCGGCGGGAGTCTGGGATCTCCATCTGATCGCAGAGCACGTTCCAAACTACGCGCGGCTCCACGCCTGCATCCAGGGCCTCTATAACGGTCATGGCATCCAAGGCGGTCAGCCTTTGGTCGCGGGCCAGACTGCGTCCGTAGACCCGGCCAAAGACCTCCTCCAGCAGTTGCCAGAATTCCCGTTCACGCACCCGACATCACCTTTCGTCCAAGGCCCACCTTGTCACACCCCTTCTACGGTAGCAACCGACAGTCAGCAGAAGAGGGCGCCTGGTTCATAAGAACCGGACGCCCTCAAGAACGGTCCGCCGGATCAACCAGCCGGATCGGACGTGCTTACTCCTGAGTGGACTCCAGATAGTCCGCCACCATCCGCAGTGTCTGAGGCACACCCAGGCCCAGCGCGTCGGCGATGGAGCTCAACAGTTCAGAGCTGGCCTCCTTCTGGCCACGTTCCACCTCGGACAGGTAGCCCAGAGAGACGCCTGCCTTCTCGCTGACCTCACGCAGGGTCTTGTGATCATTAGTTCTCAGCTCGCGCAGCACGTGGCCCAGGGCCTCGCGCAGAGAGACGGTGTGGGTGACGGCACGGCCGTCGTTGGCGGAGGCTGCCCGCTGACGGCTGGCCTCCATGCCGTCCTCCTCCATCCACATCTTGTTCAGGTTGGCCTGGCGCTCCTCCTTGGCCTTCTTAGCGGCCTTGGCACGAATCACCTGCTGCTGGGCGAAGACAACGGCACGACGCTGGGCGGGTGTCAGATCACGAACCCGCGCATTACGCTCCACTCCGGGTGCGGCTGGCTTGACATCATAGGTATTGTTGGTTCGAGTCATCACGGTCTCGGTGCTGGCCATAGCAGCCCCTTTCGCCATTATCGCGTTCAACTTCTTACGCAATGACCAACAGACGAGCACATAGATTATTCCAGGGGAGGAACCCGGAAGGCCCATTTTGTGACCAACGTCACGTATGTGAAAGACCAGAGCCAGGAGGGATGGCTCAATACAGCTAGCCTCTTTCCCTAGGCCTGCCAGCTACAGCAAATACTGCAGGCGCAAGACCCGGCGTCGGCTTGCAGAAGCTGTAAAAGCAACTTACCACATCATGCCCTCAGCCCCGCGAATGCAGGGCCCGATCCAGCTGGTCCAGAATCCTCATGACCGTGCCCCTGCGCACCTGCTCCCGGTCGCCATCCAAGTGCAACTCATAAGCATAGGTCCGGTAGGCATGGGACTGAAGGCCAGTCTCCATACGGCCACCCATCACCCGGACTGGTAAGGCCAGACCGATGTAGACCAGTCCGGCAGGATCATCCCCATCAGGACCCGGACCAGCTACACCTGTAGTGGCCATACCGATGACCGTGTCCTCGTGCCCTGGCCGGGTGTAGAGCCTGGCCGTTCCCTCGGCCATCTCCTGGGCAACGCGTGGATGAACTGCGCCTTGGGTGGCCAGCAGGTCCTGATCCACCTTTAGGATGGCAGCCTTGGCGGCGATGTCGTAAGTGACGGCTGACCCAAGGAAGACGTCTGATGCACCGGGGATCCTGACGAAAGCATCGGCCAGCAGCCCCCCGGTCAGCGATTCGGCAGCGGCCAGCAACAGGCCCGAATCACGGCAGGTGTCGATAATCCTTCCAGCCAGGTCATCGCAGCGGCCCTGCATGCTCTTGCCAATCATCGCCGCATCCCTATCACGTATTCCGCTCCCGAATAGAGGCAGAGGGCCAGGGCCACCAGAATTACCACGCGGGTGGTCACCAGGTACCAGGGCCAGACCGGCGACAGGGGCACCATGAGCATGCCCAGACCGATGCATTCAAACAAGGTCTTGTATTTGCCAGCCTGGGAAGCGGCGATGACCCGTCCCTGCCTATTGATGACCAGGACCCGCAGCAGGGTAATGCCCAGCTCCCGCACCAGGAAGAGCAGGGTGACCCACCACCAGAGTTCGCCGAAGACGGATGCCACAACTAGCGCCGAGCAGATCAGCAACTTGTCGGCGATGGGATCCATGAGCTTACCCAGCTCGGTCACCTGGTTGTACCGGCGGGCCAGCCACCCGTCCAGCTTGTCGGTCGAGGCGGCGAGGATGAAGAGCACTGCTGCGGTCCACCGCATACCAGGCCTGCGCTCCCCCCAGGGACCGGCCATCAGATCCAGGGCGATGAAGACCAGGACCAGGAGGATACGGGTGTAGGTGACCAGATTTGGGGGTGAATTCCATCCTTCGAGAAGCCTGCGCCTCTCACGACCGGTCTCTGACTCGGCATGCTCCTGCATTGCCACTCCTTATACGCGATACTGGTGCGCTCGGGCCGTCCAACAATACTTGCCGGGCGGCAGTTTCATCATAACGGTAGACCAGGCCTAGCTTTTTGGACCAATGTTCAGCCCTGCGCTTGCTCATCCGGGGCGGGATCCATGGAGGTGGCGTCACCGCGGATGAAGGCCAGAGCCTGCTGCAGCTGCGGCGGCTGAATGAGCACCTCGCGGGCCTTGGAACCCTCCGATGGCCCTACGATTCCCCTCGACTCCAGCAGGTCCATCAGCCTCCCTGCCCTGGCGAAGCCCACACGCAGCTTGCGCTGGAGCATGGAGGTGGATCCGAACTGTGTCGTCACCACCAGCTCGGCCGCCTGGAGCAGTTCGTCCATGTCGTCGCCGATCTCCTCCTGGATCTCATTCTTGTGGTCGGCCTTATCGGCCATCTGCTCAATGTCCTCGCGGTAGTGGGGCTTGCGCTGGGTGCGCACATAATCCACCGCCTTGCGAATCTCGGACTCAGAAACCCAGGCTCCCTGGACACGGGTGGGCTTGGCCTGGCCCATGGGCAAGAAGAGGGCATCGCCCTGGCCGATCAGGGTTTCAGCGCCAGTGGCATCCAGAATGACTCGGGAATCCGTGGAGGAAGATGTGGCGAAAGCTAGCCTGGAGGGAATGTTGGCCTTGATCAGGCCGGTGACCACATCCACTGAAGGCCGCTGGGTGGCCAGGACCAGGTGGACGCCGGCGGCACGCGCCAGCTGGGTGATCCGCTGAATGGAGCTTTCCACGTCGTTCTTGGCCACCATCATCAGATCAGCCATCTCGTCGACGACCACGACCAGGTAGGGATAAGGGGCTACTTTGCGATTGGAACCAGCCGGGGCGTGGACCTTGCCCTCGCGCACGGCCTTGTTGAAGTCCTTGATGTGCCGGAATCCGAAGAACTGCAGGTCGTCGTAGCGGGCATCCATCTCCTTGACCACCCACTCCAGGGCCTGGGCGGCCTTCTTGGGCTCGGTGATGATGGGCGTGAGCAGGTGGGGAATGCCGGCGTAGGCGCTCAGCTCCACGCGCTTGGGGTCCACCATAATCAGGCGGACCTGCTCCGGCGTGGCCCGCATGATCAGCGAAACCAGCATGGAGTTGATGAAGCTTGACTTGCCCGAACCCGTAGCACCGGCCACCAGCAGGTGAGGCATCTTGGTCAAGTCGGCGGTCACATAGTGGCCCTCCACGTCCTTGCCCACGGCGGTCATCATGGGGTTGTCGTCCTGCTGGGCCTTGTCGGAGCGCAGCACATCACCAAGGTGGACGATCTCGCGGTCCACGTTGGGAATTTCGATGCCGATGGCCGACTTGCCAGGAATAGGCGAGAGGATGCGCACGTCCGAGCTGGCCACCGCGTAAGCGATGTTGCGCTGAAGGTTGGTGACCTTCTCCACCTTGACGCCCGGGCCCAACTCCACCTCGTACTGGGTGACCGAGGGACCGCGCAGGAAGCCCACCACCTTGGCGTCCACGTCGAACTGCTGGAAGGTTGATTGCAGGGCCTTGATGACCGCATCGTTGGCCGAAGTCCTGACCGCGTGTGGCTTGCCCTTGACCAGGAGGTCCGTGCTGGGCAGCACGTAGGGTCGACTCTCGTCCACCTGGCGGTCATCGGAGGAACTCGACACGCCGACAGCCTGGGCTCCTGCACCCTGGGCTCCGGCCGGCTGATTCCCCGCTCCCGGAGCAGGCTGGGCATCCATCTGCACAGTGTCGGCTGCGGCAGCGGCAGCGGCCCAGGGGTCCGAGGCCCCCACGCCGGACAAGGCAGCCGGATCCACCTTGGGATGCCCTTGCTCCCTGGCATCCAAGAGGGCGGCGGTGGCCGGTGCCTCCACCGCGGGCATGTTCTGCGTGGACACCTGGTCAGATTCAGCATCCTGCGCCGACTGATCACCCTGGTCAGCCCCCTCCAGCGAGGCCGCCTGGGAGAAAGGCTCGTCAGCCTCGTAACGCTCCAGATGGGTGTCCGTGTCCTTGCCGATACGGCCATGCAGCAGTCGATCGAACCAACCGGCCACCCCACCCTTGCGGGAATCCTGGTCATCCTCCTGATCCGACTCCTGGTGAGTGGGCACGCCAGACGCTAGTGGCAGGGTGTCGTCCCCCAGCCTGACCTCGTTGGGAGCGGTCTGAGCCGAAGCCGGGCTGGAGGCACGGGTCCTCTTCCCGCGCAGCCAGGCCATGAGGTCGCTCATATGGAATCTAAAGGTGATGAAGAGGCCGAAAATGGCCACGAGGACGAAGATGATGACGGCGAAGACCTTGGAAAGCCCCCAGGCCAGGGGCGAACCCAGGAAGAACCCCAGAAGGCCGCCTGAGTCGCTTATGGCCTTCATGTCGAAGCCGCGATAATCCGAGGCCATGAGCACGTCCAGAATGGAACAGACCGACCAGAGCACCACCATGAGGCCTCCCACCACAGGCAGGTTGCCGGCCTCGCGCCCGGTGTAGCAGACCAAACGGAAGGCCGCGAAAAGCAGGACCACCGGCAGGATGATGCTGCAGAGTCCCAGAACGCCCGCAGCCAGAGCATGCAGTCCCCGTCCCAGGAAGCCATTCACGCGGAACCATTCGCTGGCACAGAAGAGCACAGCCAGAATGACCAGCACGAAGCAGAGCCCATCCTTGCGGTAGGCAGAGTTGTCGCCGTTCTTGCCGGCCACGGCACGCACCAGGGATCCCAAGCCCCGGGGCAGGGCCAGCAAGGCCTTGTGCCAGAAGGGTTCAGGATCTTGGCTGTCCTTGGATGCGGTCCGGCCGCGACCGCTTGCGTCTGCTCGCTGCTTACGTGTCATAACCCTTTCAGCCTACCTAGAACCCCGGTCCGCATCGGGCCTGCCGGGTCAGTGTGCACAACTCTTTCAGACGGGGGACCGCCAGGGCTAGCATCGTTGGCATGACACCAGCCGAACGTCAGAGCGCCGTGGCCTTCGCCCTGCGCAACCTGCTTCTGGATGACCGTCAACCCAGTTCTTCGGCCCTACAGGCGGCCAGCGACTTTATGGCGGGCAGGAAGCAGGCCGAAGCGCTGGTCGACCAGGCCCGGCGCTTGGAGGCCAAGGTGAACGCCAAGGCGGATGCCCTCTTTCTGCGGACCATCCTGGTCTGTCAGCGGCCTTGGGCGACTGAGGGCGACCTTCAAGAGCTGCGAGCCATCCACCGCCGGCTGCTGCCCAGCCTGCCGGAAGAGCGAGCGCTGCGCCGACCTCAACCAGACGACAACGCCAGCCTGTATCCAGCGACCATGCTGGAGCAGGGAGCCGCTGCCATCGGCCAGGAGCTGGCCGCCGAACGCAATCTGGCCAGCCTGGACCGTCCGGTCTTCGTGGAGCGCCTGGGCCACTACTACGACGAGCTCTCCTACCTGCATCCCTTCGCCGACTGCGACGGCATGACCCTGCGCATCTTCCTCTCGCGCCTGTCCCACGATGCCGGCTGGGACCTGGACTGGGGACGGGCCGATCCGACCGCCCACCGCCGGGCCATCCAGCGAGCGCTCCGGGGCAACACCGACGACCTGCAGACCCTGATTGCAGGCATGGTTCGCCCGGTCAACCCAACCAGAATATTTCTGATAGCCGGATGGGACCAGGGCCCAGCCCACTGAGCCGACAGCCTCAGCCTGCCAGCCGCTCGTTGCCGCTGCGCTTGGCGGCCTCGATAATCTGGGCACTCTGATTGATCAGTTCCGTCGCCCCGGCCTGGTCGTGGTCGCGCACGTGCCCCCAGTATTGTATTTTGAGCTCCACATACCGCTTCCGTGCGCGCAAATCGGCCATCCGCTGATCTAGCCGCCGCTCCTGCTCGGCCAGGAGCTCGATCTGCCGTCCGGCGGCCTCGGCTCCCGCCGCGCGGTTGCCCAGATACTCCCGCATGTGCTCCAGGGACATACCGGTGGCGCTCAGGCAGGAAATGGTTTCCAGCAGATCCAGATCCTCCTGGCTATAGCAGCGGTGGCCGCTCGAGGGATCCCTGGCGATGGGCGGAATGATGCCGATGGTCTCGTAATAGCGCAGGGTGGTCTCCGGCATCCCCGACATGAGCGAGGCCTGGCGGATGGTGTACCAGGGCCCTGATTCATGGTCGGGCTGGGTTTGGACGGTCTGGGTTTCAGCCTGGGGCTGCGTGATGGTGGTCATACCCGTCCAGCCTAGGAACTTCAAGTACTTGAAGTCAAAGCGCGCCCAGATGGTGTCTGGTCACCCTCCCCTGGTCCGATTGGTCGGCTTGGGCGTCCGCCTGGTCGAAGCAGCCTTGGTCGGCCTGGTCCACCAGGTCCAGGGCCTGCTGGGCCAGGTCCGGGGCCAGGGCATTCAGCCAGTGGATGCGCGGATCGCGGCCGAACCAGCCCATCTGCTTGCGGGCCAGGCGCTTGGTCTTCTGCGCTATCAGCTCGAAGGCGGCATCCAGGTCAGTGCGGCCGTCCAAATAGTCCAGAATCTGCTGATAGCCCAGGGCGCGTGAGGCCGTGGCCCCCAGACGGTTCCGAAGCTCGCCCACCTCATCGACCAGCCCCTGGTCGCGCATGGCCTGGGTGCGCTGGTCGATTCTGCGATCCAGCTCCTCCCGGGGCAGGTCCAGCCCCAGCTGCAGGGCGGGCAAGAGGTAGCGGTACCGGGGAAGGCTGGCCGAATAGGGCCGTCCGGTGATCTCCATGACCTCCAGAGCCCGCACAGTCCTCCGTACATTCCTAGGGTCCATCCGGGCCGCAGCCTCCGGGTCCCGGTCCTGCAGCTCGCGGAAGAGCAGACCGGGGCCCTCCTCCTGGGCCCGCTCCTCCAGCCTGGCCCTGACCGCCGGATCGGTGCCGGGGAAGGACAGATCGTCGATGACAGCCCGGGTATAGAGCCCGGATCCGCCCACCAAGATTGGCCTGATTCCCTGCGCCCGCAGGTCAGCTATCAGGGACCGGGCCATGGTCTGGAAGCGGGCCACGCTCATGGCCTCCTCCGGCTCGATGATGTCGATCAGGTGGTGGACCACCGCCTGCCGCTCCTGGGCCGAAGGTTTGGCCGTGCCCACATCCATTCCCCGGTACATCTGGTAAGCATCGGCATTGACGATCTGAGCCTCCTGCCCGCACTTTTGGAGAGCTTGTGCCAGGGCCACGCCCAGGGCGGTTTTGCCCGAGGCCGTGGGACCCACGATAGAGACGATACGTGGCCCCTCCCCGGCAAGCTGCTCCGTTTCAGCGGATGTCATAAACCTGACCTGCCTGCGGATCCGGATCAGCAATCAGATAGTGGGGTCCGGCCTGGGTGACGGTGCAGGTCACGAGGTCCCCGGGCTTTGGCGCAGGCATCCCCTTGGGCACGCCGACGTGGACCAGCACGCCGGTGCGCTCATGCCCGGTCACCCGATGGGTGCTACCGTCATGCCGGCCGTGCCCGTCGCCGATCAGTACCTCCACCTGCCTGCCCAGGAAGGCCTGCATGTGCTCCATGGTGATGGACTCCTGCAGGGCCTGCAACCGCTCGAACCTATCCTGGACCACGGCCTTGGGCAACTGGGGCATGCGCGCGGCCGGCGTGCCCGGACGGGGCGAATACTCAAAGATGTAGGCCGATGAGAAGCGCGCCCGGCGCACCACATCCATGGTGGCCTGGAAGTCCTCCTCGGTCTCTCCGGGGAAACCTACGATGATGTCGGTGGTGATCAGGGCATCGGGCATAGCGGCCCGCACCTTGTCAAGTATGTCCAGAAAACGCTGGGACCGGTAGGAGCGCCGCATGGCCCGCAGAATCCGGTCGGAGCCCGACTGCAGGGGCATGTGCAGCTGGTGCATGACCGTGGGCGTCTCGGCCATAGCCGCGATCACATCGTCGGTGAAGGCCGCAGGGTGGGGCGAGGTGAAGCGGATCCGTTCCAGCCCGGGCACCCGGCCGCAGGCGCGCAGGAGCCGGGCGAAGGCGTAGCGGTCCCCGGTGGACCAGCCATAGGAGTTGACGTTCTGCCCCAGCAGGGTCACCTGGCGGGCCCCGGAACGGACGCAATCCTTAACCTCCTGGAGGATGTCGTCCATGGACCGGTCCCGCTCCCGTCCGCGCACCGAGGGCACGATGCAGAAGGTGCAGGTGTTGTTGCAGCCGACCGATATGGACACCCAGGCCTGCGAGCGCGAGGCCCTGACCGCCGGCAGCCGCCCAGGCAGATCCCGCAGCTCCTGCGAAACACCGACCTGGGGCCGCCCGTCCTTGCGGGCCTTGTCCAGCAGGCCGGGCAGCGAGCCGATATCCCTGGTGCCGAAGACCGCATCCACCCAGGGCGCCGCCTTTATGATCCGCTCCCGGTCCTTCTGGGCCATGCAGCCGCCCACGGCGATGCGCGTGTCGGGCTTGTGCTGCTTGAACCTGTGCCAGCGTCCGATGGTCCCGTACATGCGCTGGGTGGCGTTGTCGCGCACGGCGCAGGTGTTGAGTACCATCACGTCCACCTCGCGCGCGCGAACCTGCTCGGGCGTAGCCTGCTGGTAGCCCTGGTCCCGGAGCACCCCAGCGATCCGCTCGGAATCGTGCTCGTTCATCTGGCAGCCCAGGGTCCGTACATAGTAGACGCCCCTGCTGTCCTTACGCTGAGCGGTCACGCTCATGCCCTCGCCTGCTTCCATAAGCCATGATTGTATGCGCAGGTCGGGTCCCGCGGCCATCGGGGCCTGTGCGTACCATGAGTCATGGTTACGAACGGCGGCATGGGAGGTTCATGTGATACTTGACCGTAACAGTGCCATGAGCGCATCCGAAATGAAGCAGCGACTGTCAGACTTGGACGAAAAGGACCGTCCCAAGCTGGACATCGACGAGATAACGGAATTCGTCAATCTCATGCAGACCTACGAGGGGGCCATGTACGAGATTTCGACCAAGCTGGACGTGCTGGACACCGAGTTCCAGGTCCGGTTCAGTCACAACCCCATCCACCACATGGAGCGTCGGCTCAAGAGCGTGGACTCCCTGATCGGCAAGCTGCACCGCAAGAACCTGCCCGTCACCATCCCCTCGGTTCGCGATCACATCTTCGACGTGGCCGGCGTGCGCGTCATCTGCAACTACCGGGACGACGTCTACTCGGTCTCCCGCTACCTCTCCGACCAGTCGGACATCCAGGTGTTGAGGGTCAAGGACTACATCCGCAACCCCAAGATGAACGGCTACCGCAGCCTGCACGTCATCTACGCCGTGCCGGTCTTCCTGACCTCTGGCCCCCATTACACGCCGGTCGAGGTGCAGTTCCGCACCATCGCCATGGACTATTGGGCTTCCCTGGAGCACCAGCTGCGCTACAAATCCGACCTGCCCGACGCCCGCCTGGCTGAGCACTCGCAGACCCTGCTGGACTGCGCCCGCTCCCTACAGAACATCGAGGTGCAGATGCAGTCCATCCACCGAGACATCTCGGGTTCGCCCCAGGAGCAGGAGTCCGACGACGAAGCCATCAGTGGCAGTAACGATTAGCTGAATCCTCACAAATCCTTTACCATAGGAACTAGGCCAGGTGGAAGGGTTGGGGCTTCTGCCGGGTCCCGGGAGGAGGCCCCGCCTTCAAGGTCGGGTCTCCTCCTGTACCACTATCCGTCAGAAGTCGAAGTTGTCGGGATCCGCGCCTGTGCGCTCGTCCCTGTTCATGGCGGTGATGGCCTTCATATCCTCATCGCTCAGCACGAAGTCGAAGACCTGCGCGTTCTGCTCAATCCGCTCCTTGTGGGTGGACTTGGGGATGACGATGACCCCACGCTGCAGGTGCCAGCGCAGCACGATCTGCGCCGGGGAGCGGTCATAGCGCTCGGCCATGGCCTTGAGCCTGGGGTCGGCCAGCAGGTTGCCGCCGGTGCCTCCCAATGGGCTGTAGGCCTCCACATCCACTCGTAGGGTGCCATGGCAGTAGTCGATCAGGTCGCCGTTGACGAACTGGGGCGAGGACTCGATCTGGTCGACCGCCGGCTTGGTGCCGCTGATGGTGTGCAGTTCGTCAAGGTGGTGTTTTTGAAAATTGCAGACCCCTATGGCCCGCACCCGCCGCTGGGTGTAGAGCTCCTCCATGTCCTCCCAGGCCTGCTGCCAGCCCTTGGCGGGCCAGTGGATCAGGTAGAGGTCCAGGTAGTCTACACCCAGCCGGTCCAGGCTCTCTTTGAAAGCCTCCTTGGTTCGTCCCGCACGGATGTCGTCATTCCAAAGCTTGGTGGTCAGAAAGACATCCCGCCGGTCAACTCCAGAGCGGCGCAGACCCTCCCCCACTGACTGCTCGTTGCCGTAGATCATGGCGGTGTCGATGTGGCGATAGCCCGCCTGCAGGGCCCAGGTGACGGCCTGGCTGGTGGCCTCGCCGTCGGGTGTCTGGAAGACCCCAAGCCCCAGCTGGGGAATGCTGACCCCATTGTTGAGGGTGATGGCGGTATCGGTGACGTTTCCTGTCATATAGGCATACTCCTTGTCGGCCAATCGAAGGCCGTGACATGTTGTCTGTTCATTCTATCTGTCAGGCAAGATGGGAGGAGTTGTTGCTTGAGGCCTGCCGCCATGCATTTGCATCTCGTGTGTTGTCTGGTGGCTGGGCGGTAAGGTGAAAAGCGGGGGATATCGAGGAGACGACTGGCTTGTGCACTGCTCCTGCGTTTTGATGTAGGACTGGCACTGTCAGGGAGAACTTTAATAGATAAGCGGCGTTGATACCGCTTGGTGTTTGGTGAAGGGGTTTTGGTTTCATGCATCTGGTTTCCTGCCTGCGTCGCATTACGGCGATTATGACCGACCTGCTAGGCCTATTGGCAGGCTTGGGTGTCGCATCCGCCCAAGCGGACGCTCCTGTACTCACCAGGGGGGGGGGGTCGTCAGACCCCTCGCGTAGCTGAGCAAACCCCCGGCACTCTCCCCAGCAACGCAACAAACACCCCACTACCCTCGCCATCACCAATACAAACCACCTCGCCATTAAGCCCTGAAACAGTAAGCCCAAGCAACACTGTTACGACAATCCCAACAGGTTCGAATGGTCCGTCATCGTCGACAGACATCCAGGACAGCACTACTTCGACTTCAGCCAAACCATCTGAAAAGGCGAACGATCAAGCCGTCCACGTAGTGCAGTTCAACACCACCGACAGCAGCAAACACACACAGGCGACTGTGAAGACCGGCACGCTCACCTTACATCCGGAAAAGAACCCCGTGCGTGAGGGCTTCCGCTTCGACGGGTGGACGCTTGACGGCCAGCCTTTCGACTTCCAGACCCCTATTCTCCAAGACATAACTCTGACTGCAAAATGGGCCAAAACTACGGATTGGACACTGAGCCCGGATCACGGGCCCGCCACCGGTGCCCAGCTGACCATCAGCCCACCCGACAGGCAGAAGCCCTACTACGTCAGCGTGCAAGCTGCCGGGCAGCAACTAGTCGGTCTGACCGGCGACGGCTACATCTACACATGGACGCAGGACAGCACGCCCAAGCAGGTTCCCGCCCCCGCCCAGGCTGCCGAAGGGTTCCGCTACCTGCAGGCCGCAGCCGGCAACCATTGGCAGGCGGCCCTCGGATCCGACCAGCGGATCTACACCCGGACCAGCCAGCAGTCGATGCCCACGATCCTCGACACCGGCCAGGACACCAGGTTCACCAGCATCAGCATCAACGACGACCGGCTCCTGACCGTGGACCGGCAGGGACAGGCCCACACTTTCCAAGCCATACAGGCCGGCAGCCAGAATCAGAATCCACAACTTATACAGCAGGCCGCAACCAGCCTGCCTGGAAATGCGCAGGCCGTCACCGCTGTCGCCTCCGGCAGCCGGATCCTCATCGTGGACGCTGACAGGCAGGCCTGGACCTGGGACACGGCCGATACCGGAAACGCCAAGCCTGCACGCGTCAAGCAGGACCCGGACATGCGCATCGTCCAAGCCCAAGCCCTCAGCCGAGGGTTCCTCCTCCTGGACACGGACGGGCAGGCCTGGTACCTGTCCAACAGCACAGCCAGCATGACCTCAGTCGGCCTACCGGACGGCGCCAAGGCTAGCCAGATCACAGCCAACAAGGACCAGGCCATGATCACCGACAAGGACGGCCGTATATGGGCTTGGAAGCCCGGCGAAACACCCATCCGGGCGGACAACGGGAGCCAGCAGTACATGCAGGCCGCCAAGGTCGGCAACAGGATCACCGCCATCAGCAGGCAGGGCAACATGTTCACGTGGAGCCCGGACTCTCAAGGCAAGCCAGGCAAGCCAGCAAGACTCGACACCGGCACCGCGCCCACACTGGAATCAGCCAGCATGGATGGCCAACCGCTCAAACTCACCAGGAGCAACGACTCATGGCAGGCGGACATACCCGCACGCAATCCCGGGCCAGCCGCCATCCTCATCACCGGCAGGCAGGACGGCCAGCCCTTCACCAGGAGCATTACGTACACGGTCGACCAGACCTTGACACGAGACGCCGAACCACGATCCACGCTTACGGTCCGATTCGACACGTGCGGGGGAAACCCCGAACCAGCAGACCAGAATTTCTCCACTATGTATGGGAGGGTGAAGCGGCCCTCCCCCAATCCGGCGCGCGAAGGCTTCCTGTTCGACGGATGGTTCACCGGACAGGTCGCCTACGACTTCAGCAGGCCCGTCACCAAGGATCTCACCCTAACCGCCAGGTGGTCGCCCGCTAACCGGAACACCAAGTGGAGCATCAGCCCCGACAAAGGCAGCCAGCTGGGCGGCGAATCCACCACCATCACCCCGCCGCCGGACAGCACCAAACGGGGCATCAGGTTCAGCCAGGTCAGCGGAGGAGAAGATGACGACCATGGTTTTTCCTTGGCAGTGGGCAGCGACGGCAACGCCTACGCCTGGGGAGACAACACGTATGGCCGGCTCGGCGACGGGACAACCACCGACCGGTATACGCCGGTCATTGTAAAGCAGCCTGATCGCCAGACGTATCCGGACCTGCCCAAGGATTTCACCTACGTACAGGTCAGCGCTGGATACGATTTTTCGCTGGCCCTGGGCAGCGACGGCAACGCCTACGCCTGGGGAAACAACAACGACGGCCGGCTCGGCGACGGGACAACCACCAGCGGATCCAAGGCGAATCCTGTTCCTGTGCCGGTGGTGTTTCCTCTGACGCCGGTGATCACCGGCGTCAGATTCGACCAGACTGCAGCATCAGGATTGACGCGTGGCGATGGCAACAGCGTCAGCGTGCTCACACCTGCACACCAGCCGGGCACGGTCACAGTCAGCGTGGACTACACGATAGGCGGCTCAGCCCAACAGCCGGACACCTCCCTCAAATACACGTACCTGTCCGCAGGCATGCTCCCCCAGGCCGGCGGGGAAGGCATCCTGCTCGCCCTCGCCACCGGGACCATAAGTATGGGCGGGGTCCTCGCATCCCGCCGCCACCGTAGAGAAACACACCGACTGCTTTACGCTTCGCACGAGTAAGACCGGCCGGGCGGCGTATCAATCCCCCGCCCCCGGCCCATATAGGGGGAGCAGGGGGAACGTGCCACTTAAGGCTCAAACCCCAAGAGAGCCGACACTTCCTCCCGCGCCCCCACCACACTCCGTCCACCCTTGCAAGGGCTGAACGGCACATCAGAAAAGGGGCAACCGCCATGGCGGGAAGTGGGCATGCAACCATCCCGCCATGGCAGCCATCCTCGCCTGATTCCAACCTGAGCAAATACCTTTTATATGGCCAAACCGGCTATGTAGAATTGAACAAGACGATCATCCGCCACAGGCGGGAACTACAAGGAGGAGCAGATGACTTTCAACGGGGATTCGCGGCCGCAGGCCCCATACAGTCAGTACGCACAGCAACCGATGCCTACCACACAGGGTGGTGAGCCCTACGGCATGGACTCGCCCATCGACACCAACGCAGCATACAGCTTCGAAAAAGCGGAGCGGGTCTCCATGTCCCGCGCCTATGCGGAGATGGCCGTCGGCCTGCTGGTCACCGCCCTTACGGCCTACCTGACTGCCCGGACCGGTCTGCTCCTGGCCTTCATGCAGGCCACGGGCACCTTGGGCTGGATCGGCATGGCCGTGGTCCAGGTGGCCTTCGCCATGGTCCTGAGCGTCCGGGTTATGCGCATGCGCACCTCCACCGCCCGGGTCATGTTCTACATCTATGCGGCCCTGATGGGCTTCACCCTGAGCACCATCTTCATGACCTACTCACTGCCGTCCATCATGCTGACCCTGGTTATCAGCGCAGGCTTCTTCTTCGTCCTGAGCATGCTGGGGCTGACCACGCGGCGCAACATGCTGGGCATGGGGTCCATCTTCATGGCCGGCCTGCTCATGCTGATCCTGGTCCAGGTGGTCATGCTTTTCGTGGCCCCCTCCAACACGGCCCTGCGCGTGGTCTCGGCCATCGGCATCATCCTCTTCGCCGGGCTCACCATGTACGACGCCCAACAGACCAGGGTTATCTTCGCCACCTACCGCAGCCAGGGGCCGGAAGCCATCAAGCGAGTCTCCATCCTCTGCGCACTCAACCTCTACCTGGACTTCGTCAACCTCTTCCTCTACATCCTGGATCTGGTCGGCGATCGCAACTGACAAGGAAATCCCCGCCCCTGGCATTGGTGGCGGGGATTTTTTATATCTTCTTCAGGCTTCCTGATTAGCTCTGGACAGCAGACCACGCAGCACGTACTGCAGGATGCCGCCGTTGCGGTAATACTCGGCCTCGCCAGGTGTGTCGATACGCACCTTGGCCGCAAACTCCACCTTGCTACCGTCGGGCCGCTGAGCCCGTACCTGGACCTGCTCGGGCAGGGAGCTGTTCAGGGCATCGACACCAATCAGGTCATAGGTCTCCTGACCGTCCAGCCCCAGGCTTTGGGCCGACTGACCCGCTGGGAACTCCAGAGGCAGCACGCCCATGCCAATCAGGTTGCTGCGGTGGATGCGCTCGAAGGATCTGGCGATGACGGCTCGCACGCCCAGCATCGTTGTGCCCTTGGCCGCCCAGTCCCTGGAGGAGCCCGTGCCGTACTCGCTGCCGGCCAGTATCACCAGGGGCGTGCCCTGCCTGGCATAGTCCTGCGCCGCCTCGAAGATGGTCGTCTCCTGACCGTCCAGGAAGTCGTAGGTGAACCCTCCCGGGCGCACATCCAGCCCCACCGAGGCCAGCAGCTGATTGCGCAGACGGATGTTGCCGAAGGTGCCCCTGACCATGACCTCGTGGTTGCCGCGCCGGGAGCCGTAGGAGTTGAAGTCCCTGGGGGCTATGCCATGTTCCTGCAGATAGCGGCCGGCCGGAGCGTCAGCCTTGATGGCCCCTGCAGGCGAGATGTGGTCGGTGGTGACCGAATCCCCCAGCAGGGCCAACACCCGGGCCCCATGGATGTCTTCCAGGCGGTCGGGCTGGGCCTTCATGCCGTCGAAGAAGGTTTGGCGGCGGATGTAGGTGGAATCCTGGTCCCAGTGGAAGAGCTCGCCCTCCGGCACCTCCAGCTTCCGCCAGCGCTCATCCCCGCCGAAGACATCCGCATAGTCGCGCAGGTACATGTCCCGGTCCAGGGCGGTGCCCACCACGGACTCGATGGCCTCCTGGGAGGGCCAGATGTCCGCCAGCATGACTGGTTTGCCCTGGCTGTCCTGGCCCAGGGGGTCGCGCCAGGGGTCGAAGTCCATGGTGCCGGCCAGGGCGTAGGCCACCACCAGGGGCGGCGAGGCCAGGTAGTTCATCTTCACATCCGGGCTGATGCGCCCTTCGAAGTTCCTGTTGCCCGAGAGCACAGCCGTCACCGTCAGGTCATGATCGGCGATGGCCTGGTGGATGGCCGGGTCCAGGGGGCCGGAGTTGCCGATGCAGGTGGTGCAGCCGTAGCCGACCAGCTCGAAACCCAGGGCGTCCAGGTCCTCGCTCAAGCCGGTCCGGGTCAGATAGTCCGTCACCACCTGGGAGCCAGGAGCCAATGAGGTCTTGACCCAGGGCTTGGGCTTGAGGCCCCGGGCGCGTGCCAGGCGGGCCAGAAGACCAGCAGCCACCATGACCGAGGGGTTGGAGGTGTTGGTGCATGAGGTGATAGCCGCAATGACCACATCTCCGTCCCGCAGGCTGAACTCGCTGCCGTCGGCCTTCTTGACCGGCACAGCCTCGCCCTTGTCCTTGCTCTGGTCACTGTAATCCTTGAGATCCCGCTGGAAGGTCTTCTGGGCTTGGTCCAGCAGGATGCGGTCCTGTGGCCTCCGGGGACCGGCGATGGACGGACGCACCGTAGACAGGTTCAGCTCCAGCACCTGCGAATACTCGGGCTCGGGGCAGTCGTGATCCTCCGGGTCCATCCACAGCCCGTTGGCCTTGGCGTAGGCCTCCACCAGGCGCACATGGTCGTCGCTGCGGCCGGTCAGACGCAGGTAGTCCAGGGTGATTTGGTCGATGGGGAAGATGGCGCAGGTGGAGCCGAACTCAGGGCTCATGTTGCCCAGGGTGGCCCGGTTGGCCAGGGGGACTTGGGCCAGACCCTTGCCGTGGAACTCCACGAACCGGCCCACCACGCCCACCTCGCGCAGCATCTGGGTCACGGTCAGCACCACGTCGGTGGCGGTGACCCCCTCGGGAATCGATCCAGTCAGTTTGAAGCCCAAGACCTGGGGCACCAACATGGAAATGGGCTGGCCCAGCATGGCCGCCTCGGCCTCGATGCCGCCCACGCCCCAGCCCAGCACGCCCAGGCCGTTGACCATGGTGGTGTGGGAGTCGGTGCCCACGCAGGAGTCCGGGTAGACCAGAGCCGGCCCATCCCCCTGGGTCCTGTCCCTGCGCATTACCACTTGGGCCAGATACTCCAGGTTGACCTGGTGGATAATGCCGGTGCCCGGGGGCACCACGCGGAAGTTTCGGAAGGCCTGCTGGCTCCAGCGCAGGAAGCGGTAGCGCTCACTGTTGCGCTGGTATTCCATGTCCATGTTGTGTTCCAGGGCGCCGGGCACGCCCGAGCTGTCCACCTGGACGGAGTGGTCGATGACCATCTGCGCAGGGATGAGCGGGTTGACCAGGGAGGGATCGTCGCCCAGGGCCTTGACGGCATCACGCATAGTGGCCAGGTCGACCATGCAGGGCACGCCTGTGAAGTCCTGCATGAGCACCCGAGCGGGGCTGAACTGGATCTCCCTGTCGGGCTGGGCCTTGGGATCCCAGTCCAGAAGTTGATCCAGCTGGTCCCGGGTCACCTTGGTTCCGTTCTGGTGCCGCAGCAAATTCTCGGCCAGGATGCGCAGGCTGTAGGGCAGATGGTCGATTCCCGGCAGGTCGCTGATCCGGTAGTATTCGAACTCCTCGGAGCCCACCTTGAGCTTGGAACGACCGGCATCTTGTGCTGATTCTGACATGCACCACCCCTTCCTTGGACGCTCAGGCACTAGTCCTTGCGCCCATGTGGACCGGCGGCGGGAGAACCCCAAGCCGTCAGCGACGCTTATCTGTGCTTTTGAGGTTCATTCTTAGCGCCCATGTGTTACCTGACGGATGTAACGTGCGCATGCTGGATAGCCCAGGACGGCCAGGACCATGAGCAGAGCACCAACTAGGGCGAAGGCCACGGTGGCGGCCAGGGCAGGACCGGTGGGCAGACTGATGGCGAAGAACTGCGCCACTATGGGAATCAGGGCTCCGATCACTCCGACTGCGGCGAAGAAGAGGACCAGCAGGCCCCTCCAGGAGCGCAGGGGTCGGGCCACCTGGGTCAGGACCAGCACGCCCATGCAGAAGAGCACGATGGCGCAGACCGACCGCCAGCGTCCCAGATCCCCGGGCCGAGCCAGGTTCAGGCCCAGCAGACCGGGCAGGCTCCAGGCCGCCGCCAGCACAATGAAAGCCGTGGCGATGCCCGAGGGCAGGGCGAATGTAACCACCCGCTTGAGGAAGCCGGGCCGGTAGCGCCTGGTGTTGTGGGCCAGCGCAAGGAAGAAGGCCGGCGTTCCGATGGTCAGGGCGCCGATGTAGGTGATGTGCCGTGGCAGGTAGGGGAAGGGGATGCCGGTCAGGACCACGCCCAGTGAGATCAGGGCCGAGTAGACGGTCTTGACCAGGAAGAGGCCGGCCACACGCTCCATGTTGGCCATGACTTGCCGACCCCGGGCCACCACGTCAGGCAGATGGGAGAAGCGCGAATCCACCAGGACCAGCTGGGCCACGGCCTTGGTGGCGGCGGCTGCATTGCCCATGGCGATGCCCAGGTCCGCCTCCTTGAGGGCCAGGGAGTCGTTGACCCCGTCGCCGGTCATAGCCACTGTGTGACCTTTCAGGTGCAGAGCCTGGACGATGGCCTTCTTCTGGTCGGGCAGGACCCGGCCCAGCACGTCCACATCCTCCAGGACCTCGGCCAGAGCTGCCGTGTCTTCAGGCAGCTGACGGGCATCCATGGCCCGGGGTGCCTGGTCGCCGGTCAGACCCACCTTGCTGGCGATGGCCGCCACCGTGGCCGGGTTGTCGCCCGAGATGACCCGGCAGCGCACGCCCTGTTGGCGGAACCATGCCAGGGTCTCGGCAGCGTCGTCGCGGATGTGCTCCGAGCAGGTAATCAGGGCCAGGGGCTTCAGGTTCCCGGGCAGGTCGGGGCTGCAGGTGAAGTAGTCAGGCTGGTCGGTGCTCGGGTACCCGTCGGGAGCGGCCAGCATCAGCACCCGGTAGCCGCGGTCTGCCAGGTCGGCCACCTGCTTGTCCACCTCGGGCCACCTGCCCGCCTGGGATGCCAGGAGCACCTCCGGGGCGCCGAAGTACCAGATCCGCCCGGACTGGTCGGCCACAGCACTCCACTTTCGGGCTGAGGAGAAGGGCAGGCGGCTGACGGCTCTGCCAGGATGCAGGTCGTCTATCCCCTTGAGAATGGCCCGGCCGGTGGCGTTGGGGCTCTCCTCTGCGCAGACGTCCACCAGGGCCTGCCGGAGCTGCTGTTCCGGCAGATCCTCGGCCAGAGGGTGCAGGTCGTCATAGACGATGCCCCCGTCGGTGATGGTGCCGGTCTTGTCCAGATTCAGGGCATCCACCCGAGCCAGGGTCTCCACGGACTCCATCTGCTGGACCAACGTTTGATGCCGGGCCAGGCGGATGGCGGCCAGAGCAAAGTTCAGGGAAGTCAGCAGGACCAGACCCTCGGGGATCATGCCCACAACACCGGCCACTGCAGACACCACAGCCTGCCGCCAGGCTCCCGTGGCCAGCGCCGTCTGGAAGCCGCCCACGGTCCGCATCTGGGTGAAGATGAGCAGCAGACAGAGGGGAATGACCACTACCGTCATGACCTTGAGGATGGTGTTGATGCCCTCGTTCAGGTCGGAGCGAACCTTCTTGTAGACCTTGGCCTTGGCCGTCAGCGTGGCGGCGTAGGAGTCGGCGCCCACGGCGGTCACCTGGGCCAGGGCCATGCCCGAGACGGCTGTGGAACCCGAGTAGACCTGGTCGCCCGGCTTGTGCCTGACTGTGCGCGACTCACCGGTCAGCATGGACTCGTCCAGCTCCAGACCGTAGGTGTCGATGATCTGCGCGTCGGCGGGCACCTGGTCCCCGGAGCGGATCCAGAGCAGGTCCCCCTTGACGATGGCATCGTGGGGCACGGTCAGGTTGCGCCCATCCCTGCGCACCGTGTAATCGGAGGCCACCAGGATGGACAGCCCGTCCAGGGTGTGCTTGGCCCTGAGCTCGGTGGCCACGCCAATGCCGGTGTTGATGATGATGATCAGGCCAAAGACCGCGTCCTTCCACTGGCCGGTCAGCAGGACCACCACCATGGCGGTCAGGATGATCCCGTTGAAGAGGGTAAAGACGTTGTCGCGGATGATCTGACCCAGGCTGCGGGAGGTTTGGTCCTGGGAAACGTTAACCAGACCCTGGGCCTTCAGCTGCTCCACCTCCTGGGAGCTCAGCCCCGGCCGGTCAGTGTCAGGAAAGCCTGTGCCCACTGTCGGCTCTTGCTCACTGCCTGTGCTCATCCTCGGCCCCCTCTCAGTCGGCGCTCAGGCGCACGGCCATGATCCTTGCATGCGGTCCGTCATCCACAATGGTCTGCAGGGCGTCGGCCAGCAGGGGCACGTGCGGATGCCCGGCAGGATCCACCGGGTGGACCGTAGCCGCATAGTAGAGCCTACCTGGGTCAGGGGTCCAAGCCTTGGCGCTTTGAGCGAACTCTACCACAGGGATGCCCGCCTTCCTGGCCGCCTTCAGGGCGTGAGTCCAGTCGCCGGCTCCAGGTTGACGGATCAGAATCAGACTGACCCCGCGGTTTACTGCATCCTGCACCCCATCCTGCTGATCGCTGGTGGACTGCGCTGAGGAGAAATAGCCCTTCATGCGCTCCGCATTCAACGATGTCAGGATGCGGCTGTCAAGACCGGCATCCGGGTCCTTCTCGCCTTTCTGTGGGCATCCAATCAAAGCCACGAGCGTATCGGAGCGATCCACGCCGTCGTGGGGCACGGTGCCCTCGTGCCAGGAGTCGCCCACGGCCCTGTCCTTGGGGGCGCATCCGGTCAGCGTGGGCAGGCCTGCCAGCAGGGCGACCGCCAGCAGCAGACCCGCCAGCCGCCTGACCACTGCCAGGACCCGCCCGGCGCGGCTCATGTCAGCGCCGCCTTCCCACCGTGCGGGTGAAGACCGCCACAGTCTCCACGTGGTGGGTCATCGGGTAGATGTCAAAGGCCTCAAGATTCTTGGGACTGTAGCCCAGGGAGATCAGAGTGGCTGTATCCCTGGCCAGGCTGGTCGGATCGCAGGCCACATAGATGATGGTCCCAGCCCCGCTGGCGGCCAGCAGTCGGCAGACTTGAGCCTTGGCGCCGGCCCTGGGCGGATCCAGCAGGATCAGATTGGGATGGCCCAGTCCCTTGGGAGCACCGGCAGCCAGGACCTTGGCCACATCTCCTCGACGCAGGACCACCCGGTCCGCCCCGGCCCGCTTCACGTTGTTTTTCGCACTGGCAATGGCTCCGGCGGAACCCTCCACAGCCAGGAGCCGGACCCGACCGTCGGCCAGAGCAGCCAGGGGCAGGGTAAAAAGCCCTGATCCGCTGTAGAGATCCCAGATGACCGGCTCAGTGACCCCATCCAAGGCCCGCTGAGCCTGGTCCAGAACCGCCTTGGTCAGCACGACCGGTGCCTGACGGTGAACCTGCCAGAATCCGTCAGCCCTGACCTGGTACTCAGGTCCTTCCCCGGCCTCCAGCCGCTCTGTCAGCAGGCGGCTCCCTTTATTCAGGCGGCCATCCACCAGCAGGGCGTAGTTATCACCGACCGGTCCCCCATCACGTGACTGTGGCACGGCCAGGCGTATGCGTGCACCGGCGGGCAGGCCGCCTTCCCAGATACCCAGGTCCTCGGCCAGCTTCAGCAACTCCTGTGTGGCAAGGGGCATGGTCTGAATCGGTAGACGGTCATGCGATCCCCGCCGACGCATGGAGGGACGGCCCTGGTCGTCGGCCACCAGCTCGATTCGGGTCCTCCAGTGCAGGCCGCCCAGCTCCTCATCGCCCGGAACCCGGGCCACAGGCACCTGAACATCCACCCCGCCCAGGCGAGCCATCTGCTGGCCGATCAGGTCGGCCTTCCAGGCCAGTTGACCGGGAAGGCTCACATGAATCAGATCGGCGCCGCCCAGGCCTCCTCCCCAGGCCAGCGGTCCAGCCAGGGGCCAGACTGGCTCACGACGGTCAGCGTTGGCCTCCAGCACCTGGGTGACCTCGCCCGTAGCGAATCTACCGGCCCGACCGTGAGGCTCGTCCAAAAGAACCTCCACCAGCTCCCCAGGCAGGGCGAAGCGGACGAAGACCACCCGGCCGTCCTCCAAGTGACTCACGCAACGGCCCTGGTCGGCGTAACGTTCGATGCGCAGACGAACCCTGGTTTCAGTCATGATCGGCATGGACCTCCTGGTCGACCTGGCGACGATGATAAGGGCCTCCGATCAACAGCCAGCTGACCCAGATGCCCAGAGCAAACAGGGGCAGGCCCAGGATCAAACGCGCTGCACCGAGAAACCCAACAGAGCCGGCCATGTAAAGTGGCACCTGTACCAGCAAACGAAGCGCGAAGACGGCGATCCAGACCAGGGTGGCCTGGGTGTAGGCCCGTACCAGTTCTGGCTCACTTCGCCAGGATGCCAGCCATTGCTTCCAGCCTGAAACGACAGGTCGGCGCAGATACTCCACCAGCAGGCCGATGCCGGGCATCCGTGCCAGCAGTGAGGCACCCAAAACGATAATCCAGAATCCATTGGTCAGGAATCCTGGCAGGTAATAGTTGCGGGCATCCCGGGTCAGCCACGCGGCCACCAGGCAGATGCCCACCGAGATCAGACCGGTCAGCGCTCCCAGAAAGGACTGCCGCTGGACCAGGCGAATCATCAGCTGCACCAGGGCAAGAACCGCCGAAACCACCACAGTCAGCCCCAGACGGCCGGCCACCAGGAAGAAAACCAGAAATACCAGCCCCGGCAACAGGGACTCGACGATCCCCCTCCATCCGCCGATGGCCTCCATGACGGAGAAATCGTCGTCAGCCAGCGCCGCCAGCCCGGAATGCTTCTGCTCCACAGCCTTAGCGAACCTCCGAGAACATGGGTCCGCGCGACAGTGTGGTCTTCACCTCGGTCTGCTGGTCTGAGTTGAAGGGGCCCTTCGGCTTATCAGGAATCTGGGCTTCCTCATCATCCGTGGACTTAGAATCCTCGGCTTCTCCGCGGCGCTGATTGGGGGTGATGGGCGCATGCATGGGAACCAGGTCTCGGGGGGCCAGGGGCTCATCGCCACGGACTACCACCAGGTCGGCCAGATAGCCGTCAAGAACATCCTTCTCCTTGCCGCCCTTGGCCGCCGGGCCGGAGAAGATGCCTCGAAGCATCCAACGGGGTCCGTCGATACCCACCACACGGGTCAGCAGGTTCTTGCCTTTGACTTTGACAGGCAGGGTCAGCTCCTTGCCGAAGACACCGTCCACTTCCTCGCAGGAGGGGTTGGCCTTGAGCAAGTCGGCCCGAACCTCGTCCCACAGGCCTAGGGACTTGGGGGCAGCGAAGGGCTCCAACTCCAGACTGGAAGACTTATAGGTGATGGTGGCTCCCAGCACGTCGCCGGTCTGCGAGTTGGCCTTGAGCCTCAGCTCGCTGCCCTGCAGGAAGGGAAGCATCAGGGCGCCGATGTCCAGATACTCATCGGTGTCGGGCGCCTCGGGATCCATGCTGTCCCAAGGGCCTTGGCCGCTCTGCTCGGCTTCGTCCTGCTCCGTAGCCGTCTCGTCACGATCCGTCTCTGACGTCAGATCAGATTGCTCAGTGGATTCCTCAGCGTCCTTGGACTTGTCGAGCTCCTTAGACTTGTCCTCCTGATCCTTGACGTCCTCCTCGGCCTGCCTCTTGGCGCGTTTCCTGCCGAAACCGAACAATCCCATGATGCCTCATTTCCTTGTGAGTCTGTGCAAAGGATACCTAGTCGAGACCCAAGCGCAGCTTGCCGCCTGGAATGGCGTCCAGCAGATCCTTGGTGTACTGGCGCTGCGGATGGTCGAAGACCTCGTCGGTGGTGGCGTGCTCCACCAGCCGACCGTGCTGCATGACCACCACCTCGTCGGCGATCTGCCTGACCACGGCCAGATCGTGGGTGATGAACAGGTAACTCAGACCTTGCTCGGCCTGAAGGTCGTTGAGCAGCCGCAGCACCTGGTCCTGGACCAGCACGTCCAAGGCGGAGACGGCCTCGTCGCAAATGATCACATCCGGATTCAGGGCCATGGCCCGAGCGATGGCTATGCGCTGACGCTGACCGCCGGAAAGCTCGTTGGGATAGCGCCCCATGACCGACTCAGGCATCTCCACCATGTTCAGCAGCTCCTTGACCCGCTTCTGCCTGGACTTGGCGTTGCCGATCTTGTGGATGCGCAGGGGCTCCTCAATGGAGCGGTAGATGGAGTACATGGGGTCCAGGGAGCCGTAAGGGTTCTGGAAGACCGGCTGCACGTGTCGCCGAAACTCCATGAGCTGACGGCTGCCGAAACCGGCGATGTCCTGGCCCTCGTAGGTCACCCGACCCGAGGTGGGCTTGAGCAGGTGCAGAACCATGTTGGCCACGGTGGACTTGCCCGAGCCGGACTCCCCCACGATGGCCAGGGTGGTTCCCCGCTTGACCGAGAAGGAGACGTCGTCCACTGCCTTGAACATCTCCTTACGACGCGGCAGCCTGAACTCGCGTGTCAAGTGCTCCACAGTGATGACGTGCTCGCTACGCTCCAAGGTGCTCTCGCCCTTGACGTGGTGCTCCAGCAGCCCTTCGGCATCCTGACCACGCTGCTTGGCGGATATGATGCGCTGGGAGGCCAGCGAGGGCGCAGCTTGGACCAGCCGCTTGGTGTAGGGGTGCTGGGGGTGTTGCAGGACCTCCAGGCTGGGCCCGGACTCCACCACCTGGCCCCGGTACATGACCACGATATGCTGGGCGCGCTCGGCCGCCAGACCCAGGTCGTGTGTGATGAAGAGCACAGCGGTGCCCAGGGATTCGGTCAGGCTGCGCAGGTGGTCCAGAATCCGCTTCTGGACGGTCACATCCAGTGCGCTGGTGGGTTCGTCCGCAATCAACAGGTCGGGCCGGGAGGCCAGGCCGATGGCGATCAGGGCGCGCTGGCGCATGCCTCCGGAGAACTCATGGGGATACTGCCGGGCCCTGGTGGCGGCCTCGGGCAACCCCGCCTCCGACAGCAGACCGGCGATACGGTCATCCATATCCGAACCGGTCACATGCTCCTTGGCCAGCGTCCAGGCTTTGTCGTCACTCACACCGGCGTCAATCAGGGACTTGGCCACACCCCATCGGGTCTCAGAACCCACATCCCACTCGGCCTTCATGGCCTCCATGGTCTTGTCCACGTCGGCAACCCCGGCGTCGCTCAGGGCCTGGCGAGCGGCCTCGAGCAGACCAGGCAGGTCCTTGGAGGAGATGAAGAGCTCGTCGTCAGACTTCTTTACCTTCACCTCTTCGTCGCTAGCCAGAGCCTTGGCCAGCCGGGAGCGCTTCTCCCGGGAGACATCCATGTGGTTGGCGGTCAGCGCCTCCTTGACCTGGGAACCGATGCGCCAGACCGGGTTCAGATTGCTCATGGGGTCCTGCGGGACCAGGCCCACCTGGGAGCCGCGTAGTGCCTCGTAGTCCTTGCGGTCCAAGCCCACCAGCTCGCGACCCTTGAGTCGGATACTGCCGCCGGTCACTTTGCCGGTGCCAGGCAGAAGACCAAGCACAGCCATGGCCGAGGTGGACTTGCCCGAGCCGGACTCCCCCACGATGGCCACCCACTGGCCGGGATAGACGTTGAAAGAGGCATTGCGAACTGCGTGGACGGTGCGCCCATCGGCGGTGAAGTCCACCTGCAGATCCCGTACATCGAGCAGGGGCTGATTCTCCTGATTGGTGGTCATGTTCTTGTCTGCTTCAGTCATGCTTCCTCCACTCAGGCCGTTCTGCTCTTGGGATCCAATGCATCCTTGACCGCGTCACCCATCATGATGAAGGCCAACACAGTGATGGCCAGGGCTGCGGAGGGATAGAAGAGGACCGAGGGATTGGTGGTCAGAAGGCTCTGGGCCGTCGAGATATCCCCTCCCCAGGAGACCACTGTGGAGGGTAGGCCGATGCCCAGGAAGCTCAGAGTGGCCTCAGAGACGATGTAGCTGCCCAGCGACATGGTAGCCATGACAATGACCGGGGCCAATGAGTTGGGCAGGATATGCCGGAAGAGGTTGCGAAGAGGCGTGGAGCCCAGGGCCGTGGAAGCAGTGTTGAACTCCAGGTTCTTGGCTTCCAGGACGGCGCTTCGGGTGATACGTGCCATGTTGACCCAGCCGAAGAGGGTCAGAGTCAGTATGATCTTCCACAGTGAGGTGGAGGTACGGAACATCTGCAGGAGCACGATGGCACCCAAGATCATAGGGATGGCGAAGAAGATGTCGGTGATGCGGCTGAGTACTGCGTCGACCCAGCCCCCGAAGAATCCAGCGATTGCGCCGATGAGTCCGCCGAAGACGGTGACCAGGATGGTGGTCATGACGCCGATGGCCACCGAGGTCCGAGCCCCATGGATGACGCGGCTGTAGACATCGCAGCCCTGCAGGTCGAAGCCGAAGGGGTGTCCCGGCCGACCTGGCTCCACAGAGTTGGACAGGTTGCAGGCCATGGGGTCCTGCTTGGCGAAGAGGTTGGGGAAGAGGGCCACCAGGATGACCACAATCGCCAGGATTGCAGAGATGATGAAGAGCGGGTTGCGCCTCAGGGTCTTCCAGGCGTCGGCCCACATACTGGTGGGTGGCACATCCTCATCCACCGAGTCCACCTCGCGCAGGGGTGTCTCGTCGACTGGGGCCACGAACCGCTCCTGCCCCGGCAGGGGGTCCGGGAAGTATACGTGGACCTGGCTTTCGTTCTGTTCGCTTGACTCGTTCATTGCCGTTTCACTCATAGTCGGTCCCTCTCCCTCACGCATACCGGATTCGCGGATCGAGCACTGCGTAGAGCAGGTCGACCAGGAGGCTGGTGATGACGAAGATCAGGACCAGAATGGTCACGATGGAAACCACCAGGGTGCCTTCGCCCCTCAGGATGGCCTGGTAGAGGGTGTTGCCCACGCCCTGGATGTTGAAGATGCGCTCGGTGATCATGGCCCCGCCCATGAGTCCACCGATGTCAGCACCCAAGTAGGTGACTACGGGAATCAGGGAGTTGCGCAATACATGCCGGACGATGACGGATCGGTTGCTCATGCCCTTGGCCCGGGCCGTGCGTACATAATCCTCAGAGATGTTGGAAGTGATCTCCGTTCTGGTCAGACGGATGATGGAGGCCATGGATACCGAACCCAGCACGATGGCCGGCATGAGCAGATCAATAAAGCCCGGATTGGCTCCCGCCGTGGCTGGCAGCAGATGCCATTTGACACCAAACAGGTACTGCAGGATGAAGCCGGTGACGAAGGTAGGCACCGAAATCAGCAGCAGGGAGAGGACCAGGATGATGTTGTCCGACCACTTGCCCTTGGTTAGGCCGCCGATGATGCCGAAGATCACACCGAAGATGCCCTCGAAGACGAAGGCCATCAAGGCCAGCTTGATGGTTACCGGGAAGGCCCTGCCGATCACACTGATCACGGGCTGACCGGCGAAGGTGTTGCCGAAGTTCAGGGTCAGCGCGTTCTTCAGGAAGAGCACATACTGCACGATGAAGGGCTTGTCGAGATTATATTCCGAACGTATCTGTGCGGCAACGGCCTGATTGACCGGCTTGTCCCCGAACATGGCGGCCACAGGGTCACCAGGAAGCGCGAAGACCAGCGCGTATATCAGCAGTGTCGTGCCGAGAACGACGGGGATCATCTGCAGAATACGTCGCAGAAGATATTTTCCCATCGGCTATTCTCCTTTGTCATCCGCGACCGGGATCGGCATGGGGATCGGGGCCGCCGCAAAAATTCTTGTTTGAGTCTACCAGCACACCTCAACAGGGGTGTAAGAACACCAGGGCCGGCGCGGAGTAAATCCTTCCGCGCCGGCCCGGGCGGTGTCAGTTTTAAGGTGCGGGATTCAGGCTCCCGCCACCTCACTTGCTGATGTTGTAGTAAGCGGGGACACCCTTCCAATTGAAGGAGAATCCCTTGATGTTCTTGGCGGCCACGCCGTTGGAATTCTGGTAGTAGAGCGGGACTGCGGGCAGGTCACGGAAGAGCAGCTCCTCGGACTGCTGATAGATCTTGTTGGCCTCGTCAATACCCTTGGCGGAGGCTGCCTTGTCCATCAGGTCGTCGAACTCGGGGTTCTTGTAGTCGCCGTCGTTGGACCCGTTGCCGTTGGCGGCCGAGCTGGCGAAGTTGCTGGACAGATAGCTCTCAGGCGAGGGGTAATCAGGCTGCCAACCGGAGCGGAAGGCCGAGTCGGTGAACTTGCGGTTCTGCACGTTGGAGCGGAACTCGCTAAAGGTGGGCAGAGGGTTGCCCGAAGACTGGATTCCCAGGGCGTTCTTGATGGAGTTGGTGACGGCGTCGTAGATCTCCTTGTGGGCACCATCGGCGTTGTAAGCGATCTTGAAGGTGTCGCCCTCACTCCATGGGGAGATCTTGTTGGCCTCGGCCCAGAGCTCCTTGGCCTTGGACGGATTGTACTTGAGCACGTCGGATCCCTTGATGCTGGTTGAATAGCCGGGGATGACGGGGGCAGTGAAGTCGTGGACCTCCTTGGCGGTTCCGGACAGCACTTTTTTGATGATGGTTGGCCGGTCGATGGACATGGAGATGGCCTGGCGACGGAGCTTGCCCTCCTGATCCTGGCCGAAGTGCTTCATGTAGGTAGGAATGGTGAACATCTGGATGACCGAGCCCGGGTCGTTGATGGCCTGGACCGTGTTGTCAGTCTGGAAGATCTTGCGAGCCGAGGCAGGCAGGGTATCCAGCACGTCCAAGTTGCCGGCCTGAACGTCGCGGTAGGCTGCTGTGGCATCGGTGTAAGCGCGGAACTCAACGCCGCCGTTCTTGACCTTGACGCCGCCCTTGTATGAAGGATCCTTGACCAGCTTAATGGACTTGTTATGCTCCCAGGACTTGAACTTGTAGGGTCCAACGGTCACCGGCTTCTCGCCGAAGGCCTTGGTGTCCTTGTAAAAGGATTCAGGTAGCGGCGCGAAGGCGGTGTAGCCCACCTGGATGGGGAAGGTGGACGAGGGCGAGGTCAGGTCCACGGTGAAGGTCTTGTCGTCGATGACCTTAAGGCCAGACAACTGGGCATCACTAGGGGTGCCATCCTTCTGTAGATCGTCATAGCCCTTGATGTTGGCGAAGAAGCTGGAACCCAGCTGCTTATTGGCGATGCTGGATGCCCAGGACCAGGCCTTGGTGAAGGACTGTGCGGTGACCGGGGTGCCGTCCGAGAACTTCCAGCCGTCGTTGATGGTCACCGTGTACTGGGTGTTGTCCTCGTTGGCCTTGATCTGCTTGGCGATCTCGTTGGCTGGCTTGCCCTTGTCGTCGAAGCGGACCAGCTTGGAGAACATGACGTCGATGGGGTTGCCGCCGCCCACCTCGTTGGTCATGCTGGGGATGAGTGGATTGGCCGGCTCCGGGTTGAAGACCGAGATGATGGCATCCGAGCTACCACCGTTGGTCCCCTTGGCTGAGGAGTCGGATCCGCCGGAACCGCCGCAGGCGCCCAGCGTGAGCGCCATGACGCACAGTCCAGCGCCAGCAATGGTCAGGGCCGATTGCTTCTTCATATATACTGCTCTTTCCTTTAGTTGGTTTCCCGAATCCGCTGCCAGTACATAAGACCCGGGCGCGAATCCGCTTTGGTGTGGATCCGGCCGGGTCAGCGACGACGGATTATGCCGTTTCCGGCACGATCATCACTTCTTCTTGGTTAACTCCGCGAAGTTTGGATAGCTGTTCCAGCCCAGAGTCAATCCCTGCACATTCTTGGCAGACGCTCCCTTGTTATTGGCGTAGTAGAGCGGCACCGCAGGCATGTCCTGCAGAAGGATCTCCTCAGCCTGCTGGAAAAGCTTGTTGGCCTCACTGGTGTCCTTAGCCTTGGCTGCCTGCTTTAGCAGATCATCGAACTTGGGGTTCTTGTAATCGCCATCATTGGACCCGTTACCATCGGCCGCAGAACTGGCAAAGTTGCTCAACAGATAGCTCTCAGGAGAAGGATAGTCGGGTGACCAGGCCGACCGGAAGGCCGCATCCTTGTAGGCGCGCTTGTTGACGTTGCCACGGAACTCGCTGAAAGTGGGTACGGGAGTGGCCTCGGCCTTGATCCCAAGCGTGTTCTTGATGGAGTTGGCCATGCCGTCATAGAAGTCCTTGGCACCGCCGTCGGCATTGTAGACCATTTGGAAACTCTTGTCAGCAGGCCACTTGCTGATGGCATCGGCCTTGGCCCAAGCATCCTTGGCCTTCTTGGCGTTGTACTTCAAATTATCGGAGCCCTTGAGATTCTTGGAGTAGCCAGGGATGGTCGGCGCGGTGAAATCGGTGGGCTGCACCCCCAGGCCGCCCAGAACCTTGTCAATCAGCATCTTGCGGTCCAGAGCCATGGAGATGGCCTGACGACGCAAGTGGCCCTCCTCATCCTGTCCAAAGTGTTCCATGGCGGTGGGGATGGTAAACATCTGCAGAACGGAACCAGGCTTGTTGTAGCCCTGAACCAAGTTGTCAGTCATGAAGGTTTTTTGGGCCGAGGTGGGGACGGTATCGATCGCGTCCAGGTTGCCTGCCTGCACATCGGAGTATGCCGAACCGACATCGGTGTAGACCTTGTAGTCGATGCCGCCATTCTGGACCTTGACATCGCCCTTGTAGGCGGTGTTCTTGCGGAGCTTTACCATGGCGTTGTGCTGCCAGGACTCAAACTTGTAGGGACCCGAGCTGACCGGGTTCTCCCCATAGGCCTTGGTGTCCTTATAGAAGGACTCAGGCAGCGGCGCGAAGGCGGTGTAACCCACCTGGATGGGGAAGGTGGACGAGGGCGAGCTCAGATCCACGGTAAAGGTCTTGTCATCCACAACTTTCAGGCCGGACAGCTGCCCGTCCGCGGGCGCGCCCTGCTTCTGCAGATCGTCATAACCCTTGATGTTGGCGAAGAAGCTGGAGCCCAGCTGGCCGTTGCTCACATTGGCTGCCCAGGACCAGGCCTTGGTGAAGGACTTGGCTGTGATGGGAGTGCCATCCGAGAACTTGCGCCCATCGACCAGTGTGACCTTGTACTGGGACATGTCATCGTTGCCCTTGATCTCCGAAGCCAGATCATTGTGGGCCTTGCCCTGGTCGTCGAAGCGGACAAGCTTGGCGTTAATGGCGTCCACGACCTGCCCGCCGCAGCTCTCAACTGTGTTGCTGGGAATGAGCGGCTTGGCAGGCTCGCACCCATGGATCGAAACGACGGTATTGTTGCCTGACTGGCTGCTGGACGATTGCTGTGCGCCCTTGGTGTCTGAACCACCACCGCAGCCGCTTGCCAAAAGCGCCAAAGCACAGATGGTCGCGGACACGAGCGTAAGCTGTGAACCTTTCTTCATTGCTGCTGCTCCCTATATTTATATAATTTGCTGAGTGTCAACATAACGTCTCCAACCAAGGACACTAGGATGACCGAACCTCAAAGATCCCTGACAGACGTGTAAGCCACAATACGCCATATTCTGGTACGAAGATGTTTCGTAAGGCAAGTCTCATCTCATTAGCCGGTCTCAGGCCCGTAGCTGCTCGACAGAAACTCTCGCGCACATAGGGCTGTTCGCAATCATCACTGGTCCTTGGAAAGCTCCGCGAAGATCGGATAACCGTCCCAGCCCAGACGCATCCCATGGACCTTCTTGGCGGACGCACCATTGTTGGTGGGGTTGTAGAGCGGCACCGCAGGCATGTCCTGCAGAAGAATCTCCTCGGCCTGCTGGAAGAACTTGTTGGCTTCATTGGTGTCCTTGGCCATGGCAGCCTGCTTCAGCAACGAGTCGAACTTCGGATTCTTGTAGTCACCGTCGTTGGATCCGTTGCCATCGGCCGCAGAGCTGGCAAAGTTACTCATCAGGTAGCTCTCAGGCGAGGGATAGTCAGGCGACCAGGAGGATCTGAAGGCCGCATCATTGTAAAGGCGCTTTTTGATGTTGCCACGGAACTCACTGAAGGTGGGTACAGGGGTGGCCTCGGCCTTGATGCCCAGCGTGTTCTTGATGGAGTTGGCCATGCCGTCATAGAAGTCCTTGGAACCGCCATCGGCGTTGTAGAGCATCCGGAAGCTCCTGTCAGCAGGCCACTTGCTGATGGCATCAGCTTTTGCCCAGTACTCCTTGGCCTTCTTGGCGTTGTACTTCAAATTATCGGAACCCTTGAGGTGCTTGGCATAGCCTGGGATAGTCGGTGCGGTGAAGTCGGTGGGCTGCACACCCAGACCGCCCAGAACCTTGTCAATCAGCATCTTGCGGTCAATTGCCATGGAGATGGCCTGACGGCGCAGATGACCCTCCTGATCCTGTCCAAAGTGTTCCATGGCGGTGGGGATGGTGAACATCTGCAGGCCGGAACCGGGTTCGTTATAGCTCTGCACCATGCTATCGGTCATGAAAGTCTTGACAGCAGAGGTGGGAATCCTGTCGATCACATCCAGGTTGCCTGCCTGCACATCGGAATATGCCGAACCCATATCAGTGTAGACCTTGTAGTCGATGCCGCCGTTCTGAACCTTGACCTCCCCTCCGTAATCGCTGTTCTTGCGAAGCTTGACCATGGCGTTGTGCTGCCAGGACTCAAACTTGTAGGGACCCGAGCTGACCGGGTTCTCCCCGTAGGCCTTGGGATCCTTATAGAAGGACTCAGGCAGCGGCGCAAAAGCGCCGTAGCCCACCTGAATGGGAAAAGTGGACGAGGGCGAGATGAGGTCCACGGTGAAAGTCTTGTCGTCGATGACCTTCAATCCGGAGAACTGGGCATCCGCAGGCACACCCTGCTTCTGCAGATCTTCAAAGCCTTTGATGTTGGCAAAGAAGCTGGCATTCAGCTGGCCATTGTTCACATTGGCAGCCCAGGACCAGGCCCTGGTGAAGGACTTGGCGTTGATAGGAGTGCCGTCCGAGAACTTGCGTCCGTTAGCAAGGGTGATCTTGTACTGGGACATGTCATCGTTGCCCTTGATCTCCGAGGCCAGATCATTGTGGGCCTTGCCCTGGTCGTCGAAGCGGACCAGTCTGGAGTTGATGGCATCAACGACCTGCCCGCCGCAGCTCTCCGCCGTGCCGCTGGGAATGAGCGGCTGGGCCGGTTCGCATCCGTGGACCGAGACCACGGCGTTGTTGCTGGACTGGGTGCTGGACGACTGCTCGGCACCCTCGGTGTTGGTACCGCTGCTGCCACTGCCACAGCCGTTGGCCAAGAGTGCCAAGGCACAGACGGTTGCGGATACGAGCGTTAGCTTTGAGCCCTTTTTCATTGCTACTGCTCCCCTTTTGCCGGTTCTCAATGTCGCGCGTACACTTCGAAGGTTCCTGACTGACGTGTAGGCTGCGATACGCCACATTCTGATACCAGGATGTTTCCCAAGACAAGTCTTGTCTCACTTGCCGAATCTCAAGCCCGTGGAAAAGCCTGCCTGTACCGGGCCCGCAGCTGCTCGATGGAGACGTGGGTGTAACGCTGGGTGGTCCGCAGGGAGGAGTGACCCAGCATCTCCTGAACCTCGCGCAGGTCGGCTCCCCCATCAAGCATATGCGTGGCTGCCGAGTGACGAAGGGCATGGGGGGCTATGTCGGGAACCCCGGCCTTACCAGCCGCCTGATGAACCACCTTGCGGACCTGCCGCTGGCCAACCCTGCCGCCCAGCTGACCCAGAAAGAGGGCTTGACCTGCTTTGCGGGCCGATTTGGCCGTTGCACCCGCCAGGACCGGCCGCCCCTCCCCCAGCCAGCGATCCAGCGCACGATCGGCGGGAAGACCATATGGCAGAACCCGCTCCTTGGAACCCTTGCCCAGGACCTTTACAGTGCGGCTGTGTTGGTGCACATCATCCAAGTCCAGTCCGCAGAGCTCGGCAACACGCATACCCGTGGCGTACAGCAGTTCCAGCATGGCGGCATCACGCACCTGTAGGGCCGCCTGAACTTTCTCATTCTCCTGGGGTTCAACCGAACTATGGTCGACCGTATCCATCAGGGTGCGAGCCTGATCGTGTGTCAGGATCCGTGGAAGGTGCTCGGACTGCTTGGGACTGCTCAGGGCCAGGGTGGGGTCGGCCTGGATCCGGCCGTGCCGGCTCAGCCAGCCAAAAAAGGACCTCAGTGCGGCCGTCTTTCGGGCCATGGTCGAGCGGGCGTGGGTCGATGCCTCGTGGGCCAGCCAGGACCTGATAGTGGCCAGATCGATCTGCGAGGGGTCATCAATGCCATGCAGATGCATCAGGTGCAGAAAGCCCGCCAAGTCGGCCCGGTAGGAGCGCACGGTGTTGGGACTCTTGCCTGCCACCCGGGAAAGATAGTCGGTGAAGTCCTGCAAATCCTGGTCCACTGCGGGCACTCCCTTCGCTTGGCTGCCTTTCATCTCCATGCAGTATGTGCAATACAGTCTAGGCGCTTTCGCCCTCGTCGCAGCCGCAGGTGATACTGATTCAGGAGGTGGATGGCCATGCGTTTGCCAGCAACCATACCGGCCGGAACGCGGCTGGTGGTCAGGATTGCCCTGGGGCCAGACCCGGAAGACGGAAGGCCCAAGTTCCGCGACTACATAGGGCATGTGGTTGACTGGAACGGACGGCGGCTGATCCTGGACAGGGATCCAGCGGCCAACGGATCGCGTCCCGGGGAGCGCGTGACCCTCCAAGCAGAAGACATGGTGGCACTGAAGCCGGTCCCGGAACGCCGTTCACCTCGCCCGGACCCTCAGAATTTCAGTCGATGACCGGCGGGTGCAGCACCCGGGCCCGGCTGGTCGTCAGGAAGGCCGAGACCTGCTCGCCGCGCAAGGCCGAATCCAGCAGCTCCTGCCGCCAGTTGCCTTCCTGCGGATCCAATTCCAAATCGGTTGCGGACATCTGCTCCTGGTCGACCATGGCTGCCCTGTAGCGCCGGAAGGGATCGGCCTGAAGGAAGAAGTCCTGACGCTTTCCATCGGCCTCTGGCTCCTGGTCCCTCAAAAGAGAAGCTATGCCCTGCAGATTCTCGACCAGAACATCCAGAAGATCGGCCACTTGGTCGGCGTTCTCCTCCACCATGGCCCGGGTCCGTTCCGGGTCGGTCAGGGCTACACGGGTCATGTCCCGCCAGGATCCGGCCGCCAGAGCCGAGGCCACACGACGGTCAGACGATCTCGTCAGCATGTTGGCCAGGGCGGTGGCCACCACATGAGGCATATGCGAGATCAGTGCCGCAGCCCGGTCATGAGTGGCATCGTCCAGAGCAATCAGTCTGTTCCCCAGCCCCTGGGTGACCATATCGGCTACGGTCAGGAAGCGGCTGTAGTCCGTACGCTCATCGACGCAGAGGGCCCAGAGGGCATCTTCCAGCAGGGCAGGGTCCGAGTCTTCATAGCCGGAGCCCTCGCTGCCGGCCATGGGATGGGCGCCTACATAACGATCGGCCAGACCTGCCTGCTCGACCTGCCTGCGGACCGGACCCTTGACGCTGCCCACGTCGGTCAAGGTGGTGCCACAGGTCAGCACCGGCGCCAAGGCCTTGAGCACGTCGGGCATGGCACGCAAGGGTGTGGCCAGTACCAGCACGTCTGCTTTGCCCTTGGCCAGCTCCTCCAAGGTGTCCACGCAATGGATCCCTTGGCTGCGGGCCTGCTCGTAGGGACGGTCGTTATGGTTCCAGGCAATCACGAATCGACCCCGAGCGGCCAGGCGTCGAGCCAGCGATCCGCCGATCAGACCCAGGCCCGCAACGGCAATCTTGTGGGCCGATGTCAGCACTGGTGAGGCGGCCATGCCCGCTATCGGGTGCATGTGCTCGGGCCCAGACAGGTCCATATGTGGGAAAGACGCGGATTCATCTACCATAACAACTCCTTGCTGATCGTCTCGGAATCGGGGTCCTCACTCCGGAAGGCCCCCGCCCTGGGCAGCATCCATTCACGTATGGGTGGGGCTGGATGCGGGGTGCGCGGATGAACCGCCAGTGTCTTGAGCCAGTCCCCCCTTTCCAGCAGGTCGTCCAACACCTGATGCAGACCCTTCTGCCATGGTGCGGCGTCGATGCTGGCTACGAAGCTGTAGGTCCCGTCGTGCCCCTTGATGGGCCGGGACATGAATGAGGTCATGTTCAAGCCTGCATCGCGCAGACGGTCCAACAGGTTCGCCAGCACGCCCGGCCCCGTATTCAGGGGAATAAAGGTGATGATGGACTCGAAATCCCCGCCCGGCGCCAGGCGGCGTGCCAGCCCGGCGGCCTGATTCCGGGGAGCCAACAGAAGAAAATCGGTTCGGGCCCCCTGATAGTCCTGCACCTCACGCCGATAGGTCTCCAGCCCGTAGAGGCTCCCACAGATGCGCGGACCCAGAGCCACCTGATCAGGGCCCAGATCACGGCAGGCCGCAGCGTTGGAGTTGGCTGTCACCGGTTTCAGGCCGGTCTCTTTGATGAAGCCCTTGCACTGGGCCAGTCCGTGAGGGTGGGCGCCGACCTGGCTCAGGGGGCCATGGTCGGACCGGACGAAGGCGTCGAAAACGATGGGCAGACGGACCATGCCGAAGCCCGCTACCGCTTGAGCATCAATCAAGGCGTCCATGTTGGGCACCACATGGCCCTCCACGTTGTTCTCCCAGGCCAGCACTCCCCAGCCTCGGCCCTCCTCCACGGCGGCCACAATGGCAGCTGCATCCGTACAGGGCCTCAGATCAGCCTGGCAGCCCAACCTTGTCTCCATAAGGTTGGTGACCTCAAGGGCGGCCTGATGGGTGAAGGTCCCCTCGGGTCCCAGGAAGTGCAAAGGAATACGATCGGGCAGAGTCGCCCGTGATTCTGACAGAGCCTGACTCATGCGGATCGCCCCTGACGACGCAGGGGGCCGTCAGAAAACCAGGAGGCCGGCAGGCAGATGGCCAAGGTCTGGATCAGGACCAGCCCGCCCATCCAGAGGAAGACCGCATACTTGGCAAAGAATGTAGGGAAGTTGGCATAGGGCATGAGCACATCGCCGCCCGGCCCCCGCATGGAGAGCAGCCAGACCGTGACCGTGGAGGCCACCAGATGCAGGGCCAGGCCCATGGTGCCGCTATCGCAACGAACCCACCAGGCGGCCAGGGCCACCAGCAGATAGGCCAGGACCATCCCCCAAGGCAGACCCTGAGCGGCTCCGGAACGCTGGACCAGAGTACCCAGCACGCCCACCGCCAGCCCGATGGGCAGGCCCAGCAAACAACGGAATGGACTTGCCTTGTCAGACTCCCCCGTCGAATGGGAGACGGTCTGGTCCTTGGATTTGGAAACCTGAGACTTCATGGATTCAAGACTAGTCCGACCCGGTCACCGTGGGGCCGCCGGGTCGCACTGATCCGATTGTGAGAAAAGGTTTACTTGTTGTTGGCCCTGCGCTGACGGGCGTTCCACTTATACCAGGCATCCCTGTCCAGGATGATCTTGCGCACGCGGATGGACTCGGGTGTCACCTCCACGCACTCGTCATCGTTGGCGAAGTCCAAAGACTCCTCCAGGCTCATGTCGATGGGCGGAGTCAGGGTCTCCAGCACGTCGGCGGTGGAGGAACGCATGTTGGTCATGTGCTTCTCCAAGGTGATGTTGATGTCCAGGTCGCCAGGCTTGTTGTTGATCCCCACGATCTGCCCCTCGTAGACGGGCGACTGGGGCTTGACGAAGAACTCACCGCGGGCCTGGAGCTTCTGCATGGCATAGGGGCTGGCCTTGCCGGAGCGGTCGGAAACCATGGATCCGTTCTGCCGTGTCTTGATATCACCTGCCCAAGGGGCGTAGCCAGCGGAGATCGACGAGGAGATGCCGGTGCCGCGGGTGGCGGTCAGCAGGGCGGTGCGGAAGCCCAGGAGGCCACGGGAGGGCACAGTGAACTGCATCCTGACCCAGCCGGAGCCGTGGTTGGTCATGGTCTCCATGCGACCCTTGCGATCGGCCATGAGCTGGGTGACTGCGCCCATGTATTCCTCGGGCACATCGATAGTGTCGGACTCCATGGGCTCCTGAAGTTTGCCGTCCACGGTCTTGGTGACCACCTGGGGACGACCTACGGTCAGCTCGTAGCCCTCGCGGCGCATCTGCTCAGCCAGAATGGCCAGGGCCAGCTCGCCACGGCCCTGAACCTCCCAGGCGTCGGGCCGATCGGTGGGCAGCACCTTGATGGAGACGTTGCCGATCAGCTCGCGGTCCAGACGGTCCTTGAGCATGCGGGCGGTCAGCTTATGGTCCTTGCCCTCAGTGCCGGCCAGCGGCGAGTCGTTGGTGCCGAAGGTCATGGAGACAGCCGGGTCGTCAACGTGAATCAGAGGCAGGGGGCGCGGATCGTCCTGGTCGACGATGGTCTCGCCGATCATGATGTCCTCAACACCGGCCACAGCCACGATGTCGCCAGGGCCGGCCTCGTCCACTGGGGAGCGCTGCAGGCCCTTGGTACGCAGGATCTCAGTCAGCTTGAAGTTCTCAATGGATCCGTCCACACGTGACAGGCCGTACTGGCGGCCCTTGGTCAGGGTGCCGTTGTAGATGCGTACCAGACCCAGACGGCCCAAATAATCGGACGCGTCAATGTTGGTCACATGGGCCTGCAGGGGGGCGCCCTCCTCATACTCCGGGGCGGGGATGTTATTCAGGATGGCCTCGAAGAGAGGCTCCAGATCGTCGTTGTCTGGCACAGCGCCGTCGGCGGGCTGGTTGACGGAGGCCTTACCAGCCTTGGCAGCGCAGTAGATGACCGGCAGGTCCAGGAGGGAATCCAGATCCAGGTCCACTCCCTCCTCGCTCACGTCCTGGGCCAGGCCCAGGAGCAAATCGGTGGATTCTGAGACCACTTCGGAGATGCGGGCATCAGGACGGTCGGTCTTGTTGATGACCAGGATGACGGGCAGCTTGGCCTCCAGGGCCTTACGCAGGACGAAGCGGGTCTGGGGCAGAGGCCCCTCGGAGGCGTCCACCAGCAGGACTACGCCGTCGACCATGGAGATGCCACGCTCCACCTCGCCGCCGAAGTCAGCGTGGCCAGGGGTGTCCACCACGTTGATGGTGATGCCGTCGGGCTCGCCCAGCTTGGCTGCCAGGGGGCCTGTGTACTTGACGGCGGTGTTCTTGGCCAGGATGGTGATGCCCTTCTCCTTCTCCAGGTCGTTGGAGTCCATGACTCGGTCGGGCACCTCCTCCCGCTCGGAGAAGACGTGCGACTGCTGCAACATGGCGTTGACCAGGGTGGTCTTGCCGTGGTCAACGTGTGCCACAATCGCCACATTTCGTATATCGCCGCGTACCGCCATCAAAACCTCATTCTCGTGAATGCTATCCATGCCCCCACCGGCCTAGCTGCCGGCTGGCGTGGTCCAGGAATTGGACAAACAGAGACAAGTGTAACCGCTTTGCGTGACAGGTGTTCACTCCCCCTCGCCCTGGGGAGAACCCAGGGCAGGATCCGAGGATCCGGGCTGCCCAGACAGCTCCTGGCGTGCTTGGGCCAGAGCTGAGTCCTCGTCGGGCAAAAAGGGGGCCAGAGAGGGCAGATCCTCCAAGGATTGTAGACCCATTCGTTCAAGGAAGAGGTCGGTGGTAACCAGCAGCGCGGCGTGGGTCTGCTCGTCCAGGCCCTCCTCGCGAACCAGGCCACGCACCAGCAGGGCCCGGATGACCCCGTCTGAGTTGACCCCGCGAATCTGGCCCACCTGGGCACGGGTCATGGGCTGGCGATAGGCCACGATGGCCAGGGCCTCCAGGGCCGCCTGGGAAAGTCTGGCCGTCTGACCGTCCTTGACGAAAGCCGCCACCACGGGCTGGTAGGCGGCCCTGCTGGTCAGCTGCCAGCCTCGGGCGGTCCGACGCAGTTCGAATCCTCGGTCGCTATAGGATTCGGCCAGCGATTCCAGGGCGGCATTGACTGGACCCGGATCCACGGCCAACACCCGGGAAAAGTCCTCTGCGGTCAGCGGCCGGTCCGTGGCCACCAAAATGGCCTCCAGGCAGGCAGTCAGTCCACCGGGAAAGTCCTGCACGTCGAAGTCCACGTATTCAGGACGGGTGTCGGGCGCCGAGGATTGGCTCATGCGAAGTCCCCCTCACTAATCAAGGCAGTTTTCGGCTCCTGGGTCGGCCCAACCCAGCGCAGGTAGAGCGGCTGATAGGGGCCATCCTGACGGTACTGGATCAGCTCCTGCCTGAAGAAAATCAACACAGCCAGGAATCGGGCCACCACCTGCGCCCGGCCCTTGGAGGAGGCGACAAGATCGGCGAAAGCCAACGGCTGCCCGGGCTGCGCCAGCAGGGCTTGGCGAACCTGGTCGGCCTCCTTGTTCAGGTCGACCAGGGGCACGTGCAACTGGTCCAGACGGACCTGGGAGGCCGGAGCGTTGACCAGGGCATTGGCACAGAGCAGGGCCAGATCCTCTGGCTCCAGGGTCCAGACCAGATCAGGCAGCAGATGGGCCAGCTGGGGCTCCAGATGGCCGGGATGCGGGTAGCGGCCCGAGTTGGCGGCCAGCCTGGCTCGAAAGTCCTGTCCAGCCTGCTTGAAGGCCCTGTACTGCAGAAGTCTGGCGAAGAGCAGGTCACGCTCACGAAGGGCATCCATGGAGGCCTGGTCACGCATGGATTCGTCCTCCACAGGCAGGAGGGCAGCGCTCTTGGCCTCTACCAGAACAGAGGCCACGTCCAGGAAGGCGCTGGCCTGATCCAGACCCTGACTGAAGTCCAGTGTGCGTACGTAGTCCAGAAACTCCCCAGTGATGGAGGCCAGCGAAACCTCCGTCAGGGAGAGCTTTCGGTTGGCCAGCATGCCCAGCAGCAGGTCGAAGGGCCCCTGGTAGACATCCAGGTCGACGGCGAAGCCGTCCGCTGATCCGCTCACGCCACGATGCCGCGGGCGATCAACTCCCGGGCAACCTCCCGATACTCCTTGGCGGTCTTGTGCTCGGGTGCGAACATAGTGATGGGCTCACCGGCCACCGTGGCGTCGGGCAGCTTGATGGACCGGCTGATGATGGAGTGCAGGACCTTGCCCCTGAAGGCCTCGTAGATACGCTGAAGCACCTCGTCCGAATGCAGGGTCTTGGTGTACATGGTGACCAGAACCCCGTAAACCTGCAGGTCAGGGTTGATGCGGCTACGGACCTTCTCAATGGATTGCATGAGCAGGGCCACGCCGCGCAGGGCGAAGAACTCGGCCGCCACGGGAATGATGACCCCGTCCGCGGCAGTCAACGCATTGACGGTCAGCAGTCCAAGCGAGGGCTGGCAGTCGATGATGATGGCATCATATTCCTGCCGCAGGGGCCGGATGGTGGCTGCCAGAGCCTGTTCCCTACCGACCTCGGTAACCAGCTGAATCTCGGCGGCCGACAGATCAATATTGGCCGGGATGATGTCCAGCCCGTCAAAACGGGTGTGCCTGACTACCTCGTGAACATCCAGTGACGGGTCGAACATGGCAGTGTAAATGGTGTTGTCCACGCTGTTGGCATTGATGCCCAGACCCACAGTGGCCGCACCCTGGGGGTCGAAGTCCACGATCAGCACCCGTCGCCCATACTGGCACATGGCCCCAGCGATGTTGATTGATGAGGTGGTCTTGCCCACACCGCCCTTCTGGTTGCACATGGCGAGGACACGGGCCGGGCCGTGCTGTTTCAAAGGCTCCGGGGCAGCGAACGTCTCATACTCGCGCCCTAACAAATCCGTAGGCATGCCTCTACCCTATCAAGTTTCCACCCGCATTCGCGGGTTGGCGGGTCAGCGGGCGCGGGGATGGGCCGTCTGGTAGGTCTCCATAAGGGCCTGGGGACTGACGTGTGTGTAAATCTGCGTCGTGGTCACCGAGGCATGGCCCAGCAGCTCCTGGACCGAACGCACATCGGCGCCTCCCTCCAGCAGATGAGTGGCGAAAGAGTGCCGCAGGGTGTGGGGATGCAGAGGTCTGTTCAGGCCCGCCCGGCGACCGGCGTCCCTGACCACCTGCCAGACGGTCTGCCTGGTCAGCCGCTTGCCCCGCTTGTTAAGGAAGACTGCCCTCAGCTCCCTGCTCTTGGTGGCTCGATCACACAGGCTGGCCCGTCCCAGATTCAGGTAGGCCTCCATGGCCTGGCAAGCGTAGGAACCTATCGGCACTAGACGCTGCTTGTCGCCCTTGCCGGTCAGACGGACCACCCGCTCGTCCAGGTCCATGTCCTCCAGGTCGGTGCCAACGGCCTCCGAGACCCGGCAGCCGGTTGCGTACATGAACTCAAGCAGGGCCTTGTCCCGCAGGACCACTGGATCCTTGGACCCGCCCATCGCAGCCGCATCCAGCAGCCGGGTCACCTGGTCCACGTCCAACACATCCGGCAGGGCCGAGGTGCCCTTGGGAGCCTTGACCGTACGAGAAACATCCTGGTCGGTCACTCCCTGCTTGAGAGCGAACCGGTGCCACTCATGAACAGCGGCCATCCTCCGTGAGCGGCTGGCTGGACTCTCGTCGGCCAGGTGGGCCAGAAAACCCTCCACATCGGCGGTTTGGATCTGCCCCATGCTGGTGATGCCGTGGCCGGACAACCAGTTGATGTACATAATAAGATCGGACTTATAAGCCTTGACCGTGGCGGGGGCAAGACCCCGCTCCAGACCGGTGTAAGCCAGGAACTGATCCAGCAATGCAGTCAGCCCCTCCTGATGATCACCGTCCACTACTGCTTAACCTCCGGTTCTCTTCATCAGTGCTGGTCTTTAGGGCATATTCTAACGCTCCACTCCCCTGTTCCCGTACTTCCAACGTGCTTGGGATTGCGGCGGCATCTCAGGAAACATCCCGGATCAGTCCTTGAATCCCCTCTTGCTGAAGGATCCGTCGATAGGGGCCGGCCTCCCTGCTGATGATTCCGTCAATGGCGTGCATGCCAAGCAGCTCCACTGGCGCATTGTCATCAGTCAATACCCTCCCATTTACTTCCCCAACCGTGTTCAGGCGGGAGCTGACCTGCTTCATCATCTCGGACAGGTCTGGATCAGGGCTGACCCTGGCAGCGGCCTGCGCCAGTAGGTCGGAACCCGGATAGTCCCTCATGGCCTCCCTCTTATCCCCTCCTGCTCCCGAAAAATCCTCGGAAGCGGGGCGACGTGCAAAGAGCTCGCGGTTGGTGGTCTGAGGCACATCGGCCGTCAGGATGGCATCGGAGCCGAAGACCCTGGTAATGGTATTGGTCAGGGCTGCATTGATGGACCTCTGACCGTCGTCAATCATATTCATGTTGACCACCATGACCCCGCCAGGATTCAGGTGGTTCCTGACCAGGCTAAAGAACTCGGTGGAGCTCATCTGAAAGGGTATGGTGATGTCCTGATAGGCGTCGACCATGATCAGGTCGTAGCACTGGCGACTGGCCGCCAGCCAGGCTCGGCCGTCATAGGTGGAAACCGGAACATCAGCTGGCTGGTCGAAATACTTGATGGCCAGGTTGCTGATGGACTGGTCGATCTCCACCCCCTGGATGGCCATCCGCGGATAGTACCGCTTCAGCTGCCGGGCGTAGGTCCCGGTCCCCATGCCCAGGATCAGGGCCGAGCGGGCCTGATTGGCCATGAGCGGCGCTGCCAAAGCCGTGTCGTAGTACATGCCGGTCATCCCGGGGTGCTTCATGGTCACCGACTGGACGCCGAAGAGGACGTTGGTGGAAAGGATGGTTCTATCCGCTAGGGTTTTGACCTGCAGGTAGTTGTAGATGGACTCGCCCTCATATGCCAGACCCTTCTCCCAGAAGGCGAACCCCGTCATCGGCGACAGGGCGGCCGAGATGACAAAGGCCACCGTGGCCATGAAGCAGGCCAGGCGATGCACGTGGGAGGAAAGAAAGTAGATCAAGGCCACTAGGAGCAGTATTCCGGAGAAGATCAGGAAGGTGACGAAGGTCCCCACGGCCGGGATGGTCACAAAGGTGGGCAGAAAGGTGCCCAGGATGGATCCCACGGTATTGCAGGCGCTGAGCCGGCCGACCACCGAGGCGTTGTCGTCCAGGGAATCGGTGGCGCTCTTGACCAGGCCCGGGGTGATGGTGCCCAGGAGGAAGAGGGGCGGAACAAAGATGATCAGGCAGGAGATAAAGGCCGCCAGGACCAGGAAGTTGGTGGAAACAGCCACGATCAGCAGTCCCGAAACCAGAATGATCAGATACTTGCCGACCAAAGGAATCAGGGCGATCCAGACGGCCGCAGCCATAATGCACAGGTAGAGCCTGTCCGGGTCTGGATTCCTGTCGGCCCAGCGGCCGCCGACGACGGCACCCAGGGCCAAGGCGATCATGATGGTCCCGATGATGATGGTCCATACAATCTGAGAAGACGAGAAGTAAGGAGCCAGCAGACGAGAGGCCCCCAGCTCGGCAGCCATGACGGCCATGCCAGAAAAGAACTCCGTCACATAGAGAAAGATCCGCGACCGAAGGATGGGGCGCGACTGATTAATTCTAACCAGCTTGGATGTACCGCTGCGAGATGATGGACTGGCTTGACCTGCTGATTCTGCCGAGACAGCCGACGCGTCTAGGCTGTGATCATCGTTCATGGCGGCTCCCGGCATCATTGTCGTCAATCAACTTACCGTTCCCCCGAGGAATGGTCAAATATGCAAAGAACCCCGCGAAAGGCGAGGTTCTTGCAATACAGTATTCAGGTCCGCTGATCAGGCAGCGACCGGAGCATTTACGTCGGCAGGAAGGGCCTTCTTGGCCTCATCCACAATGGCGTTGAAGGTATCGATGTCGTTGACGACCAGATCGGCCAAGGCGCGGCGGTCCAGCTCGATCCCGGCCAGGCGCAGACCCTGGATGAAGCGGTTGTAGGTGATTCCCTGGGCGCGGCATCCGGCGTTGATGCGCTGGATCCACAGCTTGCGGAAGTCGCCCTTACGGGCCTTGCGGTCCCGGAAGTTGTATGTATATGAATGGAGCAGTTGCTCCTTGGCCTTGCGGTAGAGACGTGAGCGCTGGCCACGGTAGCCTGACGCCCGCTCCAGGACGACCCGACGCTTCTTATGCGCGTTGACTGCCCGCTTGACTCGTGCCATAGATATTCCTCAGCTTTCTAAAATCTCACTCGACGCGACAGCACCCGCTCAGCGGGCCAGCATCCTCTTCATGTTCTTGGACTGGGTCGGAGCGAGCACCTCGTCAGTGGACAGGTGGCGACGCTTCTTGGCCGACTTGTGCTCCAGATTGTGGCGCATACCGGTCCCGGCGTGCATGAGCTTGCCCGAACCCGTGGTCCGGACGCGCTTGGATGCGGCGGAGTTACTTTTCATCTTCGGCATTGCTGCCCTCCTTGGATTTCATCTGCTTGGGAGAAGTATTGTTGGAGCCCGCAGTCTCTTTTTCATCGGCCTTGGCAGCCAGATGGGCCGCCTGACGGGCCTTGCGCTCGGCACGGGCCTGTCCGCCCCGCCGACGCTGCTCGGACTGGGTATGGACCTTCTTGCCCTTGGGTGACAGGGTCATAATGATGTTGCGCCCCTCCTGCTTGGGGGCAAACTCGATGGAGCCCAGATCCGCGACGTCGTCAGCCAGCTTGCGCAGGAGCTCCACGCCGCCGATGGGCCGTGACTGCTCGCGTCCACGCAGCATGATGGTGACCTTGACTTTGTCTCCGGCGGACAGGAAGCGACGCACATGCCCTTCCTTGACCTCGAAGTCGTGGTCGTCGATCTTCAATCTGAAGCGGATCTCCTTGATCTCCGACATGCTCTGGTTGCGGCGCGCTTCACGAGCCTTGATCTTCTCGTTGTATTTGAACTTGCCGTAATCAATGAGCTTGGCGACCGGAGGCTTGGCCTTGGGCGCAACCTCGACCAGGTCAAGGTTGGCCTCCTTGGCCAGGTTGAGGGCGACGGAGGTCGCAATGATTCCCACCTGCTCGCCGTTGGGCCCGATCAGGCGTACCTGAGACACTCGTATATCGTCGTTAATCCTTGGTTCGTCGCTAATGATGACTCCTTCTCAAATACCACAACATCCACTGCCCGGCGAAGAACCCATAGGTTTCGAACATGACCGTCGCAGCCGTATAGCAACGAAACCGTCAATGCCTGCACCGTAATACTGACGGTCAACCGTCACCGGCGCGGGTCGAACCCGAAGCCATGGAAGGCTCCCAGGTGGGATCATCCGCTTTCTTGATTTCTCAAGCCGAGTAGCAGTATAACACAACCCTTAGGACCGGGCCTAGTCAGGCGGTTGCTCCGTCCACCAGCGGCAGGTAATCCCCGTAACCCTCCTCCTCCATCCGGTCCCGCGGAACGAACCGCAGGGCGGCGGAGTTCATGCAATAGCGCTGCCCGCCACGGTCAGCCGGGCCGTCGTCGAAGACGTGTCCCAGATGGATTCCGGTCTGTGCCGTCCGCACCTCGATCCGAGGACGACCCAGCAGCTTGTAGTCCTTGCGGTTGACCAGCAGGTCGGGATCTATGGGCTTGGTGAATGCCGGCCAGCCACAACCCGAGTCGTACTTGTCCGCCGAGGAGAAGAGTGGCTGCCCGCTGACCACGTCCACATAGATGCCCGGGCGGAATTCCCCATCGTAGGCGTTGGCGAAGGGCCGTTCGGTGGCCGAGTGCTGGGTGACCTCGTAGCTTTCAGGGTCCAGGGACCAGATGCGCTCGATGTAGCGCTGGCGGGAGGCGGCGTTGGCGATGGCCTCCAGGGGAATGTGGCAGTATCCGCCGGGGTTCTTGAGCAGGTAGTCCTGGTGGGACTCCTCCGCCGGATAGAAGTTGATCAAGGCCTCCACCTGCACAGCGGGCTGACGGCCGGTCCTGCGCTCCAGCTCCTCCAGAGCGCGACGGAAGACAGGCTCTTCCTGCTCGCGATGCTCGGAATCCCAGTAGAGGCCGCTGCGGTACTGCCTGCCCCGGTCATTGCCCTGCCGATCCACCGAGAAGGGGTCGATCAGATCCAGGAGAAGCAGGGTCAGGGTCCGCAGGCTGACCGCCTGGGGATCATAGGTCAGCCGCACGCCCTCCACAGCGTCGGTGACACCACTGCAGACCTCCTCATAGCTGGGGTTGGGCACTGTGGACTGGGCGTATCCCACCTGGGTGTCGATGATCCCGTTCACCTCCTGGAAGAACCGCTCGATGCCCCAGAAGCAACCACCCGCCAGGACGACGGTGGCCGGGTTGTTGGTCGAAATCTTGTTCTTGTCCATGATTCCTCCTGCATGCTGGTGCCTATCGCTAGGTTCAACCAGATCCGCAGAGCCCCTATTCCGTCCTTCCAGCCTCTTGACAGCCTTCTCACATTGTCGACCAGTCTGTCCTTGCGGCGCAAGAGGCGATTATCATATGACCATCTCCAAATCGAAGTCAGGAGGCGGGTCATGCAGCGAGCGCAGGAAGACGCTGACGAAGACACGAGGTCCTCCGGGACCATCCTGGGCTCCCTGGCTGCGGCCTTCCCACGGACCCTGCCCATCATGGCCGGATTCTTGGTGCTGGGGATCTCCTATGGCTTCCTGATGACCAGCCGCGGATTCCCGGTGATTTACCCGCTGGCCATGAGCGCCCTGATCTACGCCGGGTCCATGGAGTTCGTGACCGTGGACCTGCTCATGTCCACCTTCAATCCCTGGGGCGCGCTGATGCTGACCCTGATGGTCAATGCACGGCACCTTTTCTACGGCCTGGCCATGCTGCCGATCTTCCGAGGGACGGGCCGGAAGAAACCCTACTTGATTTTCGGCATGTGCGATGAGACCTTCGCCCTGGAGTCCGCCGATCCTCACCCGGCCGGAACCGACAAGGGCTGGTACCTCTTTTTCGTCACTCTGCTCAATCAAATCTACTGGGTGGGCGGCGCCACCCTGGGCGCTGTGCTGGGCAACCTGGCGAACTTCGACACCCGGGGACTGGATTTCGTACTGACCGCCATGTTCCTGGTGCTCTTCCTGGAACAGTGGCGGCAGGCCGAGGCCCGTGTGCCGGCCCTGATCGGTCTTCTGGCCTCCTTGGCCTGTCTGCTGGTCTTTGGACCCGACCGGTTCATCATTCCGTCCATGGCTGTCATCCTGGCCGTCTTCATCCTCTTGGACTTCCGGAGCCAAAGGGAGGCCTCATGACCACTGCACAGCAACTGATCACCATAGGCATTGTGGTCCTGGGAACTATGGCCACCAGATTCCTGCCCTTCATAATCTGGCCGGAGGGACGTCGGCCACCGGCCCTAGTGACCAGGCTGGGACGTCTGCTGCCAGCCGCCGTCATGGGACTGCTGGTGGTCTATTCGTTGAGGCACACCAACCTGGTCGGAGGCGACCACGGGCTCTACGAAGCCCTGGCTCTGCTGGTCACAGCCCTGGTCCACCTGCGCTGGCGAAACATGATGGTCAGCATCGCCTGCGGAACCCTGACCTACATGGCCCTGGTGCAAGGGTGGCTGCTCTTCCTGATCCGTCTGGTTGGTCTGGGATGATGGGGGCGCGTCCAATGGACGAGCGCAGAAAGAAGAATCTTATGCAGGATGACGGTCAGTCGGACCGTACAGGTCAGGCATCGCTCTGCCGAATCTGGGGTGCCGGACAGTACTTCGGTGAAGAGACGGCACGCGGCGAACAAGCCCTGGTCATAGCTGCGGATGGAGGACTGGAGCCGGCTCTGGAGCACGGTGACGAACCCGACCTGGTCGTAGGCGACTTCGACTCCCTGCCCGCTGGCAGCCGAAAGCTGCGCACAGACATCCCACGCCGTGTCCTGCCTGCTGAAAAGGACGACACCGACCTGCTGGCCGCAGTCAAAATAGGCTGGCAGCGGGGTTACCGACGATTCCTTATATATGGCGGTCTGGGCGGGCGTATGGACCACACGCTGGCCAATCTGAACCTGATCCATCTGATTGCTGCCAGCGGTGGCCGCGCCGAACTCTGGGGCCAGGGAATGCTGGTCACGGCTCTTGGACCCGGAAGCCTGGACTTTCCGGCCTGGGACTGCCCGCCCAGGTCCATGGTCTCCGTGCTGGCGGCCGACGACCAGGCTCTGGGTGTGGTCGAGCAGGGCCTCAAATACCAGACGGATGGCATGACCATGACCAACCAGCAGGTCACCGGTGTCAGCAACGAGTTCCTGCCCAGCAGACCGGCCTACATAGCACTGAAGCAGGGAACAGTGTTCGTCACCTACCCCACATCAGCGCCCGAGCCGGTTTGGAGCACCAGTCTGGAACCCAAGGCCGACCTGGGCCCCTTGGAGACCCGACCCTCCCGTCGTCTGGCCTGAGACCTCTTTTGGCCTGAAACCCCACTTGGAAAGGAACAATCTATGACAGCATCATCAACGAAGCAGCCAACGACCCCGACAGCCGAGCACCCGCTCTTCATCTGCTACAGCCGCTGCTCCACCTGCGCCAAGGCCCGCACCTGGCTGCGTGACCACAATGTGGACTTCACCGAGCGCGACATCAAGGAGGACCGCCCCACTCAGGATGAACTGACCGCTTGGTTGGACATGAGCGGCCTGCCCGTCCGGCGATTCTTCAACACCTCAGGTCAGGCTTATCGCAGTCAGGGGCTGAGCAAACGCCTGCCGCAGATGGACACGGAGCAGGCTCTGCAGCTGCTGTCCACCGACGGCATGCTGGTCAAGCGTCCCATTCTGCTGGATGGACGGCATGTCCTGGTCGGGTTCCGTCAGCAGCAGTGGGAGGATTGGCTGGCCGATACGAACGAAAATTCTCACAATTCCTGATCGTTTTGTTGCGCAAACGAACAACAAAACCTACCAATTTTTTTGTTCGTTTTTTCCTCGGCACAACCCGCGTAATCGCTTGCTTTAAGTACATAGGGTTCTATAAACTATGAGATGTTATCAGTAATCGGCCATATACGGTCCGCTAATTTTTGTGCTGTATACGGCCAATCTCCAAGGGAGAATTGAATGACAGTAAAGATTGGCATCAACGGATTCGGACGTATCGGTCGTCTGGCCTTCCGGCGCATCTTTGAGCTCCAGGCCCGTGGCGGCGACGCCTCCAACATCGAGGTTGCCGCCATCAACGATCTGACCACCCCGGCCATTCTGGCCTATCTGCTCAAGTACGACAGCACCCAGGGCACCTTCCGTCACGACGACGGCACCAATGTCTCGGTCACCTCCACCGACACCGCCATCGTGGTGGACGGCAAGGAGATTCCGGTCTATGCCGAGAAGGATGCCAACAACATCCCCTGGGTCAAGAACGACGGCGTGGACTACGTGCTGGAGTGCACCGGCTTCTACACCTCCTCTGAAAAGTCCCAGGCCCACCTGAACGCCGGAGCCAAGAAGGTTCTGATCTCCGCTCCTGCCAAGGACGACACCACGCCCACCGTGGTCTACGGCGTCAACGAGGAGACCCTGAAGCCTTCCGACAAGATCATCTCCGCCGGCTCCTGCACCACCGGATCCCTGGCCGCCATGGTCAAGATGCTGGATGACAACTTCGGCATCCGCATCGGCTACATGACCACCATCCACGCCTACACCGGCTCCCAGATGCTGCTGGACGGCCCCAAGGGCAACAAGCCGCGCAACACCCGCGCCGCTGCCCTCAACACCATCGAGCACTCCACCGGTGCCGCCAAGGCCATTGGCAAGGTCGTTCCCTCCGTCGACGGCAAGCTGCAGGGACATGCACAGCGTGTGGCCGTTCCCTCCGGCTCCGTCACCGAACTGTTCTGCATCCTGAACAAGAAGGTCACCGTCGACGAGATCAACGACACCGCCAAGAAGGCCTTCGAGGGCAAGGACTATTTCGGCTACAACGACGAGGGCATCGTCTCCTCCGATGTGATCGGCGACACCCACGGTGGCATCTTCGATCCCACGCAGACCGATGTCAACACCTACGGTGACGATCAGATGGTCCGCACCGTTGCCTTCTATGACAACGAGTACGGATTCACCAGCAACATGATCCGCACCCTGCTCTACTTCGCCAAGCTGGGCGACTGAGCATCCGGCCGGTTCTTCCGGCCATAGCGATTTCGGGGTCCGTTCCCTTCGGGGGCGGACCTCTTGCTTATAATCAGCGCCTCCGGGTGAGCGCACGCATGGCCAGGTCGCAGACCAGGCCGACGACCATGCCCACCAGAAACCCGATGGCCATGACGGCCAGAGGGTTGTTTTCCAGCCAAGAGGCGGCCAGATACCCCAGGGTCCACATATAGATGGACCAGAGCAGACCAGCCAGTGCAGCCAGGGGCAGATAACGGGTCAACGGATATCGCGCCGCACCGGCAGTCAGATTTACCACGGTCCGGCCCGAGGGCACGAACCGCGAGGCCAGTGTGAAGAAGCCGCCTCCCTGCAGTAGCGCCCGGTGGGCCCATGATGTCACAGCCTTGCCTGCGGCACCCCGAAAGACGGCTAGACGATTCAACGGGACAAGTCGCCCCAGCCCATAAGTGCAGGCATCGCCGCCCGCAAAGGCCAGGGCACAAACCAGAAAGACCAGGATGGGAAGGGGTCGCCCCGAGGCTCGAAAGGCCGAAGCCGTGGCCAGGACCATAAGCTCTGTAGGTATGGGAATGATCAGCGCATCCAGAAAAGCTGCCAGGAAAAGCACGGCCAGCCCCCATCCGCCCGTCACCGCATCGAGCAGCCAGACATTGACAGCGGTCATGGACTACCCTTTCCGCGAGATCGCACCAAAGACACCCCTAAGCCTACGCAAACGGTCAGTACCTTAGCATGGAGCCATGAGCAAGAAGAAGCGGGTGGACTCGGATGCCGCGACTCCGGCCATGGCCCAGCTGGAGCGTCTGGGGGTTCCCTTCACCGTCCACGAGTATCATCACAGTACCGACCACATGGACCAGGGGTACGGCATCGAAGCAGCCAAAAAACTGGGCCTGGATCCGCGCACGGTCTACAAGACCCTGATGGCCGACACAGGTAAGGAGCGGGTCATCGGCATTGTACCGGTGACCGGCCATCTGAACCTCAAGCACCTGGCCGCTGCCGTGGGTGCCAAAAAGGCGCGCATGGCCGACAAGGCCCAGGCCGAGCGGGAGAGCGGATATGTCTTGGGCGGCATCTCGCCCTTCGGCCAACGCACCCAACACCTGACCGTGCTGGACCAAGGTGCCCTTGAGTTCGACACCATTATGGTTTCCGGCGGCAAGCGCGGGATCAGCCTGGGTCTGGACCCGAGGGATTTGATACGGGTTCTCAAGGCCAAGACCGCACCTCTAGCCACCGACTGAGAGATTTTAGCGCTGGGGCTCAGCCCTGCGGCTGTGGAATCTTCTTGGACGCGTGTGTTGAGCGCAGGGCAGCAGGCAGGACGAAGTGCATGTGCTCGTCGACTGCTCGTTCTCGGGTTACCCGGGTGAATCCTCGGGATGCCAGGGTTTCCAGCACCCCCTGAACCAGGTTTTCTGGAACCGAAGCACCCGAGGTAAGCCCTACCGAGTCCATGCCCTGCAGCCAGGTCGGGTCCAGCTCTCCCGCATCGTCGACCCGGTGGGCCCTCTGCTCACCCTGACCAGGAAAGCGCGCATCCAAGGCCTGACGGGCCACCTCGACCAGACGAACCGAATTGGAGGAGTTGGCCGACCCCACTACAATCATGCAGTCCGCCTGACCGGCCACCAGCTTGACCGCCTGTTGCCTGTTCTGGGTGGCGTAGCAGATGTCGGAACCCGGCGGCTCCTCTATCCAGGGGAAGCGTCGACGCAGGGCCGCAGCCAGATCGGCGGTCTCATCCAGGCTCAGTGTGGTCTGGGTCAGCATGACCAGCGGCGTGTCCGGACCGAAGTCCAAAGCCTCGATATCGGCCTCATGCTCCACCAGATGAACCCGGTCAGGTGCCTCCCCCATGACTCCAATAGCCTCGTCGTGCCCCCGGTGGCCTATGTAAATGATCGAGTAGCCGTCCCGGACGAAACGCTGGACCTCCCGGTGGACCTTGCTGACCAGGGGGCATGAGGCATCGACCACGCGCATCCCCCGCCGCTGGGCCTCCTTGACGACCGAGGGGGCGATTCCATGGGCCGAAAAGACCACGGGAACCCCGGCACGGACAGCCTGATCGGGAATCTGGTCCAGCTCGTCCACGAACACAGCCCCTCTCCGGGACAGGTCCTCAACCACATGCCGGTTGTGGACTATCTGCCGGCGCACATAGACCGGGGGCAGACCCTGGTGGGGGTTGTCCGCATCCAGGATGGTCTGCACAGTCTGAATAGCACGGTCCACCCCCGCGCAGAACCCGCGCGGATCAGCAAGGATGACCCGGCCATGCCCCTGCGGGATCGGCTGTTCGCACACGGTGGTCCGAAATCCTGCCACTGCCGCTCCTTATCGATGTCAATCCGGACGGTTCCGGACGCTGCAAATCCATGGTAGAAAGCCAAAGCGGACCCCGATAGTCCATTCGCCACTCTTTCACCAAGAAGCCAAGACCGCCCAGGCGCTAGGATGGTGGCGTACCAAGCATCAACGGCACTATGGAAGTGGGAGCATGCATACGAACGAGATGATGGGCGGGGCCGTGCCCCGGACAGGACAGCAGTACAGCATCCGTCATGGGGACTACGAGGCGGTGGTGACCGAGCTGGGAGCCATCCTGCGTGTCCTGAAATACCGGGGAAAAGACCTGCTGGCCTCATTTGCCCCGAATGGAACCGTACCCTGCAGCAACGGGAACGTGCTGGTACCCTTCCCCAACCGGATCGAGGATGGCACCTACGAATTCCAGGGCCACACCTACACCCTGCCCATCGACGAGCATGACCGGAACACCGCCATTCACGGCTACGGATACCGGGCCTACTGGCGGCTGCAAGCCCTGACCGAGGACTCCGTCAGCCTCTCCTGGCGGGTGCCAGACATGGGCGGATACCCCTTCGACGTGGTTGTCACCGTCACCTACACCCTGGACGACCAGGGGCTGACCATGACCACCCGGGCTCTGAACCTGGGCGATGATGCTGCACCCTGGGCCTTCGGCATCCACCCCTGGCTAGCCAACGGCAAAAAGGGCGTCGGTGACCAGATTCAGAAAGACAACGCTCCCTGCACCCTGTCTATTCCCTGCCGCACCCACGTGGTGGTCGATCCCGACAGGCTGCTGCCCACCGGTACCGAACCCGTCCAAGGGCGAACAGATCTGCGCCAGGGCCCTGCGCTGGGTGAGGATGCGGACTTCGACGATGCCTGGACTGATGTGGAGCGGGACGACGACGGCACTTGCTCGGCCTGGTTCACTAGGCCGGACGGCATCCGAATTCAGCTCTGGGGCGATGAGACCATCACCTCATGGCAGGTCTGCACTGGAACCGGCTTTGACGCAGGCATGCGCCCGGCCGGTGTTGCCGTGGAGCCCATGACCGCCTATGCCAACGCCTTCAGAACTGGTCGGAATCTGGTCATTCTGCAGCCTGCAGCCGTCTACACCACCCAGGTGGGTTACCGGGCACAAGAGGTCTGAACAGCCTGGTTGGTCGACAAAGGTCAGCCCGGTGTGCGATAATCGGCAAGGCTTATAGGTACATCAGTAGCAAAGGAGTCCAATCATGGGCATGCGCGGACGCAAGCGCAGGGATCGCCGCAAGAAGGCCGCCAATCACGGCAAGAGGCCGAACACCTGATCGTCTGCCCCGGCACCAACGGTGCCGGGGTTTTGCATATATACATAAAAAAAAAAAACCATGGCTGCATAAGCATGACCATGATCCCTGCAATAGCCTGAACAGTCGGATAGAACCGTCGTACCGCCAAGGAATCGACGGGATCTACCTAACTGAATCTACTTGTCCGTAGTGCGTTCCGTGGTCCCCTGCTCCAGTTCATCCATCTGATCGAACATGTGCCTGAGCCGGTCCAGCAGGCAGTCCGGAGCGCATTCGGGACGCAGATACCGACGCAACTCCTCGATGACCATGCGCTCCCGCTCGTCGCAGCAGGAATCCGGATCGAAGCAGTCGCTAGGATCAACGCAGGAGGCATCCTGGTAGATGCGAAGGCTGGTGTGGGTCACCCTGACAGAGCCGCCGTCATCGTATGCGTAGTGACTCATCTCCACGCGTCCGTCCATGCTCCTGCCCACTTCCTGATACCCGATCTTCGGGGGCCCTCAATGCCCCTTGCTGCTGATCTCTTTTTTTATACTAGGCCTGACCTCAACAGGTCCATGGTGTTCCGCTGAGGGCTTGCCTGCAGCCCCGCGCTCCTGCTGGTAGCCACGCTCCTTGGCATACCGCTCCAACTCCTGGCGTAACTGCGAGCGCGCACGATTCAGTCGGCTCATGACTGTGCCGATCTTGATGCCCTCCTCGTCGGCGACCTGTTGGTAGCTCTTGCCATCGATGGCAGCGTCGATGAAGACCCGCCGGCGTTCCGGACTGAGCCGATTCAGCGCGGCCATGATCTCCTCGGGGGCGAAGGTCTCCATGTATTCCTGCTCAGCGGATTTGAGCCCCTCGGACCCGTGCTCCGATGCCGAATAAATATCCCAGTCGTTGTACTCACCAGTCGAGTCGTTGGCCCTTTGCGGACGCCGCTTGGCCTTGTGATACTGATTGAAGTAGGCGTTGCGCTCGATGGTGGTCATCCAGGCCTCGAAATTGCTGCCGGGTTGGAAGCGGTCGAAGGCCTTGAATCCGCGCTCGAAAGTATCCTGAACCAGATCCTGGGCATCGTCGGGGTTGTTGGTTAGGCGCATGGCCTGTCGGTAAAGCACATCGACCGCAGGCATGGCCAGGGCCTCGAATTGACGTTTTCTGCTTTCGAGTTTGCTGGTATCTGCCACATCCCCTATTGTGCCATCCCCCCTCGCCCGTCGCGGCTCCGACCCGGTCGCGGGCCGGTCGCTCCTCGGTTACCATAAAGACTGAGGAGAAATCACGCTTATGGAAAACACCGAGTACACAAGCATGGAGCAGGCGCTTCAGTCAGCCCCGCAACAGGAGGGGTCGACACGCCTAGGGGACTCCTGGCTTCTGGGGTTCGACACCGAGACCACGGGCACCAAACCAGGCAAGGACGGCATTGTTTCGGCCAGTCTGGTTCTGCGTGACCCGACCAAGGGCTACGCAGGGGATGTAGTAGCCACCTGGATAGTCAATCCGCATCGGCATATCAGCAAGGGGGCCAGCAGGGTCAACGGGTTCACCGATGATCAGCTGGCCACTGAGGGCATGGAACCTGAGCTGGCCACCGAGCAGATGGCCGCATTCATCGCCCGCGCCCAGAACAAGCGCATCCCCCTGCTGGCCTACAACGCCCCCTTCGACGTGCAGATGCTGGACGGGGACATCGCCCACTGGTGCGCAGGGTCAGTCAAGCCCCTGAGCGAGGGGGATCTGCTGGTGGTGGACCCTCTGGTCCTGGACAGGGAGATCTCACACCGGTCGGGCCGCCGCACCCTGGGAATGACCAGCGAGTACTACGGCGTCATCCCCCATGGCAACTTCCACAATGCCACGGCGGATACGGTGGCGGCAGTGGATTTGATTAAACCAATGACCACCCTCTTCCCCCAGGTGGCCCGAATCACCATGGACTCCCTTATGGACTGGCAGCGGCAGGCACAGGCCAAGTGGCGGGACCAGTTCAACCAGCACCTGATCTCACAAGGGCGCCGACCGGTCACTGACACCTGGCTCTGACCCCGGCCCTGACGTCCACTGGCCTCTGCCTGGAAATGCAGAGCAAGGGGCGGTCATGATGAGCGGCTACCCGCATTTGACCATTCAGTCAAAGGGTCGCCGGACCCGCCTTCTTCGGCCTCAACGGGGTTATAGACTTGGGTCTGGTCTCGGTCAGATCTCCTATCGGGACAGGCACAACCCAACGGACAAGGGGGAAAACGGCATGGCGCTGACGATGGCTTCGACCTTGGAGCTACTGCACGAACACGATCAGCTGCGCGAGGTGATCCAAGGCGACCGGTGGACCTTGGATTCGCCCAAGGATATCCAGCCATCCAGGCCTTTCACCGATGTCACCTACGACACCCGTCAGGCGGGACCTGGCAGCCTGCTCTTCTGCAAGGGACACTTCCTGCCTGAATATCTGGATTCCTGCGGCCCTGAAGGACCGGCGGCCTACGTGGCCCAGCAGGACCTGTCCGCACACACCAAAGCTCCGGGTATCATCGTCAACGACGTGCGCAAATCCATGAGCCTGCTGGCCTCAGCCTTCTATGGCCGTCCCCAGGACCGGCTGACCCTGGTGGGAATCACCGGCACCAAGGGCAAGACCACCACTGCCTACTTCCTGCAGGCCATGCTCTCCAGGCTCTCCGGAGGCCGCGCCGCCCTGCTCTCCTCGGTGGACAACTGCCTGGACGGCCGACACTATCAGGAATCCCAGTTGACCACCCCCGAGTCGCTGGACCTCTTCCGCATGATGCGCCATGCGGTGGATGCGGGCATGCGCTACATGGTCATGGAGGTCTCCTCCCAGGCATACAAGGTGGACCGGGTCTATGGGCTGACCTTCGATCTGGGGGCATTCCTGAACATCTCCCCAGACCACATCAGCCCCATCGAGCATCCCAGTTTTGAGGACTATTTCTACTGCAAGCGCCGCATAACCTACAACAGCCGGCAGCTGGTCCTGGGAGCCGATGCGCGCGGAGCCGACCTGATCCGTCAGGATGCCCGCGCCGCCGGAGTTCCAGTGACCACCTTCGGCGATGGAACCCGACAGGCCGACTTCCTGGTCCGCAAGGCTCCCGGTGAGGGCGACGACTACCTGATAGGGCCCTCCGACGGAGCCCTGCGACCGGTCAGTCTGTCTATGGACGGGGATTTCAACGCCTTGAACGCGGCCGCCGCCCTGGCCATGCTGACCCGTCTGGGTCTGGAGCCTGATTCCGGAGCCATCCAGGCCATGGGGAACGTCAGAATCGCCGGCAGGATGGAACGCTTCAAGGCCGATAACCGGGTGGTTTACGTCGACTACGCCCACAACAAGGCCTCGGTCACAGCTCTTCTGAATTTTGTAGATGAGCGCTACGGCGAGCGTAAACCCCTGATTACTCTGGTTTCCGGTTCCGCTGGCGGCAAGGCCATCGATCGCAGGGAGGGCATCGTCAGCGCCGCCCAGGACCGTGTCGATCGCCTGATCCTGACCGCCGACGATGAGGACGGAGAGAGCTCGGACCAGGTGGACCAGCAGATGCTGGGCTTCGTGACCAATCCGAACCTGGATGTCAGCATCGAGCCGGACAGGACCCAGGCCATCAAGCAGGCCGTAGGTGAGCCAGGCCAGCCAAGGGACCGTTTACGCGTCACCCTGGTCATCGGCAAAGGCGAGGAACGCTGGATCAAGAAGGACGGCAGCCACGTGCCCTATGAGGGCGACGACCATGTGGTAGCTCGCCTACTGGGTACGAAAAGCTACAATCTGGGAGCCACCGGAACAGCCCAAGGATGACTATCCCGACAAGCCCCGAGATAAAAATCCGATGCCCCGTGGCAGAACGGGACGCACAGCCACCTGGCAGGTGGTTTCAAATAAATCAAAGAATTCCAGCCGGTCATACAGGGCAGAGAAGGATCCCGCCATGCCGCAGCGGCCTATCGTGGACTCTCAGGCGGTCCTGACACAGGTCAACCTTGATCGGGTTCGGACTCTTCGCGACCTGAACGATCCGGATCCTTCAGCCGCTGGGAGATGACGGCCGTCACCCCGTCCCCCCGCATGGTGACCCCATAGAGAGCGTCAGCGATGCCCATGGTCCGTTGCTGGTGGGTGATGATGATCAGCTGGGCATGCTCCCGCAACTGTTCAAAGGCCTTGAGCAGCCTGGTCAGGTTCACGTCGTCCAGGGCGGCCTCAACCTCGTCCATGACATAGAAGGGGCTGGGCCGGGCCGTGAAGATGGCCAAAAGCAGAGCCAAGGCTGTCAGCGACCGCTCTCCACCCGAAAGCAGGGATAACCTGCGGACCTTCTTGCCGGCCGGGCTGGCCTCGACCAGAACGCCGGTGGTCAGCAGGTCGTCCGGATCCTCCAGCCGCAGTCGCCCACGCCCGCCTGGGAAGAGGGTAGCGAAGATACGCTCGAAAGCCTGGGCGGTGTCGTCGAAGGCCTCCTTGAAGACTGTGACCATGGTCGAATCCAGATTCTTGACCAAGGCCATCAAATCGTCTCGGGACCCTATCACATCCTGACGCTGCTCATGCAGGTAGCGGTTGCGCGACTCCAAGGCCTCGTATTCCTCGGTGGCCAGCGGGTTGACCTTGCCCAGGGCCGCCAGGTCCCGCTTGGCCTTGGCCAGACGTTTCTCCTGCTCACCGCGCCGGTAGGGCACTGTTTTGAAAGCTGGCGAATCCCCATCTTCGCCCATCCCCTCCTGGCCCAGGGGCACCGGGTTGCCTTCGTCATCCAGGACGGGAACCGGATGATCTGGGCCGTATTCGCGGATCAGTTCCTCCGGCTCCATGCCCAGGTCATCCTGGATGCGCTGACGCAGACGACCATCTTCACCTGCCAGACGCTCCCGCTCCAGGTCCAGACCGTGCTCATCCTGGCGCAGACCGGCCACCTTGGGTTCCAGAGCGTCCCTGCTGGCACGCAGATCTGTCAATTCCTTGTCATGGGCCGAGGCCTTGGCCCTGAGCTGATCCCGGCGGCGGGCAGCACGCTCCATCCTCTCCTTGATCAGCTGGGCCAGCAGGTCTGCCCTGAGAGCGATCAGCCCCAGGGAAGCCATGCCAGCCTTGCGCCGACGATTCTCCTCACCTATTCGCTGACGATGGCGTTCGGCCTGCTCGGCCTGATCCCGCAGCAGATCGATCTGACGCAGCAGGGAGGCATGCCGCCGATCGCTCTCGGTCCAGGTCAGCTTGGCTTCCATCTCGGCGGTGCGGGCCTGGTCCAGATCCATCTCCAATTCATGCTGCCGGTCTTCCATGCCCTCCGAGTCGTCAGAGTCAGACTCCCCGTCCTCCTGGGCACGGGCCAGGCCGGCCTTGAGATCTTCCAGTTTGAGTTCGTGGGTGCGCACCTGGTCGCGCACCTGGGCCAGCCGGTCATCCAGATCCTTGACTCCGGCCTGGGCTCGATCAGATTCCTTGCGGGCTGCCGCCAGCTCCCTGGCGGCCTGCTCGGCCTTGACCCGGGCCTCAGTGCACTGGTTGCGCGCCTCCTGAAGCTTCTGCTCTGCCTGCTCAAGGACGGCACGTGCCGCTTCCATCTGAGGCTGCAGTGTTTTGGATTCCTCCTGGAGGGCCTCCACCTGCGCCAGGGCCTTATCCCTACGCGCGGTCAGCGCCAAGTCGCTGGTAGCTGGAGCGGATCCGCCTACGGCGCCTACCCGGTCGTAGAGGTCGCCTAGGCGAGTCAGCGCCTGTTGCCACCCGTCCTCCAGGGCATGATGGGCCTGATCAACGTCATCGACGGCAGCTGTAGCAGCCAGCAGACTGCGGACAGCATCCAGCACCCCCTGGGCCCGGTCAGGATCGGCAGGATGTTCCCGCAGGGTTACCAGATCAGCGGCCGACCGCCATGGGCCGTCACCAGGCCTTACGCCTGCGCCCTTGATCGGGCCTGATGCCGAGATCAGCGCGGCGCGTCCCAAGCGATCCTGACGGGCCCGCTCCAGGATCTGGTCGACCGTCTGCTCATCCTTGGCCACCAGGGCCGAGGCATAGTCATGCAGGGCCTGGGCCAGAGGCTCCTCCCAGCCGTCCTGTACTCGGACGAAGTCGGTCAGCAGGCCCAGCAGGGCCGGATCCCCGGCCTGGGACAGGGCCTCGCCGGCGCCGCGATGGTCCAGCGTGTCCGCCAAGGCATCAGCCTTGGCCTGAGCAGAGATGGCATCGGACTGAATTCGACGTTCCCGCTCCTGAAGATCGTTGAGTCTGCTGCGGGCCTGGTCCCTGACCTGACCCGCCTGATCCAGGGCCTGTCTGCCGTCCTGCTCAGGGTTTTCCTCCTGATTATCCAGGTCCCGCACCCGGTTTCTAGCACGCTCCATGCCTTCCCTGACCTGACCCTGCTGGCGGGTCAGGTCGCGCTCACGCTGCCTGGAAAGTTCCAGAGCCGATTCCTCCTTGGCTACCAGCTGCGCCAGATCACCAAGCCGAGCCTGTCGCTTCCTGGCAGCCTGCCGCAGCTCGGTCATGGTCTGCCGGTGAGCGGCCAGCCGCCGCTCCAGATCCGCACGGGCTTGAACGCAGCCATCCAGGGCGATCCGGTCGGCTCCGACCTGGCCCTCCTCCTGGTCGGCCTGGCCCTTGAGCTCGTCGGCCCGCCGCCTGAGCACCCCGGGATCCTGACCCTGATCGGCCACCATGCCCGCCTCCAGCGAACGGCTGCGCTCCCTGGCCAGGGATGCCAGGGATCCGGCACGCTCACCGAGCTTGGTCAGGTCATTCCACTGCTGGTTGACCGCATCCAGGGCCGGACTGGACTGCCTATCCAGCCCCTCCAGCTGTTCGATGCGCAGCTTGACCCTGGTCAGGTCCTCCTGTCCTCTGGCCAGCCGCCGCCGGGTCTCAACCATCTGCGAGCGCAGATCCTCCAGCTTTTTCTGCGAAGTCAGAGCATCATCGGCATGGATACGGGCCTGGGCGTCCCGCAGACTGACCTGGATCATGTCTGCCCGGCGGGAGACCTTGGCCTGGCGACCCAGCGGTCCCAACTGCCGATGAATCTCGCCAATCAGATCATCCAGACGGGAAAGGTTGGCCTCGGTGTTGGCCAGCTTGTGCAGGGCCCGTTCCTTGCGCTTGCGGTGCTTGAGGATGCCGGCCGCCTCCTCGATGAAAGCCCGATGGCCGGCGGGATCAGCCCGCAGGATGGCATCCAGCCGCCCCTGGCCGACGATCACGTGCATCTGCTGGCCCAGCCCGGTGTCGCTGAGCAGCTCCTGGATGTCAAGCAGGCGGCAGTCGGAACCGTTGATGGCGTATTCGGACCCGCCGTTGCGGTAGATGGTCCGGCTGATGGTGACCTCGGTGTAGTCGATGTCCAAGGTCCGGTCGGTGTTGTCGATGGTCAGGGTGACCTGCGCCCGGCCCAGCGGCGGCCTGGAGGAGGTGCCTGCGAAGATGACGTCCTCCATGGATCCGCCGCGCAGGCTTTTGGCCCCCTGCTCGCCCATGACCCAAGCCAAAGCGTCGACTATGTTGGATTTGCCTGATCCGTTGGGGCCCACCACAGCGGTGATGCCCGGCTCGAAGCGCAGGGTAGTAGCCGAGGCGAAGGACTTGAAGCCCTTGAGGGTCAGCTCCTTGAGATACATCAGGCGCGCTCCGCCTTAGGCTTGGCCAGATCGGGGTTGGGACGCTCGGCCAGCAGGGTGCGGGCATCGCCGGCGGTGACGAAGCTGCCACAGATCAGCACCCCACGGCCATAGCCCACGCCGGTCTGATCCTCGCTGTCGACCATGTCGACGGCCGTCTGGATGGCATCGGGCATCCGGTCGCGCCGGACCACCCTGTCGGTTCCGAAGACCCGTATGGCGACCCGCTCCAAATCCTCAGCCGGCATGACCCGGCCCTTCCAAGAGTTCTCGGTTACCACGACGCTGTCCAGCACGGGCTCCAGTATGCCCAGATAGTCCTCCACCTGTTTGTCGGCCATCATGGAGATCACGCCCACCAGCTGCTTGAAGTCGTAGTTCTCCTCGATGGCCGCACGCAGGGACTGGGCTGCGTTCAAGTTGTGTCCGCCATCGATGATGATGGTGGGCGAGGTGCGCACCTGTTCGATCCGTCCAGGAATGCGTACCTGGCTTAAGGCCTCGGCCACCAGATCCTGATCCAGGGCCCCATTGACGGGGATGACCGTCTCGGCTGCCGCCAGGGCCGCCAAGGCGTTGTGGGCCTGGTGCTCCCCGAACTTGTCGATGGGCACATCCTTGTAGAGCCCCTGGGGTGTGCGCAAGGTGGCCACTTGACCACCCACTGCGGGCATGCGGGAGACCACCTCCAGCTCGTTGCCGTCCCTCAGCAGGGTGGGGGCACCCTGCTCGCGCACAGCCTGCTCGATGATGGGCATGACGGCATCCTCATGAGGCTGTGCGCCGACGATGACCGTGGACTTGGGCTTGATGATCCCGGCTTTCTCCCCCGCTATCTGCTCGACCGTATCTCCGAGCCACTGCATGTGGTCCATGTCCACCGGCCCGATGATGGAGGCATCGCCATCGAGGACGTTGGTGGCATCCCAGCGGCCGCCCATCCCCACCTCGACAATGGCCACATCCACAGGGGCATCAGCGAAGGCCCAGACAGCCATGGCGGTCAGAACCTCGAAGAAGCTCATGGGAGCCCTGCCCTTCTGAGCGAAGCGGTCGTCCACCATGGCGATGAAATCCTCGATCTGCTGGTAAAGGTCTACGAAGTCCTCGTCTGAGAGCTCCTTGCCGTCGATGGCGATCCGCTCATTGATCCGCTCCAGGTGGGGCGATGTATAGAGCCCGGTGCGCAGACCGTAGGCCCTCACCAGAGCCTCGGCCATCCGCGCGGTGGATCCCTTGCCATTGGTCCCGGTGACATGGATGACCCGGAAGCTGTGCTCAGGGTGGCCCAGCAGGTCCAGCATCATCCCCATCCTGTCCAAGTCCAGATTGGGGCTGTCATGCTCAGCGGGACGCGCCATGATGGCCCGTTCGACATCGCGAATATTCTGACCCTTGCTATTGGGGTGTTCGAATGACATATTCTGCCTGCGCCTCCTGCTGGCTGTGGATGCTTCCCGCCTATTCTATGCGCGACCGACCCCGATTGAAGGCCGAAACAGCCGACTGTCACATCGGCCAAACGCACTACCATGGAACCAACATAGTAAGAACCGAAATTTCAAGGAGGCCGGACGTGACCGCATCCGCACAGGAGCATCTACAAGGAGACACCGATCCCAAGAACGTGGACCTGGATGAGCAGAACATGGACGATCGGGTGAACAACCGAACCCTGCGACCCAACTCCCCCGCCTTCCAGAAGTTCATGACCACCGGCTGGCAGGCCCAGGAGCCCCAGATCGAGCCATTGGAATCCAGCAAATACACCGAGCGCCGCCTGCGTGAGCTGGGCCGGCGTTTCCCCGGTGAGCGCCTGGTCATCCCCGCCGGTTCCTACAAGACCCGAAACAACGACAACGACTACGCCTTCCGCCCAGACACCACCTTCGCCTACTACACGGGCCTGGGCGAGGACTATGAACCCGGAGCCATCCTGGTCCTGGACCCGGTGGACCCTGACAGTCCTGAGGCCGCCAAGGGCCTGACCCATACCCCTGAGCTCTTCGTCCACCCCCGGGCCGATCAGTCCACCCGCGACTACTATCGGTCCGCTCAGTACGGAGAGTACTGGGTGGGTCCCCGGGCAGGTCTGCGGGAGCTGGCCGTCATGACCGGCATCCCCACCAAGGACATTTCCTCCTTCCCTGATGCCATCGCCAAGGATCTGGGCCCGGACCAGGGAGCGGTCAAGCTGCGTGTGATCCGTACTGCAGACCAGGAGGTCCTGAACCAGGTGGAGGCCGCCCGCAAGGCCAACGGCATCGGCGGTCCGGACCGCAATGAGGAAGCCGACGACAAGCTCGAAGAGTTCACCTCAGAGGCCCGTATGATCAAGGACGACTATGAGGTAAACGAGCTGCGCAAGGCCATAGCGGCCACCAAGGACGGGTTCGACCGGATCCTGACCCATCTGCCTCAAGTGGTAGGCAAGCCCCGTTCCGAGCGGATGCTGGAGGGTGTCTTCAACGCAAACGCCCGTGAGAAGGGCAACGACGTGGGCTACGGTTCCATCATCGCCTCGGGCAAGCACGCCCCGATCCTGCACTGGATGCGCAACGATGGGACAGTCCAGAAGGGCGACCTGCTCCTGATCGATGCGGGCGTGGAGGTCAACAGCCTCTACACGGCTGACATCACCCGCACCTTCCCTGTAAGCGGCACCTTCAGCCCCCTGCAGAAGCGGATCTACCAGACCGTGCTCAAGGCCCAGCAGGCCGGCTTCGAAGCCGCTAAGCCCGGCGCCACCTACTCGGACATCCACCATGCCATCATGCGGGTGCTGGCCGAAACGCTGCACGAGTGGGGCATCCTCAAGGTCAGTGTGGAGGAGTCGCTCTCCCCGCAAGGCCAGCAGCACCGCCGCTGGCACGCCTGCGGATGCGCACACCACCTGGGCCTGGACGTGCACGACTGCGCGGAGGCCAGGTACGAGTCCTACCAGGGTGCCCCCATCGCCCCTGGGATGATCTTCACCATCGAGCCCGGACTTTACTTCAAGGAGAACGACCTGCTGGTGCCTCCGGAGTTCCGTGGCATCGGCGTGCGCGTAGAGGACGACGTGCTCATGACCGAAGAAGGGCCCCAGTGGATGTCTGCAGGCATCCCTAAGACCGTCGAAGAGGTGGAGGCCTGGATGGCGCAGCGGGCCGCTCTGGCCGACCCGGACCGGGACTGATACATGCCCACTCCTGACTTCGTGCTCAGACTGCGCAGGTCCATAGGTCATGACCTGCTCTGGCTGAACGGCGTGACAGCCTTCGTCACTGACGGCCAGGGCCGCGTCCTGCTGGGCCGGCGCTCTGATACCGGCCAGTGGGCCCTGGTCTACGGGATCAACGAACCCGGAGAGGACCCGGCCGACACCGTGGTCCGCGAGGTCAAGGAGGAAACCGGGGTGGATGTGATCGTCTCTGACCTGGCGGCGGTCACATCCTCCCGGCAGGTGGTCACCTATGCCAACGGTGACCGGACCATGTACATGGATCATCTATTCATCTGCCGGCCCGACCCCAACGGCAATGCCGACCCCTATGTCGGTGACGAGGAAAGCCTGTCAGTCGGCTGGTTCGACTCCGACCAACTCCCAGCCCCGCTGGCCCAGACCACAGTGGAACGCATGGCTCGGGCCCGAACCTATCTGAAACGCCTGCATGGCGGAGATGCCCATGCCCTCTTCAAGGTCGGTGGCAGACAGCTGCCCGCCAGTTCCGACCAGTCGTAGGCCGGCCGTTGAACCCTTGGACGGCTCAGTCCTTGGCAACTCAGTCCTCAAAGAAATCCAGCGGATTGTCGATGAAGCGGCGCAGACCTACCAGCGCTGCTCCCTTGAGGGCCGGGTAATCGGCCTGGGTGGGGATGAGCACACGGATGTCCACGGCATCCCGACCTAGCGTCAGCTGATTGAGACGATCCTGCAGACGTTGGGCCAGATTTCCCCCGAAGTGCGACCAGAATCCCCCCAGGATGACTGTATCCACATCCACAATGTTGATGGCAGAGGCGATGACTGAGATCATGGCATCGAGCCCACGGTCAATGGCATCAACGGCTTTGGCGTCTCCCTGCTGCCAGCGCTGGTAGAGTTCCTCCATGGCCTGAGGCGTGACCGCCTCGGCTCCGGTGGCGATGCCGGCTGCCTCAACCAGAGCCCTGCGCCCGGCATAGGTTTCCAGGCACCCACGGCGACCGCAACGGCAGGTAGGCCCGTTCAGATCCACCGAGGCATGTCCCAATTCGCCAGCGAACCCGTGATCCCCTGACTCCACGGCTCCGCGGCGCACCACAGCTCCGCCTATGCCTATGTCAGTTGAGATGTAGATAAAAGAGTCTGTAGGTGAAAGCGGTCCCTCATGCCCGCCAGCGGGACGCTGGGCAGCGTAGCCGGGAATCTGTGCGAGGGCTGCCAGACGCGCCTCGTTGCCCACTCGGGGGGCCAGACGGCGAACCAGGGGGAAGTCCTGCAAATCCAGACGTTCCCATCCCAGATTGCGGGCCATAAGCAGGGTGGTGTCGCCACCAACCAGACCGGGCAGGGCCAGGCCCGAACCCACTGTACGGTAATGGCGACGTGACAACTTACGTTCGATGGGCTTGGCCAGCTTTTCCAAGTTGGTGAAGACCTGATCGGGCTCCGCCTCGTGCATATCGTCCTTGACCCAGACCGAATCGATTAGGGTCCCATCCAGATCCATGGCCAGACAGCCGTAGCCGTCGGTATTGATCTGCAAGCCCAGGCCGGCCCAGCGCCCGTGTGCGATGGACAGCGGAGTGCTGGGTCGCCCGTGGTTGCTCTGCGAGGTCTCAGGCTCCTGCTCGCGCACCACCCGATTCCTGAGCAGGAGCCCCGCCAGGAGCGACATGGTGGCCTTGGTCAACCCGGTGGCCTTGGCCAGATCCGCCCTGCTGAGCGAGGTAGGCGACCGCAGAATGGTGTCGATGATGACCGAGAGGTTGTGGTTCCTCAGATCATCCTGATTGATAGAGCGCAGGGCAGTCACGGTTCAACAACCTTTCATGAACGAACACAGACCCGCTAAATTCTAGGCCTCTTCAATATCTTACGTTCCACTCTGACGGCAGGTCAGCAATTGAGAGGCCCACACCAAGGACATTTAGTTTATCGATTTAATAATTGAGATACTATGATGGAGTACTCCAATGACCGGAGCCTGGAAAGCAAGGAGGCTGACATGAATGAGATCCTGGTGGCGGGAGTGGACACATCGACCCAGTCCTGCAAGGTGAGGGTCACCGAGGCCCGGACCGGTCGGCTGGTCCGCTTCGGTAAGGCTCAACACCCGGCAGGCACCAGCGTCAATCCTATGGCCTGGTGGAAGGCCTTTCAGGAGGCTTCAGCCCAGGCAGGAGGTCTGAGCGATGTCTCAGCCATCAGCGTGGGAGGCCAGCAGCACGGTATGGTATTGCTGGACCGTCAGGGGCAGGTAATCAGGGATGCCCTGCTCTGGAACGATACGCGTTCGGCTCCTGATGCCGACGATCTCATCATCCGGCTAGCCAAGTCCAAGACCGGAGAAGCTGAAAGCACCGAAACGGAAAACGACGGGCCAAACAAGGACCCGAATTCGGATCAGGACCTGGCCATGCGCGGCAAACAAGCCTGGGTGCGGGCTGTAGGCTCCTCCCCCGTTGCCTCGCTGACCATCACCAAAGTGGCCTGGGTCAGCAGAGTGGAGCCGGATAATGCCAGGGCTATCGCGGCCATATGCCTCCCCCACGATTGGCTGAGCTGGGTCATCGCCGGTCATGGCCCCGCAGCCGACCCGGAGACCGAACCAGGGCTGGAGGATCTCTTCACCGATCGCTCGGATGCCTCCGGCACGGGCTACTACGACCCTGCCGCTGACTGCTACCGGCGTGACCTGCTGGACATGGCCCTGCCCGAGGGCATGGCCGAGCGTGTGATTCTGCCTAAGGTCCTTGGCCCCAACCAGGTCGGAGCCAAGGCAGACTCCCGCATCGCCGGCAGAGATGTACCAGGCGGCTGCATCATCGCACCGGGCGGCGGCGACAACGCCATGACGGCGCTGGGCCTGGCAATGCAGGTGGGCGACGTCTCAATCTCCTTGGGAACCTCGGGTGTCGCCGCAGCGGTCAGCCCTGTCCCCGCCTATGACATGAGCGCCTCGGTGACCGGATTCGCGGATGCCACCGGCCACTGGCTGCCCCTGGCCTGCACCATCAACGCGTCACGCATCCTGGACGCGGGTCTGGCCGCTCTCGGGACGGATTATGACGGTCTGGCCGAGCTGGCGAAGAAGTCCTCGCCGGGGGCCGAAGGAATCACTCTGATCCCCTACTTCGACGGCGAGCGCACCCCCAACCGCCCTGATGCCCACGCCAGACTGGAGGGGCTGACCCTGGCCAACACCACGCGCACCAACCTGGCCAGAGCATTCGTGGAAGGACTGCTCTGCTCCCAACGCGACTGTCTGGAACTGCTGAAACGGCTGGGCACCACGGTCTCCAGAATTCTCCTGGTCGGCGGCGGCGCCAAGTCTCCAGCAGTCAGAGCCTATGCCCCAGGAATCCTAGGCATGGATGTGCAGTTGCCGCAGCCGGACGAGTATGTGGCCATCGGTGCGGCTCGCCAGGCGGCCTGGGCTCTGACTGGAGAAGAGGAGCCCCCCGTCTGGTTGGTGAACATCGACACCACGCTGACGGGAGCCCCCTGTGAGCAGGTCTACCAGCAGTATCTGCGCTGGCGGGGTTGAAAGGCCCCGCCAGCCTTGGTTACTTGGAACGGACCCGCAGGTGCAGTCCGAAGACCAGATCGGTTTCATCCAAGCGGTAAGCGGGATCCAGCTCGGGTCCGCAGCTGTTGGAGCCTACGCCGCTTGTTGCATAGTCCAGGCAGAGCACGGTTGAGCCGCACTCCTCCAGCTCGTGGTCGTGCCCCTTGGCGGTCAGCTCCTCCTGGGTGTAGGGGGAACAGTTGAAGCTGATGGGCCCATCCCCCGCTGCCTGCAACAGGGAACGGTCATCCTCCACCAGGACGTAGTCGCAGCCATAATGGGAGCCGTTCTCCTGGGGACGCAGGTAGTGCTCTACCATGCCTGACGCAGTGTCGCGGAAAACGCCGTAGTGGCTGGCACGGTGCATGTCCCGGTAGCTTTCATAGGGCCCATAGCCGCAGTAGGTAACCCGCTGCAGGCTCTTGGGCAGGAAGAGCCGCAGGCCGAACCGGGGCAGATAGGGGAACTCAGGATCCCGGTGCAGTTCCATCTTCAAATCCAGCCCACCCTGGTCGCTCAGTGTCCAGGTGGCAAGGATGCTGCCCATGGGCTGAATGAAAGGTGCCACCAAGGACAGTTCAGCTTTAATTGTGGTCAACCCCCGTTCCTGATCAGTCTGCAGCTGGCAGGATAGGGCCCTGGTACTAGCACGGTCGTATTCGGCCTTGCGCCATTCCTGCTTGATGGTGGCGTCATTGTCGGTGGGCGCCCGCCAGAGGTTGATCTCCATAGGGGCGGTCAAGAGCGAACGGTTGTCGACGCTCATTGATTCCACCATGCCGGTACGGCGGTTGAAGATGTAGCGCCAATCAGCCCCCTCCACATCGAAGCGGGCATCAGTCTGCCTGCCCACCGGCCGGTGGGCGCCCCGGGCTCCGCTGCCGGGATCGGAGCTGATGACCCTGGCCACGCCATTGGGACGTTCAGGCATTCCCATATCGGCAGCTTCAAGCTGATCGAAGCCGAGCAGATGCCCTTGTGGACGCACTGGATCGGCCTTGGCCAGGGCGTACTCCACCAGCAGGGTCAGACGGCCCTTCTCGGGCGGATCCATCGTCGGCAGACCCACGGTGCCCTCGGCATGGGGGGCGATGTGCAGGCCGGTCCCCCGACCAAGCTCCGGCGTTCCGGAGGCCACCGGCTCCCCATCGCACAGAAGGGTCCACTTCAGGCTCAGGTACTCATCCAAGAAGGTGAAGTCCAGATAGTTGTGCAGGGTGAGCAGCCGGGTCTGGGGATCGTAGCCGACCAGACGGGCCGGGCGGAAAACGTTCTTGAACTCCCTGAGGCCAGTGTGGGGCCGCCGGTCGGGGTAGACCAAGCCGTCCATGCAGAAGTTGTCATCATGGGGGTACTCACCGTGGTCGCCACCATAGGCATAGATCCGACGGTCCTTGCGGTCCCTGCCCTGATCGATGGCATGGTCGGCCCACTCCCAGATGCAGCCGCCCAGAAGCCCTGGATAGGCCTGAATGACCCGGAAGTAGTCCTCCAGATCCCCTGGGCCCAGTCCCATGGCATGGCAGTATTCACAGAGGAAGTAAGGCCGACGGCCTCCGTCCCCGTCATCCCCGTGGCTGCTGATGCCGTGAGGACCCTCCGGCGTGAAGTAATCCTTGATTTGCTTGATGCTGGGATACATCCTTGAAGTGATGTCCAGATTGCTGTAGTCCAGATCCTTCCGGGGTGAACCGTGGATGGCCGACTCGTAGTGAGTCAGACGGGAGGGGTCCCGAGACTTGGTCCAGGCCAGAGCCGCCTCGATGCCGCAGCCGTATCCGCTTTCGTTGCCCATGGACCAGATCAGAATCGAAGGATGGTTCTTGTCCCGCTCTACGCTGCGCTGGACCCGATCGACGATGGCCTTGGTGAAGCGCGGCTCGTCAGCGATGCGGCCATTCCAGTAATCGGGTTCCTTCCAGTCCGGACTATGGTAGAGGGTCTCGATGCCGTGGGTCTCCAGGTCGGCCTCGGCGATCAGGTAGAAGCCCAGCTGGTCGTAGAGGGCGTAATACTGGGGGCTGTTGGGATAATGGGAGGTGCGGATGGCGTTGACGTTGTGCTCTTTCATCAGAGTCAGGTCGCGCATGATCTGCTCCTGATTGATGGCAAAGCCGGTGCGTGGATCCCCGTCATGGCGGTTGACCCCATGAATCTTGATGGGGCTGCCGTTGACCTTGACCACCTGGCCGTCCACACTGATGGTGCGAAGACCGATGTACTCGGTGATGACCTCGTCGGGATGCTCCCCCGGCATGGACTCAGCAGAATCGCCGGTGTCAGATGCGCTGGACCTAGCCGACAGCGTCAGCCGGTAGAGTTCAGGATCCTCAGCATTCCAGAGGCGAGGATGGCTGACTTTCAGGGCAAATTGCGCAGGCTCCTTGCAACCTGTCAGCTCGGCCCGGGCCACCTCCACCCCATCGGGGTCGGCCAGCAGGGCCTGGACATCAATAGCAGCATCGTTCCGGCCCGACACGCCGGTCGGATCCAGGTCCAGGGTCACCTTGGCATGACTCATGTCCTCATCCAGGTCGGTGTGGACGAACCAGTCACGCAGACGTGCCTTGGGCCGACGCAGGATGTAGACATCGCGGAAGATGCCACTCATCCGGAACTTGTCCTGGTCCTCCAGATAGCTGCCATCGCACCACTTGAGCACCAGAACAGCCAGCCGGTTGCGGCCCGGCCGCAGGTGGTCGGTCACATCGAACTCGCTGGTGGCGTGGGAGACCTGGCTGTAGCCAATCAGATCACCATTGACCCAGAGATAGAAGCAGGAGTCCACTCCCTCAAAATTGAGCAAGGCCTGGGGCGCCGAGGAATCAGGCTCGTAGTCGAAAGCGCGCAGGTAGATGCCACAGGGATTGTCGGCAGGCACCCTGGGCGGATCGTATGGGAACGGATAACGCACGTTGGTGTACTGGGGGTTGTCATAGCCCTGGGTCTGCCAGACTCCTGGCACATGGATGGGCTGATATACCCCTTGGCCCGCATCCCGAGAAGGGCTGTAGTCGGCTTCGAAAAAGACCGGATCCTTGGCCTCGTTGGCGGACTGAACCTCGGCGTCCAGCTGGTCGATGCTGGCGTAATAGCGAAAGTCCCAGTCTCCATCCAGATCCAGGTACCGATCAGAGCGCCTTCGCAGGTCCCCACGCGTGTCCATGGAGGCGCTGGCCGGCACGAAGTAGACACGGTTGGGCTCGGTTCCCACATGCAGTGTGGCTGGATCCTCGTAATAACGTGGTATGAACATGACGACTCCATCCTCCTCGGTGGCCTTGGCAGCAGACGTTTCACAGGTATGACTGTTTACGCTCACATGCGACCATGATACCGGTGCCATAGCACAGACTTACCGGCGGTTGTCACGGATTTCATCGCACTGGACGTGCCGTGCTCTCACGGATGACCAGCTTGGGGGTCAGAATTCGGCGGTTGCTACTAACTGCACCGCCGTCGAAGACCTTTAGCAGCAGATTGGCGACCTTTGTACCGTAAAGCCCTGCATCACGATGTACTGCGGTTATCGATGGACTGGTGGACTGACAGATGAAGCTGTCCTCGAAACTGACGATACCCGGAAGCGCATCAGTCCTAGCTGGAAGATCCACGACAGCGTCATCCGAACGACGCATATTTAGGGATCGCAGGCTTGCAGCCGCCAGAATTTCATTCTCATAGATAAACGCTGTATAAGGGTGTTCGCCCGAAAACAACGATAAGGTCTGGTTCACGGCTTCATCCGGATCGAAATCCGTGAATTTGACTATAGCTGAATCCAGGCCATTACCTTGCGCAAAATGATGGAATGCTGAGGCCCTAGCCCTGCTGTAATCCAATTTTGGATCTCCGGAAAGGTAAGCAATACGCCTATGGCCTTGAGATCTCAGATGTTTGAGAATAGTGGTCATGGTTTTGGAATCATCAATCGAGAGTGAAGGCAGTTCATGATGGGTATCGGGACCACCCGCCAAGACGGCCGGCATTCCCAGAGCCTTGAGCCTGCCCGGTCTCGGATCGTCAATCAACGAATCCACGAGGATGACCCCGTCAACTCTTTTGCGTCGAGCCCAATCCTCGTATGTTGTTAATTCCTCCTCCAAGGAACGACAGGGCCGAAACAAAAGGCCATACCCGTGATCGCTGAGGGATGCATGAATTCCAGCCATGAAATGCAACATGAAAGTTTCTGTCTGGAAAGCATCTATCGATCGCGCTGGAGCAAACCCAATGGTCATGGTACGAGAGGAGCCCAGGGCCTGGGCCGCATACACAGGACTCCAACCAAGCCTGGCCGCCGCGTCCTTGACCCGTTGCTTGGTGCGCCTGGATACGCCAGGCTTGTCATTGATTGCAAACGAAACAGCCGTCTGTGATATGCCAAGCTCTTTAGCGATATCCTTCAGACTGACACGCTGCGGCTCCGAAGACGAATCCTGTCGCTCCATATCTGTTCGGACTCGACTCATACCCTTCCCCCGCTCCATCGCCAACTGACCGTCACCTTACCCTGAACGTTCAGATAACTTACTGATCCCTAAGGAAAATTTCCTCCAGACCTCGTATTACCTCCTGCGGCATGTGAGATTGGAACCAGGAAGGTTCACCATAATCTCCAGGAGGCATTTCGAGAGTATGAAGGGCTGACACTGCTTTGACGCCAAGATTCCTGACTTGATCCCAGGCCTGCTCCTTAGTGAAGTAGAACATTTGTGCACCTTGCAACAATTGCAGAGCATCATGATTCATAGGGTTGTGCGCAACTTGTGGTCGATCATTGAAGACCAGATCAATTTGCGAAGTACACGACAGACTACGTAAGGATACAATCAAGCTGAGTCGTTCCTCATCGTAGGTGCAGGAAAAAGGAACCGCCTGACCGTCTGACAGTACAGTGATCCTCGATGCGTCCACTGGGGCTAGGCCACGGAAAGTCAGTGTCCAATCCCTGCGCTTTGGCACTACGAGCCCCGGGTCATTTGACACCCCCGCTGCCCCCTCTTCCGGACATACTTGAGCCGGACTGATAGTGAACTTTCCCTCTTTCCAGTTCAAGTCCAGATCAGTCCGCACCCATGTAATCCTGCCTTGGGGTGCACCGTCATCCTCCCAAAGGGTGAAATGCCCGTCATCACCAGGGAAAATACGCAAGTCCAGACCTTGTGGGTTTTCTACAGTGTTCAACGAATAATCGTAATCGTTATCATTTTGTCCCTTGTGGCCATTGTGACTCTGAAGCGGAACAATACCTCCTGCCTTGGCAAAAACCGGCATCCGGTCCAGCCCACGCCAGACTTCCATGTTGCGCCCATTCTTCTGTTCTGCGTCATAATGGCGGCCATCAAACCAGTCGAACCAAAGACCATGTGGGAACCAAACTTGTGCTTTGGCTTTCTGCAAGGCACGATCAGCCGGTTCCAGGATGGGAGAGACAATTAACTCGGTGCCGAACATGAACTGAGTGGGCACATTGCCGCCGGAATAATGCCAGTACATCGGTTCCACCAATGGCAGATCCTCATATGCCGCACGTCTATTCATGGAATACAAATATGGGATCAACGCATGCCGCAGTCTGAGGGCCCCGACCATACTCTGAGCAACATCCACGCGGAAGTTCCAAGGTTCCTTGCCATTGAAAGGCGACGAACTCGAGTGCAATCGGTTGATGGGGCTGAAGGTCCCCAACTGATACCACCGAGCCTCCAACTCTTCATCACGGTAACCAAACATATGACCGCCAATGTCATGACTCCACCACCCATAACCGATATTGCTGGCCATGGCAGTGAAGTATGGCTGGAATCTGAGTGATTTCCAACTAACAACAGTATCGCCAGAGAATCCTACCGGATAACGGTGCGAGCCGGGACCGGCATATCTGGAGAAAGTCAGTGGTCTACGCCCCGGCATATGAGCCGAATCCAAATAATGCAGATGATTCAGCAGCCACAACGGATCCAAATCCTTCTGCTTGGCAACTGATCCCTGTTGCCAATCAATCCACCAAAAATCAACACCCTGTTCTTCCATCGGGTGCAAAAGGGCATCAAAATAAGCGTTCATACTTACGGGCGAAGTCACATCAAATTCGACTGTTTTCTTCGATGCAGGATCGATTCCGGCGGCTCTGGCTACACGCTCATATGGTTCTTCAAACGACCTAACCCCATCACGCGGATGTAGGCTGAGCGTGGTTCGCATGCCATGATCGTGCAACCAATGCAGAAAGTCTTTTGGATTGGGGAATAGCTCCTTGTTCCAGGTATAGCCCGTCCAACCTGAGCCTAAGTTGGGATCAATGTCGACAAGATGCCAGTCCATATCGATGACGGCTACGGTGAATGGAATGCCTTCATGGTTGAACCGTTCCATAAGCTGTTCATACTCATCCTGCGAGTACCGATGGTATCGGCTCCACCAGTTACCCAGGACGTATCTAGGCAAGAGCGGAGTGTGCCCGCTCAAATGGTAAAAATCTTTTACAGCCTCGGTTATCTTCTGATTGTAGCCAAAGAAATACCAATCCTGGCTCGGCCCTTCCTTGGGAAATACCCAGGTACCGAAAGGATTGGGCTTCCCGCCTACCTTATCCGCCTTGCGTATCAGGCTTGTTCGACTATCATCAATCACTGCCCAGCCATATTTGGATATCAGGCCTGGATCCAATGCAGTGGAGCCTTCGATTTGATCGAGAGTTCTAGTGGTTCCTCCCAGATTGCCTTTCTGCTCATCTCCATAATGCCAGGTACTCTCTTGAGCGCCTGAATGCTTCATATAGATGTATAGTCCCTCAGGACTGAAGGGCTGCCCGTCGTAGAATATTCTTAACTCTGAAGTTTCAATTTCCAACGAACCATCGTCATTGTGCGTGACTGTGTAGTCCGAAACTGGCTCGAATCGCCGATTAATGGCCATAGTCGTGGCATCGTCGACAAACACCCCAGTATCTGACCACTCGAAACGTATGAGCGCATCCGTAAGAATGCCTATTCTCCATCGGTCGCCCTGCACAACCGAACCTTCGCACATCCGTGGATGCGCCCCCATGCTCTCCAACGAGAACAAGCGAGAATCAACCATCCGTGTATCTCCCTTTGTTTACTTGCTTCAAGTGGGGATCCTTCGTTCGTTCTCGAAGGATCCCCACTGTCGCGCTCCGAGTTAGATTCAATCCGATCGGGCTACATTGCTGTACACATTCCCTGTACGAAGCTCAACTGGCAGGCATTCACGTATGCCCCTTGCATTCAGGCTCTGCTCGTCATGCACACAGGCAGATGTGACCACTGCAGGATGCTCTCCTGAGCGCGACAACTGCATCCAAGCTTCGAACACAGAGCCTCCAGGAGCCAAGGAGCCCCGCGACAGCGGCAATCCCTGCTCGTCCACATCGACTATTACAGCGACCTGTCTATCGACAACCATGGGCAAGGGCTCAGCCACTATCTGAGAAAAGGCTTTGCCGACCTCCGTTAGATTCCCATTTAGATCAAACAGACCCAGGTGATGCTCCAATTCCGGGAAGTCAACAAAACGCCCATCGACATCGTGGGAACACCACCAGGTAATACCGTAGAGATCGCTGCAACGCAACATCCTCTGGATTGAGCGACTGCAGAAAACCCCAGATTCACTACTGGTTATGACATTATTCGGAGCCCCAATCTCTTGGACCCATACCGGCCGATGATCATGACGTGCGAATGCTTTGGACAATTCGACAAGGTATTCAGCATGACCAACACTTTCGACGCTCAGAGCACCGTAATGCTGGGCAGTTCCGTTGAAGACCCACGAATGGATAGCTGTCACATCTCCCAGATTCGCTGCCTGGCCGGGAGTAAATGGATGACCGTCGGCATACCAGACCTCATCATTTTCACTGTGCAGAAGCACTCTCCCATCGTGGTGGGCACGTTCCTGCAAGGGCAGCAGCAAGGCGCGAAGCCAGGCATCGGCCTGCGCCTTTGTCAGTGGCATTGGCGAAGGATGCGTCATACTCGCGAACTGGTTGCATTCATTGCCTAGAGTCAATCCGGCAAAGCCTTGAACATCAGCCATAGCGTCATAGATGGCCATAACCAGCTGGCTCTGAGCCCGTACAGCTTCAGCATCGACAAACATATTGCGAGAATGCCAAGAGCGCAGCCACGATGGAAGAAAATCAAAACTGGACAAGTGCCCCTGAAGCACATCTACATAACAGTCCAAACCTGCTTCCGCTGCCAGTTCCCCCATATGCCGTAAGTCATCCAGCGCTTGAGGATTGATATAGTTTCTGTTCGGTTGCAGGATAGGCCATAGAGGGAAGATCCTTACATGGTCCACCCTAATCGAGGCTATCTGTTCCAGATCTTCTCTGATACGTCCCCAATCAGGATGAAGCCATGTATAGAACCAACCGGCGGATGGTGTGTAATTAACGCCGTATTTCATGAGTATCTGTATTCCGTTATTCCTTAACTCCGCCGACTTCCAGTCCGTGGAAAATATAGCGCTGGAAGACGAAGAAGAAGATGAGAATAGGCACCAAGGCAATGACAGTCCCTGCGGCTACCAATCTGGGATCCGAGACAAATGTTCCCTGCAAACGAGACATCCCCAGTGTCAAAGTGTAGTGACTGTCGTCTGTCAGAACAATCAGAGGCCAGAGGAAGTCATTCCACGAACCCATGAATGAGAAGATAGCCACTAGAGCCATGGTCCCCTTGACCTGCGGCGCACAAATCATGGTGAATCTTTGCCAAACGCTAGCGCCATCCATTTCCGCGGCCTCAATCAAATCTCGAGGTATCGCACGAAATGCATTAACGAACAGCAGGATGTTCATCGCGCTTACAATGCCGGGCAAGGCGACACCTATCAAGTTGTTCTGTAAGTTCAAAGAACGGATGATCAGGAACTGCGTAATCATAACTGTTTCTCCAGGAATCAGCATGGAGAGGAACAGAATTCCTACTACGATCCGCTTGCCTTTGAACTTGAGCAAAGCAATGGCATAGCCGGCCATAGTACCGCTGATGACATTGCCGACAATATTGATAGCAGCCACGACCAGTGTGTTTAAGGCATAGCCAACTATAGGCAGACGCTTGAAGACTCCGCTGAAGTTACTGACCGTAGGGTCACGAGGCCAGAAGTATGGCGGAACGGCATACATATCATCCTTAGGCCCCTTGAAAGCCAAGGATATCTGCCATAGCAGCGGGCAGGCAAGGAAAAGGAAGAGCAGGACCAAGACGGCATACTTCACAACTTTGCCCACTGTTATATGCTTACTCGTCATCAGAGGACCTCGATTCCAGGAACCATTCGAAGAGAATCAGAGCACCGAGCACAAAGAACATAACCAGACCCAATGCCCCGGCATATCCGGTTCGGGCATTGATGCCAGTGCCTTCGTTCTTGATTAGCATTGTCATCGTTATGTCGGCCCCGCCGACTCCACCGCTGCCATTAGTCAACATGTAAATTTCACCAAAGACTCTGAAAGCTGACATAGAAGACAGCAGGGAAATCAGAATCATAGTCCAGGTGCATCCAGGTAGGGTTACATGGATGAATTGACGAACTGCGCCTGCTCCGTCAATTTGTGCAGCCTCATACAAGACCGGATCAATATTGGCGATAGTCGTCAAATAGATAATCATGTAGTAGCCCAGGCCGGTCCAAATGGTAATAGTCATGGCGCTGAACAAAAGCAACCAGCGATCAGTGAGAAATGGAATGGGCTTGCTTATCCAGTGCAAGGCACGGAACAGACCGTTGACCAGACCCTTGGAATCCAGCAGGTTGGTCCAAATCAATCCGACCACCACACTGGACATGATTACCGGGACATAGAACGATGTTCTAAAGAATCCCATTATTCTGGTTTTTTCGGCCACCAACGCCGCAAGAATCAACGGCAGGATAATCATGAAAGGCACAACGCAGACGACATACAGCGATGAGTTTGTCATTGCCGTTCTGAAATGCGGATCATGGAACATATCGATGAAATTCTGGAATCCGATGAATTTTCCAGGACGCAACAAGGTCGAATCCGTGAAGGACAAGCGGATTGTGTTCAGGAACGGCAACAAGGAAAAGACCAAAATCCACAAAATCGGGATAGTCACGAAGAGCCATGGAGCGACACGACCGCTCCTGTTGGCCCCCAAAGGATGCACATATGTGCCGTCAGGGTTAAGGCGCCGGGCGCCGGCGGAACCGGCGCCCTTATGCTGTCTATGAGACGACTGGACCATTACTTCAACCTGCCGTTGGCGTATTCAACAACATTGTCCAATGCCTGCTTAGGAGTCACCTTGCCCTGCAGGGCCTGGGCGATTTGTTCTTGAAGTCTGGTGCCGTCTACTGCAGTAAACTGCGGAGGACCCCATATACGTCCTTCACGCACCTGCTTGGCGACCATTCTCATGCCTACAGCATTCATATCGTCACCAGATGGGTTGAAGAATGGATCATCAATGGTGCCCTTAGAGGATGGGAAGACATTGGCTTTCTTATCGAAGGCCAGCTGGTTCTTGGAGTTGGTCACGAATTTGGCCAGCTTCAGCGCCATATCCTTGTGCTTGGAATTGGCATTGACAGTCATCATTTCCATCATCATGTTCGGATGGGTATTGGCGACCATGCTGGTAATGCCCATATGCTCATAAACCTTGGGGGCATTCTTTTTCATATCGTCAATGCTGTACAGGCTGCCATTGAGGAAAACCTGTGAGCCTGAGTTGAAGCTCTTTGACTCGCCGCTATTGGAGGTGTTCAGCATCTCGTCAGTAAAGGCCTTGGCCTTATACATGTCCACATAGTGCTGGACAAAGGCCACTCCCTTAGGGTCATTAAAGGTGAACTTGGTGTGATCCTTGTTCATCAGTGGGACGCCGTACATACCGAAATCCTGGATGCTGGGAAGGCCAGTGGTCATAGCATACTTGCCACCACACTTCGGCCCGAAGATTTCAGCATTGGCAAACATCTCATCCTGAGTCTTCGGCACTTTGCTTGAGTCAAGCCCGCACTCATCGAGCAAGGCCTTGTTATAGAGGGTAGGGCCTGTGTTCAGGTACCAAGGCAACCCATAGGTGCCCTCCTCCAGATGGGGGCCTTTGAAAGTGGCTGATTGCCATGCAGCATCGAGATATTGATCCTTGGCTTTCGGCTCCTCCTTGGCAATGTTGAGCAACGCTCCAGCACCAGCCAAGGTATACGCAGCCTCAGGCCCCATATCAATTACATCGGGCAGGGAATTTGCAGCGGCGTCGGTTGAGAGCTTGTCCTCATAGTTGTCAGCCGGCTGATCAACCCACTTAATATGGACGCCTTTGTTCTCCTTTTCAAACTGCTTGATCAGATCCTGGAAGTATCCTGTGAACTTGTCGTTTTTGAGGTTCCATGTCTGGAACTTCAGTTCGGTAGTACCAGACCCGGAGGATGCGCTTCCCCCGCATCCTCCGAAGCTCACGACTGCCGCTGCTGAGCACAGCAACGACAGCGCCGTTTTTATGGTTTTGTTCATTGTGATTTCTCCTTTACTAATTCATCCTTGAATTCCGGCTTTAGAAAGCCGAAGAGTAGCAATCTGGAAAGGTCCCAGATCAAGTCGAGCCCCCTCAGCAGCCCCCGGCTGTTTGAGGGCATCAGGCTCACCTTGATAGTGGCGGTCCCGCTCCAGCAAGTCGGTCTCATAGACCTGTGCCCCCACCATGGGCCCATTCACTGCAAGCGATGCAGATGCCGGTTGGCCGTTGGCCTCGTAGATACGCACTATCAAATCACCTGAGCCATCGTCAGCCATCTTGATCCAATCGACGACAGGCAAGCCCTGCACATTTTGCAGACCAATCAAGGGCTCCATATCAGGCACATCCTTCAACACTGGTGCATTGATTTCCGCAGCTGCAGCCAAGGTCGAATCCAGATCAGGACCAGGCACCAGAGCCCAATCAAACTCATGGTGGCCCAGATCTGCATGCGGGTCTGGTGCTTTAGGAGCACCTACCAAGGTCAGGCGTACCTGAGTGCCGACTTCCGGACCATTCTCTGGTCCATATATGGCGGACACATCGGATCCATAAGTCGACCCATTGACGATGCCAACGCCAAATTCTTCATTAGCTATGCGGACGAAACGATGCGTGCAACTCTCGAAACGTGCCTCATCACCCTCGGTATTCTTCACGATAGGACGTTCGATAAGGCCGAATTGTGTTTCATACTGGGCACGGTCTGCTCTGACAGCAAGCGGAAGAGCAACCTTGAGCAGCTTTTCCGGAACGAGCCAATCAACGTCAGCATGAAAATCAAGCTGTCTCAAACCTGGACGTAAACTGATGCTGGTTCGAATAGTGCTGGCGCGGTATTTGTTGATCACACGGACGTGAACAGTACCGTCCTCGTCAGTCTTCACATCTTCGATTTGGCCTTGATCCAAATCAGAAACAGCCAAGAATGCATCGCGCTCTACATCCCAAGCATCAAAGACGCCAGGCTCATCTTTGAGTACCTGATAAAGCCCACAGGATTGGCCAGGTGCCACTATTTCTCTGCCGGTTGCCAGATCGCATATGGATGTCACTGCTCCAGATTGAGCAATGACAACGCGCAAAAGGCTGTTGTCCAGAATCAACTCGCTGTTTGCATTATGAGATACAGCGACGGCTGAAGCATTCCTGACTATTCCCTTTGCATTAACCGGACTCCAAGATGCCTGTCCCGATTCAGCTCGTCCGACCTGCATGATTCGCGCCTCAGGCCAAATTCTGGTCTTAGTAGATGTTTCGACCGCACGCAAAGCTTCGGCGGTCAACTCCCGCAGCCGGGCTATATCTTCTGCATACTCCTTGCGAGCCACGCGGTATATCCATGCGATACCGGATCCAGGCAAAATGTCATGGAACTGATTGAGCAGCAAGGTCTTCCAAATTCTGTCAAGCTCTTCTCGCGGATAAACATATTCCTCATTGACCAATTCGGCATAGGCACAACAATATTCCGCCATGCGCAGCCATGATTCCTCTTTGCGACAACCACGTTTCATGTCCTGCTGGGAGGTCAACGTCTTGCGATGGAGCTCGAGATACAATTCGCCTTTCCAAGTGGGCATCTCACTGCCAGCCTGGTCAGCCATATCGTGATAAGCCACGTCAAAGAAATGATCTGGATTGTCATATTCCACTCGAGGAAGACCTTCGAAGCTACGAAGACGCTCAGCCCTCATGGTCATCTCTCTCGTTGGTCCACCACCGCCGTCTCCATAGCCGAACAGCAGAATCCCGTGATCCGACAGATCCTTATCCTTAAAATTCTGTTCCGCATAGTGCAGGTCCTTGGGGGACATGTCGGAATCGTACTTATCTGCCGGAGGGAAATGGGTGAAGATCCTGGAACCGTCAATCCCTTCCCACATAAACGAATGATGCGGCAATCGGGTCGTATCGTTCCAACAGAGTTTTTGCGTCAGGAACCAACGTGCTCCCGACCGGCGAGCAATTTGGGGCCATGAACCTGAGTATCCAAAACTGTCCGGCAGCCAAACCCCATGGGTTTCAACACCAAACTTTTGCTTAAAATACCGTTGCCCATAAGAAAGCTGACGAATCAGCGACTCGCCTGAGGGAACCATTCCATCCGACTCGACCCACATGCCTCCTACAGGTATAAACCTTCCTTCCTGTACGTAGCGCTGCACACGTTTGAACAAATCCGGGTGCCGTTCCTCGAGCCAGGCATACTGCTGGGCAGAACTCATGACGTAGCAGAACTTTGGATCGTTATCCAGGAGGGTCAGCACATTGGCGATTGTCCGTCCTACCTTGCGTTTGGTCTCACGCACAGGCCAAAGCCAAGCTGAATCGATGTGAGCATGCCCCATGGCGGATAGCTGCAAAGCAGAAGGTGCGGAGGGTTTATTCATCACCGCTTCCAGCGTTTCACGCGCAGCAGGCAGGGTGGCTCTCACAGTCTCTTCATCAGCTCCATCAAAGATGTTCATGGAACGCTGTAGCGCCTTGGCCAGCTTCCAATACCGTGGCGAACCGGCATCCAACTGTTCTACAGCGCCGCTGACGATGTCGAGGTCTATCCAGTATTCATGGACTTCGTGATCATATTCGGCGATTTGCACCGATTCAAAGACGTAACGCTCATCCGCCTTGCCCGTGGGGGCATCGCCAAGACTCGTAACCGTGAAAGACGGGACGTTAGGATTGTATGCCGCTTCAACGTAGACAGTGAAGGCTCCGTCATGATCAACGACTTGGTCCGCCTTGCCTTGATCATCAACTAATGGAATCCAGTAGTTACGTGGATGGATGGCCTTGATCACCGAGCCATCAGGCCGATACACCATTCCTTCGACGTGTCCGCCAACTGGCCAATCCAGCCAACCCAGGTTAAAAAGCAGTTCGATCGGGTGTCCATTGCCCGAGCTCCGAGGCAATTGGCCAGTCACTTTCATCCACGTCGTCCCCCATGTGGTGCCCCATGGCTCACCGACGGCAAGAGGGGTGAATGCCACACCGCCATGCCGTGCTTCATCAAGGAACGTTGACGGATTCACCGGTTCCCCCGTATAACGAACAGCCTGTACATCGCACTGGGCGAGCACATGGTGGACATGAGGGCGTACCCGCTCATTCATGACCCGCTTGCAGCGATCAACCTCACGCTGTACTTTAAGCAACATAATCAATGACCCTTCATTGTTCTTTCGATCTTATTTGCCGGTAATTTGTGGTTGGTGCAGTCTGAGGGTGGTGAATTGGAAGGGCATAAACTCCAGAGAGGCACCTTCAGCATTCACCTCACCTTTATCTACCAATCCATGACGCAAATCGTCAGGCAAGGGCGACTCCTCCAAGGAATCGGTCTCTCGTACCGTAGCTCCCTTCAGCAACGGCCCTAGCCTCAGACGACCATGGGCAGGAGAGGAATCAGGGTCATACACACGAATCACCAGATCACCGCTGCCATCGTCAGCCATCTTCATCCAGTCAATGACTAGCCTTCCAGAGGTGGTGTCCAAACTCACCAGAGGCTCTGCGTCAGGCAGACCGTCTAGGAAGACAGGAGCATTAAGCCGATAAGCTTGGGCTAGAACAGCGTTTTGGTCTTCGTTAGGAACCACGGACCAGGCAAACTCATGATGACCTCGGTCAGTATCCGGATCGGGGAAAACAGGTGCAGAAAGCAGTGTCAGGCGAACTAAAGTTCCTGCCTCCTTACCATGGGCCGGATCAGCTGGAATAGGTGTGGTATCGCCGCCATAGGTAGAGGCATTTACCACACCCACGGCTAGATCGTCATCCCTAACCCGCACAAACCGGTGGGTGCAACTTTCGAATTGCGCCTCTTCGGCCGCATTGTTCTTCTGTATAGGCCGGTCAATGAATCCGTATTGACATTCAAACTGGGCATAACGTGCTTGGATAGCCAAGGGAAGATCCACTTTCAGCAACTGCTCATCCTGATGCCAGTCCACGGAAGCGGTGAAGTCCAGCCTCCTGGCCCCAGGCGACAGGCTGATGCCAGTAGTGATCCGCGTGTCACCGTGGTTTCGAACCACGTCCACCCCGGACTTCTTTGCAGTGATCTGAACAGGGTCATCCACCGGCATGGCGGTAAGAAGGGCGTCACGTTCCAAATCCCACGCATCCCACATAGTGGGCTCATCCTTGAGCAGTTCGTAGCCACCCATTGTTGAACCCCTGGGAATCAGCTCCCGTCCGGAAACGACATCCAGCAAGGAGTGGACTGTGCCATCAGTCCCCACAACTGCCTTGATAAGGCCATTGTCCAAAATATATCCCTGGTCGTTGGCAGAAACTTGGACCTTAGCCGTTGGACCGCCTGCCTTGGGCACTGACGGTACAGCCCGCCAGGCGTTGTCCCCATCAACATCCATGGGGTTAATCAGAGCAGAAGGCACACGTTCAATCCCCTTCTGCACTCTGGCAATGACACCGGCGGCCTCCTGACCGATTTCTCGCAGGCGACCAATGTCACGCTGATAATCCTCGCGAGCGAGTCGATGAACCCAAGAGATGGCTGAACCGGGCAGGATGTCGTGGAATTGATTCAGCAGCAAAGTTCGCCAGATTTGATCCAGCTCAGCGTGAGGATAGTTATAATTTGCATCAGCCAGGGAAGCATAAGCGCACAAGTACTCCACAGTACGCAACATGGCTTCTTCCTGCCGGCAGCCACGCTTCATATCCTGCTGGGAAGTCAGTGTCTTACGATGGAGCTCCAGGTAGAGTTCGCCTTTCCAGACCGGCATCTCTCGACCAGCGCGTTGGTGAATCTGTTTACAGGACTCACGGAAGAAATCATCCGGAGTCTCATAACGTGCCTTTGCAACACCTTCCACATCACGCAGACGGTCAAACCGACCCAGCATTTCGCGTGTAGTGCCGCCACCTCCATCACCATAGCCGCACAGGACTATGGCTCTATCGGAGAAGTCTTTGTCCTGGTAGTTTTCTTCAGAATGGTTGAGCTCCCGGGCAGTCATGCTTGAGGCGTAGGTATCCATCGGTGGAAAGTGAGTGAATATAGGCGTGCCATCGATGCCCTGCCAGTCAAAAGTATGATGAGGAAACTTTGTAGTGTCGTTCCATGAGATCTTTTGCGAAAGGAAGTAACGCATGCCAGCACGCCGGGCAATTTGAGGGAACTGACCTGTATAGCCGAAACTGTCAGGCTCCCAGACTACATCGGTATCTACGCCTAGATGCTCACGATAGTAGCGTTTTCCATAGCTGAACTGGCGTGTCAATGATTCGCCCGCTGGCAACATCCCATCAGATTCCACCCACATTCCGCCCACAGGAATGAAGCGTCCCTCTTTGACGCGACGCAAAAGGCGAGCAAACAGATCCGGATGATCAGCCTCAAGCCAGGCATACTGTTGTGGGGAACTCATTACATAGATAAAATCGGGATCTCGCTCCATCAGCGCCAGCATATTAGAGACTGTACGGGCTACCTTTCGGCGAGTTTCACGCTTGGGCCAAAGCCAGGCCGAATCAATGTGTGAATGACCTACTACTGCATGATCCAAACTGCTTGACACAGCCGGCAGGCTGAGTTCTTCGGCCAGGGCCGTACGGGCCTGCTGCAGACTAGCTGCATCACCCTCCCGATAGCTGTTCAAGGAAGTCTGCAGGGCCTTACCCAGCCTCCAATAGCGTGGCTGCTTGGGGTCGCACTCCCGGATGATCTGGCTGACCGCTTCCAGATCCATGGCATAGTTCCACATCTCATAATCGAAATGACAGACATCCAGCTGATTCAGAGCGTTAGGCTCGTCGGCTCGGCCCGTGGTGCCTTCACCCAAACGAGTCTTAACGAATGGAGGAACCCCGAGAATGAGCGGGTTACAGGCTGCCTCCAGATAGAGGGTAAAAGTGCCATCGGACCTGATAAGCGAAGGTTCTTCATCAATGGCTGACCCTTTCCAGTCTCTGCCATCCAGAGGAATCCACTGATTCTTCGGGTTGACCGCCTTGATAATGGAGCCGTCGGGGCGGTAGGCCTCTGCCTCGTAATGGCCCCCGGGAGAGTCTGGCTGCCACCCAAGGTCCACGATTAGTTCAAGCGGAGCCTCATCTCGATGGCTCTGATCAATGCTTCCCTTGATCTCCATCCAGGTTGTTCCCCAAGTAGTCCCCCAGGATTCGCCAAGATTCAAAGGCTCAAAAGGAATGCCCCCATTGTTCAGGCGGCGGAAGAAGTCCTGGGAGGAAATGGGCTCGCCAGGAATCCGGTAGACCCTGACTGCACAATGGCCGACCGTTCTATCGACATAGGGCAGCACCCGTTGCCTTATGACTCGATCGCACCTGTCGAGTTCACGCTCCACCTTCAGCTGCATCCCGTAAACCTCCTTGTTTGTGCAGATTCCGTTTCAAAACTAAAGCGGTTTAGTTATATTATATCTCTTTTTTATCCAATGACCAACATCAGTTGTAAAGATGTTCTGGTCATCATGAGTCAGTGTGCCCAAACGCGTCGTCATCAAACGGCAGACCTGGCAGAAAATCCGGCATCAGCTGCTATACGCCTCTCGTAGCCCCATGGCCGTGCGCAAAATCAGATAACACAGATTGGCAAAGGAACCGCAAATGCAAAAGAAAACAGACAATCGGGAAAGCATCTTCCCAATGACAGCTTCGCTAAAATTAAATACCCCCATCTTGACTCCGACCACGCTGTCATTGCGCGACGTCTTCAAGATGGGGGTATGGGGGGGGGTCAATCACATGAATCGATCTACAGACCTTTTACCGTGTAACCCTGTTCATTGCCATACTTAACCAGGTCCTTCTGGAAGGTTTTCAACGCATCCTCGAAACGGACCGAGCCCTCATAGGCCTTACCAATCGAATCATTCACGATTGAATTGGCGTAGACCTGATAGGGCAGGAACTGCCAGCCAGACCGAATATCCTTGGAGCTCTGATTAAAGACCTTGTTGACCTGTTGGCCGCCGAAGTAGTCGGCTTTCTCCTCCAGGAAGTCCTGAGCATTCAAATCCTTGACTGTGCTGGGGAAGACTCCTGAAGCCTTGGCCAGCTCAATGGATTCTCGCGAGTTGTTCAACCACTTGACGAAACCAGCAGCCAATGCGGGATTCTTCGTCTTGGCATATACGGCCTGCGACGAACCGCCATAATTGGCCGAGGCCGGTTTCCCGTCATATGTAGGCATGGGAGCCACTCTCCAGTCCCCGGCACTTTCCTTTACCGAGGTCTGCAGGGTGTTGCGAAGCCACGAGGCTGAAATGATGGATGCCATCTTCCCCTTGTTTGCAGCCTGGTACCATTCCGTGCCCTGATTGGCCACTGTGGTGATCAGATGCTCTCCAATCAGCTTGTTCCAGACGGCAGCCCACCGCTGGGCGCCGGGGTCACTCAAATTGATGGTTACATTCGATCCAGAGACCTTGAAGGCATGGCTGCCGGCCTGCCAAAGCAGAGAGGCCACCAAATTGCCTTGACCCGAGTCGCTCGTGATATGGACGCTTGGATCCTTCTGTTGCATGATCTCGCCGTCCTTGACGAACTCATCCCAGGTTTTTGGCGGCTCACTGATGCCGAACGAGTCAAAGACCTTCTTGTTGTAATAGAGAACCATCGGACCGGTATCCTGAGGAAGTCCGTAGACCTTGCCTCCAACGCTCACCGAGCTCCATGCGGACGCCGCGTATTGATTCTTGAGCGAGGCAAAGCCATAAGGTGCCAGATCCAACAGGTTACCCGGAGTATAGAACTGAGACAGGGCCTGATACTCGATCTGCATGATGTCGGGTACATTGGACCCCGACTTTATGGCGTTCATCATCTTGGTATATGCCGCTGCCCCGCTGCCAGGGTTGACGACCTTGACATGAACCTTGGGGTAATGCTTCTCGAAGGCCTTGACCTGGGTATCAGCAGACGATGTCCAGGTCCAATAGACCAGATCGCCTCCTTTCTCAAGCGCCTGTTCCACGTCATTTGCATGACCGCTCTGGGTTGTTGAAGAGCTACCTCCGCAAGCGCTCAACAAAGTTGTCGCAAAAGCCGCCACCGTGGCGACAGTGGCGAATTTCGTCATTCTGCTGTGTTTCATCACCAATCTCCTTTGATTTGCATGCCGACGAATCGACGATGCCTACTTATCCCCGTCTCTTCTGCAACCTCCAAGACGAGGGACTTTCTCCATGACCTCCTTGTCACATCGATGGATCACTGCTTGACGCTTCCAGCCGTCAGGCCGGATTCCCAGTAGCGTTGCAACATTAGGAAAATGACAATAATCGGTATGACCGTAAGCAAGGAACCAGTGATCACCAGGTTGTAAATGGGGTCTGGCGTCGACGAACCCGTAGCTTGGTCATTCCATTCATTCAGACCTACGGTCAGCGGATACCACCGCGGATCGTTGAGCATGATCAACGGCAGGAAATAGTTATTCCAGGTCTGCACGATAGCGAACAAAAGCACCGTAATGATGCTGGGCGACAGAAGAGGCACCACAATCTGTGCAAAGATTCTGAATTCCCCCGCGCCATCCATGCGTGCCGACTCAATGACGCTGACTGGCAGGCCGGTCCTCGAATAACTCATGACCAGATAAAGGCCGAAGGGACTCACCAGCGAAGGAAGAATGACAGCCCATGGTGTGTTGGTCAATCCCAGCTTGGCAAAAAGCAGGAATGTAGGAACGACCAGCGCTGTTCCCGGGATGGCTATGCCTCCGATAACCGTGGCAAGGATGCCTTTCTTGCCCGGAAAGTCAAAGATCGCCAGTGCATATCCCGCCATGGTCGCCAAAAAAGTCGCACCGCCGGCTCCGATCAGCACGTATAAGAAGGTATTGAGAAGCCATTTGGCGAAAATCCCATCCTTATAAGAAAAGGTCTCCTTGATGTTGTCTATCAGGTTGAAACCGTGTCCGAACCACAGACCGAACGTTGACATAACGTCAGCCTGGGTCTTGGTGGCATTGATCAGCAGCCACAACAATGGAATCAAGGAATACGACGCCAGCAGCAGCATAAAGATGAGCATGGCCGGCGAGTGCCGGACCAGACTGTGGGCGCCGGTAGACCTGTTTGATCCGAAATGTTTGACGATACTCATCGATCAGCCCTCCTTTTTATAGCTCGGGATGCCTTGGGCTTCTTCTTATCGCCGCTTCGCGATCCCCTCTCCTGCGTGATATAGGTGATCACCCCTGTGATCAGTCCCATAAGAATTGCCAGAGCAGCTGCATTGTTGTACTGGCTTCCGTTAAGAGACAGGTTGTATGCCCAAAGGTTGGGCGTGTAGTTGCTTGATATTGCATTGGGCGCGGGCGTCTTCAGCAGCTGTGGCTCACTGAAAAGCTGGAAGGTACCGATAATGGAGAACATCCATGTGATCAGCAACTGCCCCTTTATTGCCGGCACCTTGATGTAACGAGCGATTTTCCATTCGCTGGCTCCGTCCAAACGGGCGGCTTCATACAGCTCGGTAGGAATTGTTTTCAGCCCGGAGTACAGAATCAGCATGTTGTATCCCAGGAACGACCAGGTCATGATGTTGCCTATGGACCACAGGATGACGTTTTTGGACAATGGATGCATGGCTATGTTGAACCAGCTGTTGATGCTGGCAGTCAACCCGAATTGATCGCCGTACAGGAATTCCCATATCAGCACTGCGACAACGCCTGGAACTGCATACGGCAGGAAAAGGATGATTCGGAAGAGCCCGTGCCCTCTGAGTCGCCCGGAGTCGATGCACAGGGCCGCCAGGAGAGCCAGGCCCAACATGATCGGCACCTGGATCAGGAACACCCGGATCACACGCCATACCCCGTCCCAGAAAGTACCGCTTTTGAGCAGCGATATGTAGTTGGCCAATCCAACGAAATGGCTGCCGCCTATGAGCTGATCCCGGAAGAGGCTCAGGTACAGAGCATAAATGATAGGTAGTATGGTAGCTACAAAAAAGACCAGCAGGAACGGCAGGACAAATCCTAAGCCGGCCCACCTGCTTTTGCTTCGTATCCCTTTTTTCCATCGATTGGATGGATTTACACCCCTGGGTTTTGGTGATGACAGGGATGTGGGAGATTCTGACATCGTAGTCATATCGCCCTGCTTTCTTTTGATGTTGTTGTGTACATAAGCGCCCCGGCAGTCCTCATTGGCCATGGCCTGGGCGCCGAGCCCATCATGGTCGAATCCGTAACGTCGCTAATTGGTACGGGCGCAGTTTAAGGTGCGCACCTTGTAGAGGAATCCAATCGCCTTCCAGGGCGGATGGCATGCCGTGGGTCGCCCCGGCTACTTCCAGCAGATCCGTTTCGCATACGGTTGCCTCGGCGATCAGATCATCCGCAAGAATGTCCGCAGTTGCGGATTCCCCGACAGGTTCATACAAACGAACAATGATGTCCTTCGATCCATCATCGGCCGGCTTGACCCAATCCAGAATCACCGTGCCTTTCCCTTGACGCAATTGAATCAGCGGCCTGACCTGCGGCAGATGGGCGATTGTCGGTGCGTTGATAACACCCGCCTCCTTGACCGTATCCGCCACATTGGCACCCGGAAGGACCTCCCAGGTGAATTCGTGGCTCCGGCCGACATCCGTATTGGGGTCAGGGAATGTGGGCGCGGAAAGCAGTGACAACTCCAAAAGGGTCCCTGTTCTGCCACCGTTATTCCCGTCGGACTCCACCGGGAAGACACTGGAGCCATATGTGGATTCGTTGACCAGCCCAACTCCATATCCACCCTCATGAAGGTGTACGAATCTATGGGTGCAGCACTCAAAGGCCGCCTCCGTGTCTGCATCATCCCTACAGACTGGACGATCGACTGTACCGTATTGACACTCGTAAGTAGCCATGGATGTCTGGACACTCAAAGGGAAATCCACCTTGAGAAAGCGATCCCGCTCCTGCCAGTCAACGTAGGCATGGAACCTGAGACTTCTGTTTTGACCATCCAGAAGAACCTGGGTCCTGATAGTTGTTCCGGCGCCTATGGCCGTGGTGATCTCCACGCCGGCCGAAACGGATGAGCAAACAGGTTCAACCTTGACGACCCTGCCTTCATCGATGGGACCCAGGAAGGCATCTCGGTCCAATTCCCATGCATCACGTTCGCATGGCTTGTCGATCAACAGGCGATAGGAGCCTAGAGCGTGATCCGAAGCCACCAGTTCGCGTCCAGCCTTGAGGTCACGTAAGGATACGATCAGTCCTTCGTTGTTGATGACAACCCTTATCGAAGCATTCTCCATGACGAATCCATCTTTTTCAGCATGGATCTGAGGAGCGGAATCATTGCAGGAAAGACAACCGTCATCCAGAGTGCAGTCGTCTGGGAGACTTGGATGCACCAGCCAATCCTTTTGCGCAATATACCCCTTTTGAAGCACGGGAAGATCGGGATCAGCCTCGGCCACAGCATCAGCAGCCGACTGAATCAACCCGCTCAGCTCGGAAATATCCTGCTCATACTCCTGACGAGCTTCACGGTGCACCCAAGAAATCGAAGAACCTGGGAGAATGTCGTGGAACTGGTTGAGCAGAAGACGGTGCCAGATGAATTGAAGCCGATCGCCGGGGTAACGATATTCCGCATGGCACAAGCTGGCTAGGCAACCCAGATATTCTATGGTTCTGAGCATCCCCTCCTCGCGACGGCAGTCAGCCTTCATGTCCTGCTGCGCCGTGAGCGTGGCTCGATGCAGCTGCAGATATAGCTCACCGTGCCAACGTGGCCTCTCAAAGCCATCACAACGATTCATCTGATCAGCCAGCGTCTGGAAGAAATCGTCAGGCGACGCGGAAGTACAGGTGGGCACGCCCTCAAGATCGCGCAACCTGGAGAGCCTGCCCAGCATCTCCCTGGTGGGACCGCCGCCACCGTCACCGTATCCATAAAGCAGTAGACCCTGGTCGATCCATTCCTTGTCGGCTGCATTCATCTCCGAGTAACGCAATTCACCGGGAGTGATTTCAGCGGCATAAGTATCAGTAGGCGGAAAATGAGTCAGTATCGGGCTGCCGTCGATTCCCTCCCAGATGAAGGAATGATGGGGAAACTTGGTTGTGTCATTCCAGGACAATTTCTGTGAGAGGAACCAGCTGTATCCAGCCCTTCTGGCAATCTGCGGGAAAGCACCTGTATACCCGAAGCTATCGGGCAACCAGATGCCTTTTGGACTGATGCCAAGATGGTCTTTGAAATACCGACGGCCGTTGGTAATCTGCCTGACAAGAGACTCGCCTGAAGGCATCATGGCATCTGCTTCCACCCACATTCCGCCCACAGGAATGAATCGACCCTGGTCTATCCGTTCCTTTACCCGTCTGAAGAGATCAGGATAATCCTCCTCCAGCCATGCAAACTGCTGAGCCGAGCTCATTGCAAAAACAAATTCGTCGTCCTGATCCATCAGGGCCAGTACATTGGCAACAGTCCTGCCGATTTTTCGCCTTGTCTCGCGCTTCGGCCACAGATAGGCGGTGTCTATATGTGCGTGACCGACCGCATAATCATGGAAAATCGTCGGGCCGTTGGTTTTGCTCAGCACCCCAGCCAATGCATGTCGGGCCTGGCCAAGTGTTTCAGCACGGTGATCATCATCATAATGATTGAGCGAGGTCTGCAGGGCCTTCATCACCTGCCAATATCGCACCGAGTTCTTGTCAATGACATCAAGCAGGCCCGTAACGACCTCCAGATCCCTGGCATACTCCCAAAGTTCACGATCAAACCGGCACAGACTGATGCCATGGAAGGCATACTTTGCACACACACGCCCATCGGCCTCTTCGCCCAAATCCGTGGAACGCTGTGGAATATTCAACAGCATGGGATTGCACCCGGCCTCAACATACAGGCGGAAGGCGCCATTGTCGTCACACAGACCCGCCATAGCACCCTTGCCTTGCAAGCGGACCCAAGCATTCATTGGCTGAACGCCCTTGATCGCTCTTCCATCCTTGGCGAAGACCAATCCCTCGCACTGCCCCCCGGAAACGCTGGAATTCCAGCCCAGGTCAACAATCAGATCAATCTCCGTCCCGTGACCGGACTCCGACATAGGCAGCCTGCCATCAACGCGAAACCAGGTCGTGCCCCAGTTCGTCCCCCACGCATCTCCACGATCAACAGGGTGGAATCGAATCAAACCGGCCTCGGCACGCGCAATAAAGTCCTTGGGAGGTTCAGGTTCCCCTGAGTTGACATAAGCGGCGACAGTGCATGATGAAAGTTCCTCTTCGATAAAAGGACGTATGCGATCTCTGAGGAAGCGCCTACACTTGTTCAGCTCTCGATCAACCTTGATTTGCATAAACCGAGCACCTTTCCATTACATTACAATCCGCTTTGATTGCTTTACCTGGCACTGTGAACTCTTGCGATATGTCACATGAGGGATGCAAAAATCCCTGTCCGCGTACCGACCCGTTTAGCCCCGGGCCGAAGACTGGTTGGTCATTTTTATCCTCATTTCTCGAAAAGGGCATTGATCTCAGGAATTTCACGACGATATCCGGCCAGCAGCTTTCTGGCCAACGGAACGGACTGCACGAGAGGATGCAAGGCGAAAGCCAGCAAAGCCTCATGGGAGGATCCCTCGATCCCAGCCCGAACCGCATGCCTTTCCGACTGACGCACCTGTTGCATAAGGCCGATCTGGTCCATTGTGGGCTGCTCTCCCACATTCAGAGGATGGATTCCGTGAGAGTCCACAAGCGAGGGAACCTCGACAACGGCATCATTGGGTAGGCTAGCTATTGTTCCCCTGTTGCGCACATTGAGAATCATGACCCGACGCTCATGTCGACTGATTGCATTCATAACGCCCAGAGCCACTCCTGCATAACCCAAATGGGCAGGATCGAACTCCTCCTTGCGGTTGCTGGTGGGGGCACCTTGTACACCTCCCAGAGCCTCAGCCATATAACTGGCTCCACGTTCCTGCAAGGCATCAGTCCAGATACGGTCGGCTTCGTTCCCGGCCGTGGCTGCTTGTTTGTAGAAACGCGTCTGGGTCTTGAGTAGAAAGTCGCCGCGGGTCATGGGAGACTCCATGATACGACGGACGGCATCTCTATCGCAGTAGTAGTAGAAGAGATATTCATTGGGTATCATCCCCATCTGCCGCAACCAGTCCGGATCGAAGACCTTGGCCTCCTCCAGCCCCGACAGCTTCTCCTCATCGGCAAGCAGGTCCGGCAGCAGATCATGATCGCCGACCAGCACTCTTCGCATCCAACCCAGATGGTTGAGGCCGACATAATCCATGCTGACATCCTCTGGATCATGGCCCAAAGCCGCAGCTATTCTTCTGCCCAATCCGGATGGCGTGTCACATATGCCGACCACACGATCACCCAATACGCTTTGCAATGCCTCGGTAATGATGCCAGCTGGGTTGGTGAAGTTCAAAAAGTATGCGTCAGGGCAGACCCTGGCAGCCATACGGGCCATCCGCAGCATAACCGGCACAGTGCGCATGGCGTATGCGAGCCCGCCGGGCCCAGTGGTTTCCTGACCAAGCAGGCCCAGATCCAAAGCCACATGTTCATCGCAGCATCTGGCCTGGAGACCTCCCTCACGAATCGCAGCAAAAATAAAATCGGCACCGCTCAGGGCCGGCTCAAGCTCCGTGTATGTGCGGATTCTAGGCTTGTGACCGAAGCCCTGGGCCTGGACACGCATAATGTTCACCATTGTATCCATACGCGACTGGCTTGTGTCATACAGAGCCAGCTCATCCACGCGCGGTTCGCCTTGATCCCTGATCAATGCCTGCCAGATGAACGGCGTACGGAAGCCTCCGCCACCAAGAATCGTTAATTTCATACGACCACCACCTTCTTGCCTTCCTTGGCAAAGCTGTCTTGTATTCCCTTCCCGGTCCCCGAAGTCGTGACGAGAGCATCCAAATCAGCCAATGAGCACAGTTTGAAACTTCCGGTTCCAGGGAATTTGGATTCATCCGCAAGCAGGACTGTTTGCTGGGACGCCTTTATGAAACCCTGACGTATCGGGGCTTCGACGGCCATGTTGTCCACCACGGCATTCCCCCGCACACCGGTACAACAAAGAAACATCAAGTCAGCTGCAACATCGGCGATCATCCGTTCAGCCAGCGGGCCAACCAAACTGTTATGATGATGCCGCAACGCACCGCCTATGAGCACCAGATCAACTGCTTCATCATTACGAACCTGATCAAGTACGGCCAGATTCGATGTGATGATGGTCACCTTGTGTCCGCGCAGATTGCGTGCAATCAAAGCCGCTTCAGGGGCTACATCCAAGATGATGACCGAGCCGTCCTGAACCATGTCAGCAGCAGCCTTGGCCATGCGTTCCCAAAGTTGCATCTGCGCATCAGTCGCCTCGACGACGCGGTCCTGCTTGCCAGAGTCAGTGATGTCGGCCCTATTGCCCTGGGTCAGCATCGCACCACCATATTTGCGCTTGAGGCGGCCATCCTGCTCCAGGAATGTGAGGTCCCTTCTGATAGTGGATTCACTGACCCCAAGACCATGTGACAAGTCCTTGACTGACTGTCCATGCTCGGCCAGCTGATCGAGAATCCGTTGACGGCGTTCATCCAAAAGCATGACTTCACCATACATGAAATGACAGGATTTGACAAAGTTTGCTCATTTTGAGTGTTTCTATCTAGAATGAGCAAACATGAGCAGAATCAACAATCAAACGATGATCGATAAGGCCAGTCCGAAAATCTTCGACGTAGTGATTGCCGGGAAAACTTACCTGGATCTGGTTTTTTCGGATGTTGATTTCCCACAGCCTGGGACCGAAGTAATGGCCGGCAACCTGACCATCTCCCCGGGAGGTGCAGCCAACAGGGCCGTGGCTGCCGCAAGACTTGGATCCGAATCCGGTCTGCTCACCAACCGCGGACACGATCAATTGTCGACTTTATTGTTCAAAACTCTCCAAAAGGTTGACCATCTCAATCTTGATCTGTGCACCACCAGCGCGGCATACCGCAATCCGGTCTCAGTGGCTATCAGCACTGGCAATGATCGCGCATTTGTCACCTATGACCATTCAGCACTTGCCCTGGATTGGCCTACCGGCAAACTGACCAGAACGCTCTTCGTCAGCCTCTCTGAAGGATTGCCCACCTGGTCACAGCCCCTACGAGACCAGGGCACGATCATATTCGGCGGCGTCGGCTGGGATTCCTCCGGCCGCTGGCCTAGACAGATCCTCGAATCCGCCAGAGGAGTCGATGTCCTGCTGATGAATGAAACCGAAGCAAGACACTTCACTGGTCAGAAAACGACAGCAGGTGCTCTGAAAATGCTACGTGAATTTGTATCAACGGCTGTCATCACGCGCGGCGGCCTGGGATCTTCTGCCTCTGACCCGACCGGCTTCATCGAAGTCCCGGCCCCTTCCGTGGAAGCAAAGGATCCCACCGGTGCCGGCGACATTTTTGCAGCCGCTTTAATGACAGCCTTTACATGGTCATGGCCATTGCGCCATTGCATGGAGTTGGCAACCGCGGCATCCGCCTACTCAGTGCAGACCCCGGGAGGCGCCCTTAGCGCACCCGACATTCCCACTATTCTCGAATTTATCCAACGTTGTGAAGGCCCTTACGACTGGTCCTGGCTCATCGAGAACCTGCAAGCGCACGGTCTCAATAAATGATTCGTCCCCGTGCGGTGCCAGCAGCACCGCACGGGGACGAAAACAGAATGTTCTTATGCTCAGGCCTGGGCCAGAGCCTCGACGATGTAGTTGTTGATGGTGGCCTTGACCACTTCAAGATGGTCGGACTTGTCGGCGGCGATCAGTTCGGCCTGTGGCTTGTCAAGGCTGTACTCCTCCAGGGAGGCCAGCGTGGCCGTGCCGTCGTCAACAGTGGCGCCGATGCCGGATTCGAAGGAGGAGTAGCGCTCCTGCTGCAGTTGCTCGATGTAGCCGTCCTCATGCATCTTGGCAGCGACCAGCAGACCGGCGGCATAGGTGTCCATGCCTACGATGTGGGTCCTGAAGAGGTCCTCAGGCAGGAAGGAGGAACGGCGCGGCTTGGCATCGAAGTTCAAACCGCCGCGGGGCCCGATGCTTCCATTGGCCAGGACCTCCCACATGACGGCGGTGGCATCGTAGAGGTCTGAGGGGAACTCGTCCATGTCCCAGCCGATCAGCTTGTCGCCCTGGTTGGCATCCAGGGATCCCAGGAAGCCGCCCTCTCGGGCCACGCGGACCTCATGCTGATAGGTGTGCATGGCCAGGTTTGCGTGGTTGCCCTCGATGTTGAGCTTGAAGTTATCCTGCAAGTCATAGGTACGCAGAAAGTTGATCGTAGTGGCCGCGTCGTAATCGTACTGGTGGAGTGTAGGCTCCTTGGGCTTGGGTTCGATCAGGAACTGCGCGTCGAAGCCGATCTCCTTGGCGTAGTCCACGCACATGTGGAAGAGGGCGGCCATATGGTCCTGTTCTTCCTTCATCCGGGTGTTCCAAAGGGATTCGTAGCCCTCACGACCGCCCCAGAAGACGTAGTTCTCGGCACCGAGCCGCTTGCCGATCTCCAGGCTGTGCTTGAGCTGGCCTGCCGAATATGCATAGATATCAGCGAAAGGCGAGGTACCGGCACCGGCCTCGAAACGAGGGTTGGTGAAGAGCGACGAGGTGTTCCATAGTAGCTTGACGCCCGTGTCCTTCATGGCGGCCTCGATGCGGTCGATCACCTTGTCAAGATTGGCATCGGTCTCGCGCAGAGTGTCGCCCTCGGGAGCCAGGTCACGGTCGTGGAAGCAGAAGAACTCAACTCCCAGTTTGGTGAAGAGCTCGAAGGCGTAATCCACCTTGGCCAGCGCCTGATCCATGGGATCGGTATAGCGGTAGTAGGGCCTCTGAGCGGTGGGATCACCGAAGGGATCCACCAGACCCTGGTTGAAGGTGTGCCACCAGGCCACGGCGAAACGCAGCCAGTCCTTCATGGGCTTGCCGGCCACCACCTTGTTCTTGTCGTAGTAACGGAAGCCCAGGCCTTCCTTGACGCCCTGGCGACCCACATATTCGATTTTGTCAACATCCCACAAACCCATCCGAAATGCTCCTTTGCCTATTGCATTTGCCTTTACAGCGTTCACAGGGGAGGAAACAAATTCCTGCCTCCTGAGCAACAAGAGTAGAGGGATGAATCGATTTTGTCAATTCGTTGAATTATATAGAAGCGGTATCACTACCCCTGGTACCACTCAGCTGATTTCGGGAAGCTCCTTCGCCGTATAAGACCCAGTGCTCAACAAGTACCCGACGACGAGACCGAACGCGTCTTGATAGGACAACTATCCTGTCGGTTTCAAGCTTGGCATAAAACCGGCCAAAGCTTGAAACCGTCAGGCGGGGCACAGACCATTTTCCTGGCTCGAGATTTATGCAATCCTAAGACTCCGTGCAAGAAACGTCCAAAATGCCGCAGAGCCATGCTCTACTCATTGATGATCATTCTCGCGCTCTTCCTGCCTTTCGATATGAACTCGCAATCGATCCGATCAGGAGTTCGGCCCCTTCCGAAGAATGTCGGCGAAGCCCCAAATCACAGAGGCAATCCGTCCCAACTCCGATTCCCGACTGACCTGACGCCAGACCGTAGCGTAAGACTCAAACCAGATCTCAAAAGCATCAGCCAGGCCCCGATCACCTTCTGCATCCGGAGCTCCAGGCAGAACGCCATAGCGAACGGCCAGACTACGACCCAGTGCGTTAAATAGGCGTTGACCATGGACAGCCATCAACTGAGCCTGCAAAGTTCTGCGCGCATCAGCCCGGCATCCGGCGGCCGCCCTGCCCATGCGTACAGCCGCGTCGACCAGCAGAGCGTCACGCTGATCCACCTGCTCAAGACGAATGCGCAAAGCCTTAAGCAGGCTCCGGCGAGCTTCGTCGAGATCGGCAGACGAATCCAGTGCAGGCACGCCTGCGCCCGGCAATGTAGAGGCCACATCCTGGTTGAGGCCCCCATGTCCGTCATCAAGCTCCCAGTAACGCACCATGTCGTCCCAGCCGAAGACCGCACTGGAGCCAGCTTGGATCAGTGCCGGCAGATAGTCGCCCGTCGCATCCCCATAGACCAACAGGCCCAGATCCCTGTCCACCCGGTCTCGATCATCGTCATTGGGGTTCCAGAAGCACTGCGCGGCGTAGGCCATGCCAGGCAAGCTCATGCGCGGGTCGTTGATGTGCCCGTAATCACCCCAGTCGGTGACCATGGCTCCAACGGCACCGTACTGGATCCCATATTGACTCAGTCGGCTGATGTTCTTCCATGCATTGTCGATTCCGGGAAGGAGAAGATTCCAGGCGTGAACGGCCGAGCAGACTACCTGCCGGGCCCCCGTCGAAGCTACAAGGGCAACCTTGTCCGGCCCTACCTGCGGATCATAGAGCCAGTTGAGCAGCGTGCAGTCCTTGGGTAGCCTGTCCAAGATTCTGGGCATGGACACGGCGACATCGCCCCAGAACATGGGATGGCGGCCCTGCGCATGCAGGTGATCGCACAGGCTGATCAGATAATCGGCATACATGTCAGCAGGATCCTTGCTGGAACCATCCTGCCGCGAACGCCCCTTGCCCAGATCGAAGGTCTCGTCTCCGCCGATATTGAAGTTACGCGTACGCATAAGCGGCGCATAGGCGTCAATCAGCCCAGTGGAGAATGCCAGGGCCTGCGGATGGTTGACATTGATGGTGTGATGCTCCTGGCGCTCTATAAAAGAGTAGGGCCGGTCCGCCTGCTCGGGAAACTCGCCCAGATCCCTGAATCCGCGAGTGCGAAGGCTGGTGTAATGGTGGCCGAAGGTGGAAATCGAAGGCACCAACTCGATGCCCAGGCGGGCGCAATAATCATCGAAGTCGGTGATCTGCCCGGGTTCCAGAGGGCTTGTGCCCCTCCAGGCCTCGCTCATGCCCGGGAAAGCCATGGTGTGCTCAATGTAGAGCTGCAGCTGATTGAACTTATACAGGGCCAATATGTCCGCCCAGTGCCGCAGCCATTCCATGGTGGGCACCCGACCGCGGGTCACATCCAGACTGTAGATGCGCGTTGGATAGGCGGGGCGGTCCTGAATGTGCAAGGCGGGAAGCACCGAACCGCATTGCATGATGACCTGGCGGAGGGTCTGTACCCCCCATCGCAGTCCCTGACCGTCGCCGCCGCGGACATCCACAATCGGGCGGCGCTCCCCTTGATCGGCGATGCGCAGAAGATACTCTTGAGGACCAAGTTTTTGGTCCAGGTCCAGACTGATTGCTCCAGTCCAAGCCCCCCCTCGCGAATGATCCCAGACCATCCCCGTAGCCTGCTTGATGGTACCTGCCAACTGGTCGCTCAGGACGGAACCCAGCTCCTGGTCAACTGCTGAACCGCAGACAATTCTGCCCGCCACTGGCAACAGCAGCTGACCGCGATCCCTTTGCATGTGAAGCGGCCGAGGAATCAAGGCCAACGGTCGCTCCATCGACGGATCGGCGACGGCGTCGATACCATTATCAAGACTCATGATCCATACCTTTCCTGTAACAGGCTGATGCCACTGACGACCGCGTCCTTGACATGCTCCAGCCATGGCCAGCGATGGCCACTTCATCAGTCTACCCATACGCCGGAGACGAGAAGAGATTCCGGTGTTTAGGGCGAATGGGCACCGGCAGAGCCAGATATCCACCGCACAAGCAGCTCGCTTAGGACTGCGAACCTGCAAGAATCTACTATCCATCGCACTGGTGAAGAAATAGAGGCTGATGAACTTCTTTGCTGTGATGAAGCGGCCAACGACGGAATTGTCTTGCCAAGAAACCTTGAACAACTTTGAAAGTTTGTGCAAGGATAATAAACAGTGTTAATATATAAACGTTGTTCATAAAGTGCGAGAAGATCGTGAGACTGTACTACTCAAGGAGGAGGTCGACATGCGCGGCAGTCCATACGCCAGCACACCAAAGGCCCTCTCCGAACTCAATCAGTCACGCATCGTCCAATATCTGCATCAGCACGGCACCAGTTCACGAGCCCAGATGGCACGGGACCTCAACCTGACGCCGGCGGCCGTAGGCAAGCTGGTGGCCCGCCTAATCAGCTTGGGCCTAATCAGCGAGACCGGAAGCATGGACTCAGAGGGCGGCCGTCGATCCATCGGCCTGGCTCTGAACGCCGACCGCTACCAGGTCATCGGAGTCAAGTTCGCCCGCAGTTTGGTCAGCATCGGACTGTTCGACATCAGCGGCCATCTCCTGGACTCGGAGGTGCTGCCTCCCGTCGATCCCGATAACATCCCCGGCACAGTAACTGAAGTCAGAGCCCGAGTGAGAAGACGTCTGGAGACAAACCCCGCCATCGTGGCCGTGGGCATGGCCGTGCCGGGTCCCTACCTGCGCGAGACCGGCCGCATCGCCCTGGTCACCAGCATGCCCGGCTGGCGTGGCGTGGACTTTATTCACGAATTCGGCCAGGCCTTCCGTGTACCCACCTTCATCGAGCAGGATGCACGAGCTGGCGCGCTGGCCCAAAGCCTGTTCGACACCCGAGTGAGCGCATCCAGCATGGCCTACTTCTTGGTGGGTGAAGGCGTTGGACTGGGAGTCATCGACAGAGGTGCCCTGGTGGACGGCAACCAGGGAGCGGCCACCGAGATCGGACACGTCAGCATCGACCTGAATGGCCTGCCATGCGAGTGCGGCAACCGCGGCTGCCTGGAATGCTACTGCTCGGCGGTAGCCATCCACCGCCGCATGTGCCAGCCGGATATGCGGGATCACTTCCCTGGAGTCGAGGCCATGACCCATGCCAAGGCCTGCACAAGTCTGTTCGAACAGGCCCGCTCGGGCCAGCGAGTCGCCCAGACCTTAGTGGATCAAATAGCCGACTACGTAGGCTATGGCTGCGTGACCATCGTCAACGCCTACAACCCTGCTCAAATCATCATCGGAGACATGGTGGCCACCGCTGGTCCCCGCCTGCTGGAACGAGTTCGCACCATAGTATCCCAACGCGCCCTGCCCGGCTTGCGCGAGCACACGCAGATTCTGCTCTCCCGTCTTCCAGCCGATGCCACACTGACCGGAGCCGCTGCGGTGGCGGCCAGCCAATTTTTGGAGCACCCGGCCAGCATGAGCCGCACAACTGTGAAAACAGCAAACACAAGGCGGGCACATCGCCCGTCGTCAGGAAAGGAACACCATGACCAGTAAACCCGTGGTCCTCAGCATCGGCGAGATCCTCTGGGACGTCCTGCCAACAGGCAAGCGGGCCGGTGGAGCACCGGTCAACTTCAGTTACCATGCCGCAAAGAACGGGGCGGAAGGCTATGCCTTCAGCGCCGTAGGACGCGACGACCTGGGCCGGGAGCTTGAGGAGGCGGTCCAGAAGGCCGGTGTCGATGCCTTCCTACAGCACAACGACCACCCCACCAGCACCGTCGAGGTCCAGCTGACCGAGGGCATCCCCCAGTACGTCTTCAAGCCTGATGTGGCCTGGGATCATCTGGAATACACAGACGACCTGGCCGGGCTGGCCAGCAAGGCCGACGCCGTCTGCTATGGCACGTTGAGCATGCGCAGCAGTGGGTCCCGCGAAACCTGCCTGCAGGTCCTGCGCCACACTAAGAGCCATGCCATGCGCTTCTTCGACATCAACCTGCGCGGCACCTTCTACAGCAAGGATTTGATCCAGGAACTGCTGGACATGGCCACGGTTTTCAAGCTCAACGACGAGGAACTGGTCACCCTGCGCGACATGTTCCACATTCCTGGAGCCACCGACGACGAGCTCTGCAGCTGGTTCATGGACCAGTGGCATCTGGACACCATCGTGCTGACCGCCGGCAGCGACTACAGCACGATCTATCTGGCGGACGGCCAGTCCTCACACCTGCCCACGCCTAAAATCACCGTGGCTGACACGGTCGGGGCCGGCGATGCCTTCTCCGGCACCTTTGCCATCAACCGCTTGCTGGGTGCCTCCCTGACTCAGGCCCACCGGGCTGCGGTCAACACCGCCGCTTTCGTCTGCACCCAGCAGGGCGCCTGGCCCGAATATCCTGAGCATATCCCCGACTATCTGGGCCAGCAGGGCCAATGACTCCCCGTCCTTGAGCATGACTGTGGTCCCGCCAGGTCGAGCCGTCAATTCCGACAGGACGGGACCAAACTTATATCTACTTATATCTACGGAATTGGGAATTGACCAGATGCCAATGAGCCACGACGCGTCGACAGGGCTCTGCGGCTTGATCGGGATCCAAGACAATGCCCAGAGAGAAGCGGGAATATCCACAGCGTCCATCTGTTGTATACTGACGAGGCTGGTCCGCAATGGCACCAGCAGAGCTTGATAATTCAAGATTGGGGCTGATCGGTTTCGACGGTGACCTGTTCGTCGCAGGGAAGCGTGCCGAGAACGCGGGGGTCCGCTCGTTAATGTCCTCCCGCAAACAACAAGTGCTAAATCTAACCGCACTGAGTTCGCTCTCGCTGCCTGAGCTTCGCGCCAGGATTAACCAGTGAGCAGCTGCTCCGTTCACTCCCCTTCGCCTTCGGGGGGATGCTGAGCGTCATTAAGAAGACTTGCCTGGACTGCCGCGCCACAGGGCGGTTCGGGGACTTTTTCTGCGGCTATGCCCGCCACCGGTTGTCTGCGACACAGGTGGGGGCAGACAGATAGCCACAAAGGCCAGCAGACTACGCACGTAGAAGACTGAGGGTGCGGTCACCGGACCGGGGTTCAATTCCCCGCAGCTCCACAAGACAAGGGCCAGCCGAGGCAACTTGGCTGGCCCTTGTCATACCGTTTTACAGTTCAAGGATCCATCTTTCCGGATTACTTTGTGCATCACATTGTCAATAACCTTACTCATGAATCTCAGGCCATCCTCGTTTCTTTACTTGCAGTGTTTAAATGACTCCACGGTAACTCCATCCGGAGCAATAATGATATAATTTTGGAGCTAAGACAAATAATTGAGCAATTGAAGCAGGCGAAAGCAATGAAAGAGACAGCGAGAATTCAAATTCGCACCAGCGAGGATATGAAACGTCGGGCCTCACAGCTTTTCGAAGACCTAGGCCTTGATCTCGGCACGGCAATTAACATGTTCCTCTCTCAGTCGTTGCGCGAGGGAGGGCTTCCATTCCGCTCCCAACTTTCCAAATTTGACAGGGAAATGGAGGAAGCCGAGGCTTCACCGGTCACTCACGTGGGTGATGCAGAGAATATGAAAGACATCATCCATCATGTATGAGTTTGCATATACGCAAAAATTCCTGCGTGATGTCAAGAAAATCAAGAAGAAGCATTTCGACTTAAGCAGGCTCGATCAAGTGCTCGACGATTTGGCTAACTACAATTCAGCACTGCTTAAACGTAAATATCGAAAGCACCAGTTGAAAGGACGCTGGTCCGAATACGAGGAACTACATGTCGACGCAGACTGGCTCCTAGTGTACAAGCGCGATAAGAATCGAATGGTGCTTACCTTGATGACCACCAGCAACCACGACCAAACACTGTGACATAAGTGAAAGTCTCGGCAATCAAGCCTTGTTCCGACCCACACGACTCACTGTACTCGATAGACAAATTTGACCGCTAATTGTTTATCTACTCCTATGTTAAAGGTTAACCGTCCATAGGATCTCCTAAAGAATAACTTGCCATAATGGCGATACTCATCTTCGAGCGTCCAGCATGTATTTGTCGTATTGACCTGTGTTGGCCAATCCCACAGAAAACTGCCCGTTGATGAATATGCCACACACAGCCATGGCCGAAATCAATGCTTGGCAAGACCGCTCAATTACACATCGCGGATCCAACAATTAAAGCTCACTCCCGATCATTCGCCTATAACACCTTGCAAAATGGCTATGGGCGAGCGCTTCAAAGCAGGCCGCGCCGTCAGCATGGTCGCCAGTGACCCGACAATGATGATCGGCAACCCGCATATAAGGAAGAACCGCCAAGGAAAGACTATGGACAAAGTGTGGACAAGAGGCCAGTAGACCGTAGCTGTGCTTAGTCCGACCAGTCCGGTGCCGCCTGCTGCGATGATAATGCCTGTAGTCATCACGATGGTGCCGTCCAATGTGGATATAGCAGTAAGCTGCTGCGGGTTTGCCCCAGCGATTGACAGGAGCGCCAGATCGAGGTCACGATCCCGAGCGGCGATGGCGAACCCCGCGATCACGCCGACCAGGGCGACCAGCAGCGCTGCCCAAAAACCATAGAGCAACTCCAAAGTTCCGCCCGCTGTGGCACTCGGTATTCCCGGCACCTTGTTCATGGCGACGGTACTGGTGCCTCCGGCAGTCAGCAGACCGCCGACCAGAAACATACAGGCGGTCAACGCTATGACCGTTGAGCCGAATGTCGTGTCTTTGCTTCTGACCACAGCCTGTGAACGCGCTATCCGCCAGACGGCAGACGATGACGGCACCAGAGCAGTCCAGAGTTGAGTGGCCCTGCCTATAACCTGCCCACCAGCGCGAGCCAAGGCTATCAGAAGCAAGAGAATGGCGAAAAGCGGTCCACTTCCAACGGCACTTATGTCCGCCTGGACTTGCTTAGGATCCAAGGGCTCAGAGCCGCTGTGCGAAAGATAGGCAAAGACAGGCAACGGCAACAGCAGCAAGGCCAGCCCAAGAAAAAGGGATACAAGACCACGTCCATGTCTCGGCCGTTCAACCGATTCGCTCTCCTCAGCACGGTGCACCATGCGGACTGGTGTCATCTTCCCCAAATCCCGCAATGTCCGGCTGGTCGCCAAGACGGCCGTGGCCAATCCCACTGCAAGACCAGTCAGGGCAGACCTGGGAAACCTGTGCCAGGTAAAAGCGAAATGTACCGGCATTCGCATCCCGGTGGAATACCAATCGAGGATCCTTCCAGCCAGCGCAGGTGAAAGAGCCACGGCAACAAGGGAGGCCGGCAGAAGCAAAATCATCACCTGCAAAAGCGTAAGCACCAGGACCTGCCTAGGCGTAGCTCCCAGCAGCGAGAGAAGGGCCAGCCCCTGCCGACGTTGGCGAATTGATGCCTGCAGGGTCTGCTTGATCACCAGACAGCCGAGCACAATGACCGTGAGGAAGACCAGACTCAGAGCCGAAGCCAAGCTTTTAGCAGGATCCCTGGTCTTGACCGACAGACCTTGGTAATAGCTGTTGACTCCCATGCTCACACTCATGGCACAGAGCAAGGTTTGTGTGACCACAAGAACGATAAAGACGCCAGCCCAAATGCCGCTATTGGCTTTCAGATCACGTAAGGCCCAAGTCATGATTCATTCACCTGCCACATCCTCGTGCATACACTCTGCCAGATCCCTCTATTTATATGAATAGCCGATCGGCGCGGGAGACAGCATCCGGCAAACCCCTGAAACGACCCTGAACTAACCCTGATTCCTTCTTACAATGGACCGTTGGCCACTCCACCTGCTTATTCATGTATCAGAGTGTTACCCTCGTGCTATTTTGATGCTCAGAATCTGATTCAGGTTCCCGGACGATGGTCAAGTACCCGGACAGCGACAAGACTTGCCGAAAGGGAACCATGTCCTCGTGGATTGTACTCATACTCGCCGGCATCTGTGAATCGGTCTGGGCCACCGCCTTAAGCAAGTCCCAAGGCTTTACCAAAATCGTCCCTGACATCGTTTTTATCGTGGGATTGATTCTCAGCATGGTTGGTCTGGCCTTTGCCATGCACAGCATCCCTACCAGTACAGCCTACGCGGTCTGGGTCGGTATCGGAGCTGCCTTGACTGTCCTCTACGCCATGGCTACAGGATCAGAGCCAATTCCGCTTGCCCGAATTCTGCTCATCATCGGCTTGGTCTCCTGCGTGGTCGGGCTCAAGATCGTCAATTGAGCATAATGCCCCATCAACACAGATATATCCCAACAACAAACAAACTCAAGAGGAAAGGAGTCGCCATCATGACCGCAGTAATACGGCAATGCACCTCGGATGATGCCGGGCTGATACGTTCCATGGGCATGATCACCTTCCGTGACACCTTCGCCGCCGACAACAGCCGGGAGAACATGGACGATTACCTCCGGCACTCCTTCTCCCCCGAACTGGTCAAGTCGCAACTGTCTGAACCCGAATCCGTTTTTATGCTGGCCAGCGTGGGCGGCACTCCCGCAGCCTACATGCAGCTCAACATTGGGAAGGCCCAGACGGAGCAGTTCGGTGATACTTCCATGGAGATCGAGCGGCTATACGTTCTATCAGACTTCAAACGCCAGGGACTGGGCACCATGCTGGTCAATCAGGCCTTCGAACGAGTCAGGAACCGGGATCCGAGCACAATCTGGTTGGGCGTATGGGAGCGCAATGAACCCGCTCAACGTTTCTACCAAGCCATGGGCTTCAAACGGACCGGCGAGCACACATTCACCTTGGGCACAGACATTCAGACCGACTGGATTATGACCGCAGCGGTCAATTGATGGCTACCTCTGTGCAAACACGAGGCACCGGGTGCCGCTTTAGAAATCGGCGATACCCGGCATCACCAACCCCAAGCACAAACTTGCGCGTCTGACGCCCGAATCAGGGCAATCGGCCCTGACGCGAGCACCAGACGCGCAGGTCATTCATACACACAACTGTCATGTATCACGGTTCCCTGCAGAAGACCGATCCTCCGGCAGGGAACCAGTTGCTCAATCCGACATGACCGTCGCGTCGATCTTGCCTCGGAAGAGCATGACCGCCACAGCCACGACAATTTCAATGATGCCGATGATCAGCATCAACGGCAGCTGCTGGTCCAGGGTGGTCAGTTTGCCATAAACCAGCAGCATGATAGCCGTGCCGATGGCAGCTGACAGGGTGAAAGCGGTCTGCATCTGTGTCTCATAGGACTTGGGGGCTATGGCCGCTACAGTCGAGTTGGCTGCAACGCCGTAGGGGAAGCCGCCGAAGTTGGAGACCACATAGTAGAGCAGCAGCCAGAGCACGGAATATCTAGCCGTATGAGGATTGAGCACCACAGTGGGAACGATCAGCAGCAAATTAGAGATGCCGAAGAAAGCGAATCCGAACCAGAGACGGTTGGTGGACTTCCAACGCTTGCCCGTGTCGGTCAGCCAGAACCAGCTGAAGAAGATGCCGGCCAGCATGGCGATGATGCCCACGAGAGTGTTGAAGGAGCCCGGCGCGATTTCAATACTGCCGAACTTTCTGTTGATCCGCTGGTCCAGGAACATGAGCAGGGTGGTGCCCTGAATGGCGTAATCCACCCCTGCAACAATCTGCATGATCACGATGGGTACGAAGGCCTTGAGCCGACGACGCTCCACACCGACGATCCTCTTGGAACGCCAGATGACCAAGAAGAAGGCGATGGCCACCACGAAGGTGCAGGAGCTGACCGTATTGGCCAGCGCATTGACGCTGATCTTGTGGGTGACAAGAAGGACGGCGATGAACAGGCCGATTACCACCAGCACACCCAGGGCACCCCATCCGTAGCGTTTACGCTCCTGGCTGTTGAGCGGGCGTGAGGGCTTGGAGCCCAGCGAACCGAAGAAACGATTGCCCGGCACGCCGATGATGGCGGCGTAAATCAGCGCGGCTACTGCTCCGATGGCGAATCCGTAATGATAGTTGAGCAGACCGAGCTGAGCAGAGATGATTGGGGTGATGAACCCGGCGATGTTGTTGGCAATGGCGTGAATGGCGAAAGCGCCGTCACGACGGTTGTCCTTGCGGTGGAAGAGCATGCCGGTCAGCGAGGCGTTCGATGCCCCCATGATGGGCAGGTTCATGAGGATCATGCCCACGATGGCCATGGCTCGGCCCTGACCGATCGAGAATGCCGGAATGGCCAACAGCCCGCAGGACAGTCCCTTGACGATGTTGCCGATGACAAGGGCCTTGCGCGCACCGAACACCCTATCCGCCAGCCAGCTGCCCACGATGCCGAACATGGAATTGATGGCCGCAACGATGGCTATAAGCTGTGCTGCCTCCCCCTGGCTGAATCCCAGACCCTGGGTCCAAGGCTTATAAAGGTAGTAGATCGTCACGGCCCCATAAGAGGCCCAACAGATCGAATTGAAGAAATTGCCGGCTGCCAGGGCACCGATGCCCTTGGGGTAGCCGAAGAAGGAGCGGTCCGCTCTCAGCTGGTTCAGCTCCTCCTCCTGTCGTCGGTCAACCTTGAGGCCGGATTCATCGACCACAATGTCCGGTTGTTCGCCGCCGTTTTCCGTTGGTGTTGCCATACGTTTCTCCTCGCTTCTCACTGGTGCCTACCCTCGTTGTGCGGGCACCCCTTTGCTCTGCGTGGAACCACAGGCTGTTCCACTCTGAACCGTAAATCCTCATCCCGTCGGGCGTAGGTGCAAAGAGAGCGGAAAAAGGTGGATATTTCTCGGTAATGCCACCTGGCCGCTACCGGACAAGGCTTCCCGGGCAGGTCGTTCCTTGCTCAGAAAGCCCGCCATTGCAAGGATTGGGAAGAAATAGAAGCTAACCAGAACAACTCCAAGCCAAAGGCACAAGATTGTCCACCCATTCGACGATTTCCCCCACCTTCCTGGTCGGGCTTCCGTCCATAGACTGATGAGGTAAGGCGCACGAAGGCGTCGGGGCAGAGCGGCGCCGACGGATCGGAGACGACCCGACGGAAACCATGACCGGCCAGAATCCGCCTGGCAACGGAGGAAGTAGGTAATTCATCATGACATCATCCATGCACACTGATCAGGACTGCGTTGACGAGGCGGCCCGTCAGATCTACATCGGCAACACAGGCACCGTGGACTTCGACCTGAAACTACCGACCGAGGGGGTGGAGGGAACCACCATCGAATGGGCCAGCAGCGACGATCGATGGGTGAACCCTCAAGGCAAGGTCAATCAACCCGAATATGGTCGAGGCGACCGGAATGTAACCTTGACCGCGACCGTCACCAAGGGCGGCGCCAAGGCGCAGCGCAACTTCGATGTGACCGTGCTGCAGATGCCCAACAAGATCGAAGTGCGCAAGGTCTACCCCATCGAGATCAAGGCGCGCAAGGGCGCCACCTACTATCTGCCCATGTTCACGGCCGTGCTGACCAAAGACGGGCAGAAGGTCTCCCAGCGGGTCAACTGGGACGAAGGCGTTGAGCAGCGGGACGAACAGACCGGCGAGCACGATTTCCAAGGATCCATCGACGGCAGCGACATCCGTGTGCAATGCAAGGTTCTGGTGATCGATGAAGACCCCGAACAACCAGTAGATTCGAGCCCTAAGGTCCGCCGCGTGCCCATCTCCCGGGTGCGGCTGACCGGTGATGGCATGCTGGCAGGCAACCAGCGCCGACGGATAGCTTTCCTGAAGACTCTGGACGACGATCAGCTCCTGGTGGAGTTCCGCCGGGCCGCCCACCTGGACACCAAGGGAGCCAAGCCCATGATCGGCTGGGACGCTCCGGACTCCAACCTGCGCGGCCACACCACCGGGCATGTTCTGTCCGCATATGCCCTGGGATATGCCGCCACCGGCGACGAGGACATTCGGACCAAGCTGACCTATCTGGTCGACGGGCTGGCTGAGGTCCAGGCCGCCTTCGCAAAGAGCGGGACCACCAAGCCGGGCTTCCTGTCGGCCTACGACGAGAGTCAGTTCGACAAGCTGGAGCAGTATGCGCCCTACCCCACCATCTGGGCGCCCTACTACACCCTGCACAAGATCCTGGCCGGGCTGATCGACGCCTACCACTTCGCGGGCAATGAAACGGCTCTGCGTGTGGCCTCGGACCTGGGTGACTGGGTTTATGACCGCGTCCACCGGCTCCCCCATGAGCAGCTCCAGAACATGTGGAGCATGTACATCGCCGGCGAGTTTGGCGGCATGAACGAGTCTCTGGCCCATCTGTATGCCATCACCGGCCGTAAGGAGCACCTGGATGCCGCCCGGCTCTTCGACAACGACCGCCTCATGGTTCCCATGCGTCAGAAGGTGGATGCCTTGGGCGGACTGCATGGCAACCAGCACATCCCCCAGGTCATCGGCTCGGTGGAGCTCTTCCGCCAGACCGGTCTGCCCTACTACCTGCAGCAGGCGGAATTCTTCCTCAAGTCGGTCATGGGTCATCACATCTACGCCATGGGCGGCTCCGGGCAGGGCGAGATGTTCCAGCAGCCCGACGTGATTGGCGCCCTGCTCAAGGACAACACCGCCGAGTCCTGCGCCTCCTACAACCTGCTCAAGCTGTCAGCGCTCCTGTTCTCATTCGACCCGGATCAGGAGTATGCAGACTACACCGAGCTGACCACACTCAACCACATCGCCGCCAGCACCGACCATGTGCCCCAGGGCGGCAGTCTCTACTTCTTCCCCACCCAGCCGGGCGGTCGCAAGGAGTTTGATGAGGAGAACAGCTGCTGCCACGGCACCGGCCTGGAATCGCACTTCTACTACGCCGACGGAGCCTTCTACACAGATGAGAAGACCCTGTGGATCGAGCAGTATCTGCCCTGCAGCCTGAACGACATCGACCAGAAGATGGCGCTGAGCGTGGACGTGGACGACCGCCACCCCGAGAAGGTAACCATCACCATAGAAGCCCTGGACAGACCGCGCCTGGCCCTTCGCATTCCCGCCTGGACCCGCGGCAGGGTCCACATAGACATCGACGGAACCCCGGTGTCCCAGGCTCTCATGGGCACCGACCCAGCTGTAGCGGTCCTTGATGCGAGCGCCTGCGGTCTGAATTCCTGGTCAGGAACCACCATTACGCTGACATTCGACCCGACCATCCGGTTGATCGGCACCCCGGACAGACCCGCCTTGGCTGCCGTGGCCTGGGGACCCTACGTGCTTGCCGCCTTGAGCCCCAGCACCGATATGCAGAGCCTTAACATCGACCGGAAGGATCCTGGGTCCGCCTTCGAGCGCCAGGGCGAGAAGCTGGTCTTCCGTCACCGGGACAGCGGCCTGGAATTCGTCCCCCTCTGGACCATTGACGAAAACCAGCCATATCATGCCTACGTCGAAGTGGCCAGCCACTGACCGCGTCCCAAGGCCAAGGTTTCAGCTACAGGGAGGACGGTCAGCACGGATCAGGCAATCATCACCAGTTTCCCCAACGATGCGGCGGTCTTCAAATCCGCAGGGCGCTTCATCGGCACCCCCGGATGGATCCACGAGCGCCGCACCGTTGACAGCTTTGAGCTGATTCTGGTTGAAGAGGGCATCCTTCCGCTGACCGTAGCCGGACGGCATCATGATCTGAAGGCAGGCGGCCTGCTGCTGATCCCGCCCGGCACCCCTCATGAGGGCAGTCGACGGCTGGGACAGGAGCCTCTGACCTTCTACTGGGCCCACTTCACCTTGCCTGACTGGCATAGGGTTCAAGGCCTGCCTGACGAACAAAGGGATGGAAATGACCAGGGCGCGGCACGCGTGGTGCTGCCCCTGGATTTTCGTTTGGCAGACAACAATCGGCTGACCGTCATGTTCAACCAGCTGCTTGACATCTACCAGCGCACCTACCCGGATCCCAGCCCCTACTGCAGCTATTTCATGACCTGCCTGCTCATGGAGATCGCCATGGGAAGGCCCGCGCCCAAGGACCGTCAAGAAGCTGACGACGAGGACAGCACCCTCCAGAAGGTCCAAGATTGGATCCGTATCAACGCCTGCGACCGGATCAGTGTTGCCAGCGTAGCAGAAAACTTCAACTATTCGCCCTCGTACCTGTCGACCATCTATAAGCGGCGGTTCGGCATCGGTATCACCGGACAGATCAGGCGGATCCGCATCGAACGAGCTCAGGAGCTGCTCCTGTCGACCTCCATGGGCGTCAGACAGATAGCCGAAGCCTGCGGATATGACGACCCCAAATATTTCATGCGCGTCTTTAAACGGTTCTCCGGCCTGACCCCAACCAGATACCGATCCAGCTTTTCCCAGCGACACTACAACAACGCCTGAAGTCCTTAGACTGGAACCATGAGAATCGTCATACAGCGGGTCAGCCGTGCCCGGGTCGATGTTGTCGATGAGCAGGGGCGGCCGAATCCCGATTTTAAACCCCAGAGCATCGGCATGGGGCTCATGCTTCTGGTAGCCGTCCAGGATGGCGACGGGGCAGACCAGGTGGACTATGCCGTCCGCAAGCTGACCCGGATGCGCATCTTCGCCGACGAGAAGGGCCGGATGAACCGGTCGATCCTGGACTGTGGCGGCTCCATCCTTTCCATCTCCCAGTTCACTCTTTACGCGGACCTTCGTCGCGGCAACCGTCCCAGCTTCATGGCTGCGGGAGAGCCCCAACACGCCCAAAGCGTCTGGCAGGATCTGAACCGGGCCCTGGCGGCAACCGGTGTGCCGGTTGCCGTCGGACGCTTCGGCGCCCACATGCGAGTGGATCTGGTCAACGACGGACCGGTGACCATCCTGCTGGACACCGACAGGTTGATGAAGCCGGCAGCTCCTTCAACGACTATTTGACAATGGGCCTAAGGGGCGCCGAGACATCCAGCTGATGCTTATCGCCAATCTTGGATGGATCGTTGATGATCTTGTCGACCACGGCCTGCTTGAGCTTCAGATCAGAGCCATCACCCCAGATGATCACATGTTTGCCCTGGTCCAGCTCGGTGGTGATGGAGTCTTGGGTTTTCGCAGTCACCTTGGTCACCGAATGGCGCATGGCCTCCGGCATGGTTGACAGAATCCGAAGAGTCTGCCTGACCGCCTGATCCTGCTGGGCACGCTTGACGGTGGCAACCTGGATGACCGGCACCCCCTCCACTGGCTTGGACACAGTATTGAGCACCCTGCCCTGCCTGTCTACAGCCGTCAGTTTCCGCTGCGCATCCTTGAAGACCGCAGTAGGCTCCTGGGCATCGAAGGTCACCTCCAGACCATGCGGAAAACTCTTACGGACCTTGGCATCGGTCACCCCGGCCATGCCGCTGATCTCCTGCTCGACGCCATTGGTGGAAATCAGCAGCAGAGAGCGATCACCCTGATTGGCCACGATTGAGACCACTCGATCGTTGGACACCCAGGCATTGCCGCCACTGACGTTGATCTTGTCGGTTTGCAGGCGAAAGACCGGCGAGAGAAAAAGCAACCATGCCAGTCCTGCTATCAGAGCCATGACCACGACGACGACACCCGTCCGGATCAGGACCAGCCTGCGGCTGACCTTCTTCTTCTCGCGCACCCGAGCCTGAAAATCCAGAACCTTGGGCCGAACAAAAATCCCCAGCCCCTGATCTTCCTGATCAGTGCCTATTCTGCCTGAGACGGGTCGGTCCGGCGGTATGGCCCGGGCATCGACGAATCCTCCGGTCGAACTTGTCGAGCGTGAGGTCGCGGACTTGGATGCCGCAGACCTGGAGACTGATACGCTACTGCCTTTTATCAGAGCGCGGGAGGATGATGAGGCGGATCTGGCGCTACGAGTACGTGAGCTGCTTGTATTCTTGGAACGACTCGGACGACCCCTGAAACGCTTCGAACCTTTGAAACGCTTGGACCGCTTAAGGCGCCTGCCCTCACCACCTGTTTTTTCCACCTTGGACCGGCTGGCCTGTGCCGAAGCATCGGAGGCGGCCGACTTGCCCGATCTGGCGGTTCTACCAGTCCGCTGCTCCTCTTCCGAAGGCCTGGTGCGCCCAGACCGGGCAGTCCGTGCGGCTTTTGCAGCCCGGACTGCCCTGGTTCTGGACGAAGCTCCGCTGGAGGCCCTGCGACTCTTGCCGTTCTTCACTGCTCATCCCGTTCAGCCAGCTTATCGAGAATGACCGGCCCCATGGCCGTGACATCGCCGGCGCCCACGATCAGGATCACATCCCCAGGCTCCGCTCGTTCGGCCAGTTCAAGAGCGGCCTGACGCATGTCCGAGCAGGCCCGAAAGACGGTCTCAGTCGACTTATGTCCTGAGTTCTGGGGCTTGTGGTCCGATGCCTTGCGGGCGGCGGCAGGGATGGTGCCTGCATCCACGCCCGGAAAATCGCTGGCCAGCTCACGGGCAGGGAAGATATCAGTTACCGTCACATCGTCCGCCAGGGACAGAGCGGCAGCGAACCGGTCGGCGAAGATGGCGGTGCGCGAATACAGGTGAGGCTGGAAGAGCACCCTGATGGTCCGGCCCGGATAACGTCGCCTGGCGGCGGTAAGCAGGGCGGCGATCTCCGTGGGATGATGGGCGTAATCGTCCACTACGGTGACCCCATGCTGGCATCCGCGGACCTCGAAGCGTCGAGAGGCACCACGGAAGTCGGCGGCGGAAGCGGCGGCCGTATTAGGATCCATCCCCAGCAGGACGGCGGCGATGACGGCTGCTGCTGCATTGCGGGCGTTGTGGATGCCGGGAATCGCCAAATCCACCTGCAGATCGAGCGGCTTGCTGGCATCCAACCCTGCCGCCTGGAGCACCTGCACGGGGAGAGCCAGACGGCAATGTTCACGGCCGCTGCCGCTGCTCTCGGACTCGGACCCGATGCGGACCAAGCCCAGAACCCCAGGCAGGGAGTCAATGCTCAGCTGGGGATCTGATGCATAGACGATGATCTTGGCCCGGCAGTCCCCCTGCAGCCGCCGCAACACTTCCAGGCCCCCCTGGTCGTCCCCGCAAACCACCAGGAAACGTCGGGCATGCCGGGCATGTTCCACAAAGGCCTGGTGGAAGGCATCAGCCGTGCAGTAGTGGTCAAGATGGTCGGGCTCCACGTTGGTGATGATGGCGATGTCAGGAGTGTACTTGCCAAAGCTGCCGTCGGACTCGTCCGCTTCGGCCACTAGAACCCGTCCGGCTCCCACGTGCCCGCCGTCCATGGGCCCCTGGCTGCTCTGGAGGCTGCCCCCGATGGCGTAGCTGGGATCAGCCAGATCCCCTCGTCCGCCCTTGGTCAGCAGGTGAGCCAAGAGCGCGCTGGTGGTGGTCTTGCCGTGGGCTCCGGCCACGGTGACCGAAATCCTAGAGGCCATGAGCAGGGCCAGAATGTCGCTGCGATGGACCAGCCGGGCGCCCGCGTCACGAGCTGCCAGAATCTCGGGATTGTCAGGTTTGATGGCACTGGACCAGACCACCGTGCGGGCCCCGGCCACATTGCTGGCTTGTTGACCGATGACGACCCGGATTCCTAGCTGACGCAGGCGTCGGGTCTTGTCTCCCTCGGCGCGGTCGGATCCGGAGACCTGCACCCCCTCCTGGTGGAGCATCTCGGCCAGCACACTCATCCCGGCCCCACCGATGCCGATGAAGTGTGTGGGCCCCAGATCCTTGGGGTCGCGCACACCGGCCTGGGCCAGAGCGGGCAGGCAGGGATCCAGGACCGGCAGGGACCTGTCACCGCCGTCCTGCCGACCGGGCACTGTATTCAATTCATGCTTGGGCACAGTAGTTGCATCTCCTCCAACAGTTCAGGACCATTCAGGACGGCCGCGCATCTTCTGCCTCCATTATGCCCGATTAGTCCCTCCCAGAGTCCTTGCGGGCAAGGTGTTGGTCGGCCATGGTCAGGATCTGCTCGGCCATCACCTGAGCGGCATCGCGAATCCCGTACCCCCAGGCTCGGCGGCGCATGTCAGCCAGCCTATCCCCGTTGGCCATAAGGGCAGGAATGTGGTCGGCTATCCATTTAGCATCCAAGGCCGCATCATCGACCATGAGCCCTCCCCCGGCATCAACGACCGGTTGGGCATTGAACCGCTGCTCACCATTGCCAATGGGCAGGGGCACGTAAACGGCCGGCACGCCCAGGGCGGCCAGCTCGCTGACAGAGCCTGCACCAGCCCTGCAGACCACCAGATCAGCACAGGCGAAGGCCAAATCGATCCGCTCCAGGTATTCAGCCATATGGTAGTCCCCCTGGCCCCAGTGAGCCGGGTCCAGATCGTTGATAGCCGCATCGCCCAGGTCAGCCGTCACTTGTTCCCTGACCTGGTCGGCCTTGCCACGGCCCGTCAGATGGATGACCTGTGTCCGATCCAGCAGCTGCCGGGCTGCGCCAGCCACCGCCTTGTTCAGGCTGAGCGCTCCCAAGGATCCTCCAGTCACCAGCAGGATGGGCCTATCGGGATCCAACCCCAGAGAATGCGCAGACTCCCGGCGGGCTCCTGCAGGGTCAGCCTCCATCTGCTTGGCCAGTCGGGCGATGGTCGGCCGCAAAGGCAGACCCACGCGGCGCACTGGTACTCCGGACCGGGCCCGTATGCCTGTATTCTCATAGGCCGTACCTACGAAATCGGCCCAGCGGGCACCCAGCTTGTTGGCCATGCCCGCCCGGGCATTCTGCTCGTGGACGACGATGGGCAGACCCAGGTTCCGTGCGGCCCTGTATGCCGGCGCCGAGGCATAACCGCCAAAGCCGACCACCAGGTCGGCTGACCGATCCTGCAAATACCCGCGTACTCGCTGCACCTCACGCCGCCAACGCCGGGGGAAGTCCAGTGCGGCCTTGCCAGGACGACGAGGGAAGGGCACCTTCTCAATCAGGTCAAGGGGAAGTCCGGCGGCCGGCACCAGGTCGTGCTCCAGCCCGACAGCAGTGCCAATTACGCTGACAAAAGCCTGCGGGCAGCGCTCCCTAATGGCCGCAGCCACACTGAGCAGGGGGTTGACATGCCCTGCCGTCCCTCCCCCGGCCAGCACCAGATGGGGACCAGCACCTTTCCCGGAATGCTCCTGGGCATCCCCAGGCATCCCTTTCTCGGTCCTCGTCGCTGTCGTCATCCGCGAATCCGCTTCCTTTCCGCCATGTCCATTCCGCATCTCAGGACCCGTCTGTGGCCGCCATCACGTCTGGTTGGGTCCGAATCATCTTCAGAGCCACCCCGGCCGAAGCCAGGCAGGAGATCAGGGCGGTCCCTCCAGCCGACACGAAGGGTAGGGGCAGCCCAATGACCGGCAGCAGACCCAGAACCACACAGATGTTGATCAGGGCTTGGCCCACCAGCCACACATCCAGGCAAATCAGCACCATGCCCGCATATCGGTTCCTGGTAGTCAGGGCGATTCTCAGCATGCACCAGCCCATGACCACGAAGACCAGAATAAGCATGGCCGCCCCGACAAAACCCAGCTCCTCGCCGATGACAGCGAAGATGAAGTCATTGTGCGCCTCGGGCAGATAGTTCCACTTCTCCCTGGAGTTGCCCAGACCGACCCCGGTCAATCCTCCCGAAGCCATGGCGTAGAGCCCATGGATGGACTGGTAGCAGACACCCTGGATGTCATCCGCCGAGCACTTGCCGTAGGCGGCCATGATCCGCTGGGTCCGGTTGCTGTTGCCGTAGACCGAAAAGCCGATGACCGCAGCCATCCCCAGAACCGCCAGGCTGAGCAGCCATCGCAGGGGGAAGCCTGAAACCAGGAAGGCCACGAAGCCGATGATGACGATGATCATGGCGGTCCCCAGATCCTTGCCCAGCATGATGAACATGAAGCTGATCAGAAAGCCGAAAGCCGGCTTGGCATAGGCCTTGGCCAGGCTCTTCAGATCGGAATCCTTGCCGACTTGCCCCTGGGCTTCGATCAGTGCCTGGGGCAGCCACAGACACAGGGCCAGCTTGAGCAGCTCGGCCGGCTGCATGGAGATGCCCCCTATCGAGATCCATCCCTCGTTGCCGTTGGCGGAGCGCCCGAGCGGGGTACGAGTCAACAGCTGGATGCCCTGGCTGGCAATCAGAAACCAGGTGCTCCAGTTCCGGTAGTGATCGATGCTGATCCTCACGGCCAGAAGGGCCAGCAAAAGCCCCAACACTGCGTATATGGTCTGGCGGATGACCTGACTCCAGGGTGAGCTGCCCTGGGCCACCAGATCCACAGCCGAAGAGGAGAATACCATCATCAGGCCGAAGACCGTGGTGGCGACGACTGTGGCCAGAAAGCCGTAGTAGCACCAGAGCGGGTTGAGAATGGCCCGCCAGCCCCGGTAGTCTCCCTTGCTGCCAGACCCTCGTGAGTGGGCCTTGCTCGGATCAGTGTCGCGTTTCATGCTCATGGACCCACTGTTTGGCCTGCTGGGCAAACTGGTCGCCCCGGTCGGCATAAGAGACGAACTGATCCATGGAGGCGCAGGCAGGTGCCAGCAGAACCACCTGGCCGGGCTGTGCATAGGAGCCGGCCGCACGAACAGCCCGGGCCATGACCTGATCTCCAGCACCAGGATCGATCAAGGTAACCGGCAGATCGGGTGCCTGGTCCTTGATGGCTTGGACCATGGGCTGCTGGTCCTGGCCGATGACCACGGCTGCCGCCAGCTTGGACCTGCAAGACCGGACCAGATCGTCGAAGCGGGCGCCCTTGGCCAGTCCGCCGGCCAGCCAGACCACCTGGCCGTCATGGTAGCTAGCCAGGGAAGCCTCGGCTGCATGGGCGTTGGTGGCCTTGGAATCGTCTACAAAACGGATGGCCTGCGCACCCTGACCCAGGGAGGCCACGGTGCTGATCCTGTGGTCGCCGGGCGTAAAAGCGCGCATGGCTTCGATGGCCGCATCGACCTTGGCTCCAGCACCCAGTGCCAGAGCCAAGGCACAGAGAGCGTCGGCCAGCAGGTGAGGGTAGACCGTGCCGTCAGGCTCACACAGATCCGTCAGGTCGGCCACCCGGACCAGCCTGATGCCCTCATCACGGTCCTGACCGGTCATTCCGCTGCGGTCCATGACCCAGCCGTCCTCCACGCCCAGCTGCCCAGACTCGGGCCGGCCCAGGGTGAAGCCCACCCGTCGGCAACCTGGGGCTGGCTGCGCCTGTCTGGCCAGGTTGGAGACCCGGGAGTCATCGGCGTTGTAGACCAGCGCCTTGCGCACGCCCCTGTAGATACGCGCCTTGTCGGCCGCGTAGGCCTCGAAGCCCCCGTGCCAATCCAGGTGGTCGTCGGCCAGATTGGTGATAGCCGCGCACTCCAGGGCCGGCGAGAAGGTGAAATGCAGCTGGAAGGAGCTTAGCTCCACGCAGAGCATGTCATTGTCGGGATCCAGGACGGCTGTGGAGACGGCCTTGCCGATATTGCCCACCGCAGGGGCCGTGAACCCGCTGGCCTGCATCATGGCGGAGACCATCCTGGTGGTCGAGGTCTTGCCGTTGGTGCCGGTGATCCCGATCCAGGGTGCCGGCCGGCCTGTCCGGGCTGAGGGTACCCGTAGCAGCCAAGCCATCTCCACCTCGCTGACCACGGGGATGCCCCGACGCTGCGCCTCAAGGATAAATGGGGTGCGCGGATTGAAGACTGGCGAAGCCATGACCAGATCCACCCGACGCCAGTCCACCTGGTCAAAGTCACGAAGATCGGCCTGCGGGGCGCGCTGGTCCACAGTGGTCACTCCGGCCGCCCGGCCTCGCAGGGCTGCGGCCACGCTCCGTCCGGAAATGCCCAGCCCGGCGACCAGTACACGCTTCTGGCTCAAGTCCATATCCATGAACACCTCATTCCGCTAGCTCCGGCATCTGCTTGGCATGATACCGGCTGCCGAAAGTCCGGTACCGTGAATGGACGCACTCAGATGGGCAGTCCGGAGCGGACCACCCAGTCTGCATAGAAGCAGACCAAGGCCAACAGGACGAAGATCAGGTCCACCATCCAGAACCGGACAACCACCTTGGACTCCTGCCAGCCCATCAGCTCGAAGTGGTGGTGGATGGGCGCCATCTTGAAGACCCGCTTGTGGGTGAGTTTGAAGTAGCCCACCTGGATGACATCGGAGGCGGCCTCTCCCACAAAAAGCCCGCCCAGGATGACCGCCAGCAGTTCGGTATGGGTAGCGATGGACAGGGCTGCGAAGAGCCCGCCCAGAGCCAGGGATCCCGTGTCTCCCATGAAGATGGAGGCCGGATTGGTGTTGTACCAGAGGAAGCCGAAGCAGGCCACAGCAGCGCAGCAGGCGATGATGGCCAGGTCCAGGGGGTCGGAGACAGCGTAGGCATGGCCTGGATGGCCGCCGCCCTTCAAGTGGTAGCTCTCCCAGAAGGCGATGATCGTGTAACCCACGAAGGCGATCATGGAGGAGCCCGACGCCAGCCCGTCCAGGCCGTCGGTCAGGTTGACCGCATTGCTCCAGGCCGTCATCAGCAGATTGACCCAGATGATGAATAACACCACGGAAAGGACGCTGCCCGCCATTCGGAAGTCGATGATGGGCTGCTCCACGAAGGATATGCCCGCCTGTGCGCTGGGGTAGCCATTTTTGGTGGGCAGTTTCAGGGCCAGCACCGCGTATATTGTGGCCAGAATAAACTGGCCGGTGAACTTGGCCCTGACCGACAGGCCCAGGTTCTGCTTCTTGCGCACCTTGGCGAAGTCGTCAATGAAGCCCAGTAAACCCATGGAGAGCATGGCGAACAGAACCAGCATGGCCGACAGGGACACGGATTCCCCCCGCGACAGGTAGCGGTAAAGCGCCGAGGCTGCCCAGCCCAGCAGGATGGCCAGGTTGATGACCAGCCCGCCCATGGTCGGTGTACCACGCTTGACCAGGTGGGACTTGGGCCCGTCCTGGCGGATGTACTGGCCATAGTGCAACCGATGGACCAGCCGTATCAGCAGGGGGGTCCCCGCCAGCGTCACCACTAGGGCGACCAGGATTCCGATGATGAGGGCAATCACAGTGTGTACTCCAACTCTTGGATTCTGTCCTTGAACATTAGACCCCGCTGCGGGGATGCCAGTAGATTCATAGCTCAGCCCTGCCACCGGTCGGCCAAAGCGGACAGGCCGGACATGTGCGAGCCCTTGAGCAGGACAAGATTCTTCCGGTCCGAATGCTTGGCGCACATACGGCGGACCATCTGGTCAGCCTGGTCAGCGTCCTGAGCAAAGAGTACCCGCATGGCCCCCGGCTGATCATCGCTCGGATCAGACGGGCCGCCGGCACCACGGACCAGGGCCTGGACCAGACCGTCCATCTGCTGATTCCGGCAACCCACTGCGACCAATGCATCAATGTCCTGACGACGACAGTAGGCACCGATCTCCTGGTGCAGCTGCTCCCCTCGATCGCCGAGCTCGAGCATGACCCCCAGGACCGCTATCCGATAGACCGGGCCATCGAATCCCCTCCAGGCAGCCAGGGCATCCAGACCTGCCCGCACGGAGTCGGGATTGGCGTTGAAGGAATCATCGATCAGAGTGAAGGAGGCACCCGGCAACTGGACCGAAGACACGGCCATCCGATGCGGGCTGATCCGCTGCTGTCGGCCGAGCTCATCGGCGATACGCTCTGCGTCCAGACCCAGGGCGTGGGCCACCGTGGCGGCAGCCAGGGCGTTCATGACATTGTGTCGTCCCGGGATACCCAGACGTAGCCGAACTGACTGCTGGCCACGCAGGTGCAGCTCGAAGGCCGGCCTGTCCAGGCTGTCACTGTCCAAGTAGCGAGCCGAATCGTCCAGGTCCCGGTCCTGCCCGCCGTCCTCAGTGGCCAAGCCAAATCGTAGAACAGGCCCAGGGGCCAGATCGGCCATGGCCGCCACCCGGGAATCGTCTGCATTGAGCACGGCGGTCCCACCCGGCACCAAACCTTGCACGATCTCGCTCTTGGCTTGGGCGATGCGCTCCACGGAGCCGAATTCGCCCAGGTGGGCCACCCCCACCTTGAGGACCAGGGCCATGTCCGGAGGAACAATCCTGGTAAGGCTTGCTATCTCGCCCACGTGGCTGGCACCCATCTCCGCCACAAGGTAGCGGGTGTCCGGCCCGACCTCCAAGGCAGTCAGAGGAAGACCGATCTCATTGTTGAAAGACCCGACCGGAGCCACCACAGAACCCAACAGGGCCAGCAGGGAAGCCAGCAGATCCTTGGTCGTGGTCTTGCCGACAGAACCGGTGATGCCGATGACCGTGAAGGGGCCTGAGTCCTTGCGCCGACGGTCTATGTTGGCCCGTGCCAGCAGCCCCAGGGCAGCAACCGTATCGGCCACAAGAATCTGCGGCAGGTCAGCGCCCGGAACGAGGTGATCGACCAAGGCCGCGCGGCAGCCCTTGGCCCCCAGGCCGGGAACATAGTCATGCCCGTCCACGTGCTCGCCCTTGATGGCTATGAAGAGCCCATCGGCCTCCACCTGCCGGGAATCCGTCACCACCCGCATGCGCACAGACCTGCGATCGGGTTCGCGACCAGGACCGGCCTCGACCAGCCGACCGTGCACATATTCGACGACCTCTTCCAGGGTCATGGGCATGGACCCGGCCCCTACAGACTGACTCATCCTCACCTCTCAGGACATTTCACGGGAGACGCGCAGGGCGCTCCTGATGTTGTTGCGTTTGACGCCGGCGGCCATGGTCATGGCGATGCACAGGGACAGGTCGTCACTTTCTGCGTCTGCGGGCAGGGACTGGCGGGCCAGTCCGTCTGATTCCTCGTTGCGCCGGGCCACGATGGTGTGCCCGCCCAGGTTGAACCCATATCGGCGGGCCTTGGAAATCAGCCGCAAGTGTCGCATATCGCGGGTGGAGCCCTCCTGGGCGCCCAGAGCCACCACATCCAGGTCCACCGCCTGCAGGGCATCCTTGGCCAGGGTCTGCTCATCCACGGAGATGACTACAGCGGCCGCCCCGTCCTCCAGCGTAATGGACAGACTGCGCTGCACATCGAACATGCTCAGGGGATATTCGAGGTCCAACCGACGATCCAGCGAATACGAGCCCTTGGCACTGAGAATGCCGACGGGATTGCCCAGCACGTGCAGGAAGTCGGCCAGGAGATCCACCTGGTCCTGCACCTGGGAGCCGACCAAGGCGAAGACAGCCAAGGCTCCCGAAGGATCCCCTGCGGCATTGGCCAGCAGCTGGCCCATCTGCCAGGGGTGCATGGTGCCGAAGAGCAGGGGTATGCGGGCTCGTCCCACCTCTTGGCGAGCCGAAGTCGGCAGCAGGGCTGCATAGGCCCCACGGCGCTCGGCCTCCTCGATCATGCCCTGGTCCACCTGCTGGTCTGCAGGCACGTACAGGCTGCCGGGGCGCACTGAGGGCAGGTCGTCCACCAATGAGGTAACCGTGACTGGTTCAGCGAAGTCAGGGACCAATGTCAACCCGTAGCGCCCTTTGAGCTGCCCCAGGGTCAACCGTCGGGAGATTGATTCACTCAGCGCGCTCATGCTGCAATCTCTCCTTCGTCCGGGAACGCCATGATGCCTGCCGGTATCACCATGTTACCGGGATAGCATCGGTCCTTGGCTGCGACGCGGGGACCTGGTATTTCTGCATAAGGAATTCACCGATCTGGGCAAAGATGGGTCCGGCGGTCATGCTGCCGAAAACCCCATCGCTGCTGTGAGGGTTCTTCAGCGCCACAGTGACCACAAAATGGGGATCGTCGGCGGGCAGGATACCCACCCAGTCGCTGATGATGCCGCCCAAGTGGCCCGAGCTGTCAGCCACCTCGGCGGTTCCGGTCTTGGAAGCCACCCGATAGCCTTCCACCTTGGCTGTGTTCTCGTACTTCTCGGCCACCGATTCCATGCCGTTCATGACCGCAGCCGCAACCTTCTCATCCACGACCCTGACTTGATTGGCTTTGACCGCGCCCTGCCCGCGGATGATGGTCTGGTCGGACCGGACCCCCTTGTTGGCCAGGGTGGCGACAGCATTGGTCAACTGAACGGCGTTGGTGGCATAGCCTTGGCCGAACAGAACCGTGTTACGGGTGCGGCGGTCCCAGGTCTGAGGCGTGGTCAGCAGGCCCTTGGACTCCCCTGGCAGGCCCAGGGCCGAGGCCTGACCGATGCCGAAACGGGTCAGATAGTCGTAACGCTTCTGATCAGAGTAGCGATCCGCGGCCATGATCATGCCCACGTTAGAGGAGTTCTGCAGAATGCCGGCAAGAGTCCAATGCTCAGCGGGATGGTAGAAGGCATCCTTGTACTGCTGGTTGTCCACGGTGATGTGGTCGGGCACGGTGAAGCGGTCGCCCATGGAGTGGACCTGCTCCTGAAGCATGCCTGCAGCAGAGATGGTCTTGCCTATGGAGCCGGGCTCGAAGGTCTCCGCCACCGCCCGTGAGGAGTTGACCTTGGCCTGGTCGCTACCCGCCTGATAATCATCGGTGTCGGCCAGGGCCACGATCTCGTTGGTGCGGGTGTCCTGAACCACCGCCAGGCCCCAGTCCGCATGGTAGCGCTGGCAGCCTGACTTGAGGGCCTGACGGACGTACCAGAGCACGTCCTGATCAATGGTCAGGGTCACGTCCTTGCCGTTGACCGGATTGCGCTGACGGGTCACGGTTCCCGGGATCTCCTGGCCCAGCATTCCCTGCTGATAGACCGTATAGCCGTCAGTACCGGTCAGCCGCCGATTTTCCATCTGCTCGATCCCGGCCACGCCCTTGCCGCTGTCGTCGATGCCCCCGATCAGGGCCCCCATCAGATCCGCATGCGGATAGGTGCGTTCACTGCTCAGCTCGGCCGTGATGATCCCCTGCAACCCGAGCTTGTCAATAGCGCGCTTGGCCTCGGGAGTCACCCGCTTGGCCAGGACCACATATCTTCCAGGGACGCTAAGCTTGCCACCCAGCTCCATGGCGTTCATCCCCAGGGCCGGCGCCAGGAGGCGGGCCACGCCGGCAGCACCGTCGGCGCCCACTGGATGACCCTTGATACTGTGGCAGTCGCTGCCTGTGCGCTTGGTGCAGTTGATAGGTATGAAGGAAGCCGCCGCCTCGGGGTCACCGATGATGTTGTAACGCTCCAGACTCTGGGCCAGTACCCGGCCATTGACATCCAGAATGCGGCCGCGCTGGGCCTTGATGGTGTGCGGCACGGTGCGACTCGCCGCAGCGGCCTGGGCTATGGACCTTCCATCGAAGAGCTGGATATAGGCCAGCTTGCCCAGGGCCAATGCAGCCACCACGATCAGGATCAGGCCTACAGACAACGAACGCTTGCAGAAGGAGATGTGCCAAGAACCCTTGGTTCCCTTGCGGCTCATGGTTGCCCCGCCTTGCCCTGGGTGTTCTGAGGGGGCTTGTAGCCCTGCAGATCGATGGAGTTCAGACCCTGCTGAGGCTGCATGCCCAACTCCTGGGCCTTGTCCGGCAGGGAGGCCTGGAGCTGGTCGAGCTTGTTCTGGTCATCCTGGACATCCTGGTTGAGATTACTGATCTCATGCTGGACCCGGGTGGCCTCGAAAGAGTCCTGGACCATCTGGGTGCGCAACATCAGGGAACCGAACATGCAGGCTGCCAGAAAAACCACCGAGGTCATGATGCGCAACAGAGGATTGCCGCGGGTTCGCGTCCAGCCGATCAGACGCCGGGCTCCCTCAGCCACTGGACCTCGTTCCGGCTGGCGCGCCTTGCCCGCCTTGCCTGTGCCCTTGATCAGACTGAGCTCAGGCCTGGTGGGCATCTCTTGGATGCGGGGATGCCCTTTGTCCGGGGATGCCTTGGAACGGACTGAACGTGCTGGCATGCTCATGACCGGCGCCTCGATTCCGAACCATGGCCAACATGGCGGTGGCGACCATCTGAAACCTCACCACGTGCCTCGGCCTGAAGCCGACGACGACGCTCCTCGGGAATGGATCCGATCATCTCCACGGCCCGCAGGCGCACTGAGGCGGACCGGGGGTTGCGTTCCCGCTCGGCAGGATCGGCCTTGATGGCCCCATGAGTCAGATCTGACAGATAGGGGCGGGCCTGATCAGGCACCACCGGCATGCCTGCCGGCAGGTCCACATGCAGCCCGGGCGCCATAAAGCGCTTGACCATGCGGTCCTCCAGGGAGTGATAGGACTCCACGACCAAACGACCTCCCTGCGCCAGTCGCAGAATGGCCTGGGGCAGGGTGCGCCTCAGACGGTCAAGTTCCCCATTGACCTCGATGCGCAGCGCCTGGAAAACCCTCTTGGCCGGATTGCCCGGGGGACGGTGGCCACGCGGCACAACCCTGTCGACCAAACGGTCCAGCTGCGCCGAGGTGGTCAGTGGCTGTTCCTGCCTGGCCTCGATGATGGCCCGTGCGATGCGTCCTGCATAGCGCTCCTCCCCATACCGTGAGAAAATGTCGGCCAAGTGTTCCTGGTCATACTCGACCAGAACCTGTGCGGCCGTCAGCTCCTGGCTGGTATCCATGCGCATGTCCAGCGGAGCGTCCTGCCGGTAGGTGAATCCCCTGTCGCGCTGGTCAATCTGCAGGGAGGAGAGCCCCAGATCCATGAAGACCAAATCCACCTGGCCTACTCCCAGCGCATCCAGCTGCTGGTCCAGCTGATCAAAGGGGGCGTGCACCGGCGTGAATCGATCGGCAAGACCCTCGTCGCGCATCCGGCCAGTGGCTAGACCCAGGGCCTGACGATCCCTGTCAATGCCTATAAGACGGGCCTCAGGGCAGGACCTGAGGAAGGCGGTGGCATGACCAGCCAAACCCAGCGTGCAATCCACAGCCACCGCCCCCGGGTGCTCCAAGGCAGGCCGGGCCAGTGCAAGGCAACGCTCCAGCAGAACGGGACGGTGGACCATGCCCCTGTCCACAGCTTCCTGGTCGGGTGGATTGCGATTTTCCATGAGGGTCTCCATCAGCAATCCACCGCCGGAAGAACATCGTCAGCGATATCGGCGTAGCCCTGCTCCTTGCTCTCCAAGTAGGCAGTCCAGGAATCCTGATCCCAGATCTCAGCACGGGTGCCCACACCGATGACCACAACAGGGCCGGTCAGCCGTGCATAAGATCGAAGCATGGGCGGGACCAGGATGCGGCCCTGCTTGTCAGGGACCTGGTCGACGGCGCCGGACAGAAATACACGCAGGTAGTCTCTGGCCGACTTGTCGCCCATGGAGGTGTGTTGGATGCGCACGGCCATCCGCTGAAATTCCTCAGGGGGCAACAGAGTGACGCAGCGTTCCTGGCCGCGGGACATAACCAGGCCCTGACCCAGCTGAGCGCGGAACTTGGCCGGCAGAGCCAGGCGGCCCTTGGAATCCATCTTGGGCGAGTAGGTGCCCAGAAGCATGGGCGGCAGGGAAGGCGAGGCGGCATCTGCGTTGTATGTATCGGCCATGCCCCACCTCCAATGCCAGTTTGGTAATCAAGAGACGGCCCCATCGGGTAGCGTCCCCTACGCAATGCTCCCCACTTTACCCCACTTATCCCCATTGCTCACCACCGCGGCACCACTTCAGGCCCAAACCCAACCATTTGCCTCACCAAAGGGTCCGCCTCGGCGTTTCGCCACCCGGCAAAGACGATGCGACCAAGGGTCTGCCGGGCTGAAAAAGTAGAGGTCGAGCGGTATATTGGATCATCCGATTTTTGAACATTCCACAGAACGGACACACATGTCGAGCTATTCCTCACAGCTGCATGAAGAGCAGGCGGCGGTGGACAGGGCCTACGGCCGTCTGGACGAGCTGCGGACGCAGGCCAGGACCAGACTGGACGCGGTTCGGGCCGCCGGCTCCCACGGATCCCCTACCCAGCGCACCGAGCGGGATTCCTTTGCCAACATGTATGAGGACCGGCTCACCCAACTGCGGGCCGTGGAGGACCGTCTGGTCTTCGGCAGACTGGATACTGACCAGGGCAGCCGGCGATATATCGGACGGCTGGGCCTTCTGGACAGCAACCACGAGCCCATCCTGACCGACTGGCGGGCCGAGGCCGCACGCCCCTTCTACGAGGCCACACCGGCGGACCACGGTGACATCGTCATGCGTCGGCACATCACCCTTAACTTCCGCCAGGTCACCGGCATCGAAGATGAGGTCCTGGACTTGTCGGCCCCTGAGGTAGACAAGGCAGCCCAGGGCGGTACGCTTGCCGGCGAGGGTGCGCTGATGGCCTCCCTGTCCAGCCGCCGGACCGGGCTGATGACCGACATCGTAGCCACCATCCAGGCTGAACAGGACCGGATCATCCGCTCCCCCATGACCCGCCCGCTGGTGGTCCAGGGAGGACCCGGCACCGGCAAGACGGCCGTGGCCCTGCATCGGGCAGCCTATCTGCTCTACACCCATAGGCGCAGACTGGAAAGTTCAGGCGTACTGATCGTCGGGCCCAGCAACGCCTTCCTGCACTACATCGACCAGGTCCTGCCCTCCCTGGGCGAGACCGGAGTGCTCAGTCGTACCTTGGGCGACCTCATCCCCGGCATCAGCACCGAACGCCAGGAGGATCCGCACGTGGCCCGGCTCAAGGGAGACATCCGCATGGCCGAGGCCGTAGCCAACGCCGTCGCCTCTCGGGAGCGGGTGCCTGCCTCCCTGCCCACGGTCAAGGTGGACGGGGTTGCCGTACCCATGCTTGCAGTTGACCTGGAACAAGCTTTGGTCGATGCCCGGCGCAGCCACCAGCCCCACAACAAGGCCAGAAACACCTTCGTGCGCTCGGCCCTGAACGCCATGACCGCCCGTTATGCCGAAGGAGTGGACTACGAGCCCGGAGCCGAGGAACTCGCCCGGGTCACCTCATTGCTGCGGCTTAACGACCAGGTGCGGAGGACCCTCAATCTGGCCTGGCTGCCTATGAACCCACGCTGGCTGGTCAACGACCTCTGGTCCAGGCCGGATCGTCTGCGCCGGTTCGCCCCCTGGCTGACCCCGGAACAGATTGACCTACTGACCCGCCAGGATGGTGCCGAATTGACCGTATCCGACATCCCCATCCTGGATGAGGCCATGGAACTGCTGGGCCCCGACCCACGCCAAGCGGATCGTGATCAGGCCGAAAAGGCCCGGCGTGAAGAGGAACGCCGGTTTGCCAGCGACACTTTGGCCCAGAACGGCATCGGCACAGGCATCGTGACCTCGCAGATGCTGCTGGATTCCATCAATGGCCAGGACGATAACCAGGCAGCCACTCAGGCGGCCGCCGACCGGGAATGGGTCTACGGACACATCGTAATCGACGAAGCCCAGGAGCTGACGGCCATGGACTGGAGGATGCTGGTCCGGCGCTGCCCCTCCCGGTCCTTTACCATCGTAGGAGACGTGGCCCAGACGGCGGCCCTTGGCGGCACACGGTCCTGGGCCTCCACCATGGACACGCTTTTCGGTCCGGACGGATGGGACCTGAGGCAGCTGACCATCGACTATCGCAACCCTCGTCAGGTATCCAACCTGGCCTCCTCCTTCGCAGCCTCCGAGGGTCTCGAGGTTTCAACGCTGAAGGCAGTCCGCGAGGTTGAAGGATCGGTCAGCCACCTGCGAGCTGACGATCAGGCCAACCTGCTGGACCAGCTGCCTGCCCTGGTGGGCGAACTGACGGAACGCCATCTGGGCAAAGACGGTACCGGACGCCTGGCGATCATCGTTCCCAACGCTCTGGAAGCGGAGGTCAGCTCACGGCTGCATATTGATAAGGCTCAGGAGCACCAAATCACGGTCACTACCACCAGCCACACCAAAGGGCTGGAATTCGATGCCGTGGTTCTGGTTGAGCCTGGAGCCATCCAGAATGAAGCCCCTTCTAGGCTGAGCGCAGCGGCCGACCTTTATGTGGCCATGACGCGACCCACTCAGGAGTTGGTCATCGCCCAGACTTCTGAGGATCAGAGGCTGCTGGATCTGGGATGATGTACCTGGGTGCCAGGCCTGCATAATGCCTGGCTCCTCTGTTTATTCCCCGTCACAGTTCAATCCCGCCATAGGCCAATCCCATCGCACGCCCACAGAGGCAACTAGCCTGCTGCAATGTGGACCTGTTCCGGTCACAATGGCCGGTGGCAAAATTGCTAATTTCAGGACCGCACAGTAGGAGATTGGCTTTCAGCAGACTGATCTTCAGCGCGCAGGGTGTCAATGGCCTGCTGGAAGTCCTCCAGGTTGCTGAAGTTGCGGTAAACCGAAGCAAAGCGCAGGTAAGCCACCTCGTCCAGCTCCCTGAGGGGCTTGAGGATGGCCCTGCCAACCTCTTCCGAATCGACCTGAGCCAGGCCGCGTGAACGCAGATCCTCTTCAACCTGCTGGCCTAGGAGCTTCAGGTCATTCTCATCGATGGGCCTGCCCTGACAGGCCTTCCTCACGCCAGAGATGACCTTGTCGCGGTTGAAGGGCTCAGCATTGCCTGAGCGTTTCATGACCAGGAGGATTGAGGTCTCCACTGTGGTGAACCGACGCGAGCATTGCGGACACTCACGACGACGCCTGATGGCATGGCCGTCGTCACTGATTCGCGTATCCACAACCTTGGTATCGGGATTCTGGCAGAAAGGACAGTGCATATGCAATATCATAGCGCCTAAGGACCGCAAGACCCACGTATACCGGGCCTATCAGCATACAACCCTGGACATACTCCTCGAATTCAGCTAGTGCATTCATCCATGCGAAAAGTCATTGAAGTCACGTCATTTATTTCCTGGATCAAAAAACACTGCCTCAATCGTCACTGGGAATCAGAATTCGGTCACCAACGCGCAGATTGGGGGAGGACATATTGTTGATCTGCATGATACGGTCTACGTTTTTTGTGACATCCTCGCCTTGTGGAGTGATCGAAGTCGCAAAGGACCAGACATTATCACCCGGTCGAACCGTTCTGGTGACAACCTCCTGCGGTCCTGGAGCGGAGCTGGCCGGTCGAGCCATCCATCCGACCCCGGCAAGGGTCAGAGCGCCGACAGCCAAAGAAACCGCGAATCTACGCACAATGACGCCTACAAAACCTTGCCCGGACACACATACTTTTGCAGCTCCAAGAAGACGAGCCATGACCGACGAGAACACAGATCTTGCATACGCCCGGTAGACCGAAAACAAGTTCGACGGCGCAGACATGCTGGAACTGGCACAGGTACGAACAACCATGGCACACCTCTTTCGAACATTTGTTCTATCGAACAGATGTTCTCATTCTGGCACCGCGACAGTTATTTGGCAAGGCCGATTCGAACATTTGTTTGATTTTTCACTGCAAGCGGGTTAGACTGAGGTCAGTTTCCTAGGAAAGGAGCCCATCGTGAGTACCATCCCTTTTGTCGGATCCACGCCCATGGGCTCTCTCAACCAATCCACTGCGTCTAAGAGCACCGACTCTCAGGAAACCGCCGAAAACCCAGCCATGAACACAAAGAAAGAAAAAGCAGCCAGCACCGAGAGCCTGGAGCATGGGTCCAGGCCCAAGCTGACCGATCGCCAGGCCAGGGTCTTGGAAGCTATCAAGCGGCACCTGTCAGAGCGTGGATTCCTGCCCTCCTATAGGGAAATCGGCAAAGACGCAGGACTACGCAGCACTTCTTCCGTCAAGCATCAGCTTCAGGTCTTGCAGGATCTGGGATACATTCGCCTGACTGCCAACAAGGGCCGTGCCATAGAGCTGGTCCAGGACCAGCCTCAGCCGACTGCAGGAACCGCCAGGATCGTGCCCTTCCCTGACACGCAGACCGACGAGGCCATCATGCAATCGCGCGACGTGCCCCTGGTCGGCAGAATCGCCGCCGGTCAGCCCATTCTGGCCGAGCAGCATGTGGATGATGTCATGCGTCTGCCCGAACGTCTGACGGGATCGGGCGAGCTCTTCATGCTTGAGGTCCACGGGGATTCCATGGTCGATGCCGCCATCTGCGACGGAGATTTTGTGGTCGTCCGCCGCCAGCAGGAGGCTGAAAACGGAGACATCGTCGCAGCCCTGCTGGACGATGGGGCCACGGTAAAGACCTTCCGCCGCGAGGACGGTCACGTTTGGCTGATCCCCCACAACCCGGCCTACTCCCCGATTGACGGCACCCACGCCGTCATCATGGGCAAGGTGGTCACAGTCCTGCGCAAGGTCTGAAGGCTACATGTCCAAATGCTCGCCGCTGCTGTCCCGGTGCCCCTGCTGTTCTATCTGAAAGGTAGTGTGCTCGACCGAGACTGGGAAATGATCACGCAGGCAGCGTTGCATGCTGGTCAGAATACGTTCGTTTTCGACAGGCGAGGTGCCCTGACGCACAATCACGTGTGCTGTCAGCTGCGGCAGGCCGGTGGAGACACTGTTGGCATGCAGGTCATGAACCTCAAGTACGCCGGGTACACCCTCTAGGTGCTGCCTGACCTTGGCCATATCAAGATCCGCTGGGGTCTCCTCAAGAAGTACAGAGACGCTGCTGGCCAGCAATTTAATCGCGCGGGGAATCATCAGCAGAGCAATCACGCCTCCCGCTACAGCATCGAATCCAGCCCAGCCGGTGACCATCATGACCACGGCTGATACCAGGACTGCCACCGAGCCCAATGCATCGTTGACCACTTCGAGAAAAGCGGCACGCATGTTCAGGTTGTCCTTATGGCCGGAGGCCAGGACCAGGATGGACCCCACATTGGCAGCCAGACCCAAGATGCCGAAGAAGAGCAGGAGCCCCCGCTGCTGGACCTGGTCCCGCCCGGGTGACAAGAGCCGCAAGACGGCCTCTACAATGGCGTAAATTCCCACGGCCAGCAGAACCAGAGCACCGCCAGCCGCCGTGATGACCTCCAGACGGGACCAGCCCCAGGTTCGCCGATTTGTGGGGCGGCGTTCCATCAACACAGCGGTGACAGTGGATGCGATCAGCACAGCCATGTCGGTCATCATGTGCCCAGCGTCAACCAGCAAGGCCAGGCTGCGGGTGACCAAGGCGCCGACGACTTCAGCTACGAAGACCGACCCAGTCAGAGCCAAGGTCGTCAGCAACTGTCGACGATGGACGGATCCGCCACCCTGAACAACACCTTCATGAGCGCTCATGCATACCCCGATTCATCAATCACCAAGGTATGCCACCGGGGACTGCGAGGCAAGAGTTTTCTGTGAAATACTCAGAAGCCGAACTTGCTTGCCGTCTCCTTGAGGGTCTCGGCAGAACGCTTCAGAGCGGCCAGCTCGCCGTCGCTCAGCGGGGTGTTGATGTGGGTGTTGACCCCTTCGCGGTTGAGCACGCTGGGCACCGACATGCACACGTCCGATATGCCGTGGAAGTCTTCCAGCAGGGAGCTGACCGGCAGGATCCGGTCGGTGCCGTTCAGGATGGACTCGATGATGTCCACGCCGGACATGGCGATGGCGAAGTTGGTCGCCCCCTTGCCCTCGATGATCTGGTAGGCAGCGTTCTTCACCTCCTGGTGGATCTCCTCGCGCTTGGCCGCATCCAAAGGCTCATGGCCGGGCAGCTCCATCCAGTCGCACATGGGCACGCCGCCGATGGTTGCCGAGCTCCAGAGCGGGACCTCGGAGTCGCCGTGCTCGCCAGCGATGTAGGCATGGACGTTCTTGACATTGACCCCGGTCTGCTGACCGATCAGGTAGCGCAGGCGGGCGGAGTCCAGGTTGGTGCCCGAACCGAACATCTGGTTGACAGGCAGTCCGGACAGCTCCAGCGAAACCCTGGTGACAATGTCGACGGGGTTGGTGATCAGCAGGAAGATGGCATTGGGAGCCACCTCGACCATCTGAGGGATGATGGACTTCATCATATTGATAGTGGCGCCTGCCAGGTCCAGCCGCGTCTGCCCCGGCTTCTGCCTGGCCCCGGCCGTGATGACCACCATGTCGGCATCGGCGCAGATCTGCGGATCGTCCGAGCCGTCGATGGTGACCGTGGGGTAGAAGCTGGATCCGTGCTGCATGTCGCGGACCTCGGCCTCAACACGCTGGGCGTTGATATCCTCAAGAACGATCTCTCGAGCCACCCCGCGCTGGGCCGCTGAAAAGGCCAAAGTCGACCCAACGGCTCCAGCTCCCACGATCGCTAGCTTGGTTGGCTTGATTGATGATTCCGCCATATTTTATGGACCTCTCTTATCGGAACCCGAGAAACGGGTTTGCCGCTGACAACATACGTAGTCTACCCAGCATAGGTGACCTGGTTTGCTTCTGCCCTTACGAGTTCAGTCCGGACGATGGCGTGTCACCCGCTGGAGCCTGCAAGGGCTTCTGATCAATGGCCTGGTCAAGCACGGCAGCCGCCAGGCGGTCATCCACGTCAGCGCTCAGCGCAACCCCATCGGCCCGGTATTCCAATGAATCCACCCGTCCCAACTGCCGCACCTGCTCCAGCAGGGAGCCGCTGGTGTAGGGCAGGATGGCCTGGACATGCACAGCAGGGGCGGGCAGCAGCTCCTCCACCCGCCTGCGCAGAGGTTCCAGACCCTGACCCTGCCTGGCCGAGACCAGAAAGGCCTCGGGTTCAAGGTTGGCGAGCCGCTGCCGGGCATCCTGGTCGATCAGATCCACCTTGTTGAAGACCAGCAGGCGGGGAATGGACTCGGCGCCGGGGATGTCTGCCAGCACGGCGTCCACAGCTCTGATTTGGCCAAAAGGATCGGGGTGGGAGCCGTCCACGACGTGCAGAATCAAATCGGACTGCCCCACCTCCTCCAGCGTGGATTTGAAGGCCTCGACCAGCTGGGTGGGCAGGCGGCGGACGAACCCAACGGTGTCCACATAGACGTAGAGCCGCCCGTCTGCCGCCTTGGTGCGCCTGACGGCCGTATCCAGAGTGGCGAAGAGGGCGTTCTCCACCAGTTCCTCGGAACCGGTCAGCCGGTTGGTCAGCGAGGATTTGCCGGCATTGGTGTATCCCACCACGGCCACAGCCGGCAGCTGGTAGCGCCGCCGGGACCCGCGCTTGACCTGACGAGAGGGGGCCATCTGGGCGATCTGGCGCTTCAGCCGAGAAATCCGCCGTCTGATGACACGCCGGTCTGTTTCGATCTTCGTCTCGCCTGGGCCGCGCGAGCCTATGCCGCCGGCCTGCCCGGCAGCCTGGCCACCAGCCTGGCGGGAGAGGGATCCACCCCAGCCGCGCAGCCTGGGCAACATATACTCCAATTGAGCCAGCTCCACCTGGGCCTTGCCCTCGCGGCTTGTTGCATGCTGGGCGAAGATGTCCAGAATCAGGGCCGTCCTGTCGACCACCTTGACCTTGGTGACATCCTCAAGGGCACGTCGCTGGGAGGGATGAAGGTCGTCATCGGTAATAATGGTGTCGGCGCTCAGCCGGGCCACAATATCTGCCAGCTCCCGCGCCTTGCCCGAACCCAGGTAGGTGGCCGGATCCGGCTTGACCCGCTGCTGAAGCAGTCCGTCAAGCACCTCGGCCCCGGCAGTCCTCGCCAGGGCAGCCAGCTCGCGCAGGGACTCCTCGGCCTGACCGACTGTGGTCCGCGTACCAGACCAGACGCCGACCAGGACCACCCGCTCCAGACGGACCTTGCGGTATTCCACCTCGGTCACGTCCTGGAGCTCGCCCAGCCCCTCGACATGGCGGAAGGCGTTGCGCCGACTGCGCTCCTCCCACTCCTGATCCTGGTCCTGCCCGGCCTGCCCTTCACTGCCGGTCAGTACCTCGGATTTGTGTGAGAGCGGGTCCTGATGGGCATCGTCAACTGCTGAACCAAGCTCTTGGGTCGGTTTTTCTTGGGTCAAAGGCACCTCTGCGTTGATCTGTGGACTAGGGAACGAATCCGGTATAGGCGGAATCATGACACAGTCTTTATTATCATCTTCTTAGCAGACATCAGCGGGTGCCCGAGGGACGGGCAGACTTCAAAGACGGACAGGATGGACATGACGCACAGGGACCATGGCAGCAGCCGGGGGCAATCCTCCAGGACCGAGACGGACGGAGGCGAACAGTACTTCGTGGCCCGTCCGGCCTCTCCCGACCAGCGGCGGACCATCCAGGTTGAATTGGCCGGCCGCACCTGCCAGGTGGAGGTCTCTCACGGGGTCTTCTCGTCGGGCAGGCTCGATCTGGGCACTTCGGTCTTGCTCAAACGCGTCCCTCAGCCACCGACAGAGGGCGACTTTCTGGACCTGGGCTGCGGATGGGGGCCCATCGCCCTGAGCATGGCCATACAGTCGCCCGAGGCCGACGTCTACGCTGTGGACACCAACCTTCGGGCCCTGGATCTGACTGCCCGCAACGCCCAATCCCAGGACCTTGACAAGGTGTTCACCCTGACCCCGGAGCAGGTGCCGGACGATCTGCGCTTCGACCTGATCTGGTCCAATCCGCCCATCCGGGTGGGCAAGACGGTCCTGCACGACCTGCTGATGACCTACCTGCCCAGACTGAAGTCCCAGGGCCGGGCCTACCTGGTGGTCCAGCGCAATCTTGGTGCCGACTCCCTGATCCCCTGGCTGGCTGACGCCCTGGGCCCCGACTGGACGGCCGAGAAGTATGCCTCGGCCAAGGGCTACCGGATTATCGAGGTGGGCCGGGCATGAGGTTCGAGTATCCTGCCGAGCTGCCCATCAGCGCGGCCAAGGAGGACATCGTCCATGCCGTGCAGTCCTCCCAGGTGGTCATCGTCTCGGGTCAGACCGGCTCGGGCAAGACCACTCAGATCCCCAAGATCCTCCTGGAAATGGGTCGCGGCGACCACGGCCGCCAAATCGTGCACACCCAGCCCAGGAGGATCGCCGCCAGAACCGTGGCTGAGCGCATTGCCTCGGAGACGGGCACCAGGCTGGGCGACCAGATCGGCTACCAGGTGCGTTTCACCGACAAGTCCAGCCGCAGCACCCGTCTGCGAGTGGTCACCGACGGCATCCTGCTTGCGCAGATCCAGGGCGATCCCCAGCTGCGGGCCTACGACACCATCATCATCGACGAGGCCCACGAGCGCAGCCTGAACATCGACTTTCTGCTGGGGTATCTGACCGCCCTGCTGCCCAAACGGCCCGATCTGAAACTGATCATCACCTCGGCCACCATCGATTCGGTCAAGTTCCGCGATCACTTCGCCAAGGCCCTGCACACTAAGGTGCCCGTACTCGAGGTCTCGGGCCGCACCTATCCGGTCCAGACCCTCTATGAGCCCGCCGGATCGGCTCCGGCCCTGATGCGACACGTCCCCGGGTTCGACTCCGAGGATGGCCAGGACAGGGAGGATCCGGACATTCCCAAGGCGGTGGCCCGGGCCTGCGCCGAACTGGTCATTCACTCCACCCACACGGACGGCCCCAGGGACATCCTGGTGTTCGCCGCCGGCGAGCGCGACATCCGCGAGTACGAAACCGCGCTGCGGCGCCATTTCGGCCCGCGGACCTCCGACATGCGCCGCCCGGACGCTTTGGAGATCATCCCGCTCTTCGCCCGCCTGTCGGCCAAGGAGCAGCACCGGGTCTTCGAACGCCACGGCCATCAGCGCATCGTCATTGCCACCAACGTGGCCGAAACCTCCCTGACGGTGCCGGGCATCCGATACGTGGTGGACCCTGGACTGGCCAGGATCAGCCGATACTCCAAGTCGGCCAAGGTCCAGCGGCTGCCCATAGAGCCCATTTCCCAGGCCTCGGCTGATCAGCGTGCGGGCCGTTGCGGACGTGTGGCCGACGGCATTGCCATCCGCCTCTATGCCAAGGACGACTATGACACCCGCCCCAAGTTCACCGACCCGGAGATCCTGCGCACCTCCCTGGGTTCGGTCATCCTGCACATGCTCTCGGTAGGCGTGGCCCATACGGCCGAGGATGTCACCGACTTCGGCTTCATCGATCCACCCGACACCCGTGCGGTCAGCGATGGTCTGCGGGAACTGACCGAGCTGCAGGCCATCTCCCGCCAGCAAGGCCTTATCCGGCTGACCAAGCTGGGACGACAGCTGGCCAGGATCCCCATCGACATTCGTCTAGGCAGAATGATCCTGCAGGCCGGTCAGGATGCCACCCCGGACACCCTGGCCGCCGTTCTGGTGGTCGTGGCCTTCCTCTCCCTGCAGGACCCTCGCGAACGCCCGGAGGAGAAGCGGGAGGAGGCCGACCGGATCCATGCCCGCTACGAGGACCCCTCCAGCGATTTCCTGACGGCCCTGAACATCTGGAACCGCTTCTTCCCGCAGGACAAGGAGCCCTCCAACGGGGCCCTGCGCAAGGCCTGCAAGCAGGAGTACATGGCCTTCCTGCGCATGCGGCAGTGGCACGACCTCTACCGGCAACTGGCCCAGATGTGTCGGGGTCTGCATATGAAGGTAGGCTCCCCCGTCCCCGTCAAAGCACCGGATCAGGCCCTGCTGGCCCTGCCTATTGGGCAGCAGGCAGCCCATGCCCTGGTCTGCTCCTGGGACGACCAGGGCATCCACCGGTCCATGCTGGCCGGTCTGCTCTCCAGCATGGGCATGCAGGTGGTCCACGAGCCCAAGGCCTCCGATTTCGCTGGCCTGCATGGCGCAGCACGGGCCAAGGCCATGAAACGGGCGCGCCGGCAAGCCAAGAACGACTATCAAGGGGCGCGTGGCACGCATTTTGCCATCTTCCCCGGTTCTGCCCTGGCCAAGGCCAATCCGCCATGGATCATGGCTGCCGAGTTGGTGGAGACATCACGGCTCTGGGCACGTTGCTGTGCGGCCATCGATCCGGCCTGGGCCGAACCGCTGGCCAAGTCCCTGACCAGGACCACCTACGCCGAACCCCACTGGTCGGCCTCCCGTGGCGCCGCAGTGGCCACTTCCAAGGTCCTGCTCTACGGCCTGCCCATCGTGCGCGACAGAACGGTCCAATGGGCCCGGATCAACCCCGGCCAAGCCCGGGACATGTTGATACGCCAGGGCTTGGTCCAGGGCGAAGTGCGCGAGCGCTTCCCGCATGACGGCTTCATCAAGGCCAACCGGCAGGTGCTCAGCGAGGCCGGCGAGCAGACCAGCCGGACCCGCCAGGTGACCGGCACCGTCACCGAGGAGGACCTCTACGATTTCTACCAGGAGCGCATTCCCCAGGAGGCCACATCACTGGCCGCACTGGGCTCTTGGTGGCGGAAGCATCACGATGCGGACCCGCACCTGTTGGACTTCGATCCTGACAAAGTTGAGCGTCTGAACGACCAGTCCGCCTCCTACCGACCCGGGGACTACCCCGACCACTGGCACACCTTGGGCATCGACGGTCGGCCCATGGATCTGCCCCTGACCTATCGCTATCAGCCGGGAGAACCGGACGACGGCATCACAGTTCACATCCCCTTGCACTGCCTGAACCAGCTGACGCCCGGACAATTCACCTGGACCGTGCCAGGCCTTCTGGACGATCTGATCACAGCCACCATCAAGTCCCTGCCCAAGGCCCTGCGAGTCCAGTTCGTTCCCGCACCAGACGCCGCCCGGACCATCCGCGCCTGGATAGACGGTCACTATCCCCTGCTGCCCGGCACCGACCCTGTATCGGCAGAACAGGCCACCTACGGGTCGGCAGAACAGTCTGCACCCAGGGATGAAAACGGTGCTGGAGCCATCCCCGCCGGGGGCTGGCCGGACTTCGAGCAGGCCTTCACCGCCGCAGCCATAGACACGATCGGAGCCCAGCTGCATCCGGAGGTCTTCACCCAAGCCAGGCTGGAACGACTGCCCGACTACCTGCGGCCCACCTTCCAGGTGGAGGATGATCGGCGCCAGGGCCACAGTCGCGGCCGCAAGAGCCAAGGCCACCCCAAGGTCCTGGGCCGGTCCAAGTCCTTGACCGACCTGCAGCGTGACCTGGCCGGACAGGCCCGGCAGTCGGCCCGGTCCCGGGTGGACTCCCAGGCCAGCAAGGCCGCCCGTCAGGGTCAGGTGGTCAAAAGCGCCGACCTGCTCCACCAGTCCGGCGCCACGACCAAACCGCGCGAGGAACTGATCTGGCAGGCCGCCCTTGACAAGCTCCACCTGCCTGCACAGCGGATCTCCTCGCGCTGGCTGAGCCGGGAGGCCCTGATGCTGGCATCGGCCCCCTATCCCGACACCTCCGCCCTGGCCGAGGACTTGCAGATGGCCGCCGTCAAGCGCCTGATCCCCCACACCGAGGCCATCACCAACGACCAGACCCTGCAGGAGGCTGTGACCGGCCTCAGCCAGGTCTACGAGGACACTGTCTACCAGGTGGCCAAGGATGTGGTCGCCATTTTGGATACCTCGGCCCAGGTGGACAAGGCCGTGTCTGGCCCGGCCGATCTTCCCCTACTCTCTGTCCTGCAGTGGATACGCCAGCATTCGGCGGATCTGGTAGCCAAGGGCTTCATCGGTGCCGATCCGCCCTATGCCATCCCCCGCTTGCGCACGTATCTGAAGGCGGATCTGATGCGCTTGGACAAGGCCCGCAGGGACAAGGACCGTGACGTACGATGGGCGTGGCAGGCGCAGACCGCCCAGGATCTGGTAGACAAGGCGGCCAAGGCGGCCCAGGCTCTGCCCGCCGGTCCCGGACGAGACCAGGCCATGGACCGTGCGCAAAGGGGACGTTGGATGATGGAGGAGTACTTTGTCTCCATCTGGGCCCAGGAGCTGGGGACGGCCATCCCTGTCAGCCTGCAACGAATCAGGAAGGCGCTGGAAGAAAAACCATGAGCACAAGGCCATCGGGACGAAGACAAAAGGGCGGCACCAAACGCGGACGAATGACCCTCCGCCGCGCGCAGACCCTGGGGGCCACCCTGATGGCGATAGTCCTGGTGGTCGCCCTATGCATCCTGGCCGTCCGCTTCGTCTCCTACCGGCTGATGGTCGGCCGCGCCATCCGCCACCAGGAGCAGCTCTCCCAGGAGTACGTCTTCAATCCGGGCAGAATCATCACCGATCACCGCTTCCATGACACATTGGACATGAATGCCGACGACGTCCAGGCTTTCTTGGACCAGAAGGGAGCATCCTGCAACGGATCCACCTGCCTGCGCAGCCTGCATATGGATGTCCCTGACCGCCCCAGCGACGGTCTATGTGATGCCTACAAGGGCGGCAAAGGGCAGAGCGCGGCTCAGATCATCGACGGGTCCGCCCGCTCCTGTGGGATCAGTCAGAAGGTTCTTCTGACCATGTTGCAAAAAGAGCAGCACCTGGTGGCCACCGACCAGCCCGCCACCCAGGTCCAGCTCAAGTCGGCCATGGGCCTTTCCTGCCCTGATGATGCACACTGTGACGCCAGCTATGCCGGATTCTTCAACCAGGTCTACGGAGCCGCCCATCGATTCCGCTACTACCAAGCCCATCGGGACCATTACGCCTACCAGACCAAGGCCCTGAACGATGTGCGCTTCAGCCCCGATGCCTCCTGTGGCAGCGGCAAGGTCTACATCGAGAACGATGCCACTGCCCTGCTCTACATCTACACGCCCTACCAGCCCAATGAGGCAGCGCTACGGGCAGGCGACGGCGAGGGCGACCGCTGCTCGAGCTATGGCAACCGCAACTTCGTCATCATCTACAACAGCTGGTTCGGCCGATCTGACCAGTAAGCCCCGGGTTCAAAGCTTGGGCAGGTAGTAGGCCAGCTCGTAGGGGGTGACCTGCCGGCTGTATCCGGCCCACTCCCGGTGCTTGTTGCGCAGGAAGTACTCGAAGGTCTGCTCGCCCAGCACCTGGGCCACGAAATCCGACTTCTCCATGACCTTGAGCGCCGCGTCCAGGCTGTCAGGCAGAGGCTCGATGCCCATGGCCTGCCGCTCGGCGTCGGTCAGCTCCCAGACGTCGTCGCTGGTGGGCTCGCCCAGGGTCATCTTCTGCTCGATCCCGTCCAGTCCGGCAGCCAGCAGCACCGAGTAGGCCAGATAGGGGTTGGCCCCCGGATCCAGCCCGCGGAACTCCATTCTGGCCGAGTTGCCCTTGCCGGGCTTGTACTGGGGGATGCGCAAGAGGGCAGACCGGTTGTTGTGACCCCAGCAGACGTAGCTGGGCGCCTCAGCCCCGCCCCAGAGACGCTTGTAGGAGTTGACATACTGGTCGGTCACCGCGCAGATCTCGGCCGCATGGGCCAGAATGCCGGCGGCGAACTGCCGGGCCGTCTGGGACATGTTGAACTCCTGGCCCACCTCGTAGAAGGCGTTGGTGTCCCCCTCGAACAGGCTCAGATGGGTGTGCATGCCCGATCCTGGCTTATCAGTGAAGGGCTTGGGCATGAAGCTGGCGTAGATTCCCCGCTCCAGGGAGATCTCCTTGACCACGGTCCGGAAGGTCATGATGTTGTCAGAGGTGGTCAGGGCGTCGGCATAGCGCAAGTCGATCTCATTCTGCCCCGGACCGGCCTCGTGATGGGAGTATTCCACCGAGATGCCCATCTGCTCCAGCATATTGACGCATGCCCGACGGAAGTCCATCCCCGGGCTACGGGGCACGTGGTCGAAGTAGCCGCCTTCGTCAATAGGGGTCGGGACCTGGGACCAATCATCCTGGTTCTCAAACAGGTAGAACTCGATCTCCGGATGGGTATAGAAGATGAAGCCCTTCTCCTTGGCCTTGGCCAGGGCCCGCTTGAGCACGTGTCGGGGATCCCCGCTGCTGGGTTCGCCGTCCGGGGTGAGCACGTCGCAGAAGATCCGCGCCGTGCCCTGTGGCCCGCCCCTCCAGGGAAGTATCTGGAAGGTGGACGGATCTGGCTTGACGATCATGTCGTCCTCGGAGACCCTGGTCATGCCCTCGATGGCCGAGCCGTCGAAGCCCAGCCCCTCCTCGAAGGCCACCTCCAGCTCGGTGGGCGCTATGGCCACCGACTTCAGGGTGCCCAATACGTCAGTGAACCAGAGACGAATGAACCGGACATCGCGCTCCTCGACAGTGCGCAGCGCGAACTCCTCTTGCTTATCCATAGAGCTTATGCTCCCATTCCTATATTTCGCAGACTTGCTTATAGCGTTAACAATGACCCGAGACCAGGTTCAGCGCCTGCTCCAAGGTGAAGGCCCCCTCATAAAGGGACTTGCCCAGGATAGCGCTGTCCACGCCCCGATCGGCCAGGTCCAGAATCCTGCTCAGGTCATCCAGGCTGGATATGCCCCCAGAGGCGGTCACCTTGGCCGGAGTCCGGTCAGCCACTTGACCCAGCAAATCCAGGTTGGGGCCGGTCATCATCCCGTCGCGGGTCACGTCGGTGACCACGTATCGGCTGCACCCGTCCCGGTCCAGTCGCTCCATGGCATCAAAAAGGTCCCCACCCTGTCTGGTCCAACCTCGGGCGGCCAGGGTGTGTCCGCGTACGTCCAGACCCACACAAACCCTTTCGCCGTAGCGACCCAGGACCTGGCTGGTCCACTCCGGATCCTCCAGAGCCGCCGTGCCGATGTTGACCCGGGTGGCACCTGCGGCTAGGGCGGCCTCCAGGCTTGCATCGTCGCGGATGCCGCCGCTGAGCTCCACCTTGACACGATCCCCCAGCTCGTTGACCAGGGCGGCCAGCTTGTCACGGTTGTCTCCGGTGCCGAAAGCCGCATCCAAGTCGACCAGGTGGAGCCACTCGGCACCTTGGTCGACCCAAGTCTTGGCTGCATCGGCAGGCTCCCCGTAGACCTTTTCGGAGCCGGAGATCCCTTGTCTTAGGCGAACCGCCTTTCCGTCGCGGACATCGACAGCCGGTAAAAGCGTGAGCATCTCATTCACCTTTCTCGCAGGAGAGTCCGGAAGACCCAGAAAGGGTCCGTACCCAATTGGTCAGCAACCGTGCTCCGGCCTGGCCAGACTTTTCAGGATGGAACTGTGTAGCGCTCAAGGGGCCACATTCGTAGGCGGCCACGAACCTGCTACGTCCATAGGTGGCCCAGGTAACCAGCGGTTCACCGAAAGAAGCACCCTGTGAAATCTTGTCAGACACTGACTGAGCTGACCTTGGCTGGCTGTCACTCGTCCAATTCAATGCTGACACTCGTAGGGACAAATCGGGCTGGGTCCCAACGGATCGGTCATCCCCCTTCGCCGCCATGGCGGCATAGGAGTGGACGAAGTAGAAGCGTTGATCCTGGACCCCTGCCAAGAGTCGTGTTCCCTGAGGCACCTGGACATGATCCCAGCCCATATGGGGCACTACATCAGCGTCCAGCTTCGTCACCCGACCAGGTATCAAGCCCAGACCGGGCTCGCTGCGGCCGTCCTCGTCCCCGAACTGGAACATGACCTGAAGGCCTATGCAGACCCCAAGAACCGGCAGCCCCTGGGCCAGTCGATCCAGGATGATACGGTCGCCGCCGACAGCCCGTAACCCCGCCATGCAGGCCCCGTAGGCCCCCACTCCGGGAATGACCAGGCCGTCGGCCTTCATGGCCAGGTCCGGGTCGGCGCTGATTTGCGCATCAACCCCCAGCTGGGAGAGGGCATGCACCATGGATCTGACATTGCCGAACCCATAGTCAAGCACCTGTATCCTGGTCATGTTCCTCCTAGCCAAGCCGTTTGCTTGCGCGATTACTCGACGCGACCCTTGTGAGTCGATCCTCCGGCCCCGAACCTGGTGTGCGAGGCGATGATACCCATGGCCTTCTCGCGGTTGTACTCCCCCGAGTCGAAGATGGCGGCCCCATCCTGGCGCAGCCTGTCCACTGTGGTGGTCCCGATCATCAGGTCTTCTACGAAGTCTGCAGTGGCGGCAAAGAGGATGGGCGGCGCGAGCGTCTGTCCCGACTGCCCGCTGATCCATAGGGTCACATCGAGCTTGTCGGCCCGGTTGACGGCCAGGATGGCGCTGAGCCCGGATACGACCGTGGTCAAATCGCGGATGGCTGCCTCGGGTCCGTCCCCGTCCAGATTTCTCAGGACGGCCACAGCACCCTCACGGGCCTGGATGCAATAGGCGGAGATATCGGATATCTGGCAGAAGGCGGCCAGAAGCTCTGCCGAAGCCAGGCGTGTCACCATTACGGCGGCCTTGGCCCGGTTGCCGATCAGGCCTTCAAGCTCTTGGTCGAAATCGGCAGCAACGCCATCGGCCCCATCCGGTTCCACCGAAGATTCGTCAGCGGGCGCGGAATCCAAACCAGCCTCGTCATCCACGCCTGATCCGGAGTCCTCAACGGGCTGATCCGCTTGATTCTGGCCCTCATTGAACTCAGCCTCAAAGCTGGCCAGAGCCCGTTCGACCTCTTCCTCACTCAGATGATGGCCGGAATCCGGCAAGTCTTGATCCCTGCAGTCGTTGTTGTCGTATTCATCCGCGCTCATAGCGACCCCTTGGTGCTGGGGATGCCCTTCACCCTGGGATCAGGCTCCACCGCGAAGCGCAGAGCCCTGGCTACGGCCTTGAACTCTGCCTCGGCGATGTGGTGCGGATCTCTGCCCGACAAGAGGGTCAGGTGAAGGCAGATGCCGGCATGCAGGGCGATGGACTCCATGACGTGCCGGACCAAGGAGCCGGTGAAGTGCCCGCCGATCATGGCGTACTGGAACCCCTCAGGCTCGCCCGTGCAGACCGCATAGGGCCTGCCGGAAATATCGACCACGGCTCGTGCCAGGGCCTCGTCCAGAGGGACGGTGGCATCGGCGAAGCGCTTGATGCCCCGCTTGTCGCCCAGGGCCTGAGCCAGGGCCTCACCAAAGACGATGGCAACGTCCTCGACGGTGTGATGGACGTCGATCTGGGTGTCCCCGCTTGCCTTGATGGTCAGGTCGATCAGGGAATGCCTGCCCAGGGCCGTCATCATATGGTCATAGAAGGGAACCGAGGTGTCGATATCGGTCACTCCGGTGCCATCCAGATCCAGACTCAGACTCACCTTGGATTCACTGGTCTGGCGGGTGATGGTGGCTGTTCTGCCTGCCATTGCTGCTCCTCCGCTTTCTGCCGCACACTCCAGTTCGCGCTGTATCTTCTGTGCGGCGTCTAGACCACCAGCATAGCCGTGCCGCTGGTCCGCATCCTCCTAGAACCGCTTGAGGACATGGACCAGCGTTTGGCGGAATCGCTCCATCTCCGCGTCCGTGCCCATGCAGACCCTCAGGTAGCCCTGGGGACCCACAGCCCGGATCAACACGCCTTCATCCTTCATGGCCTCGAAGACGGCATCCCGGTCGGGGAAGATACCGAAGAGGATGAAGTTGGAGGCCGAGGGAACCACAGTCAAGGGCTGACCATGGAACTTCTGTCCGGCCAGCCACTCGGCTGTCTGCCGACGGGTCTGGCGAAGCTGATCCACACGAGCCAGCTGGAGGTCCGTGTGCTCCAGGGCAGCCAGGGCCGCAGCCTGAGTCAGGGCGCTCAGATGGTAGGGCATTCGGACGATGCGGACCGCGTCGACTATTCCCTTGGATGCAACCAGGTAACCCACCCTGGCGCCGGCAAAGGCGAAGGCCTTGGACATGGTCCGGCTGACTGCCAGGTGGTCGTACTGACCAATCAGGCTGACCGCCGAGGGCGTGCCCGGGTCTCGAAACTCGATGTAGGCCTCATCCACGACCACGATGGGCCGGGCGGACGGGTCCGCGCCCGCCACAGGAACCTTAGAGCAGACCTCCAGGAGCCTGGTCAGCTGATCCATGGGCAGGGCTGTCCCCGTGGGATTGTTGGGGCTGGTTACCAGGACCATGGCTGGTCTCAAAGCCTTGATGCGCTCGATAGTCGTTTCAATATCCAGGCCGAAATCAGGCAGCCGGTGGGCCAGCTCCCAGTCAGTGAAGGTGTCACGGGCGTACTCCGGATACATGGAGTAGGTCGGGTCGCAGCCCAAGGCGGTCCTACCCGGCCCGCCGAAGGCCTGGAAGAGCTGAAGCATGATCTCATTGGACCCGTTGGCCGCCCAGATCTGCTTGGGTTCAAGCGAGGCACCGGACTCCTTCTTCAGGTATACAGCCAGGGCCCGCCGCAGGTCCTCATGCTCCCTGTCCGGATAGCGATTGAGGCCGGGGGCCACCTGGCGCACACGCTGGCAAATGGCATCGACCACCTCCTGGTCCAGGGGGTAGGGGTTCTCGTTGACGTTCAGGCAGACCGGAACATCCAGCTGGGGGGCACCGTAAGGCTCTTCCCCGATTAGGTCCATGCGGAGGGGAAGATCAGCTGGTATGGCACTCACAGCAGACCAGCCTTCTCTTCGTTGGCTTCCAGGTCGGCTTTGTTGTAGGGGTCGTCCAGGAACCGGCTCAGGATGCACTCGCCATGGGCGGGCAGGTCTTCGGATACGGCAAAATCATTGATCTTGGCCGCGATGGGCTTGAGCCCTTCCTCGTCATATTCGATGACTTCGACAGGCTTCATGAAGGTGTGGACGCCCAGGGCCACGTCGAACCGGGCCGTGCCGCCAGTGGGCAGGACGTGGTTTGACCCGGACATGTAGTCGCCCAGGGGCACAGGAGAATATGGGCCGCGGAAGATGGCGCCGGCATTCCGAATTCTGTCGATGACGGCATCAGGATCGGCCGTCTGAACCTCCAGATGCTCGGCGGCATAGGCATTGGCCACGTCGATGGACTGGTCGATCCCGTCGGTCAGGATGATTCCCGACTGGTTGCCGCCCAGGGAGGTGCGCACCCGGTCGACATGCTCGGTTCGAGGCACCCTGCGCCCCAAAGCCTCCTGAACGCCCTGGGCCAGTTCCTGGCTGTCGGTGATCAGCACCGAACCGGCAAGCTCGTCATGTTCGGCCTGGCCGATCAGGTCTGCAGCAACCCAGTCGGGGTTGGCCTGCCCGTCAGCAAGAATAGCAATTTCCGTGGGTCCGGCCACGGCATCGATTCCCACCATGCCGGAGACCATCTGCTTGGCTGTCGCCACAAAGATATTGCCCGGGCCGGTGATCTTGTCGACCGGGTCGCAAAGAATCTCCTCGTCCTGGGGCTCGGATCCCCTGGCCCCGTATGCAAACATGGCCACGGCCTGGGCACCGCCCACGGCATAGACCTCGTCCACTCCCAGAATGGCACAGGTGGCCAGGATGATGGCAGCCGGCAGACCCCGAGGGTCGTCAGAGGCGGGCGGAGTGGCCACGGCCAGGGAATCGACGCCGGCAATCTGGGCGGGCACCGCGTTCATGATGACCGAGGAAGGATACAGGGCCTTGCCTCCCGGCACGTAGAGGCCTACGCGTTCGATCGGAATCCACCGCTCGCTGACCCGAGCGCCAGGCGCCAGGTCGGTGGCCATGGGCTTGGGCACCTGGGTAGTGCAGACCTTGCGGATGCGGGTAACGGACTCCTCGATTGCCGCCCTGACCTTGGGATCCAGCTGCCTCAGGGCCTCCTGCATGGCCGATGCCGGAACCCTCAGATCATGGGGACGCACATGGTCGAACTTCTCCTCCAGGTCGCGCAGGGCCGCTGCCCCATGCTCACGCACTTGGTCAAGTATGGGCTGCACCTGGGCGCTGGCCTCCCGTGTACCCATATCGGCTCGGGGCATGGCGGCAAGGAGTTGGGCGCGGGACATGGTTTTCCCGCGCAGATCCATGGTTCTCATCATGAGCTTTGACATACTTTGATGGTAGTGAACTTTTGTGTCGCCAAAGCCAGCGACTCACCACCGTCCCAAATGGTGAGACGGTTCCGGGCGCGTCCTAGGCCGACGGCAGGCAGGAGGGTCCGAAGACCGACTTGATCTCGGCCATCATGGAGGTGTCGTGCCGGGTGCGGAATCCGTCACCAAAGGTCAACAGACGCACGTTGCCCCGGTCGTCGGTGATGGCCAGACGAACCTGACAGTAACCGGGGTGGGACTTGAGTATCCGAGCCAGCCGCTCCATGTGCCCCCGGTCCAGAGCCTGCTTGGGCAGGGTGATGGTCAGAGGCCGCTCATCCGCCGACTCCAGGACGGGCACCTCCATATCGTTGACGCGGATGTTGGTAGCCTCGTCACGAAGCTCGACCACTCCCCTCACCCTGATGACCGAGTCCAGGGCCAGGTCGTCGGAGTGGGCGTCGTAGACCTTGCCGAAGAACATGCATTGGATGGAGCTCTCCAAGTCCTCGATGGTGACGATGGCCCAGGGGTTGCCCTTCTTGGAGACCCGGCGGTCCACAGCAGTGACCAGCCCGGCCAGGGTCACCGCCTTGCCGTCCAAGCTGTTAGACCGGTTGAGCAGCTGGGCGATGGACATGTCTCGCATGCCAGCCAAAACCGAAGTCATGCCGCTCAGCGGGTGGTCAGACACATACAGGCCCAGCATCTGCCGCTCGAAGTTGAGCTTGGTGGACTTGTCCCACTCGTCTATGTCGGGCACGGTCACCTGGGCATCGCCCAAGGCATCCTGCTGGGGGGCGTCCTCATCGGCGTCGGCGAAGAGGTCGAACTGGCCCTCGGCCTGCTTGCGCTTGATGGGCATGACCTGGTCGACGGCTTCATCGTGAATCTGGAAAAGTGCCCTTCTGTTGGGGTCGATGCTGTCGAAGGCACCACCCTTGATCAGGGATTCCACTGTTCGCTTGTTGAGCACCTCCATGGGCACCCGCTTGACGAAGTCCATGAAGTTGACATACTTGCCCCGGGGTCCCTGGCGCTCCTTGATGATGTCCGCCACTACCTTGTCGCCCACATTGCGGATGGCTCCCAGGCCGAAGCGGACCACGTCGCCGACAGCGGAGTACTCGGACACGGACTCGTTGATGTCAGGCGCCAGGATGCGGATGCCCATCCTTCTGGCCTCGCCCAAGTAGAGTGCGGTCTTGTCCTTGTTGGTCCGCTCGTTCTGCAGCAGGGCGGCCATGAACTCCACCGGATAGTGGGTCTTCAGGTAAGCGGTCCAGTATGCGATCAGGGCATAGGCCGCGGAGTGCGCCTTGTTGAAGGCGTAGCCCGAGAAGGGCACCAGGACATCCCAGACCGCCTGGGCGGCCTCCTGGGAGTATCCGTGCTCCTTCATGCCCTCGAAGAAGGGAACCTGTTCCTTGGCCAGGACGTCAGGCTTCTTCTTGCCCATGGCCCTTCGCAGCACATCGGCTCGGCCCAGGGAGTAGCCGGCCAGAATTCTGGCCGCGGACTGGACCTGCTCCTGATAGACGATCAGGCCATAGGTCTCATCGAGCACGCCCGCCAGGGGCTTGGCCACCTCGGGATGGATGGGCTCAATCTTCTGCAGCCCGTTCTTTCGCTTGGCATAGTTGATGTGCGAGTTCATATCCATAGGCCCCGGCCGGTAGAGGGCGATCAGGGCGGAGATGTCGTTGAAGTTATCGGGCTTAAGCATACGCAGCAGGGAGCGCATACCGTCGCCATCGAGCTGGAAGACGCCAAGGGTGTCGCCCCGGGACAGCAGCTGGTAGGTCTCCTTGTCGTCCAGGGGGACCTTCTCGATGCTGATGGGCTCCTTGCCGTTGCGCTTGATGTTGTTGACCGTGTCCCTGATGACCGTCAGGTTGGACAGCCCCAGGAAGTCCATCTTGACCAGCCCCAGGGTCTCGCAGGTGTGGTACTCGAAGGTGGTGGTCACCGTGCCGTCGGTGCGTTCCATCAGCGGCGAGGTATCTGTGATGGGATTGGAGGCCATGATGGTGGCGCAGGCATGCACGCCGGTCTGACGGATGATGCCCTCGATGCCCTTGGCTTCTTCGGTGATCCGCTTGACATCCGGGTTGGATTCATATAGGTCGCGGAACTCCTTGGCCTCCGGGTAGCGCTTGGACTGAGGATCGAAGATCTCCTTGAGGCTCATGTCCTTGCCGTTGACCGTAGGCGGCAGGGCCTTGGTGACCTGGTCGCCCACGGAATATTCGTAGTCCATGATCCTGGCTGAGTCCTTCAGGGCCTGCTTGGTCTTGATGGTGCCGTAGGTCACGCACTGGGCCACCTTGTCGGAGCCGTACTTACGACCCACGTAGTCCAGGACCTTCATGCGCCCCTCGGGGTCGAAGTCCACATCGATATCAGGCAGGGATACGCGTTCAGGGTTGAGGAATCGCTCGAAAATCAGCCCATGCTTGAGCGGGTCCAGCTCGGTGATGCCCATGGCGTAGGCCACCATGGACCCTGCCGCCGATCCACGGCCCGGTCCCACCATGATTCCGTGGTTCTTGGCCCAGTTGATGTAATCGGCCACCACCAGGAAGTATCCGGTGAACTGCATCTGGCAGATGACCCCGCACTCGTAGTCGGCCTGGTGGGATACCTCCTCGGGCACCCCGTCCGGGTAGCGGTTCTTCAACCCCTCGTCCACCTTCTTCAGGAAAAGGGAGGTCTCGTCCCAGCCTTCCGGGCAGTCGAAACGGGGCATGAAGGCCCCGTCCTCGTGGTCGTCGAACATGACGTTGCAGCGTTCTGCGATCTCCAAGGTGTTGTCGCAGGCTTCGGGGAACTCCTTGAAGATCTCACGCATCTCCTGGGCCGAGCGGATGTAGTAGCCGCTGCCGTCGAACTTGAAGCGGCCGGGGTCGGTCAGCCGGGATCCCGAGTTGATGCAGAGCAGGGCGTCCTGGGCCGAGGCATCCTCCTTGCGCACATAGTGCGAGTCGTTGGTGGCCACCAGGGGGGCATCCAGACGACGGGCGATCTCCAGCAGATCCTTGGTCACCCGATGCTCGATCTCCAGCCCATGGTCCATCAGCTCGACGTAGTAGTTCTCCTTGCCGAAGATGTCCTGGAACTCCCCGGCGGCCCGCAGAGCCTCGTCGAACTGGCCCAACCTCAGCCTGGTCTGGACGATGCCCGAGGGGCAGCCGGTGGTGGCTATGACCCCCTTGTGATAGGTGGACAGCAAATCCTTGTCCATACGGGGCCACTTGCCGACCAGACCCTCCAGGTTGGCCACCGATGAGGCCTTGATCAGGTTGACCAGGCCCGTGTCGTCACTGGCCCAGAGGGTCATGTGGGTGATGAAGCCACCGCCGGAGACATCGTCAGAACGCTGCTCGTCGGTTCCCCAGTGGACCCGGCTCTTGTCCTGGCGGGCAGTCTCAGGGGTCACGTAGGCCTCAATGCCGATGATGGGCTTGATGTCAGCATCTACAGCTGTGCGCCAAAGCTCATAAGCCCCGTGCATGTTGCCGTGATCGGTAATGGCTACAGCCGGTTGCCCCAGCCGTCCCACCTCGGCAACCAGGTCGGGTATTCTGCTGGCCCCGTCCAAGGTTGAATAGTGGGTATGGGTGTGAAGGTGAACGAAGTCTGACCGGGTTGAGGACATATCTCCAATTTACCCAGGCCTCTGGCCGAATCGCCGGAGTCCGCTAGCTGCGTATACCGGTGGCGCCCTGACGTTCGATCTGCAGGGAGCGGCGCAGATCAGCCGGGTAGGAGGAGACCACCTTGGTCCAGATTTTGGTGCGGGGATGGCGGAATTCCAGGCGCATGGCGTGTAGCCACTGCCGCTTCAGGCCCAGCCTGTCCGCCAGGTCGGGGTTGGCCCCATACATGTGATCACCTACCAGTGGATGGCCTATGGAGGAGAAGTGCACGCGTATCTGATGGGTGCGCCCAGTCTCCAGATTGACGCTGACCAGGGTGGCCGAGCCGAAACGTTCCAGCACATCCCAATGGGTGATGGCCTCCTTGCCTGCAGGGGTGACCGTAAAGCGAAAGTCCGAGACCCGGGCGCGTCCGATGGGAGCCTCGATGGTGGCCTTGTCCTCGGTCAGATTGCCCTGGACCAGGGCATGGTAGATCTTGATCACCTCATGCCGGGCGAATTGCCGACGCATCTCCTTGTAGGCCAGGTCGGACTTGCAGACCAGCATGAGGCCGCTGGTGCCCGCGTCCAGACGAGAGACGATACCCTGGCGGCCTTGGGCTCCCATGGAGGTGATGTGGGTACCCCGCTGCAGGAGGCTGCCCAGAACGGTTGGACCGGTCCAGCCTATGGAGGGATGTGCAGCCACCCCCACCGGCTTGTCGACGACGACCACGTCCTCATCCTCGTAGACCACGGGCATGTCCTCAGCCACCGGCTCCACCTGTTTGGTTGACTCGGGCTCGTCCAGCTCTATCAGATCACCGCTCATCAAGGTGGTGGCCTTGTTCACCCGGCGGCCCATGATCCGCGCATGACCCTGGGCCACCAGATCGCTGGCCTTGGCCCTGGACAGGCCCAGCATCTTGGACAGGGCCAGATCCAAGCGCCGACCTACCAAGGCATCCGGCGCAGGAAGAAGCCGTGTCACTTTGCCGCTCCCCCATGTTTTAGTGTCTTGGACCGGTCGCTGAACCGCACATTACAGATAATAAGCACCACTACGGCCACGCCTGCCAGAGTCAGATAGACGTCGGCAACGTTGCCCACCGACCAGCCGTAGTCCAGAAAGTCGACCACGGCACCGTCAAGAAAACCGGAGGCATAGGCAACCCTGTCGATCAGATTGCCTGCTGCCCCGGAGAAGGCCAGGGAGAGGACCAAGGTCCAGACCATGGAGGTGGTGCGCAGAGCCAGAACAATGATGAGCAGACAGGCCGCTAAGGCGATCAGGGATATGACCCAGGTACTCCCAGACCCCAATCCCAGGGATGCACCGGGGTTGCGTACCAGTCGCAGACCGCGTAGGGGACCCGGCAGAGCCACCCTGATGCCGTTGCCCAGCCGGGCCAGTGCTAGGGCCTTAGTCAGCTGATCCAGGGCTATGGCCACTGCCGCCAGAGCGACGAAGACGGCCACGCGTCCGCGCAGCCGTCTCATAGATGTGTTCTTCGTCATTACCGGATGGAATCAGTGAGCCTGTTCGGACTTCTTTTCCATGGACTGGTAATTGCTGGTGTCTGAAATCTGGTTGATCAGCTGGTTGAGGAACTCGGTCAACTTGCTGCGGTAGCCCGCCTCGAACTGCTTGAGCCCCTGGATGTTCTCCTCGAGAACCTTGGACTGATCCATGAGCTTGTTCTTGACATCGGCGGCATAACGATCCGCGCTGTCGCGGGTGTTCTTGTCGTACTCCTGCGCCCGAGTCTGCACCTGTGTCTCGTACTCGTCGGCCTGGGTGTGCTGGCGCTTGGAATAGGCGTCAGCATCGGAACGGGTCTTGACCGAGTACTCGTCGGCCTGGGAGCGTACGCGCTGTGAGTAGCCATCGGCCTCGGAGTGCACACGCTTGGAGTACTCGTCCACCTCGGCGCGGGTCCTCTTGGAGTAGTCCTCAGCCTTCTTGACAATGTCGTCGTGCTGGGCATGGCCCTCGGCCACCAGCTGGGAGGCGTTGGCCTTACCCTTGTCCACGTACTGATCGTGCAGTTGCATGGCCAGCGTGAGCATGGCGGTGGCCCTCTCGGGTTCGCTGTTGGCCTCAGCGCCAGCGCCCGCAATCCGCTGTAGACTGCCCGTTTCGGTGGATGGCTCGGCCTTGGAGACCTGCTCACGCAACTGCTCCTCGCGCTTGCGGGATTCCTCTAGCTGCTTGTTCAGCTGCTCAGTACGCTGCTGCTGCTCCTGAGAGGCCTTCTGAGCCTGTGCGATCTGCTGGCGGGCCGTGGCCATGCTCTGCTGGGAGGCATTGAGCTGGTTGGTCAGAGCCTGGACCTGCTGGCGGGCCTGGTCGCGTTCCTTTTGCATGGCCGTCAGCTGGTTGGTCAGAGCCTGGGTGTTGTTGCCCGCAGCGGCCTGAGCAGTCAGCTGGTCGATCTGGGAGTTGAGTTGCTCGACCTGACGCTTGAGCTGGTCATTCTGGGAGGACAGGGTTTTGACCTGACTCTGGGACTCGGCCAGTAACCGCTTGGTCTGCGCATCCACGGCGGGCTGCTGGGCTGCGGAGCCTTGGGCCTGTTTCAGATCCCCATTCTCCTTTTGCAGCGATTCCACCTGAGCCGTCAGATCGGAGATCTTGGAGTTCAACGAGGCCACATCGGTGCCCAGGGACTGGGTGGAAGCGGCACTTCCTTGCACGGCCTGCTTGCCCAACGCTTCAACCGTGTCTGTGACCTGATCCAGGAAGTCGTCGACCTCGTCGACGTCGTAGCCTTCCTTGAACCGCACTGTCTGGAAGGTATGCTCCCTTATATCATTAGGCGTCAATAGAGCCATATGTTTCTCCACCTCGCTTCAGGCCAACCAGCCCGATTGTGTTCTCTTACTGCATGCTAGCACGGAGTATGCCGTATCCGCGGTCTTGTCTCTAGCCTATAAGCACCTGGATGATGATCAGTCCGGCGTAGAGCACCATGAAGGAGACATCAAGCTGGATCCTGCCCATGGGCAGGGGCGGAATGTACCGGCGAAGCCAGCGAAGCGGCGGCTCAGTCAAGGCATAGATAACCCGGATGAGCGAGGCTACGAAGCCACGAGGGTACCAGCGAGGCGACAATACCAGAACCCAGTCCAGAATCATCCGCACGAAGAGAACCAGCAGGTAGGTCTCGATAAGGATGTCTACCAGATAACGAACAAAAGGTACAAGCATGCGTCTTCAGACTCCTGCGGACACGGTTGCCAGGGTGTCAGTCACTGGGCGAAAAGCCCCTTGGCCGAAGAGCCCGACTCAGGCTCCTCCACCTTGATGTTGACCTGTGCAGGACTGAGTAGAAAGACCCTTGGAGTGACCCGCTCAATGGACCCGCGTACCCCGAAGACCACGCCGGCGGAGAAATCGACAATCCTGTAGGCCACAGACTCGGACACCCCAGTCAGGTTGAGGACCACCGGCACCCCGTCCCTCAGGGCCCTACCGACCATCTGGGCATCCTCGTAGGACTTGGGATGAATGGTAGTGATGCGGTTGATCCGGCTCTGGAAAGGTGTGGGCTCGGCTTCCTGGCTGTTGGATGCAGATTGCTGAGCCATGGGGGTCACAGAGTGATCGGTGTCGAAACCGTCGCGAGCCTCGTCATCGTCGGCCAGATCGTCGTCATCGTCGTCCACGACATCCGACATGCCGAAAAAAGACATCGCGTTTTTCATCAATCCTGCCATATCTGCTCCTTCGCCTGATTACCGCAGAAAGTCAGGGATATCCAGATATCCCGGGTCGGAGGTGCCGTCATCGCCAGAGGCTGGGGGCACCACATCGTGTTCGGAGGTCTCATCGGACTCCGACTCCGCCTGGACGGACGGATCCGCCATAGGCTGCTGGGGCTCCTGGACCGGGGTGGCCGCTACCGGTGCAGTGGCCGAGTCTGCTACGGAGGCTTTGATCTCATCTTTCTTTGGGGTGGGATCGAATCCGGCGGCGATGACCGTGACCCGCACCTCGTCCCCATAGGCGTCGTCCAAGGCCAGACCCCAGATGATCTGCGCCTCAGGATGGATGGCATCCTGAACCAGCTGGGCGGCAGCAGATGCCTCCTGCATACTCAGGTCGCTGGGGCCGGCCACATTGATAAGAGCTCCATGGGCGCCCTCGATGCTCTCCTCCAAGAGCGGGGAGGAGATGGCGATCTCAGCAGCTTGCGTGGCTCTATCCTCACCCCTGGCTGCGCCGATACCGAAGAGGGCAGTGCCGGCATCCTTCAAGATAGCGGTGACATCGGAGAAGTCCACGTGAATGTAGGAGTTCATGGTAATCAGGTCGGTAATGCCCTGAACGCCGGCCAGCAGGGCCGTGTCGGCGGTTTTGAAAGCATCCATGACCGAGACCGTGCGATCCGAGAGATCCAGAAGCCGGTCATTGGGGATAACGATAAGGGCATCGACCTCCTTGCGCAGGTTCTCGATGCCCGATTCGGCGGAAGCGGAGCGCCTGGGCCCTTCAAAAGTGAACGGCCGAGTGACCACGGCGATGGTGAGCGCGCCTTGCTGACGGGCTGCACGCGCAACCAAGGGGCTGGCGCCGGTGCCTGTGCCGCCGCCCTCCCCAGCAGTGACGAAGACCATGTCGGCACCCTTGAGGACCTCTTCAATGTCAGATTGATGGTCCTGGGCAGCCTTGGCGCCCTTCTCCGGATCAGCGCCGGCCCCCAGGCCACGGCTGTTGGCATCAGAAAGGGAGATCTTCACATCGGCATCTGAGCGCAGGAGATCCTTGGCATCGGTATTGATGGCCACAAACTCGACATTCTGCAGACCCTCGGCGATCATGCGATTGACAGCATTGCCACCGGCTCCACCAACACCAACGACCTTGATGTTGGTCTTGTCATTGAAATTGTCATTCTGGGCAATCTCGCTCACAGTATGCTCCCGTCACTCACGTTACGCTCAACTCTAGCGCAGGTCATATACGCCAACACGCATTTGCCCACAGGCGTTCCGACCCTCCCTGACGGCCGTGGGCCTAGGGTCCGGGAGGTCAGAGCCAACCGCCCTGGTCTTCCGAAAGAACCTCCACGCCGTTCTGTCCGTATTCTAAACCCTGATTCTAGACCCGGATGCACATGCTTGGCGAGAGGGATATTTCCGGCTTCAGTAGGAGGCGTCCATGGGATCATTGCCAAAGAGCGTTTCGCGCTCCTGATGGGTGGTAGTCCGCGAATCCAGCCAGCCATAGGGCAGGCGAACCTTCTTGGCATAGCGGACTCGGCCCCGGGGCTTGCCGGCCACGGCACGCGGATAGGGCATGTCCTGGTCCAGGTCGGCGATGCAGTGATCCAGATCCTCCAGGTTCTCGCATGCCATGAAGTCGCGGCGCACCTGCCCACCCACGGCGAAACCCTTGAGGTACCATGCCACGTGCTTGCGCATATCATGGACGGCCATGCGCTCGTCGCCGTCGTAGAACTCGACCAGGAGCCGGGCATGGCGGGCCATGATCGCCCCGACCTGACCCAAGGTGGGCTCCTGCCGTTCCGGCGAGCCGGCCAGGGCCGCAGCGATGTCGGCGAAGAGCCAGGGACGGCCCTGGCAGCCCCGACCGATGGCCACGCCTGCGCAGCCTGTCTGGGCGAACATGTCCAGGGCATCCTCGGCTGTCCAAATGTCGCCGTTGCCGAAGACGGGGATGTCTACGGACTGGACCAGCTGAGCGATCCGATCCCAGTCGGCATGGCCGCCATAGTATTCAGCCGTGGTTCTGGCATGCAAAGTCACGGCGGCGCAACCCTCTTCCTGGGCGATGTGAGCCGCTTCCAAGAAGGTCTCGTGCTGGTGGTCGATGCCCACCCGGATCTTTGCGGTGACGGGGATTCCGGCAGGCGAGCAGACAGCAACCACTCGATGAACCAGTTCGGTGAAGAGGTCGGTCTTCCAGGGAAGGGCGGATCCCCCACCATGTCTGGTGACCTTGGGGACTGGGCAGCCGAAGTTCATGTCGATATGATCGACCCAGCCCGCATCAACCACCATTCTGGTGGCCTGCTCCATGATTTGAGGATCCACCCCATACAATTGCAGTGAGCGCACCTTCTCTTGAGGAGCGAAGCGACACAGCCGGAAGGCCTTGGGGTTGCGCGCCACAAGGGCCCGAGCCGTAACCATTTCCCCCACATACAGTCCGTCCGGTCCATACTCCCTGCAGAGCAAACGGAAAGGCCAGTTGGTCACACCCGCCATGGGCGAAAGCATGACCGGAACAGGCACGGTTATAGGGCCCAGCTGCATCGGAGCGATCTTCTGGGTCGAGTGATCAGTCTCAGTACCGGCCACCGGCCTCGGCCACCTTGATGGGTTCGCTCTCGTCCGTGCCCGGCTCGCTGGCTAGGTCCGTGTAGCCGTCGGCGGCGCGCGCGCCGGTCAGGTCGGAGGGGCCCATGGGATAGCGCACCCGCTGTTCGCCGACGACCCGACGCACGTAGTTCTCCACCTGGTCCAAGGCCACTCGGTCCTGTTGCATGGAGTCACGGTTACGGATGGTAACCGCCTTGTCGTCCAGGGTGTCGAAGTCCACGGTGATGCACAGGGGCGTGCCAATCTCGTCCTGACGACGGTAGCGGCGGCCGATAGCGCCGGACTCGTCATAGTCCACCATCCACTCATTCTGGCGCAGGTCGGCGGCCAGGTCATGGGCGATCCGCTGCAGATCTGGCTTCTTGGACAGGGGCAGGACGGCGGCCTTGACCGGGGCTAGCCTCGGATCCAGACGCAGCACGGTGCGCCGGTCGACCCCGCCCTTGGTGTTGGGAGCCTCGTCCACGTCATAGGCATCCACCAGGAAGGCCATCAGCGAGCGCGTCAGTCCGGCCGCAGGCTCAATCACATAGGGGATGTAACGCTCCCCGCTGGCCTGGTCGAAGTAGCTCAGATCCTCGCCCGAGTGCTCGGCATGGGCCTTGAGGTCGTAGTCGGTGCGGTTGGCCACGCCCTCCAGCTCGCCCCACTCGGAACCCTGGAAGCCAAACCGGTACTCGATGTCCACGGTCCGCTTGGAATAGTGGGCCAGCTTCTCCTTGGGGTGCTCATAGTGCCGCAGGTTCTCCGGCTTGACACCCAGGTCCACGTACCAACGGGTCCTGGCATCGATCCAGTACTGATGCCATTCCTCGTCGGTGCCAGGGTGGACGAAGAACTCCATCTCCATTTGCTCGAACTCGCGGGTGCGGAAGATGAAGTTGCCGGGCGTTATCTCGTTGCGGAAGCTCTTGCCCATGTTGGCGATGCCGAAAGGAGGCTTGGATCGCGATGAGGCCATGACGGACTTGAAGTCCACGAAAATGCCTTGGGCGGTCTCGGGGCGCAGATAGTGCAGGCTCTTCTCGTCCTGGACAGGACCTAGGTGGGTCTGCAGCATCATGTTAAAGTCGCGAGGCTCGGTCCATTGGCCCTTGGTGCCGCAGTCCGGGCAAGGGATGTCCTTGAGGCCGTTTTCCGGATCATGGCCGTGCTTCTCGACGTAGGCCTCTTCCAGGGTGTCGGCTCGGTGCCGCTTGTGGCAGTTCAGGCACTCGATCAGGGGGTCGTTGAAAACGGAGACATGGCCCGAGGCCTCCCAGACCGCCGTGGGCAGGATGACCGAGGTGTCCACGCCAACCACGTCGTCGCGGGTGACCACCATGGTCCGCCACCACTCACGCTTGATGTTGTCCTTGAGGGCCACGCCCAAAGGGCCATAGTCCCAGGCCGAGCGCGTCCCGCCATAGATCTCCCCTGCGGGAAAGACGAACCCTCGGCGCTTGGCCAGGGAGATGACCTCATCCAGTTTCGATACTGCCACTGATCACACCTTCTGTTCGGGAGCCCCTCCTTGGGGCATACGACCTGATGACCGGCCTCCAGCATACCTTCGACGGGTGACCTGCTGTCAGCGTAGAGGCCTACCATCGAGGCATGTGCGGGAGGCCGCGCAGGTGACCGCTGGGGACACCGGGCATCCTGCCTACGAACACCAATCGATGTGGAAAGGTTTCCGATATGCCAGATACGAATGACCAATCTTATCTAAACACCGTAGCCGAGGTCACTATTGCTCCCTCTGGTCAGGGTGAGGAGCTGTCCACCTATGTGGCCCAGGTCATCAAGGTCATCAGGGATTCAGGTCTGCCCAATCAGACCAATGCCATGAGCACCGTCGTCGAAGGGGATCTGCATCGGGTCATGGAGGTCGTGGAAGAAGCTACACGGGTCCTGGCCGAACAGGGATATCGGACCGGCGTCAGCCTCAGGCTGGACATCCGTCCCGGGAAGCGGGACCAGATCCACGAAAAGGTGGAACGGATCGATCGGATCCTGGGCGGGGAAAACCGCTAAAACTCCCTGTCGCTGAAGATCAGTCGGGCTGAAATCGCCTGAACAAGTTAAGGTGTGCCCATGATCACGATGAAGCAGATCGCCGAACGCACAGGCGTATCCGTCTCCACAGTCTCTCTGGTGCTCAACGGCCGCGATAAGGGCAGAGTCAAGTCGGATACAGCACGAAAGGTGCGCAGCATAGCCAAAGCCTTGGGCTATCGGCCCAATCCCATGGCCAGGTCGCTACGTACCAGCAAGACCGGCATGCTGGGCTTCATCAGCGAAAAGGTAGCCACCACGCCCTACGCGGGCGCCATCATTCAGGGCGCACAGGATGCGGCCGCTGAGCGCGGCTATCTGCTTCTCACCGTCTCCACTGATGAGGGCGTTCGGGAAGCCGAACAGATCCAGGCATTAAAGCGCTATGGGGTGGACGGCTTCCTCTTCGCCAAAATGTACGACCAGAATATCGACCTGCCCCAGGCTCTGCGCTCCTGCCCTGCCGTGGTGGTCAACGCAGTGGAGCGCGCCGAACGCTGTCCCAGCATCGCACCTGACGAGTTTCTAATCGGCTACGATGCCACCCATCACCTGATTGAATCAGGCTGCCGCCGGGTGGCCTACCTAGGCACCACACAGAATCTGCCAGCGCAAGAAGACAGAATGCGCGGATATCAGACCGCCCTGAAGGAGGCCGGCCTACCTGCAAGTAAGGCCTTGATCCGACTGGTGGGATTCAACCAGGAAGCCATGGACCAAGTGGACGATTTGATGGAGAACCAGCACCCCGATGGTGTCTTCTGCTTCAATGATTCACGTTCTTTCTACCTATACCAGGCCGCCGCAGCCCGCCATCTGATAATCGGCAGAGATCTGAACCTGGTAGGCGTGGACAACCACCAGGTCATCGCAGAAACCACGGCACCCCCACTGACCACGGTCGAGCTTCCCCACTACGAGATGGGATTCTGGGCGGCGCGGCGACTGCTGGCACAAATCAACCCGCGTCGCGTTGCCCTACCGCTGCCCGATACCCGTGCCGTCCTGCCGCCGCTTGATCAAGCTGGCGGGGTGCGCATCCATTGCGCCCTGATCCGTAAGGGTTCCACCCGCCTAGATGCCACCTCGGACCCAGTCTCGGCCAACCACTAATGCCAGAATCACATCTCCCCTTTCCCGCCGCAAGATGGCGAACCAAGTTCAGATCCGGCTGGCTTGTCGCCAGTCACCAATCAGTCAGCATCCCCTGCTAGTTGCTCATCGTCTTCGATAGGGAGATGCAATAATCGTCAATCGTTTGACGTAAATCGATTGACGACCTACTATACCTACCAGGATTCGCTCTGCACACAGTAAGTGCATCGGACCGTGAGGCACTGCGGAGAAGCGGTGCACAACAAGGAGAGAGGGTTAGCATGGCCGCCAAATCATCAGCATGGAGGAACCCATCATATTTGGAATCCTCCACCGGAATATTCTTCTTCTTCTGCGCCTGGGGCATCTGGTGGTCCTTCTACTCGCCCTGGCTGATCAACGGCCTCGGTATGACCAACACCCAGGTTGGCAAAATCTACTCCATCAACTCCGTGGGCACACTCATAATAATGTTCGTTTACGGGGTAATCCAGGACGAGCTGGGAGTCAAGCGTAGGCTCGCCATATTCATCGCGGCCATTGCGGCGCTGGTTGGGCCTTTCGTGCAGTTCGTCTACGCCCCCCTCATGCATTCCAACTTGATCCTGGGAGCCTTACTCGGTTCGGTCGTTCTATCCGCAGGTTTCATGTCAGGTTGCTCTCTGATCGAAGCCCTCACCGAGCGGTACAGTCGTAAATTCGGATTCGAATACGGCCAGTCCCGCGCCTGGGGCTCCTTCGGCTACGCCATTGTGGCCCTGATTGCCGGGTTCGCTTTCAACGTCAACCCGATGATCAACTTCTGGCTGGGCTCAGCCTTCGGCGCGTGCATGCTCCTGGTCTATGCCTTCTGGATTCCTGATGAGCAGCGCGAAGAAATCAAGCGGGAATCCACCCCCGAGGGCGAAAAGTCCCAGCCCTCCCTGCGCGACATGATCCATGTCCTGGGCATGCCCGCCCTGTGGCTCCTGATTGTCTTCATGATTTTCACCAACACCTTCTACACGGTCTTCGACCAGCAGATGTTCCCCAACTACTATGCCAACCTCTTCCCCACCCCGGAACAGGGTCACGAGATCTATGGCATTCTCAACTCCTTCCAAGTATTCCTTGAATCGGCCATGATGGGCGTAGTTCCAGTCATTATGCGCAAGATCGGCGTCCGCAACTCCCTGCTGCTGGGCGCTACGGTCATGTTCGCCAGAATCGGACTGTGCGGTTTCTTCCACGACCCGGTCATGGTCTCCATCGTCAAGCTCTTCCACTCCATCGAGGTCCCGCTCTTCAGCCTGCCGGCCTTCCGCTACTTCACCCTGCACTTCAACCCCAAGCTGTCCGCCACCCTTTACATGGTGGGCTTCCAGATTGCCTCCCAGGTCGGTCAGGTGGCCCTGTCCACCCCGCTGGGCATGCTCCACGATCGGGCCGGCGACCGGGTCACTTTCTACACCATCTCATTGGTGGTGCTGGTCGCCCTGATTTACGGAATCTTCGTACTCAAGCGCGACGATCAGCAGGTGGAGGGCGATCCCTTCATCAGGGACTCACAGAAGTCCGCCATAACGCAGGGCTGATTCGCAGATCGACCATCATCAGCACCCCGCCCAACCCCGAAAGGATTCAAGGATGAACCAAGCAGCAACCAAAGAAAACACCGATATGAGCGATCAGCTGGATAAGGCCCAGAAAAGCATCGATCGGCTCTTCACCACCCGCAATGATCGTTGGTATCCCCAGTGCCACATTGCATCCAAGGCCGGATGGATCAACGACCCCAACGGTCTGATCTATTACCAGGGCCGCTATCATGCCTATTTCCAGCTCAACCCCTACGGGAGCGAATGGGGAAACATGCACTGGGGGCATGTGTCCAGCGCCGACCTGGTCACCTGGCGGCGCGAGCCTCTGGCCATGGCACCCACCCTGGAGGTCGAGAAGGACGGGGTTTTCTCCGGATCGGCCGTGGTGGGCGACGACGGCCGTCTGACCATCTACTACACCGGTCACCGCTGGCGCAACGGGGTAAACGATGACGACGGCAACCTCCAGGAGCAGTGCATGGCGGTCTCCTCAGACGGCATCCACTTCGAAAAGAAGGGTGTTGTAGTCCCCTGCCCCGACGAGAAGATCCTGCACTTCCGCGATCCCAAGGTGTGGAAGATGGGCGGGCTCTGGTACATGGTCTTCGGAGTCAGCACTCCCGCCCATCGGGGCGAAATCTGGATGTATACCTCCAACGACATGGAGCACTGGACCTTCGATCGTGTGATCTACCGGCATCCTGACCCTCAGGTCTTCATGCTGGAATGCCCCGATATGTTCCCCCTGGAGGACAAGTGGGTGGTCTGCTACTCGGCCATGGGCCTGAAGCCCCACGGATTCGAAGCCCGCAACCACAACAACGCCGGCTATGTGATCGGCAGCTGGCAGCCCGGCGGCGATTTTCATCAGGAGACTGAGTTCCACCTCTGGGATGACGGTCACAACTTCTATGCACCGCAGACCTTCCAAGCCCCTGACGGCCGTCGGCTGGTCTTCGGCTGGATGAGCCCCTTCACCGAACCCATCCCCATGCAGGAGGATAGCTGGTGCGGCCAGTTCACCGTGCCCCGCGAGGTCACCCTGGCCGGTGATCATCTGCGCTGCCTGCCCGTACGCGAGTTCTCCAACCTGGACCAAGACCAGCAGAACTTCGGTCCCATCGAGCTGGAGGTCAACGGCAGCCGGAATCTGGTGGACGACGCGCAGACCGCCGACATCAATATGGAGATCGATCTGAACAAGTCCCAGGCCGAGCGCATCGGCCTGGAGATTCATCGGACACAATCAGGCGACCATACGCTGGTCTGCTATGACGACCAGCTGGGCCGCGTTGTGCTCGACCGCCACTGCAACACTTACGGGGACCGGGGTTACCGCACCGCTCCCGTCGACAAGTCCTCGGGCAAACTCAAGCTACGCGTCATAGTGGACAGGGGCTCGATCGAGGTCGTCGTCAACGACGGGCTGGAGATCATGTCCTCCTACTCCTTCCCAGCCCAAGGACCACGCGGCATTCGACTGATCGCCGAGTCCGGCGAGGGCAAGGCGCTGATCGACTCCCTCTCCATCGCCAAATTGGACACCATCTGGGAGCAGCCGGATCGCTGACCCAACTCCTCTGGTCGACAGAGAAATGCCCGTTCCTGAAATTACTCAGGGACGGGCATTTCTCTGGCAAACATCCACCTACAAGCACCTGTGGTCAGAACCAAAGCATCGAAACTCCCAAAAGGAGCACTGGCCCTTTGACAATAACTCCACAGATGTTTGATCTTCGAGATCAGAAGCCGTTGATGCGGTCGATCCGGCTTCGGCTTTATTTGCCGACCTTAACCAGCAGAGCCATCAGCCCCGAAACGATGGCTGCTGCACCCATGAAGAGGAAGGCTCCAACGAAGGAGCCGCCGGCTGCCTTGACCAGGTAGCCGATGATCATGGGAGCCAGGAATCCGCCCAAGGTGCCACCGGTGTTGATGATGCCTATGGCGGAACCGATGATGTGCGGGTCCATGATCTTGTGCGGCCAGGTGAAGATGCCGGTGAAGGCCACCACAGAGACGCAGGAGACCAGGATCAGCAGCAGGAGGGAGAGCCAGATGTTGCGCGAGAAGACAAAACAGACAACCAGGACGGCACTGATTACCCCGGCGCCCAGGATGGCCACCTTCTCCCTGCCCAGGAAGAGCTTCGAGAGCAACTGGCCGGCATAGATGGTGGCGACGGTCGTGAATACCGAATTGACCGCCAGCAGGATGCCGGCCTGACCAATCGAGAGCCCGAAGGTATTTTTGATGAAGGTGGGCATCCAAGAAATATTGCCGTACAAGAGGATATTGAGCAGGAGCATGGCCACGAAGAGGACCAGCACGTTCCGATTCTTCAAGACCTCAAGGAACCCTGCCCCCTTGGCTCCCGGCTTCAGGTCGACTTCGGGCTGGCGAGGCTGGGAGGGCACAAAAATCAGGATGCAGACAAAAGCCAGCAGATAGAGGGTGCCCAGCACACCGTAGGCCAGGTGCCAGTTGATGGCGACCAGGTTGGCGCCCAGAACGAAGGCCAGGATGCCGCCGATGCCCGAGGTCGACAGAATCAGGGACTGAACGAATGTACGCCGTTCCTGCGGGAAGTTCTCCGCAATCGACTTGGAGCAGGAGGGCGGGTAGCCGCCGTGGCCCATGCCAGCGAAGAACCGGACGATGATGAAGAAGACCAGACCATTAGCCAGGCCGAACAGGTAGCTGAACAGGCCGATGATGATCATCGAAGCCATCAGCACACGCTTGGCCCCAAGCCGATCGGCCAACCAGCCGCTGGGTATCTGCATGAGCGAGTAGCCCAGGAAGAAGGCCGACATGATGATGCCTGTCTGCCCCGAGTCAAGGTGGAACTGCTCGGAGATGGGGATGATGGCGGTCGAGATCATGTTCTTGTCCATGTACACGATCGAGTAACCGGCCATCAGGGAGAAGATCAGCGTTCCGCTCGCCGTTTTTGAGGATTGCTTGATTGCCATTGGTCCGTCATCCTTCAGTCGAAGCCAACCACCGCCGGGCGGAGTGATCCGCAGGGATCACAGGGCACGGCGACAGCCGAATAGTAGGTCAGTGGGGCATCACATCGTCTGGGATGACGACCTTGTACTCCTGGCCGGCGAATGTCTTGTTGAAGTCCTCCTTGGCAGCCTTGACCAGATCCGGGTTGGTAAATGCATCATAAGCAGTCAGAGCCAGGGTCTTACCTGCCGCAAGCAGACCCTTGTGGGCCACCGAGGACTTGCCGTTGGCCGCCCACTGCCAGGAATGAGCTGAGGTACCCTGAGGCTCGAAGCCGCCGCTGAACTGGGCGGTGGGTGTCTGCCAGCTGACATCGCCGACGTCTGTGGACCCCGATGCCGTATCGGTGAAGGCCAGTGGATACTTCTTCAGGGCCATGGTGGACTCGGCCATCTTCCTGACTTCCTCATCCGGAAGATCAGGGAAGGTAGCCTTGGTGCGGCTGAGCACCCGCTGTTTGCCGGCCTCAGGGACCGTGTCGGTGTAGCGGCGCTCATAGTCCAGCTCCTGCTGGTCCAGAGGCAGGGGGCCAACGATGTCCAGGTTCCTGTCTATGGCCTCGGTCAGCGGATGGTTGGGGATGAAGTTGTAGCAGGCCGCGTCGAACTCTTCCTTGACCTGGGTCTCGGTCATCAGAGCTGCACCCTGGGCGATCTTCTCCACACGCTTGAACAGATCCTGAGCCTGATCCATCCTGGGAGCGCGCACGAAATAGTAGAGCCGCGCATGGGACTGCACCACATTTGCCGACTCGCCGCCTGCGTCGATAAAGGCGTAGTGCACGCGGGCCTCATCGATCATGTGCTCACGCAGGAACTGCACTCCCACGTTCATCAGCTCCGCGGCATCCAAGGCGCTCCGGCCCAGCTCAGGGGCCGCAGCCGCGTGCGCCGGCACACCGGTGAAGTCGAAGTAGGCCTGCAGGACCGCCAGGCTGGAGGAGCCCCAGGCCTGGGTCACATCCGAGGGGTGCCAGGACAGGGCCAGATCCAGCCCGTCGAAGACCCCGTCCCTGGCCATGAAGGCCTTGCCGTAGCCCGACTCCTCAGCTGGGCAGCCAAAGACCTTGATGGTCCCCTTGAGTCCCTTCTCCTCCATGAAGGTCTTAATCCCCACTCCGGCCGCGACAGCTGCCATACCCAGAATATTGTGACCGCAACCTTGCCCGTTGCCGCCTTCAACCAAGGGCTTGTGCTCGCCCAAATCAGCCACCTGGCTGAGGCCTCCCAGGGCGTCGTATTCGCCGGTGATGCCGATTACCGGACGACCCGAGCCCCAGGTCGCCACGTAGGCATAGTCCATATGGCCCACGCCCTTTTCGATGTCGAAGCCCTCCTGCTCCAGCACCTTGTAATGCTGCTGGACCGACTCCCTCACGGCAAATCTGGTCTCGGGGGTACCCCAAATATGGTCGGCGGCATCGATGAACTCCTGTGACTTGTCCTCGATGATCTGCATGATGCGTTGCTTGTCGTCCACGCCTGTCACTCCTTCGCTTCGTTTGCTGCCCTAATCGCCACAGCGGATAAGGCTTGCTCCGCTGCGATATGACACAGACTACCTTTCAAGGGCATTACGAGAGTGTTCAGACATGTAAATTTGGACGACTATGGCTAACTTCACAAATTGAGATGCCTTGTTTTCTCAGGCATTCTCCACGCCTCCGAAGCGCCTGTCCCTATGGATGTAATCGTCGATGGCCCGCCAAAGCACCTCGCGCCCGCAGTCGGGGAAGAGCTCGGGCACGAAATCCAGCTCCGCATAGGCCGCCTGCCAGGGCAGGAAGTTGGAGGTGCGCTGCTCCCCCGAGGTGCGCAGGACCAGGTCGCAATCCGGTATGTCGGGGTTGTAGAGGTGCTGGGCGATCATCTTTTCCGTCACCTTGGAGCCCTTGATTCGCCCGGCCGCCACCTCCCGGGCGATGTCGGTGGCTGCGTCGGCCAGCTCAGCCCGGCCCCCGTAATTGATGCAGAAGATCACATCGATCCTGGTGTTGTGGCGGGTACGCTCCATGGCCGCCTCCAGCTCGTCGATGACCGACTTCCAGAGCCGGGGCCGACGGCCCGCCCAGCGCACGCGCACTCCCCAGTCATCCATCTGGGCCACCCGGCGGTGGATGATGTCTCGGGAGAAACCCATCAGAAAGCGGACTTCGGCCGGCGAGCGCTTCCAGTTTTCTGTAGAGAAGGTGTACAGGCTCAGGTATCGAACCCCAGCCTCAATGGCCCCGGCTATGGTATCGAAGACCACCGGCTCGGCGGCCCGATGACCCTGGGTGCGCTCCATGCCCCTCTGCTTGGCCCAGCGGCCATTCCCGTCCATGATCACACCCAGATGACGCGGAACGGACCCTTCGGGAAATTGCGGGATTCGTCCTGGGTCGGAGAAGGGGGCTGCAGGTACGTCCAGGGAGGTGTAGTCGACAGGGTCAAAGCTCATGCTTTAAGAATCTAATAGCCGCAAGGACCTGATGGGCCGCTCCAGGTAATATTCGCCCCATTTCTCGACAAGACCATCGCAGAGGGGGGTTGAGCCCTTGCCGTCCAGCTTGGACCAATCCCCGCTGCTCAGCGCCCGGAAGCGGGCCAGGGTGGTAGGATCCACCGCCACGGCGTCAGTAGGCCTGTCCCGACTGCAGACCACCCCGCCGCCGGGCACAGAAAAGTGGGTCAGCTGGTCTGTCCGTCCGCAGACGATGCAGGAATCCAGCCGGGGCCGCCAGCCCGCCAATGCCAGTGAGCGCAGCAGGTAGGAGGCGCCGATGTCACGGGGGTCATGTCGATGACCTGCCAGGCTGGCCAGGGCGGAGACCAGCAGACGGTATTGCTCCGGGGCCGGCTCGTGCTCACCCACCACAAGCTTGTCGGCGGTCTCAAGCATGACGCCCCCGTTGGCGTAGAGGTCATAGTCGGCGCATATTGCATCCGCATAAGGGGCTATGCAGACCGCCTGTGAGACGATGTCCAGGTTGCGGCCGCGGGAGATGAGCAGATCGTCACGCATGAAGGGCTCCAGACGAGCGCCGAAGCGGGACTTGGTCCGTCGCACCCCCTTGGCCACGGCCCTGACCTTGCCGTGCCCCCTGGTCAGAATGGTGACGATGCGGTCGGCCTCGCCCAGTTTGACCGTTCTGAGGACCAGCCCCTCGTCACGATAGATGGCCACGACGGCCCCGTCCTTTCATTGGTAGATGAACAGGCCCCAGAAAGCAAAGATCAACAGGACTCCGAACATGGCCAGGGTGGTGACGATGAAGAGGGCAACGCCAAAGCGGGTGGAGGCCAGAACAGGCCTGGGATCCAAGTTCCGCATCTGCTGACGCAAAGTGGGGCCGCCGGCCTTGCTTGTGCGGACCTGGTCGGGCAGCCGGTCCAATCCCCTCAGGGAGGCTACTTCGACCATGCGGGCGAAGGTGCGCGACCAGGCCCAGATGACCAGTGCGCAGACCACCTGGATGACCGGCCAGCTCCAGTAGCTGACCCCCGCCTGGTCTGGCACGCCACCCCAACCCAGGCGTACCACGGCCATGATGACCTGACCCAGACCCGCTCCGAAAAGGACCAGGGTAGCCAGGGTGGTACCAGTGATGGTGACCAAGGTCCCGCCGAAACCATGGCTGAAGCCCAGAACCGGGTCCTTGCGTCGGCGCAGACGGAACACTTTCATCAGGCCGGCCACCACGGCCATGACCAGAGCCGCCAGCAAAAGAACCAGGGTCAGCATATGCAGGACCAGCATATAGATGGTCAGCGAACGCCTCCCCCGCAGGTCAGTAGGCACGGCGATGGACTGGTGGATGGTGGCCCCGCCCACGCTGGGACTGGTCTGATGCAGGCCATGGACCTGACCCACCGCCCAATCGATCATGTCCTGCTGGTAGTGGTCGGCCAGGGGCGTGCCGGTCCGGGCCTCATCCCCCAGCCGCAGCACATGGTTGGAGACGGGGTAGGACCGCACAGTTACATTCTCATTGCCGGAGGCATGGGCCTGGGAAAGCACGCGTTGCACCCCTTCCACCTGGGCGGTCATGACATCCTTGGCCCCGTAGGCCAGCAGGGTGGGAATGGCATAGGTGTAGCGGTCGGTGGGGTCGATGTCCAGATTGTTCAGGCCCAAAAGGGTGGCATCAGTGCTGAAGAGCCGACGGACCACCGACTGGTAGCCCTGGTTGGCCCCGGCAATGGCAAAGTCCTGGGCCACGAAGAAGCCCATAGCATGCCGTGGTGAATAGACCATGGGACTCAGCAGGATCTGGAAGGCGATCCTGTGATCCATGGTCAGCAACATGGCGGCGATCCAAGTGCTCTCGCTGGTGGCATATATGCCTACCTTGGATGCATCCACATCAGCCCGGTCGCGCAGCAGATTGGCAACCCGCTCGTAGGCCCTGGCTGAGGCTGGATAATCCCGATCAGCATCCGTGGTGGACCAGACCGGCTTGTCCAGCACGGCGGTGACGAAGCCAGCAGAGGCCAGGGTCCGGGCTACGTCTCCGAAGGAGTTATCGCAGGTGCCGTAACCGGCGCCATGCATGAAAACTACAGCCGGCCTATGGCCTGAAGCCCCCTGAGGAGTGCGAATCAATATTCGGATGCGTTGGTGCTCACCTGTGGCAGGCCTCTCCACGCTCATTTCCTGGTGGCGGGATTCGACCTGGTACTGCCCCACGGTATCCCTGGCAACCCCGGCAGGCCAGTCGAAGGTGACCGCGGTGTCCGGAGTCAGCGTGGGGAAATTCTGATCCACTGGTTCGTATTTCCAGGGGACGGCGGTCAGGTGGGAGACAGAGGCCAGCAGACCCATGAGGATGATGAAGACAGGCAGACTGGTCATCAGCCGCCTGACCCTGCTCCACCGGCTCGCGGGGAGGGAACGCTCAACCTCTTGGGACACGACGGCCATTGTAACCGGTGGCGAGGATGGTGCTTACGCGCTCAGCTGGCACGGCCGGTGACCGGAACCACCATGGGCCCTAACTCCGGTAGGGTTTCACCCTGGACCGCCGCCTTGGCATCCATCTGGGCAGCGATTTCCTTGGCCCGTTCCAGCAGGGTGGGGACGATCTGATCCTCAGGCACTGTCTGAACCACCTTGCCCTTGATGATGATCTGGCCCTTGCCGTTGCCCGAAGCCACCCCAAGGTCAGCCTCCCTGGCTTCACCTGGGCCGTTGACGATGCAACCCATGACGGCCACCCGGATGGGGGCGGTGATGTCCTTGAGGCCCTCGGTCACTTCCTTGGCCAGCTCGATCACATCCACCTGGGCCCTGCCGCAGGAGGGGCAGGAGATGATGTCGAAGTGGCGCTGGCGCAGCCCCAGATATTCCAGAATCTTGCAGCCCACCTTGACCTCTTCCACAGGCGGTGCGGACAGGGATACCCGGATGGTGTCGCCGATGCCCTCAGCCAGGAGCGCGCCGAAGGCCAGGCAGGATTTGATGGTCCCCTGCCAGGCTGGTCCGGCCTCGGTCACGCCCAGGTGCAGGGGCCAGTCGCCCTTGGATGCCAGAAGCCTGTAGGTCTGGACTGTGGTGACGGGATCGTGGTGCTTGACGGAGATCTTGAAGTCGTGGAAGCCCACGTCCTCGAACATGTGGGCCTCTTTCAAGGCCGAGGCCACCAGGGCCTCAGGGGTGGGGCCGCCGTAGCGGGCGTAGATGTCCTTGTCCAGGCTGCCGGCGTTGACTCCGATGCGCAGGGAGATGCCCGCATCCGTAGCAGCCTTGCAGATATCTGGACCGACCTGGTCGAACTTGCGGATGTTGCCCGGATTGACCCTGACGGCTGCGCAGCCCGCATCGATGGCCTGGAAAACGTACTTGCTCTGGAAGTGGATGTCGGCGATGACCGGGATGGGCGACTTCTTCGCAATGATGGGAAGCGCGTCGGCATCATCCTGGCTGGGCACGGCCACTCGTACGATATCGCAGCCGGCGGCGGCCAACTCGGCGATCTGCTGCAAGGTCGCATTGATATCAGCGGTGACCGTGTTGGTCATGGACTGCACCGAAATGGGGGCACCCCCGCCGACCGGCACAGGCCCCACCATGATCCGACGGGAACGGCGACGAGGATGCAGCGGAGTCTGACTGATGGCCTGCTCGCCTGTCTTGCGGAACCCTTGGGAGAATGTTGACTGTTCGGTCTTGAGAATGCTACTCACGCTGTCATGTCTATCAAAGCATCGGCCCTTTGGCGTGCCTCATGCTCGACTTGCTCCATTACCTCCACGGATGTGAATGTTCCCGGAAGATGCGTTTCCATGGCGTCCATGACTGAACGGATGGTTTTGACGATGTCCAGGTAAGGCAGCTGGTGATTCAGGAAGGCCCGGACCGCCTGCTCGTTGGCGGCATTGAAGACCGCAGTCATGGGCTCGCAGCTTCCCAGAGCCCGCCTGGCCAGGTTTACCGCCGGGAAGGCCTCGTCATCCAGCGGCTCGAAAGTCCAAGTGCTGGCCTTGGACCAGTCACAAGCCGCAGCCACATTGTCAAGACGGGCGGGCGCCGACAGGCCCAAGGCAATGGGCAGACGCATGTCAGGAGGCGAAGCCTGGCTTATGGTGGCCCCGTCCTGGAACTGGACCATGGAGTGGACCACGGACTGGGGGTGGACCACCACGGTGATCCGCTCGGGCTCGATGCGGAAGAGCCTGCTGGCCTCGATGACCTCCAGGCCCTTGTTGACCATGGTGGAGGAGTTGATGGTGACCACCGGACCCATGGACCAGGTCGGATGGTTCAAGGCCTGTTCAGGTGTGACCTCACGCATGGCTTGACGGCTCCAACCCCGGAAGGGACCTCCTGAGGCAGTGACCACCAGACGGGCCACCTCTCCATGCTGCCCCGAACGTAGGGATTGCCAGATGGCCGAATGCTCGGAGTCGACCGGGTTGATCTGACCCGGCCGTATCTCGGCGTCAAAGAGCAGATGTCCTCCGGCCACCACGGACTCCTTGTTGGCCAGAGCCAGTTGGGATCCGGCCTGCAGGGCCGCAATGGATGGACGCAGACCGACAGATCCAGTGATGCCGTTGAGGACCAGATCACTGCCGGAACCGGCCAGAGTCTGAACCGCCTCCATGCCTGCCCCCACCTGGATACCGGTCAATCCAATGGCTTCGAGAGCCTGCTGCAGAGCCGGAACCTGGGCCTTGTCGGCCAGAGCCAGACGAGTCACGCCAAAATCGCGGGCCTGGCGGGCCAGAAGCTCGACATGCGCGCCGCCAGCAGCCAATCCAGTCACCTGGAACCGATCCCTATGACGACTGATTAGATCCAGAGCCTGCGTGCCGATGGATCCTGTGGATCCTAGGATGACCAGACTCCGACGCTCTTGATCATCTTCCCTGGGCGACCAGTCCGCCAAGGTGCGTTCACGACCGGCCAACGAATCGGCCCGCCTACCTTCACTCATCACTGCAAGATGACTCATCGACCGCCTTTATCCTGCTCTCCCTCGTCACCGAAGGCGGGGAAAGAAATATCGGGGATGTCCAGATCCATCTTGGGCAGATCCTGGTTGAGCAGGGAGGCCAGATAAGAATCCGGATCTTGGTCCTGTTTATTCCCACGCGTATTTTGCGAATACCGGGGCTTGGCCCAGTCGGGCGTATCCGTGCTGCTTCCGGCTGTTTCTGCCCAGGGACGTTCACGGGTCTCAGGCGCTGCTGGTGCCGGTTCCTCATAGCTGCCCAAGGGTCCGCCAGCGCCCAGATGGCCATCGACGAATGGCGAAGAGATAACCGAGGCGGCACCTGGTGTAGACGAAGCGACAGCGTCAGCACCTGCCGAGGCAGACGCTGGCGATTCTGGCCTTGCGGAGGGGTCGAACGCAGTCCCAGCCGAGGTGGAGGGGGCGGAAGCGACAGGTGCCGATTCGGTCTGGTGGAATACCGTCGGCTCTGGAGTCTGCAGTGCTGGAGAAGAGGAAGAAGGTGCCGCAGAGCTGAATGGCACTGATTGTACAGCCGACGCAGGTGCCGCAGGAGTGGTACGGGCTGGTGCAGATGCCGGGTCTGTAGCCGCTGGCGGCACCGAAGCGGGCATGACCGATTCCTGTTGACCGGAGACTGCGGGATTGGCAGGGGCAATAGCAGATCCACCTCTGAATCCGGACGATGAGGCCGACCTCGCAGAAGAAGAGGCAGGAGCTGCTGCCGCCGCTGCCGAAGATGGTGTATCAACACCCGTTGCACCGACAGCTGTGGCGCCAGCACCTACAGCTGCCCCAGCGCCTTCCTGGGCAAGCCGCTGGTTGACCGCCGAAGCCAGAGCACTCAGAGAACTGTTGGGCTGCGCCGTCGGCGTCGTAGGTGTCGTCTTCGTGCTGGCGGCCGGAGCCTCGAAGATGGCCCGCTCTGCCTGGTGCAGTTGAGCGAAATCATCCTGACTGCTCTGGTCACCCGCAAGAGCGGAGGCACTGGAAGTGCTCCATGCCGGTGCCTGGCTCTGTCCGATCAGCGGCTGAACGCCGGAAGATGAAAAGTCCTGGACCGGAAGCCGCGGCTGCGCAGGAACAGCAGCGGGCGCCGTCGAACTCTCGCTGGCTCTCTTTGCCTTTTCGCTAACCCGCGCAAAGGACTCAAGCTGCTCCAGGAGCTCAACTGCCTTGGCCAGGAAGAAGTCCACCTGACGCTCGTCATAACCCTTGGACCCTCGCCGCTGAGTGAAGATGACATTGGAGACGCGGTCAGCCGTGATGTCGGTGTTCTTCGACTTGCCCGAGTCCGTCTTCCGACCCTCCTGCAGATTGAGCTGGTCAGAAGTCTTGTTGAGAACCTGCTCGATCAGCCGCTCCACCTGCTTGCAGTCGTATGAGGGCATACCAGCATCCCCGCGCTTGAAGACGCTGCCCGAGGGTCTGCCGGCATGAGCGGTCAGCTCTGATTGCAGACTGACCATTCTGGTCGTCCAACCATCCACGCCCACCCGGGCTATCTCCAGACTGGTCTGCCTGTCGGAAATCACCCTCTCCAGTCGGGAGAGGGCAGCATCTACCTGGGTGATGATATAGCCGTTCTTGCACAGGTCAAAGGAGGCATTGGCTATCTCCTCCTGGGTCAAATCAGGGTCCTGGCTCTCATAAAGTGAGTGCGCCCGCTCCAGGAAGGCATCCACCTGCTTGGTGTCATATCCCCACTTGCGCTTGCCCGAGCGCGCGATGGTCGCCTCGGTTCCACGGGCATCAGGCTTAGCTGACATCAGGCATCGACCTCCTGACCTTTCTTGTCAACGATCGTCGTGCATCGATTCTACGTGAGCGTTAAGACTCGACTTCGGGCACGCCCCCTAATGACCCCTGTGGTCCCGCCCGGACTCGAACCGGGGACATCCACCGTGTAAAGGTGGCGCTCTAACCAACTGAGCCACGGGACCAGCACACCACCTTACCAGAATACACGGTGACAAGGCCGCACGGTGCGGCTATAATCCACTAGGAATTCGCGGCCATTGTCCGCAAACAAGAGCAACACACCATACGACAGGGGGTTCGGATTGTCACAGACAGTCGATACAGGCAGTGGCAGGAAGACCAATCGCACCCTGGTGACGGTGGCGGTCTTCATTGCCACCTTTATGACGGCTATCGAGGGGACCATCGTCTCCACCGCCATGCCCACCATCATCGGGGACCTGCACGGGCTGTCCATCATGAACTGGGTCTACTCCATCTATCTGCTCATGACGGCGGTTACCACGCCCATCTACGGCAAGCTTTCAGACCGCTTCGGCCGCAAGCCACTGCTGACCATCGGCCTGCTGGTCTTCGTGATCGGGTCCACCCTGTGTGCCCTGTCCCAGTCCATGCCCCAGCTGATCGGCGCCCGTTTTCTGCAGGGCCTGGGGGCAGGTGCCATCCAGCCGTTAACCTACACGGTTCTGGCCGACATCTATCCACTGGACAAGCGGGCGGGCATGATCGGCCTGAACGGCTCGGCTTGGGGCATCGCCTCCATCATCGCCCCTCTGCTGGGAGGCTTCATCGTCCAGCAGATAAGCTGGCACTGGGTCTTCGCCATCAATGTGCCCATCGGACTGCTGGTCATCATCATGATTCAGCTCTTCCTGAGCGAGCATATCCAGGCGCGTGAAACCCGCGTCGACTACATGGGCATCGGGCTGCTCAGCATCTGCCTGATCTGCCTCATGCTCTGCCTGCAGAGCTTGGGTTCGGCGGGTGATGCGCGCATCACCCTGATCCTGGCTGTGGCCACCGTGGTCACCTTTGCCCTGCTTCTTCATGTGGAGGGCCGCCAGGAGGATCCCATCCTGCCTCTGCGACTCTTCCGCATCAGGACCTTCGTCATCCAGAACATCTGTATGCTCCTGGTGGCCGGATTCCTCATGGGCTTCGACACCTACATGCCCATCTGGATGCAATCCGTGCTGGGGATGAACCCCTCCCTGGGCGGCTTTGTGGTCACTCCATCCTCCATTCTCTGGCTCCTGGGCGCCTACCTGGCTGGACCGCTGACCATGCACCATCCGCCGCACCGGGCCACCAACATCGGCCTGGCCTTCATCCTGACGGCCTGCATCTGCTATATAGCCGTTCCCCAGGCCACCGCCTACTGGGTCTTTCTGGTCATCTCGGCCGTGGTCGGCTTCGGCTTCGGCCTGACCATCACCACCTCAACCATCACCGCCCAGAGCGTGGTGCCCGCAGGCGACGTGGGCGCCTCGACCAGCTTCAACACCCTGGCCCGTTCCCTGGGACAAACCCTGATGGTCTCCATCTTCGGCATCGTCATGAACACGGTCATCGCCCGCGAGGTGCCTCAGTATAAGGGACTGACTGAGGACATGATGAATAGCATGATCAACCCGGCTACCGCAGGGAGCATCCCCTCCCGCCTGCTCGGCCCAGCCCGCACCATCGTCTTCGACGGCCTGCATTGGATCTTCCTAGTGGGCCTGGTCATTCTGCTTATGGCTCTGGTGGCCAACCTCTGCGACATACGCTCGCGCACCCTGCTGGCCGAATATCAGAACAAGGCCACGACGGTGGCTCCTGCCATTGCTGAGAAGGGCAAGCAGTAAAGTCCATTGGCCTTCCGGATTCCTTCGGGAATTCCTAATGAATGACAACGAGGTGGTGGGCATCGGTCGATCCCGTTGCCCACCACCTCGTTCATTGGCGTTTATGCGATTTGCCTAGCCGCCGCAAGTGCCGGTACAGCCGGAAGTCTTACTTGCCCTTGCCGAAAGCCCGCAGCTGAGTAGCGTTCCAATCCTTGCTGACGGTGGTGGGCATCAGGGCATTCATACCCGCGGTCTTGGCCGCATTGGAGACGACCCCTGGCGCCGATGCCCCTGGTCTGCCTGGTTTCGGGGTCAGCACCCAGAAAGGCGCGCCCTTATTGACCATGGCCGAGGCATCCATGATGGTGTCCGCCAAATCGTCCTCGGCATCGCCGTCCCGCCACCAGATGATGACCCCATCCACGGCCGCGTCATAGTCCTCGTCCACCAGCTCTTCGCCGGTCAGATCCTCGATCCTGGTCCGGATCCCGTCGTCGACATCATCGTCCCACATCCATTCCTGAACGATATCGCCGGGATGGAAACCGAACTCTTCCGCTGTATAGGTTGTAGTCTCAGCCACGGCTTCAGCATAACAAGACTGCCGGAATTCACCAATTGGACCGGCCTTGTCTTATTTGCCCTTGGTGGCTGTGCAGTGGGGCAACCCCTCCCCCTGGCCATGGCCGATGGCCACCAGGGCCTTGTAGGCCTCGTCCAAGGTGGACACCCGCACATCGCGCAGCCCCTGTGGCACATGGCCTGCTACTTGTGAGCAGTTGGCCGCAGGTGCCAAGAACCAGGTGGCGCCATCCCGCTTGGCGCCCAGCATCTTCAGTTGGATTCCGCCGATGGCACCGACCCGTCCCTTTTGGTCGATGGTGCCGGTTCCGGCGATGGTCAGACCGCCGGTTTCCTGCTCAGGGGTGATCTTGTCGATGGCCCCCAGAGTGTACATGAGCCCGGCAGAAGGACCGCCGATGTCGGCCACCCTCATGCTGAACTGAAGGCCTGAGACGTCATATCCTCGGGCCTTGAGGAAGGCCAGGGCCTGGGCCGAGGCGGCCTTCTGGGAACCGTGCATGTCGCCCTGCTCCTGGCGCTTGTACTCCTCAACGCTCTGCCCGGGAGGCACCACGGCCTCCTGGGGAAGCACCGTGGCGTGGGGGTCGGCCCAGCCTACCAAGGCATCGAGATTGGAGGCCGGATAGCCGGGGATTCCGCGGGCATTGACCGTGGTCATCAGCAAACGGCCCTTGTCATGGTGGACCTGGCCGCCTTTCACCTTGATGACCGGTGAGCCTTTTGAACTTCCCAGCACATCCTGGGTAGGGCCCGGTGTCTCGATGGTATAAGGCGAGGGGAGGAAAAGCACCAAGAGGGCCAAAATGATCAAAAGACCGCCGACCAGCATTTTCCGGGTGGGTCCGCCAAGCGTCCCGATTCGCCTTTCGGGTGCGCCTGTGGCGCAGTGATCCGATTTCCCGTGCGGAAGTGTCATAGCTCCAATATTATGGTTGATGAAGACGATAATCCCGGCAGGCGCCAACCTTGATGGCGGACGACCTGCCTTGGCGAGGACTGGAAACAAAGCAATGGACGAGAATGCAATCCACCAATGGCTCATCGAGTGCTTCGGCCCGGTGCAGGGCGAGCTGGCCTGGAGTCAGTTCTCTCAACTGCCTGAGTCCATCCGCTCCCAGATGGCGGCCCAGGGAGCCGATCAGCTGCCCAAACCCGCCGAGGTCCAGGCCCTGATCCAAGCCTTTACTGCCGGAGGGCTGAATACCCCGGCCGACATGCAGGCCCAGGCCGACCAGGGGCCCATCAACGTTGCACTGGCCAAGAACATCGCCTTGGGGCGCACCCGGGCCGGCCAGTCTGATACCACTGTCACAGCCGAGGACAGCGACCGGGTGGCCCGAGTCATGAGCGAAGCCAACCTTTGGCTAGACACCGTCTGTGCCTTTGACCCCGCCCCAGGCCAAACCGAAGCCCTGACCCGTGCCGGATGGATCGAGGGCAGCATAGACGCCTGGGTTCAGTTCGCCTCGCCAGTGGCCCAGGCGGTCAGTGAGGCCTTGACCTCCGTCATAAGCCAACGCTTCCATGGCTTCGACCAAGGCGAGATTTCAGGAATGTTCGCTGGACCTGTGCCTATCCCCCTTCCCGACAACCTCAAGGATCCGACTACGCTGATGAGGCTGCTGGGGAACACCTCATTCGCCATGCAGCTGGGGCAGGCCGCTGGCGAGCTGGCCAAGGAGGTCCGCGGAGGATTCGACCAGGGCATCCCGCTACTGAAGAACCCTGCTGGAGCCCTCATACCGCAGAACATCAAAGTCTACGCCAAATCCCTGGAGCTGGATCTGGACGAGGTCACCCGCTACATGGCCCTCAAGGAAGCCGCCCATGCCCGGCTCTACGCCGCCGTCCCCTGGCTGATGCCACGCTTCGAGGCCCTGATTGGCAAGTATGCCCGTGGAGTCTCCATCGACTTGGACGCTGTGGAGGACCAGCTGCGCGATGCTGAGCAAATCAACCCCGAATCCATCGCTGGCGCCATCAATCTCAGCAATGTCGGCATCGAGGACACCCCTGAGCAGAAAGAGGCCCTGCACAGCCTGGGCGACCTGCTGGCACTAGTCGACGGCTGGGTAGATTGCGTGGTCTGGAACGCCGGTATGGCCCACCTGCCCCATTTGGAACAGCTGCGGGAGATGACCCGACGCGAGCGCGCCGTGGGCGGACCGGCCGAACAGACCTTCGAGTCCCTGCTGGGCCTGCATCTTCACCCCAAGCAGCTACGTGAGGCCGCCGACCTCTGGGAACGCATCACCGCCGAGGAGGGAGTCCAGGGCCGTGACAGCCACTGGTCCCATCCTGATCTACTGCCCTCCCTGCCTGTCAAGGATGAAGGCGGCCAAGGTCGGACTTCGATCTCTGCAGACGGGCAATCCGAGCAGAAAACCGCCACTTCCGCCACCTCGGTGGACTGGGATGCCGAGCTGGACAAGCTATTGAATGCCGAGGAGAAAGATTCCTCTGCCGATTCGGCCGCTTCCGCCAACTCCGAAGCTGGTTCCGACATTTCAAATAATCAGGAACCTTCGGACCATGAGGCCCCGGGCAACCAAAAGAGTGCCGGCAAGGATTCCAAGGACACCGACAACGGCAATACCGACCAGGATGACCCAGACAGAGGCGATTCAGACAGCAACCAGGCCTGAGTTCCGGGGGCCGAATCGGTAGCGCTCAGCGGTGAATGAACCGGCTTGGGGCGCGTCGGACGAAGGCGCTGCCGTCCTTGTGCTCCGCGTAGGAAAGGTGGAGAGTGTCCTCGGCCCGGGTCACCCCTACATACATGAGGCGACGCTCCTCCTCCAGGGCATCCCCTTCCGGCGGTGAGCCAAAGGGAATCAGCCCCTCGGCACAACCCACGATGAAGACATGGGCAAACTCCAATCCTTTGGCGGCATGAATGGTGGAGACCGTGACCCTCCCCTGGCCCATGCCACCCTCCAGCTGCTCCAGCACCTCCTGCTTGCTCAGATCGACCGACTGGTTCTGCCAGCCTGACTCCGTGCGCACCCGGTAGCCGATTCCACGTTCGTGCAGGGCGCGGCAGATCAGGGTCTGCTGGGCGTTGATCCGCGTCAGGATTGCAAACTGGCCGGGCCGGGCCCCCTTCCGAATCATTGAAGATATACGAGATGCGACGGCTCCAGCCTCATCACCATCGTCCTCATAACGGGTCATCACGACCCGGCTGCCCTCCTGACGGGCTGAGGTCAGCTTCAGATAGTCGCCACGCACCGGGGAGCGCGCCAGAATGCCGTTGGCGTAATGGACAACCCTTCCCGTGGACCGATAGTCGGTGGACAAGTCCAGGTCAGCCTTAATGCTCGGGAATTCCTGGGGGAAGTTCAGCAGGTAATAGGAGGTGGCCCCCGCGAATGAGTAGATGGTCTGGGCCGGGTCCCCCACCACGCACAGGTTCTGCCTGCCGTTGAGCCAGAGTTTGAGCAGCCGGTGCTGCAGGGGCGAGACATCCTGGTACTCGTCCACGGTCAGCCAGCCGATTAGGTTTCGAATATCTGCAGCAGCCTGGCCATCATCTTCCAAAATGTGGCAAACCAGCAGGAGAATATCGTTGAAGTCCATCTGGTTGTGGGCGGCCTTGGAGCTCTCGAAGACCGTGTATAAGTCGGCCATCCGATCAGCCTCCAGACCGGCCGGCGGCAGACGGTGACTGGCCGAGCAGACCCGAACATAGTCCTGGGGAGCGATCAGCCCCACCTTGGCCCAGTTGATCTCCGCAGTCAGGTCCCTGACCTGGCCCGGGTCGGCCTCCTGCCCGCAGACTCGCTGGTAGGCGGAGGACACCAGGGGACCCACATCTTCAATCAGATCGGGAGGGTAGGTCTCACTGACCTGGGGCCAGACGCGCCTGAGCTGGTGCAGGGCCGCCGAATGGAAGGTCGCCGCCTGCAGGGAGGACGACACGCCAAGCTTGGTCAAACGATCACGCATCTCGGCCGCGGCACGGACCGAAAAAGTCACTGCCAAGGTTCTGGATGGCTCCCAGCTACCGCTGGCGCAGGCATAGGCAATCCGCCGGGTTATGGTTCTGGTCTTGCCAGCCCCGGCCCCTGCTACGATCCGCACAGGCCCGTCAAGCACGGTAGCCGCCTGCCGCTGGGCGGAATCCAGACCCTCCAGCAGTCGTTCCTCATCCTCATGCATACCCCCATTGTGTCAAAGGCCAATACCGGAACCAGCGGCGACGTGCCCATGTGGTCAAGTGGACAACCGCGTCCACAACAGTCCTTTGTATTATCCTTGAGAGTGTGAGTGAACGAACGAAGCTGACCCTGGCCGCCCTGGCGTCGGCCGCCATGCCCGAGGTGCCCATGACCGGCGCGCGGGACTGCGACCAGCTCAGCAGCCTGGACCGTGCACAGGGCGTGGATTGTGCCGTGGTCCAAGACGCGACCGGCAACGTTTACGACGTCTGGGCCACCAGTTCGGAGGCCGGCAAACACCGGCTGGCCGCTCGCGTCAAGGCGGCTCAGGCCCTGGCCGATGCCAAGGAGATGGCAGCCATGGGCTTCCGGGTCGAACGCATCCTGGCCTACCAGCCCGGCGAAAGGGTCGACAGTCCGACCGGCACCACAGCTGTTGCCGTTATGACCCACTGTCCAGGCCGAATCCGTCCCCTCCACCTGCTGACCATGAACGAATGCACCGCCGCAGGCACAGCCATCGGCGCCATCCATCGGGTGCGCCCTGATTTTCTGAAAACCCACGGCTATCCGGCCTTTTCCACTGCCCAGATCGCAGCCCAACTGCGCGGATGGATCAAACGGCTGCGCATGGACGGTCACGTGCCCAAGGAAATCACTGATTCATGGGCTTCCATTGTGGCGACCGACGGACTCTGGTCCTTTGAAACCTGCACCGTGCACGGAGGCTTCTCCGACGGCGATCTGCTCTATTCAGGCTCCGGACTCAGCGGGGTCTACGGCTGGCAGGACATGCAGGTCAACGATCCAGCTCGTGATCTGGCCTGGATCTTCGCCAAGCTGGACGGGTCCCGTCGCAACGCCGTCATTGCAGCCTACGGCAGGATGATGGGGGCCCGGCTGGATGACCTGATCATGCTCCGAGCCAATCTTTGGCTGCAAATGGAGCAGGTGGGAGAGTTCATCACCGCTCTCGATCATGCAGACAACGAACGGATCATCCAATTCAAGGCCCAAGTTGAGCGCCTGGCTCAGCAGCTTGGCGATCATGAGCAGGACCAGCGCGCCCGCCGCCAGCAGCAGACGCCAAGTCCGTCACCCGCTGGCGCACCCTCCACCATCACTGTTGGCACTCTGTTGGGCGACGATAAGGCTGAAGACCCCTCTGCAACCAAGCCACAGGAGAATCCGACGCCAGAGCCGGCCTCCGCCTCGACAGAAACGTCGGATGAAAGCTCGGCCACCATCGCCATCAACAGGGTGGAAATGGCTGACCTGGCTCTGGCCCAGACCGTCATGGACCACTCCGATGCCAGGAATAAGCCCATCAAGCAGGCCCGGAGCACAGACCTTGGCACCGACGCCCAACCCGAGCCACCAGCTGTTGCTTCCCTCCCCCAGGAAGAGGAATCAGGCCTGAGCGATCACTTCCGCGGCATCGGCAATCCGGTCACCAACGACGAGGATACAAATGGCGAAGCGAAACCGCAAGCTGCAATGAGCGTTCCGTCCGCAGACCCGTCCGGGAACAATCAGCCTTCGAATGCCACTGAAGCGGGAGAGGACGCTTCCCAACCGCATGATGCATCGTCAGCTCAAACCCTTCCAAGCAATCAGGCCGAGACCATCGTCATTCCCAAAAAGCCCCTGCCCGAACAGATTCCCACGCTCACTGCAGAGGGACAGACATCGGCATCGCCGCCGGAGACCGGCTCTGCCCGGGAAGAGCATCACGGGGACGCTTAGAGCGTAATCACCCGGGTCAGCGAATAATGAGACCGGAAGATCCGTGGACCGGCAGGTCTGGGCGACGGAGAAAAACCTTGGAGGTAGCAATGGATATCGAATTTGGCATCAAGAATGTGGCCCGCACGGTCAACTTCAGCACCAAGGCCAAGGCGGACGAGGTGGCGGCCCACATCGCCCGGGCCCTGAATGAGGGCGGACCCATCGATCTGGTGGACGACAAAGGTCGGCACATCATCGTCCCCAAGGAGTCCTTGGGCTATGCAGTGGTCGGTTCCGACACCACCCATCCTGTGGGCTTCGGCGTCCTGGGAGGCTCCTCCGACTGAGGCTGTGTTCGCCTGACGAGGGCGACCGGATCCTTCTGGTCCGGCCGCCCTCGATCTGTATTTGCTAACCCTCCCAGGCCACCGGACAACTTCCCCTGGCCCTGTCCACGATTTGGGCCACCACCTGGCCACTGGTGCTGTTCTCCCCCATGCGATTGGGCTTGCCTTGACCGTGCCAGTCCGATCCTCCGGTCACCAGCAGCCCCCAGCGCTGGGCCAGGGCCAGTAGCCGTCGACGCTGCTCTGGCGGATTATCCCGATGCCAGACCTCCAGTCCGCCCAGCCCCTCTCTGGCCAGCGCGGCGATCTGCTGGTCGGAGAGCAGAACGGGATTGCGGCTGATGGCACCGGGATGGGCTATGACCAGGACGCCGCCTGCATGGTTGACTGCTGCCAGCACCTGGTGGGTGGTCGGCGAGGGCGTAGGCAGATAGTAAGCGCTGCCGGAGGAGCAGACCCCGGCGAAGGCCTGGCTCCGGTCGGCATATACACCGGCTTTGACCAGAGCATCGGCGATGTGCGGACGGCCCACCGTGGTCTTTGATCCCTCCTTGACCTGGTCCAGCACATCCTGCCAGGTAATCGGATAATCCCGTGAAATCCGTTCGACCATAGTCCTGGTTCTGGTCAGCCTGGCTTCCCTGGTCTTGGCGAAGAGCCCGGCTATGACCGGATCCTCAGGATCGTAAAGATAGGCCAGCATGTGAACCGATACGCGGCCATCCTGCGCGGTGATTTCGGTGCCAGGCAGCAGGGGCATCCCCAAGTCCTGGGCCGCCTTACGAGCCTGATCCCAGCCCGCATTGGTGTCATGGTCGGTGATGGCCAGACCTTCCAGACCCAGCTGCTGCGCCTGCTCAACCATCCCCCTGGGCGTCACGGTGCCGTCGGAGAACACGGTGTGGCAGTGCAGATCCCAGCCGGAGGCCTTAGCAGTATCCTCATGCGTCATGCCTCCATCCTAAACTCGTGAACGATTCAGTGTCCCAGAGAACCTTCCCGACCATTAAGGTGATGGACTCCATGAGCGAACCGACCTCTTCAACATCACTGCAACAAGGTGACAGATCCTTCTTCAGCTATCTGATTGCCGCCCTGGCCTCACTCGCAACCCTCTACGCCAGCCTGGTCCTGTCAGCGGAAACCCTGCAATTGGCACGGCACCCCCAGGGCCAGCTCAGCTGTGACATCAACTCTGTGGTCTCCTGTTCAGCCGTGGCCCAGTCCCCCCAGGCCGAACTGATTCGCCTGGGCACCCTGCCGGTCCCCAATGCCTTTCTAGGATTGATGGCCGAATCTGTCTTCCTGACGCTGGCCGTAGTAGGCCTCTGCCGGATCAAGATGCCGGCGCTGCTGGCGGCGGGAACATGGTTCGCCTCGCTTGCCGCCCTGGCCTACGCGCTCTGGCTGTTCACCCAGTCGCTCTTCGTCATCCACGCCCTCTGCCCCTGGTGCCTGGTCATGACCTTCGCCACCAGCTTGCAGTTCATGGCCTTCAGTCACGCCACGGTCGTCCAGCAGGGTCTGCCACGCAAGAGGCCAAGATGGCTGCAGACCTACTACCAGCGGCACTTCGATCTGATGGTCGACCTGATTTGGCTGGTCGCCCTGGCAACCATCGTTCTGGCCGTGGAAGGATCCGCCCTCTTCGGCTGATCAGCAACCGGGAATATTCTCCAGGGTCAGACGGGCCACCATTCTGGCCGGTCCTGTCAGCCACACATCCTTCGGATCCACGTCCACCTTCAGACTGCCTCCACCTACCTGAATGGTCCAGTGATCGACCCCGGTCAAAGCTCGAAGCAGCACTCCGCTGGCGCACAAACCGGTCCCGCAGGACAAGGTCTCGCCTACGCCACGCTCATAGACCCTCATGCTGGCCCGACCGCTGCCATTGTCGGAATCTAGGGCATCCAGACGCAGGAATTCCACATTCTGCCCCTCAGCCAGCCCGGGCCTGACCCGCGGGGGAGCCGACAGGTCCAGATCGCCCAGGTCAGGCAGATCAGCCCTGGACAGCAGGTCGGTCACGGTCCCAGGCAGTCCCCCGGTCTCCACTTCGGCAGCGGCTGAAGCCAGAACGACTGCATGGGGATTGCCCATATCCACCAAGGTGCCAGGAGCCGAGCCTCTTAGGACCTCGCCGTCGACCAGCTGTTGCCCCACCGGGCCCAACCGCCAGGCCCCGACCTTGACCTTGAAGACATGCTCGCCATCGCACTTCATCGGACTGCGCGAGACAATCCGCTTGACTCCGGCCCGGGTCCCCAGCAGAAAGGAGGATCCCTCCATGGTCGGCGTCAGCCCCTGCTTCTGGGCGAAGAGGGTGACGGCCCGCGTCCCGTTGCCGCACATCTGCGCCAGTGATCCGTCCGCGTTGCGGTAGTCCATAAACCACTGACAGCCGAAACGGTCACAGGCATCCACCTGCTCCTGGTTCAAGTCGCTGACATCGGCCGGATGGGTCAGCCGGATCACACCGTCGGCGCCGACCCCGAAATGCCGGTCACACAGCCATCGCACCTGGTCGGCCGTAGGTTCCAGATCCCCCCGGGGATCGGCGTAGACCACGAAATCGTTGCCGGTGGCTTGCATTTTGTAAACAGTCCGGGGAATACTCATGCTTGTAGCGTACGGCCCTTCGGCGACAGGCTAGGCTGGTTCTTCGGCTGCGAAAGGAGCAGATCATATGGCATCAGATGCACCGATCGGGATCTTCGACTCCGGGCTCGGCGGTCTGAGCGTCACCGCAGCCATTCGCAAACTCCTTCCTCACGAAAATCTGCTCTACTTCGGTGACTCCGCCTATGCCCCCTATGGCACCAAGGAGCCAGCCCAGATTGCCCAGCGCTGCCAGGTCATCGGCGACCGGTTCATGGACCAGGGCGTCAAGGCCATGGTCATCGCCTGCAACACCGCCACCAGCGTCTGTGTGGATGAGATGCGCCAACGTTACCCGGTCCCTGTCATCGGCATGGAGCCGGCCCTGAAGCTGGCTTGCACACGAGGCGGAGGCCGACCCCAACGGGTTCTGGTCACGGCAACCCCGCTGACCTTGAAGGAAGCTAAGTTCTCGCGCCTGATGGCTCGGTTCTCCGGCAGGCACACCATCCTCACCCAGCCCTGCCCAGACCTGGTGACCATTGTGGAGTCTGACAGGTTGAGCGACAAGGTCCTGGTCGACGCCACCCTGCACCGTTACTTGGATCCCTATGATCTGCAGACCCTGGATGCCTTGGTCCTTGGCTGCACCCACTTCGTTTTCTTCCGCCAGTCCATCGCCCGCATCTGCCCGCCGAGCCTGGCACTGATCGACGGCAACCCTGGAACGGCCCGCCACCTCAAGGATCTGCTGGCCCAAGACGATGCCCTCAACCCGGGCCCTGGTCCCGGCAAAGTACAGATTGCGAACTCTGATTCCTCACCGGCCATGCTGGATCTGTCCAAGCGGCTGCTGGCCTCCTGCCGCCCCTGAACGGCTTGTCCAACGTTCACGCATAAGCTGTCATCAAGCTCGGATATCTGTCAGGAATCGAGGTGCTTATGGCACGCAAAAGAACAGCCGTCATTGACGTAGGCGGCGGCTACCGGTCCATCTTCGGCGCCGGCGTCTTCGACCGCTGCATGGAGCAGGGCATTACCTTCGATCACTGCTACGGGGTCTCGGCCGGCAGTGCCAATCTGGCCTCCTTCCTGTCGGGCCAGCTCAGACGCTGCTACCGTTTCTACACCGTTTACTCCTCTCGCAAGGAGTATGCGAGCGTGAGCAACTTCCTGACCAAGCACACCTTCGTCGATCTGGACTACGTCTACGGCAAACTATCGGCCCACGATGGGGAATGCCCGCTGGATTACCAAGCTCTGAAGGCCAACCCGGCCCTGTTCACCGTAGTGGCCTGCAAGGCCACTGACGGATCCACCGTCTACTTTGACAAGTCCGACCTGACCCAGGACAACTATGACATCCTCAAGGCCTCGTCCACTGTGCCGGTGGCCAACAAGCCCTACATGATCGATGGAGTGCCCTATCTGGACGGCGGCATCGCCGACCCGGTCCCGGTCCGCAAGGCCATGGACGAGGGCTATGAACGCATCGTTCTGGTTCTGACCCGCCAGAGGGATATTCTGCGCGAGCAGAAGAAGGATGTCCTGCCGGCCCGGATCCTGTCGAGGACCTATCCAGCGGCCGGCGAGCGCCTGATGGAGCGCTACCGCACCTACAATGACGAGGTCGCCTTGGCCAAGCAGGCCGAAAAGGAGGGCCAGGTGCTCATCCTGGCCCCGGACAGCCTGTGCGGGCTGACCACACTGAGCAAGTCGCTCAAGGGACTCAACGCCATGTACGACAAGGGCTATCGGGCCGCCGAGACCATAGCTGACTTCCTGGAAAGCTGAACCCCGTCCCCGCACGACTCTCCATACGCGGTTTTCCTTTTCCCCGTTTTGGTCGAACTCTTTTACAAACCTTACAGTATCGGCGCCCCGGTCTCGCTCTCTGTGCCTGCGCTCCTGCGACCGTGGCGGGGATCCGCACTCCCCTGGCTGCTCTGGGCAGTCATCAGCGCTGCGGTCATCTGGTTGAAGAGCTCGTTGTAGCCGCCGGGGGTCGCCGCAGGCAGAACCAGAGTCTTGGCATTGTCGGACTCGGCCAGCGAACGCATCACATCCAGATATTGGTTGAAGAGCACCACGTTGTTGACGGCATCGATATCCATACCTACGGCCCGAAGACTGTTGATCTGGTCCACAATGCCGTTGGCGATCTCCCGCCGGTAGTTGGCCTGGCCCTCGCCCTGCATCCTGGTCTTTTCGGCATCCGCCCTGGCCTGGGTCTCAATCTCGATCCGACGGGCCTCGGCACGCTCCCTGGTGGCCTCCTTCTCACGCTGGGCCGCATTGATGGAGTCCATGGCCTGCTTGACCTGGGTGGAAGGATCGATGGCAGTGACCAAGGTCTTGATGACCGAAAATCCGAAACGCTGCATCTCCTGGCCCACGGTCTGCTGAACGTCGGAGGCGATATCGTCCTTGCGGGCGAAGGCGTCATCCAGGCTCAACGCGGGAATGGCCGACCTGAGGGCGTCCTCCATGTAGGAGCGCAGCTGGCCCGCCGGATCGACCAGCTCGTAGTATGCCGTAGCCACGTTGGCCGCCTCCACACGGAACTGTGCGGAAACCTCCACGGTGACGAAGACGTTGTCCTTGGTCTTGGTTTCCAGCTTGACGTTCAGCTGGTTGACCCGCAGGTTGGTCTTGGCGGCTATCCGGTCCACCAAGGGGATCTTGGCATGGATGCCCGCCAGCACCACACGGTGGTACTTGCCGAAGCGCTCAATGACATCTGCCTGCTGCTGGGGAACCACGAAAATCCCCAGGAGGAAGATAATCAGCGCCAGGACCAGCACGGCGATCACAATGGCGATGCCTAGATGCATGAGTGTTCTCCTTCGAGCTTAAAACCCTTGGATGCCGGACCTGAAAACCGCATCATTCCGGCCTTTCCTCTCATCACCATACATGGTGGGCTCGTCTGAATAATCGGTTCGTGCATTGAGGCCGTAATAGACTCGGCTTACAAGACTTCAACCCGAAAGGATGAACATGACAAAACTGCGCGGCATCGACGCCGAAATCTTCCCCCTGGTCCTGGGCGGCAACACCTTCGGATGGACCAGCGACGAATCTGTGTCCGACCAGGTCCTGGATGCCTACACAGCAGCCGGAGGCAACCTGATCGATACAGCTGACGTCTACTCAGCCTGGGCCCCCGGCCACTCCGGCGGCGAATCCGAGATCGTCCTGGGCCGCTGGCTGGCCAAGAACGGCAACCGCGACAAGGTCCTGGTGGCTACCAAGGTCAGCCAGCACCCCCAGTACTCCGGTCTTTCGGCCAAGAATATCGAGGCCGCTGCCGATGCCTCCCTGCTCAGGCTGGGCCTGGATGTAATCGATCTCTACTACGCCCACTTCGACGACAGCTCCACCCCCTTGGAGGAGACCGCAGCAGCCTTCGACAAGCTGGTCAAGGAGGGCAAGGTCCGGGCCATCGGCCTGTCCAACTACACGCCGGACCGGATCCGCGAGTGGTTCAGCATTGCTCGCAAGGAAGGCCTGACCCTGCCGGTGGCCCTGGAGCCCCAGTACAACCTGGTCTACCGCAGGACCTATGAGAATGGCCTTATGCCAGTTGCCAAGGACGAGAATCTGGCGGTCTTCCCTTACTTCTCACTGGCCTCGGGCTTCCTGACGGGCAAGTACCGGACCATGGACGATCTCAAGGGCAAGCAGCGTGAGGGCATGGTCAAGGACTTCTTTACCCAGGAGGGACTGGACGTGGTCGCCGCCATGGACGGCATCGCCAAGGCCCACGGGGTCGAACTGGCCACCGTAGCCCTGGCCTGGCTCAACCACAGGCCTGGGATTGCGGCCCCTATCGCCTCTGCACGCACCCCTGGGCAGCTGCCGGCCCTCCTGGCCGCTGCCCATCTGGAACTGAGCGACGAGGATATGCAGACCCTGGACCAGGTCAGCGACAAGGTCAAGGGCTGATCTGCAAACTTCGCTGCCCGCTGCACGGCCACGTGTGACACAAGCGAACACCCAGCCAGGCAGGTCGAACGGAAAAGGGCTTCCATCTGATACAGGATGGAAGCCCTTTTGTACAGCTACGATCAGGCCTTGACCAAATCGACCTGCGGCTGATCCAGATCGGCGGCGTTGACGGTCAGGCTGGTGGCCAGGGTCTCTCGGGCGATCAGGTCACTGAACTGCTGGGCCTTGGGGGCATCCTCTCCGGGCAGGGTCAGGGTCAGATGAATCCGGTCAGCGATGTCCAGACCTGCGGTCTTCCGGGCATCCTGAACCTGGCGGATCAGATCCCGGGCATAACCTTCAGCCAGAAGATCGCTGTCCAGCTGGGTGTCGAGGATGACGAAGCCACCAGTGGGCAGGGCTGCAGAGGCCGAACGGTCGGCCTGGGAACCGTCCTCCTGCTCGATCCGATTGTCCAGCTCGTATTCGCCTGGCTCCAGGGCCACCGGTCCATCGGGGGTAGTGACGACCACATGGCCGTCCTGCTCTGACCAGTCTCCCTGCTTGGAGGCACGGATGACGAACTGGACCTGCTTGCCCAGTCGGGGTCCGGCCGCGCGCGCATTGACCTTGAGATCGTGGATGATTCGCAGACCATGCTGGCCGGCCTGGTCCAGGGTGCAGAACTCCACATCCTTGATGTTGAGCTCGGATTTTAGCACGTCCACATAGGAACGGGCCGCATCGGGGTCACGAACCACCACGGTCAACCGGGACAGGGGCTGGCGGACGCGGATCTGCTCGGCCTTGCGCAGGGCCAGGGTGGCCGAAACCACCTCGCGGACCTTCTCCATGGCGGTTACCAGGGCAGGATCGTCGCGCAGGACCTGTCCCAGCTGGGTCTCCTGCCCGGTGGCCTCGTCGGCCAGGAAGGGCCAGTCGGCCAGATGTACCGACTCACCGCCGGTCAGCCCTCGCCAGATCTGCTCGGCTTCCATGGGCGCCAGAGGGGCCAGAACACGGGAGAAAGCCTCCAGGACTGTGTAGAGGGTGTCGAAAGCCTGGTGATCCTCGCTCCAGAAGCGGTCGCGGTTGTTGCGGATGTACCAGTTGGTCAGCACATCGATGAAGTCAGTCACCGCATCGCAGGCTTCCGAGATGGCGAAATCGTCCAGGGCCTTCTGCACCGACTGGATCAGTCGACGGGTCCGTGCAAGCAGGAAACGGTCCATCTCCGGCAGGTCGACCACACGGTCCGGTGTCAGCGCCTGGGCCTGGTAGCCGGCTCCCTTGTTTGCCGCGTTGGCGTAGAGCGTGTAGAAGTAGTAAGAGCTCCAGACCGGCAGCATGACCTGACGGACCGTGTCGCGAATGCCATCGGCGGTGACGACCAGGTTGCCGCCGCGCAGGATGGAAGAGCTCATCAGGAACCAGCGCATGGCATCGGATCCGTACTTGTCGAAGACCTCGTTCACATCCGGATAGTTGCGCAGGTGCTTGCTCATCTTCTGTCCGTCGGAGCCCAGGACGATGCCATGGCAGATTACGTTCTTGAAGGCCGGCCGGTCGAAGAGGGCTGTGGACATGATGTGCATGGTGTAGAACCAACCGCGGGTCTGACCGATGTACTCCACCACAAAATCGCAGGGGTCCCTGTCTTCGAAATACTGCTTGTTTTCGAAGGGGTAGTGGAACTGCGCGAAGGGCATGGAGCCCGACTCGAACCAGCAGTCCAGCACATCGGTGATCCTGTGCATGGTGGACTTGCCGGTCGGATCGTCGGGATTGGGCCTGGTCAGCTGATCGATCCAAGGCCGATGCATGTTGATCTGCCCCTTGTCATCGGTCGGGTAACGGCCAAAGTCCTGCTTGAGCTCATCCAGGGACCCATAGACATCCACCCGAGGGTACTTGGGATCGTCCGAGACCCAGACCGGTATGGGCGAGCCCCAGAACCTGTTGCGGGAGATGGACCAGTCGCGGGCGTTGGCCAGCCATTTGCCGAACTGGCCGTCCTTGACATTCTCGGGGATCCAGTTGATCTGCTGGTTGAGTTCCAGCAGGCGGTCCTTGATCTTGGTCACGGAGACGAACCAGCTGGAGACCGGCTTGTAAATCAGCGGGGTGCCGCAACGCCAGCAGTGTGGGTAGGAGTGGACGTAGCTCTTCTCCTGGAAGAGGATGGCCCTATGCTCGGCTGGGATCTGTGCCAGGGGGCCGTCGCCTGCACGCAGGTTGCGCACGATGGGCATGTTGGCATCGAAGGCCTGCATGCCCTGGTAATCGGGGCACTGCTCGGTGAAGACGGCGCCTGCATCGAGGACGTCAACGCTGCGGATTCCCTTGGCATTCAGGGTGTTCATATCGTCTTCGCCATAGGGAGCCTGGTGGACCAGGCCGGTGCCCTCCACAGTGTCGACGTAGTCGGCCGTGTAGATCGTATAAGCATTGGGGCCGGGGGTGCCGCCCTCGGATTCGGCCTGTTCTCCGGCGAAGTAGGGGAAGACCGGCCAGTACCGCCAGCCCTCCATCTGGGACCCCTTGAGGGTGCGGACCACCTGGTAGTCCTCCCCCAGCTGCTTGGCGTAGTCGCCCAGACGGGCCGTGGCGATGTAGAAACGCTTGCCGGCGAAGGGTCCCGACACCGGGCTGACCTCCGAGTACTCGATGTCAGCGCCGACCACGATGGCCAGGTTGGTGGGGACGGTCCAAGGGGTTGTGGTCCAGAAGACCGCATAGGCATCCTCGTCCCTGAGCTTGACGGCCACGGAGACGGTGGTGTCCTGCCGGTCCTGGTAGACATCGGCATCCATGCGCAGTTCGTGGTTGGACAGCGGGGTCTGGTCCTTCCAGCAGTAGGGCAGCACCCGGTAGCCTTCGTAGGCCAGGCCCTTCTCATAGAGGGTCTTGAAGGCCCACATGACTGACTCCATGTAGGAGACATCCAGGGTCTTGTAGCCGTGGTCGAAGTCCACCCAGCGGGCCTGACGATGCACGTAGTCCTTCCACTCGCTGGTGTACTTGAGTACTGAAGCGCGGCAGGCGTCATTGAACTTTTCAATGCCCATCTGCTCGATCTGATCCACGCTGTCGATGCCGAGCTCGCGCTGGGCCTCCAGCTCGGCGGGCAGGCCGTGGGTGTCCCAACCGAAGACCCTGTTGACTTTGTGGCCCTTCATGGTCTGGTAGCGGGGAATGACATCCTTGACGTAGCCGGTCAGCAGGTGCCCGTAGTGGGGCAGGCCGTTGGCGAATGGCGGGCCGTCGAAGAAGACGAACTCGTTGTCAGCATGATCACCCGACGGACGACGATCCACCGACTTGTTGAAGGTGTCGTCCTGATCCCAGTAGTCCAGGACGGACTCTTCCATGTGGGGGAAGGAGGGATTGGGCGTCACCTTGGCCAGAGCCGGGTCCACCACCGCCTTGGGATAGACTTCGCCGTCCCGATTTGTCGCATCTGAGGTATCAGTGGTCTGATTCACCGTTCACGCTCCTCGCTGGTCGTTCATGTCGCCATGTCGAGGACGAGGGACCCATGGGCCCACCGCGGTACCACCTCGCTTGCCCGGCCAATGACCCGCGCCGGACCGCTTGAAATGGGCTGTGCGGGCCCACCCGTCGGTTCTACTGAGGACCGCCGCATGCGATCCCGTTCTTCCGAGGGCTCCCCGCTGATAACGGATCAAGGCCCACTATGAATGGATAGTATCATCGCCTAAGGAAAGAGGGGAATCCGGTTCACCAGGCGGACAATCATCAGGCGGACCCATTTCGTCGCACCGCTGACTGGGCCCCCTCACCCCCGACCTCCCCCTGTCCCAGTGTCCGGTTCGCCCTCCCGGCCAGTCATCGGGTTTCCCAGCGCGGCCGCTACAATCTCATGCATGGCGAAGGAGAGGGTCCGAACCATGTCAATCTGCCCCTCCTCCCCCTCATCCATCAACCACTGGAGCTGGAGGCCGTCCATAAGAGCCAGTATGGACGAAGAGGCCATCAGTGCAAGATCCCGTTCCACTGCCTTTCCCTGATCGCGGCCCATCTGCACTATCCACTCGGCCACCTCCTGACGGAGATTGGCATACCGCTCTCTGAAAAATGGGTGGCCGGGATTCCCTTCGGTGATGGATTCCGAAGAGAGAGTGATGAAGGAGCGGGCGATCTCGGGATTGCGAGCATGATCGACGATGGTCTGCAAGAGGTGATCGAAACCTGCACTACCTCCTGGCATCTTCCTGTCAGGGAGGTCGGCCACTTCGGCCTGATCGTTGTATCTGAGGACCTCGATCAAGAGCTTGCGCTTTGAACCGAAATGGTGGAGAATGCCGGCCCGAGTCATTCCCACCTTGTCGGCAATCTCCTCAAGGGTACCCTTGGCAGCCCCCTTCCGGCCGAAGACATCAAGGGCAGCCCTCAATATCTCTTCCCGCTTGTGCAGAGTCTCAGGGCGGTGGCGGGTGTGGTCCCCGCCCTCACTCGGCCCATCTGTCTTCTTCACCTTCCGGATCATGCCAGCTTCTCCTTCCCCTTCATCGCCTGCCGGGGCCAGGTCGGTCTCCGCCATCAAGACCATCACCCCCTGTGGACCGTTCACTGCCTCTGCCTTTTGCCTGATCTGGACGGGCTCGGACCGGCAGGGCCCCGCAAGCTCGACGAAAAAGCCAGGCCTGGAGGGAGGCCAGGAGGGAGCCGGCAAAAAGGAGCCACAGTGGCCAGAGTCTAGGCAGGAAGATAGGAAGCAGGCAGGTGAGGGCCAAGAGGAGGAACATTCCTCCGCATTCCAGGACATGCCCGACCCCCACACCTAGCGAAGTCCTCAGGAGCTTTCCAAGAGAGGGGTTCTTGAGGCTCTGGTCCGACATAATGGAGGCTCCGGCTCCGCCAAGGTCGGAGGACAGACCCAGGGCCAGGAGGGGGAAGAGGGGCATGGCCGCCAGAAGAAGGAAGGCCACCAGGACCATAAAGGTAAGGAGGACCGGTTGAGACCCCCGCGTTAGATTTGCCAAAAGGAAGTAAGCCCCCACTAAGGCAGTTAGCACGGCCACGACCAGGAGCCAGACCTGGGTCGACCTGGCCAGGCGTGCCTTGAAAGCCTTCCAATAGCGGACACCCACCTGGACAGTTCCCTCCTCCTGCAGGGCGAAAACCACAGCGAAAAGGGCAGTCAGTCCGGCCCCAACCGTAACCAGGGGAAGGCAGGACACGAGAAAAAGAAGGTTCAACTTGAGGAGCTGCCAGACCTTATCCAGGCAACGGTAAAGGGGACCGTCCAGAGCGAAGATCCTGCTCATAGGCCCTCCACTGGGCCCGGTCCGCAGACAAGGGTCACAGCCATCACGGTCCAGAGGGTCGGTTCCGCCTCCTGACTCCGGCGGCCGAGGACGAAACGGACCCCAATTCTGATCTTCCTCCGTCGTCTGTTGTAAAGGACAGCCACCTGGCTTCCGTCGGTGTTCCCAAGGGGAAAATCGGACAGGTAGTCGGCCTGTTCCATACTGATCCTTCTGTCGCCTGGCCTGATAAATCGACTAAATCGGGCAAGACCGCAGTAGTCCAGATTACGGGTAATCCTTCCTCTTCGGTCCGCCGTGACCAGGTCTCGACAGGTACTGGTACCGAATCCGGAGATGACCTGCCCGCCCTTCTTGTCCAGCGTGAGATTCCACAGGACCAGGCAGCGGGCCTTATGGCGCATAAACTCGATACCTATGGACATCAGGCGGGCCAAGTTCTGGTGAAGTCTGGGTATCCACTCTCCCTCCGAACCCTCCGTGACATAGGCCCCGTAAACAGACCTCGGCGCGCTGACCTTCGCCTGACTTTCGGGCCAGCTGTCATACCAGTAACAGGCGATTCCGTCCAGGACCCCAACCGCCATGTCGATGAGGTCCAATTGGCGGTCTGTCCGATCCCAGTTGTGCTCATATCCTAGGATATTCGTTTGCAAACCGGCCCGGTCCAAACCCCGGCAGAGATCCTTGCGGATACTGAAGGAGAAGTTTATAAGGAACCTGCCCTCCCGGCCACCGTTGGGGTCGTCATAGGTGTTGGGGTGGTGGGAACAGTCATAGAACCACATTGGGTTGCGCAGAAGAGACAGGCTGATTACCGGCGTCAGGTCGAAGAGGGTCCTCATGAGGCACCGTCTGGTTCGAGAAGGCAGACGGTAGCAAACCAGGTAGGCAGAGGAGTCGGTCGCCAGGATGGCGCTCGGACGATCTTCGCCCATCTGTCGACCGCCCCGCCAATCAACGGCTCCCCTTCCAACCGGCCCAAGTTTTTCACTCACGTGGCCTGCCCTGCTGTTGAGGAAAATCCTAATCGTCATTCCCTCAGCTCCTGGTCTGCGAACCCTTGAGCCTGTTCAGGTTGGCAGCGATCTTTGCATCTCGTATCTTATTGATTTCGTCAATCCTGTTCTCCTTTTGGAACTGGCCGTACTGCTCCACCAAATTTTTGAAGTCCTTTTCGGATCCGCTCCTCATCAGGGAGACCAGGATGGTCGACCATTTGGTCTCGATTGCCGAGTAGGCACGAGCCTGGAGAGTGCCCTGGTCGGGGGCTATATTCTCTATCTCGTACTGGGTGGTCAGCCAAGGCTGTCCGAAATTCTGGATCTGACGGACAGCATCGGTAAAGGAATCCGGGTTGAGCGCCTTGTAGCGATCGTGGCCAAAGAGAACGAATTCGGCCATCCGGTATTCATTCTGCCACTTCTTGCTGTCGGTCAACCTAACCTTGTTGGCTTCGGGTGTCCACCTGACAATCTTGCCCGGCCCCCTGGTGTAGGTCTTCCCCTCAAACCCATAGTTGACCAACATCTGCCCATAGTCGCTCAGAAGGTAGGTGAAGACCTGGATGGCCTTGGAGGGATTCCGGCAACCCTTGCTGATGAAGTTTATGGTCCAGCCGCTCAGACCAGTATCGGTTAGTGTGGGTTTGCGCCCCTGAGTGCTGCGCAGACCGTCGATAGCCACATACTGGCTGTCGGGATGGGCGGTGGCCCACGTCTGGAGCCAGAGGCCGTGGTTGACCACGCTGGCCATGAATATACTGGCATACTTGCCCGACTGTATCTTCTCATTGAAGGCATCACCGTCATCGGCGAAGGAATCATCGGATATCCCACCCGCAGCGTGCAAACGGCGGAAGGTGTCCAGCCAGGTCAGATAGTCCTTGTCCTCCCTCCGATCGTAAAAGCGGTGGCCGGCCTTGGTGGTCGGGACTCCCAGAGTGTTCTGCAAGGTCACGTCCAGAGAGGAATTGGTCCCGTTGAACTCATTGAAGCCAAAGGGGATCAGGTCGGGGAACTTCTCCTTGATGGCCCTCATCCCAGCCAGAAAACCCTCCGGGGTGGTGAAATCCTGCTTTCCGATGGCAGCCAGCACATCCTTGCGGATGATGAAACCGCTTGAGGCATGCACGGTCCCGTCCCCGTAGTCCTTCTCCGTGTTGGAATAAGAAGGGTACCCGTAGGTTTTCCCATCGTCCTGACGGTACCAGTCCATGGTCTGTTTGGCCGCAACCTTATGGAAGTACGGGTCGTACTTGTCGGCCAGGTCATCAAGGGGGTATGCCCAGTTTTTGGCTGCCTTGACCACCCGGGAGTTGGCGTCCAGGACGGTGATCAGATCCGGCAGGTCACCGCCGGCGAAATAAGTATTGAGTTTGCTGTCATCTCCCGTGACGAACTCGATGTCCACATTCAGGTCCTTTTTGATCTGGCGGGTGATCATGTCCTTCCCGAAGGACTTGTTCCACCAATCGGCATTGACGTACCACAGGATTTTGTTGTCCTTACGTCCGTCAATCTGCCAGGCCGGCTTGTCGGGTGAAGGACTGTAGGCCGGGGCTGGCAACTGGGCCACCGTGTGCGATGTGTAGCTGTTGTCGATCCCGCAGGCCGCAAGACCACCCAAGACCGCCGGGATCATCACCACCGCGCAGAGGGACTTCAACCTTCTGCACACAATCGTTTTCTTACGCATGAATGCTCCTTAGCTCTTCTCGATCCGTGACGACCAGTCAGCCCTTGACCGCACCGGCCATGGAACCGCTGATGAAATACCTCTGAACGAAGGGGTAAAGCACCAGGATGGGCAGAACCGTGATGATGATGGTCGACAGCCTGACCCCGCGCGAGGTCGTATCCAGGACTAGATGACCCATGTTGGCGTTCTGTGTGGCCGCTTGGGACTGGACGATTATGTCGTACAGGCGCATCTGAAGCGGGTAGAGGGCCTCATTGTTGACATAAAGTTTGGTGGTCATGAAATCGTTCCATTGGGCCACCCCGTGGAAGAGGCCGATAGTGGCGACCCCAGGCATCGACAAGGGAAGAACCACTGACCGGAAGACTCTCCATTCACTCGCACCGTCGATACGGGCCGACTCCATCAGGGAGTCAGGAATCTGGCGGAAGAAGTTCATCAGGATGATGATGTCGTAATAGCTGAAGAGGGCCGGGATTATGTATACCCAGAAAGTGTTGAGCAGCCCCAAGGACTTGATCAGGAGGAAGGTGGGAATCATCCCACCGGAGAAGAACATGGTCACGATCCCCATGGCCGAGTAGAGCTTACGCCCTGCCAGGTAGGCCTTGCTCATCGGGTAGGCGAAGAGGGCGCAGAATAGGGTGTGGCATACCACTCCCACACCCGTCTTGGCCACAGAAATGAACAAGGCGTTCCACATGGTCTTGTCCTCCAGAACGTAGGTGTAGTTGTCCAGGGAAAACTCCTTGGGCCAGAAGGCTACCCCCCTTCCCAGGGCCTTGGAGGAGGAAAACGACGAGATAACGATGTTCCATACTGGTACGACGATCAGAAGGGTGAAGACCACCAGAAGGGCGCAGTTGACGATGGTAAAGGTGACCGAGCTGTGGCGGATCCTCCGGCTCGGAGCGACAGAAGCAGCATCTTGTTTGACTTTGGGCATGGTTCCTCCTCAGAGCACCGACTGGTTGTCGTTGAGTCTTTTGCTCAACAGGTTGGTGGCCACCAGGAGGATGACCGATATGACTGAAACCCCCAGGCCGACGGCTGTGGCATAGGAGAAGTCGCCCTGTGTCAGACCCATTCTGTAGACGTATGAGTTGATAACCTCCGCCTTGGGCTGGTTCTGAGAGTTCATCAGGACTAGGGTCTGGTCCAAGTTGGAATTGAAGAGAGCCGATACGGAGAGGATCAGATTGAGGGTGACCATCCCGCTGATTTCAGGCAAGGTAATGTGCCATATCCGCTGGATCTTGGATGCCCCGTCCATCTCCGCCGCCTCATAAAGGGAAGGGTCGATGTTGGACATGACTGCCAGGTAGAGGATGGTACCCCACCCGGCCTCTTTCCACACGTCTGACAAGGAGGCTATCCCCCAGTATTTGCCCGCATCCAGAAGGTAGTTCGTATTGGCCTGGAAGCCAAAAATCTGGAGTATCTGGTTGAGCAGACCGTTGGATGAGAGCCAGCTGATCATCATGCCTCCCAGAATGATCCAGGAGAAGAAGTGGGGCAGGTAGGTCAGGGTCTGCACGATTTTCTTGAAGGGCCCCCAGGGAACCTCATAAATCATGACGGCCAGGATGATGGGCAGAATGAAGCCCAGTATCAACTTAATGGAACTGATGCCCAGGGTGTTCCAGACCGAATCCCAGAAGTATTTGTCAGACAAAATAATCCGGAAGTTGTCTAGGCCCACCCAGGGGGAGTCACCGATGGTATCGACGACGGTGTAGTTCTTGAAGGCCAGCACCAGACCATATATCGGAATGAAGTTGAAGACCACCATGAAGAGGATGCCCGGAGCAATCATGACCTGCAACTGCCACTGGTGCCTGAAGCGGGAAAACCAGTGGCTTATAAGCCCCCCCCCCGCGATGGGATTGTTGGATGTACGGATTCCACTTGCAACCTTGCTCCTTTCGCCTCGCCCGTCCCTCAACATTGAGCGGCGGTGTAGATAGCGAACCGCTCCTGCGCGGCGGGCCATCCCATACGAATCAGATTGGATTTCCACTTACAGAATTTATCTTACTCATGAGTAAGTAATTAGTCAAAGAGAATCGATTTATAATGCAGCCGCCTCGAGATGGCGTAACGATAGGGACGATCCGGCCCCGAAGGAAGTGCCGGGGAATCACCTCCGGTAAGCCCTTCGGGGACGGATTGCTGTGATGGGACCAATTGCGCCCCTTGGCCTTAGGCGGACTGGACCCCGGCCACACTGAACCGGACCGCTTGGAGGTCGTCCTCATTGGAGGAGTGGCCGATCAGGAGATCGAACTCCCCATCCTCGACGACCCGGTGGGCCGAAGAGTCGACGATGGAACAGGCGGAGACCGGAATGTCCAATTCGACCTGGGCGGTCTGACCGGGTTCCAAGCTGACCCTCTTATAGGCCTTGAGCTCTCGGTCTGCCCAGGTGACCGATGTAACAAGATCCCTCACATAAGCCTGGACCACCTCCACACCGGGTCGGCCGCCGGTGTTCGTCAATGGGATACTGGCGTGGATAACTTGGTCGTGGGCAAAGGGGCCGGGACCCCCCTTGACCGAGGGGCGTCCATATTCAAAGGTCGTGTACGACAGGCCTTCGCCGAAAACGAAGGCGGGATCCTGGGTCAAGTCGGCGTACCGGTTGCCATGCTGACCACGAATCTGATTGTAGTAGACCGGTAGCTGGCCCACGTGCCGGGGCATGGAGATGGGCAGGCGACCCGAGGGTTCGGTCAGGCCCAGGATTATCTCAGCTATGGCCCTTCCACCCTCCATACCGGGGCTAGGTGCCCAGATTAGAGCGTTAGCAAGGTCGGCCTCGGCCGGAAGGACCAGGGGCTTGGAACTCATTAGAACCAGGCAAAGGGGCTTGTCCTCCTGGCTGCAGACATCGACAAGGGCTCGGATCAGGTCAGCCTGCCCACCCATAAGTTCGAGGGTAGCCGTCGACCGCCCCTCCCCCGTCAGTTGGACCAGGTCACCGACGACGGCGATGACCGCATCAGACCGCCTGGCCGTCTGGACGGCTTGATCCAGCTGGTCCTGATCTGTGGGAGCTGACTGGGCGATCTTGGGCCTGGGCTGGCCATCATGGAAGGTCGGGCCGGCAGGATCGTCCACCATGGTAATAATATCCGCCCCTCGGGCATAGTCCACTTGCCAACTCTCAGGAAGGAGGGAGGCCAGACCGTCACGGACCGTAACGATCATCTCCCTGGGTTGGCCTTGGCGCATCCAGGCCACCTGGCCCGAAGCCCCGGCCCAGTCTCCCAACTGGGACTGTGCATCATCGGCCAGAGGTCCCACCACGGCCAGCCTGTGGACACCCTCCTCCTGTCGCGGTACAATTCCTGCCTTCAGAGGGAGAGAACCGTCGTTGCGCAGAAGAACAACCGACTCACGTGTCAGTTCCAAGTTGGTGCGCTTGTGCTCCTGGGAGCCTATGGTCGTCCGGATTCTCTCCCGGTCGGGCAGACGGGGATTCTCGAAGAGTCCCAGCCGGAACTTGACGGCCAGAATCCTGCCCACGGCCTGATCCAGCTGGTCCTCCTCCAGAATGCCGGAACGGACGGCCTCCAAGGCCCCCTCGTAAAACTGGGGGGTGGTCATCATCAGATCGTTGCCGGCCTTGACAGCATCGGCTGCCGCATGAGTGTAGTCGGGTTCTATATGTTGCTCCCACACGGTGCGGCCCACGTTGTCCCAGTCTGTCACCAGCATCCCCCGGTAGCCCCACTGCCCCCTAAGGACCTCATCCAGGAGCCAGTGGTTCAGAGTGACCGGAGTGCCGTCAATGGCTTCATAACCCAGCATAAATGATCCGCAACCCTCCCTGGCCACCCGCTCGAACGGGGGCAGGAACCACGACATGAGCTTGCGGTGGGAAAGGTCGGCCTCACTGGCATCCCTGCCCCCCTGGGTCTCCGAATAACCCGCGAAATGCTTGGCGCAGGCCATGATAGCGTCCTCGGGGAGGGGCTCTCCGGCCTTGGCACCCCCCTGGTAACCCTTGACCATGGCCGAGGCCAAGTCCCCGATCAGGAGGGGGTCCTCCCCAAAGGTCTCATCCACCCGGCCCCAACGAGTGTCCCTGCTGATGCAGAGGACCGGCGAGAAGGTCCAATGGACCCCGGTCGCTGACACCTCCTCGGCCGTGACCCTGGCCGCCTGACGGACCCGTTCGGGGTCCCATGAGGTCGCCATGCCCAGCTGGCTGGGGAAGATGGTGGCCCCAGGCCAGAAGGAGTACCCATGTATGCAGTCGTCGCCTACTATCAGGGGAATCCCCAGCCGGGTCTCCTGGACGGCCATAGTCAGTGCCGCGGGCAGATCATCGGGGCTGGTGTGGAGGATGGATCCGACGTGTCTGCGCAGTATGAGATCCGGCAACAACTCCTTCCTTCCCTCCAGCTGCATCATCTGGCCGACTTTCTCCTCCAGTGTCATCCTGGACAGGAGGTCCTGGGTCCTTTCCCCCTCGGGCAGGGTCGAATCCTGGTACGGCATACCCCTGATCGGACGTTGATCTTCGGTTTTCATCTCTGCCATTCTTGTTCCTTCTCGAGCCTCATCTTGATGCATATCTCTGTCTCTGCACTGATCGATCGGTCTGGCATCGAACCATCCGGCCGCCGATCTCCCCGTGTCCATTGACTCGATAACAGCCACCCGAATATGGGTGTCGGACTCACTGAACCCCGGTCTGGCGCGCGTATTCATCTAAGAGGAAGGAGGTCATCCTCGTACCTCCTTCGCCAACCAGGACGGAAAATGAATTAATCGGCATGCCAGCCAGGAAGGAAGCGGGAGAATCATCCGTATCGTCCAACTTAGGCAGACGGCCGGCATCCCCCTCGGCTTTCATCTTCTGGACTATGGGCCCGCCGACCGGATCATCCTCCCACTCGCGCAGGGTGGACCATTCGTTCAAGGGAAGCCGCTTGCCGTCACCGGGCAGGTCCAGGTCCACCTGTGCGCTTATGTCGCGGCTGGAGGAGCCCACCTGGATTCCATAGGTCCCTTTCTCCACATGCCAGTCGCCGTATGCCTCCGACCAGTATGCAAAGGCCCGGGAATCCAAGTCAATGACGACTTCAGCGCTCTGCCCTGCCTTGAGGAAAACCCTCCTAAACCCCTTGAGTTCGTGGACCGGGCGTGAGACCCGATGCGAGCGCGGAGCCACATAGACCTGAACCACTTGGGCGCCGTCCACGTCTGATAGGTTGCTCACCCGTGCCGTCACACGCACTCCTCCCCTTCCGTCAGGAAGGGCGCGGATATCGTCAATCTTGAATTCGGAGTAACTCAGACCAAAGCCGAAGGGGTAGGCCACCTCCTTGTGGAAGGTGTCATAGTAGCGATAGCCCACATAGATGCCCTCACCGTAGTCCACATGGCCTTCCTCACCAGGCCAGTTGACCATCGAGGGGTCGTCATAGAGGTCCATGGGGATGGTCTGGGCCAGTTTGCCCGACGGAGAGACATCCCCGTATATTACGTCAGCCAGGGCCTGCCCGCCGTTCTGACCCAGGAGCCAGGCCTCGATGATCCCTCTGGCCTGGTCCCTCCAGGGGGTCAGAGAGACCACGGATCCGTTGGAGAGTATGACTGCAACGTTTGGGTTGACACTGGAGATGGCCTCCAGGAGTTCGATTTGTTTGGCGGGGATGTCCAGGGTTTTCCTGTCGAAGCCCTCAGACTCGGCCTCCTCGGGGAGTCCCATGAAGAGAAGAACCTTATCGGCCTTGGAAGCGGCCTGGAGTGCCTGGTTCGTCAGGCTCTGGTCCTGTTCAGCCTCATCAAGGGTGAACCCGGGGGCGAAGTCAACGACCTGTCCCCTGTCTGCCGCGGCATCCAGGAAGCTGGTGATCCTGGTCGGGGTGATGTGGGAGGATCCGCCACCCTGATAGCGGGGGGTGCGGGCGAACTCGCCGATCACAGCCACGGATTCTCCCTGCTTGACCGGAAGAATACCCCCCTCATTCTTGAGAAGGACCATGGATTCCAGGGCTGCCTGACGCGCTACCTGATTGTGGGCCTCCACGTCGTATTTATAGCCCTGGGTCTGCATGGCCGGACGGGTCTTGTTGACCAGGTCAATCATCCCCTGAGCCATCCGGTTCAGTTGGTTTTCGGACAAGCGGCCATCCTGTACCGCTTTGACGACCTGGTCGTCGGTGAAGCTGGGTGGCATCTCCAGGTTCAGACCAGCATTGAGGGATGCCACCCGATCATGGTCGGCCCCCCAGTCGCTCATTACGATCCCCTTGAACCCCCACTCGTCCCGCAGAACCTTGGTGAGGAGCCAGCTGTCCTGGGCGGCATGGACCCCGTTGACACGATTGTAGGCGCACATGACCGTCCAAGGCTGGGCGGCCTTGACGATGTGTTCAAAGGCCGGTAGATATATCTCACGTAGGGCACGCTGACCCACCCTGGCCGACACGTGCATTCGGTTGGTCTCCTGGTTGTTGACGGCGAAGTGCTTCAGCGAGGTTCCCACCCCCTTGGACTGGACGCCGGTGACGATTCCCACTGCCTCGTGGCCAGCCAAATAGGGGTCTTCCGACCAGAATTCGAAGCAACGGCCACCAAGGGGATTGCGTTTGATGTTCACGCCGGGGCCCAGGATAACCGCCACCTTTTCTTGGATACACTCCTCGGCCATGGCCTGACCCACCCGGTCAACAAGGTCCGGGTCCCAAGAGCTGGCCATTCCCGCAGCTGGTGGGAAGCAGGTGGCGGGGACCGATTGGTTCACATCCACATTGCCTGTAGAACTGTCGGCCTTGCGCAAGCCATGGGGACCGTCGGTGATCATGTACCCAGGGATCCCCTTGCCTTCCACCGACTGCAGATGCCAGGCATCCTGCCCCGATGTCAGACTGGCCTTCTCCTCAAGGGTCAAATCTTTGACTGTGGGATATTCTGTGTTACTCATACTCTCCGCTCCATGCTTCCTTGCCTGTTACGTTCCTTTTCGCATACACACTCGGTGTATCTCTCGGCCAGTCGTGCAGGTCCGTCCTCTGCCCAAAGCCCTTCCGGAGCCCGTCCCGGAAAGCCAAACCAGGGTCAAGAGGACCAATCTGACGAATCTCACGGCACTGACCAATTGGTAGGTAGATTAGCATTTTCATAGGGTCGACACACCACCAACGCATGGCTTCACAGGTAACCAGATGGTTGGTAACCTTCCTATAACTGAGTTCCTGACCGGGTGGTTTGGACTGAACTAGTTAGTGGGGGCGGAAAGAGACTGCGATGGCGGACAGGGACAGCGGCAAAAGAGCAGATGATGGGCTGCCCCGCCTACGCGGGCGCGCCAGCAAGCAGGCCATCATCGAGGCTGCAGTCGCTTCATTCGGTATGAGGGGATATTACGGGACCACCCTGCAGGGTATAGCCGATCGGGTTCACATGACCAAGGCCGGTGTCCTCCATCATGTAGGTAGCAAGGACGGCCTCCTGCACCTGGTCTTGAACGAGATATACGACTCCGAGACGGACCGGGTGCTGGACCGCCTCATCAGAAGCAAAGACCGGCCCCTCCTGGCCGAAATGTGGCGGCAGGTGGTCGCCATCAACGCCGATCGCCCAGCTCTGGTCCACATGTTCTCGACCCTGAGCGCAGAGGCCCTTGATCCCCACCACCCAGCTCATGCCTATTTCGAGGACCGCGAGCGCGGCAGCATCGACACTGCCATGAATATTCGGTGGGCCCTGCCGGAGGGCACAAGTCTGCGTCCATTACTCCAAGCCGGATACAGCATGATGGACGGAATCCAGCTGCGCTGGTTGCGCACCCCCGGTCAGGACCTTAATCAGCTCTGGGCCGCCTGTGAGGAGGTCATCTTCCCCCTGCCCACCTGGAGCGGCTATCGCTGAGGGGCAGAATCCCATTCCATATCGCCACAGTCGTCCTGGGGCATGAAACCGGCCGAACCAGACCGCTCACCCTAGTCCTGGAAGACATCAGGGTGCACCGGGTCGCCGGGCAGGTTGTCCAGGCTGTCTTCCACACCAAGCAGGTTTCCCCACTCATCCAGCGATTTTCCGTAAGGCCTTGCCTGGGATCCCCTGGCCTGGAGGTCGGCCTTGGCTGCGAAAACGTCAGCTTCCTCCAGCTGAGAACAGAAAGCCGTCAACCGCTCAAACTGGGCTTGGTCGTAGAAAGTGTTCCCGACCACTCCGGTCAGGCGAATCGCACGAGCTATCGGCAAAGAGTCCCAATGCCTGAGTTCCACGATCTTCTTCAGACGGACGTCATTGAAGTGGGTGGATAGGATGTGACCCACCTCGTAGTCGTTTAGGCGGCGGTCCGGGTAAACATCCGCAGCGTTGTCCTTGAAGGCCACGCGGCAAAGACCTTCGTGTCCCAACCCGGCCGCTTCGGGCGTATGTGTCAAATCCACGTACATTAGCGGGGTCGACAAGACATCCACCGCATAATCCTCCCAGCCAAAGTCAGGATCGAAGAGGCCTGGGGACAGGTTGGTTCTCTGGAAGTCGGTGAAATCCCAGATTCGCTGACGTAGGAGGGGATAGGGGTTGGGTCCGCCCTCGAACCAAGGTGAATTCTTGAAGAACCATGAGATCACTGGCCCCAGTGCGGTTCCCACCCTGAGCTTGGCCACGGCATCGGCCTCATCCCGATAGTCGATGCTTACCTGCGTGGAGGCCGAGCACCTCATCATGCAGAGGCCATACTGACCCACTCGACCTAGATAGTCGGTCATGGCCGCATAGCGGTCCTTGGGGACCACCCTGATATCGGCATAGCCGGACCGTGGCTGATAGCCGTAGTTAACCAGGCGGAATCCCATTCTGGAGGCAATCGGGTCAAGTTCCTGACGGAAGGACTGGTAGAGATCAACCAACTCACCCAGGGTTCCACAGGGCCCTATGGATGATTCGACCTGACTCCCCGGTTCCAGGGAGACCTTCATCAGCGGTCTGCCCAGACCCAGAAGGTGGCCATTCTCCCAGTACTCCTCTTCGTGCCTGTAGTAGGGGCGCAAATCCTTCAGAAGGTTCTCCACGCCGTCCTGACCATAATAACCGGCAGCCTTGTCGTCCCCTTTGCGCACAGGCAGATGCTCTATTTCGACCCCATAGCGGAATTCACTGTCAGGTTTGCACCCCGAATCAAAGTAGTCGACCAGGCTGGCCACATGCTTTGGGTTCACCTTCGCACCCAGGTGAGCGTACGAAACTCTATGCCTCATCATCACTCCTCTAGTCTACGCGGAAGGGTCGTGGATCCGGGATTAGGACAGGCCTCAGACTCTGTCATTTATCTAGCTTATAATTCCACCCCTCTTACATGGTGGTCGGGGAGTCCTTGCCAGCCAAACGGGGACGGCATGGGTGGGTGTACCCACGATGACCTGGATGCCGAGGGGCCTTTCGGCATCCAGTACTCGGTCCACATGGCTGAAATCGAATACACCGGGTAGGGCTCCAAAGTTCCACAGGTGGATTCGGGGATACACATGGTTGTGATGCCGACGGACTTCATCATGGACATGTCCTTGTCCACCCGCTCATAAGCCTTATATTCATCCTAGTAGGCGCATTCGAAGATGAACCGGTCCGGAAGGCACCTGATGCCTTGGAACCTGAGCGGTCAGTGGTCCGGACCACGTTGTCTGACATGGTGAATTCACATCTTAATCTAAGAGACTCAATTCATAGGACGAAGGTGTTGAAGGATCGCGGCTCCAGGGTCACTCGAAAACCTTGACTCTCTTCACCGTCCCCTCCAGGTCCAGAGAAGGAGAAAGGCATGGCGCGGTCCAGGGCGTTCTGGGCCACGACAACGACCGATCCATCCGGATTTTCGAAGGCTGTGACCATGGAGCTGAAATGACCGCGAGTATCCAGCAGCCGAGCACCCGGGCGCACATAGTGCGAGTAATGACGCATGACATAATACTCGGGATTCCGCTTTACCTGGCCAGTGGTGGTGTCGATAGAGAAGAGGGAATTCTGCCGCCAGCCCCAGGTGGATATGCCCTGCCCCAAAACCATGTTCCAGTATGTGTAGCAAGTGGCTCCAGCCCGCAGATACCGGTTCACCAGCGAGAAAACGTATTCGGCGTATTCCCAGGAGTTGCCGCCCATGCCGCATTCGGACTCGGTCTGCTCCAACTCAATCTCAGGCCAGGACTGGTGAGTGCGCTCGATGACATGCTGGCCGGCCCACTGATAGCCGATCCCGGCAATGTACCTGCGGCAGTCCTCGTCGAAAAGGATGTTGTCCACGTACCGGTTGTAATTCTCCAGGATCATGCCTTCAGGACCGAATTTCATGTCCTCGGGACCATTGAGGGTCCCCAAAAAGATGGCCGTATCCGGTGCCTCTTTGGCAAAGAGAGGGCCAAGATAGTCACGAATGAAGATGCGCATGTCCTCGCTGGACCATAGGCAGGAGGGGAACTTCTGGTCCGCGAAGACCTCGTTCTGCACATGCAGCTGGTCGATGTGGATTCCGCGGCGGTCATATTCGCGCACATACCGCAGAAGATAACGGGCATAAGCAGATAGGTTGCGCTCGCTCATGTCGATTCGCCCGAAATTGTAGACCTTGGGTCGTTTCATCCAGGTTGGCGGACTCCAGGGGCTGGCGAACAGTCCCATGTTCGGCTGATACTTCTGAGCCTGGCGGATATACGGAATCAGGGTCTGCTCGTCGTGGTCGACGCTGAAATGCTCCAGGTCATAGTCACCGTCGGTTTCGTCGTAGCTGTACCAACTCGTTGCGAAGTCGTTGGCGCCCACGGGGGTCCTGTTGAAGGTCAGATTCAGCTCGTCCGGGCTGAAAAGCTCGCGGATGATTCCCTCACGTGCCTCCTCCCCCAGCTCCTGCAAGGGCATCCACCCCAGCTCATTGAAGCAGCCGCCGAACCCCCGCAGAGTCTGCAGCTTACCGCCGGTGCATCTCAGATCGGGCGATGACCCCGGAGTCGAAAGTGTAAGAGGATGTTCCTGCATGGCTTGCTGGCGAGTGGTTGCTATCCAGATCAGTTCTGCCTTCTTATTCATGAATCTTCTGCTCCTTTGCATAGCGTTTCTATATACCCATTCGCCCAGCCGGAATACCCGGAGAGAACAGGTCACTTGATGTTTCAGTCACCAGGATAAAGACACATCCCGTCAGAGCGGAACAATAGCCATGAATAAGGCTGCCGTATACCCTCAACGGTACGTGAGCCGAGAATCGGCTACGTCCGAGAATGGGACCGGTTCAAGGAGCTGATCAAACCCAGGCATCGCCGATGCTAAAACCGTGCCCGCCGGAATTAAACCAGCACACGGATGCCAGACACCAGACTGCAGAGGAATCCAGGGAGCCAGCTCTCAATCAACCCACCTAATCCATTATAAAGGGCCGGGCATCATAAGGCGGCTGAAACCGGCGATCCCTCCAGAAGAATTCATAATCGTGGTCATTGATGGGGCGGACGACCTTGCAGGGATGGCCGTAGGCGACCACGTCGGAAGGGATGTCCTTGGTGACCAGGGATCCTGCCCCGATGACCGTGTTGTCTCCGATGGTCACTCCCGGCATGATGATGGCGCCCGCTCCGATCCACACATTCCTGCCGATGCTGACCGGAACCGTGAACTGGGGCGTTCCATAGGCACGTATATCGGGGCGAATGGCGTGCCCGGTGGTGACGATGGTGACGTTTGGCCCGAACATGGTGTGGTCTCCTATGTCAATGCGTCCGTCGTCAACCAGAACCAGGTTGAAGTTGGCATAGCATTTGCTTCCCCAGTAGGTGTTGCAGGCCCAGTTGGCCCGCACCGGTCCCTCAATCCAACTGCCTTGGCCAAACGAACCGAACATCTGCCTGCAGAGGTCCTGCTTCTTTTCCACCTGGCTGGGACGACAGGCGTTGAACTCAAAGACCAGATCCTGCTGGGCGTCCTGGACCTGCTTCATTTCGGGTGTATCGGCAATGTATATCTGGTCGGTATCCAGCAGAGCCTTGATCTCTTCGCGGCTGGTCATGGGAACCCCCCTATTTCCTTGATCTTCGTGGTTCAGCAATTCCGAGGCCGGCGCGTTGGCCCCAAACACCGGCCTCGGCCTAGCGGCTACAGGTTCTCCAGAACCTTCTCCTCGTCCTGGACAGGTGCTGCCTGCCCCGCATCCAGACCGGTCGCCTCCGTTGCTTGGAAGCCGTCGTCGGCTTTATGGTCCTGGCTGAGCTTTTGCTGGTCGCCCGGCTTCTTGGCAGCGGCGATCATCAGCTTGATTCTGTTGAGCTGGTTGGCCTCCGAGGCGCCGGGATCGTAGTCAATCGAGACAATGTTGGCCTCCGGGTAGGTCCTGCGTATTTTGCCGAACATACCACGTCCAGTCACATGGTTGGGCAGGCAGGCGAAGGGCTGTGCGCAGACGATGTTGGGAGCACCGGACTGAATAAGCTCGATGATCTCTCCAGTCAGGAGCCAGCCCTCTCCGGCTTGAACACCCAAGGAGGTGACCGAAGCGGCCTTTTCCCTCAGATCGCTGATGTGGGCGGGAATGTCGAACTTCCCATGGGAAGCCTTGAAGCCGGCGATCATGGGAGCTCGGTAAGCATCTGCCGCCTTGAGGACGATCTTCTTGACACCCACCTGGCCGCCTGTACCCAGCATCTCTTCATTCCATTCGGCGTTGGAGATGCCGTTGACCATGAAGTCGCAGACACCGGGGAGCACGGCCTCACAGCCCTGGCTCTCGATCAGGTCAACCACGTGGTTGTTGGCGTCGGGATGGTACTTGACCAGAATCTCCCCGACTACGCCCACCCGGGGCTTGCGGGGAATATTGCGCAGCGGCAGCTGGTCGAAGGCCCGGATCATCCGCTTCATCAGAGTCCCATAGGGCAGATAGCCATGGCCATACACCTTCTTGGCTGTCTTGGAGTACCCGTGGTGCTCGATGGTCTCCTTGCAGATCGTGTCCCAGAGCTTGTAGAGCCTGTTGGCTGACCCGGGCTCCTGCTCGTAGGGACGGACCCTGAGCAGGCACTCGATCATGGCATCGCCCAGGTAGAAGGCCTTGACAGCGCGGTGCAGCAGCGCCGGGGTTACCTGAAGGCCGGGATTGGCCTTGAACCCTTGGACGCTCAGCGTAATGATCGGTACATAGCCATAGCCCGCATCGGCCAGGGCCTTGCGCAGAAGACCATAATAGTTGGTGGCCCTGCACATGCCACCGGTCTGGGTGACGATGACTGCACACTTGTGCGGGTCGAACCTGCCGGACAGGAAGGCGTTGACCAGCTGCCCCACCACGATGATGGCAGGGAAGCAGGCATCGTTGTTGACGTACTTAACCCCGGTGTTGATGTCTTCTGCCGTGGCATGCTTCAGGAGCTCGAAGTGGTAGTCGGCACTGGAGAAGACCGCCTCCAGGAGGGAGAAGTGCACCGGAGACATCTGCGGCGCTACCACTGTGAATTTATGCCCCATTTCCTTGGTGAAGCGATGCTCAGTGGCGTACTTGGACAGGGTCGGCTTGGCAGCGGCTCCGCTAGCCTGAACATTTTTGCCCTGGTTGTCGGCTTCCTGCTCCTTCTGCTTTGAGGCCATAGTCTCCCGGATGGGCCTGATGCCCATGGGATGAAGGCCTATCAGACCCTGATCACTCTTGTCATGCAGAGCCACAAACCGGGCCAGAACCACAATGTCGGTCTTGCGCTGGGACAGGTTGATCTTCTGTGCATTGGTAGACCGGAATCCGCCCGATTCCGGCTTGTCAGTCGCATCCGCATCCACTGCTTCAATATGGCTGGCAAGGTCTCGCGAATCTTGAGAGTCGGATGATTTCTTCGCCTGCGCCTCCGACTGAACCAGGTCAGTCGATGTGTCAACATTCTCGACCATGACATTATCCTTGGCCGCGACCTTGGCAGGCGCCTGCTCCTTGGCTGGGACTTCCTTCTGGTCTTCGCTGTCCTCCTGGTTCAGATCCCGCTGGTGGCGTTCGTCCATGGCGGCCTTCAGCGAGCGCAGACGGATCTTGGCAGCACCCAGGTTGGAGACCTCGTCGATCTTCAGCTGCGTGTAGACATCGCCCTTGTCGGCCAGAATCTCCTGGACCTGGTCGGTGGTGATGGCATCCACGCCGCATCCGAAGCTGACCAGCTGGACCAGCTGCAGGTCGGGATACTCGGAAACGAACCTGGCTGCAGAATAGAGCCTGGAGTGGTAGGCCCACTGGTCGGTCACCCTCAGAGGCATCTTATGATGGTCGTCGCCGAAGCCCGGCACGGTCTTGCGGAACTTGGCGGCCGTGGGGTTGTTGGAGGCCAGGGCCCGCTCCCCCGCCGCCGGAATGATATAGTCGCTCAGCTTAGGTAGTTTATGCACGTCCAGCTCGCAGATGGAGTCCTCGGAAAGCACGGCCATGCCCAGGGAGCAGATGGTCTCGGGAATGCCGTGGTTGACCTCGGGGTCCACATGGTAGGGGCGGCCCGACAGGACCACGCCCTTGACCCCATACTCCTGCATGTAGGCCAAGGCACGAAGCCCCTCCTGGCGAACGTCCTCCTTGAACCGGGCATCCTCACGGTAGGCCTCCTGGACGGCGGTCCGGGCCTCATCCTCGCTCACCTTGGCCCAGTCGAAGACCTTGACGATCCGCTCGACCATCTTCTCCTTGTTGGACAGGTTGAAGTAGGGCCGCATGAAGCGGACGCCGTTCTCCTTGAGCTCGGCCATATTGGCCTCGATCACCACCGGGTAGTTGGCCACGATGGGGCAGTTGTAGTGGTTGTCCGTATCGGGAACCAGCTCCTGCTCATAGGTGACGCAGGGATAGAAGATGGTCTTGATGCCCTTGTCGACCAGGGAGTGAATATGCCCGTGGACCAGCTTGGCCGGGTAGCAGATGTTCTCGGAGGCGATGGACTCCATCCCGCTCTCGAAGAGCTCGTGGTTGGACCGCCCGGAGATCATCACCCGGAAGCCCAGTGAGGTCAGCAGGGTGAACCAGAAGGGGTAGTCCTCATACATGTTGAGCACACGGGGAATGCCGATATCGCCCCTGGTGGCCTTGTCCGGGGTCAGCCGACGGTAGGCGAAGGCCCGCTTGTACTTGAAGTCGTAGAGGTTGGGCCTGTCAGAGCGCTTCCTGTTCTTGTCTCCGCCACGTTCGCAGCGATTCCCGGTCACGTAGCGGCCGCCATCCTCGAATTCGGTGATGGTTAGCTTGCAGTGGTTCTGGCAGAGCTTGCAGACCTCGTGGGTGGTGGTCATGGAGAGGTTATCCAGATCGTCCCCTGCCAGTATGGAGCTGACCACATGGCCGTTCTCCACTTTCAGACCAGGCAGGGTCGTCTTGAAGCCCTGGTCGTTCTTGGAGGCAACGTTGGCCGAGGCGTTTGCGCCAATCTTGTTGACGGCGGCCGGCGACAACCTTGACCTGGTGGAAGCCGGAGCCATATTAGGGGTAGTGGGCGTGCTGCCCACGGACTTTCCCCCGTTGACCACGTTCACTGAAGGGTGGGCCATCTGGGAACTGACTGCAGCAAAATCCACGACCTCTTCATTCTGCGGGCAGTGCATGCGGGCCGTCAGCGCAGCGCCGTAGGCTCCCATGAGCCCAGCGATATTGGGCCTGGTCACCTTGCGACCGGTCAGGAGTTCAAAAGCCCGCAGAACGGCATCGTTGAGAAAGGTTCCTCCCTGGACCACGACCACCGGCCCCAGGGCGTTGGCATCACGCAGCTTGATGACCTTGTAGAGGGCGTTCCTGACCACCGAGTAGCAGAGCCCAGCAGCAATGTCCTCCGGGGAGGCGCCCTCCTTCTGAGCCTGCTTGACCGAGGAATTCATGAAGACCGTGCAACGGGAACCCAGATCGGTCGGGGCTTCGGAGGCCAACGCCTGCTTGGTGAAGTCTTGGATGCTGATGCCCATGGACTGGGCAAAGGTCTGCAGGAAGGATCCGCAGCCGGCCGAGCAGGCCTCGTTGACGCAGATCGAATCGATGACCCCGTCGTTGACGGCGATGTACTTCATATCCTGCCCGCCAATGTCGATGACCGAGGTAACACCGGGGCTGATCTCCTCGGCTGCCCGGTAGTGGGCCATGGTCTCGACCACGCCCTCGTCAACGTGCAAGCCGGCCTTGACCAGGCCCTCACCATATCCGGTAGCGCAGGCACGGGCGATATAGGCACCCTCCGGCAGGGACTTCCTGACCTCCTTGACGATGTTGGCGGCGGCGATCAGCGGACTGTCCTTATGCACTCCGTAGGTGGACCAGACGATGGTCTTGTCGTCGTTGATCAGTACGGCCTTGATGGTGGTGCTGCCCGCATCAATGCCCAGGAAGTGTGGCCCCTTGGCCCCAGACAGGTCCCCGGTGGGGATGATCTCGGCACCATGCCGGTCGTTGAACTCCTTGCGCTCGTCTTCGTTCAGGAAGAGCGGGCGTATCGTTCTGGCCGTGGATGGCATGTTCTCCAGACCCTTCAGGGCTGAGAGGACGCCATCCAGCGATGTCAGATCAAAGTTCATCTCTTGATTTTGGATGGCATTTTTGGCGGTTTCTGTCGCCGGAACCTTATTCTCACCGTCCACCAAGGTAGTGGTGCGGCCGTCCTGCATGGCATCCTGCAGAGCCATCTTGTCCAGGCTCGAAGCCTTTTCGGACCGCGCCTTGTCGACCTCCGCCTGGTCCAGCCCCCAAGCCGGACCGAAGGGGTCGTTCACATCGGTTTCTGGCGAGTAGTCGGTCTTGACCTGCGCTGCATTATCCTGGTCGTCCTGCTCCTGACGACCAGCCATGATGGCAGCGCCATAGGCCACATAGAGGTGCGCGTTTTCAGGGATGATATAGCGGCTGACCCTGTCCTGGAGGATCCGCTTAAAGGCCTCCCTCAGCTCACTCATAAAGAAGAGGGGCCCGCCCAAAAAGATCACGTTGCCACGGATGGGACGCCCGCAGGCCAAACCGGAGATGGTCTGTGTGGCAACGGCGTTGAAGATTGATGCAGCCAGATCCTCCTTGGCGGCTCCATCGTTGATCAGGGGCTGGAGGTCGGACTTGGCGAAGACCCCGCAACGCGATGCGATGGGATAAATGGTCTTGTATTTGGAAGCCATATCGTTCAGGCCGGAAGCATCGGTATTGAGCAGAGTGGCCATCTGATCGATGAAGGCTCCGGTCCCGCCCGCGCAGGACCCGTTCATTCGCTGCTCCGGTGTGGGCTTCAGATAGGTGATCTTGGCATCCTCGCCGCCCAGTTCGATGATCACATCCCCCTCGGGATAGGTGGCATTGATGGCCTCGGTCTCGGCAATGACCTCCTGGGCAAACTCGGCCTGAAGCTGGCTTGCCAGCTCCAACCCGCCCGAGCCGGTGATCACCAGGCTGATGGGATTGCCGGCCAGACCAACCCGTGACAGGGAAAGCTTGATATCCGTGACCAGCTCCGCCACGCACTGCCGCACATTGGCGTGGTGGCGACGGTAGTCGCTGAAAAGCGCCTGATCCAGCCTATCCCCTGTGCCAAGAACCACGGCCTTGACTGTGGTGGAACCGATGTCCAAACCCACACGCAGGAGATCCCGCGGTCCTGTGCCCTTATATCGACCCGCTATGTCGACGCCATCAGACATGAAACAACCTCAATCCGTGAGACCGCCGCATGATGGGGTTGAAAAGCAGACACCACATCATATCCGGCTTGCTTTATTTATGCTACCGCCAGAGCGTGAATAACTTTTGCAATATCGGGGAATCAAGACTGTCACCTTTAACACAGTCGCCAGCAAAACTGCCTCTGCTACAGGCAAGCCGCAGACGAGGGCAGGTGCATCAAGGCGTTGTTCCAACCCTTCTCCTTCACACTTTGACCTCAATCCCAGACTCCTTGCAAACGGGAGAAATGCCACTGTGCCCACGGCGAAATTGGCCCAAAAACAATCAGCAGAGGGCCTGCAGCTGACCGACGGAGGAGATGGAATTGTCCCCGTATTGAGAGACCCTGAGAAGACGTTTCCTTCGCTGACCAACCCGCATACCATCCCGTACAGGCTATGCCGGATGAGTTGGTCAGGCTGGCGGAACCGATGGTCAGGAGGCTTCAGGTGCGAGCATACATGGGTTCGAACATGCGCGGGTCGATGGGTACGTCGACTAGCTCAGCCCCATCCGGACTGGCCCCCAAGCCCTTGGATCAGCTGCCCCGCCTGGCACGAGATACCACCGAGGAAGACCCCTGGCCGGTCAGCGTGCTCAGCCAGAAGTACCACGACGCCGTGGCCCGCTGGCCCGGAGCCTGGGTGGAGGGTCAGATCGTGGAGATCAACACCCGCCGGACCGGTTCCGCATATCTGACCCTGCGCGACAACTTCGAGGACATCTCCATCAACGTCATGGGCTTCCGTGCCTTCGCCACCCAGGCCAGGGAATTCCGCCAGGGCGACCGTGTGGTGGTGCACGGGCGGCCCGACCTGTGGATCAAACAGACCCGTTTGAGCTTCATGGCCGACCGGATCAAACGTGTAGGCACCGGGGATTTAAAGGAGCAGATCGATCAGCTCAGGCGCAAGCTCAAGGGCGAGGGCCTCTTTGACGCGGAAAACAAGGTTCCCCTGCCCGAGTTCCCCCGACGTATCGGCCTGATCTGCGCACCCAAGGCCAGAGCCGAGGGGGATGTAATCACCAACGCCCGTCTTCGCTGGCCCACCATTGAATTCTCCGTTGTACATGCCCACGTCCAGGGACCTCAATGTCCGCCCGAGGTGGTCGAGGCCATCCAGAAGCTGGATGCCGATCCGGCTGTGGATGTGATCATCGTGGCCAGGGGCGGCGGCAGCTTTGAGGATCTGCTGGGCTTCTCGGACGAATCGGTAGTCCGGGCCACGGCGGCATGCGTCACCCCAATCGTCTCGGCCATCGGCCACGAGGACGACTGGACCCTTATCGATCTGGCGGCGGATCTGCGCGCCTCCACCCCTACTGATGCAGCCAAGCGGGTGGTGCCCGACCTGGTCGAGCAGGAGGGAATCATCCAGGAGGCCCGAATGCGCATAAACGCGCGTATCGAAAATATGGTCCAAGGCGAGACGCGTTTGATTGAGGGATATGCCAACCGCCCCAGCCTGACCAAGCCGCAGACCATGCTGGACAAGCCCCAGCAGTTGGTCGACGAGTCCCTGGTTCGCCTGGACATTGCCCTGCGGCGGATCGTGGACGATGCCTCCTTGACCGTGGAGAAGCTCCAGTCCTCGCTGACCGCTCTCTCCCCCCAATCCACGCTGGACCGCGGATACGCAGTCGTGCAGGCCCTGGACGGGAAGGTGATCATCAGCCCCCAGCAGGTTCAGGCCGATCAGGATCTGACTTTGACCGTCAAAGAGGGCCGAATCGAGACCAAGGTCGTCAACGGGCAGTGACCGATTCCACGAGGTCAGTCACATATAATCGTCCGCAATAATCATCCACAGTATTGAGGAATTTGATCAACTCACCAGATAAGAAGAGGAGCAGGCATGAGCGACACTGACGAGGCGCAGACCAAGGAGCAGAGCGAGGAACAGCCGGTACTGGCTTCGGCCCTGAGCCAGAAGGAACGCGATACCATCGCCAAACTGCCTTATGAGCAGGCCCGAGACCAGCTGATCCAGGCGGTTCAAGCTCTGGAGGCCGGTGGCCTGGACCTGGATGCCTCCATGCGTCAGTGGGAGATCGGCGAGGCTTTGGCCAAGCGAGCCCAGGAGCTGCTAGGCCAGGTGCGAGCCAAGCTCGATGCCGCCCAGCAGGAGCAGGCCAGCGCCGGAGCCCAGGCTGGTACACAATCCAACTTGGATGCCTGAAGTCCCCTATTCCACCATCACCGTGGCCAGCAGGGCTGCATGATCCGAACCTGCGATAGGTACGGCCTGCAGCTGGTTGGCTCTGATGTCACGGTCCACCACAACATGATCGATGGCCGCCAACCTGGGCATTGGGGCCCTGTCGGCCGGCCAGGTCACGCTCATGCCATGCCCGGCCTGACGTGCCCCATCGCTGAACCGCTCCCCCAACATGTCTCGGAAGACCGCATGGTCATAAGTTGCGTTGAAGTCTCCCATCAGCACGTATCGGGTATGCTCGTGGTTTCGCAGCTTCCCCAGGTCGGACACGCTGCGTCGCCAGGCATTCCAACTGCCAGGTTGCGGCGAGGTGGTATGGACCGAGACAAATCTGACGCTGGTCTTGCCTCTGCCGAAGTCGATGCTGGCCGCCGGCATCATGGAGGAGCGAGATCCCACGTCGTCCTTTGAGGGCGACTGCATTGGCGCGCCCGTCCAAAGACCGTTGGCGTATTCCTTCGAAGATGTGGAAAGCTGCTCGTGGGGCAGATAGCGGTCGATGCCGGCCTTGTGAAGACGGTCCACAAAATCCTTGCTGACCTCTTGCAGAGCCAGCACCTCAACCCGGTTGTCGCTGACGGTCTTGACTACCTGATCGGCATCGGCCTGTCCTTTGTAGACGTTCAGCGTCATGACCCGGGCCACATCGTCGTACCGGTCGGGATGCTCAAGAGCTGCGAGTTGATCAGCTTGGCCATTGAGCTCGGGTCCTTCCTGGTAGAAGGGATACTGCCAGTAGACATTCAAGGCCAAGGCGGCGATAAGAACCAAAGCCGTGAACCATCGTGAAGACATCAGAGCCAGGAGCAGGGCCAACAGACCCAAGAGGATGAACCAGGGCGTCAGAGCGGCCAGATCCGGCAAATATGGGATCGACGACAGCCATGCCGGACAGGCACGCGCCGCCAGAGCCAACAAGCTGGCCAACGCCAGCAGCCTGGCCACCCACCCAAAGACGTGCCTCACCAGGAAGGACTGTCTGAATCTCGCCATGGTCTCCTCCAGAAAATCATCGCCGACCCGGTCCCCTTCCAAGGAACACACAGTCAGCTCGACCGTTGAGCAATTGTAAACCACGACCATATGGCGGACGGGTATATGAACCTAACTTCTTCAGAAAGGGAACGGTGCTAGCCCGCACACCAGCGACCTGCCCAAGTCCCACTTCGTGGTACAGTAGTTTCCGTTGCCCCGGTAGCTCAGGGGATAGAGCACTTCTCTCCTAAAGAAGGTGTCGTGCGTTCGAATCGCATCCGGGGCACCCTAAAGGTTCAAGCATAAGGAAGTACTTGGCCTTGCTCTCCGCAACCATTCCTCAACCCCATGGCTTTCCATATTCTGGCACATCGCCACCGGGCATCGCCCGCTACTAGCGTCCACACATGTACATTGGAGGAGGTTTCGGTACCGTTAGTCGAGCTTATACGCGGTCTGGCTGATACAGCTGCCGGGTATGCCACCGAAGTCAGAGCAGTCGACGAGGTCATGCCTGACTAACACCATGTGCTGATCACTGCGCTCGTTTGACCATTACCAGCCCAAGGCGAGGGGCGTTACAGGTCAGGGACGTCCATCTGAGGATGACATATCGTCCCTGTTATCCCAATGCTCAGCCTGCAATACATGCTGCCTGTTCCACTTGGCCAAGTGGTGAATGATCGTCTGATCGCTGTTGAGATGATAAGCGGCCAGCTCCCGGTTGAACCAGGTCCTGTCCTTATCACTGGTGGGCACAGTGAGCGGATGCCGGTCGCCATGCGCGATCAGCAGCCCATTGCCAGCGAGCAGCGCAGTCCTCTTATTTCCATCGCCAAATGGCTGCATCTTGGCCAGTCCGGCGAAAAGACGCACCGCATCTCCCAGGATGTCTTCTCCAGTTGCTCCCCCAACGGTGCTTTTTATCAGAGATGCAATGGTGGCAGAATCAGGCACGGGTGGCTTGTACCTCCCCAAAGGGGTGCTGACCATGACGGGAATGCGTTCGTCGCGCAGCTTGCCTGGTTCCATGGCAGCAGTCCTTGTCAACTGCGCGTTGATGGACTTCACGTAGGCCAGGTCGATCGGCTCGCGAGCATAGTCGTAGTGCAGGGTGTAGTCCGCGGCCTGCCGCAAATCTAGCAGAAGGTTGTAGTCGGCCTTGGAATTGACGACCTGTGGATTGCCGGTGCGCAGGAACTCCTCAGTGGCCATGAAAGTCGACTGCAGCCCATCAAAGGTGCGGCCCATGGAGTACAGGAGCCCGGCAAGTTGTTTGGTGCTCAGCGATCCGTACTCGCACATGTGTGTTTCCTTCCGTTCCTGTTCTGCTTAGATTCTCTCATGCCAGCCGTATTCTGCATCAGCTGTTCTCGCCCGGCTTCCGACCGACCAGCAGCAAAGAGCTCAACTCCAGTGGGCAAATCCTCAATGTGGCGGCGACACTTACTATGTCCAGGAACCAGTCGCTCGAACATGTTTGCCGGATTCTTGCTCATGGTATTCACGTGTTCCTCTTTCCTGTTGCGTCGTGCTGCTTATCGAGCAACCCATTTTCAGGTGTCACGTATACAAGACAAGGAAACCGAAAAGTTCATTGTCGAGAGGGCTTACATCCCCCTTCCCGTGCCTGGACTCGTAGCACTCTGTGTCCTGCACAACGCTTTCGAAAGAATCCAGGGGGGGGGGGGCTTGCATGGCGTGGTAGCCGATAAGATGTTGTATCCCATAGTTCATGACACAGCATCGATAGACTTATTGACACCATGGCAGAACCTGATATTTGGACCATAACGCAATCGATAATTGTGAAAGACTTGACTCAAAGTTAAAAATACGATTGGAGTATGCGAATCGCTTCCAGGCACCCCGTATTTGCCAACGCAGTGGATATTGAGGATAATAAAAAAGTTGCATATTCGCGCATGACTAACAAATCTGCACAAATCTGCACTTGAAAACCTGTTTTGAACATTGACCGGCTCGATCATTGTCGATAAGCCTCATCCGAAAGGAACACCATGTCTCATCAAATGCACCAGAACGAGGATGTAGAGGATAATCTCCTCAACTGGAATGACAGGGCAGTTGTGCATGCCAACGGTGGTTATGGAGACCTCGACGCTTTTGCGGATGACCCATCGGCCCTGTCGTCAGTAACCCTGCGCGATCTAGAGGTTTTGAAGCCGCATCTTCCAGAACACAGCATCAAAGGGTTGCACCTTTTGCATCTGCAATGCCATATAGGCTCTGATACCATCTCATGGTGGCGTTTGGGGGCACGAGACGTATATGGCCTGGATTTTTCTCCCACCTCGCTGGATTATGCCAGGAAGCTATCTGAACGGGCCGGAGCATCCATAACCTATGTTCAAAGTGATGCTCGATGTGCTGCCGATGCCATGCCTGATCAGAAAGGCTCGTTCGATGTAATCGTCACCAGCTGCGGAACCATCACCTGGCTTCCCGATCTGAAAGACTGGGCTCGTTCAATCGCCTCTCTTCTAGCAGACGGTGGGATATTCATGATCCGCGACAACCATCCACTGCTTTTCGCCTTGAACAACGAGGGCATGTCGATAGTTCAAGATTATTTTGGCGGAACAGAAACGACCTACGAGACGGATCAAAGCTACACGTCAGCAACCGACTCGCTCGAAGATGGGACAAAACCCCAAATTACCCACACCACCAATCACAATTGGGCTCATGACTTCCAGGAAATAAGCAGTGCTCTTCTGGATGCCGGACTGACTATAGAGGCCATTGGCGAGCATAATGTGGACGACTGGCAGTCACTGCCAATGCTTGAGTACAGTCCAGAACTCCAGGGATGGATCATGCCTCACAATCAGCCTCAGATCCCCCTGACCTTCTCGATGGTAGCCAGAAAGAAAGTTTGACCGGGCAAGTACGAGCGTGGTTTTGCTTAGACATGGTCTGACTTGGCCCGGCGGCCCGTCCAGCAGATTGGCTTCTGTTAATTGCGTTGCAGCATAAGTTGCGCAACGCAATTAACAGAAGCACTCCGTGCCGAATTACGATAACGCATTATCGTTCACCTTCGATCCCGCCAATGTCGAGGGACAGATCCGTGGAAGGCCAGGCTATGAGATTGGGTAAACCGCGCATTTTAGAAATGCTTTTATACGGGTAAGCCGCTGGAGCCGATAGCACAATCAAATACGTGTCAGTTACTCGCCTTGCTTGAGTCTGCGATACTTCATGGGCGTCAAGCCCGTGCTCTTCTTAAAAGAGGCACACAGTGAGGATTCGGATGTGAAACCGCACTGCTGACAAATCTGTCGTATGGACATCCCTGTGTTTACCAGCAAATACTGCACCGCATGTATACGGGAATCCACCAGGTAGGCATGCGGCGTGATGCCGGTTTCCTGCTTGAACAATCGAATGAAGTGGTACTCGCTCAGAAAGACTCGTTTAGCCAGCTCGGAGACGGTGAGCGGCTCATACAAGTGGGAGGACACATAGGCAATCGTGTCCTCAACCACCTCCTCCTGCTTTCGCCTGAAGGAGCGCGGCTGCTCATCGGCAAACTCGGTGAGCAGGTCGGTGATGTATTTGGACATCCTCGCTTCCGAATAGCCGTTTTCCGCTGTCATCAAGGAGGTAATGGTCCGCATCCGTTCCAAGGCGTAGGTCTCGGAAGAGAGCATGAAGACATTGCCCAGCTTTCTGATGATGTAGTCGTAGTAGGGCCGAGCCATGACGCCGTCGAAGTGGAGCCATTGAGCGGTCGTTGGGACATCAGTGCCGTAGGCATGGTGCGCATAGCAATTGACCAGCGCAAACCGGCCCTCCTCAGCTACGAATGAGCCTTCAGGCAGATCCAGCGTCAGCCTGCCGTTATCGATATGGATGATCAGATAACTGTCAAATGATCGCCGCTCCAGCCTATAACCGGGTTCATAGGAGAATTTGCCCACCCGCAGCGGATAGAAAAAGGTCGTTCGCGCAATAGCCGAAGGGGTATGAATCAAAAAGTCAGAAGCATTGACATCGATACCGTGTTCAGCAGGCTTCGCCACGATGCACCTCCTTTCCGCACGAATCACGACAGCCGCTCCTGACGACCTCTAAACGAACTCAGGACTATGAAAGCAACCAGTGGCTTCGACCTTACGCATGAAGCCACGAGACAACACATACATCAGTCATAGGGTTTCATCCTTGCAGATACGGCAATGCCGTGGTCTCATACTCAAACAATACAAGGCAACGGCAAGGTTCCCATTTACTTTAAGAAAATCAGTGTACGTTGAAGCCCCGCTGCTTACCACATTCCTTAAGGTGCTTCTGCCAGGCATCCACACCTTGCTTCAGAGTCATCTTCTTGTCGATATAGGCAAAACCGGTGGCGTCAGCGAGTACGGTCCGCGCATAGACCTCGAAAGGGACAGTGGCTTGACTTGGGATCACATCGCTTGCCACCTTGGCACCGACCCGACGGCGGTAGCTGAAATACTGATCATTTGGATAACTGTTCTGAATGCAACTTGGGTCCTACAGGCCTGCCATCGCTCAAATAAGGAGCAACAGTTATCGAGGCTCAAACTGCAGACGAATTGAACTTGACCTCTGTCCGCAGAAGTTACTACCCGGCAGAATCTCGCAAAACTCAGGAACAAAGGCGAGCCTTCCGAAGACTACGTCGACAACCTATATATACGCACACATGCGCTTGTCCATACCCGGGAGATTATTCATTAGGTAGCTAACAATCTATCCAAGGGAGAGCCTTTGAGCGAAGACTACGGCAAACGAATCAAACGGGCGGCCAACCTCATGTCACGATCCATGGATGCCTACGCGGCCCAGTACGGGCTGACCGGCACGCAGATGTCCATCATCGACTTCCTGGGCGAGTCTCAGGACCACACCCAGCGGGACATCGAGATGGAGTTTGACATCCGCCCGTCCACAACGACAAAAATCCTGCAGCGAATGCAGACCAGCGGACTGGTTGCCGCCAAACGGGATCCCAGAGACGGCCGTCAACGCATCATTGCTCCCACCGCCAAGGCCCGGGGCCTGCAGAAAGCCGTGCGGGACTATATAGACAGCCAGCAGAAGGCCATGGATCGCCGGTTCAACCAGCGTGATTTAGATGCTTTCGACCGCGTGCTGGCCTATTTCATCGCCTTGAATTCCGATGACTCCGCCCAAGCCGGAAAGGAACCTCGCCCATGAGCAGAACCAAGGAGCAAACTACAGCAATCCCCCGCAGGGTAATAGGCGCCGTGGTAGCCACTGGCATCATGTCCTTCTGCGGCGTGATCGTGGAAACGGCCATGAACATCACCTTCCCTGCGCTCATGAGCCATTTCGGCATCGGGACCTCCAGCGTGCAATGGATGACCACCCTCTACCTGCTGGTCGTCGCCTCCATCACCCCGCTCTCGGCGGCCCTCAAGCGCCGATTCCGTAGTCGAACCCTCTTTCTGTGCGCCAACCTGCTCTTCCTGACTGGACTGATCATCGACGCACTGGCTCCGGTCTTTCCCCTCCTGCTGCTGGGAAGGGCCATACAGGGGCTGGGCACCAGCATCGCCCTGCCTCTGATGTTCAACATCATCCTTCAGGAGGTTCCGACAAAACGCATCGGCACCATGATGGGCGTGGGCACCCTGATTACGGCCATCGGACCGGCCGTCGGCCCCACCTTCGGCGGTCTGATAGCGACCACCATAGGATGGCGTTTCGTCTTCATCATCCTGATCCCAATACTGATCATCTCGCTGGTGACAGGCCTGGCCTGCATACCCTCGGTTCCGGTGGCAGCGAACGGGGAAGAGACCGGTTTGGAGCCGCTTGACGTGTTCCTGATGGTCCTGGGCTTCGCAGGCCTGATCTTCGGCATCAGCAACGCCTCAGCAGGACGGCTCTCCTGGAGATTCGGCGGAGCTCTGATTCTAGGGATTGTCGCCCTGGCAGCGTTCACTCTTCGCGCCCGGCATCAGGCCCAACCGATCATCGACGTACGCCTGTTCAACGACCGGCGCTTCTCCCTGCACGTCGGCGCCTATATCCTCTTCGAGATCAGCGCCCTGGCACTCTCGTTCATCCTGCCCAACCACCTGCAGCTGGTTGATGGCTGCACCTCGCTGCAGGCTGGACTGGTAGTGCTGCCGGGCGCGGCGATCGGAGCTGTTCTGGCCCCGCTCTCCGGCAGGCTCTACGATCAACTGGGCCCGCGCATTCCCATCATCAGCGGCAGCTGTGTCGCCCTGATCGGCCTTCTGGGATTTGCCCTGACCGCCCGTCGGCTGACAGCCCTGGCCATCCTGATCCTCTATATTTTCTTCATGCTGGGTATTGGGCTGAGCTTTGGCAACATCATGACCAACGGTCTGCATCGGCTGAGCCAGGAGCAACAGGCCGACGGCAACGCCATCTTCAACACCGTCCAACAGTTCGCCGCAGCCATCGGCAGCAGCCTGGCGGCCACCATCGTCGCAGCAGGCCAGGCCGCAGTCGCAGACCGGCGTCTGGGCACCGTCAACGGCTCCCAGCATGCCCTGATCCTGTTGTTGATCATCGGCGCCCTGGAGGTTCTGCTGGTCCTGGCCGCCCTGCACCGCTCTCAGAAACCGCAGCACGCTTGAAGGATGGTGGCCTTCAGTCCACGTCCAGGAAAACCCTCATCTCGTTTTCGCCACGGTTGGACCAGGCGAAATAGGGAATCAGGGTGGCTGTGGCCGGCATGCGACGGACCGGTTGCCATGGACGGTAGAGCGGAGCAGTATCAGCTCCCTCTGCTGACTCCCGCCAAGCGGGCACCCGCAGTTTGACCATGCCGCGGCTGATCGCATCGACATGGCCCTCGGCCTGAGGATCGTCAAGATACGCCCCGGCCTGGAAGGTGAAGGGCTCAACTTTCACACGGCTTGCATCACCCGACAAGGCGCTGCCGTCCAGATGCAGCAGGTGCAGGTTGGCCCCATTGTCCCTTTCCTCGGCGCAGTAGACTATGGGTCCCCTGGTCACCGCCACCTTGCCTGCATCCTGACTGACCAGAGGGTTGGCGGCAACGACACGCACTGGCATGTCGAAGTCGATGTCGATCCGATCGCCCTGCTTCCAGGGACCCGCAAGGTAAAGGTACCCCTGTTCCAAACGTCGGCTGATGGCAGACGAGGAACCTTGGCCTGTGTGAACGGTCACCGCATCGGCAGCTGCATCGCCGCCAGCCCAGGAAGGCAGACGGAGAGCCAGGGTGGTCCGGCCATCACTGGAAGCCTCGACCTCTAGGCGGATTCGGCCTTTCCAAGGCAGTTCCGAATGCACCCGCAGTGCGATTGACCCCTCCCCTAGGTCCGCTTGAATCCTGCCGCCGATGTAGAGGTGCACAAAGAGCGTGGACCCGTCCTCGGCCAAGGTGTAAGCGTAATCCTGCACCGATTCGACCAGCCGTGCCAGGTTGGGCGGGCAGCATGCGCAACCGAACCACCGTTTGCGCACGATGGGCACGTAGCTGTAACGGGGATCCTTGTTCCGCTTGGTCTGCGGCCTGACCTCGAGGGGATTGCCATAGAAGAAGCTCTTGCCATCCATGGCCATGCCGTCAAGCACTGTGTTGTAGAGGGCCAGCTCCATCACGTCGGCATATTCGGACCTGGGGTCCAGCTGCAGCATTCTTCGGGCGAAGAAGACCATAGCCACAGAGGCGCAGGTCTCACAATATCCGGTGTCGTTGGGCAGGTCATAGGCGTAGGAGTGCGATTCTGCATCCGCGTCGGCACCCACTCCTCCTGTGACGTAGAGTTTCTTGTCAACAATGTCACGCCAGAGGGCATGCACCGCCTCATTCAGTGCAGGGTCCTCGGTCAGCCGGGCCACATCAGCAGCTCCGGCGTACAGATACCCGGCCCTGACCGCATGACCCACGGCTTGACGTTGCTGAGCCACCGGCTCATGGGCCTGGTAGTAGGCATAGGGTGCTGGCCTGCTGTCGTCGATAGTGAAGTCGGCATGCTCATAGGCTGCCCTCTGCCGATCCTCCTGCTCGAAATAGAGGGGGCTTGTTCCCCGCTGATTGACAAAGTAGGCCGCCAGGTCCAAATATCGCTTGATTCCGGTGGTCTCGTACAGGCGGATCAGAGCCATCTCGGCAATCTCATGACCCGGATAGCCATGCAGCTGATTGTCGTCCGGCCCGAAGGTCGCGGCTACATAGTCGGCGAACCGCTCGGCCGCATGCAAAAGCTTGGTCTTGCCCGTGCCCTGGTAATAGGCGATGGCACCTTCAATCAGATGGCCCAGGCAGTAGAGCTCATGATGATCCTTGAGATTGGTGAAGTGCCGGTTCATCCCATTGAGGATGTAGTAAGTGTCCAGGTATCCGCTGTCCAGCTGGGCCGCACAGACGATGTCGATGGCCCCGTCGGCCAGCCGCTCCAGCTCGGCATCCGGATGATGCGCCAGGGAGTACCCCACGGCCTCCACCCATTTGGAAAAGTCGGTGTCCTGGAAAACGTAACCATAGAACTTGTCCGGATCGGGATGATCCGGATCCTCCGGCAGGCAGTGGAACCCCTGATTGGTGTAAGTCGGCGGCTGGAAGTCTCCGCTCCCCTCCTGCCCATTCAGCCTCTTGTTGAGCGCGGCGGCGGCGCGGAAGTTGTGCATGCAGTAGCTGGGCGAAGCGCCAGGCACCTGATCGTTGAGGGCCCTCCATTGGTAGGGCAGGACCGCTGTTCTGACTAGCTCCTGCTCGGCTGACCAGAAGGGGTCGTCGACGCTGGCCTGGCTGATGTCAATAGGCCCGCTCATATTGAATTGCCGGCTCATGCTGCCATCTGCCTTTCTATGTGACGACTGAAGACGGTCAGCACCAGCGCAACGGCCACCAAGGCCACCGCAACGATGGGGAAGAGATAAACCTGTTGGTCGGCCGTCTGGAAGAATTTGAAGAAGATGATGGCAATAGCATTGCCGATGGCTGCGGTCTGGTTCCATGCCGTCTGCAGCTGGGTCTCGTAGGACTCAGGAGAAAGCCCGGAGACCAGAGAACTGCCGATCGGGCCGACGAGCTGGTCGGACAGGGCCATAAAGGCGTAGTAAATCAGCACCCACCACAGGGAGTAGCCGGAGGATCCGCTTCCGCCCAGAATCAGGGAGGGTATGGTCAGCGTGAAGAAGGCCAGGGCCGTGACCAGCAGTCCCATACCATACTTATAAGTGGTCCGGATTGCCCCGGCACGAGTCTTGGTCCACAGGAAGATGAAAATAGGCCCGGCTATCAGGTCCATGACCATGTAGATGACCTGGAGCGAGCCCGGAGCTATGGTGATGCCGAAGATCACCCGGTTGACCTTCTTGTCCAGGAAGATGGCGATGGCGCTGGTCAGCAGGGTAGCACCCAGGGCCATGACGATCTGAGCGAAGAAGAACCAGAGAAAGGCCTGAAGATGGGTGTGGTCACGGGCGGTCAGGTCCTTTTTGGTGAACAGGTTGACCAGGAAGCAGATGGGCACCACGAAGGCGAAGGTGGTGACGGCGTTGATTATGGCATTCAGGTTGAAATGCTTGGTCAGCACCAGGGCGGCGATGACCAGAGCCAGCACAACCAACCCGATGACCAGACCCTTGAGTATCCGCTGGCGCTCCCGGGCCGACAGGGGCTTGATGGGAGCCTCACCCAGGGGTCCGAAGAACCGATACTGGGTGAAGAAGATGGCCGCGCCGTAGAGAAGAGCGAAGACCCCTGCCACAGCGAAGCCGATATGGTAGTTGCTCAGACCGATCTGGCCCACCACGACCGGGGTGATGATTCCGGCCACCGTGTTGGCGAACTGGTGGATGGTGAAGGCCGCGTCGCGCCTGCGAGCGTCCTCCTTGCGGTAGAGCTGCCCGGTCAGGGAGGCGTTGGACATACCCATGATGGGCATGGACAGCAGCACCAGGGCGATGTAGGCCATGGTCTGCCCGAAGACCTGACTGGTCGGCGGTATAGCCAGGATGAAGAAGGCTATGGCCTTGAGCAGGTTGCCTAGGATCAGTGCCTTACGCATTCCCAGGACCCTGTCGGACAGCCAGCTACCCACGATATTGAGCAGTCCGTTGGCCGCACCCATGGCCGCGATCATCAGAGCCGCATCTCCCTGGGAGAACCCCAGCCCCTTGGAGAAGGGGGTGTAGAGGTAGTAGATCATCAGGGCGTAGAAGGCGCCCCAGGCGGCCGAGTTGCAGAAATTGCCCAGAGCCAGGGTCCCGATGGCACGAGGGTGTCCGAAGAAGCCCTTGTCGTCCCTGACCTCTTCCAAGGTGCTCTCCGTGTGTTTCATGATTGCATCGCTCCCGGAATGGTGGTGAATTTATAGAAAAGGTAGATGATTTTGAGGTATAGATTCTTTACAGCCACCTGGGTCACCAATCCCTGCGCTGGTATGGTCCGGTCTGCCACAGTCGTTCCGTCTCCTTCTGACTTGCTTAGGCCCCACTGCCTATGCTGACTTCAATGGTAACGGGGGTGCATTTCGTGTCTGGTGGCTTAGAATTCACAATACGTGGAGCATTTTTACCGATTCTTCCCGATGAGAGGTCGACTTTCATGACATTGTTCTATGACCAGGAAAGCCATCCCCAGCCCGAGCTGGTCTCTGCCGGCACCTTCATCGGCGACCCGGGCTGGCAGCACAGCAGACGCATCATCAGCACCTTCGAAATCATCTGCAACATCCAAGGCTTGCTGCCCCTGCAGATTGGCGACACACGCTACATGGTCGGGCCCGGCACCTTCCTGATCGTCCCGCCCGAACTGGAGCACAAGGGATTCCGCACCATCACCGAAAGCCTGAAGTTCGATTGGATGCATTTCAGTCTGCCCGGCCTGACCCCAGTCGAGGGCACTGGCGATGACCCCATTGTTGATGAGACTTCGAGCATCCTCCTGCCTGCCTACAGTGAGAATCTGCTCATGGATCGAATCACCGTCATCACCAACCAACTGCTGGACGTCTGCCAGATGCACGGCGACCAACGCTATCTGAACGCCATCCTGGCCTGCGTGCTCTACGAGGTGACTATGCAGACCAGGCAGCTGCTGCACACCCAATCCATGAATCTGCACGAGCTGCAGCCGGTGCGCGACTGGATCCGCATCCACGCTCTGGGACCCATCAGCCTGGGGCAGATCGCCGACTACTTCAACTACAACAAGAGCTACCTGTCTCGCAAATACCGGCAGAAGTTCGGCATCACCATTTCCCAGGAGATCGAACGCTTCCGCATGGAGGCGGCCAAGTCGCTGCTGGTGGAGACCGACGACACAGTGGAAAGCATCGGGGCCATCGTCGGTTACAAGGACGACAAATACTTCATGAAGGTGTTCAAACGCAGCACCGGCATCAGCCCCACACGCTACCGCAGAACCTTTCATCAGCGCCACTTCAACTCCCACTGAAGCCGACCACAGGGTCGAGCGAAGGGAACAATAGGTGGTTTTTATTGACTCAATCCTCCCCGCCAAAGAGGTTTCGCCCATAAGTCCCATAGGATGAAAACAACAAGGTGATTCCGCAATGAAGGGAGATCCCCAATGCCTCATACCAATCCACCCCGGGTGATTTTCAGCCAGATGATCGATTCTCGACGCATCGAACTCTACTGGGATCAGGAGGTGAAAGGAGCCGCCGATCCCCGGCATTTCCGCCTTTCCCTGGACGAGCATCCTCTGCCACTGATGGAGAGGACCGACGTGGAGTGGAACCTGCTCAACGTCTATGAACCCATCAAAAAACGGTCCACGCTGATCACCAGGGAACCCTTGGATTTCACTGTCCTGGGACGCCTGACCATACGTGCGGACGCGGCCATCGTCAACCGACAAGGCCAGCATGCCGACCCGGAGGTCGAGATCGTGGTCAACAACTGGCACTATCAGTACACCCAGTTCACCAACTGCCGCTGTGGCATCCCCATCGAATCGTCGGACGACGTCAAGCACCACACCCGGCTGCTGGCGGCCGAACTGATCGACACCATGCTGTCCGCATCGCCGCAGGTAGCCAAGACCATGATCGCCGAGGGCGCCAGGGTCGCCATCTATGGGCTGCACGAGGACGTCTATGACATACCCGAGCATCGCGGCGGTGCCCAGATCATGGATCGGCCGGTGGAAGGCTATGGAGGCATGATCGGCGACCCGATCACTTCCATCTCCGCCGCCAACATCGAACGCATCACCGAGGGCGTACACCAGACCCGCTACCCCAATGAGTCCATACTGGCCCATGAATTCGGCCACGCCATCCACCTTCTGGGCATCAACCGCCTTGAGGATCAGAGCCTGGCTCACCGAATCCAAGCCGCCTACAGCCATGCACAGGAGACGGGTCTCTGGCCCCACACCTACTTGATGGGCAACATCGAGGAGTACTTCGCTACCCTGACCTCCATGTGGTTCAACGTCATGGCTGAGAGCGCCGACGACAACTGGGACGGCGTCCGGGGCCCACTCAACACCAGGAACGAGCTACGCGAATACGACCCGACCGGCTACGACCTGCTGGCGGACATATACCCGCAGACCGCACTGCCCTACCCCTGGAACACCAACCCGGTCAACCATGACTACAGCGGGCATATGGACCAGCTGCCCTGAGAGCACCCGCTGTGACTTCGGGCCTGCTGACAGTGGGGATCGCTCGTGATGTTAACCCGATTAACAGGAAGGAAGAGTGGCGGCTAACCAGGTAAATATGGCCAGCATTCGACCGCGAATGATACGAGTCGGCAAATATTGAGTCGGCAAGTATTTTGTATACTTGGAGAAAGAGATATACTTGCCTCAGCTAATAACCGCTCTTCTGAGTTATGAGACTTAAATCAATCTAATTAACAATGTTGTGAACCCTCCACCACCTGCGTAAGGAGAACTGATGAAGGAGACAAAGGCTTTTGGACAGACAGACTTTGATCCTGCAGAGGCGCATGAGCGGGATTCCCGGGTACGCGTGGGACGGCTCACGGCATTGCCAGCCCAATTCCGCAGCAAAGCAAGAACAGCTGGGGCTATCTGGAAAAAACAAATAATTGCCCTCGTAGCAGTATTGATGAGTGTGGCCCTGTTCTCGGGTTGCCAGGGATCGAATAGGTCAGAGCCATCAGTAAAACAGGTCTCCAATTATCTTTCATCGTTGACAAAGTACAACGTTTCTGGTGACGGCAGTGTCAAAACCATCTCTGCAAACAAATCGGGAACCCTGTATGTACTGGCACAGCGAGCCGACCTCAAGCGGACTGATGCCGCGCAATGCAAGGTGAACGGGCAAGCCATGCAGCGTTCTTCTTCTGACATAAATTACCCAGCAGGTGACGGAAAGAATTTCTTCCCATTCGCACAAATCGAGATCGCGCAAGGCAACCCACACAAGCTCTCTTGCAACCAACCGAGTGGGACCAAATTAATTGCGTTGCTCGACCCGCATATCCGAAACTTATAGAGGCCAGACCAGCGATGCAATCGAGCTGCAGGAAGTTTACCGAAAGCAGCTACGTATAAAACAGCAGACGTGCGTCCCACTCTGCCTGCCGTCTGGAACCTCTGAAGTCGTGGAACAGTAAGCAACGAAACCCGATATTCAACAACCTTTACGGCCCGAATATCGTCGTTAAGAAGCCACAGTGCAGCTATAGCCTGAGTGTTACAAGGCCAGGTATGATAAAGTTGTTTCAGATTGTCGGGATTGTACCTGGCCTACGGCTGGCCTGAAAGATGGGGGTATCCGATAGCTTGGCCGCTGTTCCTGGGGGAAGGGGATCGTAATTAGCATGCGTCAGCATTCGCACACAATAGGTAGACCAGCTATGGCCGTCAGTATTCTGCTCGCCATAATCCTGCCCGCAAGCCTTATCGCAGGCAGTTTTGCCACAGCTGACACTGCTGCAAACGAACCTAGTGCGGCCGACACTACCGCGCCAGCCGCACTAGAAGGCACCGGGGGGGGGGGGTCGTCAAACTCCTCGCGTAGCTAAGCAAAATTCCGGCATTTCCTCCAGCAAGGCAACATCGCTCAGCACACCGACAACACCTGAATCTCCACTAGCTTCACCATCTCCGCTAAGCACATATTCCCCGCTAGCCACTTCTTCTCCTCTGCATTCCACGCCAGAGAACACCCGCAACATAGGCAACACAGCCCATAATCTCCCACAAACGCGCTCAAACACCCAATACACCGTTACTTTCAGCAACCCTCAAGGCTCCAATACAACTCAGACAATCACAGATGGCGAGCGCGCAATACGGCCAACCGACCCGACCAAGGACGGCTACCTTTTCGACGGATGGTTCATCGGCAATACCTCCGTCGCTTATGACTTCAACCAGCCGGTCACCGGCAATCTGACACTCACCGCCAAGTGGACCAAGGGTGCTGGCACCTGGGGCATCAGCCCTGATCATGGGCCTGAAACCGGCAATACCAAAATCACCATTACGCCGCCTGCGGCCCAAGGCCTCCGATTCGGCCAAATCAGCGCCGGCAACAGCCACTCTCTGGCCATAGGCTCAGATGGCAACCTCTACAGCTGGGGCAGCAACCAGAATGGGCAACTAGGACGCAACATTGGATCGGCTACATATGATGCCAAGCCGGGCCTGGTCGCCAAACCCGCGGGAGTATCAGACAACTTTACCTGGGTGCAGGCCAGCGCAGGATATGACCATTCTCTGGCCATAGGCTCGGACGGCAACCTCTACAGCTGGGGCATCAACCAATACGGTCAGCTGGGCCGCAGTATTGGATCAGCCACAAAGGACGCCCAGCCAGGCCTGGTAACAAAGCCCGCAGGAACCACAGGGTCCTTTACCTGGTCGCAGGCCAGCGCAGGGGGCAGATCTTCTATGGCAATCGGTTCCAACGGCATTTTGTACAGCTGGGGATACAACCAACTAGGGCAGCTGGGAAACGGTAGCCGGGACTCGCAGACCCATATCAAACCTGGCCCCATCAAGAATCCGTCAACAGCAACAGGCCCATGGAGTAGGGTCAGCGCAGGGTACGATCATGCCTTGGCGATAGGCTCAGATGGCAAAATCTACAGCTGGGGCAGCAATAACCATGGGCAATTGGGCAACGGCGACTCAAGCTCCTACTGGAGCACTACACCTGTAAAAGTCCAAGTACCCGATACCCTCACTATTACCCAGATCAGCGCAAAAAGCGACTCCTCCCTTGCTCTCACCGCTGATGGCAGCCTGTACACCTGGGGCTGGAACGACAATGGACAGATAGGACGAGGCGCTACCGGATCCACCGCCTTCTACGTCAATCCAGACAAGCTCACCGTAAGCGGAGTCAGCTTCACACAAGCTGGCGTAGGAAGAGGAACCACACTGGCACTGGGATCCGATGGCAAGCTCTACGGTTGGGGAAAGTACGGAAAGACGCCTATCTCAGGCGCTCCCAGCCAAATCACCTTCACACAGGTCAGCGCTGGAGACGATTATCTTTTGACCGTAGGCTCTGACGGCAACCTTTACAGTTGGGGCAACAACCAGTATGGCCAACTAGGGCTCACCGACAATGTCGGCACATCAACAGGTGCCCGAACACCAAAGCCCGCATCCTTCCCTGACACGGCCACTCCCAGCTCCGTCGACTTCGGTGGGACAGTGGGAACGAACCTGACGGCCAACGCCGACGGCACCTGGAGCGTCACCACACCCCAGCATGCAAAGGGAAAGGTGGACGCAGTCATTGCCTGGAGCTTGAACGGAATACGACCAGACGCACGCCTCTCGTACACTTACGATGGCCCATATACAGTCACTTTCGCCCAAGGTAGCGTGAATGCACCCGTCTCTGGCATACCCTCCAACCAATATGTATACGAATGCAGTCGGGCGAAGCGTCCGTATCCTGATCCCAAGGCGGCCGGTTTCCTGTTTGATGGCTGGTTCCTCAAGGACGCCAAAGGGGATTCCAAGGTGGCTTATGATTTCAGCCAGCCGGTCACCGCGGACATCACCCTGGTCGCCCATTGGAGCCCTACCAGCACCGGCGGCTGGTCGATCAGCCCAGACAAGGGCAACGTGCTGGGCGGCCAGCGGGCGACCATCACCCCGCCCAGACTGAGCCGCGGCATCCGTTTCAGCCAGGTCAGCGCCGGCGGCTTCCAGGCCGGGGATTTCCAAGGCTTCTCCGTGGGCGTGGCCAGTGACGGGAACGCCTACGCCTGGGGCAGCAACCAGCATGGCCAGCTGGGCCAGGGCACCGCCGGCAGCACTCCGCAGAAGACGCCGGTCAGGGTTCCCCTGCCGGCTGGCGTGGCCTCCGGGTTCACCTACAAGCAGGCCGTGGCGGGCGGCTACCATGTGCTGGCCGTCGGCAGCGACGGCATCGTCTACGCCTGGGGGGCCAACGAGCACGGGCAGCTCGGCAACGGCAATGTGGACGCAAACCGTACCAAGCCGCTGCCAGTCAAGGGTGCGGACGGCCAGCCCTTCAAGGCCGTCCAGGTGAGCGCCGGCGCCTTCGACTCGGCGGCCATCAGCCCGGATGGGCGCGTCTACACCTGGGGCAGTGAAAACAACAACTTCACCGCATACAGCACACCCAAACCGACCCCGACCCTGGCCAAGGACCCCAACGGCTCCAGCCAGGGGCTGCACGCGGCCCAGGTCAGCCTGGGCTGGAGCTTCGTCATGGCCATGGACACGGATGGCAGCCTCTACACCTGGGGATACAACAACTACGGGCAGTTCGGCAACGGCACAGCCACGGGGGTATACAGCACCACGTACGCCGCCGACCCGGCACGCGTGCCCGACCCCAAGGACACGAGCAAGACCTTCAAAGCCACGCAGGTCAGCGCCGGAGCCAACCACGCCCTGGCCATCGGCCAGGACGGCACCGCCTGGGCATGGGGGTACAACGACCGCGGGCAGCTGGGCGACGGGTCGACAACCAGCAGGCCCAGACCCAAACAGATCCAGGATCCCGCAAACCCAGGCCAAGCATTCGAGGCCGCATGGGTCAGCGCCGGCGTGCACCACTCCCTGGCCATCGACCGGAACGGCGCAGCCTGGGCATGGGGATGGAACAGCGACGGCCAGCTCGGCGACAACACCACCAGCGACCAACCCGCGCCCATACGCGTGTCGCCGCCCGCGGGCCAGGGCAGCGCCGGCACCGGGCTCGCATCCGCACGAATCAGCGCAGGACGAAACCACTCCCTGGCCGTCGGCCAGGACGGCAACACGTACAGTTGGGGCGACAACCAGTACGACCAGCTCGGCACCGGAAACGACACGACACAGAGCCGCACCCCGGCCCTGGCCGCCTTCAACCCCAAGCTGCTGATCACCGGTGTCAAGTTCGACCAGACAGTGGTCGGCACCCTGCAACAGAACCCTGACGGGTCCGTCACCCTGGTCACCCCCGCCCACAGTCCGGGACTGGCCGACGTGATCGTGGACTGGACCCTGGGCGGCGCCGGCCAGACCCAGGCGCGCCTGGCCTACACCTACGAAGGCGTCCTGCCACTGACGGGCGGCGATGGGACCATGATCCTCCTGCTCGCCGCCGGGCTGCTCGCCGCAGCCGGCGCCGCCGCAGCCGGACGCCACCGACGGGAAGCCCGCATCCTGCACGTCTAGAATCTTCACCCGAGTAAGCAAGCCGGGCCGTACCCCAAGACGGCCCGGCCAAACCAGGGTGGCCCCGCCAATCCCCCAACACAACGGAGCCACCCACCTCACTTCATTAGAATCCCACTCCCACGCCAACCCCATCTGCAGCGATAACGAACAATCAGGATGATGCCTGATACAGACTTATAGCTCGCTTCTCCTAGGCCCTGACAAGGTCTGCATAAATAAGTCCGCCGGAGTGATAAAGTTATTGCAGATAAGGCCGGGATTGAGCCCGGCGTGCGGCAGGGGATCCGGACTGGGGAGTTCCGGGCATGAAGCCGCAGGTCCTGGGGAAGGGGATCATGCTTAACATGCGTCAGCATACGAACACGCATAGCCGTCCGGTTATAACCGCCAGCCTTCTGATCGCCGTCATCCTGCCGACAAGTCTGATCGCCGGCGGTCTCGCTGCGGCCGACACGGCTACTAGCGAACCTGTTGTGGCCGGCGCGAGCGCGCCTGCCACAACAGGCGGCACCGGGGGGGGGGGGTCGTCAGACCCCTCGCGTAGCTAAGCAAAATTCCGGTATTTCCCCCAGTAAAGCAACGTCTCCAACTTCACCCCTCTCTACACCATCGCCCCTAACAACAACCTCCCCGCTAAATACAGCGCAGCTGCCGTCACCCACCATCCCAGCACCTAATAAAAGCGTTGATCAATCACAACCACGGTCATCCGCTCAACATACCGTCACTTTCAACGACCCTGAACAGCAAACCAGCACAGAACAAAAGATCACGGACGGAAACCGTGTAAAGCGACCCGCAAATCCCTCAAGAATCGGCTATGTGTTCGACGGATGGCTCATAGGAGACACACCCGTCGCCTATGACTTCAGTCAGCCGGTCACCAGCGATATCACCCTGACAGCCCACTGGATACAAGGCTCCAGCACGTGGAGCCTCGATCCCGTCCATGGACCCGCGAGCGGCAACACCAAGGTCACTCTTACCCCGCCCGTCATACCCAATATTCGGTTCAGTCAGATCAGCGCAGGAAATAACTTTGCTGTGGCATTGGGATCAGACGGCAACATCTACAGCTGGGGTTCCAACCAGAAAGGCCAGCTTGGTCGAACAGCCAGCAGTAGCCTATACGATCCAAACCCCACACCCGGCAAGGTCGACAGACCCGCAAACGTACCATCCGACTTCACATGGGTTCAGGTCAGCGCAGGAAACACTTTTGCCCTGGCTCTCGGTTCTGATGGCATTCTCTATAGTTGGGGAGACAACGACTTATATGAGCTTGGACGCGACGGTGTTTACAATCTCTTCGGCGGTGACCAAACACCGAGGCCTGTAGACAAGCAAGACACCATCAAATTCACCCGCATCAAAGCAACAGCAAACCACGCTATGGCTTTTGATTCCCTTGGAAATCTCTACAGCTGGGGGTGGAACGAGTATGGACAACTGGGTCATGATGGGGAAACTCAGCAAGTCAAAGAACCGGCTAAGGTCGACAAACCTGCAAATACATCATCCGATTTCTCCTGGGTTCAGGCTAACGGAGGGTTCTACGATACGATTGCAATCGGTTCAGACGGCAACCTCTACAGCTGGGGAAACAACGACTTCGATCAACTGGGCCGCGACACCACTAATACAAGAAAGAATCCTATTCCTGGCAAGATTGACAAGCCCGCAGGTGTTCCCAGCGACTTCACATGGCTCCAGACGGGATCAGCCCATTACAATTCCATGGCCCTTGGCTCGGATGGAAACATCTATACCTGGGGTTCGGATCTTCAAGAAGTCATGCTGGGACGCGACCTGAGCCTCAATGCCGCCAATCGTCCGGCAGCTGTCTATAAACCTGCCAACATCAACTACATTGACTGCATGACGACTGACTACCACTCTGTGGGGCTCGGCTCAGACGGCAACCTCTACAGCTGGGGAACAGACGGAGACGGCGAGCTTGGACACGCTACACCAGTAAGCGGCCCAGGAATTGTGACCAAGCCAGACAGTAACCAAAATGACTTCACCTGGAAGCAGGCCAGCATAAACAATGGCTATACCATGGGACTCGGCTCAGACGGCTACCTGTATACCTGGGGCTTTAACTATTACGGCGAGCTAGGGCACGGCGCCGCCGGCGATAAAGAACGCGGAGTAGTGTCGACCCTCGGCACACCCGACCTCACTGGCATTAAGTTCGACGGAACCGCTATTAAAGACCTGTCGAAGAACACGAATGACAACACTTGGAGCGCCACTGCCCCGCCGCATGCAAAGGGGAAGGCGGACGTGACTGTCCAATGGACCATAAATGGGGCGTCGCAGCCGGATGTGCATTTGACCTATCGATACGACGGACCAAAATACACTGTCTCCTTCAGCAACCAAGACAACTCCTGTCCAACGTCTTCCGACATGCCCCAAAACCAGTCCGTTACTGAGGGCCGGCAGGCGATGCGCCCGTACCCCGATCTGAAGGCGGACGGCTGTCTGTTTGATGGTTGGTTCCTCAAGGACGCCAATGGCAAATCCGATGTGGCGTACGATTTCAGCCAGCCGGTCACCGCGGACATGACCCTGGTCGCGCATTGGAGCCCTGAGAAAGATTCCGGCTGGTCGATCAGCCCGGGCAAGGGCAACGTGCTGGGCGGCCAGCGGGCGACCATCATCCCGCCCAAGGCCAATAGAGGCGTCCGCTTCAGCCAGGTCAGCGCCGGCGGCTACCAGATGAGTGATGCGGCGGGCTTCTCCGTTGGCGTGGCCAGCGACGGGAACGCCTACGCCTGGGGCAGCAACCAGCACGGGCAGCTGGGCATCGGCAACACAACCAAGCAGAACAAGCCGGTTAAAATCCCCTTGCCGGACGGCGTGGATTCCGGGTTCACCTACACGCAGGCCGTGGCGGGAGGCTTCCACGTGCTGGCCGTCGGGAGCGACGGCATCGTCTACAGCTGGGGCGCCAACGACCACGGGCAGCTGGGCGACGGCACCACCGTCGAGCGTTCCAGGCCGCTGCCCGTCAAGGGTGCAGATGGCCAGCCGTTCAAGGCCGTCCAGATCAGCGCCGGCGCCTACGACTCGGCGGCCATCAGCCCGGACGGGCATGTCTACACCTGGGGCAGCGAGGGCAACAGCCGCGACGGCAACTTCAACCCCAGCTTCACCCAGCCGCGGAAGACGCCGACCCCGGCAGCCGCCCCCGACGGATCCGGCCAGGGGCTGCAGGCGGTGCGGGTCAGCCTGGGCTGGAGCTTCGTCATGGCCCTGGACGAGGACGGCAACGTATACGCCTGGGGATACAACAACTACGGCCAGCTCGGCAACAACAGCACCAGCAGCGCCTACACGGCCACACCCGCCAGGGTGCGCGACCCGAACAGCCCCAATGACCCAGGCAAAGGGCTGCAGGCCACGCAGATCAGCGCAGGCACGGACCATGGCCTCGCCATCGACAGGAACGGGACCGTCCTGAGCTGGGGGCACAACAACTCCGGCCAGCTCGGCAACGGCTCCACCTACGACCAGCCCGCCCCCGAACCGGTCAAGAACCCGGGTGGAAGAGGCAGTTTCACCGCCGTCGGCATCAGCACAGGAGTCATTTACTCCCTGGCCGTCGACAGCTCCGGCAACACCTGGGCATGGGGATACAACGCCTACGGCCAATTAGGCAACGGCAGCGTCTACCCGCTGCAGACACCCACAACAGTGCGAAGCCCCGACCCGTCCGCCGGCGCCAGCGCATCCCTGCAGGCCACGCGCGTCAGCGCGGCGCAATACCATTCCCTGGCCATCGGCCGGGACGGCAACGCCTACGCCTGGGGCGACAACTATTACGGCCAGCTCGGCAACGGAAGCGCAGCACAGAGCCGCACCCCGACCCTGGTCGCCTTCAACCCGGCACTGCTGATCAACGGCGTCAAATTCGACAAGACGGCCGTGGACCCCCTGGTGCAGAACCCTGACGGGTCCGTCACCCTGGCCACCCCCGCCCACAATCCGGGGCAGGCCGATGTCATCGTGGACTGGACCCTGGGCGGCACCAAACAGGAACCAGCACACCTGGCCTACACCTACGAAGGCGTCCTGCCCCTGACGGGCGGCAACGGCACCATGATCCTCCTGCTCGCCGCCGGGCTGCTCGCCGCAGCCGGAGCAGCAGCAGCCGGACGCCACCGACGGGAAGCCCGCATCCTGCACGTCTAGAATCTTCACCCGAGTAAGCAAGCCGGGCCGTACCCCAAGACGGCCCGGCCGACCAGGGTGGCCCCGCCAATCCCCAACACCACAACGGAGCCACCCACCTCTTTCATCCCGCCCCTAGCTCGCTGTTTTCTCCTGCCCAGTTATAGATAAGCAATAAAAGAGCCTTGACGAGTTCGTCAAATCATCGAGTCCTTTTTAGGACTATTATCCGTACGGATATCATTCAGTGAAGTTTTGCAAAGTTGAGAGCTTTCCCTCATAAACACTTACAAAAATAGTCTTCGACCAGAGACCGCTACTGTCATTACCTCAACCGGATCCTAAAGACTGGTGTTCGCAAAATTGTAAGCCCTCAGTGCAGGACCAGAACGACAGCGAACCCAAGGCAGAGTGGAGTGCACAAAATCGTGCCCCGGTGAGCAGAAAGAGTGTCTGGCCCACACTTGGACAACAGCCCGCTACATTGAAAGTCCCCCACCGTCCGCAGAACAAAGACCGCACGGCTGTCTAGGGCAGATCCCTTGACAACCGGGGTCCAAATCTTCAAACGTTTCAGCAAGACAAGGACGATCAGGACCATAAAAGACCCGACCACCATCAAAACCTCAAGAAACTCAGCTTCTGATTCGTGCGCGAGGATTAATCGAACAACATAGGCCGGTAATTGTATTTGCGTTCAGGCAAGATCCGATTATCGAACAGCTTGCTACCAGCTTCCAGTACCTATAGAAGTAGGCGGTGACTGCGAAGAACACGGTGTCAATGGCACCCAACAAGCCGGTACCCGTAGACATAGATCCCCTATCAGTTCTTCGTCGAAGAGTAGTTATCGGATTCCCAACACTGCTAACGAAAATCATAGTACTCACTGCAATAATGAGGAAAAACACACTCTCCCTAACGTCTATTAACAAAGTGTCTGCGAGCGCGCCGAGATCGCCCCGACAGAGATCAGAAACACTTTGCAGATAAATGCCGCTGGTAATTACTGCAGATAAATCAACATTGTTGGATCATACTGCGCGAGAGAATGCACAGATCCTCATTAAAGGATGAAATCCCTACTCGGTTTCATATTCCTAATCACCACCAAGAGCCGATGTTGCAAACACAATGATGCGGGATTAATTGTTAACGATGTTATTATAGTTTACATTGTTAATCAGCAACAATCATCAGGAGGTATACCTTGCATCCTGCAAGAACCAATTCAGGGGAATACGCCCTGTCCTGTCAACAGGTGCGCAAATCATTCGGGAGCAGGCAGGTGCTCAAGGGTGTGGATCTTCAGGTCAGACGCGGAAGCATCCTGGGTCTGCTGGGTCGGAACGGAGCAGGCAAATCAACCCTGATCTCGGCCTTGACCGGGCTGGGTAAGCCGGACTCGGGCCACATCACAGTCGAGGGACACAACCCTTATCGAACCTCTTCACGCATTTTCGGCCGGGTCATCGGACTCGCGCCCCAGGACCTGGGCATCTATCCCCATCTCAGTGTCCGAGACAACCTACGTGGCATGGCCGGCCTGCAAGGGCTGAACACCAAGCAGGGCAGCAGAAGGGCCGACGAGCTGATAGAGCTCATGGGGCTGGGTTCCCAGTCAGGAACAGCAGCCGAGAATCTATCGGGAGGGCAGAAACGTCGCCTTCACACCGCCATGGCCATGGTCCACAATCCCCCGGTGCTCTTCCTGGACGAGCCGACGGTTGGGGCGGATGTGGAAGCCCGCGCCAGAATACTGGACATGGTCAAGGCCATGAGCCGACAGGGCACCACCATCATCTACACCACCCACTACCTCAAAGAATTGGAAGAGATGGGCGCGGACCTGGCCTTCCTGATCGACGGGCGGATCCAGGTCCGGGGCCCCCTGCAGGAGGTACTCCATAAATATGCCCGGGCATCCCTGCGTATCTCATTCGTCGGCCCTGCCCCAGGCCAGGTCCCGGGATGGCGGACGGCAGACGGCTTCCTGGAGCCCGATCACCCGGTGTCCAGTCCAGAGCAGGAGCTGGCCCGCCTCTTGCAGGAGCCGGTCATGAAAAATGCCCGTCTGGCATCAATCACCATCGTCCAGCCTGACATCGAGTCGGCCTACATGACCGTCATGGGTACATCCTCAAGCGACCCGGCCGGGTCACGGGCATGGGAAGACAGGTGAGCGCCATGCATTTCAACGGATATCTGGCAGCGTTCCGCCTGAATTTCAAAATCGAGCTTCGAAGCATCTGGCTGCAAGCGGTCATCGTGGCCATTCCCCTGATCATCATCCCTTTCATGCTGCCCTCCTACCGGGACTCACTGCGAGCCCAGGGGCATCTGGGTGCGAACGGATCCGAGCAGGCGCTTCCGGGGTTCGCCATCCTTTTCTCCATGTTCTCCCTGCAGCTGGTCCTCCAACTTTTCTTCCAGGAGCACGAATGGCACACCTGGGACAGAATGCGGGTGTCGGCGGTCTCCCTCTTCGACCTGGTCATGGCCAAACTGAGCGTGTCCTTCATGGTGCAGGTGGTCCAGGTCTCTCTAGTCATGCTGATCGGGACGGCGCTCTACCACTATCGGCCCAATGGATCAGTCCTGGCCCTGGCCGCGGTCTGCCTGGTCATTTCGATTGTGCTGACCCTCTTCGGCCTGCTGCTCTACATCTTCTCGTCCTCCCAGAACATGGCCATGTCCTTCAACAACATTCTTGGCATGCTCCTGGCTGGCATGGGCGGAGCCCTCAGCCCTGTCTCCGGATTCCCCGACTGGGCACAGAAGCTGGCCAAGGGCAGTCCCGTCTACTGGGCCATGGATGCCGTGGGAAAAATCAATTTCGACCATGCCGGAATGGCGGATGTATGGCCTGACCTGCGTATCCTGCTGGCCTTCCTGCTCGCCCTGGCTCTCCTGGCAACGGTACTATTCAAGAGAGGAGTACAGCGGAAGGAGTGAGTAAGCATGGCTGACCCACCCAAGGCACCAGTCAAGACGACGCTCAACCGAGACTACATTTTGCGCTCTGCCCTATATTTCGTCGATGAGCACGGACTGGACGCCTTGAATATCCGCGCCCTGGGCAAGCAGATGGGGGTGTCCGGGCCAGCCATCTACCGCCATGTGCCCAGCAAGGCCGCCCTGCTTGATGGGATCGTCGAGCTCATCTGGCAGTCAGCCACCGACCTCGACTCCATACCCCAGGGCATGGGATGGCGGCAAGCGCTGGAAGAGGTCATGCTCCAGGTTCACCGGACGCTGCTTTCGCATCCCCGGGCCCTCCCTCTCATGGCCACGCATCCCATCAACACCGACCAGTCCTTCCACATGGTCAGCACCTGGTTGAACCAGCTGACCGCCCATGGGCTCAAGGTCGATTCAGACACCATCCACCTACTCAATAGCCTGGCCGGACTGACCTTGGGCAGCGCCATCGCCCAGGCCTCTCCCCCGGTCGGCGGTGCGGGTGGCCAGACCAATACGGAACTGGCAAAAAAGCTGGCCGAGGATGCCCAAGGATTCGATGATCTAAAGACGCTGTTTGATTCTACGGACGACGGAATCTATGCCCTTATGGAGACCAGCTACCGCAAGGGCCTGCACGCCCTGATCGCCGGTTGGCCTGCCTGATCCGGAACTGCCGACCAATTCAGCGGGCCACTGCATCAGAAGTCCTGTTTGGCGATGTTCCCTCGACATTCCACCTGAGAGGATTTTATCCTCAGGTAGTATAGTTGGAGGATGCAGGGCTTTCTGTTCACACCCTCATAAAAAGGGATAGGGACGCGCAAAACGTCTAGGAAGCCTCCGAGGGTGTCTTACCGGCAGCGGTCGGCAGCGTCAGCCTTTGGGGAAGGGGATCATGCTTAATATGCGTCAGCATCAGCACATGTCGATCAGACCAGCTGCAGCCGTCAGTTTTCTGCTATCTGTCATCCTGCCTCTAGGCCTCCTTGCCTGCACCAGCGCCGATGCCAGCACTACGGCCAGTGAGCCTGCTATGGCCGGCACCAACGCGCCGACCATAGCAGAAGGCACCGGGGGGGGGGGGTCGTCAGACCCCTCGCGTAGCTAAGCAAAATTCCGGCACTATCTCCAGCAAGGCAACGCCAGCCGCCATATCAAAAACAGCCCAGTCACCACTGGCCACTCCATCACCCTTACATCCAACAAACCCGACGCCGTCCGCACAACCCACGCCCAACGACGACAGCCGCTCCCTGCTGACACGATCCTCAACCACACACACCGTCACCTTCTCCGACGAGGACCAGCACACCAGCTCAACCCAGAACGTCAACGACGGAAGCCGGGCCGCAAGACCGGCCGACCCGACCAGGGACGGCTACCTGTTCGACGGCTGGTTCACCGGCGACATCGCCTACGACTTCAGCCAGCCCGTCAACAAAGACATCACCCTGCAAGCCCACTGGACCAGCAAAAAAGGTTCATGGAATCTCATCCCCTGGCATGGGCCATCCAAAGGCGGCAATGAATTGAAACTCAGGCCGCCCACACCGCGTGGCCTCAAATTCACCCAAATCAGCACAGGCGACCGACACACCCTGGCCATCGGCTCAGACGGCAACACTTACGGATGGGGAAGCAACGACTACGGGCAGCTGGGCGACGGCACACTTCAGGACCATTACACGCCCCAACTGATTGCCTTCCCACAGTCGGTCCACATCATCCAGGTCAGTGCGGGCATGCGCAACTCCCTGGCCTTGGATGACCAAGGCCACATCTGGGCTTGGGGCCGCAACGACTCCGGCCAGCTTGGCCTGGGAGACAGGACCAGAAGGACAACCCCGACAATGCTCGACGCCAGCGGAGGCATACACTACGAGCAGGTATGCACCAGGGAGCAGCATTCCATGGCCTTGGACAGTGATGGCAACGCCTGGGCTTGGGGCGCGGGCCTCTATGGACGATTGGGAATCGGCAATACAACGAATTCCTATTCGCCTGTCAAAGTACTGAAGCCGGATAATGTACCGTCCTCATTCAAATTCACCCAGATCAGCGTGACCTACTACCGTTCGCTCGCCCTTGGCAATGACGGGAACGCCTATGCCTGGGGCGATGCCCGTTGGGGACAGATAGGCAACGGCAGTTCCGACGGCAGCTACAACAAGCCGGTCAAGGTCTCCAAACCAGCCAACGTGGATGCTTCGACCTTCTCCTATACGCAGATCAGCGCCGGCTACGTGCACTCCCTTGCGCTGGGCAACAACGGCGAAGTATATGCCTGGGGAGTCAACGACAATGCCTCACTCGGCAACCCCAGTCACCCGGTCAACAACAACTCTGAAGCAGATGGCCCCCACGAGTACGTCGCCATACCCAGCAAGGTCGTCCATCCTGCCGGAGCCCCAAGCACCTTCCGCTTCACCCAGGTCAATGCGGGATACAAGTACTCCCTGGCCATCGGCAATGATGGCGAGGTCTACGGATGGGGATCCGATGCCGACAGGCAGCTGGGCGTCGACGAAAGCAAGAAACCCTCCGGAGGCTACAATTGGGACACTCCTTTCCGTGCCATGCATCCTGCAAATGTGAGCGAGCCTTTCAAATACCAAGCCATCAGCAGCTTCGGGAACACCACCCTGGTAATAGGATCCGACGGATATGCATACGGTTGGGGAAGGAACGACTTCGGAAACCTGGGCAACACCAACAACCGCACGCCATCAACGCAGGTAATGCAGGCCAGCCGGGTCATCTTCCCTGAGTCTGCGAACCTCATTAGAGCCCTGTTCGATGGCGCATCTGTCAGCTATTCAGCAATGCAAACAGACCAGCAGGGCAATTACTGGTCGCTCAAGCCTCCTGCACATGTCACGGGATGGGTAAAGGTGGTCATCTCCTGGAGCATGAACGGACCGCAAACGGATGCCACATTGTCCTACAAATACGACGGTGCGGATCATGCGGTCAACTTCGCCAAGGGATGTACCGACTGCACGGTTTCCGGCATGCCCGCTCAACAATCGATTACAGATGGAAATCAGGCTTCACGTCCCTATCCTGATCCGTCCAGGGACGGCTTCCTATTCGACGGCTGGTTCCTCAAGGACGCCGAGGGTGATTCCAATGTGGCTTATGACTTCAGCCAGCCGGTCACCGGAGACATCACCCTGGTCGCGCATTGGAGCCCCGCGGACACCGGCGGCTGGTCGATCAGCCCAGACAAGGGCAACGCGATGGGCGGCCAGCAGACCACCATCACCCCGCCCAAGCTGAGCCGCGGCATCCGCTTCAGCCAGATAAGCGCCGGCACTGTAATAAGCGGCTTCTCAGTTGGTGTGGCCAGCGACGGGAACGTCTACGCCTGGGGCGCCAACGACTACGGCCAGCTGGGCCAGGATCCGGACAAGATGGCCATGCAGAAGACGCCAACCAGGGTCCCTCTGCCGGATGGCGTGGCCTCCGGCTTCACCTATACGCAGGTCGCGGCAGGCGATGCCCACGTGGTGGCCATCGGCTCCGACCAGATCGTCTACGCCTGGGGCGCCAACGACCAGGGCCAGCTCGGCAACGGCAGCCAGGACAGAAATACCCATCCCAGTCCGATGCCAGTCAAGGGCGCGGACGGCCAGCCCTTCAAGGCCGTCCAGGTCAGCGCCGGCGCCGGCGACTCGGCCGCCATCAGCCCGGATGGGCGCGTCTACACCTGGGGCAGCGAAATATACGCTAACTACTCCAGCAGTCCCCGGCTGACACCGACCCTGGCTAAGGACCCCAACGGCTCCGGCCAAGGGCTGCATGCGGTCCAGGTCAGCGTCAACTGGAGCTTCATCATGGCCTTGGACGCGGACGGCAACGTATACACTTGGGGGTTCAACAATTACGGGCAGCTCGGCAACGGCACAGCCACGGGAGACGACAGCGATACATATGCCGCCGACCCGGCACGCGTGCCCGACCCCGAGGACACGAGCAAGGCCTTCAAAGCCACGCAGATCAGCGCAGGAGGCTCCCACGCCCTGGCCATCGGCCAGGACGGCACCCTCTGGGCATGGGGATACGACGCCGACGCCCAGCTAGGGGACGGCGGGAAGAATAAGAATCGGTCAACTCCCATGCAAGTACAGAACCCCAAGGACTCCAGTCAGGGATTCAAAGTTGCATGGATCAGCGCGGGCGTAAACCAGACCATAATCGGCGACGAGAACGGCACAGCCTGGGCATGGGGAATCAACAACTGGGGCCAGCTCGGCATCAACAGCACCAATGACACGCAGGATACGCCCGCGCAGATGTCACCCCCTGCTGGTCAAGACAACCCTGCCAGGGGATTTACACCCGCAAAAGTCAGCGCCGGAGCCCTCCATGGCCTGGCCATCGGCCAGGACGGCAACACGTACAGCTGGGGAAGCAATTGGTACGGCGAACTCGGCAACAACAGCATCCCCACAGGACAATACGTAGATGCTGCTAAAAGCCTCGTGCCGGTACCAGTAATGCTCGGACAACTGCTGATCACCGGTGTCAAGTTCGACCAGGCGTCGGTCGGCTCCCTGCAGCAGAATGCCGATGGTTCCGTCACCCTGGCCACCCCTGTCCACAGTCCGGGGCAGGCCGATGTGATCGTGGACTGGACGTTGGGCGGGGTCAGCCAGGCCCAGGCGCATCTGACCTACACCTACGAAGGCACCCTGCCCCTGACGGGAGGCAATGGCAGCATGATCCTCCTGCTCGCCGCCGGGCTGCTCGCCGCAGCCGGCGCAGCCGCAGCTGGACGCCACAGGCGGGAAACCCGCGCCCTGCACGCCTAGAATCTTCACCCGAGTAAGCGGCTGGACTAAACCCCAAGTTAGTCCAGCCGAAGGGTGGCCCCGCCAATCCCCCAACACAACGGAGCCACCCACCTTTTTGCTTCCACCCTCTATATCGCCAGTAGGGCGTGAAGCAGTCTTCATATAGTGTTCAGACAAGCAGCCCGGCAGTCTGGCTGACGGGCACTTGGAGCATGCAGACGGACCGTGATAGCCTATTGAGTATACGTGGGGATTGTGTCTGCCATCTATCGGGGAGCCGGACCAGGGGAGTTCCAAGTACGCGGCAACAGTTCCTGGGAAGGGGATCATGCCGGTCATGCGTCAGCATGCGAACACGCACAGCCAACGGGCCATCGTCGTCAGCATGCTGCTCGCCTGCAGCCTAATCGCCGGAGGATTCGCCGCGGCTGACACTGCCTCCGGCGGATCCAGTGTGCCCGAGCCGACCAAGCTGGAGCAGACGGCTGCAGGCCAACAGGCCGACCCATCAGCCAATGCACCAACCCTGCCAGCCACCCCGGCCAGCCCCAAGTCTCCGCTGCCCTCGCCCTCGCCCCTGAACACTGCATCCCCCCTCACCACCGCCCAGGCCGCATCCGACCATAAGCCCGGCGGCACCGGCATCAAAAGCAAGACGGCCGACAGCCAGCCCCAGACGCGGACAGCCTACACCGTCACCTTCAACGACCCCGACGGCAGAACCAATACACCCGCCCAGAGCGTCCCCAGCGGCGGACAGGTCTCCAGGCCCGACAAGGACCCGAGCAGGGACGGCTACCTGTTCGACGGATGGTTCACCGGCAACACCGCCTACGACTTCACCCGCCCCGTCACCGGCAACATCACCCTGACCGCCAAATGGACCAAAGGCGCCAGCTCCTGGAGCCTCTCGCCCGCTTCCGGCCCACCAGCCGGAGGCACCAGGATCACCCTCACCCCGCCCACCACACCCGACATACGCTTTAGCCACGTCGGCACAGGAACATACGCTTCCCAGGCCATAGGCTCCGACGGCAACATTTACAAGTGGGGAGATGCCTCCGATAAAAGGCCAGTGATCGTCACCCCGCCAACAGGCGTCCACTTGACCCAGACCAGCGCAGGAATGAACTTTACTCTGGCCCTGGGAACGGACGGCAACCTCTACAGCTGGGGATTCAACAACCAAGGCCAGCTTGGCAATGGTACCACTACCAATAGCGGGCTGGGCAAAGTGATCATGCCGGCAGACGGCACGAAATTCACCAAAATTAGTGCCGGATTTAACTATTCCTTGGCCATAGGATCGGACGGCAACTTATACGGCTGGGGAGACAACAGCTACGGGCAGCTCGGCATCGGCAATCCTAGTGTGAGCCCTAATCAACAGCCGATTAAGGTGATCCTGCCAACAGGGATCCCAAAATTCACCCAGATCAGTGCAGGAGACAGTCATTCCCTGGCCCTGGGAACGGACGGCAACCTTTACAGCTGGGGATACAACGACCACGCACAGCTCGGCATCGGCGCTAGCGATTCTGATGCTCATGCCGCTCCGAGCAAGGTGAACCTGCCAACAGGGGTCCCAAAATTTACCCAGATCAGCGCAGGATACAAGCATTCCCTGGCCCTGGGAACGGACGGCAACCTCTACAGCTGGGGAACCAACGAGAAAGGCCAGCTGGGACGCAGCATCAATGAGGCGGAGGACGGCACGCCACGCAAAGTGAACCTGCCAACAGGTGTCAGCCGATTCACCCAGGTCATCGCAGGCGGCGAGCATTCCCTGGCCCTGGGATCGGACGGCAACCTCTACAGCTGGGGCGACAACACCAGTGGCCAGCTGGGACGCAACCCCAGCGCAACGAAAGACGGCACGCCACGCAAAGTGGCCATGCCGGCAGGCATCACAATCACCCAAGCCAGCGCGCCCGGCACTTTGGGTGGGGACTTCTCCCTGGCCCTGGGCTCGGACGGCAACATCTATAGCTGGGGATGGAACGGCAACCAGCAGCTGGGACGCGACGCTAGCGGCTACTTCGACGGCCAACCTAGGATAGTCGACTTCCCTGAGAAACCAAAGCCGACCGGCGTCAGCTTCGGCGATAGGCGGGGTACGAGCCTAGCCGACAACAAGGACGGCACCTGGAGCGTCGTCACACCCCCGCATGCAGGAGGCAAGACGGACGTGACCGTCTTCTGGAGCAGGAACGGCTGGAGGCCCGACGCGCACCTAGACTACACGTACATCATCACCTACACGGTCGCCTTCGACAGCGCCGACGGCAATCCGGTCCCGGACCAGCAGCGAATCACAGGAGGCCAGCAGGCCACACGCCCAATCACAGACCCGGCCAGGGACGGCTTCCTGTTCGACGGCTGGTTCCTCAAGGACGCCAATGGCGGTTCCAAAGTGGCTTATGATTTCAGCCAGCCGGTCACCGGCAACATCACCCTGGTCGCGCATTGGAGCCCTGCGGACACCGGCGGCTGGTCGATCAGCCCGAGCAAGGGCAACGCGATGGGCGGCCAGCAGGCAACCATCACCCCGCCCAAACTCAGCCGCGGCATCCGCTTCAGCCAGATAAGCGCCGGCTCTCTGAGCGGCTTCTCCGTTGGAGTGGCCAGCGACGGGAACGCCTACGCCTGGGGATACAACCAACACGGGCAGCTGGGCCAGGGCAGCGCCAGCAGCACTCCGCAGAAAACACCGGTCAGGGTTCCCCTGCCCGATGGCGTGGATTCCAGTTTCACCTACAAACAGGCTGTGGCGGGTGGCTACCACGTGCTGGCCATCGGCAGCGACGGCATCGTCTACAGCTGGGGGGCCAACGACCACGGCCAGCTGGGCGACAACACCACCACCGAGCGTTCCAAGCCGCTGCCTGTCAAGGGCGCGGACGGCCAGCCCTTCAAAGCCTTCCAGGTGAGCGCCGGCGCCTACGACTCGGCAGCCATCAGCCCGGATGGGCGCGTCTACACCTGGGGCAGCGAAAACAACAACTTCACCGATTACAGCACATCCAAATTGGCGCCGGCCCTGGCCAAGGATCCCAACGGCTCCGGTCAGGGGCTGCACGCGGACCAGGTAAGCCTCGGTTGGAGCTTCGTCATGGCCATGGACGCGGACGGCAACGTATACACGTGGGGGTACGACAACTATGGGCAGCTCGGCAACGGCACAGCCACGGGAGAGCACAGCACCATATACGCCGCCGACCCGGCACGCGTGCCCGACCCCGAGGACACAAGCAAAACCTTCAAAGCCACGCAGATCAGCGCTGGAGCCAACCACGCCATGGCCATCAGCCAGGACGGTATCCTCTGGACGTGGGGGTACAACTACCGCGGGCAGCTGGGCGACGGCACGACAACCAACCGGCCCTCGCCCACGCAGATAGGAAAACCAACAAAAGCCAGAGTCACGCAGATCAGCGCCGGCGCGTACCATTCCCTGGCCGTCGACCAAAGCGGCACAGCCTGGGCCTGGGGATGGAACATTAACAGCCAGCTCGGTACCAACAACAGCGACTTCAATCAGCCCGCGCCCACGCTCGTGTCGCCGCCTGCAGGCCAGATCAGCGCCGGCACCGGGCTCGCAACAGCCCGCATCACCGCAGGATGGAACCACTCCATGGCCGTCGGCCAGGATGGCAATGCCTACGCCTGGGGCGACAACGCATCCGGCCAGCTCGGCACCGGAAGCGACACGACTCCAATCAGCACCCCGACCCAGGTGGCCCTCAACTCGTTGCTGATTACTGGTGTCAGTTTCGACAAGACGGCTGTGGAACACCTGCAGCAGAACCCTGACGGATCCGTCTCTTTTGCTACGCCTGTGCATAATCCGGGACAGGCCGACGTGATTGTGGACTGGAGCCTGGGTGGCGCCGGCCAGACCCCGGCGCACCTGGCCTACACCTACGAAGGCACCCTGCCCCTGACGGGAGGCAACGGCACCATGATCCTCCTGCTCGCCGCCGGGCTGCTGGCCGCAGCCGGCGCCATCGCGGCCGGACGCCACCGGCGGGAAACCCGCATCCAGCACGCCTAGAATCCTCACCCGAGTAAGCAGCCGGGCCACACCCCAAGACGACCCGGCCAACCAGGGTGGCCCCGCCAACCCCCTAACACAACGGAGCCACCCACCTTTTTGCTTCCGCCCTCTATATCGCCAATAAGACGTGAAACAGCCTTCATGTCTTGTGCAGGCTGGCTGACAGGTACTTGGAGTATGCGGACGGACCGTGGTAGCATTTTCTACGTAGTTGGGATTGTGCCTGGCATCTATCGGGGAGCCGGACCGGGGGTGTTCCGGATACGCGGCAGCAGTTCCTGGGGAGGGGATTATGCCGATCATGCGTCAGCATGCGAACATGCACAGCCGCCGGGCCATCCTCGTCAGCATGCTGCTCGCCATTATCCTGCCCGCCAGCCTGATCATGGGCGGCCTGGCCATGGCCGACGCAGCCTCCGGCGAATCCAGTGTGCCCGAGCCGACCAGGCTGGAGCAGACGGCTGCAGGCCAACAGGCCGACCCATCAGCCAGTGCACCAATCCTGCCTGCCACCCCGGCCAGCCCCCAGTCGCCGCTGCCCTCACCCTCGCCCCTGAACACCGCATCCCCCCTCCCCAGCGCCCAGCCCACGACCAAGAAGCCCGGCGACACCAGCATCCAAAGCAAGGCCGCCAACAGCCAGCCCCAGACACGCGCAGCCTATACCGTCACCTTCAACGACCCCGACGGCAAAACCAACACACCCGCCCAGAGCGTCCCCGGCGGCGGACAGGTCTCCAGGCCCAAGGACCCGAGCAGGGACGGCTACCTGTTCGACGGATGGTTCACCGGCAACACCGCCTACGACTTCAGCCAGCCCGTCACCGGCAGCATCACCCTGACCGCCAAATGGACCAGGAGTTGGAGCCTGTCCCCCGCCTCCGGGCCAGCAGACGGAGGCACCAGGATCACTCTCACCACGCCCACCCAACCCGGTATACGCTTCAGCCACATCAGCACAGGGATCATGAATTCCCTGACCGTGGGCTCCGACGGCAACCTCTACAGCTGGGGAACATACGGCGGCATAAATCAATCCAACAGACCGGTCATCGTCAAGCCGCCTGAAGAAGGCGACCGCTTCACCCAGGCCGGCTCCGGCAATGGGTTCTCCGTGGCCCTGGGCTCGGACGGCAACCTCTACAGCATGGGAGGAAACGACCGCGGCCAGCTGGGCAACGGCACCACCACCACCTCTTATAACAAACTGGGGAAAGCACCCCTGCCGACAGGGGTCAGGCAATTCACCCAGATCAGTGTAGGATTCGGCCATTCCCTGGCACTGGACTCGGACGGCAACCTCTACAGCTGGGGGCGGAACGATTGCGGCCAGCTGGGCTATGGCACTACAGATGATAATTCTCATGCCACGCCGAGCAAAGTGGCCATGCCGGCAGGGGTCACGGAATTCACACGGATCAGCGCAGGCACTGATTATTCCCTGGCCCTGGGAACGGACGGCAACCTCTACAGCTGGGGAGAAACCGTCTACAATGCACTCGGACGCACCCCCACCAGCACCACGCCAGCCAACCAGCCAGGCAAAGTAACCATGCCGGCAGGCGTCAAGCAGTTCATCCAGATCAGCGCAGGATACACCCACTCCCTAGCCCTGGGATCGGACGGCAACCTCTACAGCTGGGGAAACAACACCAGCAGCCAGCTGGGACGCAACCCCACTAGCACCATGCCAGCCAACCAGCCAGGCAAAGTGACCATGCCAACAGGCGTCAAGCAATTCACCCAGATCAGCGCAGGAAACGGTTATTCCCTGGCCATGGGATCGGACGGCAACCTCTACAGCTGGGGAGACAACACCAACGGCCAGCTGGGACGCAACCCCGGCGCAGCGAAAGACGGCACGCCGGGCAAAGTGGCCATGCCGGCAGGCATCACAATCACCCAAGCCAGCGCGCCAAACATGATTAATGGGTACTTTTCCCTGGCCCTGGGATCGGACGGCAACCTCTACAGCTGGGGAGACAACACCAGCGGCCAGCTGGGACGCGACATCAGCGGTGACTTCGACACCAATCCCGGCATGGTTGCCTTCCCCGAGTCTCCCACGCCGACCGGCGTCAGCTTCGGCGGGACAGCGGGCACGAGCCTGACGGGCAACAAGGATGGCACCTGGAGCGTCTCCACGCCCCCGCATGCAGGAGGCAAGACCGACGTAACAATCAACTGGAATATGAACGGCCAGCAGCCCGACGCGCACCTTACCTACACTTATATCAACCCCTACACGGTCACCTTCGACAGCGCCGGCGGCCAGCAGACCCCAGGCCAGCAGCGGATCACCGAAGGCCGGCAGGCCACGCGCCCGACCACGGACCCGGCCAAGGACGGCTTCCTGTTCGACGGCTGGTTCATCAAAGATGCCGAGGGCGATTCCAAGGTGGCGTATGATTTCAGCCAGCCGGTCACCGCTGACATCACCCTGGTCGCGCATTGGAGCCCCGCGAACACCGGCGGCTGGTCGATCAACCCAGGCAAGGGCAACGCGATGGGCGGCCAGCAGGCGACCATCACCCCGCCCAAACTCAGCCGCGGCATCCGTTTCAGCCAGGTCAGCGCCGGCGGCTATGAAATCGGAAGGGCCAGTGGCTTTTCGGTGGGCGTGGCCAGCGACGGGAACGCCTACGCCTGGGGCAGCAACCAGTACGGCCAGCTGGGCCAGGGCAGTACCAGCAGCACTCCGCAGAAGACACCGGTCAGGGTCCCTCTGCCGGCTGGCGTGGATTCCAGTTTCACCTACACACAGGCCGTGGCGGGCGGCTACCACGTGCTGGCCGTCGGCAGCGACGGCATCGTCTACAGCTGGGGCGCCAACAACCGCGGCCAGCTGGGTGACAACACCACCAGCGACCGTTCCAAGCCGCAGCCCGTCAAGGGTGCGGACGGCCAGCCCTTCAAGGCCGTCCAGATCAGCGCCGGCGCCTACGACTCGGCGGCCATCGACCTGCAGGGGCGCGTCTACACCTGGGGCAGTGAATGTAACAGCGGCGGCTCATACAGCCTGTCTAGATCAACCCCAACCCTGGTTCAGAATCCGAGTGGTTCGAACGAGGGGCTGCAAGCAGTTCAGGTCGCCGTCAAATGGAGCTTCATCATGGTCCTGGACAAGAAGGGCACCATTTATGCATGGGGGTACAACGACTACGGTCAGCTCGGCAACGGCACTAGTGACTCCTCCTATACGAACCAACCCACGCCAGTACAATACCAAGGCAAAACAGGTCAGCCGTTCCAAGCCAAACAAATCAGCGCAGGAAGCTGGAGCGCTCTGGCCATTGATACGACCGATACAGTCTGGGCATGGGGATGGAATGATCGTGGTCAGCTCGGCAACGGCTCCACTGCCGATCGTCAGTACAGCCCCGTTCGGGTACAAGATCCCACAGGCACCAATCAAGGATTCCAAGCCAGCCAAATCTGTACTGGAACGAATCACACCCTGGCCATTGACAAGGAAGGCACAGCCTGGGCCTGGGGGGACAGTGGCAACGGTCGGCTCGGCAACGGAACCGTCAAAAACGCTCGGACACCAACACAGATTAATGGCTTTCTGCAACAGAACAATGCCGACGCGGGATTCAAAGCTGCACGCATTAGTGCCGGAAGCCAGCATTCCCTTGCGATCGGCCAGGACGGCAACGCCTATAGCTGGGGCGACAACCAGTACGGCCAGCTCGGCACCGGAAATGACACGGCACAGAACAGCAACCCGACCCCAGTGCCATTCAATTCGCTACTGATCACCGGCGTCAGCTTCGACAAGACGGCCATGAATCACCTGCTGCAGAATGCCGATGGGTCCGTCTCTTTTGCTACGCCTGTCCATAATCCTGGGCTGGCTGATGTGATCGTGGACTGGACGCTGGGCGGCGTCAGCCAGACCCAGGAGCACCTGGCCTACACCTACGAGGGCGTCCTGCCCTTGACGGGAGGCAACGGCAGCATGATCATCCTGCTCGCCGCCGGGCTGCTCGCCGCAGCCGGCGCCGCCGCAGCCGGACGCCACCGGCGCGAAACCCGCATCCTGCAGGCCTAGAATCTTCGACCGAGTAAGCAGCCAGGCCGCATCCCAAGACGGCCCGGCCAACCAGGGTGGCCCCGCAGTCCTCAACACAACGGAGCCACCCACCTCTTTGCATCCACCCTTTATACCCCTCTCTGGAATGAGTCAATAAGGTGTGAAGCGGTCTTCATATAGTGTTCAGCAAGCAGCCCGGCAGGCTGGCTGACGGGCGCTTGGAGCATACGAACGAACCGTGGTAGCATTTGTATATAGGTTGGGATTGTGTCTGCCATCTATCGGGGAGCCAGACCGGGGGAGTTCCAAGTACGCGGCAACAGTTCCTGGGAAGGGGATCATGCCGATCATGCGTCAGCATACGAACACGCACAGCCGCAGGGCCATCCTCGTCAGCATGCTGCTCGCCATTATCCTGCCAGCCAGCCTGATCGCCGGAGGACTCGCCACAGCCGACACAGCCGACAGCAGGTCCGCTACGGGCGCCAACGCGCCCGCCATACCGGAAAGCACAGGCCAGGAGGGCCGTCACACCCCCGGTATGGACCAGCAAAACCCCGGCGCCACCCCCGCAATGCCCACACCAACCCTGCCGGCCGGCCCCAAGTCGCCGCTGCCCTCACCCTCGCCCCTGAACACCGCATCCCCCCTCACCACATCCCAGCCCGCGCCCAAGAAGCCCGGCGACACCGGCATCCAAAGCAAGACGGCCGACAGCCAGCCCAAGACACGCGCAGCCTACACCGTCGCCTTCAACGACCCCGACGGCAACACCAGCACACCCTCCCAGAGCGTCCCCAGCGGCGGACAAGCCTCCAGGCCCAAGGACCCGGCCAGGGACGGCTACCTGTTCAACGGATGGTTCACCGGCAACACCGCCGTCGCTTATGACTTCAGCCAGCCCGTCACCGGCAACATCACCCTGACCGCCAAATGGACCAGGATAACCAGCTCCTGGAGCCTCAAACCCACCTCCGGGCCAGCAGAAGGAGGCACCAGGATCACCCTGACCACGCCCACCACATCCGATATACGCTTCAGCCACATCGAAACAGGAAAAGACTTTGCCCTGGCCATGGGCTCCGACGGCAACCTCTATAGCTGGGGAAACACAACCAACGGGGCGCTGGGACGAGAAACCAACCAAACGCCAGAAAACCTACCAGGCGTTGTCACCCCGCCGACAGGCGTCCGCTTCACCCAGTTCAGCGCAGGCAGTGGTTATTCCCTGGCCCTGGGCTCGGACGGCAACCTCTACAGCTGGGGAAACAACGGTACCGGGCAACTGGGCATAGGCGGTGCTGATTCTAATCAACATAACACGCCGAGCAAGGGGTCCATGCCGGCAGACGGCACGAAATTCACCCAGATCAGCGCAGGATACTATCATTCCCTGGCCATGGGAACGGACGGCAACCTCTACAGCTGGGGAGACAACTCCCTAGGTCAGCTGGGACGCGCCCTCACCAGCACCAGCACGTTGAACGACGGTACGCCGCACAAAGTGAACCTGCCTGCAGGCGTCAGACGATTCACTCAGGTCATCGCAGGCGGCGATAATTCCCTGGCCATGGGAACGGACGGCAACCTCTACAGCTGGGGAGACAACAGCAAAGGCCAGCTGGGACGGAGCGCCAGCAGCACGCAAGACGGTACGCCACGCAGAGTGGCCATGCCGGCCGGCATCACAATCACCCAAGTCAGAATCGAAGGCGGCTATTTAGGGGGCTATGCCCAGGCCCTGGGCTCGGACGGCAACCTCTACAGCTGGGGAGACAACAGCAAAGGCCAGCTGGCACGCACCCCCGCCAGCGCCACGCCAGCCAACCGGCCAGGCATGGTCGCCTTCCCCGAGTCTCCCAGGCCGACCGGCGTCAACTTCGGCGGGACAGCGGGCACGAATCTGACCGCAAACACGGGCGGCACCTGGAGCGTGACCACGCCCCAGCATGCAGGAGGCAAGACCGACGTGACCGTCTCCTGGAGCAGGAACGGCCAGCAGCCCGACGCGCGCCTTACCTACACCTACATCAACCCCCACACGGTCACCTTCGACAGCGCAGGCGGCCAGCAGACCCCAGACCACCAGCAGATCACCATAGGCAAACAGGCCGCACGCCCAATCACAGACCCGGCCAAGGACGGCTTCCTGTTCGACGGCTGGTTCCTCAAGGACGCCAATGGCAAATCCGATGTGGCTTATGACTTCAGCCAGCCGGTCACCGCGGACATCACCCTGGTCGCACATTGGAGCCCCGCCAACACCGGCGGCTGGTCGATCAACCCAAGCAAGGGCAACGCGATGGGCGGCCAGCAGGCGACCATCACCCCGCCCAAGCTAAGCCGCGGCATCCGCTTCAACCAGGTCAGCGCCGGCATCTTGACAAACAACTTCTCCATTGGGGTGGCCAGCGACGGGAACGCCTACGCCTGGGGCAGCAACCAGTACGGGCAGCTGGGCCAAGGCAGCACCAGCGGCACTCCGCAGAAGACGCCGGTCAAGGTCCCCCTGCCGGACGGCGTGGCCTCCGGTTTCACCTACACACAGGTCGCGGCGGGCGGGAACCACGTGCTGGCCGTCGGCAGCGACGGCATCGTCTACGCCTGGGGCATCAACGACCACGGGCAGCTCGGCAACGGCAGCCTGGACGCAAATACCCCTCAGACCAGTCCGATGCCCGTCAAGGGTGCGGACGGCCAGCCCTTCAAGGCCGTCCAGGTGAGCGCCGGCTACGCCGACTCGGCGGCCATCAGCCTGGATGGGCGCGTCTACACCTGGGGCAGCGAATACAACGATCACAGCACCTGGGGCACGTCCAAGCGGGCGCCGACCCTGGCCAAGGATCCCGACGGCTCCGGCCAGGGGTTGCACGCGGTCCAGGTAAGCGTCGGCTGGGGCCTCGTCATGGCCTTGGACGCGGACAGCAACGTATATACCTGGGGGTTCAACAACTACGGGCAGCTCGGCAATGGCACAGCCACGGGAGACAACAGCACCACGTATGCCGCCGACCCGGCACGCGTGCCCGACCCCAAGGACACGAGCAAGGCCTTCAAAGCCGTGCAGATCAGCGCCGGAGGCTTCCATGCCCTGGCCGTCGACCAGGACGGTACCCTCTGGGCGTGGGGGTACAATAAATTCGCGCAGCTGGGGGATGGGTCGACAACCAACAGGCCCAGGCCCAAACTGGTAGGAAACCCCTCAGACTCCAGCCAGCCATTCCAAGTCGCGCAGATCAGCGCAGGCGCGATCCACTCCCTGGCCGTCGACCAGAACGGCACAGCCTGGGCATGGGGATGGAACGTCTACGGCCAGCTCGGCGACGGCACAACCAGCAACCGGTCCACGCCCACGCGCGTATTGCCGCCCGCAGGCCAGGGCAGCGCCGGCACCGGGCTCGCAACAGCACGAACCAGCGGAGGATACTTTCATTCCCTGGCCATAGGGCGTGACGGCAACGCCTACGCGTGGGGCGACAACCAGTACGGCGAGCTCGGCAACGGAAGCGCGACGCAGAGCAGCACGCCGACCCCGGTGGCGTTCAACCCGGCACTGCTGATCACCGGCGTCAAGTTCGACCAGGCAGCGGTCGGCTCCCTGCAGCAGAATGCCGACGGGTCCGTCTCTTTTGCCACGCCCGTCCATAATCCGGGGCAGGCCGATGTGATCGTGGACTGGACCCTGGGCGGCACCAAACAGGAACCCAAGCACCTGTCCTATACCTACGAAGGCACCCTGCCCCTGACGGGCGGCAACGGCAGCATGATCCTCCTGCTCGCCGCCGGGCTGCTCGCCGCAGCCGGCGCCGTCGCAGCCGGACGCCACCGGCGCGAAGCCCACAGCCTGCACGTCTAGAATCTTCACCCGAGTAAGCAGCCGGGCCGCATCCCAAGACGGCCCGGCCAACCAGGGTGGCCCCGCCAATCCCCAACACAACGGAGCCACCCACCTCTTTTTTACCCCTTCCTAGACAGAAAGCTTTCCAATCCGAAATTTGACATAACATTTTTTACTTGATTTATCCGGGTGTTGCTTCCGTTTTGGACCGACCCTGTATGCTAACGTTTGTCTAGCTACCGGGAATGTGCCCGGCACGCAGTAGATGAAAAACTTGGGATTTTCATCATTTGACCGCCTTATCTTGGGAAAGGGGTTTGTAGCGATCATGTGCCATCCGGACGCATCTTCCCGGTCAGCCATTGTTGTAGACCTTTTGAAGGTCATCGTCATTCTTCCAACCAGCATGATCATCGGCGGCCTCACTGCGACCGACGCCACCGCGAAAACAATCAGTCCACCCCAGCCAACCAAATTGGAAGAAATCGCAACAGGCCAGCAAAAAGACGCTTCCTTCAGCACAGCAACCCCCGCGGTCGCACCCAGGCTGGCGACTGCGACATCCGGCCGTCCGCAAACAGCCTCAACGTCGTACCAGGTCATCTTCGACAGCGCTGACGGCAGCAATGTCGACTCGCAGACCATTGCCGAAGGCACCCAGGCCAGCCGGCCCGCCAAGGACCCAACCAGGGAGGGTTACCTTTTCGACGGCTGGTTCACCAAAGACGCCAACGGCGACTCAAAGGTGGCCTACGACTTCACACAGCCGGTCACCACAGACCTGACCCTGACCGCCCACTGGACCAAGGGAACCAGCGCCTGGAGCCTCTCCCCCACCTCTGGGAAAGCCACAGGAGACACCAAGATCACCCTGACCCCGCCCACCACGCCAGAAATACGCTTCAGCCATATCATCCCAGCAAAAATAGAAGGTTCCCAAGCCATCGCTTCGGACGGCAACCTCTACAGGTGGGGAGACAACAGCTACATACTGGGAACCCCTGAAGAAGAAAAGCGCACGCCGAGCCTTATCACTCCGCCAGATGGTGTCCACTTCACCCAGGTCAGCACAGGCTACTACCACTCTCTGGCCATCGGTTCGGACGGCAACCTCTACAGCTGGGGACACAACAGTTACGGCGAACTGGGGCGCGAGACCGTCAGCAAGTCCCCGAAAGACGACCCCGAGATAGACAATCAGCCGGGCCTGGTCACTGCCCCGGCCGGCGTCCGCTTCACCCAAGCCTGCGCAGGAAAATGGCATTCCCTGGCCCTAGGATCAGACGGCAACCTCTACAGCTGGGGAGAAAACAAGCACGGTGAATTGGGACGCGACACGGGTTCGGCCGCATACGACGTCAAGCCAGGCCAGGTGCCCATGCCAGCAGGCATCACGAAAATAACCCAGCTCAGTGCAGGGACCTTCTACTCAATGGCCCTCGACTCGGACGGCGATCTCTACACCTGGGGGGACAACAGTTATGACGAACTGGGACGCGACACCGCTTTGGCGGGAAAAGACGGCCAACCGGTCAAAGTGCCCACCCCGGAAGGCATCACAAAATTCACTTGGATCGCGGCCGGAGAGTGGACATCCCTGGCCACTGGCTCAGACGGCAGCCTATACAGCTGGGGATGGAACGAACACGGCCAGCTAGGACGGGACACCGGCGGTTATCCCTACCGTGACGGCAGACCGGGCAAGGTGACCATGCCGGCAGGCGTGACGAAATTCACCCAGGTCAGCACAGAACTCAGGCATACCCTGGCCCTGGGATCGGACGGCAACCTCTACAGCTGGGGAGAAAACAATCGGGGCCAGCTGGGACGCGACACCGGATCGGCTTTATACGGCAACAAGCCAGGCAAGGTCACCGTGCCGACAGGCGTCGCAAAATTCACCCAGGTCAGCGCAGGCTATTCCCATTCCCTGGCCATCGGCTCCGACGGCAACCTCTACAGCTGGGGAGAAAACAAGTACGGCCAGCTGGGACGCCGCACCAGCGGCAACTACGACAGCCGTCCCGGCATGGTCGCCTTCCCCGAGGATCCCAAACCCGATACGGTGAGTTTCGGCGGGACGCCCGGCACCAACCTGACCGCCAACACGGACGGCACCTGGAGCGTCACCGCACCCAGACATGAGCATGGCAGGGTGAATGTGACCGTCACCTGGAAAATGAACGGCAAGCGTCCAGACGCACATCTGCCCTACAGGTACCTGGGCACTTACCTTATTGATTTCGACCCTGCCGGTGGCATTGGGTTCTACCTCCAACTCGTGACCGAGGGCGACCATGTGAAACGCCCCGCCAAGGATCCAACCAAGAGGGGCTACCTGTTCGACGGCTGGTTCACCGGCGATACAGCCTACGATTTCAGCAGGCCGGTCACCGGCAAGGTGAACCTGACCGCCCACTGGAGCAGTGCCGACACCAAGTGGAAGCTCGACAAGGCCAGCGGTCCCGAATCAGGCGGCCAGACCGTCACACTGACCCCGCCGATGAAACGCGGCATCCGCATCAGCCAAGTCGACGGAGGAGACCTCCATTCCGCGGCTGTGGGCTCCGATGGCAACCTCTACAGCTGGGGAGACAACAGTAGCCATGGGCAACTAGGCCGCGACACCGCCGACAAGCAGGACAGCCATCCCGGCAGAGCGGAGGCCCCTGCAGGCGTCAACTTCGTTCATGTCAGCACAGGCTCGGGATTTTCCGTGGCCCTGGGCTCCGATGGCAGCATCTACACCTGGGGCGACAACAGCCGAGGACAGCTGGGCCGCGCCGTCACCAGCAGCAAACCAGCCGACAGGCCCAACAAGGTGGAGTCCACGGCAGGCATCACCTTCACCCAGGCGAGCGCAGGCGGATCGCATGTGGTAGCCGTGGGCTCAGACGGCAACCTCTACACCTGGGGAGACAACAGCGCCGGCCGACTGGGCCGCGAAACCAGCAGCATCCCGGCAAACAAGCCTGGAAAAGCCGACACTCCGGCAGACGTCACTTTCAGTAGCGTCAGTGCAGGCTGGTGCCACACAGTGGCTCTCGACACTCAGGGGGATGCGTACACCTGGGGTGGCAACACCCACGGAGAACTCGGACGCAGCACCACCAGCACTCCGGCAGACAAGCCCGGTAAGGCCGACACACCTGCAGGCATCATCTTCACCCATGCGAGCGCAGGCAGAAGCCACTCCGTGGCCGTAAGCGACGACGGCAGCATCTACACTTGGGGCAATGCCGACAATGGACAACTGGGCCGCGACACCAGTAGCACACCTGCTGACAAGCCAGGCAAAGCCAACATCCCGGCAGATCTCGCCTTCACCCAAGCCAGCGCAGGAGACGAACATTCCATCGCCTTAGGTTCCGACGGCAACCTCTACACCTGGGGAGACAACGCCAATGGACAGCTGGGCCGCGACACCAGCAAAACCCCGGCAGACATGCCAGGCAAAACCGATACGCCGGCAGGCATCACGTTCACCCAAGCCAGCGCAGGCGCATGGCACAGTCTGGCCCTGGGCTCTGACGGCAACCTCTACAGCTGGGGAGACAACACCAATGGTCAGCTGGGCCGCGACACCGGCAACACCCAGGCCGCCAGCCCGGCCATGGACAATTTCCCCGGGCAAGGCACCCCCACGCATGTCCTGTTCGACAATGTGGAAGCCCCTGACCTGACCAAGAACCACGACGGCACCTGGACGGCGACCACGCCGGCACACATGCCCGGCACGTCAACCGTCACCATCGACTGGAGGCTGGATGGAGCAGCCCAAACCCCCGATACCAGCAACACGTATCGGTACACCTCCATCAGCCTGCTGCCCTCGGCAGGAGGAGGCGGCCTGCTTCCCCTGTTAGTCGCCGGGCTGCTCGCCTTCACATGCGCTGCAGCAGCCAGACGCCACCGGCTGGGAACCCTCAGCCGACAACAATAAAGACTTCTCTTGTGTAAGAAGGTCCGGGTTATCACTATCCCCAACACAAAGCCCGGACCACAGGGGTGGCCCCAACTCCCCCGACGCAATGGGGCCACCCATATACTTCCTTCAGAGCGGCAATGGCATCGCATGGCAACATCGCCAACATGGACAATGGCTTATACCGCGACATTACCGTATATGTAGCGCTACAATTATCGTCAGCAACGCCGACGACTCAGCCACCGCAGGCCTGTCCGAGCGGCACCCCGAATACAGCCGCCGAATCGTCGCAAGGAGGAGCCATGACCGACGCACGCCATCAATCCCAATCCGCGCAAAACCATCCTGAACCGGATGTCCGCTTCGCACCATCCCAGGTCCGACTGACCCCCGGCAGCATTTATGCCGATGCACAGCAGGCCGGCTCAGACTACCTGTTGAGCCTGGATCCCGATCGCCTCCTGGCCCCCTATCGGCGCGAGGCAGGTCTGCCCGCCAAGGCGGATCCATACCCCAACTGGGAGTCCATGGGTCTGGACGGCCACATCGGCGGCCACTACCTGTCCGGACTGGCGGCCTACTGGCAGAGTATGCAAACCTGGCCCTTCCTGGAGCGCGCCACCCGCATGCTGACCGGCCTGCTCGAGTGCCAGGAGGCCTCGGGCGACGGCTTCCTGGGCGGCATGCCTCACAGCGCCGAGCTCTTCCGGAACCTGCGGCAGGGTCACGTGCAGGCCCAGTCCTTCGATCTGCTGGGCTCCTGGGTGCCCCTCTACAATTTGCACAAGCTCTTTGCCGGCCTGCTGGACTGCTGGCAGTCCTTCCAAACCAAGAGCGCCTCCGACATGGCCCGCGTCATGGTCCTGCGCTTGGCCGACTGGTGGTGCGACCTGGTGGACAATATCGACGAACAGAATTTTCAGACCATGCTGACCTGCGAGTACGGGGGCCTGAACGAGGCCTTCGCCCGCCTCTATCAGCTGACCGGAAAGGACCGTTATCTTCGCCAGGCCCGTCGCTTGACCGACCGCCCCTTCTTCGAGCCGCTGGCCGCCGGCAAGGACCAGCTGACCGGCCTGCACGCCAATACACAGATACCCAAGGTCCTGGGCTACGAGCGTCTGGCAGAGATCACCGGAGACGAGGCCTTCCGCAAAGCCGTGGACACCTTCTGGCATGGGGTGGTGGACAAGCGCACGGTCTCCATCGGGGCCCATTCCGTCTCCGAGCATTTCAATCCACCCGATGATTTCTCGGCCATGGTCACCTCCCGCGAAGGCCTGGAGACCTGCAACAGCTACAACATGGCCAAGCTGGCACTGCGCCTTTACGACCGCACCGGACAAGCCCGCTACCTGGATTTCTATGAGCGGGTACTGGTCAACCATCTGGTCTCCACGGTGGGCATCCGCGAGCATGGCTTCGTCTACTTCACCCCCATGCGACCCCGGCACTATAGGGTCTATTCCAGCGCACAGCGTTCCTTCTGGTGCTGCGTGGGCACCGGCCTGGAAAACCACGCCCGCTACGGCGCCATGATCTTCGAGCGCCGACCCGGAAAGAATCCTGACCAGGAATCCGCGTCTCTGGCGGTCAACCTCTTCATCCCTGCCAGCCTGGACTGGTCCCAGCGCGGGCTGCGGATCAGCCTGGCCTACGCTCCTGGCCCCGGGACCACCAATATTGGATGCCTGGATCTAGAAGCCGACGACCAAAGCCAGCAGACCCTGGACCTCTACCTGCGTCATCCCTGGTGGCTGGAGGATGCCAACTACCGGATCAGGCAAGGCCAGGCAAACATGACCGTCGAGCCGGCGAAGTCCGATTCGGATGGCGGCCCCCGCTTCGACCACCTGCATCTGACTTGGACCGGCCGAGTGAGCCTGGAGCTGCGCCACCAGGTCCGGGTGACTGCCGAGCCGCTGCCGGACGGTTCGGACTGGGTCAGCCTGCTGCGCGGCGTCAAGGTCATGGCCGCCCGTAGCGACGATGCCGACCTGATAGGCCTGAAGGCTGACGACTCCCGTGCCGGGCACATCGCCTCCGGTCCCCTGCGTCCGCTGGGCGACCTGCCCGTGCTCCAGGGAGCGCCCCAGGACTTCCTGCTGTCCCACCCCCAGGACGACGGCGCCATAGAAGTGGCCGTCTCCAGACCCAAGACCGGAAAACAAGGGTGGACCGATTCGCGCCTGCTACTGGTCCCCTTCACCTCCATCGAAGCCTCGCGATACTCGGTCTACCTACCCTGGGCGAAGGATGGCGATAAGGACCGTGTTCACCGAGCCCTGGAAGAGATCGATGCACAGGAGCAGGCCCATGAGCTGCAGGTCTGCGACCGGGTGGACTGCGGGTCCCAGCAGTCCGAAATCGACCACGAGTATCAGGGCAGGAATGACCGGCAGGAGCTGATTGAGGGAATCAACACCCGTCACGCCCTGGCTGGGGGCTGCTTCTCATACCGGCTGCGGGATGCCACCGGCGGCGCGAAAATGCTGGAGGTTGCCATGCGGGACCAGCACAGCGCCGCACCCTACTCCCTGCGGACCGAAGGCCTGGAATTGGGCCAGCCCGTAAGAAGCCACGAAAACGGCAGAATACTGGACCGTTACCCCTTGACCGGTCGTGGACTGAACGCTCTGCCCGACCGGGCTGTCAGGGTACAGGTCCAAGCCGGAGACGAAGGCCCCACCCCTGACCTGCTGTCTCTGGCACTGATTCGCGGTTGAAGCGCTCAGGACCGGGCTGTGCTGCCAGCCTCCACCAGCGTGAAGGGCAGGTCCACCTGCTCGGGCTGATGTCTGCCGGGTGGATCCTTCATCCGATCCATGAGCAGTCGCAGGCACTCGGCCGCCACCCGGTCAGTGTCTACGCAAATGGTCGAAAGGGCAGGTGTGAGGAAGCGGGACACTTCCAGCCCGTCGAAACCGATCAGAGCAACCTGCTCGGGCACTCGCACCCCATGTGCACCTAGCGCGTGCAGGGCCCCGATGGCTACCACATCCGTCAGGGCAAAGACCCCGTCAAAATCCCTGCGGCGAGTCAACAAAGCGGCCATGGCCTGGTCGGCGCTGCCCTGATCCCAGTCGCAGTCGACAACATCTTCAGGCCCTAGGCTGATTCCATGACCTTGTGCTGCCTGCATAGCACCCAAGAGTCGCTGTTCCCTCCCTAGGCTGGACTGAGCCAATTGGTCTGGGGTTTTATAGGCGGTGCCAAGAACCAGAATCCGCCGGCAACCATGGTCTATCAGATGCTCCACTGCTGCCTGGGCACCCTGACGGTTAGGACTGCGCACGGCGTCTACGGATGAGTCCAGCCGCGGACCGTCGAAAACCACCAAGGGATAGCGCCGATTGAGCGCGGCGATAGAGTCAGCGGACAGGACCGGCGCGGACAGGATGGTTCCCTCGCAAAATTGGGTGGCGATGTCTGCCACCATGGATGACTCGTAGCTGGCCATCTGCCGCGTCTGCTGGATTAGCGTCTGATACCCCATGCTGAAGGCCTGATCCGATACCGCCGCCGCCAGGGCCGCCGAGAAGGGCGAACGATCCAGCTCCACAGTGGAGAAGCCGATGATTCCGGACCTACCCGAGCTGAGTCGCCGGGCCGCCAGATTGGGCCGGTACCCCAGACGTTGCGCCGCCTCCAACACCCGACGCGCCGTGGCGGGTTTGACTGAAGATTTGCCCCGTAGGGCATTGGATGCAGTCATCCGCGACACCCCGGCCTCACCGGCCACATCGTCCAAAGTCGTCACTATGGTCGTCGCTTCCCTCACGCCTGATATGTCAGCTCATTCTATCGCCAGACAGACAAGGACTTAAAGGCAAGAATTAGGTAACAGTGCACTGTCTACGCATCGCTTTCGTTACTGCCGCGGTTGGTCAACAATACAGCTATATGTTGTTTCGATGGTATGGTGAGTGCTGGGATGTTGAGGATCTGAGCGGTTTTTGTCTTGGCCTTTTCGACTGGTACAGGGCTGGCGCTGACACACCGGACAGCTTTTCGACAGACAAGACGTTTGTAGGCAAGCGATGAGGGCTTCGCTTGCTGTTAGCGGAGGGGCTTTGATTTCATGCGTCTGGTTTCTCGTCTGCGTCGCGCATCGGCGATGATGCTCGTCCTGCTGAGCCTGCTGGCAGGTCTGGCAACAGCTTCCGCCAACGCGGACGATGTCACACCCGCCGGGCCGACGGACACTCCTGTGAATATCGGGCCGAATCTACAGACCCCTGGTGTAACTGAGCAAACCCCCGCCACTCTCCCCAGCAACGGAACAGACATCCCACTAACCTCGCCATCGCCTATACAAGCCACCCCGGCAACGACGGACTCGCCTGATAGCACATCCGATAAGACAGATAATCAGGCCGCGCATGTGGTGCGTTTCGATCCTGCCGACGGCAGCAAACCGACACAGGAGAGCGTGGAAACCGGGACTCTCGCCTCCCCTCCGGAACACAACCCTGTACGTGATGACTTCCGGTTCGATGGATGGACGCATGACGGTCAGCCGTTCGACTCGCAGACCCCCATCCTCCAGGACACAACCCTGAAAGCCCAGTGGACCAAAGTCACAGACTGGACGCTGAGCCCGGATCATGGGCCCGCCTCCGGCACCAGGCTGACCATCAGCCCGCCCGGCCTGCAGGAGCCGTACTACGTCAGCATCCACACAGCAGGCGGCCCGACAGTCGGCTTGACCGGCGACGGCCGCATCTACACATGGACGAAAAACAACCCGCCCAAGCAGGTTGCTCTCCCCTCCCAGGCTCCCAGCGGTTTTCACTACCTGCAGGCCGCAGCCGGCAGCCAGTGGCAGGCCGCCCTCGGATCCGACCAGCAGGTCTACACCTGGAACAGCCAACAAGCAACGCCCACCATCCTCGACACCGACCGGAACACCGGATTCACCAGCATCAGCATGAATGACGACCGCCTCCTGGCCGTGGACCGGCAGGGATACGTCCACGCCTTCCAGGCCAGCCAAGCCGCCAACCAGAGCTTGAACCCGGAATTCACCCAGCAGTCCAGGGCCAGCCTGCCCGGGCAGGCGCAGGCCGTCGCCGCCGTCGCCTCCGACAAGCGGATCCTCATCGTGGACGCGGACGGGCAAACCTGGACATGGGAGACGGCCTCGGGAAAAGCCAAGCCTTCACGCATCGAACAGGAACCGGGCACGCGCATCATCCAAGCCCAAGCCCTCAGCAAGGGGTTCCTCCTGCTCTACGGCGACGGAAAGACCCAGTACCTAAACGAGAACACGGCCAGCCCTGCAACCGTCAGCCTGTCTGACGGCCAGAAGGCCGGCAGGATCACCGGCGACAAGGATCAAGCCATCATCACCGATATGGACGGCCGCCTCTGGGTCTGGAAGCCCGGCAGCAAACCCGTGCGCGCGGACGACGGCAGCCAAGCCTACATGCAGGCCGCCGAAGCCGACGGCAGGATCACCGCCACCAGCGCACAAGGCAGCCTATACCAGTGGAGTCTGGATGAGCAGGGCCAGCCCGGCAAGCCGACAAGGACCAACACCACACAGGCACCCATACTGGAAACAGCCAGCATGGACGGCCAGCCCCTCAAACTCAGCAAGACCGGCGACGCCTGGCAGACAGACATGCCCGCCCGCGAGCCCGGACCAGCCACCATCACACTCGCCGGCAGGCAGGACAACCAGCCCTTCACCAAGAGCCTGGACTACACGGTCGGCCAGCCGCTGACCAGAGACACCACTACAGACTCCACCCATACAGTCACCTTCGACACTGGCGAAGCAAACACCAAGCCCGCAGATCAGCGGGTCCCCTACCCGTACGGCAGGGTCAAGCGGCCCTCGCCTGATCCGACGCGCAACGGCTACCAGTTCGACGGATGGTTCACCGGCAACACCGCCTACGACTTCAGCACACCCGTCACTGAAAACATCACGCTCACCGCCCACTGGACCAGTAAAAACCCCAGAACCACGTGGACCATCAGCCCTGACAGGGGCAGCCAGTTCGGCAACGAAACCACCACCATCACCCCGCCAGACAGCACCAGCGGCGTTAAATTCAACCAAATCAGCAATTCAATTGGATCCGGCAATATGCACAATAGTGTTTCCTTGGCTGTGGGCAGTGACGGTAACGCATACGCATGGGGAGACACTACGTCTGGCCAACTCGGCAACGGGACGACCACGACCACCAAGCAGAAAACGCCGGTCCCGGTGAAAAAGCCTGCAGGCGTGTCTGATGACTTTACATATGTGCAGGTCAGCGCTGGATACCGGCATTCACTGGCCTTAGGCAGCGACGGATACGTATACGCCTGGGGAGACAATACATATGCGCAGCTCGGCAACAACACTACCGGCGGATATTCAGTGGTTCCCGTGCGTGTCTGTGATCCCTCTACACATTCCAACGTAAATACGGGGCTGAAGGCCATACAGGTTGACGCTGGAGGCGAGCATTCACTGGCAGTCGACAAGGAAGGTAATGTCTGGGCATGGGGGCGCAACGAAAACGGTCAGCTCGGCAACGGCACCAGCAGCAAATACTCGAGCGCTCCCGTACGCGTGTGCGATCCAGAACATCCTACGGATGCAAGCAAAGGGCTGGTGGCAATAAAAGTAGCTGCGGGAGGAGCCCACTCATTAGCGATTGACAAGAACGGGGACACCTGGGCTTGGGGATTCAACAGTTATGGTCAGCTTGGCAACGGCACCAGCAGCGGCTTCAACGGTGCGAATCCTGTTCCTGGGCGCGTGCGCGATCCGAACCATCCCGATGACACAAGCAAAAGTTTAAAAAGCGTTCAAATCAGCGCTGGTTTTGAGCATACCATTGCAATCGATGCCCAAGGGAACACCTGGTCATGGGGATGGAATTATTGGGGCGAACTCGGGCAAAACACGAAGACTGACAGAATCTTTGTTCCAACGCAGGTATACAATCCCGACAATCCCTCTATCGCCTTCAAAGCCAGCCAAGTCAGTGCAGGATATGACACTTCCCTAGCTATAGATATCAATGGGGTTGCATGGTCGTGGGGACGAAACGATTACGGCCAACTTGGTTATACCAACTATGACAGTTCCACTGTTCACAGACAACCAGCAAAAGTGCGAAATCCTGCATCCCCAAACAACACTGATCTAAGTCTGAACAGCACTCTGGTCAGTGCGGGAAATTGGGATTCCCTGGCTATCGGCAAGGATGGATACACGTATGCATGGGGATACAACGGCTATGGTCAGCTCGGCAACAACAGCTACAAAGATGCCTATGCCCCGGTGTTAGTGGAGTTCAACCTGTCTCGGGTGATCAGCGCGGCCAGGTTCGACTCTAGCCCCGGTACGAATCTGACCAATATCAGCAACAGCAACAGCAACAGCGTCACCGTGCTCACGCCTGCGCACGTGCCGGGCACGGTCACGGTCAGCGTGGACTACACGATGGGCGGCTCAGGACAGACTCTGACCGATACCTCCCTCAGATACACGTACCTGTCTGCAGGCGTACTCCCCCGGGCGGGCGGTGAGGGTGTCATGCTCGCCCTGGCCACCGGCATGACCGGCATGGGCGCAGTGCTGGCATCCCGCCGCCACCGGAGAGAACAACACCGCCTATTGCACGCTTTGCACGAGTAAGAAAGGCCGAGAACATATATCACCCCCCCCCCCACCTCCTGCCAGAATAAGGGGAGCAGGGAAGCAAGCGTCACTAAAGGCTCAAATCCCCAAGTGAGCCGACGCCCTCCCGCGTCCCCACCACACTTATTGATCAACCACACGACAGCGATAAAGGAAGCAACTGCTCTTGACGTTGGAGGTTATTGTTTCGTGTCAGGAACAAAACCTATGGTTGTTTGCTACTTGTTACCATGCTTGTCTGGGTCGTCTTTTTGCAGACCAAGCAAGAGCAAGCTGCTATAGTCGGCTGCTTTGAGATGCTGAAACCCCCACCGATTCAGTTGTTTATCAGCGTTCTATGGCCAATCAGTGATGAATATCGTGGCGGGGGCGAGATTCAATAGGGTAATGCTCACGCAGCGCTTTCACCAGTGATGCGATTAATCGGAATTACTGTGCTGCCGTAAAAACCGACGATGACACGGTTTATAAACCAGATAATTCCAAATCACTTACCACAAATTACTTCGTGTGTTGCTTTTTGACTTGGTGGTATGGTGAAAATAGGGGTGTCGGAAAAACAGATGGCTTTCCGCTATGGCTCGTGCAATCTGATGCTGAGTCGGCATTGAAAGACAGAAGGACTTTCCGACAGACAAGACGTTATGTGCAGGCGGCTTTGACACCGCTTGACGTTTGGTGAAGGGGTTTTGGTTTCATGCATATGGTTTTCCGTCTGCGCCGCATCTTGGCAATGACGACCGTCCTGCTGAGCCTACTAACAGGTCTGAGCGTCGCATCCGCCCAGGCGGACGCTCCTGTACTCACCGGGGGGGGGGGGTCGTCAGACCCCTCGCGTAGCTAAACAAACCCCAGGCATTACCCCCAGCAGCACAACCAGCACACCACTGCCCTCACCATCGGTATTACAAGCCACCACACCATTAAGCCCAACAGTGAGTCCAGTCACCCCGTCATCAACGACGGGAACACGTGACAGCACAAACTCCGTTGCGGCTAAATCATCAGAAAAAACGGATGATCAAGATGCACACGAGGTGCACTTCGACCCGGCCGACGGCAGCACACCAACCAAAGCAGCCGTGAAAACCGGGTCTTTAGCCACCTCTCCGGAAAAGAATCCGCAACGTGAGGACTTCCGGTTCGACGGGTGGACGCTTGACGGCCAGCCCTATGACTTCCAAACCCCGGTACTCCGGAATATAACCCTGAAAGCTCAGTGGTCGAAAATCACGGACTGGACGCTGAGCCCGGACCACGGGCCCGCCTCCGGAGCCCGTCTGACCATCAGCCCGCCCGACAAGCAAGAACCACGTTTCAGCAATATCCACGCCGCAGGCGACCAGACTGTCGGACTGACCGGCGATGGCAGAATCTACATATGGATGCAGGAAAGCACACCAAAGCAGGTCCCCTTCCCCACCCATACTGCCGACGGGTTCCATTACCTGCAGGCCGCAGCCGGCAGCCATTGGGATGCCGCCTTAGGATCCGACCACCAGATCTACACCTGGATCAGCGCACAAGCCACGCCCACCATCCTCAACACTGACCAGAACACCGGGTTCACCAGCATCAGCATGCACGATGATCAGCTGCTGGCGGTGGACCGGCAAGGACAAGTCCACCTCTTCCAAACCGACCCAATAGACAACCAGAGCATAAAACCGACAGAACAAGCCGCAACCAGCCTGCCCGGAAAAGCGCAGGCCATCCTCGCCGCCGCCTCCAACAAGCGGATCCTCATCTTGGACGCGGACGGGCAGGCCTGGGCCTGTGAGACGAGCAAGATTGGAAAAGCCGAACCAGCACGCGTCAAGCAGGACCAGGGCAGACGCATCATCCAAGCAGCAGCTCTCAACCAGGGGTTCCTCCTGGCCGCGGACGGTCAGGCTTGGTACCTGGCCGACGGCACAACCAACATGAATCTAGTCGGCTTGCCGGACGGCGCGCAGACCAGCTGGATCATCGCCAACGAGGACCAGGCCTTGATCACAGACACAGAGGGACGCGTTTGGACGTGGAAGCCCAGCGAAACGCCGATGCGCGTATACAACGGGAACCAGCAGTACGTACAAGCCGCCAGTGTTGGCAGCAAGATCACCGCCATCGACAAGCATGGCAGCATACTCACGTGGAGTCTGGACGCTCAAGGCCAACTCAGCAAACCGGTCAGGCTCAACACCACTCAGGCGCCCACCCTTGAATCAGCCAGTATGGACAGCCAGCCGCTGAAACTCACCGGAAAGAATCATACCTGGCAGGCAGATGCCCCAGCCCACAAGCCCGGACCAACCACCATCACACTCGTCGGCAGGCAGGATGACCAGACCTTCACCAAAAGTCTCCAATACACCGTAGACCAGCCGCTGACCAGGGACACCGAAACAGAAACCAGCTACACGGTTTACTTCAACACAGGCGAGGGAGACCCGACACCCAGCAACCAGAAGGTCTCCTATCCGTACGGCAGGGTACAGCGGCCCTCCCCCGATCCGGCCCGTCAAGGCTACCTGTTTGACGGGTGGTTCATCAAAAACGTCGCCTACGACTTCAGCAAGCCTGTCACAGACAACCTCACGCTCACCGCCAAATGGACACCCAAGAACCCGGGCAACACTTGGAAGATCAACCCTGACAAGGGTGGCCAGCTTGGCGGGCAACAGACCACCATCACCCCACCCGCCAATATCAGCGGCATCAAATTCAACCAGATCAGCAGCTCAAAAAGCACTTGGTTTGCTTTTTCCTTGGCTGTGGGCAGTGATGGAAACGCCTACGCTTGGGGGAACAATGACTATGGCCAGCTTGGCGATGGGACCACTACTCAACGAGACAAGCCGGTCGTGGTGAAGAAGCCCGATCCCATGATATATACGAATCTACCAAATGATTTCACCTATGTACAGGTTAGCGCCGGAGATGGGCATTCGCTTGCCCTGGGCAGCGACGGATACGTGTACGCCTGGGGAGACAACACATATGGCCAGCTTGGCAACAATACCAACGGCGGTTATTCCACTGCTCCCTTGCGAGTGCGTGACCCCGCTACCAGCTCCAATGCGACCACGGGACTGAAGTCCATACAAGTGAGTGCCGGAGGCGAACATTCGCTGGCAATTGATGCAAATGGAAGCACCTGGGCATGGGGACGTAATCACTATGGCCAGCTCGGCAACGGCACTAGCAGCGCGTCTAATGTCGCGAATTCTATTCCGGTACGCGCAAAATTCCCCATAACTGAGGACAAAGAGGTGAAAGTAATACAAGCAAGTGCCGGGTATGAGCATTCGCTGGCAATCGACAATGAAGGCAACACCTGGGCATGGGGATACAACAGGTATGGCCAACTCGGCAACGGCGATAGTAGTACAAATACCGCTCCCACGCTGGTGCAATACCCCAAGAAAGAATCAGGCAGCGTTACAGCTGTACAGGTCAGTGCAGGAGGCTGGCACTCGCTCGCAATCGACACTGATGGCCAGGCTTGGGCATGGGGATACAACTATTATGGCCAACTCGGCAACGGGAGCACCAGCGGCAAAAACGCGAATTCTCTTCCCGCGTCCGTGCAATTCCCCACCACCGAAAACAAGGAGGTGAAAGTAATACAAGCAAGCGCCGGATTTAAGCATTCGCTGGCAATCGACGAGGAGGGAAGGGCCTGGGCATGGGGGAGTAACGAGTATGGCCAGCTCGGCAACAACACCACGAATGATCAGCATTCTCCGGTGAAGGTATTCGCCTCCACCCAATCCACAAGCTCACCAGGCCCATGCTTGAACGCTACACAGATCAGTAGTGGAGGCTGGCATTCGTTGGCAATCGATGAGGAGGGGAGTGCCAGAACATGGGGATACAACTACTATGGCCAACTCGGCAATCCCGACGCAGGGAGTCGGAGTTTAGCCCCAGTACCAGTAGTGTTCAACCTGCAGCCGGTGATCACCGGCATCACATTCGACCGCACCTTCGTAAAAGACCTACCCAAAAGCCAAGATGACGGCAGCGTCACAGTGGTCACACCCGCTCATGAGCCGGGCACGGTCACGGTCAGCGTCGACTACACGCTGGGCGGCGCAGCCCAAAAGCCGGACACCACCCTCAGATATACCTACACGCCTTTGGGCGTGCTCCCTCAGGCCGGCGGGGAAGGCATACTGCTCGCCCTGACCACCGGCATGATCGGCATGGGGGGTGTCATAGCAGCTCGTCGCTACCGGAGGGAACAGCGACAGCTGTCACACGCTTCGCACGAGTAAGAAAGACCGGGACGGATTAATCCCCCCGCCTCGGCCTCACTGGGGGCGCACGGAGGCGAGTGTCATTCAAGGCTCAATCCCCAAGGGAGCCGACACCCCTCTCGCGCCCCCACCACATCTATCAATCGACCACACGGCTGCAATAGTGGAAGCAGCAGCTTTTATCGCGCGCAGTCAGCCGATTATCCTGCATCAGGAACAAACCTGACAACCGGTCTATTATTGGCCGACAAGCTTAAAGCAGATGGTCGTTTTGCTGATCAAGCAAAGACATAGCGGCGTCAATCAGAGGCACGTTAATACAGTCGAATCCCCCAAGATGTTGGGGCCCTCCAGACTAGGTCCGCCCTTCAGCCTCTATCGCCAGGCACATGCTGAACTCCGTTAAGGAGGTAAGAGCCAATAGGAGCGATGCTTGCGTGCAGCTCCACCAGTAATGCAATTAATCGGAATTGCTGTTTTGCCATAAAACCGACGATTACACGGTCCATAGTCCAAATAATTCCAAATCGCGTACCACCAATTGCTTCGTGTGTTGCTTTTTAACTTGGTGGTATGGTGAAGATAGGGGTGTCGGGAAACGGCTGGCTTTCCGCTATGGCTCGTGCAATCTGATGCTGAGCTGGCATTGGAAGAAAGAATAGTTTTCTGGCAGACAAGACGTTATAGGCGAGCAGTTGGCTTTGCTTGGTGTCGGTAAGGGGTTTATAAGTCATGCATCTGGTTTCCCGTCTGCGTTCCGTTTCGGCGATGATGATCGTCCTACTGAGCCTGCTGGCAGGCTTGGGCGTCGCGTCCGCCAACGCAGCGGACGCTCCTATCCTCACCGGGGGGGGGGGGTCGTCAGACCCCTCGCGTAGCTGAGCAAAATCCCGCCTCTTTCCCCAGCAGTGCATCAAATACTCAACTTCCCTCGCCATCGCCTCTGACAACAGCATCGCCGTTAAGCACCGCAACAGCAAGCCCAAATGCTCCCTCATCGCCGACGGGCAGTACAGGCAGCGGCGAATCGGCTCCGGCCAAATCAACAGAAACAACGGATGCTCAGGCCGCGCACGTGGTGCGCTTCGACCCGACCGACGGAAGCAAACCAACACAGGCGAGCGTGAAGAATGGGATTCTCGCCTCCCCTCCGGAACGAAATCCGCAGCGTGAGGGCTTCCGGTTCGACGGGTGGACATATGACGGTCAGCCTTTCGACTTGCAAACCCCCATCCTCCAGGACACGACCCTGAAAGCCCAGTGGACCAAAGTCACAGACTGGACGCTGAGCCCGGACCACGGGCCCGCCTCCGGCACCCGCCTGACCATCAACCCGCCCGACAAGCAAGAACCACGTTTCAGCAATATCCACAGTACAGGCGAGCAGACTGTCAGCCTGACCGGCGACGGCAGCATCTACACATGGACGAAAGACAGCCCGCCCAAGCAGGTTCCCTTCCCCGCCCAGGCTCCCAGCGGGTTCCATTATCTGCAGGCCGCAGCCGGCAGCCGTTGGCAGGCGGTCCTCGGCTCCGACCAGCGGATCTACATCTGGAACAGCGGACAGACTGAACCCGTAATCCTCAACACCGACCGGAACACCGGGTTCACCAGCATCAGCACGGACAATGACCTGCTTCTGGCGGTGGACCGGCAGGGACAGGTCCACGCCTACCGTGCTGAACAGGCCAGCAACCAGGACCAGACCCCGGAATTCACCCAGCAGGCCGCAACCGGCCTGCCCGGGCAGACGCAGGCCGTCACCACCGCCGCCTCCGACAAGCGGATCCTCATCCTGGACGCGGACGGGCAAACCTGGACCTGGAAAACGGCCTCGGGAAACGCCAGGCCTTCACGCATCGAACAGGAACCGGGCATGCGCATCATCCAAGCCCAAGCCCTCAACAAGGGGTTCCTCCTCCTGGATGCGGACGGGCAGACCCAGTACCTAAACGACAGCTCGACCAAAATAACAGCCGCCAGCCTGCCGGAAAGCATGAAAGCCCGATCAATCACCACCAACGGCAGCCAGGCCATCATCAACGGCACGGACGGCCAAGTCTGGACCTGGAAGCCCGGCAACAAACCCGAGCGGGCGGACGACGGCAGCCAGACCTACATGCAAGCCTCCGAAGCCGACGGCAGAATCACCGCCATCAGCAGACAAGGCAGCCTATACCAGTGGAAACTTGATGAGCAGGGCCAGCCTGACAAACCAAAAAGAACCATCATCACACAGGCACCAACACTGGAATCAGCCAGTATGGACGGCCAGACACTCACACTCAGCAAGACCGGCGACGCCTGGCAGACGGACATGCCCGCACACAAGCCCGGACCAGCCTCAATCACCATCACCGGCAAACAATACGGCCAGCCCTTCACCAGGAGCCTCAACTACACGGTCGACCAGACCCTGACCAGAGACGCCACTACGGACACCACCCACACAGTCACCTTCGACACGGGCGAAGAAGGCACCAAGCCTGAAGACCAGAGTGTCCCCTACCCGTACGGCAGGGTCAAGCGGCCCTCCCCCGACCCGACACGCGACGGCTACCAGTTCGACGGATGGTTCACCGGACAGGTCGCCTACGACTTCAGCAAACCCGTCACCCAAAACCTCACCCTCACCGCCAAATGGACCCTAAAAGACCCCAACAACACCTGGAAAATCAACCCCGACAAAGGCAGCCAGACAGGAGGACAACAGACCACCATCACTCCGCCAGCGGCTGCCAACGGCATCAAATTCAGCCAAGTCAGCAGCTCAGGCACCAACAACTTCTCCTTGGCTGTGGGCAGCGACGGCAATGCCTACGCCTGGGGATTCAACAACTACGGCCAGCTCGGCAACGGAAATACCAGCAACCGAAATACACCAGTCATAGTGAAGAAGCCTGCAGGCGTGTCGACGGACTTCACCTACGTGCAGGTCAGCGCCGGAACCGATCATTCACTGGCCGTGGGCAGCGACGGATACGCCTACGCCTGGGGAAACAACAACAACGGCCAGCTCGGCAACAACACAACAAGCTTTTCGTCCGTCCCCGTGCGCGTATGCGATCCTTCCACAGGATCCAACGTTGATACGGGGCTGAAAGCCATACAGGTGAGCGCCGGAAGGTTGTTTTCGCTGGCAATCGACCAAGATGGGAACACATGGGCATGGGGAAACAACGACAACGGCCAGCTCGGCAACGGAAATACCAGTGGCACTAACACCCCTCAGTCAGTTCTGCTCGATCCCAAGCATGCGAGCACGGTGCTCAAAGCTGTCCAAGTCAGCGCCGGGGATTTTCATTCGCTGGCAATCGACCAAGATGGGAACACATGGGCATGGGGACGCAACGACTATGGCCAACTCGGCAACGGAAAAACCAGCGGCACTAACGCGAATCCTACTCCCAGCTCGGTGCTGCTTGATCCCAAGCATGCGAGCACGGTGCTCAAAGCTGTCCAAGTTAGCGCCGGAGGCTCTCTTTCGCTGGCAATCGACCAAGATGGGAACACATGGGCATGGGGGCACAATGACTTTGGCCAACTCGGCAACGGCAGCACAAGTGACCTAAGGAATCCTGTCCCCGGTTCGGTGCTTCGCAACCCAAAGGATACAAGTACAGTGCTGAAAGCTGTGCAAGTGAGCGCCGGATGGGCTCATTCGCTGGCTGTCGACACGGATGGAAACGCCTGGGCGTGGGGACAAAACAACTATGGAAAGCTCGGCAACAACACCACGAGCAATCAATATTCCCCCGTTAAGGTGTTCGCTTCCGATCAATCTACAAGCAAGGCCGGCCCCTGGCTGAGCACAGCGCAAATCAGCGCCGGAGGGAATCATTCGCTGGCAATCGGCAAAGACGGTAACACAAGTGCATGGGGATTCAACCGGTACGGTCAGCTTGGCAACGGCACCACCAGCGGCAACGACGCGAATCGTGTTCCGGTGCCGGTGTCGTTTGACCTATCTCCAGTAATCACCGGTGTCAGCTTCGACGGCATAGCCATCAAGAATATCTCTAAAAGCCAGGACGATGGCAGCGTCACCGTGACCACGCCCCCTCATGAACCGGGCGAGGTCACGGTCAGCGTGGACTACACGCTGGGCGGCACAGGAAGCACCCTGACCTACGACTCCCTCAGATACACGTACACACCCTTGGGTGTGTTGCCTAAAGCCGGCGGTGAAGGCGTCCTGCTCGTCCTCGCCACCGGCATGACCAGCATGGGCGGGGTGCTGGCCTCCCGCCGCCATCTGAGAGAACAGAGACAGCTGCTACTAACTTTGCACGAGTAAGAAAGGCCGGGACGGATCAATCCCCCCGCCCCGACTTACAAGGGGCGCACGGAGGAATGTCATACAAGGCTCAACCCCAAGTGAGCCGACACGCCTCCCGCGCCCCACCACACTATTGTCAATTGCTGCCGACAAAAGTCGAGCGACTACCCAAGCGCAAGATAGGAAGTAACTCCTCTTTACACGCTCGGATGGTCGCCTACAACTGTTCTACTGCTGGTCTGCAGTCGTAGCGTAGATGGTCTTTTTGCAAATCAAATACACGACCAGACCCAGCAAGGACACAGCGGCCCCGATCAGTAGCAGGTTGCTGTAGTTGGCGGCTGGTCCGGTGGCGCCCATGATGCTGAAACCCTCCAGGCTGGGCTTGCCCATCAGGCCGCCGATGATGGCGATTCCGATGGAGCCGGTCACGTTCATGACCAGATCGTTCATGCCCACGCCGCGGCCCGACTGGTTCTGAGGCAGGGTGTCAAGCACCGTGGAGACGATGGGCGAATACATCAGTCCGACCCCGGCATAGTAGACGCAGGCAGTCAGTGTTAGGGCGAGCAGACCGGAGTTGACCACCAGTGCGGACCCTGCGAAGCCCAGAATCATCAGGCAAGCGGCGATGATGATGGCGGGCTTGCGGCCGATCCTGTCCACGATGGCGCCCGAAGTGGTGCCCAGCACAGCGGCCACCAGGAAGGCCCAGACCACATGCAGGGAGACCGTGGTGGTCGACACCTTGTAGACATCACGCCCGATGGCATTGAAGATGGGCGACATGCAGTAGTTCATGAAGTAGAAGATCAGGATCAACCCGATGCCCATCAGCCAGCGCTTGTTGCGGAAGAAGTCCGGAGTGATGAAGGGGCTCTGGGCCCGGCTGATGTACAGAGCGAAAATCAGGTAGCAGACAGCGGAGGCCGCCAGCAGCCACCATGCCGTGTAAGAGAAGAAGAGGGTCAGCAGGGCCGTGGCCAGTCCGAAGATGACGAAGCCCAACCAGTCCACCTTCTCACCGTTGCCGCCGCCGGTTGGCAGGCTCTTGAGCAGGATGGGCAGGAAGATGATGGTGACCGCAGGAATCAGGAAGAGGTACTGCCAGGCTATGGAGCTGAGCAGACCGGCTGCGAAGATGCCGATGGCTGCAGACACCTGGTAGCCTGCTGTGAAGATGCCGAAGAAGATCACCTTCAGGGAGGGCTTGAGATACTTGGTGGCCACGACCAGGTAGGCCGAGCCAGCCACCTGCTCACCCGCAGTCTGCAGCAGCCGGGCCGCAATCACATTCCAGATGTTGGGGGCCATGATCGTGTTGGCCACGTACCCATACACGGACCCGACGAACAGTATGCACAGACCGAAGGTGACCAGCTTGCGCAGGGATACGAAGTCGCCCAGGGACCCGTAGATGAAGCAGACGATGCCCAGGACGATGCTGGGCAGGGCCGTGATCAGCGAGGCCTGGTCGGGAGCGCCGGCGTCCTTGCCGACCTGTTGGAAGACCAGGTTGAAGCCTTGCAGGCACAGGGTGCCCAGGACGAAGGTGATCAGCAGCAGGATCAGCGATCGTACGGCTGTCGAATCCTCGGTGGATTGCTTTTCGGACATGATGTCTTCAATTCTCTTTCTCTTGCGTGAACTTGCCGGGGATGGCGGACCTCAGTCAGCCCTGGAGGCCAGCTTCGTGATGCGGGTCATGAACTCGTCCAGGAAACGGGGCACGTCCACGCCGACGGCCACGCGCATGGTCTTATTCGGATCGTTGAGCCGCTGCTCGTCACCGATGGTGCGCCCGCGAGTGGCCCCTTCGGTCTCCACCTTCATGTTCATGGGCAGGGTGGTCACCAGGGTCGGATCCACGGCCACGCCCACGGCCAGTGGATCGTGCAGGCCGCAGCCACCCAGGTGGGGCGAGGTGGTCTCGTAGGCCTTGATGTAGAAGTCGGTCATGTCCGCCAGGAAGGTGCCTGCCGCAGTGCCCAGCTGCCGCCAGCGAGCGGTCTCCTTGTAGGTGAGCAGGGTCTGTAGCGTCACGTCCAGGCCGACCATGGTCACGGGCGCACCGGAGCGGAAGAGCACGTCGGCCGCGTCCGGATCCTGGGAGATATTGGCCTCTTGCCAGGCATCAACATTGCCCGGCACGGTCAGAGCCCCGCCCATGAGCACGATGGAGCCGATGCGCTGGGCAATATCAGGCTCCTTGGCCAGGGCAGCAGCGATGTTGGTCATGGGGCCGGTGGGCACGTAGACCAGATCCTTGCCGTAGGTATTGACCGCTTCGATGATGAAGTCCACGGCCGACTGCGTCTCCGCCTTGCGGTCGGAGTCAGGGATGGCTACGTCGCCGATGCCGTTCTCTCCGTGGATAAAGGCGGAGACAGGCAGCACCTCGAAAGAGTCCGCCTTGGATGCGTGGGACAGACCCGGATAGACCTTGACCTCGGGGTGGCCCAGCAGATCGGTGATGGCCAGATCGTTGCGTATGCCCTGCTCCAGCAGCACGTTGCCATAGGTGCCCGTTATTCCGATCAGCTCAACTTCGGGGCTGCCCAAGGCATAGGAGATGGCCAGAGTGTCGTCGACACCAGTGTCCAGATCGAGAATCAGCTTACGCATACAATGTTTCCTTTCATTGCCATGACTGTATGGAACCATGGCCTTATACATCCACGATGTCCTTGTGGTGGATGCTTGTTTATCATATGCGAAATTGAGCAGTTTCGCTGCCCATGACAGGCGCAAGTCGTGGACAATATCCTCAATGTTCATGCAGCCGTCAACCAGGGCCTGGATAACGGATCCAGAAGCTGGTTTTTCGGGCGATTCCCCGATTGACAATGGCGAGCCGGACCGACAGGCTACTCCCCCAAATGCCTATGATTACGCTGATCTTGCCCGGATGATCTGGCGAAAGGGGAACCCGAAGCCGCAATTCGAGGACGACGACACAATCTGCAACTGATGACCGCCCTGGCCCTGCTGGCATACTTCCTGCATGACAGCCCGGCCCATCTGATCCGCCACGGCCAACCGAACCAGGCAGAGGCCCGGGCCCGGGCATGAGACCAGACATAAGAAGAGGGCGGAACTGGATACCGGCCCGCCCTCATGGAATCTGATACCTCAGATTTTGATGCTTCAGATGTTGAAGACCTGCTTGGCCAGCTTGGCGATGGTGTCGCCGCCCAGCTGTGCGACATCATTCTTGCACTGGTTGATCCTGCCGAAGAGCTGGTCCGCGTCGTTGTATGACAGGGGCTGGCCGATTTCCTTGGACAGGTCAACCAGCTGGTCGATGGTCTCCAGGTTGCTCAGCTTCTCTACCAAGGTCTTCTCGTCCATGAATCACTCCTCTATAAGCGGCTGTGCAGACACCGGGGGCCTTGCGCCATCGATGCCCACCTTTCTCTACCCATCATAGCCAGCGATCGGATGAACCGGGCGCGCAGAAAGGCTCAAATCAGATCGTAGGAGAAATCGCGAATCTGGTCCAGGGTCTGTCGGCTCTCCTCTAGCCAGGTCATGGCCACCGGATAGACGTGTCCCAGGGTCTGCAGACGGTTGGGCCTCGGGTCGTGCAGCTCGAAGTCGCGGCCCTTCCTGCACAGAATCTCGGCCAGCTTCAGAGCGTCGCCCTGTAGAAAATCGTCGGCACTGGTGTTCAGGAAGACCGGCGGCAGGTGGACCATGTCGACCATGGTCGTCAGGTCGGCCGCCTGGTCGCCCCCAGCATGCACAAAGCTTCTGAAGAAGGATGGAGCAACCATGGCCAGGTCATCGGTGGGCGAACTGATTGGTTGGCCGTCTTCCGTATCCACTGATACGTAAGGAGCCAGATCGAAAAGCCCTGAAACGAAGGCAGCGCCCCGAGGCCGCAGACCGGCAGGTTTCAGCCCCAGCATCTGCGCGAATTGGTCATCGGACTCCACTGCCAGCGTATAGAGGGCCAGCGTGCCTCCGGCCGAGTCTCCCGTCAGAAAGATCCGATCAGGCGAAACCGGATACTCGTCCAGGTGGTTCTTTATCCAGGTCAGGGCCGTCAGCACGTCACCCAGCTGGCCCATGAAGTCCGTGCTGGGAATCAGCCGGTAGTTGACCGAGAAGACCGCAAAGCCGCGCTGGGCCAGGTGGGTGCAGAAGTTCCGGTTGAGTTCCTTGTAGCCGTACATGAACCCGCCGCCGTGGATGTCGATGTAGACCGGGGTCACCTTGCCGTAGCGCAGCAGGGCATCATGAGGAAGGTACAGATCCAGCTTGTGGGCGCGCAGACCATCGTCCACATAGGCGATGTCGTTCAGGCAGTCCACCCCCTCGGGCACCTGCCAGTGACGGGAGCGGGGAGCATCCACGCGCCCGCTGGCCAGCCGGGAGCCCAGAACGACCTGAGCCACATCCGGACTGCAGCCATCAAGATCGCCATCGACCTCGGTCCAGCCCTCTAAAAGTTCGCGTTCCTCATCGGTTACAGTCATCTTTGCATCTTTGCTCATCATTCAGCCCTCATCACTCCAACCCACATATCTTGCGCATGTCTGCAGCACGTTCAGCTCCCGCATCCGCTCTTCCGGGTTTACAGCTAATATACATTGCCGGCAAACGGACACTCTTGCCTCTGATCGCGCTCCTGCCGGTAGAATAACGGAAACAGCGACAGAAAGGCCAAGGATGACAATCGCAACCTACGAAGGCGTGTCCGCGCTCTCCCTGGGCCTGCCACCCACCACCGCCATTCCAGCAGCCAAGGGTGAACTGCCCATAAGGGCCTTCACCACGCGACCGCCCGTCTCCTCACGACTGCGTCAGCACTTCTCCACCAGCGTCGACAAGATCGTCATGCTGGCCCTGTTGCGACCCGGGACCATTCCTGTGAGGGACGGCGCGCACTGCCATGAGGTGCTGATCATGGCCATCGGGTTGAAGACCCCCAATGTGCCGGAGGACGTGCTGGAGCATATCGCCGCCATGCGCTCCTCAGGCATGGTTTTCATCACCATTCACCAGGGTGAAAAGGGTCTCGTCTGCACGCCGGCCGTCCGCCGGGCCCTGCCCACCAAAGCCGGTCATGAGACCAGGCATGCGCTCCACCTGGGCAGACCCCGTCCTGCTGATCAGACTAACTTGACCCTGGCCGGCGACGATATGGACCAGCTCTGGGACAGCCTCTGTGCCCAGGTGACCCTGGACCAGACCGACGGCAGAGATCTGGACAGCCGACTCGCAGTCCGCGAGCGTATCGACCTGCTCAAGGCCCAGGAAGCCAAGTTGACCGGAGACCACGGCCGGGCCAAAACCACCCAGAACCGCAACACAGCCTTCGCCAAACTCCAGAAAGTCCGCGCCGAACTAAAGCAACTTTCCGCCGATAATCAGACGGCAGAGGATTAGAACACAGAGTCTAGTCGGGCCTAGTTCGACCTAGTTCATCCACCAAACTGACCAGAGGTCTCAGTATGGCCACTCAACTCGGCGCTTTCGTCGGGAATATCCTTATAGGCCAGGTATTTGCGAAGTTCGAAGGCCGTGGCCAGAATGGGATAATCGCTCAGGCGACGGGGGTTGTAGCCTGTCTCTCTGGCCAGGGCATCCAACCGGTTCTGCATGGTGTTCTTGTGGATGAAAAGCTCCTGGGCGGCATGGGTGATGCTGCCATTGTGGCGGGTATAGGCGCTGAAAACACTCTCAAACTGATCGACACGATCCGGCGCCAGACCCGCAAAGACCTGATCCACAAAGGCCCGACACTGCTCGGTGGACAGTGAGGTGATCAGCAGCCCCGCGCCCATCTGTTCGTACCGATACCGCTGGTCATCGGCAGTGAACCCGGCCCAGCGCGCAGCGACGCAGGCCTGCCGGTAACTGTGCCAGTACTGGCCCGGATTCGCCTGAATCATTCCCGCACCCAGCACCACCTTGGAGCCGACTACCTGACCAAGGGCCTTGCGCAGAGCAGTCACGAATTCATCAAGCTCGGCATCCCCCATCTGCGGCGCATAGATGCGAAAGTCCCTGGGACTCACAGCGAAGAGGGGAACGCCGAAGGACAGGCATGTCTGGCAGAGCCTCTCGTAGAGCCGATCCTGGTTGAGCCTTTCCAGCCGGATGCCTGGCGCTCGGCCGACCAGAGCCCGCCGTGGACCCGACAGATCCAGGTCGAGGGCCAGGGCCAGAGCGTTCATCAATTCGTCGTCCTTGTGCTCCAGGGTCAGCAGGTTGACCAGGTTGGTGGTCATGATCCGCCGGTTGAATCGGGCGATCTGCTCCATGTTGGCGCAGAGCATGAGCTCGGTCATGCGCTCGATGATCCCGCCCAGAGCGCCCACCTTGTTCACTGGTCCAGTGATTCCGATGACCGCCACCACCGCATCGTTGAGCACCACCGGCACGTTGACACCGTCACGGGCTCCCTGATAAGGATGTCGACGATCCACGGCAACGGTCTGGCAATCAACGGCCGCCTGACGGGCCGCGTCATGGAAGCTGCCTATGCGCGAAGCATCAGTGCTGGCCACCATAGTTCCTTCGGTGTCGAAAAAGTTGATGTTGTACTCGATTACATCCTTGAGATTGTCAACGATTGTCTGCGCCGTCGCAGGATCTATGGTCATGGCTTGCCTCCCTACGGACATGGTACATGAACCATTTTTGCCAACGCCATCCATCGCTTTTCGAGTATGGGAGCCCTGGCAAAAAGAGCAAAACAGAGCCACAATGGAAGTGAGAAAAATCATGGGACTGTTACTGGTCTGGCAGCTACGACGATGCCAACCCTGGTCCCTGGCACAAGTTACGGATCAAAGGAACTGACATGGACATTACCCTGTCATGGTGGGCCGCCCTACTGGGCCTGGCCCTGGCCATTATCCTCATTCTCAAGAAGCTCAACACCACCTACGCACTCATGCTGGGAGCCATCGTAGGTTGCCTGATCGGTGGCGCCTCCCTGGGCCAGACCGTCAACATCGTGGTGGCCGGCTCCCAGAGCGTCATGGGCACGGTTATCCGGGTCCTGGCTGCTGGAGTGCTGGCGGGAGTCATGATGGAGTCCGGCGCGGCCAACCGGATAGCTCGAGCCATAGTGGACGGCCTGGGCGAGCGCATGGCCATCCTCTCCCTGGCCCTGGCCACCATGATCATCTGCGCCGTCGGGGTCTTCATTCCCGTGGCCGTTCTGATTGTGGCACCCATCGCCATCGAGGTCGGCAGCCGACTCAAGATCTCCAAGCTGGCTTTGCTGATCGCCCTGTCTGGCGGAGGCAAGGCCGGCAACATCATCTCCCCCAATCCCAACACCATCGCGGTGGCCTCAGGGTTCCACATACAGCCCTCGGCAGTCATGATCGGCAGCTTCATCCCGGCCCTATGTGGACTGGCCATGGCCGTCCTGCTGGCCACCATCATGCAGCATCGCGGGCGGATCGTCACCACGGACGACCTGGGCGAGGATGCGGCTAAAGCCTCCAAGGACAAGGACCTGCCCTCCTTGGGACGCTCACTGGTGGCCCCTATCACCGCCGTGGTCCTGCTCCTGCTCAATCCCGTGGGTTCCATTCTGCACATCGGCCTGCTGGAGCGGTTCCAAGTGGATGCCATGTACATCCTGCCCCTGGCATCCATCCTGGGCCTGCTGGCCATGGGGCAAGGCGGCAAAATCCTCACATACACCAGTGCCGGTCTGCAGCGCATGGTTGATGTGGTTCTCATCCTGATCGGAGCCGGAGCCCTGGGCGGGCTGATCACCAGCTCCGACCTGCCCAAGCAGATCGTCAACCTCATCCATGCCATGGGCGTGCCCGGGTCCATGCTGGCCCCCATCGCCGGCATCCTCATGGCCGCCGCCACGGCCTCCACATCCACGGGCGTCATCCTGGGCAGCAGCTCATTCGGCAAGTCCATCCTGGCCTTTGGCACCTCGGGGGTAGCTGCCGCCGTCACCATGCAGGCGGGCGCCACGGTCATCGACCAGCTGCCCCACGGCAACTACTTCCACGTCACCGCCAAGTCCATCAACATGACCCTGGGCGAGCGGATGAAGGTCGTCCCCTTTGAGTTCCTGGTAGGCCTGACCATGACCCTGGTGGCCATGCTGGTCTATCTGGTCTTCTGAGTCGACGAGTCAGGAAAGGTAACAACCATGAAAATCATCATTGCACCCGACTCCTTCAAGGGCAGCCTGACCGCCAAGGAGGCTGCAAAAGCCATCGAACGCGGATTGCAACGCAGCCCCCTCAAGGCCGAAATGGTCCTGGTGCCCATGGCCGACGGCGGTGAGGGCACGGTCCAGTCCCTGGTCGATGCCACCGGAGGCCATATGATCCAGACCCAAGTCACCGGACCCCTGGGCCAGACCGTGGACGCCAGCTACGGCATCCTGGGCGACGGACGGACGGCCGCCATCGAGATGGCTGCAGCCAGCGGCATCCAGTTCGTCGACGAACAGACCCGAGATCCACTGGTCACCACCACCTACGGTACGGGCGAGCTGATCAGCAAAGCCCTGGACCAGGGCGCACAGGAGATCATCATCGGCCTCGGTGGTTCGGCCACCAACGATGGCGGTGCCGGCATGGCCCAGGCCTTGGGTGCCCGGCTGCTGGACGCTGACGGACGAGAATTGAGTCAGGGAGGGGCCGCACTGGCTCGACTGGATCGAATCGACGTCTCCGGGTTGGATCCCAGGCTTGCAAGCACCCGCATTCGTCTGGCTTCGGACGTGACCAACCCCCTGACCGGTCCCGAAGGAGCCTCTGCCGTCTTCGGGCCGCAAAAGGGGGCGGACCCATCCATGGTGGCCACCCTGGATGCGGCCCTGGGCCACTATGCAGCCGTCATCCGCAAGGACCTGCACCGGGAGGTGGAGACCAAACCGGGGGCAGGGGCCGCCGGAGGTCTGGGCGCAGGCTTCCTGGCCTTCACCCCGGCCGTTATGGCCTCAGGCGTCAATATTGTCGTAGAGACCACACGCCTTAAGGAGCTGGCCCGCGGCGCCGACCTCTGCTTCACCGGTGAGGGCGGCATCGATTTCCAGACCGGTTTCGGCAAGACCCCCATGGGCACAGCCCAGGCCGTCAAAGAGTCCTCCCCCGGCTGCAAGGTCATCGCCCTGGCAGGGAACGTGGGCGCAGGTACCGAAGAGCTCTACAAGGTGGGCATCGATGCCATCTTCAGCATCAGCCCCGGGGCCGTCAGCCTTGAGGAGGCCATGGCCAAGGCCGCCGACAACCTTGCCGCAGTGGCCGAGAACATCGGCAGGCTCCTGGCCTGATCCGGCTCTCGGATTAGCAGAACACGAAAGGGGCTCCGGATGCCTTGCGCACCCGGAGCCCCTGGTAATCAGAACCCCTGTCAGAACTCCTGTTCGGCACAATCATCAGCAGTAATGCCGGACAGTTGGAAGGGATCAGTCGAATTCGGTGATGACCGAACGGATGACCTCGCCGTTGACCAGCTGCTTGTAGGCTTCGTCAATCTGGCTCAGCTTGATGTGCTGGCTGACGATGTCATGCATGTTCAGCCGCCCGTCCACAGCGAAGTCAGCGTACATGGGGATGTCGTGCTTGATGTTGGTGGAGCCCATCCAGACACCCTTGAAGCCGCGCTGGTGGACCAGCAGGTCGGCGGGGTTGATCTCCAGGGAGACCGTGGCATCCGGCTTGGTCAGGCCGATCGGGTAGGCGGTGCCGCCCACGCCCAGCATGTCCCAGGCCTGCTTCATGGTGACGGGCAGACCAATGGCCTCGAAGGCCTGGTCCACGCCGCCGTCAGTCAGCTCGCGCACCTTGGCCACAGGGTCCTCGTTCTTGGAGTTGATGACGTCGGTGGCACCGAACTTGCGGGCGAACTCCAGCTTGTTGTCCAGCAGGTCGATGGCGATGATCCGCTTGGCGCCGCAAATCCGGGCTCCCGAAATGATATTCAGGCCGATGCCGCCGGTGCCGATGACGGCCACGGTGTCGCCGGGACGCACATGTGCGGTGTTGATGGCCGCTCCGGCTCCGGTGATGGTGGCGCAGCCGATGCAGGCGGCCTCATCCCACTTGACCTGGTTGTTGACCACAGCCAGCTGGTTCTCGTGAATTAGGGCCTTCTCGGCGAAGCCGCCGGTGCCGAAGGCCTGGGTGATGGGCCGACCGTCTGGGAAGGAAAGACGGGGCTTCTCGCCCGCACCGCGCACGCACTCCTGCTGCTGAGTGCAGGATTGGGGCTGGCCCTTGAGGCAGTTGGCGCAGTGTCCGCAGACCTGCTCCAGGGAGGCCACCACGTGGTCGCCCACCTTGATGCCGGACACCTCGGGGCCCACAGCCTCGACGATGCCCGAGATCTCATGGCCTATCACAGCCGGGAAGGGGAAGAACTTGTCGTCATCCTCGACCAGATGCAGATCCGAATGGCACAGACCCGAGGCCTGCACGTCCACCAGGACCTCCGCGCCAATGGGGTCATCAATGATGATCTCCTCGGGCTGGGCAAACCCCTTGCCGATGCCGTAAGCAATCGACGCCTTGATCTTCTGAGGCATAAACCATCTCCTAATCACCATGCCGCCACCGGCCTCATGCCAGGCAGGGCAAAAACAACGTTGAATATTCCGCTGTGGCCACGGCCATCCTCAATGTATGCACCGCTGCCGCAGACCACCTTCATGCTAGCAGGAAAGAGGGGTCAATCAGCATTTAGACTGGCCCGGAAAAAGGCCTCCGGCGTTTCCTCGACGGGGACTCCAAGCATCCATAGAATAGGCTTCATGTGTGGACGATTCGCGGCTGACCTGGACTACTCAAGTCTGGCTCAACACTACGGTGCCCGGCAGGCTCCGGGACTACCCGAGCCCTCCTGGAACATCAGCCCCGGGTCGGTCATAGCCCTGGTGGCCCAGGACCGACATGGGCAACGGCACCTGCATCCGGCCCGCTGGAACCTGGTCCCATCCTGGTCCGAAAGCGACCAGATGGCCTACCCCACCCACAACGCGCGGGTGGAGAGCGCCCTGACCAAGCGGACCTACGCGGACTCGGCCAAAAGTCAGAGGGCCATCATTCCGGCAAGCGGCTACTACGAGTGGACACCTGACCACCAGCCCTACTACTTCCAGGCCCCCGACGGCCACACGCTGAATATCGCAGGACTCTACTCCTGGTGGCGTGCCAGACCTGGCCAACCCTGGCTGCTGACGGCCACCATCCTGACGACGCAAGCCACCCCGGAGGCCGCCCGGGTGCACGACCGGATGCCCCTGCTGATCACTGACGAGAGCCTGGACTCGTGGCTGGACCCAAGCGTGAACGGCAGGGCGGTTCTGCCCAAGGCTGTGGAACCCGGCCGTCATGCCTCTGAAGGATTGACCATGCACCCGGTGGCGCCCTTGAAAGGGGACGGTCCGGAGCTGACCGAGGAAATGGCCCTGGACCAGAGGGTCAAGAGAATTTAGAGGGTTCGCAGGATTCAGATGGTGAAGCCCAGCTCCCTTGCCGCCTCGGTGGGGACCGGGTCGTAGGCCCAATACTCGCTCAGGTTGTCGTCGGAGGACAGGCTGCGAATCTCGGCCTTGTCGATGTAGACCTCGCCCGACAGATGGTCGGTCTCATGCTGGAAGATGCGGGCCGGCCAGCCGTGCATGCGCTGGCGGTGCTTGCGCCCGGAACGGTCCTCCCAACTGGCCGTGATGTCCAGCCAGCGCCGCCGAACCGCCTGGAATCCTTCCAGGGACAGACACCCCTCGTAGAAGGCCGCGGTCTCCTGCCCGATAGGCTCATAGGAGGGGTTGATGATGACCCTGAAGGGCAGTTCGTCGATCTGACGCGGATCATCCTCATCGTCGCGGACATGATCCTCTATGACGGCGATTGCCAAGCCTAGGCCCACCTGAGGTGCCGCCAGCCCCACGCCCGGTGCCTCAAGCATGGTGGCCCGCATGGCCTTGAGCAGCCTGTTCAGAGTCTTGGCTGCCAGTTGACCCTTGTAGGGCTTGGCCTGCCGACGAAGTACGGGCTCGCCCATCTGCACAATAGGCAGGAGCTCTTCTTTGCCGGCCTCAGCCAGCATGGATTCCACCCGGTGGTTGAGATCGGCGTCGAAGGCCGCCTTTCTGCCGAACATGGATGATTCCGCCTTTCCTGGGTCGTCGGTTCAGATGGCCAGCTCGTCGGCCACGACTGAGGCCAGCCGCTGGCAGACCTGGTCGGCCTGCTCCTGGGTGGCCGCCTCGACCATGACCCTGACCAAGGGCTCGGTGCCCGAGGGCCGCAGCAGGACCCGGCCGGTGCTGCCCAGCATCCGCTCCTCCGCCTCGACAGCATCCTGGACCTTGGCGTTGGTGCGGGCCGCGTTCTTGTCCACACCGGAGACGTTGATCAGCTGCTGGGGCAGCTGCGGGAAGTCGGCGGCAAGCTCCTTGAGGCTCTTGCCCGAGCGCACGACCTCCTTGGCCAGGGTCAAGGCAGTCAGGGTCCCGTCGCCCGTGGTGGCGAACTCGCGGTTGATGACGTGCCCGGACTGCTCGCCGCCCAGGGTATAGCCTCCGCGCAGCATCTCCTCAAGGACGTAGCGGTCGCCCACAGCCGTCTGGACGGTGACGATGCCCATCTGCTTCAGGGCCAACTTGAGTCCCAGGTTGCTCATGACGGTGACCACCAAGGTGTCGTTGGCCAGCTTGCCCTCACGCTGCTTGGCGCGGGCCAGAATGCCCATGATCTGATCGCCGTTGACCATGTTTCCCTCTTCGTCCACGGCCAGACAGCGGTCGGCATCCCCGTCGAAGGCCACGCCCATGACCGCGTCCGAGGCCTTGACCATGGCCTGCAGCTGCTCGGGATGGGTGGAGCCGGCGTGCTTGTTGATGTTGTAGCCGTCAGGCGAGGCGTTGATGACCACCACGTCCGCACCGGCCCGGCGCAGGGCCTCGGGAGCTACCACCGAGGTGGCTCCGTTGGCGCAGTCGGCCACAATCCGCAGACCGTCCAAGGGCTTGGTTTGGGTCTTGTCAGGGGCCACAGGGGCCACGGCCTCCACCAGATGGTCGATGTACATGTTGGTGGCGGTCACCGTGTCATGGGAGACGCGGCCTACGCCCTCACCCACCGGGCGTTCCCAGTCCTGGCCCAGGACCGATTCGATGTCGTCCTCCTTGGAATCCTGGAGCTTGAACCCGCCCCGGGCGAAGAACTTGATGCCGTTGTCCGGCATGGGGTTGTGTGAGGCGGAGATGACAGCGCCCATCTCCACGTTGAGCACGCTGGTCAGGTAGGCGATGCCCGGAGTAGGAATGATGCCCACGTCGATCACGTCGAAACCGCCCGATGACATGCCGGCAGCCAGGGCCGAGGCCAGGAAGTCCCCGGAGACCCGGGTGTCACGGCCGATCAGTGCCCGTCGGCGGCCCGCGGACCGATCCGCACCACGGCCCAGGACCCTGACTGCTGCATCGCCCAGATCAAGGGCCAGCTGTGCAGTCAGGTCTCTATTGGCTAAACCGCGTACACCATCGGTACCGAATAATCTGGGCATTTGCTCTCCTCCGAACGTACCATCCTGAATTCAGGCAACAGATTCATTATGGCCCCGCCCCTGACCCGTCGCCACTTGGGCCGGGGCGGGCAGAATACTCAGCGCAGACGCTCGTTGTATTCGCGGACCTTGAGTATGCGTCTGGAGGACTCCGTGTTCTGGATGATCATCCCACGCAGGGCCTTGGGTGCCTCAGCATGGTCGGCCAGCCAGGCATCGCCCGCCTTGACCAGGGCGGCCGGGTCGGCCTTGGTCGGGTAGAGTCCGCCCGCCGACAGGGGGTTGAGCAGGGTCTCCGCGATGTGGAAGGTCTTCTGGGTCCAGACCTCGTCCACGGCTGCGAAGAAGCGGTCCACGTAGGGCGCGAAGAGCTCCTGGTCCCCTGAACCGGAGAAGCCGTCGGCCAAGGCCTCGATCTGCGAATTGGTCAGATCCTCATTGTGCAGGGCCTGATCCCAGGCCCAGGCCTTGGCCTCGGAAGTCGGACGTGCAGCCCGGGCTCCCATGGCGAACTCGCGGTTCTCCGTGGTGTCTTTCGCGGCCAGCTCCCGGTCGATCTCGCCGTCAGCCAGCAGGTCGTGGGCAGACAAGGCGTGGATGATCAGCCAGCGGGTGTTGTTGTCGATGGTCAGCCCCTCCAGCTTCAGGTCGCCGCTCAGCAGACCCCGGGCGTGGTCCTCGAAGTCGGCGTCGTCTCCGTAGCCCAGGTAGGCGCGGACCAGCTGGAACTGCTCGTCCGAACCGGGTTGGGCCTTCATGGCCAGATCCCAGAGCGTGCTGGCCACCAGCTGCAGCATGGGCTGACGGCGACGGGAGGCGGTGAAGTGGTGGGCGGCCGTGGAGATCTGAGACAGGGCGTAGCGGAAGGTGGTGGACTGGTGCTCGGTGGCCAGTGCCTTCAAGCTCAGGCTGATGAAGCGCTCAGCAGGGAACTGCGCATCCCTGGTCATGTCCCAAAGGCTGAGCCAGACCACGGCCCGGGCCAGACGGTCCTCGATCCGGTACAGGTTCTGCGTGGCATACTCCAGAGAATCTTGATCCAGACGCAGCTTGGCGTAGGTCAGATCGTCGTCGTTGATCAGAATCAGGGCCGGACGCTTCTTGCCAACGACCTGGGGCACTTCGGCTCCCTGGCCGTCCAGATCCAGCTCGAACCGGTCTGTACGCACCACCTTGCCGGACTGGTCCTCGTCATAGAAGCCCACAGCCAGGCGGTGAGGACGCAGGACCGGATGCTCCTCGGGGGCGGTCTGGTCGATCCGCATGGCGGTGATGGTCCCCTGCTCGTCGGTCTGCACTTGGCTGGTCAGCGTGGTGATGCCGGCCTCCTCAAGCCAAAGCCGGGACCAGTTGCCCAGGTCGCGGCCGCTGGTCTTCTCCAGCTCGGTCAGCAGATCCTTCAGGGTGGCGTTGCCGTGGGCATGGGCCGTCAGATAGTTGTGGATGCCCTGGAAGAAGCGATCACGGCCCACGTAGGCGACCAGCTGCTTCAGCACGGAACCGCCCTTGGCGTAGGTGATGCCATCGAAGTTGACCTCGGTGTCGTGCAGGTCGCGGATGGGGGCCACCACGGGGTGGGTGGTGGGCAGCTGGTCCTCGGTCAGGGCCCAGCTCTTCTCGCCGGAGCAGAAGGTGGCCCAGTCGTCGGTCCACTCAGTGGCCTCGGCGGTGGCCAGTGTCGACATGAACTCGGCGAAGGACTCGTTCAGCCACAGATCGTTCCACCACTTCATGGTCACCAGGTCGCCGAACCACATGTGGGCCAGCTCGTGCAGGACGGTCTCCACGCGGCGGTTGATCTGGGCCCCGGTGGCCTTGGACTCGAAGACGTAGGAATCACGGAAGGTGACCAGGCCGATGTTCTCCATGGCGCCCGCGTTGTATTCGGGCACGAAGATCTGGTCGTACTTAGCCCAGGGGAAGGGCAGGTCCCAGGTCTTGGCGTAGAAGGCGAAGCCCTTCTTGGTCACATCGAAGAGGTATTCGGCATCCCCGTCCAGGGAGTCCTTCAGCGCCTGGCGGCAGTATAGGCCCATGGGGATGGTCCGGCCGTCCTCGTTATGGTACTCGCTGGTCCACTGGGCGTAGGGTCCGGCGGCGAAGGCGGTCAGGTAGGAGCTCATGACCGGGGTGGTCTGGAAGACCCAACGGGTCACGCCCTCGGTACGGCCGCCCTCCAGGGTTCCCTCGGCGGTGCGGCTGTCCAGGGCCTGATGGGAGGCGGGAGGCATGTTGGACAGAACCGTCCAGGATGCGGGGGCATCCACGGTGAAGTCAAAGACGGCCTTGATGTCCGGCTGGTCGAAGACTGCGTAAACTCGGCGGGCGTCGGGCACCTCGAACTGGGAGTAGAGGTAGACGTTGCCATCCGAGGGATCCACGCTGCGATGCAACCCCTCGCCTGTGCGCGAATACCGGCAGAGAGCCTCCACCCGCAGCTGGTTGTGCTCACGCAGGTCGTTAAGCTCAATCCGGTCGTCCCTGAAGGCCAGGGCCGGGTCCAGACGCCGGCCGTTCAGCTCGATCATGCTGACCTGGTCGGCAATCAGATCCACAAAGGTGGACTCCCCCGGCCGGGCATCAAAGTCGATCAGGGCGGTAGAGGGGAAGGTTGCAGGCCCCTTGGTCAGGTCCAGATTGACCTTGTAGCTGACATTGGATACGACGACGGCTCGCTCTTCGGCTTCCACACGAGTCAGATTGGCTCCGGGCATGAATTTCCTTTCGCGCATGGATGTCGGTGCCCCCACCGGCATCGGCATAGGTCCTGTATGGATATGGCATGTCAAGTCTAATGCTGGCACACGCCGACGGGCCAGCGGGACGGTTTCCCTCTTTTCTCACGGCGCAGTCCGGACGGGAATAGTCAGGCCTCCAGGCGGTTGTTCATGGTCCATGCTTTATGAGTCTGGCGGAAAGGGAGCGCCATGCAGGTCCGGACCGGGTTTACCACACAGCAGCTCAACATGCTCTGCCAGTACTCCTACGGGATCGGTCGAGGGGACGTCAAGACCCGGCCGGGCCTGCACTGGTTCGAGGATCCGACCCTGGGCAGCTACTGGGTGCTGCGCTCACGCTACTGCCCCGAAAACGGCTTCGAGGGGATGATTGCCGCCCAGAACATGGAGAACGGTCCGGACTATGCCCATTTGGTCGTGGTCTATGCAGGCACCAACCTGCGCGACGACCCCCGCCACGACATCCATGCCGCGCTGACCTGCTTCCTGCCACCGCTGAATGGGGAGCCGGGACAGACACAGCAGGCAGGCATCCTGGCCAGGCAAGCGCTTGACCTGGCCCGGCACAAGGCGGGAACCGACCGCGGGGTGCTTTTTACCGGACATAGCCTGGGTGGAGGCCTGGCCCTGATTCAGGCAGCGGAGCAGGACCTGCCCGCCAGGGTCTTCTGCGCGGCCGACCCCTGGCGGGTGCTGGGCCAGGAGCAGCGTCAGCGGGTGGCCCGCCACTACGGTGACGGCAAGTTCCTGGACTACCGTCTGGGCAACGACAGGGTGACCGGAACTGCCAACCGTCTGCTGAGCGGACAGGCTGACCGCAGCGCCTGTGTGGTCTGGTGCGGCAAGGGACCCAGCAGGTTCGGACATTGGCTAGGCGACTTCGACTTCGACCAGGGCGGTGAAGTTCTGGCCGAAACTCCCATCACTTTGGCCCAATACTCGCGGTAACGTGGGAATTGGGCAGTCTCCAACGAGGGAGCGTCACCCCCGCAGGGATATCATGTTGGGTATTCAACTTCGTTCGTGCAGGGTCTTACACGCATATCAGAGAGGATATGCGATCTGAAAGCAATGATGTACTACGGCAAGGAAGTTGTACGTCTAAAGGACGTGCCCGAGCCTGAGCGCAAGCCGGGAACCATCAAGATTCATCCCGCCTTCACCGGCATCTGCGGTTCCAATGTTCATCTTTACTATGGCGGAGCCGTAAACGGGAGCGGGAATTCGCCCGACCATCCCCATCCGCTGACGTGAGAGACCCTACCGGTGGTCTTCGGCCGCGAGATCTCGGGTACCGTCGAGGACATCGTGGATAAGGGCTTCCGCCAGCTGCGTGAGGACACGGGAACCACGTCAAGGTCATCGTGAGCATGTAAGCGCTGCTGTCTACTGATAAAACTGAAGGCTCCGGTCGCCCAGATGGACGGCCGGAGCCTTCGGTATCAGTTGCAGGAAACGATGGTCAGTCCTGTGACTGCACGTCGGTGGCGATGTCGGCCACCACAGGCACGATCATGGGCCGACGGTGCAGCTTGCGTGAGATCCAGCCGCCCAGGGTGCGGCGCATCATCTGCTGGAGCTGGTAGGTGCCGGTGGTTCCCTTGGACATGGCATCCTCAAGCTGATCGATTATCTGGGCGTTGATGGACTTGAACTCGCTCTCATCCTCGGCCACGGCGTTCAGATAGAGCTTGGGGCCCGAGACGACCTTGCTGGTCTCGGTGTCGACCACGGCGAAGGCGGAGACGAAGCCCTCGGTGCCCAGAATCCGGCGCTGCTCAAGCTCGTCGTCGGTCAGCTGACCAACGGAGTCGCCGTCCACATAGACGTAACCGCAGGGCACGGACCCGACCACGGCGGCCTGGCCATGGTAGAGGTCCACCACATCGCCATCCTCGGCCAGGACCACGTTCTGCGGATCTACACCTGTCTTGACGGCGATCAGGCCGTTGGCCACCAGGTGCCGGTTCTCACCGTGGATGGGCATGGCGCACTTGGGCTGCACGATGTTGTAGAAGTGCAGCAGCTCGCCCTCGTCGGAGTGGCCGGAGACGTGGATGGCCGCGTTGTCGCGGTTGACCACCTTGGCACCCAGACGCACCAGTTTGTTGATGACCTTGTAGACCTCGTGCTCGTTGCCGGGGATCAACGAACTGGCAAGGATGACCGTGTCGAACTCGTTGATGGTGATGTCGCGGTGGGTCCCATCGGCGATGCGGCCCAGAGCCGCCATGGGCTCGCCCTGGGATCCGGTGCACATGTAGACGATCTTCTCATCGGGGATGCTGTGGGCATCCTTGAGGTCGACCACGGTGTCCTCGGGCAGGTGCAGGTATCCCAGGTCGGAGGCAATGGACATGTTGCGGACCATGGACCGGCCTGCGAAGACCACCTTGCGGCCGAACTTATGAGCAGCATCAACCACCTGCTGCACCCGGTGGACGTGGCTGGAGAAGGAGGCCACTATGATCTTGCGCTGGGCCTCGGCGAAGGCCTTGTCCAGGGCGGGGGCGATGGAGATTTCGGGCTTGACGAAGCCGGGGACCTCGGCGTTGGTGGAATCGACCATGAGCAGGTCCACGCCGGACTCGCCAAGCTTGGCGAACTCGCGCAGATCGGTCAGACGGTGATCCAGAGGCAGCGGGTCGATCTTCATGTCGCCGGTGTCGATGATGTGGCCTGCCGGGGTGCGCACAGAGACGGCCAAGGCATCGGGAATGGAGTGGGTGACCGCCACGAACTCCAGGTTGAAGGGGCCTACCTTGAGCTTGTCGCGGCCCTTGACTTCAACCTTGGTGGGCTTGAGATGGTGCTCCTCACACTTGGCATCGACGAATCCCAGGGTCAGCCTGGATCCGATCAGGGGGATGTCCGGACGCAGCTTGAGCAAGTAGGGCACGCCGCCGATATGGTCCTCATGCCCGTGGGTCAGCACCAAGGCGTCCACCTGATCCAGCTTGTCCTTGATGTAGCTGAAGTCAGGCAGAATCAGGTCCACGCCCGGCTGCTCCTCTTCGGGGAAGAGCACGCCGCAGTCGATCAGCAGGATGTGGCCGTTGTACTCGATCACATTCATGTTGCGGCCGATTTCGCCCAGGCCACCCAAGGGAACGATGCGCATGGAGCCCTTGCGATACTTGGGGGGTGCTACCAGATGCTGCTCGGTCTGGGTGCCCTTGCCGCGGGCGATGGCGCCGTTGCGACGGTTGCGGGATTCGCCCCGGGACCTGCTTGACCCCTGCTTGCCATTCTTGGAGGAGGACCGACGACTTCTGCTCTTGCCGGTCGTGTTTGATTCTTCTTGTTTTCTTGCCATAGTCACTTGTGTTTCTATCATCTGTGCCCCTGCCTATACAGGGGCGACGTCGCTTTCAGGACTGATTCAGATCAGCCCGGCAGCCTTCATGCCCTTGCGGGCAAGAGCCACCTGGTCCTCATCGGGACCCAGATTGGGCAGCCTCATGGCCGTCTGGTCCAGTCTGCCGGCCGCTTTCAGAGCGGCCTTGGCCATGACGGCCTGCTGCCCCTGGCCGTTCAGAGCCTGGACCAGCGGGTCCAGACGCACGGCCAGATCCCTTGCGCCATCCAGGTCGCCAGCATCGAAGTCGTCAGCCAGACGCTTCATGGGTCCGGATGCCACATGGGCAATGACCGAGATGACGCCGACCGCGCCCAAGGCCAGGAAGGGCAGGTAGAGTCCGTCATCGCCTGAGTACCAGGTCAGGCCGGTCTCCTGGCGTTTGCGGGGCATGGAGGCCAGGTCGCCCGTGGCATCCTTGACGGCGGTGATCGCATCTAACTCGCCCAGACGCCGGTAGGTGTCCAGCTCGACGTGCAGCCCGGTCCGTCCGGGCACATCGTAAAGAATGATCGGTCGCTGAGCCGACTGGCATACCGAACGGAAGTGGGCCACCACCCCATCCTGGGAGGGCCGCGAGTAGTAGGGCATGACCACCAGCAGGGCATCGGCCCCGGCCTCCTGGGTCATCTCCACCATACGTACCGTGTGCGCCGTGTCGTTGGATCCCGCTCCGGAGATGACGGGCACATCGACGGCATCCTTGACGGCCCTGACCAGGTTGACCTTCTCCTCCATGTGGGTGACGGGAGACTCGCCTGTTGTGCCGTTGACCAGGATGCCGTCGGCCCCATCGGCCACCAGGGTGCGGGCTAGATTGGCGGCAGCCCCATAATCCACGGATCCGTCCTTATTCATAGGCGTGATCATGGCGGGGATCACCCGTCCGAAGGGTGCAGGAGGAAGCAGATGGGTAACGGTCTCGGTCATATCTTCACGCTACTTGCAGATGGGGACGCTCTTGCGGATATCAGAACAGGTAGTGGTCCAGGCCCACGGTCAGTCCTGGAATGCTTCCAGCACGGCGCACGGCCAGGAGGACTCCGGGCATGAAGGAGACACGCTCGAAGCTGTCTGCGCGAATGGTCAGCTGCTCGCCGGGGTTGCCCATGAGCACCTCTTCATGCGCGTTGAGTCCCCGCAGCCGGACGGCATGGACGTGGACACCGTCAACCACCCGACCCCTAGATGCATCAGGCTGCTGGGTTGCGTCGGGCATGGAACCCATACCAGCCTTGCGACGGGCTTCGGCAATGGCGGAAGCGGTCCCCAGGGCAGTGCCGGAGGGGGCGTCGACCTTATCGGGATGGTGCATCTCGATCACCTCGGCCGACTCGAAGTAGCGGGCCGCCATGGCTGCGAACCGGTCGGCCAGCACTGCAGAGATGGCGAAGTTGGGAGCGATGAAGACGCTGAGCCCGGGATGCTCGTCCAAGGCCTGCTCGACCTGGTCCAGGCGCTCCTTGGTCCAGCCGGTGGTGCCGATGACGGAGTGGACCCCCTGCCCTATCAAGGTCAGGGTGTTGCCCAGGACTGCATCGGGGCTGGTGAAGTCGACCGCCACATCCGTGTTGCTCGGATTGATCGCCGCCGGATCGTCATCCGGGCCCAGCAGCAGGGCCGTCTGCATATCCTGCGCGTCATTCAGAGCACGCACCACCTCGGTTCCCATGCGTCCGCCTGCACCCAGCACCGATACGCGAATCATCGGCTGCCTCCTTCTTCACTGTTCATTTCACTCAGCATTTTCGGTCTTTTCCACGACCATACCCCTCCCGCGGCTCCTGGCCCAGCCCAGCAGTGCCAGGGGGACAGCGCAGCACGTGACCACCGCCGGGATGGTCATGCCGCCGTGGGGTCCGAACTGATCCAGGGCGACTCCGGCCAGGGTGGATCCCAGAGAGGTGCCGATGGATCCACCGGTGGACAGCCAGGAGAGCCCCTCGGTAAGGGCCCGAGCATCCACGTTCTCACGCACAATCAAGTTGCCGGTGGCAAAGATGGGCGAAACACACAAGCCAGTCAGCACCTCGGCCAGACCCAGCAGGACCAGGTTGTCCATGACCAGGCGGAAGACCACATAGCCCAGGGTCAGCAGCACCAGGAAGGTCGTCAGATAGCGCCAGCGGGATCCTTTGAGCCTGACCGAGCCGAAGATCAGCGCCCCGCACAGGGAGCCCAGGGCGAACAGAGCCAGCTGCAGGCCCACCGCCCCCTCGCGGCCCATGGACTTGGTCAGGGCCGTCACCGAGACGTCCACCGCAGAAAAGCTCATGTTGAAGACAACGAAAATCACCACCAGCAGGAGGATGCCCGGGTAGACCAGAGCCGAGCGAGAGCCCTGGTGGCCTTCAGCATCGCTTGGCAGGACGTCCCCATGGGCATCCACCGGAGAATGATCCGCTGCCGACTGGTTGACCGCCTCCATGCGAACGACGGCCGGAGGCTCGGTGGAACGCATGGCGAAGAAGGTCAGTCCGCCGACCAGCAGGGCCAGAGCGGGCAGGTAGAGCTGGGAGACCGGGCTGACCGAGGTGGCCAGGTAGGCGGAGAGGATGGGTCCCAGGATGAAGACGCACTCGTCCAAGCCTGACTCCAGGGCATAGGCGGTGTTGAGCAGATTGGTCTTGTCGTCGCGCAGCACCCAGGCCCAGCGGGTGCGCACCAGGGCTCCGAAGGCGAACTGGGTCAGGCCCATCAGGGCCGCCAGCACAAAGAGCACTCCCAAGGGAACCCGGCGCATGGCCCCCACCGCAAATCCCAGGATGGCCAGAGCCTGCACGATCAGGGCGGTCACTCCAACCCGACGCTGGCCGAACCGATCGAACAGACGGGCGTAGAAGGGGGTGACCAGGGCCGCGCAGAGCGTGTAGACGGCACTCATCAGCCCGGCCGAAGTCCAGTTGTCATAGATGTGGTTCAAGGCCAGCACGATGCCCAGACCCATCATGCCCAGGGGCAGACGGGCCAGAACGGCCGACAGGCAGAAACCGGCGGCGCCCGGGTAGGTGAACAGGCGCAGGAAGGGTGATTTAGCGGCCGCCATGATCACCGTCCTTGCCCAGCTGGTCGCTCACACGGCCTCCGTAGATGAAGATGTCGTCAATACCCTCAAAGAACTGCGGATCGTCCGAGGGGTCGCGCCCGGCGAAGGCCGCATGGTCCCGCCCCTTGAGCTCGGCCAGCCGCTCCATGCCCTGATGGTCGTAGAAGCCCACGTCGCAGGAGGAGTCCGTATGCAGGTAGAAGCGCCCGATGCCCGCCTGGTCCAGATGCTCCAGAGTGTCCCGCCACAGGGCACCACCCACGCCGCGTCCCCGGGCACGGCTGGAGACCAGGAATAGCCTCAGTTCAGCCTGGGGCGGGACGGCCAGCCCGCACTGCTTTTCCAGCCTGACCTCGGTCAGCTGCCACTGACGAGCCCGGTCCAGGGTCTGGGCGCCCAACGTCGTGGCAGACAGCTGTTGATCCACCTGCTCCAGCTCCTCTTCGGCCTTGGGGAAGCAGGGTTCGCCATGCCCTTCGGCCAACAGGGTCACCCCCAGAAAGTCCTGCCCATCGACGGCTATTCGGGCCCTGGTGGCACCCACCAGGTAGTGCAGGATGAAGTGGGCAGCGCTCAGCCGGGATACAGTCCCTTCGGGATCCTCCTGCACCTTCCAGGTGGCGTCGAAGGTCCCCACCAGGTCGGGCATATCCGCCCAGACCATGGGTCTTATTTCCACGCTCCCCCTCCGCCGGGAGGCCTGGTCGCGATTACTGGACGTAGTCATCTGTCTCATTGCTCCATTCGGGCGTGCGCGGCCCCACGACGGCCCTTGGCCGTCTGCCGATCGCCTGCTGTTCATGATTGCTGATGCGCGGCACCCATCGCCCTTGTCTGGCGGGGTCTGCCGCAGACTCAGTCCTCGTCCGACTGCTCGGGTATGCCCTCGGCCAGGGTTGCGAGAATTTCTTCTTCGGTCCTGGCACGGGCCCTGATGAGTCGATCCTGGGGCTGGTCTTCGCTTACATAATAAAGGCAGGCGTCGATGGTCGACAGGCCGATACCCTCCAAGCGTGACAGGAGCAGCCGGTAGAAGTCCAGCTGGACCAGACGGCGGTTGGTCGACTCCTCTCCATGCGGTCGGGCTCCGGTCTTCCAGTCCACGATGGTGTAGCGCATATCCGTGCGCTCAGGGTCCAGCCCACCTGCGAAGACCGCATCCAGCTTGCCCTTGACGATAGAGCCAGCCAACACCGCCACGATGGGCCGTTCCACCCAGACAGGAGTGCGCTGGGCCCAGTCAGACCCAGCCAGCCGCCGCTCCCAGGTCAGCAGACGGGCCTGTACGGGATCGGCCTTGGAATCCAGGGACTCCCGCTCCTGGTCAAGCCCGGCCAGCATCCGGGCTCGCTCAGCCATGGCCCCGGGGCCCAGCGGACCATCGAGCAGGTTCGGTGCTTCTGCCTGATCAGGCAGGTCCACCAGTCCTTGAGGGGCGGAAATCTCGGGCAGGATGAAACGCCTGGCCCAATCATGGAAGCGGGTGCCCGCCTCGGCCTGCGGGGAGGCCACCTGGGGTATGGGTCTGACCAGCCCCTGCCAGTAATCCCTCTCCATCTTGGGATCGCCCCCTGCCGAGCTGGCCTGGATGGCGGTGACGCTGCTAGCCCCATGTCCCAGGATCCGGCGGCCGGTGCGCCGCAGCAGATCTAGATCCGTGAGCAACTGGTCGTCAGCCACCCCTAGGCGACCCGTGCTGACCTGCAGGACGCGAACCGCATTGGCGTAGAGCCCGTCATCGCCCTCATCAGGGATTTCGTGGTCGCCAGGTTCCCCGGCACGCACCCAGGCGGCCGAGCGATCCAAGGCTTCACGGGTCCGCGCACTCAGAACAGGAGGCCAGAGCGCCTGATCCCGCTCACCGTCTCGGGCGGCGACCTGGTCCACCTCTTCCAGGGCACGGTCGACGACAGCCTGGCGGTAGGACTGGGCGTTCTCACCGACAAAGAGCCCCAAGGGCGGCGTTGGCTCGCCCTCATGTGCATCCTCTGCGTGCTCCAGCTTGACCGCATCGGGCTCTTCCTGGAAGAGCTCCACCAGTTCGGTCCAGAAGTTGGAAGCCTTGTCCGGGTCCGGTGCCGGCGTGTTCAGGGCCGCAGACTCCGCCTGGGAATCCTGGCTGAAGGTCAGCAGCAGGTCATGCCGGGCCCTGGTCGCCGCAACGTAGATCAGCCGCCGTTCGTCATCCAGCAGCCGTCGGCCATATTGTTCTCGCTGAGAGGGGGCAATGGCATCGGCACGCACCGGGCGGGCCTGATCGTCCAGCCCGCTTTCACGAGACAGGCCCATGGCCTCCTCCTCCAAGCCCGCCAGGTCCATCCGACCCAACAGATCCTCAGGGTCAGCTCCCAGGGGGGCGTCGTGTGGAAAACGGGGCAGGATCATGGCATCAGCCCGAACCGGCACCGGCACAGACTGGGGATCGACCAACCAGGTACGGGCCGTGCAGTTGTACTGATAGACCGGGCCGTCCGGGGATTGGACCACCGGCTGGTCCAAGGCGGGCTTGACCGTGAGCCGGTCGCCCTGGCTGCTGGGGAAGGCTCCACGCTTGAGCCCGACCACCGCCACGGCATCCCACTCCAGACCCTTGGCCTGGTGGACGGTCATCAGGGCCACGTCGGCCTGTCGTTCATCCCCGTCAGCGGGCATTTCGGGGCTCTGATCCAGAGAGGACAGCCAGGAGACGAACCCGCGCAGGCTGGGCCCCAGACCCTGGGGCAGCTCGGACAGGTAGACATCCACCTGGTCCAGCAGGGCTTGAATGCCCGCCTTGGCCTGACTGGGCTCCAGAGGACGTTCAGGATTGGCCAGTGTGCGGGCCAGCACCAGGTCCACGTCCAGATCCAGGGCACGGATGGCAGCGATGACCACCTGGCGCAGGGGAGCCGAGGATTCGGCCTGGACCTGGCAGATGACACGGGCGGCCTCGGCGGCCAGGACCCGTCCCCTGGCGGATAGGCCGGAGCTCTTCAAAAGGTCTGGCAAGTCGTCGCGTAGAAGCAGGTCCACCAGGAAGACATCATTGGGGACCTGGTCACGGTAACGATGCAGATCCTCGCGACGACGGCGCGGATCGGGGTCGGACTCGACCAGACCGGCCCGGACAAGAGCCCGGTACTGGCTGTCCTCATTGACCTTGGCGGCCAGGGAGGCCAGAGCGCTCAGATCGGCCGCGTCCATGCCGAACCGGGCCGAGGCCAACAGACGCATCAGGGAATCACTGTCGGTGTGGTCGCAGACTAGAGAGAGCAGGGCTCTAAGGTCCATAACCTCGGGCCGGTCAAAGAGGGAGGAGTACCCGACGGCCTGGCAGCTCAGCCCTGCAGCCTCCATGGCCTCGCGATACCTGGGCAGGGCAGCCTTGGAGCGGAAGAGAACGGCCACGTGCGGCGCATCACCCTGATTGCCATAGAGATCGCGTGCTCTGAGGGCGAACCTGACTACGCCATCGATCTCCTGGCCGCCGGTGCTGTAACCCAAGAGGCCCACGGTGCCTTGGTCGGCGTCCTCACGGGGACGGAGCCTGGCCACGTCCACCTCGCGCAGTTCCGCTTCGGATCGGCTCTCCTGGCCCCGATGGCGCAGGGGGACAGTCAGCTGGTTGGCGGCCTTGAGCACCCAGCTGGAGTTGCGGAAGGTGCGCGACAGGGTCAGCGGATCCTGGTCCTGCGAGCGCCCAAAGGCGGTCACACCAGACATGGGACCACTGCCGGAGGCGGGTCGGTCGGCCAACATGCCGAACTGGGCCTGGAAGGTACGGAAGGCCCCAGGACTGGCTCCGCGCCAAGCATAGATGGACTGGAAGGGGTCGCCCACGGCAGTCACGGCCGATCTGCCAGGAGCCTGATCCGCGCTCCTCTGATCCTCCTGCCGATTCTGCGGATGGAAGATGGCCGCCAGAAGCAGGGCCTGAGTGGTGGAGGTATCCTGGTATTCGTCCAGAAAAACGTGACTGTAGCGGCGTCGTAGCTGGGCACTGATGGATGGGAAACGGTCGACCAGCTGAAAGGCGGCCAGGGTGAAGTCGCCGAACTCGGCCATGTTGGCCTGGCGCTTGGCCCTCTGGTAGTCCTGGACCAGGGTCAGCAACTTCTCGCGTGTCAGAACCGCCCGTCGCATGGCATTTACCCGATAGAGGCGAATGCTCTGCCGCTTATCTTGGAAGTCCTTGATTTTGCCCTTATAGTGCTCGTCGCTCTCTTTTTTGGTTCGCTTGGGCGGTGTCTGGCTGACCCTGGGCTCGTCATCCGGCACAGGCTGGTCGCCAATCAACTGATCAGCACGGTCCACAAAAGCGCGGTCCCAAGCGCGGATCCGCTCCACGGCCTGGTCGAAATCCGGGCAGTCGCTGCTGATCATTGAGGTGGTCACCGCCCCGGTCAGCCCCAGGACCCGGTTGACGGTGGTCGAGAAGGTCGCGGAGCCCAGATCGTCGGAGTCTCCATCCTGCGCCGATGAACTGGCAGGAAAAATTAGGTCCAGATGGTCGGCGACCACCTGAGAGGCCAGCTGGTAGGCCCCGGCCGAACTCAGGGGACGGGTGTCCTGGTCCATACCCACCAGCAGGCCGTACTGGCGCACGATGGACTGGAAGAAGGCGTCATAGGTAGACACAGTCGGCTTGAGGAAGTTGCGTTCGGGGTCCACGCCCGAGGTGCCTCTGCCTTGGTCGCGTCGGATGACCGCCGCCCCAACCCTGGACTGGAGCTCGGAGGCGGCCTTGCGGGTGAAGGTCAACCCCAGAATCTGCTCGGAGGGCACTCCCCGACGGATCAGGGCGATGATCCGGCTGGTCATGGTCATGGTCTTGCCCGAACCGGCGCCGGCCACCACCAGAAGATCCTCGTTGACATCCGCATCGACGATGGCGGACTGTTCGGCAGTCTGCTTCATTCCTGAGCCTCCAGTAGATTGGGCGCCACCAGTTGCCATGCCTGACATTCCTGGCCATTGCCGGCCCGATGGCAACGGGCAGGGTCGAAGACCGCGTCATCCCGGCCAGCCGTCAGCTTGACCCCGGCAGCGAAGAAGACCCTGGCTATCATGGTCAGCCCCCATACAGCCTGGGAGGAGACCCGGGCGGCTCGGACCATGGCCCACAGGTCCGCATCCACCCCAGGTGGAACCTGATCAGGCAGGTCCGCAGGCTCGGCCTTGGACTTAAGCGGGGAAGGCATGCCGGTTCTGGGCTGAGCAATAGTGACCAGCCTGTCACGCTCGAACAGTGGCGGCTGGTAGGCCATCTCCTCCCGGCGCAGCCCCGTTTGCGCATCCTTGGGCGGGGCCTGCAGCTGCAAGAGCAGGGACTGGCTCAGCTTCATCCCCTCGGTCCTCTCCAGGTCGGGGACCTGCGGGAGGCTCCAGGCGGCAGCCGTCTCCGGACTGCTGCCGGGCGTGGGCGGGAAGGCCAGTCCCAGTTGATAGCAAACCAACTGCAGGTCGTTGAAGAGCTGCCCCTGGGTATAGGGGACCCTACCGGTCTTGTAGTCCACCAGCCGCAGACGGATGCCCTCGGGCAGAGACCTGACCTCCAGACGGTCGATACGGCCGGTCAGCCTGACCGTCGTCCTGGCATCCAGGGCTGCGGGGAAGCCGTCAACCAGGCCGGACATCAGGGCAAAGAGCCCATCGACATCCAGAGGACTTTCAGGGAAGGTGGCCTTCCAAAGAGGAACCAAATCCTCCACGGACATACTGACATCGAAGGAGCGCTCGCTCTGTACCCCCAGCAGGTCGCCGACCGGGACCGGACTCTTGCCCCCCAGGCCGTATTCGGAATCCGAGGAGCGGACGAAATAAGAGGCCAAGTTGTCCAGGATGGACTCCACCCGGCTGCTGCGGCCGCGCTGGTCATAGAGTTCGTCGGGGTCCCGCAGGCGCTGTTCCTGAGGAGCCAGCTCCTGGTAGATGTCCAGAAGCGCATCCCGCACCTGCTGCTGGCGGGCATCAGGATCACCCTGGCCGGGACGGTCCAGACCCTGGGCTGTGCCCTCGCTGGCCACCTTGTGGATCAGGGAGCCGAACTCGGTGGGCACTCTGGAAGGGGATGGGCCGGAGAACTGGTCTCCCAAAGCCCACTCCAGGGGGCAGTTCCAGATTGCGTCGACCGCCGACGGCGAAAGGAGAACCACCTGGCGGCCGGATTGGTGCTCATGACGATGGTCACGGCGGTTGTCATGGTCGTGGGTTCGGCCCGCCTGTGTAGCGTGATTGAAGGAAGCAGACGAGGGCTGGGAAGCAGGATACCATTCAACAACCGATGCGACACCTGAGGCTGCTGTCACGGCCCTTGACTCAGCAACCTGCTCAACCGAAATCCCTCTATCCGGGACATGCTCATCCAGAGCTTGTCCAACCGTAGATTGCTCGTCTGGGGCATGCCGGTCTGAAGCCGGCCCAACCGTGGACTGTCCGTCTGGAACATGCTGATTCAATGCCGACTGGTCATAGAGGAAGGGCCAATGCCTAGGATCGGCCGAATCCTGGCCCTGGTCGGCCAGCAACCGCAGGGTCTGCACGGCATCGTCCACTCGGTCACGGTCGACCTGGTCCTGCGGAAGCAACGCCTGGACAGCCAGGATGGACCGGGCGGCCGCAGTCAGGCCCCTGGGAGACACCTCCAGCCCTCCGTAGCGCTCACTGCCGCCTGAGCCAGCGCCGACCATGCTGAACTCCGCCTGGCTCATATCGGCGGTGCGTGGATAGCGTTCGGGCAGATAGCCGTAAAGGAAGTCCGATGGAACCAGGTCATCGTTCCAGACCGCGCTGATGCGCACCTGGGTCCGGGCCCGGGTCAGCGCCTCCAGAAAACCCTTTTTCTCGGCGTAGAGGATGGATCGCAAGGCCGGATCGTGGCTGAGAGTGTCCGCCAGGGGGTCGCCGATGCGGTCATGCAGGACCAGGTCGGCCAGCTCCTCGGCCCCGAACATGGTGTCGCGGGGAATCAGGTTGGGCCAGACCCCGTCCTGAACGGCGGGCAGCCAGACCAAGGGCCAGTCAGTGGCCAAGGCGGCTGCGCCGGCGGGCGTGGTCAGAGTGACGGCATGCTCGATGGGCCCGATCCGCGCCAAGGAGTCGGCCTCTATTTGCATGGTGCGCACCTGGTCCATGAAGGCCTCGACCGTGGGGAAACGACGGGAGCCAGCAGCGTACTGGAAGAGCCGCATGAGCGCGTCCAGACGGTCGTTGGCCTCCTCCCCCTCCTGGGTAGCCATCAGGGCCCTCCGCTGCCAGTCATCGGCCAGGTCCAAGCTCCGCCAGGCCTCCCAGAGCACGTATTGGGGCTGACGGTCCTCCAGGGCGCTGATGCGGCTGGCGGTCAGTCGAAGAACCTGCAGGGCCTTGTCCAGGACTTGAACGTCAGGATCCTCCCTGCGACCTCCGGCGATGGCGGTCATGGCCTCCAGGATGATTCCCGAGGATCGGCCATCCGGATCCAGAACCAACAGGGTCTCCAGGGCCTGAACAGACAAAATTGCTGGCCGTTGGGCATCCCGGTCGCCCAGATCCACTGGCTGGTCGGGGGCCGAGGCAGTCGAGAAGGGATCTGATCCGCCCCTTTCCTGGGAGGAATCATGCCTGGTCAGCAGGGAATCGTCGACGCTGATGCCGGATGAACGGTCCCGCTCAGCACGCCGCTGGGCCAGGTCCTCGACCCAGGTCCGCCAGGCCTGTCCCAGGAGCGGCAGGTCATCCAAGGAACCCGATGAGTCCGCCCTGCTCCCCCGCTGACCGGACAAGGGGGCCAGAGCGGCCATGGTCTCCATGATGGACTCCAGGCGCTCCATCCTGACGGGACGCTCTGCACGAGCGGCAGTAGCAGGAACACGGAAGAGCGGTCCGGCCATCAGGGTGCGCAGGCGCGAACGGATCCAGGCGGCCACCTGGGCAGGATCGTCCGGGGCGCTGCCGATGGTGTCAGGGTCCAGTACCGACTGGGCCAGCTCGACCAGGGCAAAGAGACCTTGGATGGCAGGCTCCTGGCTGAGCGGACGGGTCACGGAGGAGAAGCGCACCGGCACACCTTGCACGCGCAGCTTGCGGCCCAGGGTGCGCAGGGTTGTGTTGTCGTGAGCGATGACGGCCATGTCGTTCCAGTCACGCTTGTTGGCCAGGAACTCATGCTTAATCTGCCAGACAAGATCGTCGTCCTCCTGGTCGGGGGTGTGGAAGAGCCTGGTCTGCACGCTGTCGTCACTGATAAGACTGTTGTCGGCAGTCAGGGGTGCCACCGGTCCGGCGCCGGGCCAGGCGGGCAGCTTGCCCGGTCTGTCAGGCAGGGGGGTGTCGCTCTCCTCAACCCCGGCGATGCCCAGGCTGACCCTGGCAGCCACCAGATCGGCGTATGAACCTGGAGCCGCCGAATCCGGATCTTGGACGCTTTCGGTATGTTCTGCGGCCGCTTCAGGAACCACCATCCTCCGGGGTTTCAGGGTCACTTCGGCGGCATCCAGGCAGGCGAAGTCCTGAGCCAGAAGAGGGGTAGCGGCGCCTGGCATGGGCTTGGACAGGACCGTCAGGCGCGTGGCCAGAAATTCCGGATAGGAGCCGCGGAAGGACTGGACCGACTGGTCGGGATTGCCCACCAGAAGAAGTCGGCAGCCGGCCTGGTTCAAACCCTGCAGCAGGCCCATCCCGGCCAGGGTGATGTCCTGCCAGTCGTCCACGACCAGCAGGTCAGGCAGGTCGTCATCAGCCAGCCCATCCAGGCTGCGAGAGGCTTCGACCATAAGCATGGAGGGGTCCAGACGGAACTCGTCCGGATAGCTCTCGGCAATGCTCTGGCGGTATTCATCTTCCAGGGCAAAGGCCAGCCGCCACTGCAGAACCAGCCGGTCGCGGCGATCAGGGTCCATGGGCTGGATGGCCAGAGCATCCAGAAGCTGGTCCCGGTCCCCTTTGTCAAGGCCCAATTCCGTCATGCGGGCGAACATGTCCCGCAGCTGGGCGATGAACCTGTCGGCGACCCCTACGACTCGTCCCTGTCCGTCGCCGACCAGGACGGAGGACCAGCCCGCCCCGTTGTGAAAGTAGCGCTCCAGAAGTCGGCAGACCGCGCAGTCGTCACCGGCCTGGACATGCTCCAGATGGACGGTCATGACCTGCCTGAGCAGGGCATCCTCTTCAGCGCCGTTGAGCAGTCTGGGCAAGAGCGGATCGTGACCCCCTCGGGCCAGCCGGGACCTCGTCAGCAGACGAAAAGCCAGGGCCTGCAGTGTGCCCACAGGTCGGGTGCGGTCGGACCTGCCCCGCTCCAGAATGACCTGGCGGCTGACCTGGTCGGCCGCGGTACGACCTGATACAGCCATGCTGGCGCCGTCGCCGAAGCGTTCCATGCCTGTCAGGAGGGCACGAGTAGCCAACCTGGTCTTGCCGCTGCGGGGAGGACCAGCCACCACCAGGGCCCGGGTGGACCGATCCTCTTCGTTCTGGAGCCGATCGCCGATAAGGGCGCGGACCGGGTCCATGGCTTCTTGCGGATCCACCGGTGGCTGCTTGCTCATAGCTACAAGAATAGGGTCCGGCATGGTCCATCTGCAGGCCCTGGAACCCGCTGGTCCGGGACCGCCTGCAGGAGGCTCAAAGGAAGCCTGATCAGGAACGGCGTGCTGTTATCGTGGATAGCAGTCCTAGGAGGTGATGGCCCTTGCAGCAGAATGGTTCCCAGACCCAGCGCTCGGGTGCGGTTCCAGCCATGGACCAGGCTCCGGCGCTGCCCGGATTGCGGCCCCTTCGCCCCCTGGATCTTGGAGGCACCGCTGCCGTCTACCTGTATGAGCAGGAGGGGCTCAACCGACCTGTGGCAGTCAAGGTAGCCCTCCAAGGCAGCGTGGACCAGCAGACCCATCTGCTCTTTCTGCGGGAGGCCAAGGCCCTGGCCAAGCTCTCCACCCACCCCTGCATCCTGAGCATCCACCAGGCCCTGATCAGCGATGACGGACGGGATTGCCTGGTGCTCGAATACGCTCCGGGCGGCAGCTGCAAGACCATCATGCTCAAGGGGGGCATGGACCAGGAAGGCGTGCTGGACCTGGGAGTGCGCATGGCCTCGGCCCTCTACTGCGCTCATGAACGGGGAATCCTGCACCGGGACGTCAAACCCAGCAACTTCCTGATCACCGACCAGGGCCTGCCCGTCCTGGCCGACTTCGGCATCTCCTCAGGCATCTATGGAAGCGAACGGGCCGGCGGACTTTCCATACCTTGGGCGGCCCCAGAGGTTCTGGCAAGCCGCTCGGGAGGATCTGAGGCCAGCGACATCTACTCCCTGGGTGCCTCGCTCTTCGGCATGCTGGCCGGCCGTTCCCCCTACGAGTACGCCTACCGGGCCCGGGATGAGAATCACCTGACGCAGCTGATCCTTACAGCGGAAACCCCGGTTCTGCATATGGGCGAGGCCTCCCCGATGCTGGCCGCCGTCCTGGAGAAGGCCATGGCCCATGACCGGGACGATCGCTACTACTCAGCACTGGAATTCGGTCGTGCCCTTCAGGAGATCCAGCAGCAGCTCTACGGCCATGCGACACCCTTCATCGGCGAGGGAATCGACCCCTACCCCACGACGGATGCACGCTCGCACGCCCAGACCGGAGCCATTGCAGGCCGAAGAGAAAATCGAACAGAAACCGGGGACTCCGGCCACTCTTGGACCGAGGCAGAGGCTGGTTCCCAACCGCGTCTGCGCCCAGACAGGGAGGCGTCCGCTAACCATGAAGGCAGCCAGGCCAAGCGGTTTTTCGGCGGCCGCCGCCGTGCGATCCTGATGACACTGATTCTCACTGCCGTCCTAGCCCTAGTCCTGGCCTGCGCCCTGGTTGTCGGCCTGCCGAACGGTTTCAGACGAGATTCACAGCAAACTACAGGTTCCTCCCAGACACAATCCCCACAGGTACAGTCCCCGGACCCGACGGATTTGAGCGACCCCCAGAATCTGCAGGAGGGACCGGTCCCCTCGCCCACCCAGGGTCAGGGCCGCTATCAGGGCACAACGGCCGTGTTCACTTGGACCAATCCCGACCCCAAACCGGCAGACAGCTATGTTTGGCATCCCCTGAACCAGGATGGCACCGGAGAGCGTGGACGCAGCGTGCAAACCCGACAGCCGACCGCCCGCATCGACAACCCACAGGGAAGCCAGACCTGCATCAGCGTCGCCCTGGTTCGAGCCGATCGGAGCATGTCCCAGGAACCGACCATCATCTGTGCTGTTCAGTGAACCCCCTGTGGATGAATTTGCACACTTGACCACCCCGACTTTCACAGAGCGCCAAGACCCTACAAACCGGTTAAAATCAGTCGTCAGAGAAAGCAATGACGGCGGTCCGGGACAAGTTAAAACGCAAAAACATAGGTCAGGCATCCTGGCCTATGCGGCAGGACAGGAAAGGAACCCAGGGGATTATGGACTTGCAGGGACGATTCCTGCGGATGCGCCGGGCCGGGCTGCATCTGCGGCATGCTCTGGCCGTCCGCGCCAAGAGCCCTGCCGCCATCCTGGCCGTCACGCTGACGGCGCTGGTCCTGCTCATCCTGGGCGCCTTGTTCATGCATGGGGTGGACCGCCGTGCCGTTCAGGTGGACGACGGCAGCATCTGGATCACATCCCAGAACGAGCGCAAGGTCGCCAGGTTCAAGCCCGACATCGGAGAAACAGACGTGGCCCTGTCGACGGGCACCGACCACTTCGACCTAGCCCAGAGCGGATACGCGGTCATCCTAGGCCATGAGGGAGGCATGGCTCCCATAGCGGCCTCCACCGCCACCCTGGGGGACACCACCCGGTCGGATGCCAAGGTCCAGCGGATGATCAACGGGCCCACACTGGTCCTCTTCCAGGCTCGGACAGGCAAGGTCTGGGTGGGTCAGGCCACTTCGCCTGGGGATTTGGATCCGCAGCGCCGAGACCCTGTGCTGACCCTGGGCTCTGGGGCCGCCGTCACCGTGGATGCTTCCGGAGCTGTTTACGCCTACCGACCCTCGGACGGGGTTGTGCTAAGGATCGACGGACCGGACTCCCGGGCCCACCGTGAACTGGACTCCCTGACGGACCACGCTCCCGTCCGGGCCACTGCATTCAGCGTCATTGGCGGAAGACCCGTCCTCCTGGCAGGCAATCGGCTTTACTGGCCCCAGGGAACCACCCGGATACCGCACCGGGGAGACCTGCAGCTTCAGTCCACTCCAGTGGATATGGACCGCCAGGGACCTTGGGTAGGCCTGACCGATCAGGAAAGCGTCCACCTGGTTCAACTGGATCACCCACGCAATCAGATCGAGACCGTACGTACCGGCGGCAGCGGCCAACCAGCCCAGCCGGTCTCCTCGGGCGGATGCCTTTGGACGGCCTGGGCCTCCTCAGGGCGGAATTTCCTGCGACTATGCGCAACAGGGTCAGCCGCGCCCAAGGTCCAACCGCAGCCGAGTCCCACCACCCTGGAGGCCATCAGCCCCACCTCGGACCTGGTCTTCCGGGCCAACCACCGGAGGGTCATCCTCAACGACGTCCTGACTGGCGATGTCTGGAATCCCAAATCCTCTACCAAGGTGATCCGTCCGCAGTGGCAGACCATGGAGGTCAAACACACGGACAGCAACGATCAGCGTCAGGACTCGGCCAACAACCGCCAGCGATTCGCGGCCACCTGTCGATCAGGATCCCAACCCATCCAGGCCGAGGACGACAGTCTGGGCATTCGGGCCGGATCCAGGGCCCTGTTGGATCCCTTGCGCAACGATCGCCAGACCGACTGCTCGGTTCTGCGAATCGAGGATGCCCGCAGCTCGCAGGGGAATCTGCGCCTGACTCCGGTCATGAACGGCCGCTACCTGCAGGTGGATGCCAGCGACGCACCTGTCGGCCGGACACGAATCAACTACTCGATCACCGACGGACGCGGCCAGGTCTCCTCGGCTGGCATCGACCTGAACATCGCCCCGGCCGGGATGGACCGAGGCAACCAGGCGCCGGTCCAGAACGATACCCCGCCTGAGTACGAGGTGGAGCGGGGCGCCACGACCACCGTCAACGCTCTGGCCGGCTTCGAAGATCCAGACGGGGACCCGCTGACCCTGGTCGGCGCCGAATCGGTCAACTCCGATCGGATATCCTTGTCCACCAGGGCTGACGGACAGCTGACCATGAGTGCTGGGTCAGCCACCTCCGGACGAGTGGCGGTCAAAGTCACTGTCTCGGACGGAGTCATGAGCGGTCAGGGACTCATATACTTCACCGTCAGGCCCGTCAACACCTTGGCCCCACTGGTCGATCCGGTCATTCGCCAGGCCACTCCCGGCCGAGAGGTCACCGTTGACCTCAGCAGGAGTGTACATGCCAACGCCGTTCAGCCCCTCCGCCTGGTCCAGGTCGACAAGCCCGATGGAATCCGGGTGGAGGTCAACGCTGAGAGTTTTTCCTTCAACGCCACCGCAGCTAACCCGGGCACTTATTATGTGCCCTACCGGGTGGCCCAGGGTGACCAGGAGACCCAAGGTCTGGTCAGGCTGGAGGTGGAACACGATCATGGCGGATCCGCACCGCCGGTACCCGTCAACGACGTGGCCCTGTTGGGGGCCGACCAGACCGCCATCGTCGATCCGCTGGACAACGATCTGGATCCCATGGGCGGTGTGCTGGCACTGACGGATGTACGCGTGGATCCGAACTCCGGCATCAAGGTCGGCGTCGTGGACCACCGACGGGTCTACCTATCCGCCAGGAAAATCCCCACACGTCCGCTGAGTATTGCCTATGCGGTCACCAACGCCGAAGGCAGCGCTAAGGGGACCATCGTCCTTCAGCCCCCTTCCTTGAGCAGGGCAGCCTCGGCACCCAAGGCCCCGAATCTGACGGTTGGGGTCCGCTCATCGGGCCTGGTCACGGTTTCAGTCATGGACAAGGTCGCCCATGCTGACGGGACCAGTGTCACCCTGGACCAGCAGCTGACTACGGATCAGCAGACTTTTACGGGCCTGGCCTTCGTGTCCGGGGATACGGTCAGGTATCAGGCCAGCGAGCGCACCGGGGACTTCCCGGCAACCTATACGGTCAGGGACGATCTGGGCAATACGGCCTCTGGCACCATCACCTTCAGGGTCCATGCCTCCGACCCCGCCAGCAAGCCCGCACCCACCCCCAAGGATATACGGGCCCAGGTGGCTGCCGGGACCAAGGTGCGCATTCCCGTCCCGCTGACCGGCATCGACCCCGATGGAGACTGCGACACCTTGTCAGGCTTGGGCAACCAGGCGCCGAAGCTGGGCAGGATTGTCAAAGCCGGAGCCGACTACCTGATCTACGAGGCCTATCCTGATTCGCACGGCACCGACGAGTTCACCTACGCTGTGGAAGACTGGGTTGGGCAGCGCGCCCAGGCGCGCGTCCGTATCGGCGTCTTCACCGACTCGTCAGTGGCCGGGGTCTTCGCCCGGGATGACCGGGTCAGGCTACGGCCTGGAACTGTTGCCGATGTGCCGGTCCTGCTCAACGACATCACCGGGGATGACGATCCCCTGAGCCTGGATCCCCACCTGGAGCTCCAGGGCTTGGACCGGGCCAGCGTAGAGGACGGCATGATCCAGCTGACTGCCCCTTCGCAACCAGGCACCTCCTATCTGGTCTACCGGACACACAACCGGGCAGGACTGAGTGACCAGGCCACCCTGACCGTGGTCTCGGATCCCCAAGCCCCTATACAGCCGCCCATAGCGCAGGATTACCAGGTGGCTCCGGAGGACACGGTGGACAAGCGCAGCGTGGAAGTCAATCTGGCCGACTCCATCAGCAATCCATCCGGCACCCTCGATGACCTGCACCTTGGGATACATCCCAGCGCCCGTGCCCATGCCAGGATCGTAGGCGAAGCCGGCTCCACCAAGTTGGTCATCGACCTGACCGACCAGGCCAGAGCCGTGCCCTACACCGTGACCAACACCCGGTACAAGATCACTTCAATGGCCTTTGTGAAGGTCCCCGCCTATGGGGTGTTCCCACCGGTGCTAAGACCCCGGGCTCCGGCCCTCAAAGTGCAGGCTGGGCAGAGCATCACCATCGACATCGCCGACCAGGTCAGAGTGGGTGCAGGCAAGACCGCGCAGATCGCCTCGCGCCAGTCTGTCTCGGCCACCAAGTCCGACGGATCCGATCCCTATGTGGACGAGCACACCCTGAGGTTCACCGCAGCCAAGGATTATGCCGGTCCTGCCTCACTGACCTTTGCCGTCCGTGACGGGGATCCAAGCGGCCGGGCCATCGTCAACGAGTCGGTGCTCACCCTGCCCATCACCGTGGTAGGCGGCAAAGCATCACCGCCGATCCTTACGGCACCGGTCATCGATCTGGTAGCCGGGGAACCGGCGCAGGCCATCTCCCTGCCCGCCATGACCCGCTGGCCCCAGGGAAGCGATCCGGCCGACAGCACCTTCTCCTCTGGAGACCCTCAGGGGTCGATTCATACCAAGCTGAGTCCTCGAGGCCAGCTGAAAGTGGCCGCCGACAAGACCGCAACACCGGGCACCAAGGCCAGCCTGCCGGTGGCCATCACCAGTCCATCCGGCGATGTGCATACGGTCCTGGCCTTCCGCATCATCGCCACCACCCGACCTCTGGCTTCGGTCCCCTCGCGCCAGGTGGGGCTCAAGGCTGGACAGAGCCTGGAGCTGAACCTATTCGAGGGTGCCCTCAACCCCTTCCCCGACACTCCGCTGCGCCTGGTCGGTCTGGTCAGCGATGACACCTCACGTCTGACAGCTACCAACCTGGGCGACGGAAAGATCACCATCAAAGCCGATCGCAACATCGGCGCCTCCACCAACACCATTATGGCCACGGTAGAGGATGGCAGCCAGGATCCGGGACGCCGGGTCAGCGCCACCATCACCGTGGGCATCATCGACCGCCCGCAGGCCCCCAGAATGCTGCCGGGCGCCGCTCAAGCAGGCGACGGAACAGTTCTCCTGGCCTGGGAGCCAGGCGCAGCCAACGGCAGCCCGGTGGACGAGTACCGGGTCTCCTACACCTCATCGGCAGGCTCGGGGCAACACTCCTGCGGCACTGCTGCCACCTGCCGAATCGACGGGCTGGCCAACGGTCATGACTATTCCTTCACCGTCCAAGCCCACAACCAGGTAGGATGGTCCCCCGCCTCCTCGCCGGCCGCAGCCAGACCTGACGCGCTTCCCGGAGGCGTGCAGGCACTGACCGTGGATGGCGGCAGCAAGGAAACCTTGACCGTCACCTGGCGCCCGCCAGAGAATCACGGCTCGCCCATCCAGGGATATATGGTCCACGGCGAAGGTTCCGGCTGCGGTTCGCCACGATGGCGCGCGCCCACCTCCACCAAGGCGGTCTTCGATGTAGGCCACGACGAAGCAGGAGGCATCTGCACAGTGAGCGTGACCCCAATTGATATGACCGGCTCGGGGCCCGAGGTCTCAGCCTCGGGCTCTACCTGGTCGCATCCGGATCCTCCCGCGTTCCTAGCCATTGAGTATCTGAGAAACAGTCGAGCCAAGCTGGTCCTGGCCCCCGGGGTCGAACACGGTCGACCTTGCGCAGACATCCAGGTGGGCATTGATGGCCTTGACCCTGACAAGGCCTCCTGGACCCTGCCCTGCAATCAGCCGGAAGTGAGTGAGGTCATCACCCTTCCCACGCAATCTGCCAAGCCGGGCACCACCCTGAACTTCTGGGCGGTCGCTCGCATCCAAGGGGTAGGTTCCGAAGGCCATTCGCCCGCCGCCACCAAGAATTTGACCCTGCCCAAAGAGGCCGACAAGCCGCGCGATAAGACTCTCGCTCGTCAGGGGTCCTCTCAGCAGAAAAGGATGAACGACCATGGATGAACGAAACGCGCAGGAACCCCTCCAGCAGGACGGCACCATCCCGGATGACGCGACCAGAAGGAACAACCCCAAGTCCGCGCATAAGACGAACAGCGAAGGCCGCCAGACCCCTGCCGACCGATTGGATGTACTGAAGCGACAGCGCCAGGCCCTCATGGCAGGTCTGAGCCAGAAAGAATCCGCTTCGGCGGCGAGTGATGACCGGACCCTGCCCGGCCGCATCCCCGTGGCTGCCAAGCAAGGAACGAACCAGGAATCCGGGGCGGAATCCGTCCCATCGGACAGCACCATGGTGGAAGACGTGACCGTCCGCGGCCGCCAGATGGTCCATGACCGGTTCGCCCGGTCCTCATCAGATACTGCGCCTGACATCGTCAACCTCACCAATCAGTCCCGTCACCCCCGGCTGGAGCGGACCTCGGACCCCACTTACGAAGTCGGGACTAACGAACCTGGGGATGAGGAAAAGACCGGGCAGGACCAGTACTCTGCCGTCGAATCAGGGGATCAGGCAGCAGAGACCAAGCAGCAGAGACGATCAAAACAGGCCGGAAGCAGCAGCCGGGCCGCCGTGGATGTATCTACCTTCGCCAGCCTCTTCCGCTCAATCGTCGACAACGTCGGCCAGGCGGTGCTGGGCAAGGAGGAAACCATCACCCTGTGTGTTACCGCCCTGATTGCAGGGGGCCATGTGCTCCTGGAAGACAATCCGGGCACCGGCAAAACCCAGCTGTCACGCGCTCTGGCTGCCTCCATCGCCGTGGACTGCAAGCGGATCCAGTTCACCCCCGACCTGCTACCCTCCGATCTGCTGGGCGTGACCTTCTATGACCAGTCCCAAGGACGATTCTCCTTCCGGCCCGGTCCAGTCTTCGCATCCCTGGTTCTGGCCGATGAAATCAACAGAGCATCCCCCAAAACCCAGTCGGCCCTGCTGGAGGTCATGGAGGAGGGCCGGGTAACTGTAGATGGCCGCACCTACCGTCTCCCCCTGCCATTCATGGTTATAGCCACCCAGAATCCCATCGAGCAGCTGGGCACCTATGCCCTGCCCGAGGCGCAGATGGATCGCTTTCTAATCCGCACCTCTCTAGGGGCACCGGGGCACGATGCCAGCATGCGCATCCTTGAAGAGGCCGACATCCGCGACCGGGCCGGCCTGGTCGAACCGGTGGTCGATGCCGCCCAGGTGGGGGCCATGGCCGCCTGTGCCTCCAAGGTCTTCTGTGATCCGTCCATCATGGAGTATGTCATCCACATCATCGAAGCCACACGGCACAGTCCCGCCATCCGGGTCGGCTCATCCATCAGAGGCGGATTGGCCCTGGTCCGTTGCGCCAGAATCCGGGCCTGTGCCGAGGGCCGCGACTACGTGATCCCTGACGATGTCAAACAACTGGTCGATCCCATCCTGGCCCACCGACTGATCCTGACGGCCCAGAGCAAGCTGTCGGACATGGATGAACACCAGGCGCTGGCCGAAGCCCTGGCCAAGGTCCCCGTCCCCACAGGAGAGCAGTGAGCCATGACCGCCTTCGCCCGACGACCTGCCCCGGATGCAAGACCGGCATCCTCAGCCGAATCCAGACAAGGCATACGAGCCCAGACCGCTGACCTTTGGCAGTCGGTCACTGCCCTGGGCTGGGCTATGGCCTTGGCCGCGCTCGTTTGTGCTCTGGCCTTCGTCCCGACTGGCTGGCGTGAACTGCTTGCGGGTGTTCTGCTGGGCGTAGGCATGCTGCTGCTGGGGCTACTGATGAGCCTGGGCAATCTGTCCTGCAGCGCTGAAACGAGTCTGAACCAAGGACATCTGGAGGTGGGTGGCCAGGCCGAGCTGGTCCTGGTTCTGACCAACCCGGGCAACCGCTCCACCCGCCGCGGCCGAATCGGTCTGACTCTAGGCCAGGCAGCCGTCATGGCGCCTTTGCCTGCCCTGGCTCCCGGCCAGAATCACCAGATTCGCTTGAAGCTGGAAGCCAGGTCCCGTGGCGTGATTGACCTGGGCCCGGTGACCATGGAGGCCGGGGATCCGCTGGGACTCATCCGCCGTCGTCGAATCCTGGCAGGCGCCCGAAAACTCTATATCCATCCCCGCACGGTTGCCTTGCCACCCCTTGAAGCCGGACTGGAACGCGACCTGGAGGGCGATCCTGGTCCCGGCATTGTCGACGACGACCTGGAATTCCATGCCCTGCGCCCCTATGCTCCGGGCGATGACATGAAGCGGGTCCACTGGCTGTCCACTGCCCGTGCCGGCACCCTGATGGTCCGCCAGTATGAGCCCACCCTGCGTACTAGGACCGAACTGATCCTGGACGGCCAGGCCGCCTCCTACCGGAACGCGGATGAGTTCGAGCTTGCAGTTGAAATCTATGCCTCCTTGGGCTGCCGATGCCTGCTTGATGGCCGTCGGTTACAAGCGCGGGCCCCGGAACCTGACGATTCCGACGCCCATGGAACCACCCTGCCCACGGAAGATCCCCGCAGTTTTCTGGACGCCTGCAGTGCCATCCACCCCCGCCAAGGCGGCTATGACTCACTTGACCGGACTGATGCTTCCGAGCAGACCAGCCTGACCATTCTGGTAACCGGTTCGATGGGCGACCGCCAACCCTCAGCGCTGATGGGCGAATCGGCTCAGAGCGCCTCCTCGGTCATGCTGCTGGCTGCCGACCTGGATGCTCATCCAAGCCTGCAGGCACAACCGGGCCTGGTCAACGCCGTTTTGGGTAGTATTCGGGACCTCCCCATCCTCTTGGAGAACCAGCCATGAGCACATCATCAGCATCATGGATGGAGCAAGCCCAGAGGGAGCCGATTCGTCTGATCGACCGGACTGGTCTGCAATCCACAGTCGACCCCACCTGGCGCCGCTCCCCTATCATTCTGGTCGCCGCACTGGTTCCGCTCGATCTGATGGCCGGACTGCAGCTGTTGCCGGTCTACGGCAGCCTGTCCTTCTGGCTGACAGTGGGAGCCGCGGCTTGTCTGACCGGACTACTGATCGCCATGCTCCCCCACCGCAGTATTGCCACAGCCCTCCTCCAACCTCTGCTGCTGATTGCGGGCCAGTTCCTGCTGGGCCCCATCTTCGCTCACAACGGCACAACACTGGCCCACGTCCTGCCCACCTGGGCAACCCTGGCACAAGGGTGGTCCGCTACCTTCGGTGCTTTCAAGACCCTGGCAGCCATCGACCCACCCCTTGGCCAGGAAGCCGGCGGATTGATGGCCCTGTGGACGCTGATGCTCTGGACCTGCTATCTGGCGGTGCTGCTGGCCCGCCATGGCCTGGGCCGCAATCTGGGACGGCCGACACACCCAGCGGCCGTCCTGGCAGCCACCTTGCCCATCCTGGCCACCATGATTGTGTCAGCAGCCCTAGGCACCAGCAGAGGCCTCTATCCGGCATTGACGGGCGGCATCCTCTGGCTGCTTCTGCTGATTTGGAGCGCAAGTGGACTGGGTCTGCTGCGTCTACGAGGACTCACATCCACTCTCCTGACCCTGGCCCTAGCAGCCGGAATGATTTTCTCCGCTGGAATCTTGCCTGCTCCGACCCGACAGGTCATCCGCGACCATTATCAGCCGCCCATGGACCCCTACCAGTTCACCAGCCCCTTGAGCGACTACCGTGCCTATATCAAACGACACCGCGACGATACCCTGGTCACGGTACGCAACCTGCCCGCCGGCACGCCGGTCCGGATGGCAGTCATGGACCGCTATGACGGCAAGGTCTGGAATCTGTCCGACTCCTCAGGCGCAGGAGCCGCCGACTACCGGCGCGTCGGCGCCCAGATCCGCACAGAAAGGCAGCAGGAGAAGACCAAGGACGGCGAACAAACCGGACGGCCCTTTACCGCGACCTTTCTAATTCGGGAAGGATTCGACCACGCCTGGCTGCCCTCTGCCGGACAGGTCGACGGCATCGATCCGGACCAGGACCTGCAACGGAAAGACCTCTACTTCAACAAGGCTACGGACACTGCTCTGACCGATCAGGCCCTGCAGGCAGGAGCCAGCTATACGGTGCACGGCGTGGCCCAAAACCGACCCGCAACCCGTCGCATAGCCGACAGCGATCCGGGAGATGCGCAGGTGCCTCCCCTGTCGGATGCCCCTGAAAGCCTGCCCAAAGCGGCTGCCTCCATGACCTCCATGCAGGTGCGCGGCGGCGCCAGGGCACTGGCCATCGAGGAACGGCTGCACAAGGAGGGATGGTTCTCCCATGGTCTGGCCGGCGACTATCCCTCGCCCTCCGGCCATGGTGACTATCGAATCAATCAGCTCCTGCAGGGCCAGGCCATGGTGGGCGACAGCGAGCAATACGCCTCGGCCATGGCACTCCTGGCCAGGCAGATGGGTCTGCCATCCCGGGTGGTCTTGGGATTTCTGCCCAAGAACCATGACGGTTCCATCAGCCGAGCACGGACCAGGACCCAGGCGGACGGGAGCACCCGAATCGACTTGACGGGACGTGATGCCCAGGCCTGGGTGGAGGTCAATCTGAAGGGACTCGGATGGATCCCCTTCTACCCCACACCACCAGAGACCAAGACCCCGGACAAATCCCTGGACCCCACACCCCCCAATCCACGCACACTGGTCCGCCAGCCACCACCCCCGCTGGCCGACCCTCCCCACGACGACCACACCACCCAAGGCAGGACCATTGTCGGCGGGCAGGAAGCATCCCCGCAGTCTCCACCCTCCTTCTGGAAGCGGTACGGACCCATGATAACCAAAGCGACACTCTGGACCATGCCGGTCTGGCTACCCGCCCTCCCGATCCTGCTCCTACTAGGCATCAAAACCCGGCTACGCAGACCTGCCTACATGACTGGACCCACAATGACATTTCCTTCCTGCTGAGATTTAGTCGCCAAATAGCCGTCATCTACAGCCATCGTCGTCACTGTCTGTCTGCAATCTTGACCGCAAGAAAAACAAAATGAGGGCCCGTGCGATCGCTATGATCGCGCGGGCCCTCATCCTTTATCACATATCCTGCGGTCGAATCCGCGAGGCCGGATCATCCGGCCCAAGCGGATCTACGGTTACTGGCCGTGCAGGCACTCACTGGTTGGAGTGCTGATCCTCCGAAGAGGAGAAGGTGGCCGAACCAGACTGCTGGGATGGCTTCTGATCGGAGTCACTGCCACCGGCGGCCTCCGAGGATCCCGTGCCTGTGGCAGCCGTCTGATCGCCGGACTCAGCTGACGGATCCTGCACGTTGGGGGTGTCCAGATGACTCTGGCCACCCTGGTCGTTGAGGAAGTCGTCCGGGTTGAAGTCGTCGCCCAGCTTCAGGTCCCCGAAGTCGATGTTGGAGAAGTCCACATCGTTCAGGTCGGCGTCGCTCAGGTCCACGTCGCCGCCACCCAGGCCGAAGTTGGGGTAGATGGTGTCGCGGATGGCCTTGTCAGGCTCCACGGTGGCGTTGCGATACCTGGCCAGGCCGGTGCCGGCCGGAATCAGCTTGCCGATGATCACGTTCTCCTTGAGGCCCTTCAGGTCGTCGACCTTCTGGTTCAGGGCGGCCTCGGTAAGCACGCGGGTCGTCTCCTGGAAGGAGGCGGCCGACAGCCAGGAGTCGGTGGCCAGGGAGGCCTTGGTGATGCCCATGAGCTCAGGACGTCCCGCGGCGGGCTTGCCTCCGGCCTTGACGGCCTTCATGTTAGCGGCCTTGAACTTGGCCTGATCAACCAGCTCACCGGGCAGCAGGTCGGTGTCGCCCGAGTCGATGACCGTCACGCGGCGGAGCATCTGGTGGACGATGACCTCGATATGCTTATCGTGGATGTCCACACCCTGGGAGCGGTAGACCGTGTGCACCTCGTTGACGATGTTCACCTGGGCGGCACGCGGGCCGAGGATGCGCAGGATCTTCTTGGGATCCACGGATCCCTCGATCAGCTGGGTGCCAGCCTCGACGTGCTGTCCGTCCTTGACCATCATGGGCGCACGGCGGGTGACCGGGTAGGTCAGCGCCTCCACAGAGGTGTCGTCCGGGGTCAGGGTCACCTGACGGCCGCGGTCGGTGTCCTCCACCTTGACGGTGCCGGGGAACTCCGCGATGGGAGCCTCGCCCTTGGGGGTACGGGCCTCGAAGAGCTCGGTGACACGGGGAAGACCCTGGGTGATGTCGGAGGCCGAAGCCACACCGCCGGAGTGGAAGGAACGCAGCGTCAGCTGGGTGCCGGGCTCGCCGATGGACTGGGCAGCCACAATACCCACGGCCTCGCCCACATCCACCAGCTTGTTGGTAGCCAGGGACCAGCCGTAGCACTTGGCGCACACCCCGCGTGTGGACTCGCATGTCAGGACCGAGCGGGCCTTGACCTCCTCCACGCCGTGGGCGACCATGTCGCGCAAAACATCCATGGACAGGGCGTCGCCGCGCTTGTAAAGCACGGTCTTGCCGTCCTTGGGGTCGATGACGTCGGCGGCCAGGAGCCTGGAGTAGGGTCCGCCGTCGGCGGCCTTGACCAGGACCAGGTTGCCCTGCTCGTCGCGCTCGGCCACCTTCATGGTCAGACCGCGCATGGTGCCGCAGTCCTCCTCGCGCACGATCACATCCTGCGAGACATCGACCAGACGACGGGTCAGGTAGCCCGACTCGGCGGTACGCAGTGCGGTGTCGGCCAGACCCTTGCGGGCGCCGTGCTGGGAGATGAAGTACTCCAGCACCGACAGGCCGTCGTGGTAGTTGGACTTGACCGGTCGAGGAATGATCTCGCCCTTGGGGTTGGCCACCAGGCCTCGCATACCGGCGATCTGGCGGATCTGCATCCAGTTGCCTCGCGCCCCGGACTGGACCATGATGTTCACGTTGTTGTCCGGAGTGAAGTGCTCCTGCATGGCATCAGCCACCTTGTCGGTGCACTCGGTCCACAGGTTGATCAGCTCCTGACGGCGCTCCTCGTCAGTCAGCAGACCCATGTCGTACTGGGAGTTGACCTTGGCGGCCTGCCCCTGGTACTCATTGACGATCTCGCCGCGCTCGGGCGGCACCACGATGTCGGAGAAGGCCATGGTCACGCCGGACCACTGGGCCCGGGTGAAGCCCAGGTCCTTCAGGGCATCAAGGGTCGCCGCAACCTGTGCGGTCGAGTACCGAGTGGCGATGTCGTCCACGATGCCGGACAGCTTGCCCTTGGGCACCTGCTCGTTGATGAAGGGGTAGTCCACAGGCAGCGTCCGGTTGAACAGGACCCGTCCGTAGTTGGTAGCGAACAGACGGGAGCCGTCCTTGAAGACCTCCTCCTTGACCACGTCAGGGCTGCCGGGCTCGGGGTCGATGACCTTGAGGTCGCCGGGCTTCCAGTCCTTGGGCATGACGAAGTCGGCGGGCACCCGCAGCAGGATCTTGGCCTGCATGTCGATCTCGCCCAGGTCCAGGGCCATCCGGGCCTCGGCAAGGCTGGAGAAGATCCGGCCTTGGCCCTTGGCGCCGTCAACCACGGTGGTCAGATAGTACAGACCCAGAATCATATCCTGGGAGGGCATGGTGACCGTGTGGCCGTCAGCGGGCTTGAGGATGTTGTCGGAGGCCAGCATGAGCGAACGTGCCTCAGCCTGGGCCTCTGCCGACAGAGGCAGGTGGACTGCCATCTGGTCGCCGTCAAAGTCGGCGTTGAAGGCCGCGCAGGCCAGCGGGGGCAGGTGGATGGCCTTGCCCTCGACCAGGATGGGCTCGAAGGCCTGGATGCCCAGACGGTGCAGCGTAGGCGCACGGTTGAGCAGGACGGGATGCTCGGAGATGACCTCCTCCAGCACGCCCCAGACTTCGGGATCGCCACGGTCGACCAGACGCTTGGCGCTCTTCATGTTCTGCGCGTAGTTGAGGTCCACCAGCCGCTTGATGACGAAGGGCTTGAAGAGCTCCAGGGCCATGGGCTTGGGCAGGCCGCACTGGTGCATGCGCAGGGAGGGCCCGACCACAATCACGGAACGGCCGGAGTAGTCCACACGCTTGCCCAGCAGGTTCTGGCGGAAGCGGCCCTGCTTGCCCTTGAGCATGTCTGCCAGGGACTTCAGGGGACGGTTGGAGGCTCCGGTGACGGGACGGCCACGGCGGCCGTTGTCGAAGAGGGAGTCCACTGCCTCCTGGAGCATGCGCTTCTCGTTGTTGAGCATGATCTCGGGGGCGCCCAGCTCGATCAGGCGCTTGAGCCTGTTGTTGCGGTTGATGACGCGCCGGTAGAGGTCGTTCAGGTCGGAGGTGGCGAAGCGGCCGCCGTCCAGCTGCACCATGGGGCGCAGGTCGGGCGGGATGACCGGGACGACATCCAAAACCATGGCCTCGGGCTTGTTGCCGGTGTTCAGGAAGGCGGAGACCACCTTGAGCCGCTTCAGGGCACGGGCCTTGCGCTGGCCGGAGCCAGTGTCGATCTCGTGACGGAGCTCCTTGGCGGCACCCTCCAGGTCGAAGTCCTGCAGACGCTTCTTGATGGCCTCGGCGCCCATGCAGCCCTCGAAGTAGTCACCGTAGCGGTCCTGCATCTCCCGCCACAGATCAACGTCGCCCTCCATATCGCCGGGCTTCAGGGTCTTGAAGCGGTCGAAGACGGCGGTGATCCGCTGAATCTGGTCGTCATAGCGCTTGCGGATGGCGGTCATGTCCCGCTCGGCTCCGTTGCGCAGACGGGCCTTCATGGAACCCTTGACCTCGTCGGTCTTCTCCAGCTCAGCCAGGTCCTCCTCCAGCTTCTTGGCGCGCTTGTCGATCTCCAGGTCGCGCTTCTTCTCCAGCTGGGAGATTTCATTGTCGAACTCGTCCTGCAGGTCGGGCAGGTCCTTGTGACGCTGCTCCTCATCCACCTTGGTGACCATGTAGGCCGCGAAGTAGATGACCTTCTCCAGGTCCTTGGGCGCGATGTCCAGCAGGTATCCCAGCCGGGAGGGCACGCCCTTGAAGAACCAGATGTGGGTGACGGGGGCGGCCAGCTCGATATGGCCCATACGCTCGCGGCGGACGCGGGAACGGGTGACCTCCACGCCGCAGCGCTCGCAGACGATCCCCTTGAAGCGCACGCGCTTGTACTTGCCGCAGGCGCACTCCCAGTCGCGGGTGGGTCCGAAGATCTGCTCGCCGAACAGGCCGTCCTTCTCGGGCTTCAAGGTACGGTAATTGATCGTTTCTGGCTTCTTGACCTCGCCATAGCTCCAGCCACGGATGTCGTCGGCCGTGGCCAGTCCGATTCTCAGTTTGTCAAATGCATTGACGTCCAGCACTCTGTGTCCTGTCTCTGATCTTGTAACTGCTCTGAAGTTTGCCTCTTGGCGGGATGCCCGTCAGGCGGGCATCCCTGTGACTGGTGGTTCAGCGGTACTCCGGCTCGGGAGCGGACTGGTCGGCCTTGGCGGCGGCGTCCGGACGGGCGCCGATGTTGAAGCCCAGGTCGTCGGAGGCGGCGCTGGGGTCGTCGTCCTCGTCCTTCATCTCGATCACGTTGCCTTCCGCGTTGAGCACCTCCACGTTCAAGGAGAGCGACTGCATCTCCTTGAGCAGCACCTTGAAGGATTCGGGGATGCCGGCCGCCGGCAGGTTCTCCCCGCGCACGATGGCTCCATAGGCCCGGACGCGGCCGTCCACGTCGTCGGACTTGGTGGTCATCATCTCGTGCAGGGTGTAGGCGGCGCCGTAGGCCTCCAGGGCCCAGACCTCCATCTCGCCGAAGCGCTGACCGCCGAACTGGGCCTTGCCGCCCAGGGGCTGCTGGGTGATCATCGAGTAAGGGCCGGTGGACCGGGCGTGGATCTTGTCGTCCACCAGGTGGTGGAGCTTGAGCATGTACATGTAGCCCACGGAGATCGGCTTGGTGAAGGGCTCGCCGGTGCGGCCGTCGTAGAGCACGGCCTTGCCGTCGTCGCCCACCAGGCGCTCGCCGTCACGATTGGGCAGGGTGGTCTTGAGCAGACCGTTCAGGGCATCCTCACGCACGCCGTCGAAGACCGGGGTGGCCACAGCAGTGCCGGGTTCGGCCTTCTCGGCACCTGCCGGGATGTGCTTCTTCCACTCGGCCTCCAGGTCGGGATCCAGGCTGATGTCCCAGCCGGAGTGGGCGATCCACCCCAGGTGGAGCTCCAGGACCTGGCCCAGGTTCATACGGGAGGGCACGCCTAGCGGGTTGAGCATGATGTCGATAGGGGTGCCGTCGGCCATGAAGGGCATATCCTCTTCGGGCAGGATCCTCGAGATGACGCCCTTGTTGCCGTGACGACCGGAGAGCTTGTCGCCCTGGGTGATCTTGCGGTGCTGGGCGATGTAGACACGGATCATCCGGTTGACGCCGTTGGGCAGCTCGTCGCCATCCTCCTCGGCATCCTCGCGGGTGACCTCCTTGACCTCGATGACCGTGCCGGTCTCGCCGTGGGGCACCCGCAGGCTGGTGTCGCGCACCTCGCGGCTCTTCTCACCGAAGATGGCCCGCAGGAGCCGTTCCTCAGGGGTCAGCTCGGTCTCTCCCTTGGGGGTGACCTTGCCGACCAGGATGTCCCCGGCCTCGACCTCGGCACCGATGCGGATGATGCCGCGCTCATCCAGGTTGGCCACCGCATCCTCGCCCACGTTGGGCAGGTCACGGGTGATCTCCTCGGCGCCCAGCTTGGTCTCGCGGGCGTCGGTCTCGTACTCCTCGATGTGGATGGAGCTCAGGGTGTCGTCCTGTACCAGCCGCTGGGAGATGATGACGGCGTCCTCGTAGTTGTAGCCGTTCCAAGGCATGAAGGCCACCAGGACGTTCTTGCCCAGTGCCATCTCGCCCTTCTCGGTGGCGGGACCGTCAGCCAGGACCGTGCCGGCCTCAACCCGTTCCCCATCCTTGATCAGAGGAACCTGGTTGTAGCAGGTGGTCTGGTTGGACCGCTGGAACTTGGCCAGCTTGTAGGAGGACTGGGTGCCGTCGTCATTCATGACGCGGATGATGTCGGCGGATACGTAGGTGACCACGCCCGGCTTCTCGGCCAGGATGACATCGCCTGAGTCGATGGCGGAACGCCACTCGGAGCCGGTGCCCACCAGGGGCCGCTCGGACTTGACCAGGGGGACGGCCTGACGCTGCATGTTGGTACCCATCAGCGCTCGGTGGCCCTCGTCATGCTCCAGGAATGGAATCAGGGAGGCGCCCACCGAAACCATCTGCCGGGGGGAGACATCCATCAGATCCACCTGGGAGACGGGCACATCCTTGGCCTCGGCCTCGGCGTCACGCACCAGGGCCTCGTCCTCGACGAAGTGTCCGGTCTCGTCGATCTCCTGGTTGGCCTGGGCGATGGTGTGCTCGGACTCCTGATCGGCGGTCATGTAGACCACGTCGTCGGTCACCTGGCCATCAATGACCTTGCGATAGGGGGTCTCGATGAAGCCAAAGGGGTTGACCCGGGCAAAGGTTGCCAGGGAGCCGATCAGGCCGATGTTGGGGCCTTCAGGGGACTCGATGGGGCACATGCGTCCATAGTGGGAGGGGTGCACATCGCGCACCTCCATGGAGGCACGGTCGCGGGACAGGCCACCGGGGCCCAGGGCCGAGAGACGGCGCTTGTTGGTCACGCCGGCCAGCGGGTTGTTCTGATCCATGAACTGGCTCAGCTGGGAGGTTCCGAAGAACTCCTTGATGGTGGCGTTGACCGGACGGATGTTGATCAGGGACTGCGGGGTGATGGCCTCGGCATCCTGGGTTGTCATCCTCTCGCGGACCACGCGCTCCATACGGCTCAGGCCGGTGCGCAGCTGGTTCTGGATCAGCTCGCCCACCTGACGGATGCGGCGGTTGCCGAAGTGGTCGATGTCGTCCACGTCCACCCGCAGCTCGATGTCCTGGCCGTCGCGGCGGCCGGGGAAGGTCTGCCCGCCGGCATGCAGGGTCACCAGGTACTTCAGAGTGGCGATGATGTCCTCGGGATGCAGGCTGCGGTCGTTGAAGTCGGCCTCAAGCCCCAGCTTGCGGTTGATCTTGTACCGGCCGACCCGGGCCAGGTCGTAGCGCTTGGTGTTGAAGTAGAAGGAATCCAGCAGGTTGCGGCCAGCCTCGGGCGAGGCGGTGTCCGCAGGCCTGATCTTCCTGTAGAGGTCGGTCAGAGCCTCGTCCTGGGTCTCGATGGTCTCCTTCTCCAGGGCGTCCAGCACCAGCGGATAGCCCTTGAAGGCCTTGCGGATCTGCGGCTTGGTCATGCCGATGGCCATGAGGAAGACGATGGCGGACTGCTTGCGCTTGCGGTCCACACGCACACCCAGCACATCACGCTTGTCGATCTCGAACTCCAGCCAGGCGCCCCTGCTGGGGATGATCTTGGCCCCGAAAATCTCCTTGTCGGAGTTGCGGTCCTGGGTGCGATCGAAGTATACGCCGGGAGAGCGGACCAGCTGGGAGACGATGACACGCTCCGAGCCTCCGATGATGAAGGTTCCGTGGGGGGTCTGTAGCGGGAAGTCGCCCATGAAGACGGTCTGCGACTTGATCTCGCCGGTGTCCCCGTTCTCGAACTCGGCGTTCACATACAGGGGGGCGGAGTAGGTGTAGTCCTTCTCCTTGCACTCCTGGACCGTGTGCCGCGGCTCCTCGAAGTAGGGATCCGAGAAGGTCAGACTCATGGTCTGTGCGAAGTTCTCAATGGGAGAGATCTCCTGGAAGACCTCATCAAGGCCGGAGACGGGAGCCACGGTATGTGTCCCGTTGACCCGATCCTCTTCAACCCGCTTCTTCCAGCGGTCATTGCCGACCAGCCAGTCGAAGCTATCGGTCTGCACGCCCAGGAGGTAGGGCACCTCGATGGGTTCGCGGATGGATCCGAAATTGACACGATCGGTGGCCTTGTGCAGTTTGATGTCATGTTCGTCAGCGCGTGCCTGCGTGGCGGTGGTACTACTTACAGCTTTATTGGCAGCCAAAATGGACGTTCCTTATCGCTCGCCGTACTCGATCATTCCTGTTACCCCAGGGAGATGCCGAATGGCCGCCATATGCCTATTCGCGGGCACCTCCTCGATGATGCATGCCCGCTATATGACATACCTCACGCAAAGACAAGACTATAGCAGACAAGAACCATGGGCGCAATCGGCGTGTCGTCTTCGGAAAGCTGCTATTGGACCATGACCGGCACCGGCTGGGAGACCACGTTGGAATCGGCCTTGAGCACCAACTTGGCCTTGTAGGAACCGGCGTCGACCAGGGGCAGCTTCTCGTCGGGCTGGCAGCTCTCCTGGCTCCTGTCGGCATGCCAGGTGATGGTCTGTACGTCCTTGTCGCCGGTGGCCATGAGCAGGGTACGCGCCCCCACCGGGCAGGCATCGGAGCGCCAAACGGTATCCTGACCGCTGGTGATGACCAGCACGCGGCCGCCGTCGGAGCCGTCCACCAAGCATGAGCCTGTTCCCTTGTGACGAATGGTCGCCGTAAAGTCGATGGACCCGCCTACCTCAGTGCTAGGATCGGGCGCAGCCAGCTCCAGCGCCAGATCCCCTTTGTTACAGTCAGGAGCTCCTGAGGAACGCTTCTTGCTAGCATCCTTCTTCTGATCTTTGCCCTGCTTGTTCTTGTCTTTGGATTTGGTCTTTGCGGACTGCTGGGCGCTGGTCGAGGCACCCTGGCCCCCATCGCCTCCCCGCAAGGCTCTGATGCCGGCCCCCACGCCCCAGACCAGACCAGCGCAGACCAGCAGGAAGAGCACCGCCAGCAGGGCGGCCGCGATCCTCCGGCGACGGTACATCCGCCGTTTCTTCTCGCTCATGCGTCGCTTGGCCATACTTCTCCAGTCTAATCGCCAGGGCGGCCTTCACTGCGGCAGGCTTAGGCGGCCGTCCTGGCCAATCTCAAGAAGGCCGTCCTCATCCAGAGAGGCGATGCACCGATCAAGTCGGATTTCATCCTCGCACAGGGGTTCCAGATCCTTCCTTGAGACGGGCGTGCCGGAAGCCTGCCGCAGGGCCTGAAGGATGGCACCGCGGACCTGCCGGTCGGTACCGGCGAAGCGCTGACGGGGCCTGGTCCTGCCTGCGCCCAAACCAGGTAGTCCAGCCTTGAGAAAGCGGCAGTAACCGGCCAGAGGGCAGATGTCGCAGGCCGGCTTGCGAGCGATGCAGACTGTGGCGCCCAGCTCCATGACAGCCTGGTTCCATCGGGCCGATGGCGGCTCACGCCAGGCAGCCGACCTGACCTTCGGATCAGCCAGTCCCAGACGGTCACTATCTTTCTGGGCACCGCTGTCCTCGGCACCGACATCCTCCGGCCCTCCGGCATCGGCGCTAACACTCTCCTGCCCTTCATCCTCGGGCAGGACCTGCCAGGCCAGCTGGCGCTCCTCTCGGCTGGCAGCGCCTCCGGTGGATTCACGCCCCAGAAAGACCCTGGAGAGCACCCTGCGGATATTGGTGTCGATGACGGCGATCCTCTCGCCGTAGGCAAAGCTCATGACAGCACTGGCCGTATAGTCGCCGATGCCGGGCAGGGCCACCAGCTGGTCGTAATCCCGGGGCAGCCGGTCTGCATACCGGCCGGCCACCTGCTGTGCGCATTCCTGCAGGCGCAGGGCTCGGCGCGGGTAGCCCAGTCGGCCCCAGGCCGTAATGACCTCGGCCTTGGGAGCGACAGCCAGGGATGCCGCATCCGGCCATACCTTCATCCAGGCCGTCCAGTAGGGCACCACCCTGCTCATCTGGGTCTGCTGGCTCATGACCTCGGAGACCAGGACCCCCCAGGGTGTGGTTCGCCCAAAGCGCCAAGGCAGATCGCGGGCGTACCGGCTCCACCAGTCGAACAGCCGCAGGCGGATGGGCTCCGTCTCCGCCAAGGCCATATCCGCACCCACCATGGTCACACCGCCCTTCGCCATCCGATTCTGCCTCATTCAACCGCCGTATTCTGCCCGACGGTGCCGACCGGCACTGCCTGGCCTGTCGTTTGGCGACGGTAGGTTGGCCTCATGAACAGGCAGGAGCAGGAGCGGTCCGACGACCCGTCGAAGGCCGTCGACAGCATGTACGAGTACGGATACCGCAAATCGAATTATGGTCCGGATGAGCTGGTCACGGATGCCCACGGCAATCCCATCTCCGTAGTGGACGCCATGATGAAGGCCGATCAGGCCAGCCGGGTGAAGACCTCCACCCCCCACCTGTGCTACTACTCGCCGCGGATCCCCGGCAACACCGGCTCCGCCATCCGCCTGTGCGCCGTGACCGGCACCATCCTGCACCTGATAGAACCCCTGGGCTTCAACCTCAAAGACACCAAACTGCGCCGGGCCGGCCTGGACTACCATGACATGGCCCACGTGGTCCTGCACCCGGACTTCGACGACCTGGTCCGCTCCATGCCCGACAGCCGGATCATCGCCTTCACCGCCCACGCCGACAAGCTCTACACCGAGGTCAACTACCGGCCCGACGACATCCTCCTGTTCGGACCCGAGCCGGGCGACATCCCCGACCCCATGGACATCATGGCCGGCCCTCACGTAGCCGAACAGGTCAGGCTGCCCATGCGGCCCAGCCTGCGCAGCCTGAACCTGACCAACTGCGCCTCCATCGCCATCTACGAGGCCTGGCGGCAGCTGGGATTCCAAGGCGGCCGCTGAACCCCGCGAGCGCACTCGGTTCTTGAAGCTGTGGATGGGCGCCGGGATGTGCCCGCCCCGATTGACGAAGTCTGCGCAGGATTTCCTACTCATCCAGATGACCGGACCACAGTCCATCAGAACGCCGAATTCACCCCCCCCCTATGGCCTCACCCAAGGTCTCCAATCAGTCCAACAAGTCGTCGAAGGGATGCCGAAATCCGAGCAGCCCACGATCTACATCATGTTGAAGAAACCATCGATGATGGTTTGAGCTACATCCAACACATTCACTTTCAACACGTTCACTTTGTGGCCTAATAGATAATGTGGAGACAGCGGCGATGATGCCCACCCTGTCCCTGATCACAATGGTGATGATTGCCTTGTCCATGAGGCTCCTTCGATGTGGGGGTCCCGTCTTGAGGACATTCCACGACGGATAACGCGCATCCGCCCGGCTAGTCAGGCACTGCATGAAGGGCGACCGGAATCTCAGCAGACAGCCCTCAGAAGGACCTCTTGGAGAGCCGACAGGAATTCACCCGACAGGACCTGTCTGTCTCCGTTCGACCTGGTATACTCCAAGGTTTCCAAGGATCTCAGGGCCCCTACCCCGCTCGAACAGACAAGGTCATAGACCCTGTCCTTCAGGGAGTTTGCGATTTGGGCAGACTGACAGATGTCGAAAACGTCCTTTCGGACAGGGTTATCCGCCAGATCCAAACCTTCAGGAAAGGTCAGAACCTGATCCTGCCCAACGGGACGCTCGGGCAGGGTAACAACCAAACTCAAGGTATCAGGATCGTAGTCGGCACGACAGTCGACCCCGTCCACCTGGACACGTGCCGGCAGCACGCCGCGGAGGACCACCTGCCATCGCCTGCTGGCGGGCACCAGGCCGGATTCGCCACGTACGGCACAAATGCGCAGGCAGGGCTTGTCCCAATCCAGACTGATTGTGGTATCGGCGGTTTTCATGGCGCTCAAATCCCCTCCCTGGGGGTAATGTCCGTCATCCTCACGCATGGTGAATGATCCATCAGCGCCAGGAAAGACCAATAGCCGCAAGGAATCGGGGTTCTGTGTCCGGTTGGACCGATTGTCCGCCAGGAGGGGAATAAGGGCCCCTGCCGGAGCGAAGACGGGCATGGATTCCAAGGGACGCCAAGCCCTGAAGCGTACACCATCGGCTCCATTCACCAAATAAAGGCGGCCTGTGAAGAAGTCGAACCACTGGCCTTCCGGGAGCCAGACCTCGGCAGGAGCCCTCATCAGGTCACGGTCCATGGGGTCGGTGACCGGCGCCACAATCATGCTGGTCCCGAAGCGGTACTCGTTCGGGACCTGATAGGCCTCCGCAGTCTCCGGGTCCCCCCAATACATGGGCTCTATCAGTTCTTTGCCCAGTGCGGCGTTGCGCCAGTTCATCGTATATAGGTAAGGCTGGAGTGCCTGGCGCAGCCTAAGGAAATCCTCCATGACTCCTCGTGCCGGTTGGTGGAAGTTCCAGGGTTCCTTCCCATTGAAAAGCGAGGACGAGGAGTGCAGACGGTTGATCGGGCTGAACGTGCCCAACTGATACCAACGGGCCTCCAGTTCCTCATCCCGGTAACCGAGCATGTGGCCACCGATGTCATGCGACCACCACCCATAGCCGATATTGGAAGCCGTAGCCGTGAAATAGGGCTGGAAACGCAGGGAGTCCCAGCTCACCACCGTATCCCCCGAGAACCCTATAGGGTAGCGGTGGGAACCCGGACCGGCATAACGGGAGAAAGTCATAGGCCAGCGCCCCGACCGCCCGCTGTCGGCATAGTGGAGGAAGTTCAGTAGCCAGAGAGGATCAAGGCCGGCTAGTTTGGAGACGCTTCCCTGTTGCCAATCGATCCACCAGAAGTCCACCCCCTCCTCCTCCAGGTCATGGTGCATATGGAAATAGGCCTCGACGAACTTGGGGTCGGTCAAGTCGAATTCCACGGCTTTATTCCCGGTCGGATCCCTGTCCATGTCAGCGCATACCTGGCGGTAGGGATCTTCGAAGGGACGGATTCCGTCACGGGGGTGTACGTTGAGGGTGACCTTCATCCCCCTGCTGTGCAGCCCACCCAAGAAGGCGGCCGGGTCCGGGAAGAGGTCCCTGTTCCATGTGTATCCGGTCCAGCCCGTGCCATATTTGGAATCCACCTGGGTCAGGTGCCAATCCATATCGACGACGGCGGTGGTGAAGGGCAGACCCTCCTGTTCGAATCTGTCCATCAAGGCCAGGTACTCGTCTGCTGTATACCGATGGTAGCGGCTCCACCAGTTGCCGAGAGCAAAACGGGGCAGCAGTGGCGTGGGGCCGGTCAAGCGGTAGAAGTCACGAACAGCCTCGCGATAGCGGTGACCATAACCGAAAAAGTAAAGATCGATTTCTTGGTGCTTTCGAGGCAGGATGAGCACCCGATCAGCCCCCTTGAGCGTTTCGGGAAGATCAGGGTCGTCCGGGGCCATAATCAAGTTGGAGGACGAGTCATCGATGAGGGCCCATCCGTCCGTTGAGTTGACGCCGATATCCAGCTTGGTGGAGCCGTCCGCCCCATCCAGGGTCCGGGCTGTCCCGCCCAGATTGGCATGCTGGTCGTCCCCATAGTGCCAGGTACTGCAGTAGCCGTCCATTCCCTTGACTTTGATTTGCAATCCCTCACGGCTGAAGGGCCCTCCGTCGTAGGCCAGGATTATGTATGGTGTCTCGACTACCAGCCGATCCCCCTCACACCGTCTGTCCAGGTGGAGGGCTGCTGGGTCTTCAAAGGCCCGGTCAAGGGCCATCTGAGTGCAGTGATCCTCAAAAACGCCGCAATCTGACCACTCCAGTCTGACCATGGAATCAGTAAGGAAGGCGATTCTGAACCGATCTCCCTGAATGACGGTCTCAGGCCCCATGAGAGGACGGGCCTGGATAGGCATCTGACTGCGGGGGTTGATTATCTTCATGGCTTTCTGTCAGCTTTCGTGCTTGAATCGGATCTTTCCGTGGTTGGCTGGTGGAAGGGGTCATACTCAGCCCTTTATGGCCCCGATCATTACACCCTTGTTGAAATACTTCTGCAGGAAGGGGTAGATAACGAGGAGGGGCAAGGTCGATACGATGATGATTCCGAACTTGATCTGGTCGGCGAAGTTCTGCGATTGGACCGCAGACATGCTGCTACCCGAGCCTGGGGTCACCTGGTTGGCCAGAAGAATCATCTGAAGGATGTTCTGCAAGGGTTGTTTCTCTTGGTTACGGATGTAAATCAAGCCAGTGAAGTAGTCATTCCAGTGGCCCACGAAGCAATAGAGGCCTATCACCGCAATGATGGCCGAGCTCAGGGGCAGAACGATTTTAAAGAAGAAGCCGAAGTAGGAAACCCCATCCACGCGGGCCGAATCACGCAACTCCTCAGGTATGGAACTTTCGAAGAAGGATCGTGCGATGATCATGTTATAAACCCCAAATGCTCCCGGCAGGATGAAAATCCACATGCTGTTCAACAGACCCAGTTGTTTCATCAGGAGGTAGGAGGGGATCAAGCCCCCACTGAAGAACATGGTGAACGCGAAGAGGAACATGATGATCCTCCTAGGTCTGAACTCTCTGCGGGAGAGTCCGAAGGCCGCCGGTATGGTCACAATCAGGTTGACCGCCGTACCTAGGAAGGTGTATATGATGGTGTTCTTGTAACCGATCCAGATCCGGTCATCGGCCAGAATCTTGGCGTAGCCACCCAAGCTGAACCCCTGTGGGAGGATGTTGACCTTGCCTTGGGCCACCGCCGTTGGATCAGAAAAAGAAGCAATGATAATGAACCAAAGCGGGTAGATTACCACACACACAATAACGACCAGAATCAAAGCGATGATGATGTCGACCACCCAATCCCCTGCGGTCTTGCTCTGACCCCTGTGTTTGTTGAAGGGAACGTCAGATCTTCCCCTCTTAGCTGCCACGAGGGCGGCGGAACCGTCTACGTTTTGCCGTGTAGATGACATGTCTCTTCCTCCCTTATTCAGAAGATGCTCGTGTCGCTGACCCTCTTGGCGAAGGCGTTGGCCGCCACCAGGAAGACGAAGTTGACCACCGAATTGAAGAGGCCGATAGCTGTCGAATAGGAGAACTGGTTGTCCAGAATGCCTATTCGGTAGGTATAGGTCGATATGACCTCGGAAGCAGTCACATTCAACGTGTTCTGCATCAGCCAGACCTTCTCGAAACCAACGCCCAGGACCGATCCCATCTGGAGGATGAGGAGGACGCCAACCGTGGGCATGATAGTTGGGATGTCCACGTAGCGGATCAGCTGGAGACGACCGGCTCCGTCGATTTTGGCGGCCTCATACAGGCTAAGGTCCACCGAGCTCAATGCGGCCAAGTAGATGATGCAGTTCCACCCAGTGTGCTGCCAGACCTCACTGATCCAGTAGATGGGAGTGAAAGCCCCCGGCACCCCCATGAGGCTGGTGCGGCCAAAGAAGCGACCCAGAAGGCCGGTGCCAGGAGAAAGAAAAATCTGGATCATGGCAACCATGACCACGGTCGAGATGAAGTGGGGCATATAGGTGACCGTCTGCACGAAACCCTTGATTTTTGAACTGCCGATTTGGTTGATCAAAAGGGCCAGGATTATTGGTGCGATGAAACCCATGACCAGGGTCCACAGGCTGATGCGGACGGTATTGGTGATGATTTCGACAAACATGGGGTCGTTGAAGAACTGTCGAAAGTATTTGAAACCTACCCACTTACCACCGGTCAATCCTTTGGTGATGTCATACTCGCGGAAGGCCAGCTGGATTCCATACATAGGTACGTATGAAAAAAGGGCCACGAAACATATGGAGGGCAGCACGAACACCCAAATCTCCCAGTAGCGCCGGAAATGGTCGGCGACCCGCATGGGAAGGGGGGCATGCCTGCGTGCCTCCAGGTTGTCGATCACGTCGACTTTGCCCTTGCTCTCTGCCAGACTCCGGCCTTTTATCTTCTCAGGGGTTACACCGGCCCGGGCAACCTCCTCCGCCTGACCAGTCACGCCACCCCCCTTTTGGTTGACACTCATGGCATTCCTCTCCATTCTCTGATCCTCCGTGGTGCACTGCCGCACCCTTGTTACTGTTTTCATTCCGTCCGCCCGGCAAAGCCGGAGCGGACGTTCACAAACCGATGGCGAAGGCCGCCCAAGGCGGCAGAATTCCTCGGGCCAGTTCCACCATGAGATCGGCTCCATCCAGGTTCGATATGACCAGACGCGAAGCGTTCAGATTTCCGTTCAGAAGGCCAGTCGTCTGTGCCGGCAAGGTGGCTTGTCGAGAGGAGACATTGACTACGGTCAGTAGACGGCGGTCGCCCAGAACTCTGACGAAGGCATATACGTACTCGTCCTCAACATCGACCGGCTGGAAGGACCCGGCCGAGATGACAGGGTTCCGGTGGCGAAGGTCAATCAACCTCTTGTAAAAGGAAAAGACAGAATCAGGATCATCGACCTCACTAGCGGCATTGATCCGTGATTTGTTGGGGTTGACGGCGATCCAAGGCTCGACAGCAGCCTCAGGAGTCATGAAACCGGCATAGCGGCCTCCATCCCATTGCATAGGGGTCCTGGCATTATCCCGCCCTGCCTTGGCCAGGGAGATCATCATCGAATCCGCATCCTGGACGTGGGCTTCTTCGACCCTCTGATGGAAGGCATTGATGGATTCCAAGTCCCGATACTGGTCCAGACGAGTGAATCCGGCATTGGTCATGCCCAATTCCTCGCCCTGGTAGATATAGGGAGTCCCTCGATGCATGTGAAGTAGCAGGGCCAGAGCCTTGGCCGATCGAACCCTTAGTTCGTCGGTGGAGGTATCTCCCCACCGGGAGACGATGCGGGGCTGATCATGGTTGTTGAAATAGAGGCTCGCCCACCCCTTCTTGCTGACAGACTCCTGCTGGCGGAACATGGCCTTCTTCAGGTCGCACAGGTGAAAGGGGGTCTGGTTCCACTTGGCACCTGCCTGGTCAACCTCCATATGGTCGAAGAGGAAGAGCATATCCAATTCGCCGCTGGCGGGGTCGGTTATCTGTCCACTGCGGGCTGCTGTGATCCCCTGGCCCTCCCCCACAGTCAGGTAGCCCTGACGGCCATTGAAGACAGCCTGACGCATCTCCTTGAGGAACTCGTCCAAGCGGGGACCGTCCATGCAGAAGGGCCATGGACTCGAATAGCCTTCCTCCCCCGGAGGGTTATCAGGGATTGAACCTCCGCATTCCCCAGGCAGGTGGCCTTGGGCATCCACCAGCTTGGAAATCAACGTGATTACATCCATGCGGAAGCCGTCTATCCCGCGATCCATCCACCAGTTCATCATCTGGTATACCGCCTTGCGAACGGCCGGATTCTCCCAGTTGAGGTCTGGCTGCTTACGCGAGAAGATGTGCAGGTAATATTCCCCCCGCACAGGGTCATACTGCCAGGCGGAACCCCCGAAACTCCCACCCCACTTGTTGGGCTCGGCACCTGGCGTACCCGGTTCGTGGCCGGGGCGAGCCGGTCGCCACCAGTACCAATCTGCGTAGGCCGGATCACGGTTGCGGGAGGCTTGGAACCACGCGTGCTCATCCGAGGTGTGGTTAACCACCAGGTCCATGATCACCCTGATCCCCTTATTGTGGGCCTGAGCAATCAGTTCATCCATGTCTTCCAGACTGCCGAACATGGGATCGATCCGTCGGTAGTCCGAGATGTCATATCCGTTATCATCCTGAGGCGACTGGTAGACCGGACTCAACCAAATCGCATCCACCCCAAGCTCGGCCAGATAGTCCAGGCGCCTGGCAATACCAGGGATGTCACCATACCCATCCCCATTGGTGTCTTGGAAGGAGCGGGGGTAAATCTGATACACCACCGCATTGGCCCACCAAGGGTTGGGGGTGGCCCCATTGGTCTGGATGTCGTCAGGCACCTTTGGACGCTGTCTGGATGTCATGGTCTTACGCTTCGTTTCTGCTTTGGAAGGTGTTTGCTCGGAATATTCTGTTTATTTGTTGTTGTTGTTGAGGTTGACTCCGATGGTGTCCATGTTCTTTTTGAAGGAGTTGTAGACGTCCTGTTGGAT
>NZ_JACFSD010000014.1:0-1184 GCF_016100595.1 Bifidobacterium sp. M0399 | reverse complement strand
AAAAGGAAATTAGAGCGCAAATATTCAGTGTCTATTCAAATCCCTTGCAGCATCAGTTGGGATGGGGCTGACCCTGCCAGTGGACTCACGGACAACCAGCTCCGGTTCGAACATGAGCACATCCCGCCGTCTGGAAAGCTTGTGGTTGTTCATCATAGCCAGAACCCCGTTGACCATGGACTGGCAGATTTTGTCGACCGGCTGGTGGACCGAAGTCAGGGAGGGGGATATGTCACTCATGAAGGGGGAGTCGTCGTATCCGGCGACAGAGACATCGCCGGGGACGGACAGATTCATGCTCCGTGCGGCCCTTATGGCACCCAGGGCCAACTGATCACTTGCACAGGCGATGGCAGTGACGCCCTGTTCCAGAAGGGTCCGGGCAGCCATCCTGCCGGAGTCCACCCCATAGGTGGTCCAGGCTGTAGGGGCCTGGTCGGGGCTGAAACCTTTCTCCTTGAACAATCGTTGGGCCGCCTGGTGCTTGAGGATGGAGGGGTAGTGGTTCCTGTCGCCGAGTAGGAGTCCGATCCGATTGTGCCCCAGATCGATCAGGTGATGAAGGACCATAGTGATGGCCGCCTCATCGTCGGTCCCGACGAAGAGACCGTCCATGTTACGCGGGGTGCTGTTGAGGAATGCGCAAGGGATATTGCGGTCGGTAAGACTCCGGTAAATGGACAGGTTGGTGTCTTTGGTGTCATAGCTCCCAGCCAGGAAGATCGCAGCACTCAAGGGTTGACCTTGCAACATGGTCAAAAAGCCGGCCTCCGATGTTCCTGACGGTGTGTAAACACAGACGATGGGCAGAAGTTGGTGTTGGGCCAGGAGGGTGACCAGGGTGGTGATGAACTTGGGAAAAATCGGGTTGGACAAATCCGGCGCGATAATGGCAACCAGGCGGGTGCCGCTGCGCTGCAGGCGCTCCTTGGACATTCCCATGGAGGATAGGGTGTTCAGGACGGTGTTCCTTGTGTCGTCCGATACCCCCGGTTTGTTATTGATGACACGGGAGATTGTGGCCTGGCTCACTCCGGCCTTTTCGGCTATGTCGGCAAGTCGTGTATTCATTGTCTTCCCCCGCGAATCGATAGTTTTGTTATTTCCAATCATTACATAAATGGTAGATAGTTATTCAGACTAAGACGAATAATAGATGCAAATTTGCGCAACGAATACACATC
>NZ_JACFSD010000013.1:0-1353 GCF_016100595.1 Bifidobacterium sp. M0399 | reverse complement strand
CTATAGGAACTAAACGCGTTGTTTTAGGTTCTGTGTGTGGGTTTGGTTGTGTGTTGGTCAGAGTGTGGTGTTGGGGTATCTGACTGGTGTGTGGAACTCGTTCCAGTTGATGGCGGTGCCGTAGTGTTCGGGCTCGTCCTGTTCCTGTCTGGTTTCCCGTTTGGGTGCTGGTTGTGGCTGGTGGTGTTCGTCCCTGATCAGGCTGGCGGGGTCGGGGTTGTCGGTTTTCATGCAGCAGTGCCATTCGCAGGCGCGTCTCATGTGGCTCTCGGGTAGGCCGTGGTGTTGCAGGAGGGTGCGTTTGATGGGTGGGTTGACTCCTCCTTCCAGCCGGTTGGTGGTGCGTTCCACTGGCCCGCCGGCGGTGAGTTCGGGTTCCAGGAAGGCGAAGAGCTGCCTGTCTTGGAAGAGGTGTTCGAGCCTGCGGTAGCAGCGGCGGAGTTCCTGGTGGGTCCACCACCAGGATTGGTGGCTGGCTTTGGGGTTGGCTGGGTCGTCCTTGGCCATGGTGCGTTCGTCGATGAGGGTTTTCCATCTTTCGTGCCAGGCGTTCAAGGCCTCACCCCGACGCACCGCTTCCTCGATGGTATGGACCCGGGTGAGCTGGTCGGAGAGTCGCTTGGGTTCCTTGCCGGCCTGAAGTCGTGGTTTGAGTGTCAGGTCGGTTTTGGTGTTGCGTTGCACGTGCACCAGGCGGCGTTGGATGCGCGTGCCCGGCAGCAGGCATGGCAGGCTTTCTGCACGCCGCGAAGGCCGTCGGTGATGAGCACGTCGGGCCCGGGGATGCGGGAGGACAGGGCCGTGTAGGCCGCCGTGTTCTCCTGATGGCACCACTGCCGGTCGATGACCTGGCCCGTCTGCCCGTCGATCGCTATCAGGAGGCACCAGCCGTGTGCCATATGCGTGCCGTCGGCCATGAGCGTGTGATGGACCACCCCGTCCGGTGTGATTGCCGGCTTGATGTTCCAGCACCAGCCGACCCGTTTACGCCAGGCCCTGGCGCCCATGGCCCCCATCTGTTCCCGGGTCCTGCCCGTCAGCGGCCGGTCCGGGAACTCCCTCAACTGCGCGGCGCGGGCCCGGTCCTGCCTGCGCGCGGTGGACGTGATCGAGCAGGACGGACACATCCAGCGCTGCGTGCCTGATCTGTTGCGCCCATGCTTGCGCATCCGCCCATGGCATATGGGGCAATGCCTGGCCCTCTTCGATCTGGTTCTCATTCCCCGATCGAACAGGAACGGGCACCCCTGCAAGACCCCTATTAACAACCCGACCTATTAACAACCACCCAACACGCTTACAGCCACAAGGCCAAACCCCCAACATAAACAACGCGTTTAGTTCCTATAGCCC
>NZ_JACFSD010000012.1:0-1721 GCF_016100595.1 Bifidobacterium sp. M0399 | reverse complement strand
ATTCTGTTTATTTGTTGTTGTTGTTGAGGTTGACTCCGATGGTGTCCATGTTCTTTTTGAAGGAGTTGTAGACGTCCTGTTGGATCTTGATGTTCTCGTCCAGTTTGTTCTTCTTCAGGTTGGCCACGTAGGCGTCCCATTCGTCCTCCACGCCGCCCTTGGTGACCCACTGGGCGAACTTGCTCATGGCCCCCTGGGTGATCCCGGTGTTGTTGGCGTTCATCGTGTTGGTCTGCTCCTCCGTCATGGGCATGTTGGAGTAGAGGATGTCCTTGTTGAAGTCCACGTCCGCATAGTCCCCGTCGTAGACGGCGTCCACGCCCTTGACCTCGGTGTGGAAGGCGGGCAGGTCCAGTTTCATCTCGTCGCTGATCCAGCCAGGGGCGCCGTCAGCCAGGGACTGGAAGAACTGCCAATCGGAGAGCTGGTGGTCTGCGGGAGGGTCGAGGATCTTGTAGTCGTTGACGGCGTTCTTCTTGACTGCCGTGCCGAAGGCGCCGTAGCGGGCCTGGATGGAGATGTCGGGCGAGTAGAAGGCGTCGACCAGTTTCAGGGCCGCCTCCTTGTTCTTGACCTTGCCGGAGACCACGATGCGGTCGGCCTGGTAGGCCAGGTCGTCCCCGTTGTAGGACCACACCGGCTTCTCCGCCTGGTCGGCCCTGGCCTTCAGGGAGGGCAGGGTGATGTACTGGTCGGCCAGCTGGGGGCCGAAGACATCGGAAGGGGTCCACATCCAAGTGAACCCGACCTTGGCCGTGGTTCCCTCGCCCTTGCAGGTGCCGGTGTACTTGGACCAGTCATGGGTGAAGGCCTCGGCCGAGATGACCCCGTCGGCCCAGAGCCTATGGAGGTAGGAGATGAGCTCCTTGTAACGGACGTCGGTCAGGTAGTTTTTCACCGTGCCGCCCTGCACATACATGCCCAGACTCCCGTTGGGGACAACGATCCCCAGGCTGGCCAGGAGGACGTTGGGCTGGAAGAGGCCGAACCCGCCGGTCCCCGGCGAATTGAACTCCATGGGAATCTCGTCGGCCTTCCCGTTGCCGTTGGGGTCGCCGGTCTTGAACGCCTTGAGGACGGTCTCGAGCTCATCCCAGGTGGTCGGCACCTTCAACCCCAGCTTGTCAAGCCACTGCTTGTTGATGAACATGTGGTTGCTGGTGCGTGCGGTGGTCGGCCGATCCACGGTTGGGGCGCCCAGAATCTTGCCCGAGGCCGTCGTCGAGATCACCCGCGCATAGGGCTCCGTCTTGAAGGTCTTGGACAGGTTGGGCATCTTCCCCAGCTCGGGCTTGAGATCGAGGAAGAGACTGCCATACTCGCCCATGTCCCCCGATCCGAAACCGCTGATGGTCACGTCGGCCACCTCGCCCGCGGCCAGGGAGGCCTTCTTCTGCTGGTCCCACGAGGAACCAGCCACGTCCTGCCAGTCGATCTTGCACCCGCAGGCCTTCTCCAGATCCTTGGTCCACCCCATCTTCGACATCTTCTCGGCCCGCGCGTCCTTGACGACCTGCACCGTGACGATCGGCCTGCCGTCTTCGGCGGTGGAAGCCCCGCCGCTCCCACAGCCCGCCAAGGCCATGACCGAAACACAAGCCAGGGCCGTCACCTTCAACATAACCCCATAACGCCTCATCGCTCTCATCCTCCTATTGAATGCCAGGACCCCATAGTCCCGGCTCACCAGCTGTAATCAGCAAAGCAATCTCACAGTAACA
>NZ_JACFSD010000011.1:0-2196 GCF_016100595.1 Bifidobacterium sp. M0399 | reverse complement strand
ACTCTCGAGGCACTAGGCGTACTCAAACCGGTGACCGGTCAGCAAACCAATCATCAAACCGGTCATGACCGGTCATCAGAAACCAATCAGGAAATCACGCGGCTACGCATAGAGAACGCCACCCTAAGAGCAGAGAACGATGGACTCAAACAGCTTCTGTCCGAGCGGGAAAAAGTCGTCAAGCTCCTCGAGCAAAGACCCAAGCATGAACCGTTCTGGACAAAGCTTATGAGACATTCAAAAAAAGAAAATTGATCTCGACAAGTGCCGACGGAAGAAGACGGATTATCCACCGTCAGGTGCAGAGTCAAGAAGCCGAGTTTTCTAGTATAGGTATATAGGTATATAGGGGACACCCTCTCAGCCCTACAGCGAGTAAGGCTGAGAGGGTGTACAGATATTTAAAGCCCCTCAAAACATATTTAAAGCCCCTCAAAACATATTTAAAGCCCCTCGGAATATTCAAAGTACACACCCGAGATATTTAAAGTACACACTTTCCTGCTAGGATATGTATTCAAAGTACACGGCTATTTTTTTGAAAAATCCCCGCACTGTTAGAGCAGCCGGGGACGTGGCCGATCACTGAAAAGGAGTGATTAGCAATGACCGATTCTACCGACATCGAAATCCCGGATGAACCATGGATGTCGCACGCCTTCATCTCCAAGCTCATGACACAGGTGTCACTGCCCTACAGAAGACCCAAGAACGGAATCAAGGAAGTGGTGCGGCGCAACGGCACTCTCACGGCCAAATTCACAGCCACGGGCGACAGCCTGCCATACGGGAAATATCCGCGCCTGTTCGAGATGTACGCCTGCACAATGGTCAAAACCGGCGACCCCAGCTTCGACCCTGAGACGCGCACGTTGAATCTTGGGACGACGTTCCGTGAGTTCCTACGGTTGCTCAACATCGAAATCGGTGGCAGGCAGTTGAAGACCATCAAGCCGCAACTGGATAATCTGTTCAGATGCGCCTACACCATCAGCAACGATACTGATTCGACCTCGAACGGCGTGGCATTCACTGTGGCCACGAAGTGGCAGATCGATTGGCTGCGGAACGAGCCTCAGGAGCGGGGGCTGTTCGAGAACTGGGTGCAGTTCAGCCAGGAATACATCGACTATCTGCGTGACTCACCTGTGCCAGTGGACCTGTCCATCGTGGCCAAACTGAACTCCCCCATGAGCCTGGATGTATATTGGTGGCTCACACGCCGCTACAGCTACCTTCACGAACGCCAGAGCATTACATGGCAGCAGCTGTATAGCCAATTCGGATCAACGAATATCCTGCCGGCATTCAAGCAGAGCTTCCGAAAAGCAGTCTATGACGTTGAATACGTATATCCTCAGGCGCAGATCTTATGCGGGCGCAATTACGTGACAATCTATCCGTCTGAGACTTCTGTGGCCACCACCGCTCAGACGAGACTGGCAAAATCCCGTGATCGATTGGAGCAGAAAGCGGCGAAGCCCACGAAGCGTGACTTAAGCGAAGTCGACATCGGCAACGTGCTCGAGCATATCGACTATGGGGATGACTACCTCGCGGCCAGACGGCACGTCGTCCACGGGCTGAATGCCGGATACCGGGGCGAAGAGATCATCACGGCGTGGAGCACCGGCAAACGCTTCTGAAGCCACTACCGCGGCATTATCAGGCTTGGGCGCCTTACGCCGAGGCTCAGCCGGCCTGAGGGCGCTCAGAAGAACCAGACTGGCCAAGAAACACGTGCACAGCGCCAGTGCGCCTTTAGACGCTGTTGAAGCGATGAAGCAACGGAGCAAGCTATAGAAAATGTGTACACATTTTCATTTTGACGGTCTCTTTCCGAGCCTCGTCGAATCATCTCGACTGACTTCCGGTCACGTCGAGTCGCTCCGCTGGGAGGGCGAATCAGATTCGGTTGGAGTGATCGATTCGGAAGCCCGTTAGTTGCGTAGACTGTCACTATGACCGGTCATGAATCTCACGAATATTCATTCAGAGAAGCGCTGGACATCGTGTCATGCTCGGAGTCAACACTGCGGAGAAAACTGAACGAAAATGGCTCACAACTAGGAGCTACCAAACTCAAAAGAGGCTGGAAAATTCCAGTCGAGACTCTCGAGGCACTAGGCGTACTCAAACCGGTGACCGGTCAGCAAACCAATCATCAAACCGGTCATGACCGGTCATCAGAAACCA
>NZ_JACFSD010000010.1:0-2458 GCF_016100595.1 Bifidobacterium sp. M0399 | reverse complement strand
CTTCAGCAGCACGCCGCAGGCGTGCGACAGCGGCGGCCAGACATCAAGGCGCAGCCGCCGATGACCACAACCCCGGCCGAGCCGAGCATGGAAAAAGGGACCCCGTTGAGGGGTCCCTTGATGATGTTGCCCTGATGGGTCAGGCCATCTGGCTTCGGAGTCCTGGGTAGTGGTGTGCCAGGTATTCGGCGGTGGCTTGGCGGATCAGTGCCGATAGGTTGGTGCCTTCTGTTTTGACGGCGGCTTCGGCCCATTGGTCCAGGGCCGGGGTGGTGCGTACCTGCCAGGTTTTGCTGGTGGGTTGTTTGAGTTCGTCGCGGGGGCGGCCGGCGAAGATGGAGAGCAGGTCGTCGTCGGTCAGGGGGCCGGCGTCGTAGCCCCGGTATACCCGGGTGCCTTCGATGGGTGTGAATTGGCCGGCGTCGGCCATGCGGTCGAGTGCTTCGGCGTGTGCTGCCCTGTCGGCGGGTGTCTGTGTGTTGGTCATGGTCTGGCTCCTTGTTGGTTGTGTCTATTGGTATCTGAGATGTTGCCACCGGCTGGTCAGCGGCATGGCGTGGAAGGCGTGGAGCTGGCCGTCCTGCCATTTGCTGACGATGACTTCGAGCAGGTTGTCGGGTAGGGCCCCGGGGTGTGGCTGGCCGACGAAGACCACCGTCATCTCGTCGCCGTAGCCCTCGATTTGTTCGTGGCCTATGGAGTGGAGGACCGCGTGCCTGATTTCGTCGTCGGCGCAGCCGTGCTTGCGGGCTGATTGCTCTATCTCGATCTCCATGACCATGAGTGTAGTACAAATTGCACATACAAACCAGTCGTGCGTTCCTCGCGTTGCGGTCTGGCTGTCCGAACGCGGGGCGTTCGACGATGCCGATTCCACCCCGTGGGGTGGCGCGAGGCATCGCTGCGCCGCCGCCGGCAGCCGGCCCCGCTTGGTGGCGGGGCCGGCTGCGGGGTTCATTCACTCTTTGGTGTCCTCCTCCTGGTCGCCGTCGTCTGTTTCATCTTCGTTCCCTTCGTTGTCTTCCTCTTCAGGTCGGGGCACCAGGTCGCCGTCGAGACCGGATTGCTCTTCGTCGCTGATGGCGTAGCCTGCGGTTTGGAGGGCACGGTAGAGGGGTTTGAGCAGGCCGTCTATGTCGTCTTGGCTGCGCCAGGTCTCGTGGTTGATCTGTGTCTCCATGATGGCGTGGCACAGGGCGAAGGCCGTCTGGGTGCGGCGACTCTCGTCAAGGTCGGCCTTTTGCGCCAGCTCGGCTTCCTGGTCCTGGACGATGGCGCGCCATGTGTCCCGCACCTGGTCCCGGCTGACCCACCAGGTGCGTTGGCTCGCTTGGGCGATGACCAGCATGGACAGGGCCTGGGACTGGTTTTTGGCGGGGCGTTTGAGGGACATGAGCCGTTGCGTGTAGGCCAGCCGCAGGTCGTGGCTTGCCGTGTCCAGTTGCTTGGCCGGTGCGATTTCGGCTTCTTGTTCGGCTTGCCACCTGGCCAGGTCATCCTCTCTTTGCCGGCGTTCGTCCTCCTGGTCCTGTTGGGTGTATGGCTCCAGCAGGGTGATTTTGACGCGCCACTGTCCGCCACGGTCGAGCAGTCCGGCGGCCGTGGGTTTGTCGCCTTCCCATTCCTCCAGCCATGTGTCGAGGGCCTGCTTGGGGTCGGGGTCGGTATCCGGGGAGAATCGGGCGATGGTGCGCCAACCTTCCGGGTCAGACCAGGATTGTGATGGTGTCAGCGGCACGATGGGCAGCCCGGCCTGCTTGATGGCTTCCTGGGCCTGTTCGATCCACTTGTCCAGCGACCGTTTGGCCTGGACCTGGTGCAGTGTCATGTTCCAGTTGTTGGTGCCTGCGGCTTTGATGAGCTGGTCTTGCAGGCCTTCGTCGTCGCGGAAGTCGGCTATCGTCTCCAATTCCTCGAAGCTCAGCTGGGATGGCAGCGCGAGTATTTTCTCGTCGTCGATGGACGATATTTTGAGCCGTCGCTGCACGGTGCTGCGGCTGCGGCCAGTGGCTTTGGCCATCTGGTCCACGTCTTCGCCAAGGTCCAGGAGGTGGGCGTATCCGCGTGCCTCGTCCAGGGCGGTGAGCTGGTCACGGTGTATGTTCTCTACCAGCATCACCTCCGCCTGGGTCTGCTCGTCCATGTCGGTGATGATACAGGGCACGGTTGCAAGGCCGGCCTGCTCGGCGGCCGCCAGCCGCCGGTGTCCGATGACCAGGGTGTGCCGCCCCTCCTGGTTCGCCGGTGTGACGACCAGGGCCTGCTGTATGCCTTGGGACGCGATGCTCATGGCCAGCTCCGACACGTCTCCTATCTCGCTTCGGGGGTTGGCGTCGTTGGGCCTGATGGCGTCGATGGGCAGCATGGTCACTGTGGTTGTGGTGTTCATGGGTGTTCCTTTCCTTGGTGCCGGGACTGTTTGTGCCGACGCCTGGAATGGCGGCCCGGGTATAGCGGA